>NZ_FQVI01000003.1 GCF_900129135.1 Lactonifactor longoviformis DSM 17459
CGAATGGCTTTTACTCAAGCCAACAGATACAGAACAAAGGGATATCTTCGAATTGCTCCATCGGAGGCGTAAGAAATCATCCACGATTTTCTGTTCTCAGTATGGCTTCGAAGAATGGTATGACCAGCTTGGTGGCGATGCAAGTCCACTTGCTGATGCAATCATTGATCGCATTGTTCATGACAGCTACCGAATCAACATCACAAGCATCGATACAGCGCATGACATCTCCATGCGAGAGGTATATGGACTGGACAAAACATTACGCGAGTAATCTCGCATAAGATGATTTCCACTTTCCGGACATCTGATTTCCAGATTTCCGGAAGTGCGATTTCATCGCACAAGAATATTCAGATACAGAGATAAATAAGATGAGTATTACAAGTAGAAACTGCAGCTGCAGGAGGCCACCTATGATGCTTGAAAAAGATAACCAATTCAACATATTTCCTTCACACATTGGATTAAGAAAATATATTCAGTATTACAACATCGTGTTTCCGGAGAAGGATACGTTCTTGCCTCAATACACGCTTATGCCCAACGCTTGCGGAACACTGTCCCTTGCGTTCGACGGAAACGCGGTTAAGGCTGAGTTATGGGGCGCATCCCTGACACCTATCCCGCTGGGCAGAGAGCCAAACCGCTATCATATCCTGCTGCTTATCCAGTTTTCCCCATATGGTTTGTATCAGATGATACGTCAAAGCCAAGCTGAGTTTGCGGATAAACGCCTTTCCCTGGCAGACATTGACTATGAACTTTGCAAATTACTGCATCAGGCATTTGTGGTGTCGGAAACCACAGCCGGGCTTGTAAATTCCTGTGAGAAAATATTATACCAGCGCATGGAAAAGCAGGTTGTTTCGGACGCTTTGCTGTTTGCAGCTGCATACATTTCGGATAGACACGGACAGACACAAGTGCAGGAGGTAGCCCGGCAGTCCGGTTACAGCGAGCGGCATTTAAACCGCCTGTTTCTCACACAAATCGGAATGAATATGAAAAACTATGCACGCTTAATCCGCTTTAATTATGTGCTAAAGCAGATTCAGACATCGCCCTGCTTTTTTGCTGCTCTGTCGCAGCAGGCCGGCTATTTTGATCAGGCCCATTTTGATAAAGACTTTAAGGCCATCAGTGGTGTTACTCCTCAACAGTATTTGGAAACTATGTCGGATTTTTACTATGACGGGACGGAAGTCTATCCTATAATTTCCTTATAGGAGGAATAAAAACATGAAATATCAAGGTTGTCTTTTGGCGGTCAGGGATATCTCCGCCTCTAAAAACTTTTATGAAAACGTGCTTCATCAAAATGCAGTCATGGATATTGGAGGGCATGTAGCTTTTGAAGGCTTTTCTCTGCAGGAGGGGTATGCTGATATTGTTGGTATTGCTGCTGATTGTGTAAAGGAACAGTCACATAACTTTCAGGTGTATTTTGAAGTGGAGGATTTAGAGCAGGCATATGCTGAGCTAAAACGCTTGCCCAGCCTGCAGTGGGTACACGAAATCAGGGAATATCCATGGGGACAGCGTGACATTCGGGTGTATGACCCGGACAAACATATTGTGGAGATCGCAGAGGATATGACTACGGTTATCAAACGCTTTTTTGCTCAGGGCATGTCGGCGGAGGAAGTGGCCAAACGTACGATGTACCCGGCCGAATTCGTAAAGCAGTATGCGCTGTAATCAGATGTATGGAACAAGGCGGCTTTCGCAAAAAAGCCGCCGCTATTTTACTCAGAATAAAGGAGGCCGCCTATGAACTGGGAGCCGTGGACAGGCTGTTACAAAATAAGTGACGGCTGCACAAACTGTTATTTTTATGGGCCGTATGCAAAACGCTGTGGACAGAATACGATTCTAAAAACAGATAAATTCGACTGGCCCATCAGGAGAAATAAAAAAGGCGAATATAACATCAAAGGGGATAAGATCCTTGCCACCTGCTTTGCCACCGACTTTTTTCTGCCGGAGGCGGACCAGTGGCGGGGAGAGGTGTGGGCTATGATTCGGGAACGGACGGACATTGATTTTTTGATTCTGACAAAGCGGATCGACCGTTTCCCTGTATCCCTTCCCGCCGACTGGGGCGAAGGCTATGACAACGTGAACATTGGCTGCACGGTAGAAAATCAGGCGCTGGCCGATTACCGGCTTCCCTTATTTTTATCTTATCCAATAAAGCGGAGGTTCATCGCCTGCGCTCCGCTTTTGGAGGCAATCGATCTCACTCCTTATCTTCATGGGGTGGATCATGTTACTGTGGGGGGCGAAACTGGGCGGGAAGCGCGTGTGTGTGATTATGAGTGGGTGCTGCAGATCCGGGAGCAATGTGTCAAAGCGGGCGTGACCTTTTGGTTTAAAAATACAGGATCGCTTTTCCGCCATGACGGCATTGCAGAAAAAATTAACCCATATAAGCAGACCGGCATAGCAAAAGGGCTTGGCATCGATATTTCAGACGGGAAACGGTTGTTTTAATCATAAAATAAAAATAATTTTGCTCCAATAGATATACCTTTCTTATGTATCATAAGGACGAGAACTATAATTTAAATTAGGAGGGCAGATACATGTTTAGGATAAGACATATGGATCAGACGGATTTAGGAATATTCAGGAAATGGCTGTATACACCTCACGTTGCCAAGTGGTATCACGAGCCACTGGATTGGATCAGCGAGGTTGAGAAGCAGGACAGCGAGTTTTGCTGGATACACCATTTTATTGTGGAGCATGAAGGAAAACCCATCGGTTTTTGCCAGTATTATGCCTGCGAAGACAGCGATGAATCTTGGGAGGGCTACACAGCAATGGGCGGTTCCTACAGCATTGACTATATGATTGGGGAATCCGATTGCCTCCGGAGAGGATTTGGCAAAAGGATTGTGGATGACTTAACAGACAGGATCGCCCTACATCCAGATGCCAAAAGGATTGTGGTACAGCCAGAGCCGGAGAATAAGGCTTCCTGCGGTCTGCTTCTGTCCTGCGGTTTTATGCTCGACAAGGAAAAGGAGATTTATGTGAAACCTTTGCCTTGAGCAGAGGGCAGGACTAAGGTGAACAGATACGTTTGGCAAACTGGAATTTGCAGCAGATATTATTATAGTATCGGAGGAATTAATATATGCAAAACCTTCTCAATGCGTTAACAAGTGAAAGTAAAAACGTGGAGCTGCCCGAGGAATTTAACTATTTCGGGAAGCTTATCGGCAGTTGGAAAATCGATTACATTGATAATAGCAATTCTCATTCGATAAAAGGCGAGTGGCATTTTTCATGGATTCTAGACGGAATGGCAATTCAGGATGTTATTCTCCTGCCCGATTTTGAATACGGAACGACGCTCCGCGTTTATAACCCCGGGACGTATGCTTGGGATATTGCGTATTGTTATACAGGGAAAATTATGCGCTTTGAAGCGAGAAAACAAGACGATATCATAGTCCTTACGAACATTGAGAATGAAAGACGAAAATGGGTGTTTGCCAAAATCGAGAATAATAATTTTCATTGGCAGGATGTGATGGTAAAGGATGACGGTGAATGGCAGATTAATTTTGACATATTTGCCCAGCGCATATGGTAAGCCTTGTGTTTGTTGCGCAAATCGAGCTTCCTGTTGCTTGCCGAGGAAGGGCCAGTCTGCCTTGTGCGGACTGGCCCGTTTTGCGGCCAGAAGCAGCTAAGATTCCAGAAGCAGGGAAAGGGTTGAAGGAAAAGAACCAATGATATGTAAAATAATGAAATCTTCATATGGAGAAAAAATAATATAATGGTAGAATAAAAAGCATACCAAACTAATGATGCGCCTCAAGCCTTTTTCCATCCACAGAAAGATCAGGTGATGCAATGAAATATCTGGAAGCCATTGAGGAACCGGAGTTTGTTTCTTATACAATTGAGCAGTTAAAGATTGATTTGGAGGCGCTTGTAAAATGGAAGAACCTCACTCCTATTCAGGATCCTGCAAGGGTGTATACGATTGCGGATTAAAAAACAAACAGTACCGCTATACTATGTCGGAATATGCGGTGGAGATAGAAAGGATGACGGTGCGCCTGGAAAATCTGTTTTTGGAGTCAGGGAATTTGTCCACAAATCTGTTTGTGCGTCTGGAGAGAGGGCTTGATGAGGCGGAGGACATGAAGCAGTGCAGCCTGAAGGAACTCAATGAGTGGTGGAGGAATGTTCAGGAGGATTTTAAGAGGCCGAACCAGAACTATCAGGATTATCTGAGAGACTTCTACTCTGGGCGGACCGATCGTCTTCTGAAATCCGTGGAATTTATTGTACATAAGGATAAGTTTATCAAGTATCTGCATGAATTTGTCCAGGCAAATATGAATTCAGGAGTTCCAGGAAATACGGGATTACTGTATTTTATGTGTACTTCTGATATGTCTGGAGGACAAAGAGGAACAAGAGCAGTTTCTTTTGTCAGAGCAGATTGATTTTGTGGGTGTGCTGCAGTTTATAGAGCGGCTTTCTATGCTCCGTGTATACGGGCAGCTGGCGAACAGTCCAGCTTTGTACTGGGAGAACAACGAGGATCCGGATTCCCTGTATCTGAAGAGCCAGCGCGCCTGGGTTTCCAGATATATGGGAGAGTATCTGGGGGAAGGCGATGGATTTCTGGGGCTTTGTGCTCCTGGACGGGCGCAGGATCGGGTATGATCTTTGGATTTCGCAGGCCGGAAGCTTGATAAAGCCAGGGCAGATAAAGCAGACGCGGAGCAACAGAGGGGAAGCAGCTTATTGACAGACTTATGTCACAGCTAAATACCATTCAGAATCCGGGTCTGGCTCAGACAGCTTCGCGTTTAAAAAAGACAAAAAAAGCGGCATACCAGGAAAATCTTCTGCGGGAACTGCTGGGAGATTTGTCAGAGGGGCAGGGCAGCCTCTGAGGACGTAAAAGGCTGCCGGACAGGGACGTTACAGATTAATAGATAGGTGAGGGACTATGGCTGTGAGTACGGTTCTTTGTCGGTTAAAAGATTGGTAATAACACTGATGATTCCTGTCAAATATTCATCCGAAATATCCTGCTGCAAATGAAAATGGGGCAGTAACTGGGGCGGCAGTACCTTATTCACATTTTCCTGAATCTGCAGAACCAGTTCATCGGTAAACCGAAAGCCGCAAAGGATGATATAGAGGGGATCCGTAATGGTAATAATGGTAATAATGACTTTTGAAATCAGCTCCACAAAAGTGCTGTCACTGTCACACTGTTCAATCAGTTCTTTTCTTGAGGACACGTAAGGCAGAAAGTTAATTTCCCCGGAAAAGTTTGCGTTTCCCCGAATAAGATGACCGTTTACCATAAAACCGGCACCATAAATGTAATGTTCAGGCACATTTAGCAAGGCATAGTTTTTCAGACCAAAATTCGAATGAGCCTGAAAATAACCAAAGGTTTTAAAATGCATTTCATTGTCAATAAATACTTTCACATGGTATTTTGTCTGTAATAAATCTCTTAAGTTCAGATGCTCCAGCTCTTCTATATCACAGTATAAAACTTCTCCGTGAACTACCATGCCGGGGATCCCGATTCCGATTACCTTGATTCTAGGCGTTTTTTCAAATTGTTCAGCGATTAAAGAGTCCAAAAATTCAAAGGAAAGCTGATGCAGAGACTTTATATAAGACTCTCTCACCAGAACAGTGCCCTGGAGATTCACCGTAGCCAATTCAATTTGATTAAATTCACCGTTTGCCACAAGGGATATAGCCAAAGCCAGAGAAGTATTGGCATTGTAAATATATATTTTTGACGGGCGGCCGCCCTGGGACGGAGCCATATCCCCTTGCGAGAGTTCACCCGATTCCACTAACTCCCGGATGATATTTCCGCAGGTTGAAATGCTTAAGCCTGTGAGCTGCGCTATTTCGTTGCGGGTTCCCTGGCCGATTTCCCGGAATGCAGAAACGACCAGTTCTTTATTCTGCTGTTTTAACAGCATTGTTGTTCTAATAGGTGTATTCATTTTATCCTCCATTTATAAGCCATAGAAAATACTTATGACAAGACTTATCATAAACGGAATAACACAAATTGTCAAGACATAACAAGGCTACTTCAGATGGTTCATAGTTTTGAGTAAAATACAATAATAAAGTGTGCAAACAGGTATATGGAAAAAAGAGACGTCGGAATACGGATTCCGGCTCTTTTTTTGCCATGAAATCCGTAATAGTCAATTCAATCCGGAGAGATGCAAGTTATCTCCAGGTAAGGGCGTTGTCTGTGTGATGTGTTAAAAAAATTATCAAAAAATACAGCATTTTCCAAATAAAAACTTAAATTAAACTTTAAAAAAAATATTGACAGAAAAGGAAGAATGAGATAAAATCTACTTTATAATAAAACTTACGGCAAGACATAACTTAATACATAAAGCAATATAAAACGTTAATGCCGCCGAAAGAAGATGATCGGGAAAATTTAATAAGTCTGGAGGGTAGCAGGATGTCATATGTAGTTGGAATTGACACAGGGGGAACGTACACAGATGCGGTTTTATTAGACACAGAGATACAGGGGGCTGATTGCATTAAGCGAAAGGCGAAAGCAATTACCACTCACGAGCAGCTGGAGATAGGAATCAGAAACAGCATCGTGAGCCTGGGATTATCAAAGTCAGATATCAGTAAAATTGAAAAAGTGGTTTTGTCTACAACCTTAGCTACGAACGCGACAGTTGAGGGCAAAATTGGTCGGATAGGACTTCTGATGATTGGCGGAGTACCGGTAGGGAAATTAGCCACCAATGAGTGCATCGCTGTGGAAGGCAAGGTCAATATCAAAGGACGGATTATAAGGGATATTGACAAGGAGGAAGTCAAACGGGCGGTTAAGAAATTGCTGCCAAGAGTAGAGTCGTTTGCGGTATCCGGCCAGGCGAGTGTGAGGAATCCGATTCTGGAGCAAAGAGTAAAAGCAGTAATTAAAAGTATCTGTGATTTGCCGGTGGTGTGCGGCCATGAACTTGTCTCAGAGCTAGGATATCTGGAGAGGACAAACACGGCAGTTGTGAATGCGGGACTTCTGCCGATTATTGATAATTTTGTGAAAGCAATTAAAACAATTCTGGATGAACAGAAGATCGGCGCACCTGTATTTGTGGTAAAAGGTGACGGTACGATTGCCAAAATCGATGCCATCCGCAACACCCCCATTGATACTGTTTTATCCGGACCGGCGGCAAGCATCATCGGGGCAATAAATCTTACAGGAATAAAGAATGCGGTTGTGGCTGATATGGGGGGAACCACCACGGACATTGGGATTGTTCGAAATAAAAGAGTGGAGCTTTCCAAAGACGGCGCGGTAGTCGGGGACTGGCAGATACGTATCAGATCAGCCCAGCTATATACATACGGCCTTGGCGGAGACAGCGCGGTAAAAATAGATGACGGGAAGATTGAGATTGGCCCGGAACGGCTGCTTCCATCCTGCCGGGGCGGAAAACATAATGTAACCCCCACAGACGTGCTTCACTATACGGGCGAGTTTGTTGCGTGGGACAGGGTGAATGCAGTTGAGGCGATTCGGGAACAGGCTGCACTTGCGGAAACGACAACAGATGAATATGTGGAACAGGTAAGAGACGCTATTGTAGATAAAATCTACAACAATTTGAAAAGGTTCCGAAGGATTAAATTCCCCATCAGTGCCATTGGTGCGCCTGCGGAATCCTGGTATCGAATTGCTCAGAAAAAATATAATTTCAACTTAGTGGTTCCAGAGCACTATGAAGTGGCAAATGCGGTGGGAGCAGCAACCTCCGGTGTGAGTGTAGAGATAGAGGCAGTAATCCGTCTGGGGGAAGACAGAGGAGGATACTTAGTACATGCCGTGAATGAACGGTTTGAGTTTGATGAGCTGGAGGATGCCCTGCAAAAGGGCGTTGATGTCACAAAAGAGTATGCAGTAAGGCTGATTCGGGAACAAAATTTGGAAATCTCTTATATCAGGTATGAATGTCGGAATATGTATCTTGATGATGACAGGATTATGTATAAAGAACTCATCGTGAAAGAAGATGGGACCGTGATAAGTGAGGAAGACAGCGACTACGGAAAGTATTTGGAGACACAGATCAAAGTACTGGTAGGCGGAAAAATATTTGCTAATGCTTAAAGAAGGCTTTTTGGCTTTTTTAAAATAAAAATTTAAGGAGGAAGAACATGAATTTATCACACAAAAAGTTACTGGAAATGTATGAAACCATGCAGAAGATTCGCCAGTTTGAATTCCAGACAGCGAAGAGCTTTGCAGAAGGAGATGTGCTTGGGTTTGTACATCTGTACATCGGGGAGGAAGCAATTGCAACCGGTGTATGTGCAAATCTCGTTGACGGCGACTACATCACAAGCACCCACAGAGGACATGGCCATATTATCGCAAAAGGCGCTGATATGAATAAAATGATGGCCGAGCTGTGGGGAAAAGAAACCGGATATTGCAAAGGAAAGGGCGGTTCCATGCACATTGCAGATACGGAACTGGGAATCCTTGGAGCAAACGGTATTGTAGGGGGCGGCTTTACCCTGGCTACCGGAGCAGCATTCTCATCTATGATGCTGAAAACAGATAAAGTTTGTATTTGTTTCCATGGAGACGGGTCAACAGCAGAAGGCTCCTTCCATGAGGCCATGAATATTGCCACACTCTGGAATCTTCCGGTTGTGTTCGTAAATGAGAACAACCTTTACGCAGTATCCTGCCGGATAACAAACGGCATGGCAAACGAGAACACAGCAGACCGTGCAGCCGGATACGCAATGCCAAGCGAAGTGGTAGACGGAAACGATATTTTAGCTGTCTGTGATGCTGCCAAGAGAGCAATTGACCGTGCAAGAAACGGTTATGGACCAACCTATATTGAGTGCAAAACGTACCGCTGGAGAGGCCATTTTGAGGGTGAACCAGAGAACTACCGCAATCCTGAGGAAGTGAAACTCTGGAAACAGCCGGATCATGACCCGATTCCAAGATTTGAAGAGTATTTAAAAGATAATGGTGTGGCTACAGATGAAGATCTTAAGGCAGTTCAGGAAAAAGTAAAGGGCATGGTAAAAGAAGCAGTGAAGTTTGCCGCCGAAAGTTCATTCCCGGCAAAAGAATCAGCACTTGAAGACGTGTACACAGATATTGTAGAGGAGGCGAGATAATGAGAAATATGTATTTTTCAGAAGCGGTAGCTGACGCAATCCGTTTTGAGATGGAGAAGGATCCTACGGTTTTCTGTATTGGTGAGGACGTTGGTTTTGTAGACGGTTCTATGGGCGCTACCAGAGGATTATACAAGCAGTTTGGAAAAGAGAGGGTTCGTGATACACCCGTGGCTGAGCAGATGATTGTTGGCCTTTCCGCAGGGGCTGCGCTTACCGGAATGCGTCCGGTAGCTGAGCTGATGTACAACGACTTTATGGGATGCTGTATGGATCAGATTATGAACCAGACTGCAAAATTCAGATATATGTACGGAGGGGGAATGAACGTTCCTATGACTCTGAGACTTACCAGCGGCGGCGGAATGCAGTGTGCCGCACAGCATTCCCAGTCTCTGGAAGCTATGCTGGTACATGTTCCCGGACTGAAGGTTGTATATCCTTCAACCCCGCAGGATGTGTACGGCCTGCTGCTGACCGCCATTGAAGATGACAACCCGGTCATGGTATTCGAGCATCAGATGTTATACCAGACAAAGGGTGATGTGGTAGATAAGGATGTATACTCCCCGATTCCCCTTGGAAGCGCGGACATTAAGAAACCCGGCAGTGATGTTACCTTAGTTGCCACCGGACTGTGTGTGCTGAAAGCTCTGGAAGCGGCAGAGGAACTGGAGAAAGAGGGAATCAGTGCAGAGGTTATTGACCCGAGAACCTTATATCCATTTGATAAAGAACTTGTTTACAAATCAATCGCTAAGACCAGAAAGCTCGTCATCGTTACCGAAGAGGTGAAAAGAGGTGCATGGTCCGGAGAATTGGCTGCAAATGTAGCGGAAGATATGTTCGAGACCCTGGATAAGGGAATTGTACGCGTGGGCGCTCTGAATATTCCTTGTCCTTATACCGTAAGTCTTGAAGATTATTATTTCCCGCAGAAGAATGATATTGTTACCGCTGTTAAGAAAGTAATGGAGTAAGCAGGGAAAAGGTCACGTTTTAAAAGATTATTTTAGGAGGATAAAAATGGTAAAGGTATTTAAGCTTCCAAGAATGGGAGCAACAATGAAAGAAGGAACTGTAGAAAAGTATCTCGTAAAAGAGGGAGACACAGTTTCTGAGGGAGACGCTTTATATGAAGTTTCCACAGATAAGATTACAAATCAGGCAGAATCTGATATGGACGGGGTTGTAAGAAAACTTCTTGTAGAAGAAGGAACCAAAATTGCATGCCAGACACCGGTGCTTATTGTAGCTGAAGATGAGAATGAGGACATTTCTGCGTATCTGTAACATACTCGGAAATCCTTAATGGAGAGAGATCTATGGGGAAACTATTAAATAAAGCGAACAGAGATTATATAGCAAGCTTAATTCCTGAAAATATTCCGGACTGGAAGAAAGTCTGGCAGGAAGGATATGAGATTGGAAAAAATCTAAAGATAAAGACAATTCCTTTTGAGAAGAAATACGGTATGAAGCCAGTGGACTACCGTATGAAGCTGAAGGAAAAAGGAGAAATGTGCTGGAAGATAAACACGGGACTCTCAAGTGTGGAAGAGCAGGTTGCGGCAATGAAAGAGGCTGAGAAGTTTAATGAAGAGACCGGCCTGAATATCAGTATGGCACATCAGCTCCCCCAGAATATTACCGGAGTTCCCAAGGACAAGAGAGAAGGGCTGCCCATCTCCCTGGGATTTATGCTGAATGAGCCGGAGGATTGGGAAGCAATTACTATGGCTTCCAGCGTTTCACCTATATTTGCCGATAATCATCTGGGCTGGCCTAACGCTGTGGAAACTACAATCAATTCCGTCCAGGCTGGGTCTCAGTGGACCGGCTTGTTCAGCACCTATGTACAGGTTGCCCCGGGCTGCCCGGACGAGGTCTGGAACATGACTGAGAATGTGAAAGCACTTGGAATCGTGGCTTCGAGATACGATGACAAAATCATTGTAAACGGACAGTCCGACGACTCGTATGGAGCCTACTTTAATGACCTCGCCACCTCACTTGCATGGGCTAGAATGGATCGATACATTGTATGCGACCTCTGCGGCGCCAGGTACTCCTATAGTTTCGGAAACTTTACCCAGAACATTATGCACAAGACAGCTCTGTGGCTTGCCGCAAGTGAAGTCTTCAGCAAAGAGGATCAGCCGGGAATCGGCTTTATTTATCCGGATACGATCAGTCACTGGGATCACCACGTTCAGGCAAATTACGGTTTTCAGATTCCGGAAGTCCTGCTTCTGATTCTCGCGGAAAAGCATTTTAAGACGGGATGTTCATTCCTATCAGTACCCATTACAGAAAAGGTAGCGATTCCTACCGTTCCGGAGATGCTGGATATGACAGGTGCTTGTCAGAGAGCACAGGAAGTTGCCTATTACTGGGAGCCTCTGATGAATTGGGATCCCATTGAAAAGCTGAGAGATCAGACCATCGAGCTGTCAGACAGAATGTTCCATTATATGCTGGACGGTCTTGCGGAGGCCGGTGTAGATATCACAAACCCCATTGAACTTATGGTTGTTTTAAAAGCCATCGATCCGTTTACTCTGGAGAAATTGTTCCATCCATCCATTGTTGAGGACGGCAATGAGACCATCGTACCGTTAATGCCCGCAGCTTTGTGGAATGCAACCCAGAATGAACTGGCCAATCAGATTAATCTTCTGAAAGATACCAAATATCCTGCGCTTCTCAAGGATCACAGAATCTGTGTTGCATCCGCGGATGTACATTTTGCAGGCGCCGCGGTACTGGTGGGAGTTATGAAGGAGTTTGGCGCGGATGTGATTGACGGCGGAAACCAGCTGGAGGCAATTGATGTGCTGGATCTGGCAGATGAGAACAACATTACAGATATATGTGTCAGCCTCCACAACGGACAGGCATTGCCTTACGCAAAACTGATAGTAAAACTGGCGGCCGAGAGAGGCCGGAAATACAGATTCTTCTTCGGCGGTGTACTCCAGAGCTTTTTAAATGAGGATGATGATGTTCCTTCTGACGTTACAAAAGAGATTCAGGAACTTGGAATCACAACGGTGACAACAGTAGAAGACCTTCTGGACAAAATTACACAGCAATAAGCAGATACGCCCTTTGGAGCTGTCGGGATAAAGGTATCCTGACAGAAGGAAGGGCATGATAGAAAAGGTGAGGCAGAATGGAAAAAAAGATAAAAGTGTCAGGTATGAGAAAAATCATAGCAGAGAGAATGAGCGAAAGCTGGAACGTATCTCCCCGTGTTGCCTTTACTCTGAGCGTAGATATGACGCATACGCTGTCTATGCTGAAAAAGTTAAATAAGGATAATGAGGACAAAAGCCTGAAAGTCACCCTGAATCATATATTGATGAAGGTCTGTGCAAAGGCCATTACCGAATACGAATTGTTTAATTCCAGTTTTCAGGATAATGAAATCATTATACACGACCAGGTGAATATTGGTCTGGCAGTGGCCCTGGAAGAGGGACTGATGGTTCCGAATATCAAGGACGTAGCGAATAAGGATATTTATACAATTGCGAAGGAAACCAACGATTCTGTTTTCAGAACCAAGAAGAATCAAATCACTATGGATGATATCACAGGAGGTACCTTTACCATTACAAACCTGGGGATGATGGGGATAGAGAGCTTTTCCCCCATAATTAACCAGCCGGAGGCTGCAATTCTGGGTGTCACGAAGATGAAAGATACCCCTGTGGTAATTGACGGCGAGATTACCGTCAGACCCATGATGAACTTGAATCTTGTGGCAGATCACCGGATGATTGACGGGGCTTACGCGGCGAAATTCTTTAGTTATGTAAAAGAATTAATGGAGACAATGGAATTCTAGGATGTTATTACCAGTCAACGAAGTATTGGAAAGCAGTGGGAATAGATGAAATATTTAGAGACGGCGAAAGTGGATCCTTATTACAACCTTGCATTTGAAGAATATGTCTTAAAAAATTGCAGGGATGACGATTATTTAATTCTTTGGCAGAATGAGAATACCATAGTCATGGGTCTGCATCAGAATCCATATGAAGAAATCAATCTGTCAAAGGCAGAAGAATTAAAGGTGAATATTGTACGCAGAATCACAGGCGGCGGGACGGTCTACCATGACCTGGGCAACCTGAATTATTCCTACATTACGGATTGGAATGAAGGCAGAGGTGTGGATTTTGGAAAGCTGCTTGAGCCTGTCATAGAGGCCTTTCGGGAGTATGGCCTGGAGATTGAACTGAAGGGACGCAATGATTTGCTGCTGGATGGAAAGAAGATTTCGGGCAGCGCCCAGACTTTGTCAAAGAATCGGCTGCTGCAGCACGGTACTCTTTTGATTGCTTCTGATTTGGAGCTTCTGAGCGGAGTTCTCCATGTTTCACCGGATAAATTTCAGTCCAAAAGTGTAAAGTCTGTGCGCAGCAGGGTTACAAACATTCAGGACTATGTATCCTCTCCCATTGACATTCAGAGGGTCAAGGAATTGCTCATCGACTACTGGAGCAGGGGCGGAGCGTTCGAACAAGTGCAGCTGGATTCTCAGGAGCTGGGAGAGATTGAAAAGCTGGCCGATGTAAAATATAGAAGTAAGGAATGGAATTTCAGCCGATCGCCAAAGTGCAATTATAAAAACAGGAAACGCTTTTCCGGAGGGACGGTAGAAGTAAATCTGGACATTGCAGACGGCAGAATTGCACATTGTGTGATCAACGGCGATTTCCTGGCGCTGCAGAGCGTAAGCGCGGTAGAGAAAAAATTGACTGGTATGGCTTATGAAAAAGAAAAAGTTGTGAACGTATTGCGGGAGATACCGATACAGATGTATTTCGGCTCTATTACGGCAGAAGAAGTAACAAGCTGCTTCTTCGAGGAAAAAAGTGATTTTGGAGGTAAATGTTAGACATGAAGTTATTGATTGGTCTGGATCTGGGAACGACGGCTCTTAAAATTGCACTATTTGACAATAAAGGAGGTCTTTTAGCTGTATCCACTCAGGAATATAGTCTGATGACTCCAAAAGTAAATTTTGTAGAAGAAGACGCAGAGGTTTATTGGAAGGCATTCTGCGACGGCCTGGCTGATTTAAAAACACAATATCCCATAAGTGCACAGGACAGTGTTGCGCTGGCAATATCTGCGCAGGGGGAAACCATGATCTGTATTGATAAAAACGGCCGGCCGTTAAGGAATGCTATTGTCTGGATGGATAACCGGGCAGTTGATGAAGCAAAAGAAATGACAGAGCGTTTCGGGGATGATACGTGCTATCAGGTAACCGGACAGGTGAGCTTTGAGCCCTGCTGGCCGGCTGCAAAGATCTTATGGATTAAGAAAAATGAACCGGAAATATTCCGGCAGACCTATAAGTATTTATTGATCGAAGACTATTTTATCTATAGGATGACCGGCGTATTTGCCACAGAGGGATCCTTAGTCTGCTCCTCTGCTTACTGGAATATTACCACAAAGAAATATTGGCCTGAAATGCTGGAGTTTATCGGAATAAAAGAAGAACAGCTGGCGCCTGTACGTGAGTCTGGCGAAGCTGTGGGGAGAATGCTTCCTGAGATACGGGCAGAACTGGGGCTGGGAGAGGATATTACCATATGCACCGGTGCCCTTGACCAGGCGGCGGGCGCCATCGGCGTGGGCAATGTTCACCCGGGTATGTTTTCTGAAAACATTGGATCTGCGCTGGCGATCTGTGTACCGGTGGTAGAACCCACTTTTGACCCCAACAGGAAGATGCCTTTGCATTATTTTGCTATACCGGATATGTATATGATGCATACCTTTACCACAGGAGGAATGGCCCTTCGATGGTTCAGAGATAAGTTCTGCCAGGATGAGATGGCAGTTGCAGCCATATCCACAGAGGATGCCTATGACTTAATGGGAAAAGAAGCAGACAGTGTTCCTGCCGGAGCCGAGGGATTACTGATGCTTCCTCATCTGTCCGGATCCCTGGCGCCGGATGTAAATGCCAAAGCCAAGGGGGTGTGGTTCGGGTTCACCATGAAGCACACAAAAGCACATTTTGTAAGAGCTATTTTTGAGGCTGTGGGCTATATTCTGCAGCGAAATATTGATACCCTCTCTAAGATGGGAATTGAAGTAAACGAAATCCGGTCCCTGGGGGGAGGCTCTAAGAGCGCTGTCTGGAGCCAGATTAAATCTGATATTACAGGCAAGCGGTTACTTACTACAAAATCAAAAGAAGCGGCATGTCTGGGAGCGGCAATTCTGGCCGGGAAAGCAGTGGGTATATTTGACAGCATAGATGGTGCAGTAGACAGCATGATCGATATAAAAACTGTCTTTGACCCTGACCCGGAAAACAAAGAGGTTTACGGGGAGGGATACGAAATGTACCGCAAACTGTTTTCTGATTTGACTGAATGCTTTGACCAGACCATGTAACTATATATAATAGAAGAAGGAGATCATTAAAATGGTTGAAAAATTAATTGTTATGCTGACACATCATGATGTTACAGTGTCAAATGCAAAAGAGGTATTTGAAAGCTGCAGGGATCTGCCTGTGGTAAACTGGGGATTTAAGGACGTTGGCATGCCGCCTGCACAGATGAGAGAGTTGTGTCAGCTGATGAAGCAGGCCGGGAAAACTACATTTTTGGAGGTTGTTACATATTCAGAGGAAGAATGTATGCGCGGCGCAAAACTGGCCGTAGAGTGCGGCTTTGATTACCTTGCGGGTACAATCTTCTATGACAGTGTACTGGAGTATATCAAACAGCAGGATCTGAAATACTGTCCGTTTGTGGGAAAGGTCTCCGGCAGTCCCAGCGTCCTCGAGGGTTCAGTTTCCTTCTGCCTGGAGCAGGAAGCGGAATACAGAGACAAGGGAGTTTTTGGTGTTGACCTGTTAGGTTATCGCTACTCTGAAGGAGATCCGGAGGTATTTTCTGCAGACTTTATCAAGAATTCCAAGTTGCCGGTTATTATGGCAGGAAGTATTGATTCTCCGGAGCGGATCGAGACGGTACGTAAGATGAATCCGTGGACATTTACAATGGGCAGCGCACTGTTTGATAAAAAATTTGCTGCAGATGGCACATTCCGGGAAAATCTTGAGAAAGTTGTCTCACTTTTATAAAGACAGCAGCGGCAATAAGGCAGCTAAGGAGAAGGTTACTTATTAGATAAAATGATTTTGAACGGAATGGAGGGTGTAATAAATGAATGAAAAATTAGTCAACCCGAGTAAAAAACAATAGTTTATGTTAGTTTTATGTGTGATCGCAGGTTCTATCGCACCGTTTTTCCAGTATTGCCACGGAACACTTTCTGATTACATTATGGAAACCTACAGTATATCTTATTCCCAGTTAAGTATTATTAATACCGCCTATTCCTTTGCCTGCGGCGTTGGTCTGTTTATCGTAGGTGCAATGGTTGAAAAGAGAGGATGTAAATTCTTTACTATGCTGGGCATCGGCATTATGGTTGTGGGTCATGCAATGTTCTTCTTTGCCCCATCTTATGCAGTTCTTATTATCTCCAGACTGGTGAGCGGTTTTGGAAATGCATGTATCTATAATGCGGCATATACGCTTGCAGTACACTGGTTCAATGGAACGAATAAAATGGGAGTTGCCACAGGAGCAATGACAGCAGCAGACGGCATTGGCACTTTCTGTGCATTGTATATTTTTTCACTGCTGCTGGAACGTCTGGGTATCTCAAGCGGAAATATATCGGTAATTGTCTTTGTGGTAGTTGTACTTGTGATTTTAATTCTGATCTTAAAGGATCCCGGGATTATGGATATAGACGAAGCCTCTTCCGCGGCAGATGAATCCAATAAATACGATAAGGCAATGAACAAAAACACAATTGCACATTGTATTGCCGTTACAGGTGTACTGGGCGGGTTGGGAATTGCCAATTACTGGGGACCGAGTATGTTAGTGGAGCTGGGTATGTCAAGTTCCAATGCAGGATTAGCCTCTACTTTATTTACTGCGGTAGGTATTGTTTCCAGTCTGCTGTTCGGTGCAATTTCCGACAAAATGGGCAAGAGAAGACCAACCATGCTTATCGGCGGAGTCGGAATGGTAGCCGGATATATACTGATGATCTTCGGCAACCAGGGCGGAATCGTTTCTATTGTTGTGATTGGTATGATATGTACAGGATTCTGTGCTTACGTTGTATATCCTATAGGGTTTGCACTTCTTTCTGATACCACGCAGTCATCTAAGATCGGACCCGCCAATGGTATTATCCAGGGTGTGTCTTTCCTGGTAGGTATGTTTGTCTTCCAGCAGATTGTGGGCGTTGTGAAGGACTTTACAGATTCTTACTGGATTGGCCTGGCATTCTGTGCCGTACTGACCTTGATCACAAATGTTATTCTGGTTAGAATTTTTATCCGGGAAAAGGACGAGGTTGCAAAAGAGTTAGCAAAATAAGAAGGGGTTGGAGAGAGCTATGCAAATTATTAGAAAAACTGCAGCTAAGGTCAGCCTGGATGGACCGGAAGTAGTGAGAGATTACTGCAGAACGGATAAAATCTGGTTTGGGACATCTGAACTGCTGCCCGGACAGACAGGCGGAGTGGATCCGGGGCATCCAATCTCCCATGAAACTTTTTTCGTCAGCAGAGGGCACGTAATTGTGCGGAACCCGGAGACAGGATGCTGCTATGAATTATTGGAAGGGGATTTGCTTCTTATTGAAGAAGGGGAACCTCATGAAATTACAAATATAGGAACCGAGGCTGCACTGATTTCCTGGTGCGGCGGTCCGGTTTAAACTTTTTATTAATGATTGGAGATGATCAAATGAACAAAGCAAAAATGGGTTTAGTAGGACTTTGCAGTCCCGTAGAAAGCGGCGGTCAGAGATACGATGAGTTGATTAACAGTGCGGCCAATGCAATGACAGATGCAGGGATCGATGTGGTTGTGGCCAACCGTTCCGTATGGAACTCCACAGATGCACTGAATGTCTGCGACCAGTTTAAGGCAGCAGGGATCGAATCTGTGGCCATTATGGATGTGACCTGGGTTACGGACTCTCTCAAGTATCTGTTTATTCACGAGTTAAAGGTTCCGGTGGTGTTCTGGGCTGTGCCTTATCCGGAAACATTCTCTATTGGCTGTGTGCAGAACTTTGGATCAGCCTTAAAGAACCCCGGAATACATTTCGAGTATGTATATGGTCTTGCAGACGATGAAGCCCTTATCAGAAAGATTAAAAATGTGGCACGTGCCGGACAGATTATTGATAAAGTAAAATCTATGCGTCTGGCTCTGGTGGGTCCCCGCCAGACATGGAGAGTTGCAGGTCCTCAGGATATGAGTATTGAGGAGTGGGAGTTTTCCACTACTTTAGGCCCCACAATTATTCACTTTGAAATGGAAGAAATTACAGATGCCGCTGAGAAGATCTGCGATGCAGAGGCGAAAAAGACTCTGGAAGAATTAAAGGATCGCACAGGAACGGTTAAGTGCAGCGATGCGTGCATGCTTTGGATGGCAAAAGTGTATATGGCCACAAAAGCAATGATACAGGATACCGGACTTAACGCCATTGCGGCGGAATGCTATCCAAACTATGGCGGGCTGATGAACCAGACGGCTTCCTGGCTGGCTGATGAGGATATTATTGTAGATACAGAAGGGGATATTGCCCATGCTGTGATCCAGTATATTTTAAATCTTGCTTCCGACGGCGGCACATGCGCGCTTGGTGAGATTGGAGCCTTTGACGATGAAGCCGATTATATGACGATTTGTCACGAGGGCAGTTCCGCGGCTTCTCTGGCAGACAGCATTGATAAAGTTGTCACGAATCCATCCGGAGAGATGGGAGCCTTTATCGGAGTTCCGTTAAAAGCAATGGATAAGGTTACCTTCTGTGACATGCAGGGAAGCGCCGGAAATTACCAGGTTCTGATCGCAGAGGGTGAGACCCTGCCTGTGAGCCACGAAGAGTGGGTAGACGGCGGCGAGAAACTGGTTCTTAAGCTGAGAGCTGACGGACAGAAGCCGAGCCGGGTGATTGATCAGATGATTAAGGCAGGGCTGCACCATCATGTAGTCATCAAAGAAGGCAATTATACAGACATTGTAAAGCTTGTATGTGATTATATGGGCATTAAGAAGGTGATTCTTAAATAATTACCTTTCTATAGAAATGTTTTGTGCCCTGAGGGATACAGAGGAATGGAGATATGTAAGATGAAAGCAGATATTATTGTATTAGGCGGCGGTCCCGGCGGTTATCTGGCGGCGGAGCGCGCTGCTGCGGCAGGAAAATCGGTTGTATTGATTGAAAAGCGGGCGCTGGGAGGTACCTGTCTGAATGAGGGATGCATCCCTTCAAAAGCGATGCTGAATTCTGCCAAGCTTTATCAGCATGCGCTGAACAGCAAAGGATTCGGCGTTACGGCAGATAACGTAGAGATTCATCAGGAACAGGTGATTCAGCGTAAGAATCAGGTGGTTGGCTCACTGGTAGCGGGTGTGAAGGCGATTATGGACGCCAATCAAGTAACTGTTGTTTCTGCCATGGGTTATGTGGAGGGAAAGACCTCAGACGGATTCATAGTCCGGGCAGATGACAAAACATATGTTGGAGAGAAATTAATATTGGCATGCGGCTCGGTGCCGGTGGTTCCCGGGATACCGGGACTGAAAGAAGGAATCGTTTCAGGTTATGTGATGACAAATGCTGAGGCGCTCAGCAGAACTAATCTTCCCGAAAAGCTCGTGGTGATAGGGGGCGGCGTCATTGGCCTGGAAATGGCATCTTATTATGCTATGGTTGGCGTTGAGGTGACCATCATTGAGATGCTGGATAAAATTGCAGGACCTACAGAAGCTGAGATTTCAGAGATTTTGCTGAGAGCATATAAGAGGAAGGGCATCAAATTTAAGCTGGGCTGTAAGGTAACCGGGGTTACCGAACAAGGTGTTTTGTACGAACAAAAAGGCAGTGAAAAAATTGCCGAAGCAGATGCCGTTCTCTGTGCAATCGGCCGGCGGGCATATACAGAAAATATGGGATTAGAAAACCTGGGGCTTGAAATGAACCGCAGCGCGGTGGTAACCGACGAACATCTCAGAACTAACGTGGAAGGTGTGTATGCGGTAGGAGATGTCAATGGCAAAATCATGCTGGCTCATACAGCCTACAGAGAGGCAGAGGTGGCGGTAAACCATATTCTTGGAATTGAAGATACAATGGATTATTCCAGAATTCCATCGGTTATCTATACGGATCCGGAAGTGGCAGGGGTTGGAGAAACTGAGGAAAGTGCGGCTGCCAAAGGAATGAAGGTAAGAAGTATCAGCGTTTCTATGAACTATTCCGGGAGATATCTCGCAGAGGTAGAAAGAGGCGACGGTATCTGTAAGTTAATCGTGAATCTGGAGGACAATACAGTGGTTGGTGTCCATATGATCGGCAGTTACGCCTCAGAAATAATCTGCGGTGCAGAGATGATGATTGCATCGAAAAAGCCGCTTGCTGAATTACAAAAACTGGTATTTCCCCATCCCACTGTGGGTGAGGTAATCAGAGAAGCATTATTTATGTAGTTTTATTTATTCATCATTAGAGTAATCCTCCGCCCCCTGTAATGAAATGGCAGTTCAATCTATAAATTACAGGGGGTATTTAATTAGAAAATCAGGTGCCGGGGTCTATGACTGCTATCATAGCGTAAGGCATAAATATATAGAAAGCGATAGGTATTTTTATGGATACTTTCAGTGAGAATGCGAAAGCAAAAAAAATCTATGAAGACAGAAAAGTCAGGTTAGCAATGCTGGGACTGGGTCTGGCCTGGATCTCTGCCTTGTCATTGGTGATTTTCCAAAACTTCAATGTGACAGCTTCGGAGCGGATCAGCCAGTCCTTTCCAAATGTAATTGTCTTCACTTATGTATTAACTCTTGTCATACTATCTTTCTGCGAGTTTTGCGGAGGGATCCTAATGATAATTTTTAATACCATACGGGGAATCCCCCTTGCAGAATATCTGAGAATCTGGAGGGTGAAATCCTCGAGAACCGTATTAGGGGCTTCTATTCTTGGGGGACCGGTGGCAACGGCCTGCTCCATCGTAGGGATCAGCTTTTGCGGGTCTACTTATGGGAATTGCATCATTGGGCTAACCCCTGTAATAACGGCTATTTTAGGAACTATATTTTTGAAGGAAAAGACGGGGATCCGTGTTTTTGTTGGAATTATCCTTACAGTTGCCGGTGTGGTTATTGCAAGTATCGCCCCTCCCGAAGGGGTCAGCCATTTCTATCTGGGCCTTATCATAACGGCGGCGGCGCCGATCGGATATGCCATTGAAGCAATTATCAGCACACATGCCATTGATGTGTCAGATCCTCTTATTGTATGCCCCCTCTACCGTATGATTGGCGGTTCTCTTATAGAATTGCTGTGCGCACTTATCGTCTGTGCGGCAACCGGTCATGTAAACTGGATTACGCAGATTTTTGCAGTAATTTTTTCTGAACCGATCATTTTACTGTTCTTGTTTATGTCTATTATTTTTCTGACAATCCAGTACAACGGAATTTATGTGGCGTACAGTTACTGCGGAGCGACCAGGGGATCGGCGATTTTATTTTCCACCCCCATATGGAGTATTCCCATAGGAATTGTAATGTCTAAGATGGGAATTATTTCTTTTTCGGTGACAACTCTGGGGATTCTGGGGGCCTTTGTCATTGTTGTAGGAATATTGATTGTGCTGGCAAAACCATCGGAATTGTTTAATCTGAGAGATGTGTAGATAAGGAGATTTTATGAGACTGCCGATTAAATCAAGAGTTTTAGAATATGCTATTTCAAAAAATAGTACCTTTTCTTCCGAGGAAGTGGCTAAAAAGCTTCAGCAGGAATATAAAGGGGAGAGAACAACTTCTGCAAAAAATATAGAAAAGATTATCAGTACCTACTGCGGGGTAGGAATTATGAAAGCCGCAGCCATTCAAATGGCCGCAGATGGTAAACTGAATATAACTTATGAAGTAACTGATTTTGGGAAGTCGTGCAAAAAGATGATCCCGGCGTCCGATTGTGAAGAGAATTGAGAGGTGTAGTACGTGGAGAATTCATACAGATTTTTTGCCAATAAAAGCTGCAAATATTATCCGTGCCACAGCGGAATCGAAGAAATGAACTGTCTGTTCTGCTATTGTCCCTTTTATATTTCCGAGAAGTGTCCTGGTAAACCGAAATATTTGAAAGCGAAAAGCGGGGGGAGGATCAAGGACTGCACGAATTGTACATTTCCCCACCAGCCTCAGAATTATGATATTATCATAGATTGGCTGTCAAAGCAGACTATAAGATAAAACAATAAAGAGTGTGGATAATATCGTAACAACAGGGAAGCGCGGAACAGCATAATACGAAAGGATAAATCAAAATGAGATATCGACAATTGGGTAATACAGGCTTGTGCGTGAGTGAAATCGGTTTGGGAGCAGAGTGGCTGGAGCGGCACAATGCAGAGGAAGTGGAGGAAGTCATTGACTGCTGTGAGGCGAATGGAATTAATATTCTGGACTGCTGGATGTCGGAACCTATGGTGCGCACCAACATCGGAGTAGCACTGAAAGGAAGACGGGAACGGTGGATCATACAGGGACATTTGGGCTCTACGTGGCAGGATGGCCAATATGTGCGCACCCGTGATATGGCAAAAGTCAAAGAAGCCTTTCAGGATCTTCTGGATCGCCTGCAGACAGATTACATAGATTTGGGAATGATACATTTTGTGGATGAGGCTGCTGAATTTGACCGGATTATGACAGGGGAGTTTATAGAGTATGCCCGTAAGCTGAAAGAACGGGGAACGATCCGGCATATCGGAATGAGCACTCATAATCCGGATGTGGCAAAGATGGCGGCCCGGTGCAGTGAGATAGAGATGATTTTGTTCAGTATCAATCCTGCCTTTGATCTGATGCCGGCCACAGAGGATATGAATGAATATTTTGCAGAGGATTACGATGAGACACTGAGGGGAATCGCTCCGGAGAGAGAGGAGCTTTACCGGATCTGTGAGGAGAGAGGAGTAGGTATAACAGTAATGAAAGGTTATGCCGGAGGCCGTTTGTTTTCCGCTGAGACATCTCCCTTCGGGGTTGCACTTACGCCGGTGCAATGCCTGCACTATGCACTCACAAGACCCGCGGTGGCAAGTGTTATGGTGGGGTATGATACGCCGGAGCATGTGGCTGAAGCAGTTGCCTATGAAACTGCCTCTGAGGAGGAGAAAGATTACGCCAGTGTGCTGGCAGGGGCACCCCGCCATGCCTATTTCGGACAGTGTACTTATTGCGGCCATTGTGCTCCATGTCCCCAGAAAATAGATATTGCTATGGTAAATAAGCTCTATGATCTGGCTGTGATGCAGGAAGAAGTTCCGAGTACGGTAAAAGCTCATTATGAGGAGCTGTCCTCCAATGCGGCAGACTGTATAGGATGCGGCCTGTGTGAAGAACGCTGTCCCTTTGGGGTTCGCGTGGCAGAGCGTATGGATAAAGCTAAATTGCTATTTCGGTAATAATATATCCTATGAAACAGAGAGAAGTAAAATTGAGAAAGTTAATAAACGCCCTAGAGACCAAAACAAAGGACGTAAAAATTGCAGCATGCCAGATAAATAATGCCGGAGTGGTATTATTTATACATAACATAGTGATATATGCAGATCCATTTTGCCATGATAACTTGGATAGATATCAATGTGCAGATCCGAAACTGGAGGATACTGCTTTCGCGGGAAAGGCTGAATTATTACTTCTGACCCACGAGCACAGCGATCACTATCATATGGAAAAAGTCATAGCATTTGCAGAGAAAAACAAGGATCTTATTCTATTTGCCAATGAAAAAATTACAAAGGAATTAAGGTGTCGTCTGCATAATACGATTCTGACGGTAAGCCCTGGGAACCCCATTTCATACAAAGTAAATTCTGAATTGGAACTATATTCTTTCTGCTGCCTCCATATGGGAGAACAGTACCGGGATGTGGACAATATTTGTTATTATCTAAAAACCAAATATGGCTCACTGATGCTTACCGGAGATGCCGAGCCTCAGGCTCTGCTGGCCCGTGCAGAACAGAGCAGGCTGCAGGTGGACTATCTAATCTGCCCCTTTACTTACGTCACGCTGGCCTGGGCGAGGGAACGGCTGTATCCTATTAAAACAATAATAGCAGTACATTTTCCAGATCCGAATAAAGATGACGGAGGGTGGATCGCATGTTTTGAATCGGTGGTAAAAAAGAAGCAGGTAGTCCCCAAAGTACTATATAGCCTGAAGCTGGGGGAATATTTTGAACTATACCCGGAGGCAAGAGACTGAAAAAGAAAAGAGGAGTACTTTATGAATGATTGGGAAAAGTTACAGAATGGTTTATTATATAATGATGTTGCTCCTGAGCTGTTTGCGCGCCGTGTAACAGCCAAGCAGCTCTTCCGCAGCTATAACGGGACGGATGACAGCCAGGCAGCATACCGCAGAGAGCTGATGGAGAAGATGTTTCATGAGGTTGGCGATGAGGTGCTCATTGAACCAATGTTTCAGTGTGAGTTTGGTGTGAATATCACTATCGGCAGCCATGTGTATATAAATTTTGGATGCACCATACTGGACTGCGCAGAAGTAACCATAGGAAACCATGTGTTAATCGGCCCCAACGCTGGAATCTATGCGGTGAACCACTGCCTGGATCCGGAGAAAGGGCAGACGGAGGGTGCTTTTCCAAGCCGATTCATATAGAGGATTACGTATGGCTTGGAGGCAATGTGACGGTACTGCCCGGTGTTACCATAGGGGCCGGAGCGGTTATCGGAGCGGGAAGTGTTGTTGTGAAAGACATCCCTCCAAGGGTTGTTGCCGCGGGAAATCCCTGCCGGGTGATACGGGAACTTACGGAAAGGGATAAGACTGGTTTTAAAAGAGAGTAGACCTCCTATGTAAAAAGGTCACCTGTGAGTAAGCAGCAATCACAGGTGACCTTATCCTTTTATTTTATTTCCCATTCCTCTGCCAGGAAACGGGCTACACCGTCATGGTCACAGTCGGCCAGTACCTGGGTAACCATTTCCTTTACTTCATGCAGAGCATTTTCCGGGGCATAGCTTCTGTCAGCAATTTCTATCATTGAGATATCGTTCAGATTATCTCCGAATACTACCAGTTCGCTGCATCCGGTCATTTCCTTCAGCTTTAAAAGCGCATTCCGTTTACTGGCTTTTCGGCTGAAAACCTCAAGGCAATACAGATCATTGTAGACATTGAGATAAAAAGAATACGCAATCCCTTCTACACGATCCAAATCTCTGCAGACAGGTTCCAGCAGCTTCTTTTCTCCGGTGTATGTAATATACACAGCCTTTCCGCTTCCGGCAGCCCCTTTCAAATCCTCTGTCAGCTCCACTTGTGCACACTTTTCTATGGCGCGATCACTGTAATACTGTGTCTGTTCCTCCAGCTTTTTATGTCCATAACAGATGGAAATTCCCTGATGGCCATAAGTATAGACAAAACAGGACAGGCCGTTTTTCTGAAAGATATCTACAACAGTTTCTGCACTTTGGGCTGCGATCTCTTCCGCAGCTATGATCTTTTCAGCCTCAAAGTCATACAGGAATACGCCATTTGTCAGTATCCCTGGGGTGTTGATACGGATATCCCGGAGTCTGTAATCGCATCCATAGGGCATGCGGGCAGTGGCAACGGTGAAATTCATTCCCCGTTTGATGCATTGGTTAATCGTATCGGCGGTGTACTTCGTCACCTGCTTCTGCCGGTTCAGCAGAGTACCGTCCAAGTCCGACACATATAATGTTTTACTGGTCATAAAGTAAGCTCCTTCTTAAAATAATAATCCGGGCAGGACTGTGGGCCGGAAATGGCCTGCAGTCCTGCACCGGAAGTATATCATACCGTACCGTGATAATTCAATACACTAGTTACATTAACTCATTGACGATAGCGACCACATTCTTAGAACTGTTGCCGCTTTCTATCCCCTTCTGGAACAGATCCAGTATGGAGTCACCGCAGGGAGTTTTTACTCCCGCCGAATGCATGGAATCTAAGATGGTTTTCATAGCTGTAGTTTCAATTCGCAGGGTACATTCAGAAGCGTCCTCAAAACTGCCGGTATAGTTGCTGCATTCATCGGAAAATGCCCGGTAATTACCTGCCAGCATAATTGGCAGAATTTCTTTGGCCTGCTCTATAAAGGATTCTACCGAATACTTATACTTAATGCAGTAAGCAACGGACTCCGCCAAAGTAGCAATAGCACCGAAATGGACATCCAGAACCGCGATATCAATAACACTTGCGCCTATAATATCGGGTCCCAGATATACTGCCTTTCCGATTGCTTCCAGTACATTCCTGGCAGCGTCAAATACCTGTCTGCACCCAGAATAGATAAGATAAGCTTTATCCGAGCCAATGTCGCCTGGATAGTTTTCGATTTTGGCATCGAGATGCATCATGCCCATGTCTTTGGCAAGTTGATCCATGGCAGAAACTTCTTCAGGACTAGAGGTAGTAGTATTAATTAACATTTTTCCATTCAGGCGTTCTTTATTGGCATTGGATAAAACTCCAGAAGCAATCTTGTGATTTGGTAAATTGACTAAGATACAATCGTTATCGCCGGCCTCATCCAAACTGGCAAAGTATTTTGCTCCCCGGCTGATAAATTTTTCTGCTGCATTTTTATTGATGTCAACAATTGTAACGTTAATATTGGCATTCAGCAGCGCGTTAATGATGGAACCTCCCATTACTCCACATCCGACAACAGTAATATCTTGCATAATCTTCTCCTTTATATTAAAATATTATTTATGATAACTCATATCGTAAGTAATATTATAATATAACAGCAACCGTGACTTGTCAAGATAAAAATGCGGATTTTGTTGTATAATGTCCCTGTAGGAACCTTTTAATGTTTGCCCTTGGGGCAGACCTGCATTTAATTTGATTAAACATATCTTATGAGGAGGAATATAATTATGAGTGAAATTTTGGTAGCATATTTTTCAGCAACAGGGATAACGGAGAAACTAGCAAAGAAAGTTGCGGAAGCAGTAGGTGGGGGCTTACATGAGATTCAGCCGGAGATCAGGAAAGACAATCATTCAGGTAGTTACATCCGGAGGAAGCGGTATGGGTAATACCAGTATGGAACTTGCACCCTCCTGTCCAGGAGCAGAGCTAAAAGAAAGGAAACGTTTCGATGCCAATGTAAGTTTGGGTGAACTCAAAGAATGGTATAAGAAATTAAAATTATAAAATTTACCTTATGAGAAGACACAGAAAGACGTGAAGAAACAGATACTTCTGTTGAAGAAAGTTTGACACTAGGAGAAAAAAGGGTTTACTTGTGTTAAAATTCAAAGAAAAGACAAAGATAGTGTCAGGAATTTTTTGAAGAAAAGACATAAAAAGATGCCTAAGTTATAATCGTGTCATAAGGAAAATGGAGGTGTGATAGCGTGCATATAAGTACGAAAGAACAAGTCTATGAGTATTTGGAGAATGTTACAAAGGAATTCAATTTTAAAGATCTTACACATTATACTACATTAGACATCTGTAACAAACTTAATATGTCTCGTTCCCTCGTTTCCCTATATTTAAACGAATTGGTTAAAGAGGACACGGTTGTTAAAATTAGCTCTCGGCCGGTGTACTATTTAAATCGGATCATTATGGAAAGAAAGTTCCATACACAGCTTTTGCAAAAGGAGTATTTCAGTATACAGGAACTTCACAATGAGCTTAAGAAGAATGTCCCGGAAGAGAAGGATTTCGGGAAAGCGATTGGTTATGAAGGAAGTTTAAACTATTGTATTTCTCAGATTAAGTCAGCGCTTGTTTATCCGGGAGGACTCCCTATTTTACTAAAAGGGGAAGCCGGAAGTGGAAAAACTTATTTGATGAAATTAATTCATGAGTATTGCATAAATAACAGCCTGCTGAAAGATATACGGAAAATACAAAGGGTTAAATTAAACCAGCTTCCTCTAGATAAGCAGTGTGAAAGGTTGGAGGAACTGTTAAATGCATTGACAGGAGGTATTCTGTACCTCGAAAATATTGCTATGTGCAGTGAACAACTGCAGGAACGATTGGCGGAATACATCACCAATGCTGCCAGAAAAAAAGAGAATGTCAGGCTGGTTATGGGTACAGATGAAAAATCGTATCCTCAGATTTCGAAAAAATTACTGTTTAATATTCCAGTAATATGTGATATTCCGTCTCTGGCTGAAAGAAACGAAGATGAAAGAAAAGCATTTGTAATTATGTTTTTTAAAGATGAACAGGAGCGTTTAGATAAAACAATATACCTTTCTGAAAATTTGATGCATAAGCTTATGAATTATCAGTTTGAGCATAATATAGCGGAGCTGAAACAGACGATTACACTTATCTGTGCGAATGCATATGCGCAACAACATACGGACGATACACTTGAGGTTTTCCTGTACAACTTACCGGCAAGGATGCAGGGGGCAATCAGTATGGAGAAAAAAGATGCAATGCTTCTTCGGCTGGACGTCATTCAATTAGATTCAGCTGCAGATAAGATTCTTGAAATGTGGAAAAATCTTTTAGAAAGCTATCGGTATGTAATTTCATCGGGAAAAGGGTTCGATGCGTTTTTAGATTCGGGAAAGAAAACATTAAAGTACTATTATGATATATTGATTTTTCAGGAGTCTTTTTCTGATGAAAGACTGGGTCCCATGGAAAAAATTGTGATGGAGATGATCTCGAATATTCACAATATATATAATGTTAATTTTCCGGTGAATTGCGCATATGTAATTTCCAGGATGATGATAGCGCAGCATAATCATAACTCTAAGATTCAGGTGTGGGACAGAGAACATCGCGAGGAAGTTCAGAAAATATATAATCTGATGGTTGAAAATATGCCGGATATTAACTATCTAACGGAAATTCTAAGCAAACAGATTCAAATGAATACCAGTATGGAACTATTACAACTGAACAAAGTGTTTATTATGATAAATATTCATTCTTATAATCAGAAGCTAAAGATAATGGATACGGCCGGAGTTATTCTGTGCCATGGATATACTACTGCCAGTTCAATAGCAGATACTGTAAATACCATTCTGCAGGTTCAGCTGTTTGAAGCAATCGATATGCCTATAGGCAGTTCTATTAATGATGTAATACAGAAATTGTCATTGTTTATTAAGGAAAATAGCCATTACAAAAATATTATTTTAATGGTTGACACCGGAGCATTAGAAGACCTGGGGCAAGTGATAGATGGCACTGTCAACTTGGGAATAATCAATAATGTATCGACTATTCTTGCTCTTAATATAGCGGAAAAAATGCTGGCAGGTGAGAAGATGCAGGATATTTTAGAAGGGGCATGTAAAGAAAACCAATGTAAATATATTATATTCAGCCATACAAAAAAGGAGAAGGCCATTATCTTTGCAAGTGATGCCGGCAAAAATATTGCAGAAAAACTGACGCGTTTATTTAAAGACAGCCTGCCAAAACCAATCCCTCTGGAGATGGTTGCATATGATTATGAGGCTTTATATAAAAATGGATGTGAGGATATAATCTTCGAAAAATATAACGTAGAATTGTTGATTAAAACATTGAATCTTAAGATTCCAGGTATTAAGTCAGCTACATTGGAAGAAATTATAAACTTTAATAATATAGATGTAGTTAATGAAGTGTTGGCTTCGCATTTAAGTGCAGAAGAGATAGAAGAATTTAATCAGGCATTGCTTAAAAACTTTTCGTTACAATCTGTTTTGGAGAATTTGACTATACTAAATGCAAAAAAATTGTTAGAGCATGTTAACGATGCAACTACATTATTACAGCAAATGTTAAAAAGAAAGTTTTTAAGCAAGACGATTATTGGAATTAATATGCATATTTGTTTTTTAATAGAACGTCTGGTTACGAAAACACCAATAGAAACATATGAAGGTATAGACGAATTTATTCAAAATCATCAGAATTTTATTCGTATTGTAAAAGAGAGCTTTTGCACATTACTGGGTCATTATAATGTGGAAATTCCAGTAAATGAGATTGCATATTTATATGAATATATATGCAGTGATTACGAAATGAGCGAGGAAGATAAAAAATGCCAAAGGAGTTAATATTATGGAAAAGATAGTGGGAAAATCAGCCTTTGCAGGAGTCGCAATGGGAGAATTCAGAGAACTAAAAAAGGATGGGATAACAGTACGCAGTAAGAAAGTGGAGGATTACGAGGGCGAGATTCTGCGTTTGGAAGATGCTGTGAAAATCACTAATAGTCAGCTGCAGGAATTGTATGATAAAACAACAGTAGGCGTTGGGACTGCAGAGGCTGCTATTTTTGAAGTTCATCAAATGATGCTTATGGATGAGGCATATCAAAATAGTATTATTGCTATGATAAAAAATGAAAAAGAAAATGCGCCATATGCAGTAAAAGTGACGGGAGAGAACTTTTCTAAGATATTTGCCGCTGCAGAGGATGAATATATGAAAGGGAGAGCGGCTGATATAAAAGATGTCTCAGAGCGATTAATTGCTGTGTTATGCGGAGCTGCTGTAATAAACCATAAATTAGATAAACCAGTAATCATTGCAGCGGATGATATTATGCCAAGTGAGACGGTACAGCTTGAAAAAGAAAATGTGCTGGCGTTTGTGACGAGAAAGGGTTCTGTGAATTCTCACACAGCAATTCTAGCGAGGACTATGAATATACCTGCCATTGTCTGTGCACCGCTACCCAAAGATATAGATGGGAAGAACGGAATTATAGATGGCAATAGCGGAATCGTATATATAGAACCAGAGGAAACAGTAAAAGAGGAGTATACAAAACTTCAGGAAAAAGAGTCAGAAAAGAAAACACTTCTCCGGCATTTAAAAGGTAAGAAGACTTTGACCAGCGATGGAAAAGAAATTAAATTATTTGCGAATATAGGGTCTTTGGGCGATATGGAAGCAGTTCTTGAAAACGATGCGGAAGGTGTCGGCTTGTTCAGAAGTGAATTTATATACTTAGAAGCAGCGGACTATCCAACGGAAGAAGAACAATTTCAAATATATAAAGACGTAGCGCAAAGGATGGAAGGGAAAAAAGTGATTTTCCGTACCTTAGATATAGGTGCTGATAAGCAGACAGATTATTTTGGTATGGAAAAGGAAGACAATCCGGCGCTTGGATATCGGGCAATTCGAATTTGCCTTACACAAGAAGATATTTTCCGAATACAGTTAAGGGCGCTTTTGCGAGCAAGCGCCTATGGCAATATTGCGATTATGATTCCAATGGTTGTCTCCTTGTGGGAGGTACATAGAACAAAACAAATAGTGGAGGAATTAAAGGAGGAATTGAATTCCAGAGGTGTATGTTTTGGTGAAATTGAATTGGGAATTATGATAGAAACGCCGGCAGCAGTGATGATCGCTGACCTATTAGCAAAGGAAGTAAATTTTTTCAGTATAGGGACAAATGATCTGACTCAGTATACCCTTGCAATTGACAGGCAAAATGCTAAATTAGACATGTTTTATGACGCACATCATCCAGCGATACTGAGAATGATTCAGAGAGTTATTGAGTGCGCCCATAAAGAAGGAATATGGGTGGGAATCTGCGGCGAGCTGGCAGCAGACAAAAGCCTGACCAGGACGTTTGTCAGGATGGGAATTGATGAATTGTCAGTAGCGCCAGGTTGTATTCTTCCCATTCGAAAGAAGATTATAGAAATGTAAGAGAAGAGAGGCGGAAAGATCCTCTCAAATCTTTCCGCCAATCTTAATCTAAGATTTTGCCGCCATCGCAGACAAAGTTAGAGCCATTTACATATCTTGCCTCATCTGAGAGCAGGAAGGTAACTACATTTGCAACTTCCTCGGGTGTACTTGGACGCTTCATCGTTCCGTTGCGCAGAGTATCTTTCGTATATCCATCATTGTCAGAATTGGAATATTGATGCAGGATGTTCTGGAGCATGTCTGTGTCGACCCATCCAGGGGATACACAATTGATGCGTACGCCATTTCCGCCATTTTCGTTTGCTGCATTCATGGTCATACCCAGTACTGCGGACTTGCTGGAGCCATATCCTATTTCCAGTTTGTAACCTCTTATACCGGAGCAAGAACATGTGTTGACAATTGTGCCATAATTATTCCTTTGCATATATGGAAGACAATATTTCATCATTAGAAATGTACCAAAAACGTTTACAGAATATACTTTTTTGAAATCAGAAAAAGTATATTCTTCAACGCGGGCGCTTGGACCTGAAATACCGGCCATATTAGCTAGGATATCAATAGTACCGTATTGAGAAACAACGTTTTCTATGGCCTGTTTTACTTGTGCTTCATCTGTTACATCAACAGCCATATAACTGCAATGGGAAGGGCCAAGTTTGTCAATCGCTTTAATTAGCGCGCCTGGATTCAGATCAAAAATAACAACCATGTGTCCCCCCTGCTCTATCAATTGGCTGGCAACGGCAAAGCCTATTCCGCCGGCACCGCCGGTAACAATAGCAATTTTTTTGTTAAATCTGTTTTTATGCATATAATCACTCCTTTATGTCATTTGTCTGATTCTACCTTACCATGTACAGTCAAAAAGGCAAGAGTGATAATATTTTCATTCGATTACGGATAAGGGATGAAAATATTTTCGATCTAGTTGATGCTATAGTGAATTGTTAAAATAAACCTAAGTGAATAGTGATGAGAAATATATAACGGCCGTATATAAAATCCATTTATCTGTTTGCGCATGTATTATTTAGAGTAGAGAAACTAAATGAAAAAGTTTAGGAGGGATGCGCTGTGATCATACAGGCAATTTTGGTAGCGTTAATTTCAACGCTATCCGCATGGTGGTTTTGTACTATAGCGAATTTTACGTTAATTTATCCATTGGTTTCAGGTTTTTTTGTAGGTGCGGCAATGGGAGATCCGGTGATGGGCGCCCTTTGCGGAGCAAATATCAATCTCGTATATATGGGATGGATGGCACCCGGAGGAGCACAGCCGTCAAGCATACAGTATGCAGGCGTATTTGGAACGGCAGCGGCAATTTTAGCAGGTTCCAGTGATCCAACAATTGCGCTTACATTTGCTGTTCCGTTCTCTATGTTAGGTATGCTGGCTGATCAGTTTGTAAGAACAGTCAATGTTGTATGGGTACATGCAGCAGAGAAAGCAGCAGAAAAAGGTGATTTGAAAAAGGTTCGTTTTTACAATTTTGTTCCGTCATTTTTTGTTTGCTTTTTTGCTTATGGTGTACCGGCATTTTTGCTTGTTGGCTATGGAAGCGGCGTCGTAACAACAATTTCTAATGCAATTCCAGAGTCGTTGACAAATGCGCTGGCTGTTGTAGGCGGATTAATGCCGGCACTTGGTATTGCAATGCTCCTTAAGTTTATGGTGACTAAGAAGCTGGCTGCATTTTTCTTTGCAGGTTATTTCATGGCTGCTTATCTGGGATTAAACACTATGGCAATTACAATTTTTTCAGTCTGTATTGCAATTGCATTTTTCTTTTTTGGGCATCAGCCGTCTAATTCGGCGGAAGAAGCAGCAGAAGAAGCAGAAGAAGCAGCAGCCCTTGCGGAGCCGAAAGTGCGTTTATCTAAGAAGGCACGAGTGTTACATTGGCTTGGAAGCTACTCATGTGAGGCAGCAGTTAACTATGAGCGTATGATGGGGCTCGGACGTGCATACAGCGGTACATATCTCGTGAAAGACCTTTATCAGACCAAGGAAGAGCAGAGCAGCCGATTAAAAAAATATTTTACATTTTTTAACACAGAGCCAAGTTTTATCGGACCAGTTATTTTTGGACTGGAAGCATCTATGGAGGAACAGATTGCAAATGGCGTTGACATTAAGGATGAGGAATTTAATGCAGTACGCTGCGGATTAATGGGGCCTATGGCAGGTGTTGGAGATGCACTTGTCTATGGAATCGTTGTTCCTATTCTGGCTGCGATAGGATGCAATATGGCACTTGAGGGCAGTATTGCCGGCCCGCTTTTCTTCTTTATTTTATTCCCGGTTTTGATGTGTATCTGCGGATGGGCGACATATAACATCGGTTATAAGCAAGGAAAGAAAGCAATCACAACTTTTCTGTCGTCTGGAATTTTAAATCGAGTGATTGAAGGATGCTCCATGGTTGGACTAATGGTCATTGGTTGTCTGGCCTTTAGTTATGTAAATGTTTCTACACCATTGTCTTTTACGATTGGAGGATATGGGGCAGCCCTTCAGGATATGTTCGATATGATCTGTGCAGGAGCACTTCCATTAATCATGACATTATTAACATGGAAATTATTAAAAAAATTCAAAGTAACCTGGGTAGTTTTGATTATGATTCTATTCAGTATAGCAATGTCATATCTTGGAATTCTTGCTGTGTAGTAAAAGGAACCTGAAAGGTCGGAAAGGGAAAACTATGATAGGAGTACTAATTTTAAGCCATGGAAATCTTTCAAAAGGACTGGTGCATAGCGCCAAAATGGTGGCTGGATGTTATAAAGGAGCGGCGCAGTTATCCCTTATGCCTGGGGTGGCGCCGGAAGCATTTTTGGATTCTGTTCAGAAAAAAATTGAAAGCCTTGATCAGGGAAAGGGTGTGTTGATCCTGACAGATATGAAAGGCGGTACCCCTTTCATATCTGCCTGCAAGAGTTTAAACAGCTACCCGACAGCAATTGTAACAGGTGTAAACTTAAGTATGGCAATGGAAGCTCTGATGAGCAATGAAGATTATGACGATTTAAAAGAATTTGCGGAAGCTGTGGCTGCAGTTGGGCACCGGGGAATTGAAACAATATTTGAAATTGAATGATACAACGTGAGGTAAAAATATGATTGAGAATTTACTACTGTTTCGCATTGATGAACGAATGACGCACGGACAGGTTATGATTTCTTATATGAAGAAATATCCTGCAAAAAATATTGTTTGTATTGATGATGCAACGGCAAAGGATCCCTTTGTAACCAGCATCATTAAGATGAGCGCTCCGTCAGGGGTAACCATTGATGTGGTTAACGTGAAAAAAGGGGCGGAAGTATTAAAAACTGGATTAAAGTCTCCAACAATTGTGTTGGCAAAAACTCCTTTAACAGTGAAGAAGCTGCGTGAAGAAGGGGCGGCAGTTGATGAATTCATTATCGGAGGAATTGCAGACGCATCAAACCGGAAGCGTTTCTATAAAAGCATTTTTATTTCACAGGAAGAGGCAGATGCAGTGAAACAGATGATTTCGGAAGGTGTTTCCATAGATGTACAGATCGTGGTAAGCGATAAACGCATTCCGGCATCTACATTGCTTAAATAGATATTAAAATTTTTGGAGGTTGTATTATGGAGTTATTATCAGTAAAAGAGTTGGCAAAATATTTAGATCATGTTATAGAAATTGATCATGATTTTGAAGAGCAGACAGCCTTTGCAAGAAATTATGGAGTTGCATGTTGTGCGGTTGCAGAAAACAATGTGGCAGATATTAAGGCTTTATTGAAGAATTCCGGGGTAATGGTCAGCGGAGCGGTTGCGTTCCCGGGCGGAGACAGTATGCCGGATGCGAAGATTATAGATGTTCAGAGATGCATTGATCTGGGAGCAGATGAAGTCGACTATGTCATAAATCTGACAGAACTTAAACAGCACCGATGGTGTATGGTTGAGGAAGAGATGGGCAGGATTGCAGAATTATGCCGTAAGAACGGTGTGGCGGATAAAGCAATTATTGAAACGTGTCTGCTGACCCGGGAAGAAAAAATCCGTGTTTGTGAAATTGCAAAAGAAGTCAGGCCTGCATTTATTAAAACATCTACAGGTATGCGTTCGGCAGGTGCGTCTGTGGAAGATGTACGGCTGCTCAGATCTATTGTAGGGGATAGCTGTAAGATTAAAGCAGCAGGCGGAATCAGAACCTATTATATAGCACTTGCAATGATAGAGGCAGGCGCAGATCGTATGGGAACCAGCTCAGCTAAAAAACTTCTTGATGGGTATGCGGCATATCTTGAGTCTTTAAAATAATACTTACCCTGACAGTGCTTTGCTGGAAACGCACGGATACTGTCAGGGAAAAAAGGAGGAGTTGATTATGCCGAAGCATGAAGAAATGTATAAATTCGATGATCAGAAATTTTTGCTTGATGGAATAAAAGTGTATGCCCTTCGCGTTCCCATTGAAATGATAGCGGATAAGCTTGCGCAAAAAGAGTATAAAAACATTATTCTTTCCGGAGTAGGCGGAACAACTGCTGAAATGTATGCAGTATGCAGAATCATTGAAAAGTATTCTGATATACCAGTCTACCTGCTGAATGCCGCAGAGGCGCTTGCAGAGAAAGACAGACGGATCACAAGAAATTCTCTTGTCCTCACAGCTTCAAAATCCGGAGATACACCAGAAACAGTATCGTTATGTTGGTACGCAAAAAAAACGGGGGCAACCATAGTATCTTTTGTATCCATGGAACATTGTCCACTTGCCGAAGCTTCTGACTACAAAATTGTATCTGCGGAAGAAGGAATGGAAAACACCTATATGAGATTATATTTGTTTATACTTCGTTTTCTGTACCGGAAAGGGGATTTCCAAAACTATGAAAGATTTGCAGATCAAATGAAATCCCTCCATTCCGATGCCCTCCGTATTAAACATGCATATGATAGGGTTGCGGATGCGAATGCAGAAAAATACTGGCAGGAGCCATACCAGATATGGATAGGCAGCGATATAGTATTTGGGGAAATGACATTGCTGACAATGTGCATTCTGGAAGAAATGCAATGGATGAGAAACCGTCTCGTCAGCTCATCGGAGTTCTTTCATGGAGCATTAGAGCTGGTGGAAAAGGATGTTATGGTAACTCTTGTAAAGGGACTGGGACCATGCAGAGCCTTAGATGAGCGAGTGGAGAAATTTTTGCAGGGAAGAACCCAGAAGCTTGTGATAGTAGATCTGGAAGAACTGAAATTTACAGGAATTGATGAAGAATTCCAGTATATTCTTTCCCCTATTATCCTATCAAATGTTATGGCAGGAAGGTATTGCTGGAACCTGGAAAAACATTCCGGCCATGATTTGTCAATCAGGAGATATTATCGGCAGTTTAAATATTAATATTAGGGAAGGGGATAATAAAATGGACAGAATCTTCTTTTTTGACATTGACGGGACTGTTTACCGTAATACGGTTGGCGTTACAGAAAAAACTAAAAAGGCGTTTGAACGGTTGCAAAAACAGGGAGATTATGTCTTTTTCTCGACAGGCCGTCTGGCGCCATCCATAGAACCGGAATTTTATGACGTTCTGTACGATGGATATGTAGGGGGAAACGGAACACAAATTGTGTTTCGGGAGAAGCAGATTCTGAATATTCCCATGGACGTTACACTTCTGGATCAAGTTATTTGCTTCGCCCGCCAAGAGAATAGGGCGTTTGTATTAGAGGGAAGTGAGGAGTTGTACTCCGATTCTGTAGAATGTAAAACACCACTGTTTCATTACGGGTTTTACAAACAGTTGCTGGGTAAAAAAATGAGAGAGGTTGACGCAAAAGGACGTTCAGCAAATAAAATAACGCTGATATTAGATGACAGGCCATTTGAACCGAAACAGTACAACAATATAATGGATAGGATTAAATGCATTGTTCACGAGAATGAATGCGTTGAGATGGGGCCTAAATATTGCAGCAAAGCGAGCGGTGCAGATATTGTTTTACGCAGCCTGGGGATTTTGCGGGAGAACAGTTTTGCATTTGGCGACAGTAGAAATGATTTAGAAATCTTGGAATATGCCGGCTGTGGAGTAGCTATGGGAGATGCGCCTGATGTAGTGAAAGAAAAAGCAGATTTTGTGACTGGTACAGTGGAAGAAGATGGAATATCCAGGGCACTGGAGTGCTTGGGTATATGGGATACATAATAAATACAGAGGGTAAAAAATGTTGGATAAAGTTTATGAACAATCATTGAATTTGTTAGTGAAGGCGGCATATTACTACTATAATGTGGGATTGCCACAGAGTGATATCAGCGAAAAGCTAGGCGTGTCAGTGCCTACAGTTTCCAGATTGCTAAAAAAAACGAAAGACAAACATATTGTAGAATTCTGTATACCAAGTCAATATATCGAGTGCTTTCATGTAGAACAAGAGTTAAAGGCGAGACTGGGAATCAAGGAAGTGATTGTTTCTCCAATAAATGCAAAGGCGGATGGCATTTTGGAAAAAGAGGTAAAACAAAATGTCGCTTTAGAGGGCGCCCGTTATCTGCAGCGAATGATTACAAAAGAAGATGTTCTTGGCATTGGATGGGGACGTACCATGTATTATCTAATTCATTATCTTAATCCCAGTCAGAAGATTGAAGCTTCTTTTCTAACACTTCACGGAAGTATTTCGGAAGCTGTATGTAATCTTGATACACAATCTTTAGTTTCCCGCGCAAGTATGGCATTTGGCGGACGTAGATACAGCCTTATGTCGAAGGCTTCTGTCAGAAGCGCAGAACATCTTCAGAAAATATGGAAATCGGAAAGTGGAAGAAAAATAAAAGAATATTTTGAGGCCATAACAATTTCCGTATGTGGAGTAGGATGCTGGTATCCAAAGCTGGACTCTCCCTTAGCTAAAGAAGAGTATCTTACGAAAGAAGTAATTGAAGAATTGAAGAATAAGAGAGTATGTGCAGATCTGGCCCTTCATTTTATTGATCTTGACGGCAACGAATGCAATACAACACTGAAACAGACAACCCTTACAATTGATTTGGAAACATACCGGAAGATTTCTACTAAAATAGTAGTGGCATCAGGAGGTTTAAAGAAGGATGCAATCCTGGCGTTATTAAAAGGAAAACTGGTGGATGTTCTGGTGATAGATTATGAACTGGCAGAACGCCTTTATGAACATCTGGAAGTTAACCGGTTATAAATATGCGCAAAAAGAAAGAGGTTATATGATACTTATGAATGGAAAGTTATCTATGCGGCACAAAGCGATGGGAGCGCTTATTATCTGTGCGCTGCTTTGGAGCACATCAGGATTTGCACTCAAATCTGTGACAACTTTAGACAGTATGCGGGTATCAGGATACAGATGCCTGATAGCAGCGGTTTTTTTGATTTTAGTTCAGGGAAAGCCCAGAATAGAGAAGAAAAATAAATGGTTTTGGACCGGCTGTGTGGCTTATGCGGTTGCATCGTATTTGATTGTCCAGGCAAATGCTCTGACAACCGCAGCAAATGCGATTATTTTACAATATATAGCACCTGTATTTGTATGTGTATTTTCCGTAATATTTCTTCATGAGAAAATGAGGAGAAGCAATTTTGTGGTTATAGGTGCGGTACTCATTGGTCTTATTTTGTTTTTTCAGGAGTCGCTTAGTGTGAATATGGCACATACTGTGGGAAATATAGTTGCTGTGATGGTCGGTTTTGTGATGGCGCTTCAGGCTATATCAGTATGCCAGGTGCAGAATGTGAAGGTAGTGCGCTCTGTGGTCATGTTGGGAAGCTTGTTGAACTTTATATTATGTCTTCCATTTATGCAGCATACACCGGCGCCGCTAAGTGATTATCTTTGGATTTTATTTTTAGGGATTTTTCAGTTAGGGCTATCTTATTCCATATATTCGTGGGCTGTTAATTATCTTTCTCCTTTGGAAGTAATACTGATACCTGCCATAGAACCCTTGGCTAATCCTGTATTAACACTGCTCATACGGGGAGAGAAGATGACGATGAATACGATAGCAGGAGGAATCATTGTGGTTGGCTCCATAACCGTGTGGAGCTTTTGGAAGGAAATCAGACGAAAAGATAAGCGGGTGGCTTAAAAAGGAAAAGGTGACAATATGGATAAATATTTCTCTAAAAAGACGATTATTTCTTTGATGGAAAAGTTAAAAACAGGGTGTCGTCCCATTTTGGTAACAACAGCAGGTATAGGGTTATCTGCTAAATTTGAACAGCGTGGTAATACAGATATGATTGCAGTCAGCAGTTCCAGTATTTTGGAAATGGACGGACATCATCCTTTGATTTCCATGCTTCCATATGGAAATGCAAATGAAATGGTTTTAAAGACAGTGAAGAGAATTGTATCGCAAGTAGCAGATATACCGCTTATGGCAGGAATTTGTGCGACAGATCCAACAACAGATTTGCAAACTTTGCTGGATGAACTTGCATTTTATAAAGTATCGGCCATTTATAATACGCCAAGTGTTGGAATCTATGAGGGAGAAGCAAAGTGGCAGCTTGAGAAAGCAGGCGTCAAATATGAAGATGAACTTGCTGCATTAGTTTATGCGTCTGAAAGAGGATTTTACACAATGGCAAATGTTTTTACTATGGAGCAGGCGGAACTGGCAGTGCAGACAAATATTGATGCAGTTGTCTGTGATTTGGGATTTACAATATCACCGGAGGAAGATAGAGAGGAGTATCTGACAGAAGAGTATGTGGTAGAAAAATTACAGAGATTGACAAGAGCCGTCAGAGCAGCATCAGCAGATAAAATCGTATTCGTACACGGAGGATTAATCAATACACCAGAGGCGGCCCGCCATATTCTGCCCCGTACAGGGGCAATAGGGCTAGTGCTGGATTCGGCAGTCGAGCGGATACCAGTGGAAGTCCCACTTATGAAAGCAGTACAGGAGTTTAAAAATATATCGCTGTATTCCGGAAAGGAGTAAGTTATGGCGAAACGTTATACAAGACAGGAGATACATCTAAGAATAGGAGCACAGTTAAGGCAGCAACATCCTATCGTAATATCTGGTGCAGGAACAGGAATTTCTGCAAAATTTGCAGAAAAAGGCGGAGCAGATATGATTGGGATTTATAATTCAGGGCGTTTCCGCATGGACGGACACAATTCAGGGTGTGGGCAGATGTATTTTAGCAGTGCAAACGAAGAGATACTAAAGCTTGCCAAAAGGATAATGCCTGTAATACACGAGGTACCAGTGATAGCAGGGATTGCGGGCAATGATCCGTCAATTGATATGGAAATATATTTCAGAACATTACAATTTTATGGATTTTCAGCAGTTATGAACTTTCCTACCTGTGGGGATTTCCTTGGGTTTTTACAGACAACCACGGAAGAGATGGATGAATACGGCATTGGATTTCAACAGGAGGCAGACGCGCTTGCTCTGGCGCGTGAGATGGGAATGTTTACTTTAGGATATGCTTTTACACTTGAACAGGCCGAGAAACTTGGAAAAGCCGGTATTGATGTTCTGATTTGTCATCTTGGTTTAACACAGGGCGGTATAGGAGGACCGGCTGCGGGAGAGTGCTCTGTCAGCCTTGAGTCAGCGGCAAAAACAGTTACAGAATTTGAAGCTGCAGCAAAGAAATATAACAAAGACATTTTATTAATGGCCCATGGCGGACCGATTTCTTCACCTGAAGATACAAAATATATCTATGCACACACGAATTCTATTGGTTTTTTAGGCGCATCCAGCATTGAAAGAATACCTGTAGAGCAGCCTATTTTGGAAGCAGTGAAACAATTTAAAGACATTGTGATGGAATAGATGGGAGAGGCGAGAGTGAAAGCACCAAACATTATTGTAGCAGGTATTCTTAATACAAAAGGCGAGAACATAAAATACATAGCTAAACAGGTAGAAGCAGCAGGGGGCATACCACATATTATGGAGTTGAGTCTTGGAGAAGAATGCGGTTGGGCAGATATTCCTCTTCATGAAGTTTTGTGGCCTACGGGGAAAAGACCAGAAAAACTTTTTAAGCTTGAACGTGCACAGGCATGTGAATTTGTGACAGAAGGAGCAGTTAAAACTATAGTAAGACTTTATGAAGAGGGAAAAGTCCAGGGTGTTATATCTGTGGGTGGAAGTATGGGAACATCAATTGCATGTACAATGATGAGAGCCCTGCCCATCGGCGTTCCGAAAATGATGCTGTCTACGGACGCATCCGGGGAAGTGGGAGTGCATATCGGAACGAGAGATTTATGTATGCTGTATCCAATTGCAGAGACTGGGTTGAACCGAATTACCAGGCGTATTCTAACCTATGCCGCAAGCGGAATCGTTGGAATGGCTTCCGCTCCGGAAGTCGAGGAGACAGAAAATAAACCATTAATAGGCTGTATGATGTTCGGCGTCACTACACCATGTGTTCTTCGGGCTCAGAAGCATATGGAGGAAAACGGATATGAAGTCATGGTAAATCATTGTACAGGCGCAGGCGGGCAGAGTATGGAAGAAATGATAGAAGAGGGTCATATTGTTGGGATGCTGGATCTTACAACAGAGGAGGTAACGGCAGATGTATTTGACACGTATTATCAGAGGTCAGGACCCATGAGGCTTAGAACTGCGGCGAAAAAGGGAATTCCACAGGTGGTGAGTGTAGGAGGCAGTGAATTAATGCTTTTTGAAGGAATATCCGATATTCCGGAGAAACTGATGCTTGAAATACAAAGAGGTGTAAGGAAGCTTTATAATCATAATCCTTCAGTCGCCTGTGTAGCTATTACTCTGGAAGAAACACGCGCTTTTGCGAAGGAATTCTGCAGCCGCCTGGCGCCTGCCACGGCGCCCACAGTTATTTGTATTCCAATGAGGGGGTGGGGTGGATGCGATATAGCGTCCCCTGATCTTGCGCTTGGATGGTCAGGTGAAGGACCTGGAGCCACATGGATTCCCGGCCATAATCCCCTTCATTCCAGGAGAAGCGAGATAATGCTGGAAGTACTGCAGGAAGAACTGCCCCACAAGGATAATATAGAAGTATTAGTAATAGATAAACATATAAATGAACCAGAGTTTTCTGATGTAGCATCAGAGATTCTGACAGAGATGTTAAGTGGCACATGGAAACGAGGCTCTCATACAGAGCTTTCTTACGTATCCGTTTTAAAGTAAAAGGTGAAAAATGAATAAAAGAGATGCTGTTTTAGGCTCAATATATGAGTGTATGGACAACGGTAATACAATTTTTGTATTTGGCGCTGGAAGCGGTTTGTCTGCAAAAGCGGCGCATGTGGCCGGAGCGCATTTAATATCCGTCTACTCAACTGCTATATTAAGGATGAAAGGTCTTAATTCTCTGATGTGTGCGCTTCCAGTGGCCAATGCCAATCAATTATTACTAGAAGAAGGAAAGGTGATTGTACATCAGGCAAACTGTACTCCGTGCATAGCGGGGATTGCAGCGCAGGATCCTTTTCACTCAGTGAGTGAAATGCTGGATAAAATTGCTGAGATGGGATTTTGTGGTGTTTCAAATGAGCCTTTTGCAGGAATATATGGGGATTGGTTTGCTGAGGTTCTGGAAGAATATGGATTAGGGTTTAGTGTGGAACTGGACATGCTTCGTCAGGCGTCAGAACGAGGTCTCTTAACAATGGGATGGGCGTTTAATGAGGAACAGGCAGTCCGGTTAACAAAGGCGGGCATTGACATTATCGGCATTATGGTTATGGACGGACCAAGCAAATATACTGAAGAAAAAGCGCCTCAGGAGGCGCTCGAAGAAGCAGTAAAAAAGGTAAAAAGTATGTGTCAGGCGGCATTGAAGGTTAACCGGCAGGCTATTTTGATTACCCACGGCGATCCTTTTTACGATGTTAACACTGCGACCGCTTCTCTCGTTAGCACGGGAGCAGTGGGATATGCTTCTGGGTCAAGTGGGGAACGCATCCCCGCTTTCGACGGTATTGTATCAACAAGTAAAGATTTTTTGAATATGTAAATAAAAAAGAAAGGAGTATGCGGAAATTGGTTATTTTTCAAATTATGTATCCTTATGGTGAAGACCGCAGATTTGATATCGAATATTATTTGAAAAGTCATCTGGTGAATGCAAAAAAGCTTTTGGGAAAAGCCTGTTTAAAAGTAGAAGTGACAAGAGGATTTAAAGAATTTTATCAGGACACGACGCCTTTTTTTGCGTTTTCTGCGAGACTGGTATTTGAAAATGAGGAAACTTTTTTCAAAGCTTATACAGAAGATGTGGATACGTTTTTAATGGAAGATATTCCGCGATTTACGGATATTGCTCCAGTATGGCAGCTAGAAGAAATTGTTTATCAGGAAACTTCTATATAGGGAGGAAAAATGTGTATAAATTGACTATTATGTATCCGTATCAACAAGGAAAACGTTTTGATATGGACTATTATTGCAATGTCCATATGATGGATCCCAATGATGTAAAATGCCGGGGTGCTCAGATAGAGATGGGAATATGCGGAATGGACGAAGAAGTACCGCCAAAATATTTTTGCATTGCTCATAGTCTTTATGATACATTGAAGGATCTTCAAACATATTTTGAGGCGAATAAAAAGGCATTATTTGACGATATACCAAATTTTACTGATGTACAACCTGAATTTCAAATTAGCGTTGAGACAATGAACCTAGTCCTGCCAAATAGAAAGAGTGAAAGAAATTTCAATGATTGATTGAAATTTCTTTCAATATTGTAAGTCAGTATAAGTAATTCTATAATTAGCGTATAAGATAATTTTAAATTGACAGGTAGGAAAGGAGAATCGTTATAATGTTTGTAGATCCAATTATCATGCAGTTACCAGAGGAAATCGACTGTGACCGCTTTGTAATCGCAACCTATTATGCGGCAGGTAAGCCTGGCACTAATATGGTGAAATTTGCTGCAGCGCTTGCCGTGGAACAGACATGTGGAACATGGTTGAAAGTGCCGGGAGAAACCCCTGAGGTTAGAGAGAGAGCAATTGGGAGAGTACTTGGGGTTTATGAAGCACCGTCTCATCAGATTGAAATACCGGAAGAGGTAAAAGAAAGACATTTCATTATTCGTATTGCATACCCCTGGAGGAACTTTGATGCTCAGTTTTCGATGATGCTTTCTACTGTAATCGGAAATATTTCCAGCTCCGGAAAAGTAAAATTAGTCGATTTGGAGTTTCCGAAAAGTTTTCTTGAAAATTTTAAGGGGCCCAAATTCGGTGTTCAGGGAATTCGTGAAGTATTAGGTGTTTATGACCGCCCACTGTTAAATAATATGATCAAACCCTGTATTGGACTCACTCCAGAAAAAACAGCAGAGCTTGCATTTGAAGCTGCGGTTGGCGGCGTAGACGTGATAAAGGATGATGAGCTTGTATGCAGCCCTTCTTTCTGTCCGCTGGAGGATAGAGTAAAAGCGGTGATGGGAGCGCTTAAAAAAGCGGATGAAATGAAAGGTGAGAAGACATTATATGCATTTAATATTACAGCGCCGGTACTTCAGATGAGAGAAAATGCGTATCGTGCAATTGAAGCGGGAGCAAATGCGCTGATGATTAATTATGCCAGTGTTGGCCTTGACACAACAAGGGTAATAACAGAGGATCCGAATATCAATGTGCCGATCCTGGGCCATTCGGATTATACAGGAGCCCAATACGAAAGCCCATGGTCTGGTCTTTCTGCAACCTTGATTGGAGCAAAACTTCCTCGTTTGGCAGGAATGGATATGGTGATCGCACTGACTCCATATGGGAAATTCCCAATGATGATGGATACTTTTGTAAATATGGGCTTACAGCTTTTGGCGCCGATGCAGCATATTAAATCGGTATTCCCGATGCCGGGAGGAGGAACTACTCAGGGACATATTGAAGATGTTGTAAAGAAATTCGGAAACGATGTAATGATAGCCGCAGGGGGGGCAATTCACGGACATCCAATGGGACCCAAAGCAGGAGCTAAAGCGTTCCGTCAGGGTATTGATGCAGTATGCAAAGGCCAGTCTTTAGCGGCAGCCGCAAAAGAGTATGAGGAACTTGGAAAGGCAGTAGAAAACTGGGGAATTTATGAAGAAAACAGATCAGGTCTTTTTGATCTGAAAGGCTAAGGAGGATATAGTTATGGAATTTATGGAGACAATTTTTAAAAGAAGAAGTGTAAGAAAGTTTACTGATAAAAAAGTAGAAAGAAGTTTGATTGATGAGATGCTTAGGGCTGCAATGGCAGGACCGACAGCATTAGGAAAAAACCCGTGGCAATTTTTAGTGGCAGATACACCGGAGAGTATTGAAAAACTTCAGAAAGCGCTTCCTTATGGAAAATATAACTGTACTGCAGCAGTTGTTGTTATGGGAGATATTGAACTTAGCAAGCATTATTGGGCAGTTGACGGCTTGATTGCAGCGACGAACCTTACGAATGCAGCAGCAGACAAAGGCATTGACAGTGTCTGGATTGGCCTTTATCCTTTTGAAGATGAATGGAAGGAGGTGCAGAAGATTATGAGTATACCAGAAAATGTTAAACCAGTTTGTGTCATTGAACTCGGTTATGGTGAGGAAGAAACAGAAGCCCGTACTTCTTATATGGAAGAACGTATTCACTGGAATGAATATTAATTTAGGAGAGCAAACAATGTATAAAGTCTATAAAAATGTGGAAATGACACAAGAGGGATATCTGTTAGGAATTGAAGCTGAAGAAGCGTCACATTCTTGTGCGCCTGGCCAGTATTTTGAATTAAAGCTTCCAAATGATAAGCATAGGGTTCCGGTTGTGCTTACGGATATCCTTCCGGAGAGAGGGATTATCAAAGTCGTATTTCGTGTAATTAACGATAGTACAAAGGAATTATCAGAATTAGCGGACGGCGGAAACATAGAAGAAATATTTGGGCCTTTTGGAAGAAAATGTCCATTCCTAAATGAAGATATGGAAGGAAAGCAGGCATTAGTAATCGCAGAGGATCTTGGCGGTGCAGCTGCATATATGATAATTCACGATTTAGGAAAAAAAGGTGCAGTTGTTGATGCAGTGGCAGGCGGCAGGTCAGAAGGGTATTTATATTTATCTGAATTCACCGGAGAACTGTGCAGGACATATCTGAATTATTCAGAAGATGGTACACAAGGAGAACAGGGGACTATTTGTCAAAATATAGATGACATTTTAACAGCGGAAGAGTATGACATTTGTGTTATAATCGGAAGCATTGATATGATGGAGCATGTTGCTGCCAAAGCACAGAGTAAAGGAATTAAAACATGGATTTCTTTGGATCCTGCGATTACATCAATAAAAGAGTATAAAACAATTGATCATGTTGTAATTAATGGTAAAGAAGAAAAAATCAATGAAGGCGGCACAGTATATGAGGCTGCAGGCGTTGATTTTGCAGATTTGCGAAAACAGATATAAAATATATACAAAAAGGATAGTTGGGATATATTATGTACAGTAAAAAGGCAACAGTAATCAATGCGGTTGGTTTACATGCGCGGCCAGCGGCAGAATTTGTAAAGATGGCAAAAAAATTTAATTCCAAAATCATACTGACGAAAGAAAATGATCCAAAGAAAACATTTGCCGATGGAAAATCCATTATGTCTGTGATGGCTCTCTGTGCAGGTACCGATACGATAATTAACATTGAGGCAGAGGGCGAGGATGAAAATAAGGCTGTAGATAGTCTTGTGAAATTGGTAGAATCAGGTTTTGGAGAATAAGTACTATAATATCCCCCCCGGGGGGCAGACAGAAAATGAAGTGCGTATGTCTGCCCTCCGGGGGATTTTATTATTCATTTCGTTTCTTGGTCCTATAGGTCTTAGGATTTACCCCATACTGATCTTTGAATTTTTTAGAAAAATAGCTGGTGTTATTGAAGCCGGTCATAAAGCAGATATCCGACATGCTTTTTTCTGTGGTTAACAGAAGCTGGGAGGCCTGCAGCAGACGGAACTTATTAATATACTCTACAGGGGTCATTTTGGACAATTCGGAAAAGCACCTGAAGCATTCGCTTTTACTGATATTGGCAGCGCCGGCAACGTCCTGTATAGTGATTGGCTGTATATAATTTTGATGTATGTAATCAAGCATATCCTTCATTCGCTGTTCTCTGAGCAGCTTGCCGCTGTCTTCCTGGTCTTTGCTGTATTTGGGAAGAATGCCCAGCAGATTGCGCCATATTCCGATAAGGTTTTCCAGTAAAAACAGTTCATACGTAAAATGAGTGCTCTCAGTATAGTACATCCGTTTCATATACTCCAGAATTTTGTGGCCTTCTTTGCGTTCCGGGGTTATCACGAGAGCTTCCGGACGGCGGGTAGTCAGAGGCAGGGTATATTTTTCACAGTTGGCGCTCCTCATGAGGTTAATCAAGATCTGAGGCAGCAATACAATATCATATCCGATGGTACCTTCGGACAGCTCCCTGGCCAGATGTATAGCTTCGGGTGCAATGTATATGGCACAGCCTTCTTCCACCACATAGGGCGTTCCGTTTACCCGATACTCCGCACTGCCTTTAAGGACAATCTGAAGTTCAAGCTCATGGTGCCAGTGGCTGGGGAAGCTCCCGTCTGCAAAGGTATCAAAATGGTCTACAAATTCTGAGATTGGGAACATCTGATTGGGGTGTGCCAATTCCTCCATCATCTTGTGATTTATAACAATACTATCCATAGGGTATTCCTCCCTCTCCTGCTTGGTCCAAAATATCCATACATACAGCCTCTGGCGGGCTAAAAAACTGCATAAAACAGGTTCTTTTATCCCTTGTTATTTTACTATATTTATAAATAAAAATCCAGAAATATCTGATTATTGCAGATAGGCTTTGTATATATTGCTGTTTTATGCGCCGATTTTATTGGCATATAAAAGCGATATCAATAAAAATACAACAATACTCCCAGGAACCTGAGAAGATAGTTTTATTATTAGAAACGAAACTGGCTGAACTGGTTTAGAAAAGATAGTACAATACCACTATAAATAAGTTGTCGACAATTTACAAGGCAGTACATAAAAAATAATGGATGCGGAATAAAACAAATTTCGGATCAAAAGTAGAAAGGAGTTATGAAAATGGACGACGCTTCTAAAAACCGCCGGAGCAGGGAGGATCATGTTGTCAGCTTCCGCGAAAAAATTTGTTACGGCCTGGGCGATTCTGCGTGCAACGTGGTATACGGACTATGCAGTACGCTGCTCACTTTTTTTTACACCGACTATGTGGGGATTAATGCGTTTGTAGTTGGAATTATCTTTTTGATTACCCGTCTCTTTGACGGTGTATCAGATATTATTATGGGATTTATTACGGACCGGACAAAATCCAAATACGGAAAGGCGAGACCGTGGATTCTGTGGATGTCGGTACCTTACGCGGTTACTTTCATCCTGCTCTTTCTGGTTCCGGCAAATGCGTCACAAACGATACAGGCAATCTATATATTTGTCACCTATAACCTGGTGAACACCATCGTATACACTGCGCTGAATCTGCCGTACTCCACCATGGCATCCCTGATAACAAGGGATCAGAAATCCCGGGCCTCAACCCAGGCATGGAGGATCTTCTGCGGCCCTATGGGGAAGATGGTAGTAACGGTTTCCACACTTCCCCTGGTCAAGGCCCTTGGGGACACACAGAGAAGCTGGATCATTGTTTCCTGCATTTTTGCGGTAATTGCACTGGTTCTGCTGCTGGTCTGCTTCTTTAACATTGAGGAACGGGTGGTAATCGAGGCAGCTCAGAACCAGAAGGTATCTGTGGGCAAAAACCTGAAGGCGCTGTTTTCCAACCAGTACTGGGCAATCTGCCTGGGCCTGTGGGGGATTATGGTTATGATGAGTACAGTCAGCGGAACCATAACCACCTATTACTGTAAATACATACTAGGAAATCAGGATCTTTACAGTCCGATCTATGCGGCAGAGCTGATTGCACAGAGCATTGTGGTTTTAATTGTCCCATATTTTGTTATGCGGTTTGGCAAACGTAATCTTACCCTTGCCGGTATCCTGCTGGTGATTGTGGCGCAGCTGGTATGGATTACCAATCCTATGAGTGTAGGCGTGGCCATGACAAGCGCTATACTTCGGGGAATTGGCGTGGCGCCTCTGTGGGCCTGCGTATTCCCCATGATTGCCGACTGTGCAGAGTTCGGCCAGTGGAAAACCCACGTCAGGCAGGATGGTATGATTTTCAGTGCTGCGTCTGTGGGGTCAAAGGTTGGCGGCGGTCTGGCATCTGCCGGAATCGGACTTTTAATGGATTCCGTTGGCTACGATGGTCTTGCTGCAGCGCAGAGTGCAGAAGCTCTGGGTATGATCAAAGCCATTTGTATGTATGCGCCAATAATCTTCTCGGCAATTATTGTAGTACTCTGTCTGCTGTATAAGCTGGATAAGCTGTATCCCCAGGTGATAGCGGATCTGAGGAAACGTGACGAGCAGGGTATTTTATAACTGGGATGCCCTGCAGAGGCGATATAAAAGAAAGGAAGCAATTATGATTGATTTTGCGATTAATATTGAACCGCTGTACCCAGGCATGGATATCTGCGGGAAAATTGAAAGGGTCAGTGCGGCGGGCTTTCAGGCTGTGGAGTTCTGGAGCTGGGATGACAGGGATCTTTCCCGGATAAAAGAGACCTGCAGAAGGCACGGGGTAAAGGTAAGGGCGTTCAGCGGCACCAAGTCGTATTCCCTGTGTGACAGAGAACACAGCAAAGAATATATAGCATGGATCAGGCGGTCAATAGAAGCCGCGAAGGAACTGGACTGTGATACCCTGATTCTGTTTCCCAATCATTTCACTCCCTCCGGCTGTGCGGATTTCCGTGACAAGTACAGCCGCGAGGCGATGATTGCCAACATAACGCATACACTCACATGCCTGGCGCCCCTTCTGGAGGAAGAAGATATGACAGTGCTTTTGGAGCCTCTTTGCAATCTGGGGGCCGATGCGGGCATGGCCGTGACGGATACGGCGCTGGGAGCGGACATTGTGAGGGCTGTTGATTCCCCGAAGGTAAGACTTCTGTGTGATGTGTTTCATATGCAGGTAATGCATGGAAATCTGCTTCAGAATATTACAGACAACATGGATGTTATGCCTTATCTGCACCTGGCAGATGCACCGGATCGCCACGAGCCCGGAACAGGGGAGATTAATTTTGACTTTCTGTTAAGAAATATTAAGGAGAGCGGTTTTGACGGAACGGTATGCTTTGAATATTTTCCCGCAGGGGAGACCGAAGCAGGATTTCCTTATATAAAAGAAGCAGGCAAATTACTGCTTTAACATACGGCAAACGCCGCGTTAATGCCCGAGGGGCTTACAGTTAAAAAACATTTCAGGAGGATGAAAAAAATGGTGAGAGAATTAAAGTATGGTATGGTAGGCGGAGATTTGAAAGCGTTAATTGGGGAATGCCACCGCAAGGCGCTGGGTTTGGATCCCAGGGCAAAGCTTGTATGCGGATGCTTTTCTGCCGTCGATGAGCTGAATGATGAGTGCGCAGAAGCCTACCATGTTGATAAAGCCAGAGTTTACTATGATGCTGAAAAAATGGCGGAGGCGGAGGCCGGGAAGATTGATTTCGTCTCCATCTGCACTCCAAATTTTGTACACTACTCAGTGGCGAAGACATTTCTTGAGCATGGCATCAACGTAGTCTGTGAAAAACCTCTGACGCTGAAGGTTGAGGAGGCGGAAGAACTGTCCAGACTGGCAAAGGAAAAAAATCTGGTATTTGCAGTGGATTACTGTTATTCCGGGTATGTTATGTGCAAGGTTATGAAGCAGATGATTGCCAGAGGCGATATCGGCGAGATCATTTCTGTGAATGCAGATTATATGGAGGGATGTTTTCTGGAACTCCTCTCTGAGAAGGAACAGGTTAACTCCAGAATCTGGCGCACAGACCCCAAATACAGCGGTATCTCCAATACCTGTGCGGACGACGGGACACATGTAGAGCATCTGGTGCACTATGTAACCGGACTGAAGATTAAGAGACTTTTGGCAACCGCAGATACGTTCGGCAAGAAGCTGGATCTGAATGACAATATTATTCTCGAATATGAAAACGGTGCACATGGCGCATATTGGTTTTCTCAGGTTGCGTGCGGATCCCCTAATGAGATTAATCTGCGCATTTACGGAACCAAGGGATCTCTTGAATGGCATCAGACCAGACCGGATGAAGTCCGTTTTGCAAGGGCGGGTGAGGCAGCCCAGCTGCTCTGCAGGGCAGGGGACGGCATCGATGTGCCGGCCGGCAGTCTGGCGCGGGTTCCTTTCGGGCATCCTGAGGGATATTATATTGCAATTGCAAATATTTACAGGAATGTTATTGATACAATTCTGAAGCTGAAAAACGGTGAGACACCTACTGAGGAGGATTTGGACTTCCCGGATGTGGAGACTGGCGTCAGCGGCGTAAAATTCTATTACGCAGTTATGGAAAGTGCACAGAACAATTCAAAATGGGTTGATGTAGAGTAGGAGGGAAGCAAAATGGCTGACACACAGAAAGCTATTATTTATAAAGGACCGGGAGAGTTTGCATATGAAGATCGTCCGGTCCCGGAAGTGGAACACGGGGATGACGTCAAGATTAAAGTATATGGCTGTGCCGTCTGCGGCACAGATGTAAATATCTTTGCTACACCCCAGAAGCACCCCTGTAAAAAGGATATAATTTTCGGTCATGAGTTTTGCGGCGAGGTTGCAGCTGTGGGAGCGCAGGTTACGAATTTGGAGCCTGGGGATAAGGTTATCATAGATCCCCACGGTCCCTGCGGCCACTGTGACAATTGCCTGGCAGGACTTCCTGAGGCCTGCGATGAGGTATTCCTTGGTCCGGACTCCGGCTTTGACGGCCAGGCACTGACCATGGGGGTATTCGCTGACGGCGGCCTGACAAACTATGTGGTTCTTCCCCAGAAGTGTGTATACAAAGTAGGGGCAGATGCAAAGCCTGAGTTGATGGGTATGGCGGAACCTCTGGCCGGATGCGGGTATGCTCTGGAAAAGCTGAATGTGCATGTGGGAGATACCGCATGTGTGTTAGGCGCGGGGCCTATCGGTCTGATGTTTACAGCACTTCTCAAGGCAAGCGGGTGCAGAAAGATTATTGTCTCTGAACCCATTGAATACCGCCGGAAGAAAGCGCTGGAAGTAGGAGCAACCTGCGTGGTGAACCCGGAGCAGGAGGACGTTGGGAAAATAGTGCTGGAAGAGACGGAGAATCTTGGAGTAGATCACTGCATTGAAGCAGTGGGGGGATTAATACCGGACTGTATTGCATATGTACGTCCCCGGGGCAAGGTTCTGCAGTACGGACATGACGAGCTGATACGGCCCGAGATTCCGGTGGGTACACTTCTTAAAAAAGAAGTAGAGATCCACGGCGGGTTCCTTGGAAAATATTACATGAGAAAGGTAGGCCAGATCATTGAAGACGGCGTACTTCCCCTGGAGAAAATCCTGACCCATGTAATTCCTGCATCCAGGTATAAAGAGGCAATTGAGCTGGCATCCAGCTATCAGTGCGGAAAAATATTTGTTTCCATAGATTTTTAGGAAAGGAGCGTTTGAGAAAATGGCTGATAAAAAAGAAATTTTACGCTTACAGGAGCTGGCCCACCAGGCCCGGTATGATCTCTGCAATCTGTGCGGATCCTACGGCGGAAATATTCATATGGGCGGAGACATGTCAATGATCGATGTGCTGACCTGTCTTTTCCAGCATACCATGCGGGTGGCCCCCGAACTGCAGGAGGATCCGGAACGCGACCGTTTTATCCTCAGCAAAGGCCACGGAGCGGCATGCATGTACATTGTTATGGCATTGAAAGGATTTTTCGACTATAAGGAAATCTGTGAGACCTATGGTCAGATAGGCAGTAAATATGGCCAGCATCCGTGCAAAACCAGGCTGCCTATGCTGGAGGCATCCACGGGTTCCCTGGGACATGGGCTGCCCATCAGCGTAGGGCTGGCGGCATCTGCAAGGCAGCGGGGACAGAAACACCGTGTCTTCTGTATGATGGGGGATGGGGAGACTTGTGAGGGTTCTGTCTGGGAGGCAGCTATGGCAGGGAGAGCGCAAAAGCTTGGAAACCTGGTGGCGGTTGTGGATCGCAACAGACAGCTGATGACCAGTTTTTCCGAGGAGTCGGTCATAATGGAACCATATGCAGATAAGTGGCGTGCATTTGGATGGAATGTAATAGAAATAAGAGACGGGAATGATATGAGTCAGATCGTGGAGGCATTTGACGGACTCCCCAAAAGCAGCGGGGAGGTTCCCACCGTAATCATAGCCAATACTGTAAAAGGGAAGTATGTATCTTTTATGGAGCGCCAGATAAAATGGCATGCGGGAAGCTTGAATGAAACGGATTTACAAACAGCTTTAAAAGACCTTGACACGGCTTTGGAAAAGCAGAGAAAGGAGTTATAAATGAAGCAATCATACACACTTGACGAATACAATTCAGCAAGATCTGTGGTAGGAGATACCATAGCGGAGCTTGGGGGAAAAGATAATCGGGTATGGCTACTGACACCGGATATCGGTTTTGGCTGCAAAGATTTCAAGGAAAAGTATCCGGACCGCTTCCTTGACACGGGGATTGCGGAACAGAATGTGGTTGGCATCTCATCTGGGCTGGCTTACGATGGGAACATACCGTTTATTATCGGGATGATGCCCTTTATGAGTATGCGCGCACTGGAACAGGTGCGCACAGATATCTGCTATCCTAACCTTCCGGTGAGAATTATTGCAAATTATGCGGGGCTGACGGGAAATGGCGGATCTACCCATTATGCTATGGAGGATATGGCGCTTTATTCTTCTCTGGTAAATATGACAGTCTGCGCCGCATCCGATCCGGTGCAGCTGCGGCAGATTATAGAGAAAAGTATGACCTATGACGGTCCTCTCTCCATCCGTATTGACCCGGGTAAAGAGAACCGTATCTTATATCCGTCAGATGCGGACTTTGAAATCGGTAAAGGCTTCACAGCGAGAGAGGGCAGGGATATTTCAGTAATTGCCTGCGGGGAAATGGTTGATTACGCACTTCAGCTGCACGATGCGGCAGAAAAAGAGGGGATCAGCGTGCGGGTGATTGATATGTTCACAGTAAAGCCTCTGGATGAAGAAATTGTACGAAAGGCTGCCTCTGAGACTGGCAGAATCATTGTCTGGGAAGATCACCTTATGAAAAATGGGCTGGCCAGTGCGGTTGCGGATGTACTGTGTGACCAGGGGATCCGTGTAAAATCCTTTAAAAGGTTTGGGGTTCCCCAGGTGTACCCTGGATTTGGAAGCGCAGAAGAATTATATCATCAGTATCAATACGATCTTGAGGCAGTTTTGTCCTATCTGAAAAGTCTGTTTTAAGGAAAAGGAGTAATAGTATGAGTGCTTACATGTGGAATACATTTTGTCCGACACTCTTTGGAACGGGTGCGTCCAAAGAGGCCGGAGTGAAAGCCAAAGAACTTGGAATGCACAGAGTTATGGTTTGTACGGAACAAGCGTTATGTGAATTCAAAGTAGCCACCCAGGTGATTGAGGTATTAAAAAATGCAGGGCTGGAGGTTTTTGTATTTGATAAATGCAGGGCGGACGCACCCAGCGATATCTGTGATGAAGGCGCTGCGTTTGTAAGAGAGCATGAAATTGACGGTATCGTGGCAGTGGGCGGCGGCAGTACCTTGGACACCGCTAAGGCCATCGGGATTATCATCAGCCAGAATGGCACGACCATCCGTGACTACTATGGGATTGGGGAAGCAGAACATGAGATAAAGCTGATTACGATCAGCACTACCTCCGGCACAGGCAGTGAGATTTCCCAGTGGGCCGTCATCGGAGATACGGTAACCGGAGCGAAGGAAATGCCCATATACAAGCCAGACATGGCTATCGTGGATCCGGTGCTTACCTATTCCCTCCCTGCAGGCCCTACGGCTGCAACAGGGATGGATGTGCTTGCACACTGTGTGGAGGCAATCACCAACAAAAATTATAATCCTTACGGGTATATTTTCGGAAAAGAGGGAATAAAGCTCACCCTTAAATGGCTGCCTGCTGCGGTAAAAGAGCCTAAAAATGCAGAGGCCAGAGAGATGATGTCTTTGGCGGCTAATCTGGGGGGGATGGCTATCTCGGCCTGCGGGTGTCAAATCGGACACAGCTTCAGTCAGACCTTCGGCGCCCAAAACCATATACCCCACGGTCTGGGCTGCGCCTGGGGACTGCCCGGGGTAATGATTTATACAGCAAAATACGGTGACAGAAAGAACCTTGAGGCTGTGGCGGATGCCATGGAGACTGCATATACACAGGATACAGATACCATGCAGCTGGCTGAGGCCCTGGCGGAGAGAGTCGTTCAGCTGATGAAAGAACTGAAGATTCCATCCATCCGTGATTCTGGATATTCTCTGGAAGACTGCCTGTCTGCAGCGGATAGATTTGCCCATGACGGTGCCTTTGGAAATTCACCGGGCAATCCGGGAAGAAAAGAGATCGAAGCGTATATTGCATTTACTTATGATGTGTACTAATTGCATGAATTGTAATTGCTATAGTCTCTGCTGCTGATGGAGTTATAAAAAACTCTTCCCACATTTTGCATATATGCTATAATTAAATCTGTCAGATACAGGTGTGTCAAGTCAGAGGAGGATTATGCATGATTGGGTACAAAGAGTTGATCCTGGAAACCGGTATTTGTTTTGACGTTTTCGACCAGATGCAGGATGAAATATTGTTTTTTGATGTAAATGCAAATTTAGTATATTTGAATCAATCTGCGGAGCGCTCGGAGGGATATACCTTAAAAGAATCATATGGGAGGTCTCTTTTTGAGCTTTATGACTTCCAAAATGATGTCAGAAAGGACACAAGCCCGGCCTATATAGCTTTGACGGAAAAGCGTCCGGTCCGTGATATGATCTGTGTATATTATACCGGAGGGCTGAAAAAGACAAAAACCATTGATTCTACACCAATCTATAAGGGCGGAGAACTTATAGGGGCTTTTAATATTCAGCGTGACTTAACTCAGCTTTCCAATATGATTGACGAGAACCTGGAGCTGCAGAGTAAAATTAACCGGCACCGGTCATGCCAGAACGGAAGGGACGCTGCTCCCTTTGCAGACCTTATAGGCAGCAGTGAAACCTTCCGGTACAGCTTAACGCTGGCAAGAAAGGCGGCCAAAACGGACTCCTCTGTACTGCTGATTGGGGAGGATGGCTGTGGAAAAAATACGTTTGCCCGGTCTATTCATGAAAGCAGTTCCCGGTCTGACGGGCCTTTCCTTTCCATCAATTGTGCATCTATTCCAGAGAACTTACTGGAGGGTTTGCTGTTTGGCACACAGAATAAGCATTATCCCGGTCCGGACTCGGAAGGCATTCTTCGTCAGGCCAGCGGCGGAACTCTTTATCTGGAAAATGTAACGTACCTGTCTCCCGGGATACAAATGAAGCTGCTGCATGTTCTTGAGGAGCATATGTTTATAAGGCCGAACGGAAGTGAGGCTATTCCGGTCAATATACGTATCATCTGCAGCAGCAGTGAACCGCCTGCGGAAATGATACGCAACAACCGTCTGCGCATGGAGTTCTTTTACTGTATTTCTGTGGTACAGATTCCCATTCCTTCTCTGGCAGAACGTACAGAAGATATTCCACTGCTGACAAATTACTTTATCAGTGAGTTTAATCGTCGGTTTCATAAAAGGATTCAGGGTGTGGACAGCGAGGTGATGTCATGGTTCAGAATCTATCACTGGCCGGGAAATATCCGCCAGTTTCGCTCCTGTATAGAAGCAGCTATGAATTTGACAGAAGATGGTCATGAGATCCATGCAGATGATCTGCCTGCCAATGTTTTTTATGAGACCCGGACGCCCAGAACACATTTTAATTCCAGCGATGAACCGTCTGGGGCACTGACAGGAGGGGGTGCCGGAAGCGGCGCAGTGAAGCAGGACACGTATTTCAGCAAAAGAAAGCTATATCTGGAAGCCCAGGAAAAAGAGCAGGAGGAGATTATCAAAGCTTTAAAACAAACCAACGGAAATATTTCACAGGCTGCCCGTATCTTGGGGATCAGCAGGCAGCTGATGCATTATAGAATGAAAAAATATCATATAGAATGAATCAAACATTCAGGCCTTCTTTCAGAGAGGGCCTTTTTTGGTGTCAGTACACGTAAAAAAGTGTAAAGGAGAAAAAAAGCGAAAAAACTGTAAAAATAAAATTTTACAATGAATTTTCTGATACTTTCATTGACTGTGTCTAAGGTGATGTGCAATAATACATACAACAAATGAAATCTATTTATACGAGAAAATATAGGAGGGTGTATGATTATGCAGAGATACCAAGCAGTAGATCCAACGGATCTAACCAAAATTCATGAAACGTCTCTAAAAATTCTGGAAGAAGTGGGTGTCATTATGACATATGAACCAGCGTGTGAGCTTCTAGCAAAGCATGGGGCAAAAGTTGACGGTAAAAAGGTGCTGTTTCCCAGGAAACTGGTGGAAGAAAGTTTGAAACTTACTCCTTCCTCCTTCACACTCTATGCGAGGAATCCCGATGGAAATGTTTTATTCAATCTGGAAGATACCCACTACTGCGGCCCCGGAGGTTCCTGCTTTGTTGCGGATCTGGATCACGGCCGCCGCCCAAGTAAAAAAGAGGATTTTATTAACCTGATAAAACTGTATCAATCCATGGATCTTATTGAAATGCATCATGTCCCCTGTGAGATGACAGATGTGGATCCGGCAATCAGAAACAAAGCGGTTGTCTACGAGACCATGAAGTACAGCGACAAACCGCTGATGCCTTTTATGTTTACCTATGAAGAAGCAAAGGAATGCATAGAGATGGCAGCGGCGCCCTTTGGCGGCCTGGAGGCCGTTAAAAATAAAAAACCGGTTCTGCTCGCGGACCCCTGTACAGTAACCCCTCTATGCTATGATGATAAATCCCTGGCTACTCTTATGGCTTTTGCAGAGTATGGTCAGATTCAGCTTATCAATTCGCTGGCAATGGCCGGGGCAACGGCACCTGTAACACTGGCCGGAAACGTTGCAGTACAGAATGCAGAGATACTGGCCGGTATTGTCTTAGCTCAGTGTGTTAATCCCGGAACACCTGTTATTTATTCGGCATCAGGATCTAACGCAAATATGCGTACCTGCTCCTTAACCATAGGTTCTCCGGAATGCGCGTTAATGTCTCTGATTAACGGACAGCTGGCTAAGTTCTATCATCTGCCATGCAGAATCAGCGGCGCAATTACTGACAGCAAATGCTTCGATCCTCAGCTGGGTTATGAATCCATGATGAATCTTATGACTGCCGAAATGGCAGGGGGAAACTTTATCCTGCACGGGGGAGGCATTATGGCCACGTATGATACGGTTTCCTTTGAAAAATCAATGATAGATTATGAGCTCATGGGGCTTGTAAGACGCATACATCGGGGGATAGAAGTAAATGAGGAGACACTAGCTTATGATGTAATCAAAGAGGTTGGACCCCGCGGCCAGTTCCTGACGGAGGAACACACCTATGAACATTTCCGTGACGCACACTATCTCCCATTTATCAGTGACTCTTTAAATGTGGCCCAGTGGGAGGCCGGCGGGAAGAAGACAGTTGCGGAACGGGCAAATGAGAAGTGGAAAAAAATGTTGGAGGAGTATGTGCAGCCTGATTTCCCTGCTGAGCTTGACGCAGAGTTAAGAAAACATCTCATACCGTAAATTATGCTGAATGGAGAGGAGTGCTTATGAAATCATTAGGAAAAGATAAACTGATTGTTTTTATTATACTCAGTGCAACGGTTGCGCTGGCCTATCAGCTCCCGTATATGAAATATACCTTCTATGATCAGATGATGGAGGCGCTGCAAATCAATGATACACAGATGGGAGTTCTGGGTACCTGCCTGACCCTGGTTAACACCTTGTGTTATCCTATCGGCGGCTTTTTTGCGGATCGTTTTCCAATGAAAAAGCTTATCTGCATTACTTTGGCTGCCTTTGCTCTTTTGACAGGACTCTTTGCATTTACAACGAATTACATTGTTTTAATTGGAATTCATGTATTATATGGGTTTTTCGGTATTGCAACCTTATGGTCGGCCTACCTTTCCGGTATTCGGAGCCTTGGGGACGAGGAGTCCCAGAGTGCAATCTTTGGAAGCAGTGAATCCACACGCGGAATTCTCCAGACGATTACGTCCTTTCTCTTTCTTGGGATTATGAATGTTGCTGCTACGCCTGTTCTTGGATTTCGGTTTGTCATGATTGCAGGTGCGGCAATTACAGGACTCTTCCTGGTTCTTGCTCTGATTTTCCTGCCTGCGGAGACCGCGGCGGAACAGGAAAGGGAGAAAGAAGAAAAGATTCCCCTGAAAGAGGTGTTAACCAATAAGGGGGTATGGATTACCATTTGGGTTATTATGTGTTCTTACGTTTCCTGGACATTGGGAAATGGATATCTGACTACTTATACAGTTCGGGTTCTTGGCATTTCCTCTTCCTTAGCATCCACCATTGGAATCGTAAGAAGCTATGTCATTGTACTGGCGGCGGGCTTTATTGGAGGATGGATACTGGATAAGTTTACCTATAAGGGAAAGGGATTCATGGTTTTCCTGTCTGTTACAGTGGTCACTACACTGGCAGTGATGTGCACAAGTAAGGTAGTTCCTATCTGTATCGGACTTACGCTGTTTCTCGCTTTAATGGCTAATATTATGAAATCAACCTATTGGAGCATAATGGGGCAGGCAGGGATTCCCTTGAAAATGACCGCAATTGCCACAGGGGTGATTTCCTTTATTGCATTTATCCCTGATTTTATCGTGCCGACGATTTGCGGGATATGGCTGGATGCTGCAATAGAAGCTGGGAATATCGCATCAGGTTTTAATAAGATATTTATACTGCTGATTGCATTTTCGGCGGTGGGGATAGTTGGGGCTGCATTGCTGGTGAGGCAGACAAAATCGCATTCCTAAGGCTGTATCTTAAAACTTACGAATGCTTCTCTGTTTTTTCGGTTTAGTTTAGAAATTATAAGGTGAAACACAATATGCAGGGAAAGGAAGTATCATATGGCAGAGGCAAGTGTGGAGCAGATAAGAAATTACAGGCTGGGCTCCCATCATCTGGATGCTGAATATAGAGAGGGAGACATTATCCGGCTTGCTGGGTCATGCGGGCTGCAGAATACCCCGCCAGGCGCATGGGAGACGGCTCTTTACAACCGGGTTCCGGGCTGCAGTTTCCAGAAGATGGAGTCTCTGCTGTACAAAGAGAAATCGTTTCTCCAGGCATGGAGCCTGAGAGGAGCGCCCTTTGTATTCCCTGAGGAGGAAAGCGATGTTTTTTTGTCTGCACTTATTCCTGAGGGCGATGAGCCATGGATTTACAGTCAGGGGATTTCGCTGGCCTTGAACTTTCTGCAGATACCTTTTGAAGAATTGTTTTCTATATTAAAACAGGTTATGCCCAAGCTGGACGGGGAGATTATTGTGAGCAAAACTGCCTTAGATCAAACTCTGGCAGACTGGATGCTGCCCCTGTGCCTTCAGCGGACTGGCAGTCTTTGGAGAGCGAAAGGGAATTAGCCAGGAGTTTACCTCTTATAAAAGTTGGATGGGCCATGATACGAAAGCCTGCAAGGAGCCTCAAAAACAGCTGGTGCGCAAATTTGTTCACTGTTATGGACCGGCAACTGCAGACAGGTTCGCAGACTGGCTCGGGTGCTCCGGAAAACAGGGAAGACGTATGTGGAATCTGATTGCAGAGGAATTAGAGCCAGTTACCGTATCCGGGAAAAAGCCTTTATATTATCTGCTGACAGAGAACGGCTTTTCTCACAGGCGGACTGCAAAAGAGAATTGCTTCTTCTGGGAGGTCATGATCCATTTCTGGACCAGCGTGACCGAAGTGTATTGCTGCAGGATAAATTTCTGCACAGGGAAATATGGAAAACCACAACAAATCCAGGGGCTATTTTGTACCGGGGAGAAATTATTGGCAACTGGACCAGTAAGAAGAAGAGCAGGGGAATGGAGATTACAATGAATCTTTGGAAGATTTTGCAGGATAAACAAAAACTTTGCACTCTCGCGGAACAATATGCTGCCTTCCGGCAGCAGAAACTAGTGAACCTTCATATTAATAGCTGATATACCGCATGCTACTTCTGTATTTTCCCCAGGATATCATCTCCGTACAACAGCTGTCATCCAGGGGCTGGTCTGCATCATTAATATAAACCAGACCAGCCCTTATCTCCGGGCAGACCAATGATGCGAGACACAAGACCCCAACGAGGAGTAACATGGTCAGCAGAATGACCCATATCCAAACTGGTATTTTTCGTTTCTTCACCATTTTTCACCACACCGTAGTTGATAGGATCACTATATCAAAATGCGGATCTGGGAGCAATGGCTGATTCTCTTTATGCGTATCCCAAGTACTATAGCCATTTAATCCCAAAGGTAGCCTATCTCTCCGGAGATTCTGACAAGTGTTATTCTTTCCTCTAAATGCGATTCTATATCATCTACTGCTTCTTGTATGTATCTATGTTTGTATTCATATTCTCCTCATCTACTCATTGTATGGCAGTCCGGACTTTATTTTTTTATATTTCTTTCTGTTCCAAGTTATTGCTTTGAGGGTTTGTCCATTCACAGCATTGACGGTTTCTTCTGAGTTTGTTATGTTTTAGATGTGACTGTATGGGGCCAAGGTGTCTCATAGTTTATCAAATAGGCAAACAGTAATTCGGAATATAAGGAGGTAACTATGGTACAGGAATATATTATAAACGCTTGCAGTGGCCAGGCTATTGAGGTAGTAAGCGGGCAGACCATAACGATTATTGATATAGAAGGCGGGCAAGTTGTTGACTTTTTTGCTGAGCTTTCAGATAACCCCAACGAGTTTTTGTCAACTGGTGTTACGATTGACTGCAATGAGTCTTTGAGATTAAAAGTGGGGGATTATATTTATTCTAATCTTTATCGTCCATTATTAAAAGTGTTATCCGATGATGTTGGAGAACATGATTTACTGCACCCTTGCTGCCGACCGGAGATGTATGAATTTTTTTACCATAATGGAAAAGGGCATCCCAATTGCCTGGATAACATAAACAAAAGTTTAGAAGAGACAAGGCAGATTATTCATCCTGTAAATCTATTTATGTACACAAAAGTAGATATGAATGGAGCTATAGAGGTCAAAAGTCCCCTGTCAAAAGCAGGAGACAAAGTGGTTTTACAGGCAGAAATGGATATGCGTTTAGGGATAGCTGCCTGTAGTGTATCGGAAAGTGACTGCAATAGCAGAAAATGCACGCCCATAAGGATAGTTGTTGCGGATTAAAGAAGCTCTATACGCCAAGCTTATTATAGATATTTAGGAACCGAAGAGCGAGAATGCGCAGTAGACCAGCAGTAAGGCCATAACAGTGTTGACTATGCGGGCATGTCTGGAGAACAGCCATTTAAATCCGGATCCAAAAGCTGACCACAGTAGTGTAAATACAAAACCAATCAAGGCAAGCAGCAAGGCAAAACCCATAAGAGGCAGCGTCTGTCCGGCATAATACGGAAGAATATAAGCCTCCATTGACATTATACAGTAGATATAGATTTTTGGATTAATAAATTGCAGAAGTAAACCAGGGACAAAACCGTCGTGGGAATGAGACGCTTCCACAGAAGCAGAGCTGCGGAAGGTTTCCCAGGCAAGATATAACATATAGCAGGCCCCTGCCAGAAGCATAGGCAGTTTGATTCTGGGGATGAAGGAGGAGAGCAGACTGCAGAAGGCTGTACATAATAGCATCACGAGAGAAAAACCTGTCAGAATTCCCAGATTAAAGGGCAATGCACCGCGAAATCCCTTCCGGATTCCATTTGACATAGACATAATATTATTAGGGCCTGGTGTTACGGCAGTAATTACGGCATAGGTAAGAAAAGAAAACCAGGGAAACATCATTGACCTCCTTAATTATGGTGTGATAAGATAATGGAAAATAGTATAATATATAAGAATTCTTTTATATTGTACTTTAAGTTTATTATAATGTCAAGGAGATGAAGAGCATATATGGATGTCACTAAGATTGTAGCGGCAAATGTAAAGGATATAAGGGAAAAAAAGAAACTGACATTGGATGCAGCTGCTGAGACCACAGGGGTTTCCCGCAGTATGCTGGCGCAGATTGAAAAAGGGGATGTAAACCCTACGATATCAGTTCTATGGAAGATTGCCAATGGCTACAAGGTTTCATTTACTTCACTGGTGGAGGGACCGGAAGAACCTGCTGTTATGATAAAGAGGATGGCGGCTGCACCATTAGCAGAAGATGACGGGCGCTATCTTAATTACCCTGTTTTTGGATTCGACGAGCAGAAGTTATTTGAGAGCTACCGAATTGTTATAAAGCCGGGGGGAAGGCTTTCGGCACAGCCCCATATGACGGGAGCAGAAGAATATATTACGGTATTCTATGGGAAAGTTATTATTTCGGTAGAGGAAGAGACATACCATTTGGAGCAGGGAGATTCTATACGGTTCCTTGCAGATGTATCACATTCTTATGAAAATGTGGGGGAAGAGGAAGCCGGTTTAAGCATGCTGATTTACTATAATAAGTAAGGGGCAGAGAATGAGAGCGGAGGTATTTCAAATATATAAGGGTGTCAAAGGATATATATCACTAAAGCGATCCATTGATAAGTATGTTACTTCTTTTTCTTTGGTTTTCGGTTAAGTTTCAATGTGATAGATTGGTTTTGGGCTGTTTCATAACTTCCCTGCAGTCTTCTAAATCCAGAAGATGAACGGCCAGGCAAAATAAGTTTTTTTGTCTTTATTATTTCGATTAGGACAGTGGCATTCGTATTGGGATTCGCGCTCCTGAAGGCGGCTGCAGCAAGTGCAAATAGTCTGTCCTCGGGACAGTATAATGTACTAAAAATTCTATTTGCTTAAACTTTTTCACTTATCAGGTGAAAGTAGAAAGTATTATAAAATACAGCAATTTTGGGGGATATGGAGCAGTAGCATGAAATATTAGGAATAATGCCGGTGAAGAATAGATAATAGGGCTCTTATATGTTATAATGGCATAAGACATTGCGGCATGAAATATTATGAATAATGTAGGTTTAGAATAGATAATACAAACATTATGTGTTATAATATGTGTTAATTACGGACGTAAATTATCTGCCTGTTGTTATTCTTTCATTAAAGTACAGAGAATGGAAAAATAACATAATCAGATAAGCTTTAGGTCTGTAAATTAATATCATTAAGGAAGGTGAGCAATTGGAAAACTATACCAAGTATAAGCTAAAGGGGAACGACGAGCTGGCTGCGTTACTGGCTGATAAAGATAAACTGTTCGTCATTGCCTGCAACAAATGCTTCAAGGAATTTGAGACCATTGACGAACCAGATTGCGGTGAATTTGAAAAAATCGCCGCGGAACATGGAAAAACAATCACAGGAAGCGCAAAGGTCGATTTTTTGTGCAACAAAACCCAGACTGAGAAAAAGTTACAGGATATGATTCCCGAAGGCACGGAGCATATTTTTGTAATCTCTTGCGGCTTGGGTATCCAGACAGTTGCAGACGGGGCAAAAGTACCTGTATATGCGGCAAGCAATACATTGAACTATACAGGACATCACGGTATGGCGCTGACTAAAAAGCGCTGTGACGCATGTGCTCAGTGCTACCTGAATATAACCGGAGGAGTTTGTCCGATCGTTGACTGCTCCAAAAGTCTGGTCAATGGACAGTGCGGGGGCGCGAAGAATGGGAAATGTGAAGTAGATCCGGACAAAGATTGTGCCTGGGAAAAAATCAATAGTAAATTGGAGAAGCAGGGACGTCTTGAGGAATTTTTGAATCAGCCGGTTCAGTTACGTGACTATTCAAAAGTTAATTTTAATGTTATTAATGAATATGTAAAATCTATTCGTGAGGAGAGATTTGCAGGCTATTATGGCGGTGTTCATCCATCCGAACGCAAAGGGTTCAGTGAGCATATTGCACTGGAAAGATTTCCGGAACCGAAAACGGTTGTTATTTCCATGTCACAACATTTAGGGGCTCCGGCAAATCCTATTGTACAAGTGGGTGATACAGTGAAGGTCGGACAAAAGATCGCTGAAGCTGCAGGCTTTATCAGTGCTCCTGTCCATTCCAGTGTCAGCGGAACTGTTGTCGCAATTGAACCGCGCCTGCATGCTACAAGAGGCAGCGAAGTTATGGCTGTTGTAATTGAATCAGATGGAAAAAATACTCTGTACGAATCAGTAAAACCGAATAAAGATTTAGAAGACCTTACGCCGGATGAAATCATCGAGATTGTTCGGGAGGCCGGAATTGTAGGTATGGGAGGTGCCGGATTCCCGACATCTGTCAAATTGAAACCGAACAAGCCAATCGAAGCTATCCTGCTCAACGGCTGTGAATGTGAACCGCTTTTGACAGCAGACCACAGAGTGCTTCTGGAGTTTGCAGATGATATTATTTACGGCCTTAAGGCAATGATTAAAACAGTTGATGCCCAGAAAGGTATTATTGTTATTGAGGATAATAAGCCGGATGCCGTTGAACTTATGGAAGCCAAAATTGCCGACTGTGACAATATAGAAGTAGTAGTGGCTAAGACAAAATACCCCCAGGGTGCTGAAAAAATGCTGATTAAGCATATTATGGGAAGACAGGTGCCGCGCGGCGGCCTGCCGGCAGATGTAGGGGTTGTAGTTAGTAACATCAGCACGGTAAAGGCTGTTTCTGATGCGATTCAGAAGGGTATGCCGCTCATTGAGCGTGTTGCCACCATAACCGGCGAAAAGATTAAGAAGCCCGGCAATTATATCGTAAAGATTGGTACGAATGTAAAAGAGCTTATCGATTATTGCGGCGGATTCACAGATGATGATGTTATGGTTAAGATGGGCGGACCAATGATGGGATTTGCTCTTTCAGATTTGAATGTACCTATGATGAAAGGCTCCAATGGAATCATTGCGATTGATACGGATCAGACACAGGAAATGTCTTGTATCAAATGCGGACGCTGTGTGGACGTGTGTCCGATGGAGCTTGCCCCGCTGTATTATGCAAAACTTGCGGATGAGCAGAAATGGCAGGATATGCGTGACAGAGATGTCATGGATTGTATTGAGTGCAGGAGCTGTGAATATATATGTTCCTCCAAGATTCCATTAGTCAGCAAAATTAAGGCTGGAAAAAATGCGATAAGGGAGATGAAGTGATATGTTAATTACCCAATTAAAAGCAAAGGAAACTATCGTATCACTGGTGGGCGGAAAGAAAGTTTTTATCATTAACTGCCAGGGATGCAAAGAAGTTCATTTCCCGGAAAAAGAAGCCGCAGAATTCCAGAAAGAGCTGGCGGATGACGGGAATGTGACCGGAATTATTACAACTGACTATATTTGTAATCCGGAAAATATGAAGCTGCGGCTTCAGAAACATATGAGTGCGATTGAGGCTGCAGATGTAGTGCTGGTATTCTCCTGCGGCGTCGGTGTACAGACAATTGCCGAGTACCTGGAGGACAAAAAGGTATGTGCAGCATGTGATACATATCCATTGCCGGGATTCCAAGGTGTAACACCCTTAGAATATGATTGTGATCAGTGCGGAGAATGTTATCTGAACATCACTGGCGGAATCTGCCCGATTACCGCTTGCTCTAAAAGCCTGGTCAACGGACCATGCGGCGGTACCAAAAACGGCAAATGCGAAGTGGACGGAGATATGGAATGCGGCTGGGAGCGTATTTACAGACGCCTTGCACAGCTTGGACGTCAGGATGCACTGAAATGTCCGGTACAGGTACGCAATTACGCAACCGATGATGAAGTGTCTAAGCAAACAGAGAACTGTTAAAATTCATGTGACTATTCAGCGGGTAGTATCCCGCGTGGTAACTATGATGGGACTGAATGGTTGCAAATTTATAATGATTAGGAGTAAGGGAGAATGAATATTACTGAATTATTTCAACGTGGTGAATTTGTAGTTTCTGCAGAAGTAGGACCGCCGAAAGGAACCAATATTGACCATCTTGTAGAAGAAGCAAAGACTTATCTGACCGGGGTTACAGCGGTGAACGTAACAGATAACCAGTCTTCCGTTATGCGTCTGGGCTCTCTGGCGACATGTAAGGTACTGAAGGATGAAGGACTAACACCAATCTATCAGTTGACTTGCCGTGACAGAAACCGTATCGCACTGCAGTCAGATCTTTTGAGCGCTGCTATGTTAGGAATTGAAAATCTGCTTCTCTTAACCGGTGATCATACCAAGATGGGAGATCATCCTCAGGCGAAACCTGTTTTTGACCTGGATTCTGTTTCCCTGATTCATACAGTAAAAACGCTGGAATCAGGCTATGACCTTGGCGGAAATGAGCTGGTGGGCGAACCGCCCAAGTTTGCAAAAGGTGCAGTAGTATCACCATGCAGTGATTCTGTTGACGCACAGCTTGCAAAGATGGAACGAAAAGTAATGGCTGGCGCTGACTATTTCCAGACGCAGGCAGTTTATGAACCTGAAAAATTCATTGAATTTATGGAAAAAGCAAAACAGTTCGGAAAACCTGTTCAGCTGGGTATTGTAATTCCGAAATCTGTGGGAATGGCAAGATTCATGAATGCAAATGTTGCAGGTATCCATGTTCCGGAATCAATGATCGACGAACTGAAGGCCGATAAGGAAAAAACAAAAGCAGGTATCACTGGTGTAGAGATCGCTGCACGTATTATTAAAGAATGTAAACCATACTGTCAGGGTGTACATATCATGGCATTAGGCTGGGAATCTAAAATACCGGATCTTCTTAAGCTGGCCGGAATTTAATATTCTAAGGACTGTCAGTTAATACGGAGTTTTAGTCCTTGTAGCATATAATAAGAACATTCCGGCAGGGATCAGGAGTAGTTATACTTGATTTTCCTGCGGGAGTGTTCTTTTTCTTTCAACTAAAAATATCCTGACGATGGGAATGTGATAAAAACAATGGCTCTAATTTATAAGGGCACTGCCAAAGTTCTATGAAGAATACCAAGAACTTGAGAATGTTGAGAAGCTACTGTATATTTATCAGGAAAGTAGAATGCAGTTAATCTTTCACATTGTTTGGTGCGAATGCCAAGTGAACATAAAAATCCTGGGAGATTCGCACTAAGATAATTGGAAAAAAGTTAACATAAAGTGCTTAAAAGGTTAAGGGTAAACATTAATATTGTTTGGTATGCACATATATATGTGAGAGAATGGGTATAATTTGGTACATTTTTGCTGTCACTGTCCGTGAGGGCAGTGTGGATTGAAATAAGACGGGGTGCGGGGCCCCGACGTAAGGGCCGGCGGTCACTGTCCGTGAGGGCAGTGTGGATTGAAATACCTCATTCCTAATCCATATTACACCGCTTCCCGGTCACTGTCCGTGAGGGCAGTGTGGATTGAAATAATGTTGATGTGGATTATCTGCTTAGTGGTGTAAAGTCACTGTCCGTGAGGGCAGTGTGGATTGAAATTATGATTGCGGCATTGGTTGACTATACAGGAGAAAGTCACTGTCCGTGAGGGCAGTGTGGATTGAAATTATCAGTTCCTCTGACAGCTCGGTATATCTCCCGTCACTGTCCGTGAGGGCAGTGTGGATTGAAATGCCGGGATCGGAGTCACCAGTAATGGTATGAAAGGTCACTGTCCGTGAGGGCAGTGTGGATTGAAATAATGGCATCGAAAATATTACGAGCCTGGACAATTGTCACTGTCCGTGAGGGCAGTGTGGATTGAAATTATTATGTGCAAATAGTTAGATGGGAGGTGGTAAACGTCACTGTCCGTGAGGGCAGTGTGGATTGAAATTCCGCTTGCCCGGTATTAAGTTAATCTCTTAACTTGTCACTGTCCGTGAGGGCAGTGTGGATTGAAATTGGATTCAACCGATATCAATCACAGAATATCCTGGTCACTGTCCGTGAGGGCAGTGTGGATTGAAATTTGAGACGGTTTAATACACTAGCTGCTTCATCCAGTCACTGTCCGTGAGGGCAGTGTGGATTGAAATCATTAAAACTTTTGTCATCTCTAGCAATTCGTTCGTCACTGTCCGTGAGGGCAGTGTGGATTGAAATTGCAGAAGATACCAAATCGTGCTGTTGAGTGGGTTGTCACTGTCCGTGAGGGCAGTGTGGATTGAAATATGACCATATACAGAGAATGGGAGGCGGGTGAGGGTCACTGTCCGTGAGGGCAGTGTGGATTGAAATAACAACTTTGAAGATCGGGATTACAGCCACGATGAAGTCACTGTCCGTGAGGGCAGTGTGGATTGAAATCCCAGTTCATAGATATTGTTCAAGCGCACATCACGTCACTGTCCGTGAGGGCAGTGTGGATTGAAATACATTGTACCATGGGTTTATTTCCGTTCCATATGTCACTGTCTGTGAGGGCAGTGTGGATTGAAATTTTTGAATCTGAACGATGTTGTCAACACCAAGATGCCGCTGTCCGTGAGGGCGGTGTGAATTGAAATTTGTTCGTCCTGAATATAGGTTCTAAAAACATTTTTATAAGCTCCTTAAAAAGTAATTTAATAATAAAGACAGAGGAAGCTGAATCCTCTGAACGGCGCATTAAGAGCTGGTATCATAAGTATGATACTGGCTTTTTTTGATGGAAAAATGCACAAAGAAACATAAATATCTGGATACCCGGAAGCAAAAAACAACGTATATTGATGTGAATTTAGAGAAATATGCAGTAAAAGTACTAAATAAAAGGCTAAATACTCCCAAAAAAGTGAAAAAGTATACAGTCAGAATTAAAAAGTGAAAGAGACAAAAATTAAAAAGTGTTAGGATTACACCATAAGAAAACAATACGGGACGGAGGAGAGTTAGATGAGAGAGGATAGATTCTCTTTAGATGGAAAAGTAGCCCTGGTTACAGGGGGTGCTTATGGAATTGGGTTTGCTATGGCGCGTGCATTAGCGGAGGCAGGAGCGAAGATCGCTTTTAACTGCAGGAGCAGAGAGCACAGGGATCAGGCACTGGAAGAATATAAACAGATTGGGATCACGGCCCAGGGATATCTCTGTGACGTAACACAGGAGGAGGAAGTTCGTACCATGACTGCAGAGATCGCAAAGACTCTGGGGACGGTAGATATACTGGTAAACAATGCAGGAATTATTAAGCGGATCCCAATGCATGAGACTAGTGTAGAGGAATTTCGAAAGGTAGTGGATATAGATTTAAACGCTCCCTTTATTATGGCAAAGGCAGTGATTCCCGGCATGATAAAAAAAGGACACGGCAAAATTATTAATGTGTGTTCTATGATGAGTGAGCTGGGGCGGGAGACCGTGTCTGCATATGCTGCGGCCAAGGGGGGACTGAAGATGCTTACAAAGAACATTGCATCAGAATATGGGGGATACAACATACAGTGCAACGGGATTGGCCCGGGCTATATTGCCACCCCTCAGACAGAACCTCTGAGAAGGCCTCAGGAGAATGGCGAGAGGCATCCTTTTGATCAGTTTATTATCTCCAGAACACCGGCTTCACGGTGGGGCACTCCGGAAGATTTGGCTGGTCCGGCTGTATTTCTGGCATCTTCGGCGTCCGACTTTGTTAACGGACATATTTTGTATGTAGACGGAGGTATCCTGGCATACATCGGAAAGCAGCCGTAAAGGCGGGAGTGTTTGAAATCATGGAAAAGAGGAAAAGAAGATGAGAGCAGCAAAGCTTATAAGTGCGGGAAAAATTGAGATAGAAGAGACAGAGAAACCGGTGATTATGCATCCCGATGAGGTGCTGGTAGAAGTGAAAGCCGTGGGAATCTGCGGAACGGACTTACATATTTTTCGGGGAGAGAGGGATGATGTAGAGCTTCCCCGTGTTATGGGACATGAATTATCCGGGATTGTAAGAGAGACAGGAGCGCAGGTGACCCGGGTGAAGACAGGCGACAGGGTGGTTTTGGATCCGGTATTTGCCTGTGGAGAGTGTAAAACCTGTAAATGCGGCCATGTGAATGTGTGCAGCAGCGTAAAGTGTTATGGTGTGCAGATGGACGGGGGATTTCAAGATTATATTGTAGTGGAGGAAAGTCATCTCTATCCGTTTGGGGAAGATGTTTCCTTTGAAGCGGCAGCTTTGGCGGAACCATTTTCTATTGCCGCCAATATAGTGGCAAGGACCGGGATTATGCCTGAAGACAAAGTGGTTGTTATGGGCAGCGGAACCATTGGACTTTGCATTGTACAAGCCATAAAAGGGATTGGGGCAGAGGTTCTGGTATCAGATGTGGTTGACTCCAAACTATCCAGAGCAAAGGAAGCCGGTGCGGACGATACTGTATACAGCAGAGTACACTCTCTGGAGGATGCTGTTGAGGGGTTTGCCCCCGGAGGTGCAGACGTGGTGATAGACGCGGTAGGGATTGCAGCTCTGACTGAGCAGATGCCTGACCTGGCGGCGCCGGCCGGCCGGCTGGCCGTCATTGGGTTTGACGGAGAGCCTGCAGGGATACCGCCGGTTAAAATCACAAAAAAGGAATTGACGATTGTGGGATCCAGGATGAACTGCCGCAGATTTCCGAAGGTGATGGAGTGGCTCAGAGAGGGAAAAATTAACGAAGAGCTTATGATTTCCAGGAAATATCCGGTGGAAGAGATTCAGAGGGCGTTTGAAGAAACCCTGGCGGACGGGCAGGATACAGTCAAAACTTTAATTTTGTTTTAGAAACATTCGCAGAGGGCTGACAGCACAAGGAAGGCCCCCGAACGAAGGAGGTAGAAAATGAAGAAAAAAATATTTGGAAAAAACGCCCGGCCGTATCTGATGCTGCTTCCCACATTTGCGATCATTGGGATATTTATGCTGTATCCGATTTTTAATACATTTTTTCTTAGTACTCAAAATCATGTACTCACGAATATGAAGGATGCAGGGTTTGTGGGGCTGGACAATTTCAAAACCCTGCTGCAGGATGAGACGTTTATAAAAGCAGCGGGCAATTCACTCTGGTGGACGGTAGTAAATGTGGGGCTGCAGGCATTTTTTGGCCTTCTGGTTGCCCTGCTGCTGAATATGAAATTTAAAGGGAGAGGATTATTCCGTGCCCTGATGTTTACCCCCTGGGCTGTGGGAGGAATTCTGGTAGCTCTGATCTGGAGCTTTATGTTTAACGAAAGTGTTGGGGTAGTGGGAGATTTGCTGATGAAGTTTGGAATATTGGATCATCGTATGTCGTGGTTTTCCGACGGAACACTTTCCATGTGGGCGCTGACAATAGCCAATACCTGGAGAGGAATTCCCTTTTTTGCTATCAGTATACTTTCCAGCCTTCAGACCATATCAGTTGAAATATATGAATCTGCCGATGTAGACGGGGCAAATGCCTGGACAAAGTTCTGGAAGATAACACTGCCGCTTATAAAGGATACCTTACTGCTGACGATCTTACTTCGTACAATCTGGACATTGAATGTGGTAGATATCATCTATGGAATGACAAAGGGAGGACCCAATTTCTCAACTCTTACCATTCCGGTATATATCATGATGGTCTTTAATGATACTCTGGATGCGGGATATGCTTCTGCCATGGCTGTGCTGATGATTCTGGCCCTGCTGATCTTTTCTGCCATCTATCTTAAGGTTGGAAAATATGGAGAGGAGGAGTACTACTAATGAATAAAAAGACAAAAAAAGGGCTGCGTAAATTCTTCGGCTGTTATCTGCCGATTCTACTGTTTACGGCTTTTATTATCTTCCCCTTCTACTGGTTTTTGTGTACTTCACTGAAGGAGGAGGGCAGCATCATGGAACTTCCTATCCGATATCTGCCCACGCCGTTTACTCTGGACAACTATAAGAATATGCTGGCAAGTATGGGCTTTGATAAATACTTTGTGAACAGTCTGATAGTCTCGGTGGTAACTACAGTCATCATTATGATTGTGTCAATCTGGGGAGGATTTGCAATCTCAAGATACAAGTTCAGAGGCAAAAAACTTACATTTTTTATGCTTTTGATTACGCAGATGCTGCCAGGCGTTGTAATATTGATTCCTCTGTTTACCATATTTAACAAGCTGGGGCTGATTAATAATCTTTGGTCTCTGATTATTACGAATACTACGGTAAATCTGCCGTTCTGTATGATTATGATGAGTGGATTCTTTTCAGGGATTCCGGCTACGCTGGAGGAAGCGGCTCAGATTGACGGATGTTCTATTTGGAAAGCCATATTTAAAATTGTGGTTCCATCCATTATGCCTGGTGTGGTATCCAGCAGCGCATTTGCATTTGTGAATTCCTGGAACGAGTTTGTATATGCTTTGAATTTTATTAATGATTCCAGTAAGTTTACCCTTCCGGTTGGGCTGAGTATGATGAAAGGTGAGTTCACTGTAAATTATGGAGGGCTGGCTGCGGGAACAATCGTTGCACTGATACCGGTACTGCTGATATTCTGTTATATTCAGAAATACCTGGTAGAGGGGATGTCCGCCGGGGCTGTAAAGGGTTAAAACAATAACCATAAGGAGAATACATAGATGAGATATAAGGAAAACTGGGAAGAGACAAAGGAAAAATGGCGGCGGTACTGGAAGCATGAGAACACAGGGAGACCTCTCATGTGCGTGATAGCCAGAAAACCGGAGATAGAGGAGGCTGCGCAAACTAAGGAGGCTGCCGATGTGTGCCGCAGTGAGGGGCGGTATTACTGCCTTCCGGAAGAATTAAACTGTAAAACCCCCGAGGAAAAATACCTGAACGCAGAAAAAATAGTGGGAAGATACCGGCATTTTTGTGAGACTCATGAGTTCCTGGGAGAAAGCTTTCCGAATATGAATGTGGACTTCGGACCGGGAAGTATGGCGGCCTATCTGGGATCAGACATTGTATTTAATGATGATACCATCTGGTTTGAACCCTGCATTGACGATTGGGAGGGGCAGCCGCCCTTTGCATTCCGGGAGGACAACCCGTGGTTTAAGCGTCATATGGAACTTACAAAGGAGTGTGCGGCGCTGGCTGGGGACGACTTTTATGTCTGTATTCCGGATTTGATGGAGAATCTGGATGTGATAGCAGCACTGAGAGGCCCAATGCCTATGATTTATGACTTGATAGAGGAACCGGAAGAAATTGAAGCCCGGGTAAAACAGATTGGGGATCTCTACTTTGAATACTATGACAGATTTTATGAACTTGTGCGGAACCAAAAAGATCAGGGCAGTGCCTATATGGTATTCCAGATCTGGGGGGAGGGAAAGACAGCTAAACTGCAGTGTGATTTTGGAGCGATGATATCCCCGGATCATTTCCGGAAGTTTGTATTGGACTCCCTGAAGGAACAGGCGTCGAAGCTGGATCAGGTGGTTTACCATCTGGACGGGCCGGACAATATCAAGCACCTGGATGCCATTCTTGAAGTTGATGGTATCGATGCAATCCAGTGGACAAGCGGGGACGCAGGCCCGGACGGAACCCTGGAAAAATGGGATGAGATTTATGATAAGGCCATAGCCGCAGGAAAATCTATATGGGTGAAGGTATATACCGGGGAATTTGAAGACTGGCTGAATAATGCAGACAGACTGGTCAAACGTTACGGCTCTCACAGTTTATTCCTGCATTTTCCGGAGATGTCTAAGGAACAGGCAGAGTATCTTCTGGATTATGCGGAAAAAAACTGGCGGGATATAGAAGGAACATTTAAAATAAAAGAGTAAAGGAGAATTGCAATGAGAAAGAAAAGACTTATGGGGTTACTTCTGACAGGTGTACTGAGTGTGACAATGCTGGCAGGCTGCGGAGGCAATGGCGGGGAAAAGACATCTTCCGGGAGCAAGGACGAGGGAAAGCAGCAGGAGGCATCCGGGGAAAAGCAAACCATAGAATTCTGGTACCATGATGGGAACCCTACATCAAACCCGATATTTGAGGAGCTGATAAAACGCTTTGAGGATAAATATCCTCAGTATGAGGTGAAGTATGTAGGGCTGCCCGCTGATTCCTATCTGCAGAAATACAATACAGCAGTGGCGACGAACACTGTGCCGGATGTAGTGAGTATCCGTGATATGGATGTTTCCTCGTTTATTAATCAGGATGCCCTGATGTGCCTGGACGATGTGTATGAAGAATTTCCTGAAAAGGAGAATCTGAATGAGGCTGTAATCGAGGCAACTCGTCTATGTTCCATTGATAAGAAACTGTATTGCCTGCCCCAGTATATTACCACAGATATTTCCTGGTGCAATACGCAGCTGATGAAAGAAAAAGGCATTGAAGTGCCTAAGACACTGGATGAATTTATGGAGGACTGCGAAAAATATGCAGATCCGGACAATGGTTCTTACTTCTACTCTCTGAGGGGCGGGGCCGGTTCTATGGAGAATCTGTTTGATTTTATTTTTACTTACGCAGATCAGGACAGTATGTTTGATGAAGAAGGAAATTGTGTTCTTTCCCAGCCCATTTTTGCGGAGGCCATGGATAAGTATGCAAGTATATACTGGAATGGATGGACTTCCAAAGACAGTGTAACAAACAGTTTTAAAGAAATGGTAGCTGAATTCGGTTCTAAGACCAGTATGTATATCAGCCACAATTCATCCTCCCTTGCAGAACATAAAAAGAATCTGGGGGAAGGAAACTTTGAAAATGTAATTGCGCCTGCTAATAAACAGGGAAATGTGGTAACCAAGAATTTGTCTTTCACAGGATATTCGGTAATGGAAAATGCTAAAAATAAGGAAGGGGCTATTGCGTTTATTGAATATCTGGTCTCATGCGAGGGGGCTTCCTATCTCTGTGAGCAGGAAGGCAGAGTTCCTATCAATAACTTGATTTATGATGAAGAATGGTATAAAAACGATCCCTACAACGGTGTTTACAGGGAGCTGATGGAGGCTGAAAATGTAAAATTCCTTACCCATCCGGTATGGCTTACTCAGTGGAATGAATTCAGAAGCAAATATCAGGAGCCTGGATTCCAGGCCGTACTGCTGAAGGAGAAGACATCTGAGGAAGTCTTGAAGGAATGGGCAGATTATCTGACAGCAGCGCAGAAAGAGTATCTGGAGGCAAATAAATAGGGCAATGGAAAAGGTAGATTATAGAAAAGCTTACCAGGAAAAAGTCAGGTTTGTCCGGGCAGAGCTATACGGATTTCGTCCGCTGAAACTGCCCAGAGAGTTCTGGGATTCTACAGGGGGACCGTTTGACACGGTTCCCGTGGATGCCTGGCTGATCCTGTACAATCAAAATGGCACGGCGGGGCAGTGTCCCTGTTCAGGAAGAATGAAACAGTTTTTGAAGCTCATTGTAGGAAGTGAAGAGAAAAGCTATAAGGACTGGTACCATATGCTCTACTGGGCAGTCCGAAACTGCGGTTTTTCAAGCGAAGCAGCAGTGGAACTGGGAAGACTGGATCTGGCCTTTCATGATATGATGGCAAAAGAAGAAAATCTTCCCCTCCACCGCTTTCTGGGAGCTGACAGAGACTGGGTTGAAGTGTACGCCAGCGGATGCGGTACGAATCTGTCAGACCGGGAGATGGAAGAGGAAATAAAGTCTTTCCAGGCAGGAGGATATACCACGTTCAAGATGAAATGTGCCGGTTCTTTTGGCACCTGCATTGACAGGGATGTGGAGCGGGTGCGGAAGGTGCGCTCCCTGCTTGGCCGTGAGGCAAGACTGGCTATAGACGTGAATCAGCTTTGGAATGCAGAAGATGCGCTGAAATTTGCTGACAAAGTGGAAAAGTTTGATATTGCCTGGTTTGAGGAGCCGGTTCATTCCTATGATATGACAGAGCTTGCCAAGCTGACAAAACAGTCGCCGATACCCATAGCTATGGGGGAGTCTCCCAGGTGCTATTATCCTATGGAATCCTACGTAAGGGCAGGAGTTGCTCAGCTGCAGCCGATTCCCAGCAATCTCAGCTCGGTGGAGGATTGGATGAAGACAAAGCGGCTGGCAGTGGAGCACAATCTGGAGCTTACATCCGGCGGGTATTCCCATCTGACTGCGTCCTTTATTGCTACTGGCAGAGAAGAAGACATGGTAGAGTATCTGGTTCCTGTCATGCGGCCGTTTTACGATATTATGGAACTCAGGCCGGAGGAGAAGAACGGCAGGTTTTATCTGCCTCAGGAACCGGGAATCAGTATGTCCCCTGATATCCCAAGCCTTGAAAGAGGCGGCATGCTGAGCGGTAAGGAGTATTTTTGACACAAGTTAGTAAATGGAAATAGATATAGTGGCATAGAATGGAGGCACAAAAATGAGGCTGCCAGACAGAAAAAGAAAGATTTCTTTATCTGTCTGGCTGTGCCTCTATTTGGCGTTTCCGGATAGAAGAGGTCAGGAGGAGAACTCTGATGAAGAGATGGATGGAATGGTTTCAGAACCATTCGCTGCGTTTTAAAATGGTGGTGCTGCTGTTTGTGGTAGTGGTTGTTCTTCAGGTTTTCAACGGGCTGGTATTTACCTCCATCGTGTCAAACAAATTTGAGGAGAACATATCGGAATCAAACTTAAAAACGGTACAGCAGATGGCTATTAATCTAAACCAGGCCATGGAGGATATTGTTAACGAGATGGTTCCTATTCGGGATGAAGTGCTGAGCCGGCAGATTCTCAATGACGGAGAAGAGGATTCCGACGATTATATCAGCCAGTATATTGTATATCAGGGCATGTTTAACCAGCTCATAGCAGCAGACAATAACTATCAGTTCATTAATTCCATGCTGATTCTCAATGGCAGCCAGGACTATACGTTTGTGCTGGACGAGTACCTCAAGCTCAACGGGGAGCCTCTTTTTGAGAAAATCCTGAGAGATAATAAGGTGACAAAGCAATGCCAGTGGGGGGCTCCTGTGCCGGACAGTTACTTTTTTTCCAGTGATAAGGAGCCGGTAATCAGTATTATAATGCCGGTTTACAGATATGGAGAAGTGAAAAGTATGCTGATTGTAAATCTCAGAGAGGAGGCGATCCGCAAATATCTGGAGAAACTTGGAGGGGGCGACAGTACACTTATGCTTCAGTTTGACAGGGAGCACGCAGTGTTTGGACAGCCTGAACAATGGAGAAAGTATACCCATGAGGAACAGAAGGCGCTGATGAAGTTTGAGGGCTGGGAAGAAGTAGAGGAGATTGGCAGCAGTGTTGCCATGAGCAGCCAGCTGTCTGTCAACCAGTGGAAGCTTTCTATGGTTACAGCAAAAAGCAGTATCAGCAGCAGTGCAAAGGTACTCTCGAAGTATATCATTGTAATCATATTTACCACAGGGATTGTGCTCTTTATCTGCGTATCCTATATTGTATTTATTGTCACAAAGCCCATCAAAAAAATGACGGAAATCATTGAGGCTAACCGGCATACCAGGCAGATTATTCATCGCTTTCACCCCAGATACAGAGATGAGGTAGGGGTGCTTGCAGCGACTTACAATCAGCTCATGGATGAGATTCAGCAGCTGATGGCTGATATTGAAAAAGAGCAGATCCAAAGCCGGAAGAATTATGTGAAAATGCTGCAGATGCAGATAAAGCCGCACTTCTTATATAATACTTTGGAGGCGGCCAAATTCCTGGTGGAGATGGGGGATCCCAACGGAATTGAGATGCTTACTGCGGTTGGGAAATTCTACAAATTAAGTCTCAGCGGAATCTATGACCAGGTGACCATCCGGGAGGAGACAGAACATCTGACCTGTTATCTCCAGATCCTCAAACTCAGGTATAGTTCGAAATATGAGTATTCTGTAGAGGTGGATGAGAAAATCATGGAGAATGAGATTATCAAATTTTCCCTTCAGCCGCTGGTGGAAAACGCGGTGTACCACGGTATTAAGCGGCAGAGAAAAAAGGGCTTTATTAAAGTCCTGGGGTATCAGGAAGAGGAAATGATCGTTCTCGCGGTATGGGATAATGGTGCAGGAATAGAAAAAGAGAAGCTGGGAGCACTTCAAAAGAAACTCAGCTCTGCGGGGAATATTCAGGCCGCGGATCACATTGGGGTCATTAATGTACACCAGAGGATCCGGATGCAGTATGGGGAGCCTTACGGGCTTTCCATCAGCAGTGAAGAAGGGATATATACAAGAGCGGAAGTAAGGCTTCCTGTGAGAAAAAGCGGGATTGAAAGGGGCGGCGGACATGTATAAACTTTTAATTGCAGATGATGATGAGATTATCTGCAGGGGATTGGGGACTTGTATTCCGTGGGAGGAGAATAATATTGAGATAACGGGGCTTGTCTATGACGGAGAGATGGCTCTGGAGTATGTGGAGCGTGAGAAACCGGATATTGTGATTGTTGATATCAATATGCCCTTTATGGATGGCATCGAATTTTCTTATGCTGTGAGACAGACCTATCCGGAGATAAAAATTATAATGCTGACGGCATACAAAGAATTCGCATATGCACAGAAGGCAGTCAAGCTTCAGGTGTTTGAATATCTTACAAAGCCTTTTACCAATGAGGAAGTGCTGGAGGCTGTGAGGCGTGCGGCAGATGCATTGGAGGAAGAGAGAAATTACCGAAGCAGGATTCAGAGAAACCTGGGGATGATTCAGGAGAAAAATCTGGAGGAGGTGACTCTCTACGGAACTGCAGAGGAAGAAACTATAAAAAACAGCGGTATTTGTTCCCGTCTGAATTATTTCCAGGCAGTTATCCTGTATCTGAGAAGGATACCCGGTGAAAAGGAGGGCGGAAAAAATGCATTGATTGAGGATGAAGTGGCGCTGCGCATGGCGGCCGACAAGCTGCGGACACGCATTAGCAGGGAGAAAGACTGCAGCCTGTTCCTGCAAAGCAACCGGATTGTATTAGTATTCGAATATATGGACAGGAATTCAGGCAAAAAAATTGTGGAACGTATTACCGGAATAATGGAAGAGATTGCTAAGGAGGATACCGTATTTCTTGCCGGGGGTGTGGGCAGGGTGTGCCATGGCGCAGATAGGCTGCCGTCCTCTTACCAGGAAGCGGTTTATGCATTGGAGCAGCGGTATGGATATGGAAACCGGAGCGTCATTCTGTACACGGAGGTTCAAGGCAAGGCTGCGGATTATGACGTGGAGCTTCCAGCTGTCAGAAAAAGGCTGCAGGAGGGCGTTCAGCAGCGAAGTTCGGAAAAAATACGCCAGGAAGTGGAAAGCTTGTTTCAGAAATTAAAAAGAACAGGGAAGACAAACTTGCCGTCAGTACAGTTCCTGCTTGTAGAGCTTCTGCGGTTTTGCTGGGAAATGACGGAAGAGGGAGAGTTGTATGAAACCTTTCTGAAACAGTATGGACAGCTGTTTTCCAGGATGATAGCCGCCAGGAATCTGTGGGAACTGAGAGAAGCGGCAGATATGTATTTTAATAATCTATACAGCTATTTAGATTCCCAGAATACTACGGACATTGAAAAACGGGTAAATCAGGCAGTAGAATATATTAAAGAAAACTTTCCGGATCCGGATTTAAATCTGAATGATGTGGCCAGACATGTGAACCTGAGCGCCAGTTATCTAGGCAATTCCATCAAAAAGTATAAGAAAACGTCATATGTCAGCCTGCTAAATCAAATCCGAATTGATAATGCCAAAAAGCTGCTGGCAAGACCGGACATTAAAACCTATGAGGTAGCATTTCTGGTGGGATTCAATTCCTCTCAATACTTTAGCAGCAGTTTTAAAAAGAGTACGGGCATGACTCCCGGGGCGTACCGGGAGAGTGCGCTTGGGAACTAAGAAAGTACTCATGCGGTAAGGACTTCCGAATATAATAGTAAAAAGCAGTTCGGGAGTATTTGTTGTGAAAAAAATACAGTGGAAGCCTCTGCTCGTAAGCCTGCTTATCAGTCTTGGCACAGGGGCTGTCTCAGCATTTCTTGCTTCTGATAGTATGGAGAAGTACAGCAGTCTTTATAAGCCTCCCCTTGCCCCTCCGGGATGGGTATTTCCGGTAGTGTGGAATATTTTGTTTATACTTATGGGGGTTGCCGCCTATATCATTTATGAGTCCGATGCACCCGGAAAAGCGCAGGCTTTAAAACTTTACGGAGTGCAGCTTCTGGTAAATGCCTTATGGTCTGTAATCTTTTTCAGGTTTGATGCATACCTTCTGGCATTTGCATGGCTGCTCCTGCTTTGGTACCTTGTCTGCCTGACGATAAAGCAGTTTAAGGATATCAATGAGACAGCTGCACGATTATTGATCCCTTATCTAGTGTGGCTTACTTTTGCCGGGTATCTGAACCTTGCCATAGCGGTACATTATATTTTTTGACCAATCAGGTATAGATTAGAAAAAATATGCTGATACTAAAAGAAAAAGGCAGAAAGAAGGTACTCCTATGGAAGAACATACAAAAAAACTCCTGGAGGAATGTAATTCCGGCTGCAAAATGGCAGTGAACAGTATGGATCAGGTCAGTGACTACATTGAGGATGAGAAGCTGAGCCAGGTAGTTGCGGTTTACCGGGATAAGCACAAAAAAATTGAGGACAAATCCTCAGAACTTCTGCAGAGATATGGAGAGACGGGCAAGGAGCCTGGAGCTGCTGCTTCTGTATTCTCCTGGTTTACCACAGAGATAAAGCTGATGCTTAAGGACGACAGAAACCAGATTGCCAAGCTTCTGATGGACGGCTGTAATATGGGAATTCAGTCTATCAGCGAAGACAGGAACAAGTATAGCGGTGCATCGAAAGAGAGCATGGACCTGGCAAATGAACTGGTAGGCATTGAAGGGGATTTCATGTGGGAATTAAAATATTTTTTATGAGATAGAGATGATAAAGCCTTGAAGGGATTCAGGGCTTTTTTCTTTGGAAACAATTGGATAATAATTCATAATACATTGTTGAAATTATGTGATAAAATTAATATAGTTAATAAAAATTTGGTAAGATGTTACCACAGAAAATACATAGGATGGGCGGGACGTAACATGTTAAAAATATTAGTTGTTGATGATGAAGAGATTATCTGTGATCTAATCTGTTCCTTAATTGACTGGGAAGAATATCAGATGCAGCTCCTGGGCTGTGTGTATGATGGGGAGGAAGCCTATGAGGCGATCTGCGATAAGCATCCGGATGTTGTAATAACGGATATTCGTATGCCTGGAATGGACGGGTTGGAGATGATTAAAAAGGCAAGAGAGGAGAAAATCGAGGCTCAGTTTCTGATTTTAAGCGGTTATAAAGATTTTTCTTATGCACAGGAAGCCATCCGATTGGGAGCAGCTGCCTATCTGCTGAAACCCATTGAAGAAGAGGAGCTTCTGAATATCCTCTTGAAAATTCAGGAAAAAAATGAAATTGCAATGGAACAGTCAAAGGAGAAGCAGGCACTGAACCAGCAGCTTGTGGACAGCAGGCAGAGGCTGTGGCATCAGTTTTTGACGGATTTTCTGGAGGGAAGAGAGACTGCAAAGTATGGACTGAAGGAAATAACAGAAGAAGAGATTAATAGGGTGTTCGGGGCAAAATTTTGCGGCGATCTGTACCGGGCTGCGGTGTTGCGATGGGATAATCCGTACGGAAGCATCACAGAGGAGGAGTCCAGGTATCTTACCGGAAAGTGTGTCGACTATTTTTGTACCTGCCTTCCTGAATCAATGGTCTGGTATACTGCAGAAACGAAGGAAAGCCAATTGGTGCTCTTAAACGGCACAGAGGAGGAAACCGGGCAGGAAGTAGGGAAGGCATTTCTTAAAATGCAGGCTCACGCGTCCGCTCTTAATGAGGGCGTGGTGACGGCAGGACTCAGCGGTACCGCACGGGTGCCTGCCATGGTGCCTGCCTTGGTAAAAGAAGCGGAGAAGGCCTGCAGCATGCGGATTCTAAAAGGATGCGGGAAGATATTGGAATATGATGCAGCTGCATTCGCCCCTTGTAAGGTGGAGGAGCTTCTGAGCATGAAAAAGGTGAAGGAACTGCAGGAACGTCTGGAGCTTATGGACTGGGAACAGATTGGAGATGCTGCCAGGGAGCTTTATGAAAATATACCGAAAGAGGCAGATCCGGATATGTACTATCAGCTGCACCTGAGAATTCTGACAGAGGTACTTCAGGGACTGAGCTATCTGGGGGCAGAGGTGGCGGATATGCGGGGGCTTATAGAACGAATGTGCAGAGAACTGCGCTGCTGCAGCAGTGTCGCTCAGATTATCAGAAAGACGAATGGGCAGATACAGGAAATTCTATTGTCCTGTAAAGAGCAGTCTGTATTAAAGGAGAATCGTCTGGCCAACATTGCAAAAGAGTACATCAGAAAGAATTATAATAAAGATATCCGCCTGGCGGATGTGGCGGAACAGGTATACTTAAGCCCAACCTATTTCAGTGCTATTTTTAAAAGAGAAACGGGAATGAATTTTAATGAATTTTTGACGGAATACCGGATAGAAATGGCCAAGGAGCTTTTAAAGAATCTGGAGTACAAAGTGACAGAGGTGGGAGAGCAGGTGGGCTATGAGGATTCCAAATATTTCAGCAAGTTATTTCGAAAAATGGTGGGGATATCTCCCAGGGATTACAGAAAGTTATATATGCGGGATAAGATATGAAAACTGTGGATAAAGTCAGAACTTGGTACCAAAAAAGGAAAGAATATTATCATGTGCAGGCAGGACTTAGGGGGATTCTGCTGGGGTGGGGGTTTTGTATGATACTGTTGATCACGGGGTTTGCGCTGGCTGCGTTTCAGATTGCAGCCCGGGAGGCCCGGAGGGAGAAAAACAGTGCATATGAGACAATGGTTTCCTACGTGACCGGTGAGATAGAAAAGAAATGTGCACTTCTCAGCGGACTGGCAGAAGAGGCAGCAGAGATTCCCCGGGAGCACAGGGAGGAACTGGTTCAGGCCTTTGATGGGGCGGATGGACTGGCCGTCTGGGAGAATGGGGAAATCACCTGTTTTCCAAGAGAGGAAGCACTGTTTTTGGGGTTTTTGGAAAGTCATAAAGGACAGCTGACAGAGCCAGGGAAGGGACAGAAGCTTTTGCTGGGAACCAGCAGCAGTTCCCGTTACCGTGTGGGAAGTCTTCAGCTGGGGTGGATGCATTCGGAGGCAGAGAAAAATATTATGGTCTCCAGTACCCTGGATGTTTCCATAGACTCTGCCTGTGAATTTTACATATATACTCCGGACAGCAATACGGTATACCCTCAGGGATACTTGAGGCCAGATTTCTCCGAGGTTAAGGAAAAACTCAGGGAAAACTACCAGGGTAAATCCATTAGAATCCCGTCTTACACAGTATTTCTGCAGAAGAGCAGTACATATGGCTTTTATGGGATGCTCTGTGTCAAAAATGAAAAACTGGAAACAGAATTTACCGGCTACCTCTGGCTGCTGGGGGCCGCGGTCTGTATACTTTTGATTCTTCTGTTGGGCACGTTTGCGGTCTTTAAAAAGAAGGTATACGATCCTGTGATACATGTGGAACACGCAATCAATGGGATTCTTAACGGCAATCAGGGATTGGAAGTAGAGATTGATGATTCCAGTGAGCTGGCTTCTGCGGGACGGGCTGTTAATTCCATGATAACACATGTTGAGAATCTGACTTCCAGGGAATACCAGTCAGAGATACTGAAGCGCCAGGCAGAGCTAAATGCACTTCAAAATCAGATAAATCCTCATTTTCTGTACAACACCCTTGAGTCAATCCGGGGTCTGGCTCTGCGGGAAGGATCGAAAAATGCTGCTAATATGACAAAAGCATTGGCAAATCTCTTTCGGTATAACATTGATAACCGGAGTCTTACCGTTACTTTGCAGGAAGAGCTGACCAATATCGATAATTATTTCGTGATACAGAAGTACAGGTTTTCCAATAAGATCCGGCTTGTAACATATATTGATGAAGAAAATCCCCAGCTGAGACAGTATCAGGTGCCCCATATGGTGCTGCAGCCTATAGTAGAAAACGCAGTATGTCACGGACTGGAGACAAAGCGGGGAGGAGGAACCATTGTCATCATGGTTATGGCAACAGAGAGCCGATTAATTATTACAGTCAGCGACGACGGCCTGGGGATGGATGAGAAAACTCTGGAACGGATTGAGGAACAGCTTCAGCGGGGATACGCCTCGGGCAGGACCGGTGAGAGGACCGGCATTGCCCTATACAATGTAAATGAGAGAATTCGTATACTACATGGGGAGGATTACGGGATTCATGTGCACAGCACAAAGGGGATCGGCACAGAAGTAGAGGTGGTATTGCCTCTTATCTGCCAGGAGTTAAAATCATAAAAAAGAACACCTTTTCATAATGCGGTCTGTTTTTTAAAATGGACCGCCTTTTTATAATTAAAATATGACCGGAGGATAAAGATGAACAGGGAAATCTTAAGGTTACAGTCCATTACCCAGAGACTCTATGGAAACAAAGTACTCTCCAACATTTATTTTAATCTGTTTGAAGGCGAGATTCATGGGATCATTGGGAACAACGGGGCCGGCAAATCTACTCTTGCCCGGGTTATCGCCGGATGGCAGCAGGAATATGAGGGCGTTATTTTTCTGGAAAACCAGAAGGTAAGTCTTACATCAGCGGAAATGGCAATGAATATGGGAATCGCTATGGTGCCTCAGGATCCGGACACAATCAGCACTATGAGTATCGCGGAATATATCTTTACGCTGAGAAAGGAGGCATCAAAACGTGTCCTGCTTCGCAGGCGGGAGATGGAAGGCAAAACCATTAAGCTGCTGGAGGGGATGGGATATCCCCTGCCTCCTGGGATGGCTATGGGGAAACTGACCAGGAGCCAGAAAAAGTTTATGTCAATTGCTAAAGCCCTTACTTATAATCCCAAAATACTGATTTTTGATGATACCGAAATCGGCATGGAGCCTGAAGACGTTAATTTGTTCTGGGGGATTATTAAGAAGCAGTGTCTGAATGGAATATCATGTATCGTGATTTCACAGAATCTGCCCAGACTTTCAGAGGAGTGCGGAAGGATAACGGTTCTAAGAGGAGGGAGGATTGCGGGCACGGTAAAAAACGGCAGCTGCTCGGAGGCCCATATTATGAACCTGGTTCTGGGCACAAAGGACAGAGAGGCCGGCAAGATCCCGGAGACGCATCTGGGAAGGGAAATACTCCGCCTGGAGGATATCAGGGGGATTTATCTGAAGAAGGTTAGTTTTTCCATAGCGCAGGGAGAAATTCTGGGACTGACAGGGGCAGATGACGCGGGAAAGGAAGAGTTGGGAGATATTCTCTATGGCTGTAAAACGTGCCGGTCGGGAAACTTATATTTCTGCGGTCAGCCTGTTACAGTGAAAGATCCACAGGAGGCAGTGCGTATGGGGATTGGGTTTGTCCCCGAAGAGAGGGATCGGTTTCTTTTGGAAAACCAGACGGTACAGGACAATCTCACCTTTCTGCAGATGCAGACAGCAAAAAATAAGTTTGGATACCTGAAGCCCAGCATTGCCGGATATCTGGCAAAGGACTGGTGCGAAAAAGAAAACATCAGTGAGTTTGCCAAGAATACTCTTAATGAGGTAGGCGGCAATGTCCGGCAAAAGCTGCTGCTTGGCCGATGGCAGGATAAAACCTTGAAGCTGCTGCTTTTGAACCACCCTACCAACGGGATGGAGCAAAAGGAACGAAGAAAGACGCTGGAAAGAATATTGGAATACAGCAAAAGCGGCACGGCAGTATTGCTGATTACCAATGATCTGCAGGAACTGGTCTCCCTGTGCCACAGAGTAATTGTCCTGAAAAAGGGTGAGATCTCCGGAGAGCTTTATAAAGAAGAATTGTCGGAGATGGCGGTCACAAAACTTAAGCTTATGTAACGGAAAATGTATAGGAAAGAGGGATGGCATGAACAGTAGAGAACGTGTGCAGGCAGTTCTGACAGGGAAACCGGCGGATCGTCTGCCTGTAGATTTTCATTTCGCAGATGATACGGCGCTGCAGGTATTCGCCGGTCATTACGGCATGGAAGAGGAAGAATTTTTGACGTATCTGGAAAATGATGTACGTCATTTGTATGTGATGGATGAGATAGAGCTGTTTTTGCAGAATAAGTCGCTTATGAAATATGCCTTCGATCATGGATTCGCTTACCCTAATCCCGAAGATCCTGACCTCTGCTTTGATCAGTGGGGAATTGGATGGAATATGGTAAGCGACGGGCAGCTTCCAGTTTCCAGTCCCCTGAAGGACTGGGAAGGTTTGGACAAGATCCAGGCGCCGAATCCCACAAGAAAAGAGAACTTTTATGTGGTAGATACAAACATTCAGGGGTATATAGACAGGAATCTATCTGTTGATGTGGCGCAATATTTCGGCCCCTTTGAGAAGGGATATCTCATCCGGGGCTTTGAGGATTTTATGATGGATATGTATGAGGAGACGGAGAAGGTAGAAATTCTTTTAGACAGGATTACTCAGTACCGTGTGGAAATGGCAGAAGAGATCTGCCGAAGAGGAGTTACTTATGGGCATAGCGGGGATGACTTTGGTACCCAAGGAGGCCCCATTATGTCGCTGCCTCTGTGGAGGAAACTTTACAAACCCCGTCTGGAACAAATTTGGGGTGTGTATAAAAGACATGGACTCCCGGTGGTACACCACAGCTGCGGGGACTGTGAACAGTTTTTGGATGAAATGATTGAGATTGGACTTGATGCCATCCATCCGGTTCAGGCCGCGGCTATGGATATCCGGGAACTCTCCCGGCGTTACGGAAGCCGCCTTGTGTTTTACGGGGGGTTTGACACTCAGGATACACTCACCTTCGGAACTCCGGAGCAGGTGAAATCCAATGTGAAGGAGACGATTGAAACTCTGGGCCAATACGGAAGGATGTTCTGCGCACCCATTAATATTATGAGAAATGTGCCTCTGAAGAACTTTGAGGCGCTGGTGGAAAGCGTACATCAATATAGATATGCAGAGAACTAAAGGAAAGCAAAAGGAGGAAAAGACATGAAAAGAATGTTGGCTATTTTGTTGGCAGCAGTATTAGCTATGGCAGGTCTTAGCGGATGCGGAGACAAAAAGGAAACAGGGACAGCAGAGACGTCCGGTGGAAGTGAGAGCGGTGAGAAAAAGGATGCTGCAGATTTTAAGGTGGGTTTATCCATGAATGTGCTGGTACATCCCTCCTATATCACAATGGAAGCCGAGATCCGAAAAGGCTGTGAGGAGCTTGGATATGAATATGTGTGTACCGATGCCCAGGAAAGCCTGGATAAGCAAATCTCAGATATTGAGGATCTGGCGGCCCAGGGATGCGATGTGATTTTTGTAAACACTTATGACCCCGATGTTCTGACACCGGTTATAAACAATGTCGCTGCTCAGGGAATCCGCGTGATCGCTGTGGACAATGCACTGAGCGATGAGGCGCAGCTGGCCACTACCATTCAGGCAGATAATCATCAGAATGGAGTGCTGGTAGGTAATTTTGTGGCTGATACTTTGAAGGGACAGGATATAAAGATTGTCTGCATCAGCGGCGCAAAGGGTGCAGAGGTATCGCGTGTCCGCCGTTCCAGCTTTATTGAGGGAATTGTGGAAGAACAGCTGAGGCAGGGAAGCGATGCCAAGGTTGAGATCGTAGCTCAGGCATACACTGAGTGGTTTGCAGATGCAACTGTGACAGCAATGGAAGATATTATGGCTCTGAATGAAGAGTTTAACGTGGTATTTGCCGAGGCGGATGTTATGGCGATTGAGTGTTATAAGATTTTGCAGGACGCGGGGATGTTGGACAAGGTTATGATAGTGGCAGATGCCGACGGTCAGAAAGAAGCCTTTGAACTGATTAAGGAAGGGGGAGCCTATAAAGCTACCGGACTGAACTCAATGACACTTCTGGGACAGACGGCAGTGGAGACAGCCCAGAAAATTCAGCAGGGAGAGACTTCCTTCCCTTACAGAACCTATACACCAAGTGCCTGCGTAACTATAGACAATGTAGACGAGTACTACGACCCTGATTCAGCATTCTAAGAAACAGAACAGACAGCGCGCGGCGGGAAGGTCTTCCCGCTGTGCGGATAAGAGAAGGAGATGGGGGTATGGGAAAACAATACGCAGTTGAGATGGAGGAGATCACGAAGACCTTTGGCGGAGTCCATGCGCTGAAGGAGGTATCTTTTCAGATTGAAAAGGGAACTATTCATGCCCTGGTAGGTGAAAATGGGGCTGGAAAATCCACCCTGATGAAAATATTGTCTGGTGCATATACCAAAGACAGCGGAAAGATTATTATAGAGGGGAAAGAGATTTCAGGAGGCAGCACTCTGGGAATGAAAAAGGCAGGCGTGGGAATTATCTATCAGGAGTTTGCCCTTGCCCCGGATCTTTCGGTGGCGGAAAATATCTTTATTAACCGTATGAACCTGGGAAAAGGCTTTATATCCTGGAAGGAACTGAATCAAAGGGCGGGGGAAATTATTGATAAGATAGGATTTCAGATTGAACCTCGTCAGAAGGTAGAGGAATTGAGCGTTGCCTATCAGCAGATTGTAGAGATTGCCAAAGCTCTGGGAGAGGATGCCCGCGTCCTTGTGCTGGATGAGCCTACCGCTGTATTATCGCCCTATGAGACGGAAAAGCTATTTCAGGTTCTGAGGCATCTGAGAGAGCAGGGAACCAGCATTGTATATATTTCTCATCGGCTGGATGAAGTATTCCAGCTGTCAGATGAGATTACAGTACTCCGGGACGGAGAGGTGGTCAGCCATAACCGCACGGAGGAAACGTCAATGGACAAGATTGTCTCTGATATGCTGGGGCGAAGTGTACAGTCTCTGTATCCGGAAAAAACAGCGGCGGGAAATGAGACAGTGCTGGAAGTGAAAGACCTGAACCTGGGCAATATGGTACGGAGTGTAAGCTTTGCGCTGCATAAGGGAGAGATATTCGGAATCGCGGGATTGGTGGGCAGCGGAAAAACGGAGACAGCCCGGGCCATTTTCGGGGCAGACAAGGGTGCACGGGGAGAGATTGTGTTGAAGGGAAGGAAAATTCGCCCTGCTTCTCCTTATGAAGGTGTTAAAAATGGAATTACCTACTTATCTGAGAGCAGAAAAGAGGACGGGGTTCTGCTGGATATGAAAATACGGGAAAATGTTACCATGGCATCCATGAAAAAGGTGAGTAAATGCATGGTATTTCATATAAAAAAAGAAAAGAAGTATGTGGAGGAAATGATTCGCAGGCTCTCCATCAAATCTAACGGTTCAGAAACCCTTACAGGAGATCTGTCAGGGGGCAACCAGCAGAAGGTATCCCTGGCTAAGTGGCTCAGTGTGGACAGCGATGTGCTGATTCTAGACGAACCCACCCGTGGGGTGGATATTGGAGCTAAGATGGAGATTTATGGAATTATTCATGAATTAGCCAGGCAGGGAAAATCAATCATTATTGCCTCCTCAGAAATGGAAGAGATCTGCGGCCTGTGCCACCGGGTACTGGTGATGCACAAAGGTCTGGCTAAGGGTATTCTGGAACAGGAGGAACTCACTAAACACAATATTATTCACTGTTCTGTAAACAACAGTTCAGAACAATCCCTTAAGGCAGGAGGTATATGAGTCATGGAAAAGAAAGGAAAGCACAAAATCACTGTAAGTGAGTTTTTTGAAAAATGGAATACCGTTATCGTGTTTTGTGTTATTGTAATTATAGCTTCACTGTTAACGACAAACTTTATGCAAGTGCAGAATCTAACCAATCTTCTGAAGCAGAATGCAGGGATTGGGATCATTGCAATGGGAATGCTTTTGGTTATACTTACAGGGGGGATTGACCTCTCCGTGGGCTCCATCGTTGGGGTGGGAAATGTCATCTTTGCATTTATGATGCAGACACACAGCCTGGGATATTCCATTGGGGTAACCCTGCTGGTGGGAGCTGCCTGCGGGGCAATCTCCGGATACTTTGTGGCGTACCGAAATCTGCAGCCTTTTGTGGTTACGCTGTCTGTTATGACAGTGGCCAGAGGCTACGCTTACATAATCTGTAAGGGGGCGTCCATCTCTATTAAACACCCGGATTTTCTTGCTTTTGGATATGGTACGTTTTTGGGAATTCCAAAGCAGACATATCTCATGATTCTTATCTTTCTGCTCATTTGGTTTGTTCTGCGGTATACGACGTACGGACGTATAGTAACTGCTATTGGAAGCAATGAGGAGGCCGTGCGCTTATCGGGCATACGCAGCAGAATCTATAAATTTTCTGTCTATGTGGTATCCGGGTTATTTGCTGCGACAGCGGCCATATTAAATTCTTCAAGGACGGGAGTAGGTTCCCCCCTTACCGGAGACGGCTTTGAACTGGATGCCATAGCCATTACGGTAATCGGCGGTGTTAGTCTGAACGGCGGGAAAGGTACTGCCGGAAGAGTACTAATCGGCGTCTTTGTGATTGGAATGATTGGTAATATTATGAACCTGACAAAAGTATCTGCTTATACACAGCAGGTAGTAAAAGGCCTGATCATTTTGTGTGCAGTATTTATGCAGACACTCCAGAAAAAGTCCAGAGCATAGTCGTAGAGAGGATGAAAAAGATGAAGAAAGAGAGAAAGATACCTGAGGTTATGAAGGCATTGGTGGCATATGGAAAGGATGACTATCGTCTGGAAACCGGATATCCTACCCCTGAATGCGGGCCGGACGATATTATTATCAAGACAGAGGCTTGCGGTATCTGTGCAGGAGATCTCAAATGCAGCCACGGTGCAGCTATGTTTTGGGGAGATGAGATGCAGCCGCCCTGGGTAAAGCCTCCGTTTATCCCCGGGCATGAGTTCTTTGGGCATATTGTGGAGCTGGGAGAAAATGTTAGGGACTTTGTGCTGGGGGAACGCCTGATCGCAGATCAGATCGTACCCTGCGGAGCGTGCAGGTTTTGCAGGGACGGACATTACTGGATGTGCCAGCCTCATAATATCTTTGGTTTTCAGGAATGCAACAATGGCGGGATGGCGGAATATGTGAAATATCCCCGCACGGCTGTACTGTCTCGTGTACCGGAAGAAATGACAGCGGAGGAGGCACTTTTAATTGAGCCTTACGGATGCTCCAAACATGCGGTAGACCGGGGGCAGGTGACGAATGAAGACATCCTGGTGATCTCAGGTGCGGGAACCCTGGGACTGGGGATGGTTACTTATGCCAGAAGGAAGAATCCTAGGAAACTGATAGTTTTGGACATGAAAGAAGAAAGGCTCCAGAAGGCCATGGAATTCGGGGCTGACATGGTGTGGAATCCGGGTACCTGTGATGTCGTAAAAAACATTATGGAACTGACGGGTGGATACGGATGTGATGTCTATATAGAAGCCACCGGCCACCCCTCCAGCGTTATCCAGGGACTGAATATGGTGAGGAAGCTGGGGCGTTTTGTTGAATTCAGTGTATTTGGATCCCCCACAACAGTCGATTGGTCTGTCATTGGAGATCGGAAGGAACTGGATATTTTAGGATCCCACCTGAGTCCCTACTGCTATCCTTTCGTGATAGAAAATATTATGAGTAAAAATCTGAAAACAGAAGGTGTTGTCTCTGCCATGTTCCCCATTGAGGAATGGGAGAAAGCATTTGAACATGCCACAGGAAAATATGGAGACTTGAAGGTGGCAATTGATTTCAGATAACAGTATGGAAAGTATGAGGCAAACAATAGAAAAAACCTCCGGGATGCAGAAGTTTCCCGGAGATTTTTATGCGTCTGAAATAACTGCCGGTTAATATTATTTCATAATAGTTAACGAAGGTTCAGTAGTACATTTTCTGAACTTCTGCTATTCTATAAGCAGCAAAGGCCGATGCAGGATTATAGTACAGGAGGGAAACCCATGGAGTTAGGAAAGGTAATCAGGACATTCAGAAAAGAGAAACAGATGACGCAGGAGGAGATGGCAAGACGTCTGGGCGTTACGCCCCCGGCAGTGAATAAATGGGAGAATGGCAACTCTTATCCGGATATCACCCTGCTGGCCCCCATTGCCCGCCTGCTTGGTATTACAACCGATACACTTTTATCTTATCGTGAGGAGCTGACAGATCAGGAAATCCAGGAGATACTCACCCAGTTAAGTGCGCGTATGAAAAAGGAGGAGTATGGTACAGTGTTCCAATGGGGCTTGGGTGTGATTCAGGAATACCCCGGCTGTGAGGCTCTGATCCTGTCTGTTGTCCAGGTTTTGGACGCTTACAGAGACATACTCCAGATACCGGAGGCAGAGAAGTATGATGAGGAGATCTGCAGTCTTTACAGGCGGATACTGGACAGTACAGATTCTGCCGCTGTTCATACTGCTTTAACGGCTCTTTTTCTGATCGCCCTAAAAAAAGAGCAGTATGAACAGGCAGAACAGTATCTGGATAAGATTCCCCAGCAGAAAGTGAATTCCATGAGATACAGGGCGCTGCTGTACGCAAAACAGGAAAAGAATGATCAGGCATATGAATTGTATGAACGGATGCTGTTTCAGGGATACAGCGATCTCACCTGGTGTCTGCAGGGGATCAGTGCCCTGGCAATAAAAGAGAACCATATGGGTAAGGCAGAACGGATTGCCCAAAAGCAGAAAAAACTTGCGGAAATACTGGAGATGGGAAAGTACATGGAGGCCTCCCCGGAATTCTCACTGGCATATATGAGGAAGGACAAAGAGGCTTGCCTGTGCCTGCTGGAAGAGATGACCGACGGCTTGGAGGATATCGCGCCTTACCGGAAATCGGAATTGTACAGCCACTTGGCATACACGAAGAGGGAGACCGGGAATATTGCATTTATGATGATAAAAGCAATGGAGGAAGATGAAAGCCTGGACTTTCTCAGAGGAGAAGAAAGGTTTGAGAGGGTTTTGGGAAGGATAAAACAAATGGCGGACAGACGGTGAGAGAGTCTCCGCCGCAGAATCTCTCACCTGAGTATCGGAAGAACCTACGAATGGTATTCTTTTAAGAATCTTTTCAGGGCATCTTCCCAGCGGGGCAGAAGTCGGAAACCGTTATCGGTCAGACAGGACTTATCCAGGCGGCTGTTTTTGGGCCGTCTTGCCTTTGCACCGTACTCTTCTGCAGTTAGAGGATGAACGGTGATATCTATATGAGATTCGGCTAAGATTCGGCAGGCAAACTCATACCAGGAGCAGCAGCCCTCGTTGGTAATATGGTAGGTGCCGTACGCCTCTGTCTGAATCATATCAGCCATTAATTTTGCAGCATCCGGAGTATAGGTGGGAGAACCGATCTGATCCGCTACTACGGAGACTGTCTGACCGGAATTTGCCCGTTTTAAGATGGCTTTGACGAAGTTATTTCCGTTTATTCCAAATACCCAGGATATCCGGACAATAAAATATTTTTCCAGCTGCTTTTCCACCGCCAGCTCCCCCAGATATTTACTTTTTCCATATTCGCTTTGGGGGTTTCTTTTGTCATCCGGTTTCCAGGGGCGATCTCCCAGACCGTCAAACACATAATCAGAGCTTACGAACATGAATCTGCAGTCTGTTTTTTTGCAGGCAGTTATCAGATTCTGTGTCCCGGTTACATTGACTGTATAACATAGGTCTGGTTCTTCCTCCGCTTTGTCTACTGCAGTATAGCCGGCACAGTGAATCACAGCATCCGGCTGGATATCCTCAACAATGTGCAGTACAGCAGAGAGGTCTGTAATATCACAGTCTTTAGACCCAAGGCCAACTGCGGGGATTTCTCTGCTCTTTAACTCTTTCATAATATCATATCCCAATTGTCCGGTAGCACCGGTAACTAATACTTTCATACGCTGTCTCCTTTTATTTCAAGTCACATTCCGTGAAAAAGTGCAGATGCAAACCCTTGTACAATAGTAAGCATAAGGATTTCTTATAATGATACTGTAAGTTTCCCCTTTTTCCAAGAAAAATATTGAAAATCCATATTGTTAACCTAAATAAAAAATAGGTTGACAATAGATAAACCTTTCGATATGATATTTTTGGATGCAAAATACAATTACAGTAAAGAGGAGGAAAGAACTTGAAGAGAACATGGACAGCGATGGAAATGGTGTATGCAGGGCTGTTTACAGCGCTTATAGCTATTGGGGCGTTTATACAGGTACCGGTCCCGGGAATGGATTATTTTACCCTTCAGTTTTTATTTGTACTTATGGCAGGAATGGTATTGGGCAGCAGACTGGGCGCAGTAAGCGTGGGAGTCTATGTGCTTTTAGGATTGTTCGGGCTGCCTGTATTTGCAGCGGGCGGGGGATTTGGATACATCTTTCGGCCGAGCTTTGGGTATCTAATCGGGTTTATTGCGGCTGCTTTTGCCGCAGGATTTGTGACTGAGAAAGTAAGGGCTAACTCGTATAAGAAATATCTTTGGGCTGCCTTTACAGGATTCGCGGTTACTTACACCATTGGTCTGGCCTATAAATATCTGATGCTGAATCTCTATGTGGGAGAAAAAACAGCGTTTGCAATGGTACTGGCAGACTGTTTTCCCCTGGATATGCCCGGAGATGTAATTCTGTGCCTGGCGGCGGCAATGATTGCGGTTCGTCTGGTGCCTGCAGCCAAAGGGATGGCCCTGAAGGCAGCCGGACGGCAGAGCGTCGCAGATGGACGGATAAAAAGAATGGATCAGTAATTTACAGAGAAGAAAGGGAGAACCAATGAATACAAAACTGAAGGAATTGAAAAATAGGGTGCTGAATGGGGATTCCTTGGGCAAAGAGGAGGCTCTCTCGCTTGCAGAGATGCCTTTGGAGGAACTCTGCAGCGCTGCTGATGAAATACGCCGGGTTTTCTGCGGCAGCCGTTTTGATCTTTGCACTATTATAAACGGAAAAAATGGAGCATGTTCGGAAAACTGCAAGTACTGTGCCCAGTCTTCCTATTACAGCACAAAAATCCAGGGGTATTCCCTGCTATCCGGGGAAAAGCTGGTGGAGCAGGCACAATACAATGCCAGCAGGGGGGTGCCCAGATATTCCATTGTTACCTCCGGAAAGAGACTAAACAGCCGTGAGGTGGATCAGGTTTGTGTCAGCATACGGGAAATCAGAAAGCAGACAGACGTGGCCGTCTGTGTATCCTTTGGACTTCTGGACGAGGAGGCATTCCGCAAAATAAAAGGGGCCGGGGCTGTGCGCGTACATAATAATCTGGAGTCCTCACGCAATTATTTCCCCAATGTCTGTACTACACATACCTACGATGATAAAATTGCCACGCTGAAGGCTGCCCAGACTGCAGGTCTGAGCGTGTGCAGCGGAGGGATTATGGGACTGGGAGAGTCTATGGAGGACAGGATCGATCTTGCGCTGACAGTCCGTGAACTGGGGGTAAGATCTATACCTGTAAATATGCTGAATCCTATTCCGGGGACTCCATATGAGAAGAACAAGAGACTCACGACTGAGGAAATGTGCCGGATTGTGGCAGTGTACCGATTCCTGGTACCGGACGCCTATATCCGCCTGGCAGGAGGCCGGGGGCTTATGCCGGATAAAGGGAAAAGATGCTTCCAGTCCGGAGCGAATGCGGCAATTACGGGAGATATGCTGACTACCGGAGGAATTACCATTGAACAGGATAAAAGGATGCTGAAGGAATTGGGATATGAGGTGGTGAGAGACTGTGAGTAAAGGGCTGTTTATTACAGGCACCGGCACAGATGTGGGAAAGACTTATGTTACGGCTCTTTTGATAAAAAAGCTATGTGAGGGCGGGCTGCGTGCCGGGTATTATAAAGCTGCGGTCAGCGGGAATGAAGAAGGACCCGGAGGACTGATACCGGGAGATGGGGAGTATGTGAGAGAAATCTCCCAAAATGGCCAGACACTGGCATCCATGGTGCCCTATGTCTACCGCCAGTCTGTATCTCCCCATCTGGCGGCAAAGCTGGAGGGGAATCCTGTGGAGTTAGAGAAGGTAGCGGCCGGATACCGCAGACTTTCCCGGGAGTATGCTTTCATCACGATGGAAGGCAGCGGAGGAATTGTCTGCCCCATCAGGTATGACAAAAAGGTTTTATGGCTGGAGGACATTATCAGGCAATTGAAGCTTCCGAGCCTGATCGTGGCGGACGCCGGACTGGGAAGCATCAATTCTGCAGTGCTTACGGCGGAATATATGAAGCAGAATAAACTGCCGGTGTGGGGATTTATTCTGAATCATTATCACGACGATAGTATTATGGAGAGAGATAACCGGTATATGATAGAACAGAGGACAGGACTGCCGGTGATTGAATGTATCGCTGATGGGCAGAGGGAGCTTGAAACAGAGGCAGAGGTGTGGAAAGAAATGTACATTTGAAGAAACGAATGTTGAAAATAATCAGGGCCTGAGGTTTGGTTTCCTATGGTGGGAGACTTGACAAAGACAGGGCAGCACGGATAGAAACAGTGCTGCCCTGTCTTTTTTAACTATTCTCTCTCGATTTGAGCATACGCCAGAGGGTACTTCGGCTGATGTCCAGCCGTTTTGCCGCTTTTGCCTGGTTGCCGTCCTCTTCTTCTATGATCATACAGGCGATATCGTAATTAATATCGCTCAGCGGCTGATTGATTTTGACGGCTGCCGTGCCTGGAAGCAGGATAGGGACAGACGGAGATTCTTTTCTTAAAACTGCCCGGGTTTCGTCCTGCGTAATGTAAGAACCGCGGGCAGTGATTACTAATTCTTTTAAAACGCGTTTGAACTGATCCAGGTTTTCCTTCCAGGGAAAGTCCAGGATCGTCTGCAGAGCATCTGCTTCGAATCCGATGATTTCCTTTCCTACGGCAGTATTCAACTGATTCAGATAAAGGGTGATAATACTGGGGATATCTTCCCTGCGGTCTCTGAGAGGGGGGATATAAAGAGTCAGGCAGGAAAGGTGATTCATTAGGTAATCTGTCAGTAATGTCCGGACATCCGGCCGGGATACCGCGGCTGAGAAAATAAAGCGGTTTCTTTTGCATACATTGGTTCCGTCCAGAAACGTAATTAAATGGGCGGCTGCTGTTTCTGAGAGGCATTCTGTGTTTTTTAGATAAATGGTTGAATGTATATTGCAGAATGGAGAATCTTCATCCTCCAGAAACTGTTTCCACTTTTTGTCGGTGACAAGGCAGCAGTCGATTACGTAGTAGGGACTGTTCTGATAGAGCCCCAATTCGTAGATGAGAGAAGCCGCTTTTCCTTTTCCTGTTCCCTTTTCTCCCAGAATCAGAACAGGATAGGCCGTTTTTGCATAATCCTCAATAGTAGATCTGAGATTTCCAACATAAGCGGCGCTGTTGTAATACCCTTCCAGGTCCTCCTCCCCTGTATTCAACCGGTTCTGAACCGTAAGAAAGCTTTCTTCCGAGTAAGATAGAAGAGCTTTCCGATGAATGTACACGGCCAGATACAGACGGTTCTCATGATAAATCTGCTTACTGCAAATAGACAGCATGCAGGTGTTGTGCTTCTTTTCTACCCTGTATACCGGTGCGTCCAGCAGGGTGGGAAGCAGCTTTTTAATATATTTCAATATTTTCTGATCTTCTTCATCGTCCCGGAGGGAGGAAAAGGTCAGCTTTCCGTCCCCGGTGAATAAAAGTGCTTCGGAATCAGAGGCGAGAAACATCTGCTGAAAAAGCTCCTTTTGTTTGTAAACAAATTGATAGGATTGGCAGAGGCTTACTGCTTCATCAATAGAATTTTCAATACTTTCCGGGCCGGAGGTTATAAGGATAGAGTTCAGCCCGATTTTATGTGCTGTCACAGATCCAATCATATCACAGAGGACCATGCGGTACCCCTTGTCCTTTAAATCGGTGAGAGTGGGAAGGACTTCCGAATCTTCACAGAAAGTAAAGATATCAATTTCATACTGAAGCAAATCACATAAGGTGCGGGCGCATTTGGTAATGCTGGGGTATCCTACTATGGCGAACTTGTCTGTATAGTTTTGTGCAAGCTTAAGAGCACGGAGCATGTCATATACGGAAATAGATATTTCAAGAACCGGAAGATCAAATTCCTTACGAAGTAATTTAGCAGTTCCTCCTCTGGAAATGATTACATCATAGTTGTTGTGAATACATTCTTTTGCAATCTGCACGCCAGTCTGCAGATTGCCTGTCTTTACGGTCATGGAGATGTCCTGCCGTTTTTTAGAGATTGCCAGGAGGCTTTCTGCCATTCCATCATAAGGGGCAATCGCAAGTATTTTAATCATATATCTCTAAACCTCCTTTTAAGCTTTCCAAATTGTAACTTTCTGTTTCTATCATATCTTTTTTCTTTTGAAAAATCAACCAATTTTTTAATATTATGTTTCAAAATAAAACGATATTTAAAATACAAATGTTGCAAAATGAAAAAATAACACGTAATATAAAGGAAAAGAAAAGAAAAAAACAGATAGAGACAAAATAGTGCAAAAAAGCCGGCTGATGATTTAAATTGCATTAAAAGAAAAATGGAGGAGACATAAATGAGTTATAAATTAAAGATACCGTCCTGTATCTATGGCGGAGAGGGATGTACATCCAGACTCCACGAGGTTATTGTTCGGGAGCAATCTAAAAGGATTCTGGTATTTACAGATAAAGGAGTGGAAGGCGCTGGATTGACTGAAATGGTACTTGAGCAGCTGAGAACAGAATCAGCAGAATATCGTACTCTGGATGAGCTGAAACCCGAACCTAGTTATCAGGAAGTAGAGTCTGTCTGCAGGAGTGCGGAGGATTTTTCCTGCGACCTGATAATTGCTGTAGGCGGAGGAAGTGTAATGGACACGGCTAAGCTGTGCTCACTTCTGAAGGGAGCGGAATATACCATACAGGATTTGATGAGATGCCCTGCAGCAGGAGGGAAACAGATTAAGACTGTAATGTTCCCAACCACATGCGGAACAGGGGCAGAAGCTACATGCAATGCAATTGTAGCCATACCGGAGGAGCAGGTGAAGAAAGGAATAGTCAATGAGGAAATGATTCCGGATTATGTATTTTTGGATCCGCTGATGATCCAAAAGCTGCCAAAATCCATAATTGCAGCGACAGGTGTGGATGCGCTGGCTCATGGGATAGAATGTTTTACTTCTAATAAGGCGACTCCCCTCAGTGATTTTTATGCAGGAGAGAGCGCCAGGCTTATCTTCAAAAATATCCGGCGGGCATATTCGGAGCCTGATAATTTGGATGCCAGGCTGAACTTAATGCTAGGGGCTTATTATGGGGGAGTTGCCATTACCGGCAGCGGTACAACGGCGGTACACGCCTTATCCTACCCGCTGGGCGGAAGGTTTCATATTCCCCATGGGGTGTCTAATGCTGTTTTATTCGCTCATGTAATGAAGATGAATAAGGATGCCTGTGAGAGCGAGCTTGCCAGATTATGCCGTGTTGTATGGCCGGAACTAACGGGGCTTGGCAGTACGGAGATGGCGGATAAGGTGATCAGAGAAATAGAAGAGGTTGTTGCCTATACAGAGATTCCGGTAAACTTGAATTCCTTTGGTGTTAAGAAAAAGGACTTAGATTTTCTGGTTGCATCTGGCAGCCAGCAGAAACGGCTCCTGGACAACAATAAAAAAATTTTAACCCTTGAAGAGATACGAGATATATATCTGAAGGTATTAGAGTAGAAGGAGAGAATATGGACAGACCAATTTTAGCAATCACTATGGGAGATCCAGCAGGGAGCGGGCCTGAGATTTCTGTCAAGGCACTTTCAAATGATAAGATTTATCAAAAAGCGCGTCCTTTGATTATAGGAGATGCCAGGGTAATGGAGAAAGCGGTTCGCCTGGTTGGGCTGGAGCGGAAGCTGACAATCCATGAGATAACAGATATAAAGGACGCCAGATTCACTCCTGGATACATAGATGTTTATCATCTGGAACTGGTGGATATGGAAAAGCTGGAATACGGCAAGGTATCCGCTATGTGCGGCAATGCGGCATTTCACAGTGTGAAGAAGGCTATTAGACTGGCTATGGACGGAGAAGTTGACGCTACAGTTACTAATGCACTGAACAAAGAGGCACTCAATCTTGCAGGGCATCACTATTCGGGACATACTGAAATCTACGCGCGTTTTACAGGAGCGGAGAAGTATACTATGCTGCTGGCGCATGAAAATCTCCGGGTGGTACACGTTTCCACACATGTTTCGCTGAGAGATGCCTGTGACAAAGTGAAGAAGGAACGAGTGCTGGATGTGATCCGGATTGCAGAAAAGGCGTGCAGAGCATTGGGAATAGAGAACCCCAAAGTTGGGGTTGCCGGCTTGAATCCCCACTGTGGGGAAAATGGATTGTTCGGGACGGAGGAGATTACAGAAATCCAACCGGCAATAAAAGCAGCGCAGGATGAGGGGATTCTGGCGGAAGGACCGATTCCTCCAGACACTGTTTTTTCAAAGGCGAGGGGCGGTATGTATGATATTGTAGTAGCTATGTACCATGATCAGGGGCATATTCCCCTAAAAGTAGTGGGTTTTGTGTATGACCGGGATAAGAGAGAATGGAATGCCGTAAAAGGGGTCAATATTACTCTGGGGCTTCCGATTATCCGCACTTCTGTGGATCATGGAACCGCTTTCGGGCATGCCGGCAAGGGAAATGCCAACGCAGCCAGCCTGGAAAACGCAATTGATTATGCGGTCACTCTGGCCAAGAACCGTTAGACAGGAGGGAGTATTTATGATCCAGCTGCTAATACTGGCAGATGATTTTACAGGAGCGTTGGATACAGGGATTCAGTTTGTGGAGAAGGGAATACCTACACAGATTGATACAGGAGAACGTTTGGAAACGATTAGAATATTATCAGATACAGAAGTATTGGTCTTAGATTTGGAAACCCGCCCCCTTTCTGTGGAGAAAGCCGGCGAAAAAGTTTCGGAGAGTGTGAGATGGGCAAAGAAACAGGGAATTCCCAGAATTTACAAGAAAACGGACTCGGCTTTGCGTGGTAATATTGGGAGTGAACTGGAAGCTGTTCTAAAAGAATTCGGTAGAGACAGACTGTATTTTATTCCTGCTTTTCCGGAGTTGGGAAGATTTACAAAAAATGGGGTACAGTATCTGGATGGGATCCCCCTTTCCCAGACGGCGTTTGGCAGAGACTTATTTGAACCCATTACCTGCCCCTACATACCTGACTTGATCGGTGCCCAGAGCCGTGTGAAAGTGGTCAGCCTGAACGTGGGGCAAAAAATACCCGTAATGTGTGAGGGAGAAAAGGTTATTTATGTATGCGATGCGGAAACCGATGGGGATATCACAGAAAGGCTGGAAGAATTAAAAAAAGAGAATGAGCTGTCTATGCTGGCAGGATGTGCAGGGTGCGCCTCTCACCTGCCAGAGTATCTGGGACTTCACGGGAATTGCCAGAAATCTTATTTTAAAACCGAAAAGCTCATTATCTCATGCGGAAGTTTGAATCCCATCACAGAGAGGCAGATGGATTATTTGGAAAGCAAAGGGATTCTGAGAATACACCTCACCGCGGAGCAAAGGATGGATTATTCCTATTATGATTCAGAAAAAGGAAAAGCCTTTCTGAATTATTTGGAAAGGATGTGCAGAACAAATAAAGTAATTATAATAGATACCCTGGAGCGGGGAGCCTTCAAAGAATTTTCAGAGGCGCAGAAAAGCGGGATGTCGAAAAATGAGATCCGGTTTGCTATTGTAAGCAGCCAGGGCAGAATTATAAAGGAGTTGATTAAGAGAACCGATGTGAACACCATTTTGGTGACCGGAGGTGATACATTGATGGGATTTGTAAAGGAAATAGACGGAGCACAGCTGGTTCCGATCTGTGAGCTGAATCAGGGAACGGTACTTTCCAGAATTGATATGGATGGAAAACCGGTTCAGATTATATCAAAATCCGGAGGCTTCGGAAGGGAGGAGTTAATGGAAGAAATTATAGAAAAGATTGTTTTATAGAAACCATTGTAGCAAAAACAGGAAGAAAAGGAGAACATGCAAAATGATCAAAAAGAAATTAGTAGCTTTAGCAATGGCAGCAATTATGACATTAGGGTTAGCCGCATGCGGAGACGGTGATTCAGGGGCAAAAGAAGAAAAAGGGACGGAAGAGGCAGTTCAGCAGGAAACGAAAAAGGAGGAGGCTTCGGAGGAACAGATTGTAATTTCAGTGGGTTATCCTGACAATCCTGACACGTCCCATGATAAGGCATGTACATTGTGGAAAGAAAAGCTTGAGGAAATGAGCGGGGGAACGATGACGATGCAGTTATATCCCTCCAGTCAGCTGGGGAACACCAATGATATTATTGATCAGATTCTGGCGGGCCAGCCTATTATCACTATTGCAGACGGCGCATTCTATGCAGATCGCGGAGCAAAAGATATGGGGATTGTGTTTGGACCTTATTTATTCGACAACTGGGAGGACTGCTGGAAACTTGTGGAGAGCGACTGGTGGAAAGAGCAGTGCAGCCTACTCGCGGATCTTGGCCTGACAATTGTGGCAGATAACTGGGTATCCGGAACAAGACATACTATGACAACCTTCCCTGTAAATAAAGTAGAAGACTTTAAGAATAAAAAAATCCGGGTACCGGATAATACCATCCAGACAAAAGGGTTTGAGGCAGTAGGGGCGACTGCAACACCCATGGCGCTGACAGATGTGTACACAGCACTTCAGCAGGGAACCATTGACGGTGTAGAGAATCCATTGCATGTACTCTACGCCAATGGCTTCCAGGAGGTCGCTAAGTATCTGGTTCTCGACGGACATGTTCTGAACTTTGCTACATGGTGTACAAGTACAGATTGGTATAGTACACTGACGGATGAGCAGAAAAAATGGCTCACAGATTCCGGGCACGAGGCAGGATTGTACAGTCAGGAGCTGGCAGCAGATTCTGATGAGGTAAGTCTGAAGGCGCTGAAGGATGCGGGCGTGACGGTGAAAGAATTGACAGAGGAAGAAAAGGAAGCCTTCCGTAACGAGGCTATAAGCTTTTATGAAGATCCGGATCTGACCAAACAATGGTCCCCGGATTTATATCAGACAGTCAGAAAGGCAATGGGCAAATAAGAGATGAATATCAAATATGGGATCCGGGCAGGGGGACTCGGATTTCATATTTGGGAGGTGGACATTATGAAGATTAAAAAAGTATTGGGGAATCTGGATTTATGGATTGCGGGAGCAGCGCTGGTGGTTCTGATTATCCTTACCTTTATGAACGTGGTTATGCGCCATGTGTTCAATGCTCCGTTTCAGTGGATAGAAGAAGTACAGAAGTGGTGCTTTTTGTGGATTACCTATTTTGGGGCCGGTGCTGTCTTCAGGAACGGCGGGCATGTAGCCATTGATATAATTGTAGACTATCTGCCGGCGAAGGTTCAGAAGGTGATAACGGTTTTAGGGCTGTTGATAACGATGTATGTATTGGTGAATCTGTTTATCCAGGGAAGTATTTTGGTGGAACAGCTGTGGAGGACAAAACGGACAACAAGCCTTCTGAATGTTCCCTACGGGATACTATACATATCAATGCCAATAGGGTGTGTAACTATGATGGCAAGCGTACTGTATGTAACGTTCCAAAAATATAAAAAGAATAAAGAAGGAGGCGGGACAAATGAGCGGTAATTTGGTTTTGATTTGTGCCATAGTTATGGTAATACTGATGTTCTTAAAAGTACCTGTGTTTATTGCGGTGCTGGCGGCCTCCGGTTTGTATTTTGCAGGAAATCCAAATGTTGCCAGTCAGATATTTGCACAGAGAGTAATGTCTGGCTCTGAGACATTATCTCTTCTGGCAATCCCCTTTTTTGTGTGTTCTGGAGTATTTATGAATTATTCCGGTGTGACAAAACGGATTATGGACTTCTGTTCGGTTATTACAGGAAAGATGTATGGAGGACTTGCCCAGGTTAACGTTCTTCTGTCTACTCTGATGGGCGGCTTGTCAGGCTCTAACCTGGCAGATGCTGCAATGGAGGCTAAGATGTTGGTTCCGGAAATGGAGAAAAAGGGATTTACAAAATCTTTTTCTACTGTTGTGACAGCTGTGAGCGCTATGATTACACCGCTGATCCCTCCTGGAATCGCAATGATTATCTATGGCACCATCGCGAATGTATCCATTGGCAAATTGTTTGTGGCCGGCATTGGTCCAGGTGTGCTGCTCTGTGCGGCCATGATGATCCTTGTACGGTTTATGTCTAAAAAAAGAGGCTATCTGCCCACCAGGACAGAGCGTGTTCCCCCGGCCCAACTCTGGGCGGCCCTTCGCAAGGCTATTCTCCCTTTGCTGCTTCCACTGGTAATTATCGGAGGGATTCGTCTTGGAATCTTTACGCCTACTGAGGCAGGGGCGGTTGCTATCATCTATGCTTTGATACTGGCTGTTGTATACAGGGAGCTTTCGGTGGGGGGATTTCGGGAGGCGATAAAGGAAACGGTTTTTACAACATCCTCTGTCATGGTTATTATAGCTGCGGCCTCTGCATTTTCCTGGATTTTAACGTATGAGAAGATTCCCCAACAGTTTACAAGTTATATGATCTCTGTTTGCGACAATAAATATGTATTTCTGATTGCAGTTAACATTTTCCTGATTCTTGTAGGAATGTTTATTGAGGGGAATGCAACGATGCTGATCCTGGTCCCAATGCTTGCACCAGTGGCAAATCAATACGGGATTGATCCTATTCAGTTTGCTATGATATATATTTTCAATTCCTCTATCGGCTGTGTAACCCCTCCCCTGGGAACCTTGATTTTTGTTACCTGTGGAATCACGAAATGTAAAATCCGGGATTTTATATCAGAGGCGGGGCCGTTTTATATTATGCTGCTCATATGCCTGCTTTTACTGACTTTTGTGCCATTTTTCTCAACAGGGCTTGTGAACCTTATATATTAAGAAATGGAGAAACAGATTATGGATGGTAGACAGAAATTGAAAGAAACGTTAGAACACCGGGACTGCGGAAAGGTCACATTTGACCTGGGAGGAACAAAGGCCACGGGAATAAGCGCCAGTCTGCTGTACCGGCTGAGAAAACAGTACGGAAGAGATGAACCGGTAAAAATATATGACACGTACCAGATGGTAGGCCTTGTTGATGATAAGGACGCTGAAATGTTTGGCATTGATGTCCTTCCTCTGTGGAGTGATATGACAGTATTTGGTTATCGGAATGATAAGTGGAAAACGTGGACAACACCGGATGGTACGCCGGCACTGATTGGGGAAGGCTGCGTTATGTCTGAGAAGGGCGGACGCTTATATATTCATCCTAAGGGAGACTTGAATGCAAGGCCCAGCGGCTGTATGCCTCAGGGCGGTTTCTACTTTGACTATCTAACCAGACAGGATGCATTTGATGAAGAAAGGCTGAGTGGATATGAAGACTACCTGGAACAGCTGGAGGTGATGACCATTGATGATACCACTTTAAAATTCTATGAAGACCAGGCAGATTATTATTACAGCCATACAGGATGCGGCCTGGTACTCAATGCAGAATACGGGAACCTGGGATCACAGACTATGCTGAATGGAGGATATGCAAAGCTGACTCCCGGGATTCGGGATTTTAGCGAGTTTTTAGTGGCACACAGCCTGTATCCGAAATATATAGAAGAAATATTTGAGGCGTGGACGAAGCTCTGCATCAGGAACCTGAAGCTACTCAGACAGGCTGTAGGGGATAAAGCGCAGGCTGTATTTCTATGCGGGACAGATTTTGGCACACAGCATTCGGAGATTATGTCAAAAAAGATGTTCCAGAAACTGTATATGCCATATTTTAAAAGAATAAATGGCTGGGTCCATGAGAATACTTCATGGAAAACCGTTTACCACAGCTGCGGTTCACTGGTGAACATCCTGGAGGACATGATTGACTGCGGTATAGACTGTTTAAACCCCATTCAACTGTCCGCAGACCATATGGATCCCCAAAGTCTGAAGGCGCAGTATGGCAGGAGGCTGACCTTTTGGGGGGGCGGTGTGGATTCACAGACAACCATGGCCCATGGGACGCCGGAAGATGTCGAGCGCGAGATGAGAAAAAATATTGATATCCTGCGGAAAGACGGCGGATTTGTCTTTTCAGTGGTACATAACCTGCAGAATAATTTTGCCATGGAAAACGTTCAGAGGGTTTTTGATGTGTTGAGAGAATACAGATAACAGAAAGTAAGGAGGAGGACAATGAAATTTGATCATTTACACCCGGCAGATCAGATCTGCCAGATTATGAAACGTATATATGACAGAAAGGAAACTACTGTCTCAGGAGGTAATTTATCCATACGGGATTCGGAGGGGCACATCTGGGTATCTCCCTCAGGGGGAGATAAGGGAAACCTTCAACACGATGATGTGCTGGAGATTCTGCCGGATGGGACGGTGATCGGCACAAAGCCGGCGTCCTTGGAGACACCTATCCATCAGGCGATTCTTGCAGCTAGACAGGACATAAAAGCCGTTCTTCATGCGCATTCCCCGGCTGCGGTAGCTCTAAGTATCGTACATGAAACACCTCAGACCATGCTGTATCCGGCGCTTGCCAATATTGCGGGAAAATCAGCTCTTGCCGTATATGGTGCGCCGGGAAGTGATACTCTTGCTGCTAATGTGGCGAAAGTATTCAAAGAGGGCTGTGATGTTGCTATTTTAGAGAATCATGGTTTATTTATTGGGAGTACCCGCAGCATGAAGCATGCATTTGAGGTCTTTGATGCCATTGATTTTGGGATCCGAACTCAGCTGAATACTCCAGTCCTGTGCGGCCATGAGCCCAGCCTGATCAGGGAGGCACAGCTGAAGGAATACAACGAGAGGGCTCAGGTTCCGGTGATGGGTACATTCGCTCCTGACGGAGTTGGAAATGAGGAGCAGCTGCAGCGAGAGATGATGGCGATGCTATGTAAACGTGCCTGCCAGAAAGAGATATTTTCAGCTACCGGCGGAGTTATTTCAGCAAGGGTAGACGGGAACTCTTTCCTCATTACACCTCAAGGGCTGGATCATGCCTATGCGGATCCAGACGATATGGTACTTATACAGAATGGGAAATGTGAGGAAGGAAAGGTCCCTCAGTTTTATGCGGAGCTTTTCCAAAAGATATATGATAAGAATCCCGGAATCGGCGGCATAGTAGCGGCGAACCCGCCTTATGCCATGTGCTATGCTGTATCGGAGACAGACTATGACATTACACTGATCCCGGAAAGTTATAACATTCTGATGAGTACAAAAAAGTTTCCTTTCGGCAGTACCTTTACGAAGCAGGACGAAATTGCGGAATACCTGGCAGTAAATCGTCCGGTGGCAATAGTGGAAAACGAGTGCTATATTATTGCAAGCCCTGCAGTATTCAAATCCTTTGACCGCTTTGAGATTACAGAATACAGCGCAAAATCGGTAAATATGACAATCCGGGGACAGAAAAAAATTGTAAATATTACAGAAGAACAGATGAAAGAACTGTCAGTAAGGGTAAAAGATCGACAGAAGAAGCTTGCAGAAGCAGAGCGCAGCAGAATGGAAAGCAAAATACATAAGAAATAGTTTGGGGATAGAGCTATGGCAGAATATTTAATTGGAATTGATGTGGGCACCACTAATGTTAAGGCAGGCCTTTTTACGGACGGAGGAGAATTGTGTGCACTGGGAAGTGGTACACATAAAACCTATTTCCGGGGAAATATGATGGCTGAACAGAGACCTGAGGAATGGTGGGACTCTGCTGTTTCCGCTATAAGGCAGATGCTGCAGCGGGCAGGACTTTCTCCTGCTGATAAGATTTTGGGTATATCTGTCAGCTCTCAGGCGCCGTCCCTGGTACCTGTAGACAGGGAGGGACGGGTCCTTCGGGATGCTCTTATCTGGATGGACCGAAGGGCAGAAAAAGAATTAAGGGAAATTGTAAACACCATTGAATATACCCGATTCAGAGAAATAACAGGGGCATCTCCAGATAGCTTTTACCTGCTTCCCAAGCTATACTGGTATAAAAAACAGGAGCGTGAATTATTTAAAAAAACGGAGTTTGTCCTGCAGACTAACGGCTATATTAATTACCGTCTGACTCATGAGAGAAGCTATGATATCTCTCATGCTATGCTCAGCCTGTGTATGGATGTCCGAACCGGTACATTTTCCGAGGAGATAGAAAAGGCCGTGGGGATGAACTTTGGCTCCTTGTTTCCGCCTGTGAATAAGAATGAGGAGTTGATTGGAACTGTCACAAGAGACGCTGCTGAAGTCACGGGCATTCCTGAGGGTACTCCGGTTGCCGCAGGAACTACAGATACCATTGCGGCTTTGTTAAGCTTTGGCATGTCCCGGCCGGGGGAGGCGGCAGAGATTACAGGGACTTCTACGCTGGCCTATTTTACTCACGGGGAGAAACTTGCGGATCCCGGGAGGCTAATGCTGAAACAAAGTCCGGTTCCCTCCATTCCAACGATTTTGAATGCGCCCATTAACGCCACAGGAGCGTCTGTGAAATGGTACCTGGATATGATGGGTGAAAAAATAAAGAATCAGGCGGAAAGGGAAAAAAAAGAGGTGCTGGATTTGTTTACGGAGCATGCTGCTCACGCAAGCCCCGGATGCGGTGGATTGCTTTACTTTCCCTATCTGATGGGGGAGAGAGGCCCTCTTTGGAATACCTATGCGAGAGGGATGTTTATAGGTATGACCCTGGATACTACAGAAAGTGATCTGGCTAGATCCATTCTTGAAGGGACATCCTACGCCCTGCGTCATTTGTGTGAGGAGGCTAAGAAACTAGGTGCCAGACCTGAAAGTATGAGGGTGTCTGGAGGAGGAGCAGCGAATGCTCTGTGGCTTGAGATTAAAGCGTCCGTCCTTAACATACCTGTATTAGTTCCGGATAGAAAGAGCGGAAATGCCATATTAGGAGATGCGCTACTGGCAGGTAAAGCAGTGGGGCTTTATGATGATTTGGGGAAAACCAGCAGTGAATTTGTAACCATAGACAAAGTGATTGAACCTAAAAAAGACTGGGTGGAAGTATACGAGAAACTTTACCCTTATTATAGAAGCATGTATCAGTGCCTTGATCCGGAATTGAAGAAACTGGCAGACACTGTGGAAGAGTTGCAGGGAAGATGAAAAAAGGAGATGAAAATATGAAGGTATTAGTGACCATGAAATTTCCTGAAGAATACCACGGGGAATTGGCGAAGATTACAGCAGACTATACTCAGGCGGGCAGGGGTTTTGACGGTTATAAACTTACACAGGAGCAGATGATAGCAAATCTTCAGGGATGCGACATTGTACTGAATGGCGTGGAGATGATTGACAAAGCGGTGATGGAGGAATGCCCGGAGCTGAAGGCAATCTTTTGCGGAAGAAACGAGGCATTTGCCAGTGTAGACATTGAGGAGGCAACCAGAAGGAAGATCCCTGTAATCGGATGCGCAGGGAGGAATGCGGTATCAGTAGCTGAGTTCACGATAGGATTGCTGCTCTCCCTGTGCAAGAGGATTGCTCTGATGGACTACCTTATGAAATACACGGATACTTTGGTAGGGAAAGAATATGATGATAAAAAGCAGAGCAAAGAAAAAGTGAGCTCAGCTTGGTCGGTGGATCCTAAGGGGCCAAATGCAGTATACGGAGGATATCCGGAACTATATGGAAAAAAATTTGGTCAGATTGGATTCGGAATGATAGGAAAAGAAGTGGCAAAGAGAGCACAGGCGTTTGGGATGGAGCTGCTGATTAGTGACCCATTTGCAGATAAAGATGCGGTAAAAGAGATGGAAGGTAGAGTAGTGCCTCTGGAGGTACTCATGGAACAGGCAGACTTCATCTCCATTAACTGTAATGTTAATAAAGGGACGATTGGAATGGTAAATGAGGAAATGCTCTCCCGAATGAAACCGTCTGCCTATATTATTAATACTGCAAGAGCCCCTATTATGGATTATGACGCCCTGTACCGCTTGTTGAAGGAGAATAAAATAGCAGGAGCAGCCCTGGATGTATATCCTATTGAGCCCCTTCCCAAGAACCATCCTCTTCTGGAACTCCCTAATGTAGTGCTGACTCCGCATTTTGCAGGCCAGTCAAAGGAGATCACGAATCACATGAATGAAATGATCTTAAGAGACCTGAAACTTCTGCTGTCCGGGAAGCGGCCGGTGAATATCTGCAATCCTGAGGTTCTGGACGCCTTCTTTCAAGAAAATGAGGAGCTTCTAATACTTAAAACTAAAGAATGATTCCTCCCAGAAAAAGTGCCGCGGGTTCCATAGATATCATGGGCCGCGGCACTCTTGTTCTATTTTTGTTCCATCATCTAGAACTGTTCCGGTGCACCATACGGGAAGGTTCTGTCCAAAAGCCAGAAGGAAGTTTTCTGTGCACTTGGAAAAAAGGAATTGTAGAGAGTTATGCAGGCTATTGACAGGGTACCCTATACGGCGGGTATAATAGAGAGGCAGAGATAAAAACACAGTCCCGGTAGGTAGTCCGGGCGCAGCGGCGGATATTCATAAAAGCGCTGTCAGTAACCTTCCTCCTTAGGTCGTCCGTTCTTTGCCGTGAATTTTTATATTTAAGGAGGAATTATCATGGACAAAGTATCGGTAACCCTGGAAGTTTTTTTTGAAGATCCCTTCTGGGTAGGGATTGTGGAAAGAGTAACAGACGGCATGCTGGATGCAGCCAAGATTACATTCGGGCCGGAGCCAAAAGAATGGCAGGTATGGGACTTTTTTCTGAAAAACTATGGGAAGCTGCGATTTAGTCCGGCTGTCGCGGCCTGTGTAAAGGAAAAGAGTGCAAACCCCAAGCGTAAGCAGCGGGAGGCAAAAAAGCAGCTGGAACATGCGGGGATGGGAACCAGGTCCCAGCAGGCATTGAAATTACAGCAGGAGCAGTCGAAGACCGAGCGCAGAGTTCGCAGCAGACTGCAGAGAGAAGAAGAACAGCAGCGCAGATTTGAGCTGCGGCAGCAGAAGAAAAGAGAAAAGCATAGAGGCAGATAGTACTGCCTCTTTTGCTGTTAGGGGGAATTGCAGTGGAGACACTTATTCGGTTAGAGAAAACAGCAAAAGAATACGGCAAAAGCAGGATTCTGGAGGATATAAATCTGGAAATCAGAAGGGGTGAGGCCGTAGTTTTTACAGGCACCAATGGAGCCGGAAAAAGTACGATTCTGAAAATGATCGGTGGATTGATTGCGCCGTCAGGGGGGAAGATATATAGGAAAAGAGGACTGCTGTACCACATGGTACCGGAACGATTTCCAAAGTCGAATCTGACTGCACGGCAGTATATCTGTGCAGTGGGGAAAATTGAAGGCCTGAGGAGGGATGAGATCCAGGAAAAAAGCGCGGATCTTTTTGAACGGTTTCACATGAAGGGGATGGAAGATAAACCCATGAAACTGCTGTCTAAAGGCACGCTGCAGAAGGTGGGGGTAATTCAGGCGGTTCTGAAAAGACCGGATGTACTGCTTTTGGATGAACCTCTGTCCGGACAGGATACCGCATCTCAGGCTGTATTTGTGGAACTGGTCAATGCTCTGAAGAGGGAGGGTACTGCCCTGATCGTTTCCTGTCATGAGGAATTTTTGGTGAACGCAGTGGGGGATACTGTGTGCAGGATAGAAGGCGGGAAGATGCATAAGGTACGGTTAGAACGGGGAAATCAGAAGAGAAAAGCTCTCATTACATTTGAAGCTTCTGAGGACAAGACTGCGCCTGAACTGCCTGTGACAGGGGAGACAGTACCGGGGGGACTGCGTTTTATTTCCTCCTATGAAAACAGCAATGAGGTAGTGGCGAAGATGATACAGGAAGGGTTTCAATTGGAAAATTTTACTCTTGTGGGGGAAGAACCGGTTCCGTCAGGGGAGAGAGAGGAAACCGGGGGAGTTATCCCAGAGCTTGAGCTGCCAGAGACCGGGGTGGAAAGACAAAGTGGTTCTGTATGGGGAATGCTTTCCTATGAGTTCCGGACGTATTTTAAGACCAATAGATTTGCCATGCCTTTTTTAGTTCTGATGGTATTTCTTTTCAGCTTATATACTTCCATGCCTGTGGGTGTGACAGACAGCTTTACTATTTCCTGTAATCTTTTGTTTTTACTGATGACATGGGCAGGGTTATCATACAATGAAATGCAGCAGGCAGCAGAAGAACAGATGATGATACTGCGCCTTCAAAGTGAAACGCTCTATTATATCGGTCAAAGTCTATTTCTCTGCATTCTGGGGGGGATATTCACCTTAATTTCTCTCTTAATTCCCCTGGCGCTGGATGCAGTGAATAGCGGACAATTGTTTTTACCGGGAATTCTGCTTCAGGATGCAGCGGGAGGTTTTCTGTTTCTGGGGGCAGGAGCGTTTCTGGGGAGTTCTCTTGGGACCTTGCTGCACCCCAGAGTGATGAAAGACAGAAAGGCAGCTGTAGTGCTTACCGTGCTGATTGCTGTCTTAGCCATAGGGAAGGCTGCAATCCTGCAGGATGCAGCCTGGGTGCGATGGCTTTGTTCTTTTTTGCCCCCTATCGCAGATGTTACAGGAGTCTTTGCCGGGGCTTTACATTTTACCTTGAAAGATACCGCCTTTGCCGCAGGAGTGTGTATCCTGTACGGAGGTATCCTGACAGCGGTGAGAATCTGGTGTCTGGAAAAGAGAAAATTTTAGCAGTCCTGCAGGGAGAGAAGGATTTCCTTCATTGCTATAGCTGCGATGCTTAAGGGGCGTTCCCTGTCCTGTATCAGACAGATGTGCCTGGCAGGGGGCTCGCGGTATAGGGGAATGCGGAAAATCTCCTTATTTGCAAGGGCATCATCTGCCAGAGCCTGGGGCAGAAAACCGATTCCCAGATCATTTTTTATCATAAGAAGTACCTGATCTGTGGTTGCAGCTTCCATATCCGGCTCAAGAGGCAGGTGTTCCTCCATAAAGTATTGGTTGTAGAATTCATAGGTTTTGCTTTTGGCATCCATGCAAATAAAAGAGTGTTCCTTCAGATCGTTTAAATGCCATGTCTGGGATGCGAGATTGGCGTAGCCCGGACCGCCCGCAAGAATTTCCTGAAAGGCCTTCAGGGGAGTTTCTTCAAGAGGCTTTGATACGCCAGCCGGAGTTGTGACTACTGAAAAATCTACCAGTCCGCTTTGCAGGGCAGCTATGGCCTGAGGGGTGGTATGATTGGAGATGCGGATCCGTATTCCGGGATAGCGGCTGTGAAATTCTCTCAGCTTTTTCAGAAGCAGTCCGTGGAGAGCGATCTCGCTGGCACCTATGGTTACCAGACCGCTGTGGAGAGACTTACTTTTTAGAAGCTCTTCCTCCCCCGCAAGGAGCTGGGTGACTGCTGCCGCAACTCGGGGATATAACTGTTCCCCCTCCGGGGTGAGCGTGACGCCCCGGCTGGAGCGTATAAAAAGGCGGCATCCCAGCTGGTGCTCCAGATTATGGATGGAGCGGGTAATATTGGGCTGATTATTCATCAGAATGTTGGCTGCCTTGGTGAAGCTTTTATATTTGGCTACATAATAAAAAATCCGGTAATACTCGTAGGAAATATTCATATTGCCTCCTGTATTATATAAAAATGATATAGATGTTATCTAAAATATACATTTTACATCTGGTTGGAGAAAAGTATAATATGATAGTAAAAGAAAAGCAAGAGACAGTTGCTGAGATGACAAAGGCAGGAAGGCTCCGGGGGAGCAGTTCCTGCCGGTTTTATGTATGTGCGGCAGTTTCTCTGTTAGGAAAGGGGAATAAAGCTTATGGTGAAGTTAAAAACAAGGAGCCAGATGTCAGAGTCTCTTCTGCTGGCAGTGTTCTTAACTCTGGCGGGAGGATTTCAGGACGCCTATTCTTATAACTGCAGAGGGGAAGTTTTTGCGAATGCTCAGACGGGGAATATTGTACTTCTGGGACAGAATCTGGCCCAGGGCCGCTGGCAGGAAGCTCTGCATTACCTCCTTCCCCTGGGGGCGTTTATCTCTGGTGTCTATGTGACGGAGTGGGTCCGCCACCTGTTTAAGGAATATCAGCGTCTGCACTGGCGGCAGATGGTTCTTTGCACCGAGGCAATACTTCTGGCTGTTGTCGGATTGCTTCCGCAGTCAGCGAACATGTTGGCCAACGGTCTGATGTCTTTTGCCTGTGCCATGCAGGTAAACAGCTTCCGCAAATTCAGAGGCATCCCATGCGCCACAACAATGTGCATCGGGAATATGAGAAGTGCCACGGAGATGCTCTGCAGGTACCATATAACAAAGGACAGAGAGCTGAGAAGGAAATGCCGGCACTATTATTTTGTCATTCTGGTGTTTGCGCTGGGAGCAGCTGGGGGCGCTCTTATGAGTTTGTGGTTGGGGGAACGCGCTATCTGGATGGCAGGAGGACTTTTATTTGGGGGATTTTTGATAATGTTTGTGAAAGAAGGGGAGAGAGGCCCACTATAATAGCACTAAAGGAACCGCCCCATGCTGCACTTCAAAGCCAAATTTCTCATAAAAGCCTATCTTAATACTGTATTTTTGCCTTTTGCTGTGATGAGCGGTCAAGCAGAAGCTCCATACAATAAGACTCGTCCATTTTTTCATATGGAGGATAATTGGGGATTCTATAAAAGCCAAGGCTCTGGTATAGGCGGATAGAGGCCTGGAGGAATTCTCCTGTCTCCAGAAGCAGTCTTTTGCAGTTCATCCGCCTGGCAGAGGCAATCAGTTCACAGAGCAGGGTGCGGCCAAATCCATGCTGCCGGAAGGGCGGAGACACAAAGACACGTTTAATCTCTGCCGATTCTTCATCATATCTTCGCAGGGCGGCGCAGGCTGCCGGCCTATCCTGACAGTACAGAAGGAGTACTGTGTCCATAGTTTCAATCCGGTTATGAGGTAAATATTTCTGTCTTTTATCATGTCCTCCTATGGCCCGGTCCAGAGTCCGGTCCAGTTCTTCGCATAACAATCTAAAATCCGGATCCTCCCCGGATGTATGTACAATTCTCATTAGACACCTCCTGAAATATAAATAGCTTTGACATTATTATACAGACACCTTAAGATATTTGTAAAACAGATAATTATAATAGAAATAATTCGAAAAATGAATGGAGGAAGGCTATGGATACACAGAATCTGGAAACATTTGTAATGCTGGCTGGCGTTAAAAACTTTACACAGACGGCAGAACTGCTTTTTGTAGCACAATCAACAGTGACAAATCGTATAGCGGAGCTGGAACGGGAAGTGGGAAAGCGGCTGTTGGAGCGGGGAAAGAGGCGGATTATGCTTACCGCAGAGGGAGAGATATTTTTAACCTATGCCAAACGGATACTAACACTGGAAAAAGCATCCCTTCAGCATCTCCATTCACGGAGGGAGTTTGACAAAACATTGCGTATAGGAACAACAAATACGCTCTATGAGTCCTATTTGGAGCATAAAATTGCCGGATACCGGCAGGAACATCCCGATACAGCTATGAGAATAACCTTGGGACACTCCGGAGAGCTGCTCCGGCAGCTTCAGGATTTTGTGCTGGACATGGTTTATACGTATGTCCCTTTGAATAAAAAAGGGTATTGCTGTGAAGTGTTTCAGGAGGAAAATCTGGTTCTGGTTACTTCATCTGAAAACAGGGAATTCCAACAGGGGATCAGCAGGGAAGAACTGAGGAATGTTGATTATCTGATGTGTAACTTCATGCTGGAAGAAGTCGGGAGCTTTTTGAGAGGACTGTTTCCTCCTTATTACCAATTTTCATTTGAGATAGATAACAGTACAAAACTGATTCCATATCTCATGGAAGGAAAGGGTTACAGCTTTTTGCCGGAAAACCTGGTGCATGATTCTGTAAAAATAAATAAACTTCGAATGATACCTCTCATAGGGTTTGAAATGCCTGTTATCAAAAGCTACTGTGTTTATAGAGAAGAAGACGCTGAGGAAATATTTACCAAATGACAGAATACTGCTTTATGATTTAAGATGAAGGGAAGGAAGCCGTAAATAAACAGGGAAATAATTTTAGTAACTTTATAAAAAAGATTGACAAGGTTAGAAAAATATTATAAAATATTCATACAAAGATGAAAGCGCGCGTGAAGTAAATGAACTGTGAACGGATTTCTGGTAACCGGCGAAATTTCAAAGAAAGCAGGAGAAAAAGAGATGGGAAGAAAAAGATTTCAGATCATGGCATTGTGTATGGCGGGAAGCATGCTGTTTACCGCTTGCGGGAAAGAAAAAGCTGCGGATAAAGAAGAAACAGCTTCCGTTTCCGACACGAAGGACTCCAAAGATTCGGCTGAAGGTTCCGACACAAAGAAAGAGATTGTGATCCGTATGGGTCATACGGGGAGCGATACTTGTATGATGCAGCTCGGATATGAAACAATGAAAGAGTATATGGAAAGGGAAAGCAAAGGAAGGATCCAGGTACAGATATTTTCCGGAGGACAGCTGGGCGATGATGCCGCCCACGTAACTGCGGTGCAGAACGGAGACCTGGAGATGATAGGGATTAATAACGGATATATGACTTCATATCAGGAAAGCATGAATATCTTTTCCATGCCCTTTGCTTTCAAAAGCCAGGACGTAGCCTATGCTGTGCTGGAGGGGGATTGGGGAAAGGAAATGCTGGATTCGCTGGAAGAAGGCTGCGGATTAAAAGGATTGGGCTACATAGATTCGTTTGCATACCGGGAACTGACAGCAAATAAACCGGTGTATACCCCTGATGATTTAAAGGGGGTAAAAATCAGGGTTATGCCCACAGAGGTTCATCTTGCTATCTGGGAAGCTCTCGGCGCCCAGCCCACAGCCATTGCATTTTCAGAGTTGTATACAGCTCTACAGCAGGGTACTGTGGAGGCTCAGGAAAATCCCTTTGAAAATATTGTAACAGCACGGCTGTATGAGGTACAGAAATATGTGATGCTTACCAATCATGTATATACAACAGGTGTCGTGGTGGCAAATCCTGCATGGTATAACAGCCTGGATGATGAGGCGAAGGAAATTGTACAGGGAGCTGTGGACGCCTGCTATCAGTTCCAAAAAGAAGAGGCGGCGAAACGGGAAGCCGAGTACAAAAAGACCATTACAGAGGCCGGAGTTGAGATCATAGAACTCTCAGATGAGCAGCTGGGTGTGTTCGAAGAGGCAGCAAAACCCGCAGTGGAAAAAATTACAGATATGGTTGGAGAGGAAACCGTGAATTCCTTATATGATGCCATTGATAAGGCGGAAAAGGAATTAGGAAAATAGATAGGGAAGCAGCAGGCCGTTGATGAGTAAAATCACGGCCTGTCCGTACATAAGGAGGCCGAAATGAAACTGTTAAAATGGCTGGATAAAAATTTTGAAGAGATGTTAATTACACTTTTTATGGCGTGGTTTACCTTTTCATGTATATGGCAGGTAATTGCCCGTTTTATTTTGCAAAATTCAGTGGCGTGGACGGAGGAGACAGCAAAGTATTTATTTATCTGGATGACCTTTATCGGGGCCGCAGTTGCATCCAAAAAGAATCTGCACGTCAGAGTGGATATCCTGGAACATCTGGTGAAGGGAAGAGCCAGGAAGTATCTGGGGATTATCTGTAAAGTGATATTTATGGGATTTACGGTCATCGCTGCAGCGGTGGGCATAGTTGTCTGCCAGGGGCTGATCCGACAGCCCCAGAGCAGCCCGGTATTGGGGCTGCCAATGGTGTGGGTGTATGCGGCCCTGCCTGTAGGGATGGGGCTTACAACCCTGCGGCAGCTGCAGAATATTATTCTGGAACTCCTTGCTATGCGAAGAGGGCGGTGCAGTGAGAAGGAAAAAGGAGGTTGTTGACTATGGCAGTTTTATTTATATTGTTCTTTGGGCTTATGGCCCTGGGTGTACCGATTGCAGGGGCAATCGGGCTGGCGATCTTTCACAATTCGGCTACACTGGGGACCATGTCAGCCTCCTTTATCGGCCGTTCTCTGATTTCTTCGTTAGATAGTTTTCCTATACTGGCAGTTCCTATGTTTATACTGGCAGGAGAGATTATGGGGCAGGGAGGGATCTCCAAGAGACTGTTTAACTTTGCCAATGCATGTCTTGGATGGATGACAGGAGGCGTTGCCATAGCAACTATATTTACCTGTATGCTGTTCGGAGCTATCTCAGGTTCAGGAGTAGCGACATTTGCGGCGGTGGGACTGATCATGATCCCACTCATGGAGGCGCAGGGGTACGACAAAGGCTTTGTAACCGGGCTTACGGCATCCGCAGGGGGCCTGGGGGTTTTGATTCCCCCCAGTCTGCCTCTGGTGATGTACGGCATATCAGCCAATGAGTCCATAGGAAGTCTGTTTATGGGCGGGATACTGCCTGGCTGCGTTACAGGGCTTGCCCTTATGCTGTATGCATACTTTTTCTGCCGGCGTCATCCGGTTGACAATCAGCTGAACAACCGTATCTCTATCTGGAAAAGTGTAAAGGAAGGGTTTTGGGCCCTCCTGTGCCCTGTAATTATACTCGGAGGCATTTACGGCGGGATTTTTACTGCCACAGAGGCGGCAGCGGTTTCTGTGCTATATGGGATTTTGGTTAGTAAGTTTATATATAAGACCATACAGTTCAGGCAGCTTCCCTCATTTTTTCTGAACGCAGCAAGAACAAATGCTCCTGTTCTGCTGATTGTGACAGTTGCCACTGTGTTCGGACGTGTGCTCAGTCTGGCACAGTTTCCGACTATGGTTTCCAATGCCGTACTGGGGATCTCTGACAATCCTATTGTCATTATGCTGATCATAAATCTGCTGTTATTAGTCACCGGTATGCTGATGGACACCCTGCCGGCTATTGTAATACTGACGCCAATCCTTCTTCCAATTGCTGCAGGCATAGGGATATCGCCGCTGCATTTTGGAGTTATTATGATTGCTAATCTGGCAATCGGCTTTGTAACACCGCCAATCGGTGTCAATCTGTATACGGCGGCGGCACTGACTAAAATGCCTGTGTCCCAGGTGGCGAAGGCAGCTGTGGGACCCATCTGTGCGCTTCTGGCGGCTTTGCTGCTCATTAATATATTTCCGGCACTATCTACGTTTTTGCCGGGACTTCTGTCATAGAGTTTGGAAAAATATGAAAATAAAGGAGAGTGGAAAGAATGAATACCAAAGAGTTAACCGGTAAAGTTGCAGTGGTGACAGGTTCCGGAAGAGGCTTAGGCAGGGGCTACGCCATGCGTCTGGCTGAAGCAGGGGCGGATGTTATTATCCATGACAAAGACAGCAAAGCAGCGGCAAGATTCAAAGAAGTATCTTCTGCAGAACAGGTCGTGGAGGAGATACGCTTAAAAGGAGTGCGATCGGACTTTTATCCATGTGACATTACAGATCCGGATGCAGTCCGCAGATTCATTGACAGTATCATCCGGGATTATGGACATTTAGATATCCTGGTAAATAATGCAGGGGGTGATATCGGGGCAGTGACTCCCCGGCCGGATCCCAATGACTGCCTGGACATCAAAATAGAAGACATCCAGTCCGTAGTTTCCAGAAATCTGCTCTCCACCATGTATATGTGCAAATACGCAGGCCTGCATATGCGGGAGAGAAGGGCAGGTAAAATTATTAATATTGCCTCCATAGGCGGCCATATGGCTGCCGCGGAGGGGGTAATATACGGGGCTGCAAAGCGGGGGATTGAACAGTATACCAGATGCCTGGCGGAGCAGATGCGGCCTTATGACGTAAATGTAAACTGTCTGGCACCGGGATATGCAAAGTCGGCCCGAATCTATGCCACAAGAAAAATTGAAGAAAACGAATCCTTGTCCAGGCTGCAGCGATTTGCAGAGCCGGAAGATATGGCCGGCATAATATACTTTTTGGCATCGGGTGCGTCAGACAGGCTTACCGGAGAGACTATCGTCTGCTGGTAACACAAAAAGGGCGGTTCAGACTGTGAACCGCCCTTTTTGTGCTGTAGGCGGGAAGCTGTTATACAGAACAGTGCACCCACAGTACCGTTGTAATTTTATTAGTGGTATTGCAGTAGGAATGAGGGATGTTTGCTTTAAAACTGAAAGAGTCTCCCTGCTTGAGAATATATACTTCTGTTTCGTTCAGAACAATCCTAAGCTTACCGGAAAGTACATAGGCAAATTCCTCTCCCCGGTGATAATGGGAGCCGTTAGACTTCCCTCCGGGCTTCAGCGTGAAGATTGTGGGATGCATAACCCGCTCCTGCAGATTCGAAAGCTGCCGGCACTCCACCCCTTCAAATCCCAAATCTATAGGCAAATCCCCGTCTTTCAGGACAAGACTGCTGCCTTCATCCCCTGTTTTTGTAAAATAGATTAATGTTTCCCCGTAAAAATCCGCCAGCTTGGACAATAAATCATAGGAAGGATTCGCAAGATCATTCTCAATCTTGCTTAGATAGGAAGCGGATATGCCCATGGCGCTCCCGGCGTCCTCGAGCGTATACTGCATCCGCTCCCGGGCTTCTTTCCATTTTGCACCGGAGAAGCTGGCATCACCGGGAGCCTCCTGGGGCTCTGCAACCGGGATTCCCTGCGGACTGGCGGAGGGATCAATGAGATTAAGCAGAGGAGTCTGCTTTAAAGCGCTGGCCGAAAAATGTTCCTCCACCATGTATTTTCTTATCTTCTTTAAAGTCTCTATATCATTAAAATCATAGAACCGGTAACCGCTGGGTGTGCGTCTGGCGGTAAATAAGCCGTACTTTTCCCAGTTTCTGATAGTTGCAGCGGATACGCCTACCATAGATGCCGCATCCTTAATGTTTAACTTTATATGTGTGTGTGTGGTTTTCTCCCCCATTATAGAAAAGTTCTCCTTTCCGCCCTCTGTCTATAGCAGATGTGTACCTGCTTTATTCCTATCATATCATATTGGATGGGAAAGGAAAAGAAAAATATATTTCTTATTATTGTAAAATAGATTGACAAGGTTAAGAAAATAAAATATAATATTCATAACAAATGAGAAGGTTGTGAAAGGAGGCTACAGCAATGAGGCCATTGGTTGCAGCGGGGCGAAAGTTAAGAGTTATGGGGTTCACCTCTGGCAGCGGCAATACACTCTGGAAAGCGTGGGAGCTTCAGCAGGAACTGGAGAAGACGCTGGAAGGATGTCCGTATGAGATTATAGGTATTTTTTCGGATCAGCCGGAGTCGGCAGCTGTGAAAAGAGCGGATGACTATGGCATTAAGAAGGCGGCTATTGATATCCGGAAGTTTTATGCGGAGCGCCGCAGGCCCCTCAGAGACATGGAACTCCGCAGAGAGTATGACAGGCAGGCACGTAAGTTATATGAAGAATGGGAACCAGACATTATTATGCTTGCGGGATATGTGTGGGCAGTCACGGATGAGGTTACAGAGCGATACACTATGCTGAACGTTCATCCCGGGGATTTAACGGTAGTCAGGGACGGAAAAAGAGTTCTGGCGGGTGCGAATGGGATTAAGGCCGCGTTCCGGGAAAAGCAAAAGGTACTCTGTGCCAGCTCTCATCTGGTGACAAGTGAGGTGGACGGCGGTCCTGTACTGATTACCTCCCCGCCTGTACCTGTGGATTATCAGCTGCATGAGGACGAGGATGAGAGATTCCGGTATTATCTGAAACTGGTAAATGAGCAGAGCAGAACAACGGGCGCCCGCACACTGCTGGAACTGGCTCTGGGGCATTTCCGGCAGGATGAGCAGAACCATCTGTATTACAGGGGAAGGCCGGCCCCACAAGGGATACGTCTGGATAACTGGAATCAGTACCTGCCCTCCTGCCTCAGAAGCATGGAGGGGATGATCCGTCCGCGGAGCATTGCAGTACTTGGGGCGTCGGCAAAGCCTGGGATCGGTAAAGCAATCGTAAAAAATATAATCAGTCAGGGGTTTTCCGGCAGTCTTTATGCTGTAAATGTCAGGGGAGAGGATGCGGAGGGGGCAAAGGGATATACTTCCGTGAAAGAGATTCCCGGGGATCTGGATATGGCCGTGGCCGCGCTGCCATCCCATGCTGTGGCCGGGATAGCTGAGGAATGCGGACAAAAAGGAGTAAAATCCCTGGTGTGTATCTCTGCCGGCTTTCGTGAAACAGGGGAAGAAGGGGAGGCTAGGGAGCAGCGCCTCATGGAGATTGTACAAAAATACAGTATGTGCATGATTGGACCCAACTGCATGGGAGTTATCAACACAGATGCAGACGTATCCCTGAACGCCACAATTTTGTCCAATCCCCCGGAGGTGGGAAATGTAGCTATGATTACACAGAGCGGAGCCTTAGGTGCGGCATTTCTGGATTTTGCTGCCGACCTTGCTATTGGGTATTCTCTGGTAGTGTCCACAGGGAATCAGGCAGATATGAACGTTTGTGATTTCCTTCCCCTGGCAGAGAAAGACAAAAATACTAAGGTAATTCTGCTGTACCTGGAGGAGATCAGTGAACCGGCAAGATTCCGGAAAATTGTATCCCGCATGAAGAAACCGGTGGTGGTTATTAAGTCCGGGCGCACCCGGGCCGGAGCGGCGGCAGCCAGTTCTCATACGGGAAGTATGGCGGGAGACGATGCTATTGCAGACGCATTGCTGAAACAGGCAGGTGCTGTCAGGGCGTCTACCCTGGAGGAGGCGTTTATCCTCACAGCCGCACTGTCAAAGCTTCCTGTACTTAGAGGGAAAAGGATAGGGATTCTTTCAAACACTGGGGGGCTGGGGATATTGGCCGCGGATGCTCTTACGGAAAGGGGCTACCAACTGCCGGCCCTTCCTGAAGAATCGGCAGTCCGCCTGAAACCGATGCTGCTGCCCGAGGCATCAGTGAGAAATCCAATGGACCTGGTAGCTCCTGCATTGCCGGTACACTACAATCTGGCGGCGAAGGAGATGATACATTCCGGACTTTTTGACGCACTTCTGGTAACTTGTGTGCCGGCGGCTACTGTAGATACGGAAAGTATAGGGGAAGCAATGGCAGATACACTGCGCCAGTCTCATATTCCGGTGCTGACCTGTTTTTTTGCTCCTAATCTGGGGAAGGGTGCCAGAGAGGTTATGAGACGGAATCAGATTCCCACCTTTGATTACCCGGAACAGATGGCAGTGGTTTTGGACGGGATGCATCCCAAAACTGCCGGCGGAGAGTTTGTCTTTGAAAAAGGCAATAGGGAGGCGAGGGAGGAAACCGTAAATATACTGGCAGACTATAAGAGCGGGTATCTGAAACCTGCGGACTGTTTCCGTGTACTCCATGCCTATGGGATCCCGGCAGCAGGGTGTGGATATCTGGAGGCACCGGAAGATGCGGGACATTTGGATCTGCGTTACCCGGTAGTGGCCAAAATTGATCATCCTGACATTCTTCACAAGGCAGATGTGGGAGGGGTCAGACTGAATATTTCATCACCGGCAGAATTGCAGGAGACTGCTGAGGCATGGTTTGTGCGCTTCCCCGGGCTGCGCGGCATCCTGGTGCAGGAGCAGATAAGCGGAAAGACTGAGCTCATACTGGGAGGGGTAAAGGATCCTGCCACCGGACACGGGGTTCTGGTGGGAATGGGGGGAACAAACGTAGAAGTGACAAAAGATATAGCCTTCGGCCATGTGCCGGCAGAACGTTGCTATATAAAACAAATGATTCAAAGCCTCAGGGAATACCCGGTTCTCAAAGGATACCGGGGGGCAGAAGGGGTGGATTTGAAACAGCTGGAGGATGCTGCTGCAAGAGTTAATCAGCTGCTCCTTGACTTCCCGGAAATCGAGGAGCTGGATATTAACCCGCTGATTTTTGATGAAGCGGAAAAAAGATTCATAGGTGCAGATGCAAGAATAAAAATAAGCAGATAAGGAGGATATGGTATGGGATATCATGAAAAAGAGTGGTGGGTAAGCCCGGCAAATTATGAGAGTGAGGTTGCAGCAAAGTTTGAATTCGCGCCGAAGATAGAGATCTTGGATACTACACTTCGGGATGGAGAGCAGCAGCCCAGAGTTGTATTTTCCAGGCAGGATAAGGTAAAAATCGCTAAAAAACTGGATGCGATGGGAGTTCACCGGATTGAAGCGGGGAATGCTGTGGTATCCTCAGAGGATGCAGATGCAATTAAAGAGATCTGCAGCAGCGGTCTGAAGGCAGAGATCTACAGTTTTACCAGAAACGTTGTAAAAGATATTGAACTGGCAAAAGCCTGCGGCGTAGACGGTGTATTGTGTGAAGTACCCGGAAGTGAACACATGCTGGACAAAGGAATGAAATGGACAGTTGAGAAAGCTGTAAAGGCAGCCAGGGAAACCACCGCGGCTGCACATGAGCTGGGACTGAAGGTCACTTTCTTTCCGGCTGACGGCTCCCGGGCCAGTCTTCCGTTTCTTCTGGATACACTGGAGGCCATAACGGACGGGGGCCATCTGGATGCCGTTGCTCTGGTGGATACTTTTGGTACATTTTCACCGGAGGGGGCTGCCTATACGGTGAGAAAGCTGAAGGAGCGGCTGAACAAACCGGTAGAAGCACATTTTCATGAGGATTTTGGACTGTCGGTGGCGACCACACTTGCGGCACTTCAGGCCGGGGCATCAGTAGCCCATGTAACTGTAAATGGCATCGGAGAGCGTACAGGCAATACACCCATAGAGCCTTTAATTGTAGCTTTAAAGTGTCTTTACGGCGTAGATACAGGCATTGACACGGAAAAGATGCTGGAACTTTCCAGAGAAGTAGCGGCATTGTGCAATATGCAGATTCCGCCTACAAAGGCAATTGTGGGAGAGCAGATATTCGGATGGGAGACGGGAATGCCGGTAGGCATGTGGAAAAACTGCAGGGACGAAAATCCTCTGGTTATGCTTCCATATCTTTGGACTATGACAGGCCAGAGGGAGCCCTATATCTATACGGGAAAAAAGAGCGGGGCGGCTAATATCCTCTTGGTGGCGGAGGAGTTAGGGATTGATCTCCCTGAGGACTGTATAAAACCTTTAAATGCAAAGATAAAGGATATGGCAATTGAAAAGAAACGGGATATTACCAGGGAAGAGTTCGCGGAACTGGCAGAATCAGTAGTAAGGAGCCGGGGGAAAGAGGTATGAAAGTTTATTTTTTAGATGAACAATTTTTAAATAAAGAGGAAAAGGAACAGCTGCACGAGGCCTTTTCCCAGGCAGGAATCGAAATTACTTTCCTTTCCTGCAAAAAAAGCCAGGAGATTATAGAAAAAGCTGCCGATGCAGACGGTATATTATTAATGGCAGTACCTGTTACAGAGGAGGTTATGTCATCCCTTCCCAGGCTCAGAGTTATCGGCCGCTGCGGGATAGGGGTAGATAATGTGGACGTGGAAGCGGCAACCGGGAGAAAAATTGCTGTCTGCAATGTTCCGGATCACTGTATTTATGAGGTTGCAAGTCACGCGTTTGCCCTCATGATGTGTCTGAAACGTCAGCTGCGGCCTTTTGTAAAGCGGGCGCGTGAGGGCGGCTATGCCCAGGGAACCCAGATTCGGTGCACCCGAATCCGCGGTGAAGTTATGGGGATCGTCGGATACGGAAAGATTGGGAAAGAGCTGAGCCGTATGGCCCTGGGAATGGGAATGAAGGTTCTTGTTTATGATCCCTTTGTAACAGAGAGCGGCATGGCAGATATAGAGATGACGGACAATCTGGGATACCTGCTGGAGAAGGCAGACGCTGTTTCCTTACATACCCCCTTATTGCCGGAGACATATCACATGATAGGGGAGACACAGCTGAAAATGATGAAAAGAGATGCGGTCCTGATTAACGCGTCCCGAGGTCCCATAGTGGACACCGAAGCTCTGGTAAGAGCACTTGCGGAAGGATGGATCGCCGGTGCGGGACTGGATGTCTGTGAGGACGAACCTCTGCAGCCCGGACATGTACTGCTGGATATGGAAAATGTTATATTTACGCCCCACGTGGGCATGTATTCTGAACAGGCCATGGAAGACATGTACAGAAAGCTTTCTGTACAGACAATTGATATTCTGCAAAGGAGATGGACTTTAAATGTTGTAAATCCTGAAGTGAGAGCACGTCTTGATTTCTGAAAATACTGTAAAATCAACCTGGGAAGCACAGAGGCATAGAAGTATTTGCCTCTGTGCTTCCTTTTTCAAATAACCATTTGACGATTGGAAATTCTGTACTATAATAGAATTATATTAAGAAATTCTTAAGGGCGTTGGTATTTACTTAACAAGACACAGGTGCATATGAAGGAGACACAAATGATTAAGAAATTCGCAGTAGTGTTGGCTGCTGTTTTATGCTGCAATATTGTGGGATGCGGCAGTCGGGAAGAGGGGGAAAAGAGGACTGCAGCATCTGCGGCAGAGGACAGTGAGGGGAACACAGAACAAAAGGAAGAGATAACTATTCAGGGAAGCAGAAGCAGTGCGGCGGCTATTCCGGATCCCGTCTGGAACACTGCAGATTACAGCGGATATTTTCAGGGCGTGCAGGGATGCGCGGTGGTATTTGACTCCAAAGAAGACGAATACCAGGTATACAACGAGGAGATGTGCTACACACAGTTTTCCCCCTGCTCAACATTTAAGATCGTATCCACTCTGATTGGGCTGGAAACTGGTATTCTCACAGGGCCGGATACTACTATGGGATACGATAATACCAATTATCCGGTAAAAGCGTGGAATAAGGATCTGACTCTGCAAGAGGCATTCCAGAGTTCCTGCATCTGGTATTTCAGAAAGGTTCTGGATCAGGCAGGAACGGATGAAGTCCAGCGCCAGCTGAATGAACTGGTATATGGAAACTGTGATATTTCCCAGTGGGAGGGGAGCGGTGTGAATCCGCAGCCTCAGCTGAATGGATTCTGGCTGGAGTCCTCGCTGCTGATATCACCTATGGAGCAGGTTAACATAATGTCAGATATCATGGAGGGACGCTCAGAGTATGTCTCTGGCGAGACGGAGATTCTGAAGGAATTGATGCTGGTTCAGGAGGCGGACGGTCATAAAATATACGGGAAGACGGGAAGCGGAAATGCAGGGGACGGCTGGTTTGTAGGTTTTCAGGAATACCAGGGTAAGTATTTTTATTTTGCGTTTTATGTACGGGATGAGAATGCCGGGGGCGACGGGGATAAGGCAGAAGAGATTGGCATAAAGGTTCTGACAGAGAACCGGCAGACACAGTGACCGGAAATGAGTTTCCTTTTGGCTGGGCTTTTTTGGAGGTAAATATATGAGATGTGTACCGGCAGGGGATTGTGCCATTCTAGCAGAATTTCCACAGGAGATTAGTACTCAGACAAATGACAGGGTTCATGGGCTGGCCAGGAAGATCAGCGGCCGGCAGATTCCGGGGGTTACAGAACTGGTGCCTGCATTCTGTTCTCTGATGATTTATTATCAACCCCAGGTGGTTTCTTACGGGGAACTAAAGAAGAGGATTGAGGAGCTGGAAGAGGGAGAAGGGGAAACGGCCCAAAGAAAAAAGAGGATTCTGAAGATCCCCTGCTGTTATGGGGCACGCTTTGGCTGCGACCTTGCAGATATGGAGCAGTATATGAATCTTACCAGGGATGAAATTATTTCCATTCACAGCTCTGTGGATTATAAAATCTATATGCTGGGATTTCTGCCGGGGTTTGTCTATCTGGGCGGACTGGACAAAAGGCTGGAGATACCCAGGCTTAAGATACCCCGGATTAAGATTCAGCCGGGAGCTGTTGGCATAGGGGGAAATCAGACCGGTGTGTACCCCCTGGCATCCCCGGGGGGATGGCGGCTTCTGGGAGGCACGCCTGTGGACTTTTATAATCCGGACCGGGAGGAACCAATACTGTGCAGAGCGGGAGAATATATCCGTTTTATTCCCATAACTATTGACGACTACTACGATATCCGCCGGATGATTCAAAAGGGAAGTTATGTGGTGGAGGCAGAGGAACAGGAGGGAGAGCGCTTATGTCAGTAAAGATTCTGCTCCCGGGGCCGCTGACCACGGTCCAGGACGGGGGGAGATACGGCCGCCAGAGTGCAGGAATTCCCCCCGCGGGAGCTATGGATCAGGAAGCCTGGGAGACCGGAAATTATCTGGTGGGCAACGAACAGGGGGAGGCAGGTCTTGAATTCACCCTGTTCGGAGGCAGTACACAGTTTACTGAGGATACCGTATTTGCCCTGACAGGGGCAGACATGTGCCCCAGGCTGGACGGTCAGAGGGTTGCAATGAATGTGCCCCACCTGGCGCCTGGAGGTTCTGTACTGCATATGGATATGGCCAGAGAGGGATGCCGTACGTATCTGGCGGCGGCAGGCGGCATCACTGTACCTGCTGTCATGGGGAGCCGTTCCACCTATATAAAATGCAGCATGGGGGGATATAAGGGCCGTGCGCTGAAGGCAGGAGATATTCTGGAGGTGGGAGCAGACCAAAAAAATTTTGAAGAAGTAAAAGACAGGAAGGTTCAGCAGCGGATGTTTCCCCGGGAGATCGTTCTCCGGGTGGTAGAGGGGCCTCAGGCGCTTTACTTTACGGACAAGGGGAAAAAGACCTTTTATCACAGTGCATATACCATATCAGGGGAGAGTGACCGCATGGGGTACCGGCTGAGCGGCGGTGCGGTCGAGAGCAAAAACGGGACAGACATTATCTCGGATCCTATTCCCCTGGGCGCAGTGCAGGTCCCGGCAGAGGGCCAGCCGATTGTACTGCTGGCAGATCGCCAGACAACGGGAGGCTATGCCAAGATTGCGGTGGTGTGTTCTTTTGATATACCCAGGATTGCTCAGGGAAGGCCGGGGGATCTGGTGAGGTTTCTTCCGGTATCCATCGAAGAGGCACAGGATATGCTAAGACGGTATCGCAAAGAGTTAGCTATTATGATGAAAAAATAGAGGGCGGGAAATGGGTGGTATCAGGCAGACACAGAGGAGCGTTGCAGAGCTGACGGCAGTGCCCTCCCTGCTCAGTCGGAAGGCAGGGAGGAGTATATATTTTTTACCGTGCGAAGGACAAAATGGGTTTTTGTCTGGCGGATTCCGCCCAGGTCATTGACCCACCGGTGTACTTTCTCCAGTTCCTCAGAGGAACGGCAGGATATCTTGAGGAGAAAGTCGAATTCTCCGGTGAGATAATAGCAGGAAATAATCTTTGGGTTTCCCGCAATCCCCTCTATGAAGGATTCATTATATCTGGGATGGTCCAGACTTACTTCCATGAGTGCCGTCACACCATTGCCCACCTTGTTGTCGTCTGTGATGGCAGTATAAGAAGTGATAATTCCCATATCCTCCATCCGGTGAATCCGGTCAATAACTGTAGAAATCGATAAATGCACTTCTTTACTGATATCAGAGGCCTTCTGCCTGGCATTAGCCTTTAGCATCTCTAAAATTTTGTAATCCAGTTCATCCATAAGAAGCCCGTCCTTTCCAACGAGATCTGCCATAACTGCAGTTTTTATCTATTTTAGTATAACATCTGCAGGGACAGAAATCCATAAGAAATGTACCTCGGGCAAAAGGCCGGAACCAGACCCGCACTTGAGTGTGATATGGTTCCGGCCGAATCTTCGGAACGGAATTTTCCGCGCCGAACAGAAAAAGTAAGGCGGTAAATAATAAATTTCCTTGCACCTCAGGGCGATTCACTCTATAATAGTAATTCGCAGGTAAAGATAAGGCAGAGAGGTCTGTCTTATCTTTTGTGCGCATGTGGAAAAAAGGAGTAGAGTATATGCAGGGATATCAACTAAAGATAATCATTAAGAACAGCAAGCCGCCTATCTGGAGAAGGACGGCAGTTCCCGGGGACATCACCTTTGGGCAGCTGCACCGTGTGATACAGGCCGTGTACGGCTGGAAGGACAGTAAACCTTATATATTTGAGATTCCTCAGAAAAAGATAAAGATCGGTCCGGCAGAGGACCAGGCAATTGCCCCTTGGCTTCAGAACCATAAATGGATCCGTTATACCTACGGTTCGGAGAATGCGTGGGAACACAGAGTGGAAATAGAAAAAGAAGTGGATGATGCATTGGGTTATCCCCGGGTGGATAAATATAAAGGCGGAAATCTGCCGGAAGACTGCGGGGGGATTGCCGGGTACTATAAACTGCAGGAAAAGGGAATGGCTGGGGAAGAGGAGTACTCTCTGGAGGCGGTAAATCAGTACCTTGCCGAACACCTGGACTTTCATAAAAACAGCGGGGCTTCTGGGGAAACTGGCGAGTATACCATGGCACAGTGGCTGATGGAGGCACATCCTGAGGAGTTGGAAGAGCTGGCAGAACTGAATCATCTGGCATCTTATAAAAACCTGACTAAGGAGGAATTGACGGTACGGCTGAAAGAACTTTTGCTTAACGAGGCCCATATGTCCCAGCTTCTGCTCTATGCAGGAGCAGACGAGTACAGAGTATTCCTGGAGCTTACGGCAGGCGAGCGCGGGGGACGGGCAGATTTGAATTTTGTATATCGCTCCCGTCTTCTGAGAAGCTGCTGCATTCTTACAAGGGATACCACCCTGGTAGTGCCTGAGGAAGTGAAGGCGCTCTGCCGGAAGATTATCACTCCGGAATTTGAGGCGAAACATGAAGAGATAGAAACTTTGAGGAAATACTGCAGCAGTGCCAGCTATCTGTATGGGGTGACCCCTGTTTCTCTTCTGACTAAATTATACAATCAATATGAAGGAACCCGGCTTACGGAAGAAATCATGGGAACCCGGTGCATGGAACTGATGAATAACGGAGGGACTGTCACGGTAATCAATGATTCTATTGTGGCAAATGAGCTGCTGGAGCAGGACGCCTACCGAATGCTTTTGCTGCTTCAGGGGACAAAACCCTACTATATCCCCCCGGTTCGGGGACTCTTTCTTCAGTACGGCGTACTTTACGGGGAAGCCCCGGATCAAAACGGAAGGGAACTTATCCGGTATGTGAGGGAAGAGCTGGACGCAGGACAGGCCCAGGCAAACAGCTATTTTTACGAAGTCCAGGCACTGATACATAAAAATTATGAGATGGAAGATCTCATTGCAGCGGCCGCCAAGTATAATATTACTCCCGGCACAAAGGAACAGCTGGCTGGTCTGTCAGAAAGACTCCGCAGTGTCTGGAACCATACCAGGCGTCTGGGGGATCGGGGATACACCCCTCTGGAGCTGGAAATACTTCAGAAAAAAACAGCGCTTTCGTCCGGAGCCGGCAAGCCGGGGCCGGTACAGAAGAGTCAGAAAATCTATCCCAACGATCCATGCCCCTGCGGAAGCGGCAGGAAATACAAAAAGTGCTGCGGCAGGTAGCTGCCCCTATTATATTTTATATTTGAAAAATCTCAGCTTTTTCCTTATAATAGAGAAGTTAGGACTAAGTAATATAGAAAGTTGGAAGAGCCATGAGCCATTCAAGTACACAGCCCTTTGTAAAATGGGCAGGGGGAAAAAGACAATTATTAGAGAAATTAAGATCACGGATGCCGTCTGCCTGCAAAAAGTACTACGAACCCTTTGTAGGAGGAGGGGCGCTGCTCTTTGACAGCAAGCCCGAACAGGCATTTATCAATGACATCAACCGTGAATTGATGCATACCTACGAGGCGATCCGGGACTCCAGGGATGAATTTATCAGCCGGATGGAAGAGATGGATCGTGTCACCTGTACTAAGGAGTTTTATTACAAGACCAGAGGGCGCTACAATGAAAAGCTTTCCGGCGGTGAGTATGATGTAGAGATGGCAGTTCTGTTTGTGTATCTGAATAAGCACTGCTTTAATGGGCTGTACCGGGTGAATGCTAAGGGGTTGTTTAACGTACCCTGGAATCAGAAGATTTCGGGCAAATCCATTGATATTGAAAATATAAAAGGGGTTTCTTATTATCTGCAGAACGTGACCATTACCTGCCAGGACTTTGAGACAGCACTGGAAGGGGCAGAGGCTCAGGACTTTATTTATCTGGACAGCCCCTATGCGCCGCTGAATCCCACTTCGTTTGAAGCATACACCAAGGAAGGATTTACCATTGAAGAGCACAGGCGGCTGGCAGAAGTCTTCCGCAGACTCACGGATAAAGGCTGCTACTGTATGCTGACCAATCACAATACGGAGCTGATTCATGAATTATACGACGGGTTTTTCATGGAAGAGATTGATGTGAGGCGAGCCATTAATTCCAATGCCAGCAAGCGGGTCGGCAAGGAATTGATTATACGTAATTATCGGTAAAGCAGACAGCGGGCAAATAACGATTCAACGGGCAGGCTTGGACATGTCCGGACAGAGAAGGAGAGTGGGGATGGACAAACTGTTTCGCTCCAGTTTAAAACCAATTTATACAGAAGAACATATCATGCTGTATCAGGCAGACAGCCTGGAACTGCTGAAAAAGGGAATACCAGAGTCTGTGGATATGATTTTTGCAGATCCCCCTTATTTTCTCAGCAATGACGGAATTACCTGCAAGGGCGGTAAAATGGTATCTGTGAATAAAGGAAAATGGGATCAGTGTGATTCTGTTATGGACAAACACAATTTTAACCGCAGATGGATTCGATCCTGTAAAAAAATGCTGAAGGAAAACGGGAGTATCTGGATATCAGGGACTCTTCACAATATTTATTCCATCGGCATGGCGCTGGAGCAGGAGGGATTTAAAATCATTAATAATATTACCTGGCAGAAAACGAACCCGCCGCCGAACCTGGCATGCCGGTGCTTCACCCACTCCACAGAGACCATTCTCTGGGCGCAGAAGAATGAAAAAAAGGCCCGTCATCTCTTTAATTATGACGACATGAAGGAAATGAACGGGGGAAAGCAGATGAAGGATGTCTGGACAGGAAGCCTGACGAAGCCCTCTGAGAAGACATTCGGAAAGCATCCGACCCAGAAACCGGAGTATCTGCTGGAGCGCATAATACTTGCCTCAACCAAACCGGGAGATATGGTATTGGATCCGTTCTGCGGTTCCGGAACTACCGGAGTGGCCGCCAAGCGTCTGGGCCGCAGGTTCATCGGACTGGAACGGGAAGAGGAGTATCTGAGAATCAGCGAGAAGCGTCTGGAGGCAGCCAGGGAGAGGCAGGAGGACGGCCATGAGTAAAAAGATTACATTCTGGTTACTGGCAGTGAGTATGTTCTGCCTGCTGGCCGGGTGTCAGGGGAAGGAAGAGAAGACCAGAGAATATATAAATAAGGGGAATACATTTTCCGTCACAGTCCCGGGGGAATGGAAGATAACAGAGACAAATAATGAGGACCACCTGGTGCTGGACAACGAGGACCAGTCTCTAAGTATCCTGATACAGCGTTTTCCCCAGGAAGGGCTGGAGGAAGAAGACGGCAGCGGACTGGAGGACTTTATGACAGCGTATAAAAGTCAGGTGATCCCGGACCTGGCGGCGGCAGGACCAGAGTCGGAAGGGGATGCAGCGCTGGAGGAAATGAAGCATGCCAGAGAAGAGGAATATAAGATGACCCAATCAGGCAAAGTCTTCAAGGCTTATATCTTATATGTGGAATCTGATGTGGCATATTACAGTGTGGCAGTCACAGGAACCCGGGAATCTTACGATCCGGATATTGATAAGCTGAAAACAGCAGTAAAAACATTGAGAGAGCTATAATTACCGGGTTGACTTAAGAATAAAAAGTGATATAATGATCCCAGAATATAAGAAAAGCTATGAAGGAAAGAGTAACTCATAGGATGCATACAGAGAGAGCGGCACATCGGTGGAAGCTGCTTATGCAAAATATCAGTGAAGACCACTCCTGGATGTTCTGCAGGATGCAGAAGATCAGCTGCGTATGAATACAGAAGTTTTCTGTTAAGTATGGCCGTATGCCTGCGTTAAAGGCTAGGATTTGATGGAATCCGAAAGTGAAAAGTTAAGGTGGAACCGTGCATTTCGTAATAGTATGCACCCTTAGAACTGTACAATTGTGCAGCTCTAAGGGTGCTTTTCTTATATCGGTAACGTGTCTTTCTGCGCAGAGGGCAGTTCAAAAATAAAAGAATAGGAGACAGTATAGTATGAGGATAACATTAAAAGACGGAACTGTAAAAGTATATGAGGGGCCGGTGACACTTGAAGCGCTGGCCGGGGATCTTTCAGAGAGGCTGAGACAGCATGCAGTGGCAGGGCTGGTAGACGGAACACTGACAGATCTGAGAGAAGTGCTGACTGCAGACTGCAGTGTGGAGATCCTGACGTTTCAGGATGAGAGGGGCAGGGAGGTCTTCCGCCATACCACCGCACATATTCTGGCGCAGGCAGTGAAGCGGCTGTATCCGGAGACTAAGCTGGCCATTGGGCCTGCCATCGCGGATGGCTTTTATTATGATTTTGACAGAGAAGTCCCCTTTTCCCAGGAAGAGCTTATGCTGCTGGAAAAGGAAATGCAGAGGATTGTAAAGGAAGGGTATAAGATCACACGATTTACCCTTACCAGGGAGGAAGCGCTTCAGCTGGCAGCAGCCCGGGGAGAAGACTATAAAAAGGAACTGATAGAGGAGCTCCCGGAGGGAGAACCTATCCGTTTTTATCAGCAGGGGGAATATGTTGACTTGTGCGCAGGCCCTCATCTGATGAGCGTAGCACCCGTAAAAGCCTTCCATCTGACAAAAGTGGCAGGAGCTTATTGGAGAGGCAGCGAGAAGAACAAGATGCTCACCAGAATCTATGGCACTTCATTTCCCAAAAAAGCAGAGCTGAAGGCGTATCTGGAACAGATGGAGGAGGCAAAGAAAAGAGATCACAGAAAATTGGGGAAAGAATTAGGACTTTTTACATTTATGGAGGAAGGACCGGGATTTCCATTCTTTCTGCCAAAGGGAATGGTATTGAAGAATGTGCTTCTTGACTATTGGAGAGACATCCACCGAAGGGAAGGGTATGTGGAAATATCTACCCCTGTGATGCTGAACAAAAGCCTCTGGGAAACATCGGGCCATTGGGAACACTATAAGGAAAATATGTATACTACAACGATTGATGACGAGGAGTACGCCATCAAACCTATGAATTGTCCGGGAGGTATGCTGGTCTATCAGTCAGAGCCCCGTTCCTACCGGGATCTTCCTATGCGGATTGGTGAGCTGGGACTGGTACACCGCCATGAGAAATCAGGTGCTCTCCACGGCCTGATGCGGGTGCGGTGTTTTACCCAGGATGATGCCCATATTTTTATGACAAAAGATCAGATCCTGCCGGAGATAAAGGGAGTAGTCCGCCTGATTGATCAGGTATATTCCCAATTTGGATTCAAATATCATGTGGAGCTTTCTACAAGGCCAGAGGACAGTATGGGAAGTGATGAGGACTGGGAGGATGCTACCAGGGGGCTGGAAAGGGCCCTGGAGGAGATGGAGATTCCCTACCAGGTAAATGAGGGGGACGGGGCTTTTTATGGGCCGAAGATTGACTTTCATCTGGAAGACTCAATCGGGAGAACATGGCAGTGCGGTACCATACAGCTGGACTTTCAGCTGCCTTTGCGGTTTCAGGCAGAATACACGGGGGAGGATGGACAGAAGCACCGTCCCATTATGATTCACAGGGTGGTGTTTGGCTCTGTGGAGCGTTTTATAGGGATTCTCACAGAGCACTTTGCAGGAAAATTTCCTTTCTGGCTGTCACCGGTGCAGGTGAAGATTCTCCCGGTATCCAGAAAACACAGTGCTTATGCCGGGAATATTCTGGAGCAGCTTAAAAACCATGGCCTCCGGGCAAAGATGGATCTGAGGGATGAAAAGATAGGTTATAAGATCAGAGAGGCCCAGCTGGAAAAGATTCCGTATATGATAGTTGTGGGAGAGCGTGAGGAAACAGACAGAACTATAGCGCTTAGAAGCAGGGAGGAAGGAGACCTGGGACGTATGACGCTGGAGGAGTTCCTGGAACGCAGCCTATAATCCGACAAGAAAATCCTTTTACTTCACCCGGGTTTATATTATAATTAGTCTGTATGTTAAAATAAATATAGGGAGAGGTTTTTCTATGGAACGAAAAGTAGGAACCATCTCAAGAGGAATCCGCTGCCCGATTATCCGGGAAGGGGATCCCCTTGGTGATATTGTAGTAAAGAGCGTACTGGACGCAGGAGAGAGTGAAGGATTTTCCCTGAGAGACAGGGATGTGATTGCCGTGACAGAATCTGTGGTTGCCCGTTCTCAGGGAAACTATGCTTCTGTGGAGGCCATTGCAGAGGATGTAAGGCAGAAGCTGGGAGGAAAAACGATAGGAGTCATCTTCCCTATCTTATCCAGAAACCGTTTTGCGGTATGTCTGAAGGGGATTGCAAAAGGGGCGGAAAAAGTAGTCCTTATGCTGAGTTATCCCAGTGATGAAGTAGGGAATGAACTGGTATCTCTGGACAAGCTGGATGAGGCCGGCGTAAATCCCTACAGTGATGTGCTGACACTGGAACAGTACAGAGAGCTGTTTGGAGAGAACAAGCATCCTTTCACAGGCGTTGACTATGTGGCATATTACAGTGAGATTATCCGGGAGGCCGGGGCACAGGTGGAGGTGATCTTTGCCAACAATCCAAAAGAGATTTTATCTTATGCAGACAGTGTTCTGTGCTGTGACATTCATTCCCGGGAGCGTACCAAACGAATTCTCAGACAGGCTGGGGCAAAGGCTGTGTGCGGTCTGGATGACATTCTTACGGCGCCGGTGGATGGAAGCGGCTGTAATGAGAGATACGGACTTTTGGGCTCTAATAAATCAACAGAAGATACCGTAAAACTGTTCCCCAGAGAGTGTAAGAGTCTGGTAGAAGAGATACAGGACAAGGTTCTCAAAGCAACAGGCAAATGTGTGGAGGTTATGGTATATGGTGACGGAGCCTTCAAGGATCCCGTAGGAAAGATATGGGAACTGGCGGATCCCTGTGTCTCCGTAGCCCACACACCTGGTCTTGAGGGAACCCCGAATGAAGTAAAACTAAAATATCTGGCAGACAATGATTTCAGGGAACTGTCCGGGGAGGCCCTGAAGGAAGCTATATCCGGGAGGATCAAAGAAAAGGGCGATAATCTTGTGGGAGATATGGCGTCTCAGGGAACCACACCCAGACGTCTTACGGATCTCATAGGTTCTCTCTGTGATTTGACCAGCGGCTCAGGGGATAAAGGTACCCCCGTAATTCTGGTACAGGGTTACTTTGACAATTTTACGAATTAGGATAAGGAGATAAATTAGGGATGAAACAGGATATGATAGTTATCTTAGACTTGGGAAGCACAGAGAATACCACACTTGCGAGGGCTATCCGTGACCTGGGGGTGTACAGCGAGATTCACCCTCATGATATCACTGCCCGTGAGCTCAAGGAGCTGGAAAATGTAAAAGGCATTATACTGAACGGCGGTGAAAACCGGGTGGTGGACGGCCAGGCCATTGACGTGCTGCCAGAGATTTACGGCTGCGGATATCCGGTTGCTGCCATTGATCACCAGGCAGCACAGTGTGAGACAAAGCTGGAAGCACTGCCGGATACAAACTGGCTGAAAGAATTTTTGTTCAACGTCTGCAAAGCAGAGCCTAACTGGAATATGAAGAACTTTGTGGAGGATCAGGTGGAACTGGTACGGCGCCAGGTGGGGGACAAAAAGGTATTGCTTGCACTCTCCGGCGGGGTGGATTCTTCTGTTGTGGCGGCCCTTCTTCTCAAGGCCATCGGACAGCAGCTTGTGTGTGTCCATGTAAACCACGGTCTTATGAGAAAAGGGGAATCTGAAAGCGTTGTCTCCGTCTTCCGGGATCAGCTGAGCGCTAACCTTGTATACGTAGATGCCACTGAGCGGTTCCTTGGAAAACTGGCCGGTGTTGCAGATCCTGAGGAGAAAAGAAAAATTATCGGAAGCGAATTCATCCGTGTCTTTGAAGAAGAGGCCAGAAAACAAGAGGGAATTGACTTCCTGGGGCAGGGGACCATTTATCCGGATATTATAGAAAGCGGTACCAAAACCGCAAAAATGGTGAAGTCACACCACAATGTGGGCGGTCTGCCGGAAGATATGAAATTTGAGCTGGTAGAACCCCTGAAACAGCTTTTTAAGGACGAGGTGCGCGCCTGCGGCCTGGAGCTGGGGCTTCCTGACTCCATGGTCTTCCGTCAGCCGTTCCCCGGACCGGGACTGGGCGTGCGGTGTCTGGGCGCTATCACCAGAGAGCGTCTGGAGGCTGTCCGGGAAGCAGATGCGATTCTACGGGAGGAGTTTGAAAACGCAGGCCTGAACAAAAAAGTATGGCAGTACTTTACCATAGTTCCGGACTTCAAGTCTGTGGGAGTAAAGGATAATGCCAGATGCTTTGAGTACCCAGTGATTATCCGTGCAGTGAATACTGTGGATGCCATGACAGCTACCATAGAACAGGTAGAGTGGCCGGTGCTTCTGAGGATTACAGACCGTATCCTGAAGGAAGTGGAGAATGTAAACAGAGTCTGCTATGATCTTTCTCCCAAGCCCACAGCCACTATAGAGTGGGAATAAGGCCTGATATGGCTGATTAATAAGAAAACCGGGGCCGGCTGGAATGTTTTCCTGCCGGTCCCTTTGATACAGCAAATTCCGGAGGTGCTATGTATTCCAGTCTAAAAACGTATCTAATTTTGTTTGGCGGTGTTTTTGCACTGTCGACGTCAGCTATTTTTGTTAAAATAGCGAATGCTCCTTCATCCGTCACCGCATTTTACCGCCTTTTCATTGCCGCAGCGGCGCTTATGCCTGCTCTTCTGTGCATCCCCAAAAGCCGGGGGGAAATCAAAAAGCTCCAAACGAAACAATGGGTACAGATTCTGTCCGCGGGTTTATTGCTGGCTCTGCACTATGTGCTTTGGTTTGAATCCCTGAACTTCACGTCTGTTGCAAGCTCCACGGTTCTTGTGTGCCTGCAGCCCCTGTACTCTCTTGCGCTGGAACGGTTTATAGGCAAAAAGAAAATAAAATCCTCTGCGCTGGCCGGCTGTGTAATTGCTTTATGCGGCTGTTTCATCATAGGATTCGGCGATTTTAGAATCGATGGGAAAAACCTGCTGGGGGATGTATTGGCACTAGTAGCAGCAGGAGTGATATCGCTGTACTTTTTTGTGGGGGAAAATGTCAGAAAAGATATTTCTGCCGTTACTTACTCTACGCTAAGCTACTCTTTCAGTGCGGTCCTTCTGGCTGCGTATATTCTAATCCGGAAGGAATCCTTCTGGGGTTATACGGGACAGACATGGCAGGCCTTTCTTGGTCTGGCCTTGATTTCAACGATTGGCGGGCAGTTTGTATTTAATCTTCTGTTAAAAAATGTACCGGCCTCTGCCGTAACAATGAGCATTCTCGGAGAACCTGTAGGCACCTGTATCCTGGCTTATCTGATACTCCATGAAGTTATGATACTTCAGCAATTTGTTGGTATACTAGTAATAATGCTTGGAATGCTTGTGTTCTTTTTTCCCAAACCGGCTAAGAAGCGTGAAACCCTTAAAAATGGGCTGTCTAAAGGAAAAGAATAGTGGACACCTTTGAGAAGAAATGATACTATCTTACCAGATAAACCAAGAAGAAAAATATGTGAAAAAGAGGGAATTATCATGGATATACAAAATCTATTAGAGCAGGTAAAAGCGGGAAAAATGGAGATTTCCCAGGCGGAGGCGCTGCTGAAGAAGCTGCCCTACGAAGAGCTGGGATTTGCCAAGCTGGATCACCACAGAAAAGCCAGATCAGGATTTGAGGAAGTGATTTTCTGCCAGGGGAAGCAGACACAGCACCTGGTGGAGATTTATAAGCATTTTTATGAACATGATTCTAATGTACTGGGAACAAGGGCTTCCAGAGAACAGTATGAGGCAGTGAAAGAGGTGCTGCCTATGGCGCAGTATGATGAAATGTCAAAGGTTCTTTCTATATACAGCAAAGAGCGGGAACTGACGGGATGCGTGGCGGTCTGTACCGGAGGCACTTCAGATATTCCCGTGGCAGAAGAGGCAGCTCAGACCGCAGAATTCTTTGGGGCAAAGGTAAAACGGATCTACGACGTGGGGGTTGCGGGGATACACCGTCTTCTGTCCAAAGTGGATGTGATAGAGGATGCCAACTGCATCATAGCGGTAGCCGGTATGGAGGGGGCCCTGGCAGGAGTGGTGGCAGGCCTGGTGGACAAACCCGTGATAGCAGTTCCTACCTCAGTGGGGTACGGAGCTAATTTCGGAGGGCTCTCGGCTCTTCTAACCATGCTGAACAGCTGTGCCGAGGGGATTGCCGTGGTAAATATTGACAATGGCTTCGGTGCGGGATATATGGCAACACAGATAAACCGCCTGGCTGAGCGTTAAAGACAGGAAATAGGCGGAAGAACGCACCGCTTCAGCGGAGAGCCATACTATAATAACAGAAAAAGAAAGTGTTGCCAAAGGAGAGATACTGTATTAAAATAGTGCAGTATCTAAAAGAAGTAGAAAAAGGGGGAAACCTATGCGTAAATTATGGAACAGCCTGCCTTTCCGCTTGCTGCTGGGCGTTGCGGCCGGTATTATCATTGGATTAATTGCCAATGAGAGTTTTATGAATGTCATTGTCACTGTAAAATATGTGCTGGGGCAGGTGATTACCTTCTGTGTGCCTCTGATCATTATTGGCTTTATTGCACCGTCTATTACCAAACTTGGAAGCAACGCTTCCAGAATGCTGGGAATTGCTCTTGTGATCGCTTATGTGTCATCCATAGGGGCAGCCCTGTTTGCGGCGGCGGCAGGCTATGGGATAATCCCGCATCTGTCAATCGTATCTACGGTAGATGGGTTAAAGGAACTTCCGGAGGTGATTTTCCAGCTGGAGATTCCGCAGATTATGAGCGTTATGAGCGCCCTTGTATTTTCTGTAATGATAGGTCTGGCGGCTGCATGGACAAAGGCAAACTATATTACAGGGGTTTTGAATGAATTTCAGCAGATTGTGCTTCAGATTGTTACCAGAGTAATTATTCCTATTCTGCCGTTTTTTATTGCATCTACATTCTGCGGGCTTGCCTACGAGGGAACCATTACCAGACAGCTGCCTGTATTTATCAAAGTCATTTTGATTGTTATGCTGGGGCATTACCTCTGGCTGGCTCTGCTGTATCTCCTTGCGGGCCTGTATTCGGGGAAAAGTCCGTGGGAAGTGCTTAAATATTATGGTCCCGCGTATCTCACCGCTGTGGGAACTATGTCATCGGCAGCCACGCTGGCAGTGGCATTAAACGGAGCCAGAAAGTCCAGGGTGCTGCGCAGGGATATGGTAGACTTCGGAATTCCCTTGTTTGCCAACATCCATCTCTGCGGGTCCGTACTTACTGAGGTATTCTTTGTCATGACCGTATCCCAGATCCTGTACGGCTCACTGCCCTCCCCCGGAACGATGGTACTGTTCTGCCTGCTTCTGGGGGTATTCGCCATCGGTGCGCCTGGGGTGCCGGGAGGCACTGTTATGGCTTCCCTGGGACTGATTACCGGTATCCTTCTCTTTGACGAGACAGGAACCGCACTGATGCTCACGATATTTGCACTCCAGGACAGCTTTGGAACTGCCTGCAATGTGACCGGAGACGGTGCCCTCACTCTTATGCTTACGGGGTATGTAGAAAAGCATAAGGTAGAGGAGCAGAAACTGGAAGTTAAATTATAGAATCAGGATAACAGAGTACCTGCCGAAAGAACTGCCGGCGGGTACTCTTTTTTTGGGAACATATATTATAGAAGATAAAATTCCGGCAACTTGGGGTGGAAGCGAGAGGGCGGGGGTGGTATAATTTTGATAGTAAATGCATGAGAAGGATAGGAGAAGCTATGGGAAAACAGAAGAAAAGAAAGAAAAGGGGCGCAGGAGATATTGTCCGCAGTGTACTGCTGATTGTATGCATCGGTATATTTTTATTTTCTGCCTTCCAGTTATTTCGTATTTATATGGAGTACAAAAAGGGATCGGATGAATATGATTCCATAAAAGACACTGCCGTCATTGAGCCGGCCAGGGAGGAGACTGGGGAGGAAACAGAGGAACCCCAGATTCAGGCCCCGCAGATAGATTTTGCGTCTCTTCAGGCCACGAACCCCGATGTGGTGGGGTGGCTGGAACTGGAGGCGATTGATATCAGCTACCCCATTGTGAAGGGAAAGGATAACGATAAGTATCTTCATTATACCTTTGAGGGGAAGAAGAACGCGGCTGGGGCTATTTTTATGGAATATACCAATAAATCAGATTTTTCGGACTGCAATACAATCATATATGGGCATAATATGAAAAATGGTTCCATGTTCGGGCAGCTGAAGAAGTTTCAGCGGGAGGATGTGTACTCTGTAAGCCCTTATCTGTGGATCTGTACGCCCGGCGGAAGCTATCGGTATGAGATTTTTTCCTATCACACCACAAGTGCCACAGGGGATACGTATACCCTTTTCAGTGCGCCAGGTCAGGAATTCCAGCAGTATCTGGATAAAATGAAGAGTTCTTCAGAGATAGAAAATGATGTTCAGGTTTCACAGAGCGATAAGATCGTTACATTATCTACCTGCACCGGAAATGATAAGACAAGATTTGTGGTTCAGGCCAAACGCCTGCCGGAGGTGTATAAATGATGAAAGAAATAAAAGAGCTGCAGCAAATTATTGACGAACACGATAATATTGTGTTTTTCGGAGGCGCGGGAGTGTCTACTGAGAGCGGGATTCCGGATTTCAGAAGTGTGGACGGTCTGTATAACCAGCAGTACGACTATCCTCCGGAGACAATCCTGAGCCATACCTTTTTTATGAGAAATCCACAGGAATTTTTCCGATTTTACCAGGCCAAGATGCTCTGTGATACGGCAAAGCCCAACAAGGCCCATCTAAAACTGGCGGAACTGGAACAGGCCGGGAAGCTTAAGGCAGTCATTACCCAGAATATAGACAACCTGCACCAGATGGCGGGGAGCAGGCATGTGTGGGAGCTTCACGGATCTGTGTATCGCAACTACTGCATCCGCTGCGGCAGAGCCTATGACTTTGCCTTTATGAAGAAAGCCAGTGGGATTCCCAAGTGTGAATGCGGAGGAACGGTTAAGCCGGATGTGGTCTTGTATGAGGAAAGCTTAGACGGCCATACCCTTGAGGCGGCGGTATCTGCCATCAGCAAAGCTCAGGTTCTGATCATTGGGGGCACTTCTCTGGCCGTCTATCCTGCAGCATCCCTTATAGATTATTTCCGGGGGGAAGCCCTGGTTGTGATCAACAAGGCCCCGACACCCAGAGACAAGCAGGCGGATCTTCTGATACAGGCGCCCATCGGGGAAGTGTTCGGACAGATAACCGTAAAATAACTTTCGGAGGTTTACGATATGGTATATGAAGTGGGAGACATTGTAAGGCTGAAAAAACAGCATCCCTGCGGCAGCAGTGAATGGGAAATCCTGAGGGTTGGCGCTGACTTCCGGCTCAAATGCACGGGGTGCGGCCATCAGATTATGGTGACCAGAAAGCTGGTAGAGAAGAATACCAGAGAATTGAAAAAAAAGGCAAAATAACTTGCATTCCCATACATTTTATGGTAGAATCAAAAATTGTGATATATTATAAGATATCCTTGTTCCCTGAAGAGATCAGGGGGCCAAAAGACCAAAAGGAGGTAAAACAGCATGAACAAGTATGAATTAGCATTAGTTGTGAATGCCAAAATTGAAGATGAAGCTCGTGCAGCTGTTGTAGAAAAAGCGAAAAAATACATCGAACGCTACAACGGAACTGTAACAGAAGTGGAAGAATGGGGTAAGAAGAGATTAGCTTACGAAATTCAGAAAATGAGAGAAGGCTTCTACTACTTTATTCAGTTTGAGGCAGATGCAGCTTGTCCGGCAGAAGTTGAAAGACACGTGCGTATTATGGACAATGTTTTGAGATATTTGGTTGTTAAAAAAGAAGCATAATTTTTTAACTGAAAAGCGCCATTTTGATTATAATGGTTCTGATAGCCGATGATTGATAATTTGTAAATAATACGAGGTAATAGATATGAACAAAGTAATTTTAATGGGGCGTTTAACAAGGGATCCTGAAGTAAGATATTCAGCAGGAGAGAATGCACTGGCAATTGCCAGATATACACTTGCCGTAGACAGAAGATTTCGGAGAGACGGAGAGGCAACAGCAGATTTTATCAGCTGTGTTGCATTTGGCAGACAGGCAGAGTTCGCGGAGAAGTACTTCCGTCAGGGAATCCGTATAACCATATGCGGAAGAATCCAGACTGGAAGCTATACGAACCGGGAAGGGCAGAAAGTGTATACTACGGAAGTCGTCGTAGAGGAGCAGGAATTCGCTGAGAGCAAAGCAGTCAGTGACAGCCATGTGGGACAGGCATCACAGCAGGCCGCAGATCCGACACCGAACAATGCAGCATCTATCGATGGCTTTATGAATATTCCTGACGGCATAGACGAAGAACTGCCGTTTAACTAAAATAAGGAGGTTAAAGCTCATGGCTTACAATAAAAGTGAAAGACCAGATTCTCCAATGAAGAGAAGAGGCGGTCGCAGAAGAAAAAAAGTTTGTGTATTCTGTGGTAAAGAAAACAATGAAATCAGCTACAAGGATGCTAACAAATTAAAAAGATATGTATCTGAAAGAGGGAAAATCCTTCCCAGAAGAATCACAGGTAACTGTGCTAAACATCAGAGAGCTCTTACAGTTGAGATTAAGAGAGCAAGACATATCGCTATTATGCCTTACGTAACAGACTAAAAATGAATTTGGATAAAACCGTTATTGCTTTGTGCAGTAGCGGTTTTTTTTATGGGAATGACGCATACTAGAAGAGAAGCAAACGAAAGAACGATATCCTGGAAAGGCAAATATTATGAAATTTGACGCAGTTTATTATGAGACAGAAAGTTTGTCATACCCTCTCGGAAAGGCATTGAAGGAGAGGTTTGGCGATCTGGACTGGATCCCCATAGAGAACCACAATTCTATCAGGGAGATGCAGGAGAAACCCAATGCGGAGTTCGGGCATATGAAACGCAACTTGATCATCGGCATTCGAAAAACCCATAAATATGTAGAAAATCATAAAGTGTCTGACTATCTCGTCCCTTACACGTCCTCTGGCTGTACGGCAATGTGCCTGTACTGCTATCTTGTATGCAACTATAATAAATGTGCGTATCTGCGTCTCTTCGTCAACCGGGAACAGATGCTGGACAGACTGATACGCAAATCAGGTAAAAGTGACAGGCCTCTTACTTTTGAAATCGGCAGCAATAGTGATCTGGTGCTGGAAAATACCATAACAGACAATCTGACCTATACAATTTCACGTTTTGCAGAGGAGGGCACAGGCTCTCTCACCTTTCCTACTAAATTTGATATGGTGGATCCGCTGCTGAATCTGGACCACAGAGGAAAGGTTATTTTCCGGATGAGTGTCAACCCTCAGTCCGTGATCCGGAGGATAGAATTGGGGACTTCCGGCCTGAAGCAGCGGATCGCTGCGGTGAATAAAATGTGTGCGGCGGGATATCCCTGCGGACTTTTAATCGCTCCTGTGATATTGACAGATGGATGGAAAGAGGCATACACAGGACTTTTGGAGGAATTGAGAGAGGGACTGTCAGATCAGATGAGAGCGCAGATGTTTCTGGAGATTATACTGATGACCTACTCTTACATCCACAGGGCCATCAATGAGGAGGCTTTCCCCAATGCCCCTCAGTTGTATGACAAAGACCTGATGACAGGACGGGGAAGAGGCAGGTACTGCTATCGCCCGGAGGCCAGAGCAGAGGCGGAGGCGTTTCTGCGGGGGGAGATTCAAAGGATTCTTGGGGATGTACCGATTCTGTATATCAGTTAGAACGGCAGAACCCCATAAATTCGTATGCCCTCCGGGGAAGGCTTTTCAGGATCGTATTATTTGGGAAGTTCAATCATCTTATCCAGTTCCAGGCCATGGAATACCCCCTGAAACGTCAGATGCGTCAGAAGTTCCGCGAGATATGCAGGACTGTATTTCATGCCGTCCTCCAGCCATTTCCTTGTAATGCCGATGCACTTCCTGGATCCCCGGTGGCCTCCCACTGGGGAGATTCATAGTGTTCCTCCAGGGCGATCTTGCCGTGCATGATCTCCTGTCCGTAAGGGGCGACATAGTCATTTACATATTCTTTTCTAAATTCAAAACCCATATAGATACCTCCTGAATTCATTATGGAAATCTCTGCGCGCTGGATTTCTTTGCTTGTATCTGCATTATAGCAAACGGAAATCGGGATTGCCATCAACAGAATCCTGGTTTTTGTTCGAATTCCGCCATTCCCGGAGAGTCTGTTTGGGAAGTAGGGGAAAACAAACAAATATTCAGCTTTTGTCCTTCTTCAGCTCCTCTGCATACACAAACCCATTCCTTATGTGACTTTATTACAGAACATATTTGGATTTTAAGATATACTAAACAAATAAATAATAAGTCTATGGAGGATGTGGAACTGTGGCAAAAAGAAATGCATCTGTAATAAAGGAGATCTGTGTGGCATGCGGTGCGTGTGAGAATGTATGTCCAAGGGAAGCTGTGACTGTCTGGAAGGGATGTTACACAAAGATTAATCTGGAAAAATGTATAGGCTGCGGCATCTGCGCCAATATCTGTCCTGCCAATGCTGTAATTATGCAGAAGAAGGAGGCAGCCTTATGAGAACGAAAAAATGGTATGATTATCTTTGGATCTGGTCAATTATTTATTTTGCAATGGGGTTCTTTAATATACTTTTTGCCTGGCTGGGAATGATAGATTTTTTGCTGCCCCTCCTAATTGCTGTATTTGGAAAAAGTAAATGGTTCTGCAATCATCTGTGCGGGAGAGGACAGCTCTTTGCCCTTCTTGGGGGAAAGCTGAAGCTTTCCAGAAATAAACCCACCCCAAAGTGGATGGTTTCTAAGTGGTTCCGTTACAGTTTTCTGCTCTTTTTTATGACAATGTTCGGTAATATGGTATTCCAGACCTGGCTGGTGGCATCGGGAACCGCCGGACTGCGGGAGGCTATCAAACTGCTGTGGACCATTCGGGTACCCTGGGGATGGACCTACACCGCAGGGGCTGTTTCCCCGTGGATTGCTCAGTTTAGCTTTGGGTTTTACGGACTTATGCTCACCTCTCTGATTATCGGCCTGGCTGTGATGCTGCTGTATAAGCCCAGGAGCTGGTGTACCTTCTGTCCCATGGGAACTATGACACAGGGAATCTGCAGATTAGAAAACCGCAGAGATAATATAGAAAGAGCACAATCATAACAGAAAGCACCGGAGGACGGCATATCGGGCCGTGAGAAAGCCTCCGCTCCCCTGTATATAATTACACATACAGGGGGCAGAGGCTTTTTTCTTTACCGCCCAGTTCCATCTGTCGTGTCTGCACTGTCCGAAAGCTGCTTTACTCCCGGCTTTTCCTTCTGGAAAAACCATCCTGTAAACCCGTACAAAATCATAAGACTAATCGAGATCCAAAAGGAAAAATAGTAGGGGAGAAATTGCCCCCATGTAATTCCCAGGGAAGTGACAATCATGACATGGCTGCCGCACCAGGGAACCAGGGCACTGGTGTGCCCTGAGCCTTCCAGGGAGGCACGTGCCAGATCCAGCTTTGTCAGGCCGGCTTTTTCATAGGAATCTGCGTACATGCTGGAATTCAGGATTACCCCGGTATAGGCAGTACCGCCCAAATATGTTCCGAAGATTCCGGTAAAGACAGTCAGAAGTGTGAGAGGTCCGCGTTTTTTGGCAATACTTCCAAGCTTTACTGCTATGGCTCTCATAGCCCCCACTGGCTCCAGGGCTCCTGCCAGGGTGAACGCGCAGAAGATGATCATCATAATCCCGGCAACTGATAAAAGGCCGCCTCCGCTTAACAGCTTATCCAGACTGGCATCTCCCGTTGATGTAGTATAACCGTTATAAATAGCGTTCATTACTTCACCCAGAGCTTTTCCCTGTACGACAACTGCCAGGATAATAGCGACTACTACACCTAAGATAAGTACGGGGAGTACAGGCCTTTGACGTATACTGAAGAAAATTACCAGAGCCACCGGTAGGAGCAGTAAAAGGCTGATGTGATACTGGCCGTTTATGCCTTCGGTGAGCGTGTTGATTCCGGCAGTATCAATCTTTCCGCCTGCATAATGAAAACCTATAACGGCAAAGATAACTGCTGCTCCAATGCCTCCCAGACCGCTGGTGGGAAGCATATGTTTCCAGAGATCGAAGATATTGAGACCGTTCATTGCAGCTCCCAGATTCGTGGTATCTGAGAGAGGACTCCATTTGTCACCCAGCCAGCATCCGCATACGATAGCTCCTCCTGCAAGTCCGGGAGGGATGCCCATGCCATTGGCAATACCGATAAGAGCCACGCCGAAGGTGGCAACTACCGACCAGGAAGATCCTGTAGCGATTCCCACCAGAGTGGTAATTAAAAAAGAAGCTACCAGAAATATAGAGGGGTTCAAAATCTTAAGCCCGTAAACAATCAAGGCGGGAATGGTGCCGGAGGCAAGCCAGGAGGCGCTGATAAAACCAACCATGAGCAGTACCAGAAGTGAAGGCATACCCATCTGAAACATTTTTAGTATGCTGCCGAAAATCTCCTCCCATGAAATGTTTAATAGTAGGATTCCGTATAGCGATGTAAAGATGGCACACATTAAAATGGATAATCCGGTTGGATATTTACCGATTCCCCAAGCAAAAATTATTACATAAACCAGAAGCATAATAATCGCTTCTATAAAAGTGATTTCTCTATTCTGGGAAGTTTTTTTCATATAAACCCTCCTTGCTTTGGCAAACGATAGGTATTATAGCTCCAAACGGGTTCCTTTCCCCATTTTAACCGCTTTTTCGTATATGTATTTACCAAAGGCAATATCTTCACACCCTAATCCAATGTTCATAACCATAATTCTTTCCAGGGGATTTTCCCTGCCGGGCTTTAGTCCTGCGATAATCTCTCCTGTTTCTGCGTAATAATCAGGAATGCCTCCGGTAAATGCTCCCTGCCTTTGGTACAGTCTCGCCTGCTCTAAATCATCATTAATAAATTTATCTACGCCAAACAGGACATCATTGTACCATGCACGGCTGGACTCCAGAGGCAGGCATAACACACCTTCTTTCAGCCATTCCAAGCGGACAATGGGCTGGGTCAATTTTTGCGTGGCAGTAATCAGAATATCAGATTGCCTGGCTGCCTCCTCCGGGGTCTGTGCTGTACGGACAGGAATTCCTAATTGGCTTGATAGCTGCTCTTGGGCATGAAGGGCGGCCTCAGGGAAAATATCATATAATAAGACTTCGCTGATTTGGGGAAGCGCTTCTTTTAGAGCAACGGCATTTGTCTTGCCCTGAACCCCTGCACCGATGATTCCAAGTATCCTGGCATCTGCACTGGCGCAGCGGAGTGCAGATATGCAGGTAACAGCGGCTGTCCGCATCATCGTAGACCAGGTGGCATCCATAACTGCCAGGGGAAGTCCGGTATCTGCATCATTAATGATCTGCAGTCCTGTAGTCACGGGAATTCCTTTCTCACGGTTCGAGGGATATCCTGCCACCCATTTGACACCAATCGCATTCATTGTTTTTAAATAGGCAGGCATTGCATGCATAAAAGAGTCTGAGTAACGGTGGACGCCTGGCTTAGGGGGATTCTCTACCGTTTTATTTCCATGCTCGGATAAGGCCAGCTCCATACAATGGAAGATTTCTGGCCACTGAATATTCAGACTGCAAATGTCTGCTTCTGACAGGTACAAAAAATTATATTTGCCCATAATACATTCTCCTTTGCTATTTTTTTATTAACTGGTGTAGGAGACATCTGCGCGCATTGATATCTGGTATACCAGAAGTTGCCGATAAAACAGAAAATACAGAGAATAAAATGTTTAAACTTATGTTTTTGCAAAAAAAATAAAAGAATTTGATAAAACTAGTATACCAGTTTGCAAGGAGAATTGCAACTAAAACTTAATAGCTGCAAAAAAAATCCTGCATCGCAGGATTTTATAGCTTATTTCATATTTAAAGTATCCCAAAAAGAATCTGAGGCATTCATAATGTGCTGTGTCATATATTGCCTTGCCATATTTACATCCTGGGTCTCGATAGCCTGTATCACGTTCTGCCATTCTCTTATGCTGAAATGCCTTCTCTTGGCAGTGATCGCAGACTTAGAAGTGATTCGGTAGATGGTGTCCATCATATCAGTAATAATTTTTACAATAGTAAGATTCCCGCAGCGTTCTTTGATAACACTGTGATTATCTGCCTCGGTGAGAATATATTCTTCTATGCCGGCGTTTTCCATTATCTCACAGTTTATCTTCATACGCTGTATGTCACCTGGGGTTATATTGGGAAAGGCCATTAATACCATACTGGGTTCCAGTATGCTCCGGACCTCAAAATTATCTCTTATAGATTTGATGTCTACAGGGGCTACATAAGTACCGCTTTTGGCCCGCACATACAGCCACCCGTCATTTTTTAGCCGGTTAACAGCGCTTCTGACCGTTGTCCTGGATGTGTGAAACATATCGCAGAGATACCGTTCGCTTACCCTGGTATCCTCTTTCCATTCTCCCGACAGAATACAGGATTTTACATGTTCATATACCTGAACAGCAATTTCTGAATTTTCCAAAGTAATCTTGCCCTCCTGAGTTTTTAATGGTTTCCCGTCAGCTTTTGAAAGATGTGGGAAACTAATAGAGATAGTATAGCACAGGAAGCCCAAAATGGCTACTGTGGTAACCAGGCGGAGATGCTCTGGTCTCCGGCAGTCTAAGAGCTTTTCTGAAATATTAGTAATATGGAATTAATTGTAGGATAAAATATGTTTGTTTGTTCTATTTTCAAGACGTTAATTCCGGGTCAGCATTGACGTATCATGATTTTCATGTTACCATTATGTTATCACGATAACATAATGGCGCAGAGGAATCAGCATCTCCAACTGGCATAGATAACTTATACGTCTATAGAAGATTCTGCCATACTCTGTGTAATTACCGAGCGTGGATTGAAACAACAGAATGGAGGGTTTTCATGAAGAAAAACAATGCGGAACAGAAATCTGACACTACAAAAGCTGCTAAAACGATAGATACTTCTATCGTATGTATCGCTGTGGCAGTAACGGTGATAATATCCATTGTGTGTATCGCCTTCTCAGACACCGTATCTGTATGGCTGTCGTCTATCTTTAACTATCTGACAAACAAATTAGGATTTACTTTTATCTGGTTTGCTGCTCTGGTTATTGCATTCTGCCTGTTTATTGCTTTCAGCAAATACGGGAAGATTCGCCTGGGGGCAGATACTGACCGGCCTGAGTATTCCAATATCAGCTGGTTTTCTATGATATTTGCGGCAGGTATGGGAATCGGGCTTGTATTCTGGAGCGTTGCCGAGCCGTTGAACCATTTTTTTGCTCCGCCGGTAGCAGATCCTGCATCACCGGAGGCAGTTGTGGAATCTCTCAAGTATACCTTCTTCCACTGGGGGATCCATCCCTGGGCGCTTTATCTGGCAGTAGCTGTACCAATGGGATATTTTCACTTCAGACAGAAAAAACCAATGCTGGTCAGTTCGGTTTTTACACCCTTTTTAGAGAACAAATCTTTTAAGAAGCCTCTTCTGAAGGGAATTGACGCTTTTACTATTATTCTGATTCTTATAGGAGTTGCAACCTCCTTTGGATTGGGCAGTCTTCAGATTGCCAGCGGTCTGGACTACGTTTTTGGCTTTTCAATGGGAGATTTTACTCCTATTTTAATCATTATTGTATTTGCGGTATTGTTTATCATATCTTCTTCTGCGGGCATCGAGAAGGGGATGAAGAAGCTGAGCAACAGCAATACGGTTATTGTGTTTCTGGTACTGTTTTTTATCCTGTTTACCGGCCCTACGATTAATCTGATCAAAAGTACTACGGAAGCCATAGGCGCTTATATCCATCAGCTGATTCCTATGAGTTTCTTCCAGGATGCAGACGGAGCGGTTGCTGCCCATACGGGAGAGAACTGGATTGGAAACTGGACCATATTCTACTGGGCCTGGTGGATTACCTGGACTCCATTTGTGGGAAGTTTTATAGCACAGATATCAAAGGGAAGAACCCTGCGTGAGTTTATTCTGGCGGTTATGTCTATCCCAACGATTCTCAGCTGTATCTGGTTTGGCGTGCTTGGAGGCTCTGCTCTACATATTGAACTGGAGAACCCGGGAAGTATTGCTGTGAACGGTGTGGTAGATACCAATTCCTCTATTTTTGCCATGCTTTCCACACTGCCGCTGCCTCAGATTATATCTGTACTGGTTATCATATCCCTGTCCGTGTTCTTCCTGACCTCAGCGGATGCCGGTGTACAGGTAGTTGCCGTTATGAGTTCACGGGGTATGGAGAATAATGACAGAAAGATTAAGATTCTGTGGGGCGTGATTCTGGCAATGCTTTCTATTATGTTTGTTGTAACCGGAGGATTATCTGCAGTTCAGTCATTGTCATTTGTATTTAGTTTTCCGTTTATGATCCTTATCTGCTTTATGCTGGTATCTTTTTATAAGCAGCTGACCAAGAATGAGCTGAAATAATGCTGTGAACGCAGCGAGAATAAAACCGCGGCGTATCACGCAGAGACAGGAAAAGGCAGCAACAGACCTCAATGAATATCATTGATGCTGTTGCTGCCTTTTGGCATATTTAGATTGTGGTTTTCCAGAAACCGTGAAGATTGCAGTATGCGTATGCAGCAACCGGACGGTCGCCGTCACAAAGGAAAAATTCTGCTACAGGTTCTCCGTCGGCCTTCAGATTAATTCTCTGGCAGCCTTTTTCTGTTTCCAGATAGACCCACTCAATGCTGTGTTCCTCTGACATAGGATGGAATACGCTGCCTACTTTCACAGTTACCTGACTGCCATTGCATTCTACAACCGGCAGATGTTTTTCCTGCGCCCCGTCAGATGTGTTGGGGGTGAGCTTTTTCAGAGGAATACCGCAGCAGGAAAATTCTTCTTTCTCACCGCAGATCTCCTCGATCATGATGCCGCACTTATCACAGGCATAAAAGGCAGGTTCTTTTTTGGTCATAACATAGCCCTCCTTATTATAATGTGTCTTATTAAGATGACGCTTATAGTTTCCGCAGTTTTCTTGAAATCATTCTTTTTTCTGTATAAGAGGCTTAATCCCCCGGGGAGGCTTGCGGCCAAAAAGAGAGGATGTGTATAATCAGAGGTATGTAACAGAATTATGATAATTCAGGAGGTGCTGGGATGAAAGACAGAGAGACTTTGTGGAAGGAATGCGCAGCATTTCACGGACATGAGTGCGGAGGGCTGGCTATTGGATACCAGGCTGCTTTGTATGCGGCTGAGCTGCTGGAACTGGGATTTTCAGAGGATGAAGAGGTGGTATGTGTGACGGAAAATGATTCCTGCGGAGTAGATGCCATCCAGGTGATACTGGGATGCAGTGTGGGAAAAGGAAATCTTTTGTTCCGGCTGAGGGGAAAGCAGGCGTACTCCTTTTACAATCGCTCCGCAGGGACGGCAGTGCGGCTGGTACTGAAAACAAACCGCGGAAAACGGGGAGGAGACTGGGAGAAAACAGTAAAAAATGTATCCCCCAAAGAGCTTTTTGATGTGAAGGAGGTAAAAATGCAGCTACCGGAGCGGGCCATGATTTTTCAGTCATATGAATGCGAAGTATGCCATGAGAATACTGCAGAATCCATGCTCCGCATAGAAAAGGGCAGATATGTATGTCTGGACTGCTGGCATACATATGACAGATTTGGGCTTTAGGATATGCAGGAAAGAAAGGGAGCCGCTATCCCCCCATGGGGCTTGTGGCTCCCTTTTTGATTTGTTAAAGTAATTCTATAAAATAAATTGGAGAAAAAGAGAATACTATGGCGGAATTATTGGAGAAAATTGCAGAATATTGGAGCACCCGTACCGAGGGGTACTCTGAAGTAAATCATAAAGAACTGGAGGGCATGCAGAAGGAAGCATGGCTTGGAACGCTTACCGGGCAGTTTCCGCAGATCCCCAAAGAGGAACTGAGAATTCTGGATATCGGAACAGGCCCCGGATTTTTCCCTGTGATACTGGCAGAAGCGGGGTATCATGTGACGGCTGTGGATTACACAGAGGATATGCTGCACAAGGCCGCGGAGAATGCCGGCTCTCTGGGAGAACGTATCTCCTTTTACCGGATGGATGCACAGAACCTGGAATTTGAGGACGAGAGCTTTGATGTGATTATTTCCAGAAACCTTACCTGGAATCTGGAGAAACCAGTACAGGCGTATCAGGAGTGGTACCGGGTGCTGAGGCCGGGCGGGCGTCTGCTGAATTTTGACGCCAATTGGTATGGATATCTCTACGATGAAACCCAGCGGGAGGGATATGAGCGGGACAGAAAAAATGTAGAGCAATATCAGCTGGATGATCACTATCTCTGCACAGATATTGACGCAATGGAGGAAATTGCTTTAAAGGTTCCCCTGTCCCGGATGCAGAGGCCCGAGTGGGATCAGAGCGTGTTGGACAGGATTGGATTCTGTGAGATAAAGGCGGATGTGGATGTTTGGAGGCGTGTGTGGAGCAAAGAAGAAAAGCTCAATTATGGCTCTACGCCGATGTTTATGATTCAGGGATGTAAAGGACAGGTAGATATACATGCATAAAGAGACTGAAAATACGATCAGAAGATTTTGCCTGGAGGGGCTTTCCCTAAAGCCGGGGGAACGGATAAGCGGTGAGCTGGAGCTGGCCGGAGGGGAATTCTCACTGCCGGCTGCTGTCATCCGCGGAACAGAAGAGGGAAAAACCGTAGTCATTACAGCCGGCATCCATGGAGGGGAGTATGTAGGCATTCAGGCGGTTGTGGAGCTTTCGCAGAGCCTCAAGCCAGAGAAACTGCAGGGAACAGTGATCCTTGTAAAGGCAGTGAGCCGCAGGGCCTTTGAACACCGGGCAGGAAGTATGGGACCGGAGGACGGCAGGAATCTGAACCGGGAATTCCCGGGGGATCCCCAGGGAAGTGAGACACAGCAGCTGGCCTGGGCAATTTCAGAGGAACTCTTCCGGGCTGCGGATTATTATATCGATCTGCACAGCGGCGATGACTATGAACAGCTGGCACCTTATGTATATTATGCGGGGAAGGCCAGTCCCAAGGTAGTGGAGGCCTCAAGAAAAATGGCGGAGCAGGTGGATGTTCCCTATATGGTCCGCTCTACGGTGTCAACCGGAGGCGCCTATAATTATGCGGCATCCAGGGGGATCCCAGGGATCCTGATTGAACGGGGCGGCATGGGCGCCTGGACACCGGAGGAGGTGCAGTCAACCAAACGGGATGTGAGGAGCATTCTCTGCAGTCTGGGGATTTACCGGGGACAGAGGGGGTACAGAACCTATTATCCTCTGGACGTATCGGACATTGTGTATCAGGCCGCAGAACATACGGGGTTCTGGTATCCCAGAAAGATGCCCGGGGATCTGATCCGGGGCGGAGAGGAACTGGGGGCAGTGAAAGATTACGATGGGGAACTACTGGAGGTGTGCCGGGCGGAGTACGATGGGGTGATTCTTTATCAGACGGGAAGTCTGCAGGTTCTGGAAGACGGGCCTATGATAGCCTACGGCAGGATTGTGAGACGGCATGATGACAGAAAGGAACGAATTACAGAGTACTGGACAAAACGAAGTGACAGCTTTCTGGAACAGAGAAGGGCGGAGCTCGACAGTCCCTTGGCCAGGCGCTGGATAGAAAGGATAGAGGAGCAGATTGGGACTGGAAAGAAACTGAAGATATTGGATGTGGGCTGCGGGAGCGGATTTTTTTCCATTCTTCTGGCCAGGCGGGGCCATGAGGTGATCGGGACAGATCTGACGCCTGAGATGGTGGTAAATTCCAGAAAGCTGGCCGGGGAACAGCAGGCGGGCTGCAAATTTTTGGTGATGGATGCTGAGGCGCTGGATTTTGACGATGAAACCTTTGATGTTGTGATCTCCCGGAATCTCACCTGGACGCTTCCGGATGCGGAAAAAGCTTATACCCAGTGGTGCCGCGTGCTGAAGCCGGGAGGGATCCTTCTGAATTTTGACGCGAATTACGGGGCCTCAGACTTTTCTGACACTTCGGAACTGCCGGAAAACCATGCCCATTTTGAGGTGGGAGATGAGATGATGCGGGAGTGTGAGGAGATTAAGCGTCAGCTGCCTATCAGCACCTATATGCGTCCGGCCTGGGATCTGGAGATTTTGGGGCGGACAGGCCTGGAGAGGTTTGAAATTGACCTGGGTGTGAGTAAAAAGATATATCTGGAAAAAGATGCCTTCTATAATCCCACGCCTATGTTTATGATTTGCGGAAAAAAGGGAAATACTGTATGAAAAAATATATAGCAAAACGGCTCCTGCAGCTGATCCCCATACTGCTGGGAATTACGCTACTTTCGTTTGCGCTGATGCACAGCGCCTCCGGAGATGCGGTGGACATACTGGAGGCAAACAGGGGCGGGGTGCTGTCGGAGGAGGCAAAGGCAAAAGCCAGGGAGGAGCTTGGGCTGGACAAACCGTTTCTTGAACAGTATGCAGTCTGGATGAAACAGGTACTTACCGGTGATATGGGTAAATCTTATGTGTCGGGGAAACCTGTATTCTCTACTTTTGTGCATAAACTGCCGGCAACTATTGCCCTTACCATTGCCTCTGTGCTTGTGACTATTCTGCTGTCTGTTCCTTTGGGGGTTCTGGCTGCGGTGAAACAAAACCGGTTTTTAGACTACCTCATACGTTTCCTGAGTTTTATCGGAAACTCTCTGCCTAACTTTTTTGTTTCTCTGCTGTTGATTTATTTCTTTGCACTGAAGCTGGGGTGGTTTCCGGTTATGGGGAATGCACAGGGCTGGAAAAGTATCATTCTTCCCACTCTGACACTTGCCATTGCTATGGCATCCAAATATACCCGTCAGGTGAGAGCCTCTGTTCTTGAGGAGCTGAACAAAGAATATGTAACAGGGGCAAGAGCCAGAGGCGTAAGAGAGGGAAGGATCCTGTACTTTAGTGTCCTGAAATCGTCGATGCTTACCATTGTGACACTTCTGGCTCTGTCCATCGGATCTCTTCTGGGGGGAACCGCCATTGTGGAATCCATCTTTATGTGGGACGGGGTCGGGAAGATGGCGGTGGATGCTATTACCATGAGGGATTACCCTGTGATACAGGCTTACGTAATCTGGATGGCTGTAATCTATGTGGCAGTCAATCTTATCACAGATATTCTCTATCATTATCTGGATCCGAGAATACGTCTGGGACAGGAGGGAGCTGCATGAGGAGACAAAAAGTAAAGCTGTACGTTCTGCTCGCACTGGTTCTGATGCTCCTGGGAATTGCGGCTTTTGCACCTCATCTGGTTCCCTGTGATCCTTATGAACAGAATCTGTCCCAGGCCCTTCAGGCTCCCGGAAGAGGCCATCTGCTGGGGACAGACCGGTATGGAAGGGATATGCTGTCCAGGGTGATTATGGGTTCACAGACTACTATATTTTCAGCACTTTTGCTTGTTGCGGTGATAACTGTCACGGGAACGTCTGTGGGTCTGTTCTGCGGCTGGAGGGGAGGAAAGCTGGACTCCTTTATCATGAGAATATCGGATATCTTTTTGGCATTTCCCGGCATGGTATTTGCCATAGCGGTGGCGGGCGTGCTGGGAGGAGGGATTCTCAATGCTGTGATCGCACTGGCCTGCATCTCCTGGCCAAAGTTTGCCAGACTGGCGAGAAGCCAGGTGCTCATGATCAAAGATGCCCCGTTTGTGGCTGCAGCCAGGCTGTCCGGCTCAGGGGGAACAAAGATTGTATTCAGTCATATACTGCCCAACATACTGGGGCCTGTTCTGGTGACAGCAACACTGGATATCGGTACTATGATGATGGAAATTGCAGGCCTTTCTTTTTTGGGGCTAGGGGCCATGCCTCCCATCGCAGAGTGGGGGTCTATGATGAGCAGCGGGCGCAGTATGCTTCAGACTTCACCGTGGGTGATTCTGGCACCCGGATGCGCTATATTTGTAACAGTAATGCTATTTAATCTGCTGGGAGACACTGTGAGAGATGTGATGGATCCCAGGCAGTCAGTACAACATGTGGATAGGAGATAAAGGATGAAGAGAAGATTGACAGCAGTATTGATCTGTACTGTTCTGGCAGCGGGAATTCTTGCCGGATGCGGGAATTCCGAAGATAAAAAGGGAGAGGATGAGAAACAGGGGACCACGGCGCAGGATGGGGAAAAGGTATTTAACTATGGAACCACTGCTTATGGAGTAGAGATGGGAAATACGGGGCTTAATCCTCATGACAATTACTCCGGATGGTCTGCGGTGCGTTATGGCGTGGGGGAGACTCTGTTTAAATTTACGGAACACATGGAATTAGAACCCTGGCTGGCAGAGAGCTATGAACAGGTGGATGAGTATACGGTTAAGATTACACTGAAGGATAATATTATGTTTACCAGCGGACGAAAGCTGGACGGCCAGGCAGTGAAGGAATGTCTGGAGGATCTTGTGGCAGTGCATGACAGGGCTCCCGGGGATCTTAAGATCAAGGAGATTACAGCAGACGGCCTGACAGTAACTATAACGTCAGAGGAAAAGGTTCCTGCACTACTGAATTATCTGAGCGATCCTTACGGTGCAATTATTGATATGGAATATGGAGTGACAGAGGATAAAAACGTGGCTGGAACCGGGCCGTTTATCGCGGAGCATGTTTCGGATACGGAGATAAGCCTCAGGAAGAATCCTGAGTATTGGGGCGGAGAGGTAAAGATGGACAGTGTAAATGTAAAAGAGATTATTGACGGTGATACTCTTACCATGGCACTTCAGTCCGGAGAAATAGATGCCGCTCAGGGGCTGCCTTATGCAAGTCTGCCTCTGTTCCAGGAGAATGAAAGTTATAAGGTGAGTTCTGTAAACACCTCACGGGTATTTTTTGCGCAGCTGAACTATGATACGCCGGCTCTCCAGGATGACAGGGTGCGAAAGGCAATTGCTATGGGGATTGACAAGGAGGGCTTTACCGCAGGGCTTCTCGGGGGGAATGGGACACCTGCTTCGGGGATATTCCCCTCTAATTTCTCTTTTGGAAATGAATCGGTGAAAGCTCCCGAATACAATCCTGAGGAAGGGAAGAAGCTTTTGGAGGAAGCCGGCTATACAGATACAGACGGCGACGGGTACGCAGATAAAGGGGGAGAACCTCTGGTTATCCGCTGGCTCACGTATCCGGGGCGTCAGGAACTGCCGCTTCTGGCTGAATCCGCACAGGCAACCTTAAAAGAAATGGGCATAAAAGTAGAGGTAAACAATACGGCAAACCAGCAGGATTTTCTGGATAAGGGCGAGTGGGATATCTATGCCAGTGCCTTTGTGACAGCGCCTACCGGAGATCCCGAATATTTCTTTACTACCCATTGCCTGAAGGACTCTGCCAAGAACAGAGGAAAGTATTACAATGAGGAATTGGAAGCGCTGGAAACACAGCTCCATGGAGAATTTGACCCGGCAAAAAGAGGAGAGCTGGCAGTGAAAATGCAGCAGATTCTCCTGGACGACGGAGGCTTTATCTTTGCATCTCATTTAAAAATGTCCTTTGCCATGAAGGCAAATGTGACAGGATTTGAAGCTCATCCGTCAGATTACTATGAAATCACAGCAAATCTTGATTATGAATAGAGGACATGCAGATATGAAACAGCCGCTGCTAAAACTGGAACAGGTAGAAATCTGCTACCGCAGAACTCCTGCGGTGCACGGATTAACCTTCGAAGTGATGCCAGGGGAGATTCTTGGAATCGTAGGAGAGTCCGGGAGCGGAAAAAGTACGGTCATCAAAGGAATTATAGGACTGCTGGGAAATGAAGGCGCTGTGACAGAGGGAAAGATCTATTACAAGGGGAAAGATCTTCTGCATAGAACCCAGGAGGAACTTAGGAAGATGCGCGGCCCTGAAATGGGGATGGTGTTCCAGAATGCGGGGGCATCTCTTTGTCCGATCCGAAAGATTGAAGACCAGCTCTACGAGGCAGTCATCCAGCACGAGCACGTCAGCCGTGGGGAAGTGCGCTGCAGAGCTATGGATCTTTTTGAGAAGATGAAGCTGTCTGACGGCAGCCGGATACTGGACAGTTATCCTTTTGAATTGTCAGGGGGCATGAACCAGCGGGTGGGGATTATGATGGCCATGATTCTTAAACCCGCTCTGCTCCTGGCAGATGAGCCTACCAGCGCCCTGGATGTTACCATACAGGCGCAGGTAGTGAGGGAAATGATCAATCTGCGGGATACCTTTGGGACCAGTATTATTATAGTTACCCACAATATTGGTGTTGTGGAACGCATGGCAGATAACATAGCGGTCATGTGCCAGGGACAACTGGCAGAGTACGGAACAAAGCATGAAGTAATCCATTCTCCCAGGGAACCATATACCAGAAAACTTCTGGGAGCTGTGCTGCGTCTGAATCGGGGGTGAGGATATGAGGGAAATTTTAGAGGTCCTTGATGTAAAAAAGACATATTATAAGGGGAAACAGCCCTTTATGGCAGTGAATGGACTAAGCTTCTCGGTGGGAGAAGGGGAATGCCTGGGGCTGGTGGGAGAGAGCGGGTGCGGGAAAAGCACTGCAGCGAGGATTATTACGGGCCTGGAGAAGCCGGACAGCGGAAGCATCCGGCTGGAGGGCAGAGAGATCCGGGAGGCGGGAAGAAAAGAATGGAAACGGATTTATTCCCGCGTGCAGATGGTGTTCCAGACACCTCAGGATTCTTTTGACCCAAGACAGAAGCTGGAGGACGGCATCCGGGAGGCGCTGTGCAACCAGGGAATGAAAAAGAGGGAAGCCCAGGTGCGTATCCGGGAACTCCTGGAGATGACAGAACTGGAGGCAGAATATGCAGGGCGTTATCCCCATCAGGTCAGCGGGGGCCAGTGCCAGCGTGCCGCCATTGCCAGAGCACTGGCGGTATCCCCGAAACTTCTCATCTGTGACGAGGCCACCAGTGCACTGGACGTGACTGTGCAGGCTCAGATTGTAGAACTGCTGAAAAAGCTTCAGAGGGATACACAGATGTCTTATCTGCTGATCAGCCATGATCTGGCACTGGTACAGGCAATGTGCGACAGAGTTTTGGTGATGTATCAGGGAAAGATTATAGAAGAGGGAACACCGGATGAGGTGATTCGCTCCCCCAGGGAGGAATATACCAGAATATTAGTGGATTCAGTGTTTTAAAAAGTATCCTTTTTCAGCAGTGGGAGGAGAAAGATAAAGGCGGTTCCCTCTCCTTCTCTGCTGTCTGCCCGGATTGTCCCTCCGTGAGCCTCCACGATCCACAGAACCATAGAAAGTCCCAGACCGGAATGGGTTTCCTGTGTTCCTTTTCTGACTTTATCTTCCCGATAAAAACGTTTCCATATGTCTTTCTGGTGCTCCGGTGCAATGCCTATGCCGTCATCTTGCACACAGCCCTCCACATAATTACCTTTTTTCTGGAGAGTTATCCACGTGGAGCCGCCGCATTTTCCATATTGAATGCTGTTATCTATTAGATTAACCATCAAGCGCATGAGCAGATTCTGATCTCCCCTCACAACCAGATTATCCTCTATGTCCAGTCTCAGACGAATATTGTTTCTGGTTGCAGACGCATCCAGCTCGCCGGCAACGATCTCTGTCAGCATACTTATGTTCACAGGTTCCAGCTCCAGCCTCTCTTTGGCTGCATCCTGCCGGGCAAGCATAAGAAGCTGAGGGATGAGGGCAGATATTTTTCTGCTCTGGCCCAGTATTACTTCTATACATTCGGTCATTTCCTCTCTGGTAGTGTCCGGGAGAAGGACATACTCGCACTGGGACAGAATTACGGCAGTGGGTGTGCGCAGTTCGTGAGAGGCGTCGGCAGTGAAGCGCTTTTCATTTTCAAGGGCGGCCTCTACAGGTTTCAATGCCTTTCCCGTAATAAAATATCCACTGATAATTGCCAATACAGCCAGAAGGGGACATACGATAAATAGCAGATTAAGCAGAATGGAATTGATCTGCGAAAATGCACTGAGGGAGGCCACACCTCTTACCCAGCAGATGACCTGTGTCTCACGGGTCATGGCCATATCGTATGTCAGCCAGCGATGGCCTTCTCCCTCAATACTCTGTACTTTAAGATGTCATAGGCTGTCACCTCTGCGAAATCCAGCGCTTCCTTCCCGTCTGCACAGGCATCTACGCTGTAGTGCTCCCTCTGCATCCTCTTTTTCCTTTTCCTATTAATGATTATTATATACCACAGCCTGTCTGATTTCCTAATTGTATTAGATAAAAATGAAATTCAGATTAAAATTGGTGTTTTAATAATGTTTTAATCTTTTCTCTGTATGATGAAAATATAAATACAAAATACTATCCATAAAAGGAGGCTGCTATTATGAAAGCAAAAAGAATTGGTACAATTGCCGCCGCTGCTCTTTTGGTATCTGTGACTTTTTTTGGCGGATGCGGGGATGACAGCCGTGAAAAAGAGCTGGAAAGCCAGGTGGAACAGCTGGAGCAAAAAGTCACGGACCTTGAGGAGCAGAATACGGAGACAGATAATACCGGCACAGAATCTGCAGATAAGCCGGGGGAGAGCGCATCCGAGACGCAATCCGGGACTGAACCCCAGGTATCCCCGGAACTTCCTCCCCTGGAAGAACTGGCACAGTCAGTTAGCGCTGCTGCAGAAAAAGTGAATACTGCAAAGCCGGCCGGAACCCAGGAGGAGCAGCTCGCCCAATACCGGGAGCTCAAAAAAGAAATTGACGCCATAGATCGCAATCTGGATGTCTGGGATGACTCAATTGAGACACAGTATGAACAGGGTGCCATTACACGTGAGGAATACCGGGCAAAAGACCGGGAGATAGATTCTCTTGAGGATCAGCTGGACGAGAGTGAAGATCAGCTGGAATATCTCTTTGGAATTGATGACTAGGCGCTGATCACAAGATATTCAAATACAGGGATGAATTTATTTCTAAAATTTCAGTAAAGAATCCAACCTTTTTCCAATCGTAGTCCGAAGAAAATTAGAAAACGAACTGATAAAATATAAAATAGTACAAAATAGACTGCGATCTGTCTGCTGGCTGCTGCCAGTTTGCAGATAAAAAGCCTTTGCTGCAGATAGAAGAAAGCAGGGAGTATCTCGGCAAAGAGGAAAAAGGAGGAAAACATGAAGAAGGCAAAACGAGCGATCGCCTGGATGCTTTCGGTGATTATGACTGTGGGCTGCTGCATCCCCGCAGGAGCTGCACCGAATGAAACGGAAGGCGGTACAAATCCAGCACCGCTGGCCTGGTATCCCCTCACAGAGGATGTCAGTGATTACAGCGGAAATGATTTTAACGGTGAACTTGTCGGCGGAGCGGCTGTGGGGGCAGACGGCCTGTATCTCCCGGGGGGAGGCAAACAGCGCGACTATGTAAAACTGCCCGGAGAGATCTTCCAGGGAGAGGAAAATCTGACGATCTCTGTATGGCTGAAGAGTAATACAGCTAAGGGAAATTATGCAGCGTTATTTTTCGGGACACCGGCAAACGCCAGCCGCGTTCCCACGAATTATTGGCTGTTCAACCCAACAAACCCGAACAATCTCTTTAAATCTGTGTTTACGGATTCTGACAATGAGTCAAAACCATGGGAGACTGAAGCGGGGGTAGCTGCTCATGATACTTCAGTCTATCAGAATAAGTGGGTGCATTACACCACGGTACTGACGCCAGACTCAGTGGAAGGGTATGTGAACGGCAGACTGGTAGGAACCGCAGAGAAGACGAAAACAGTAGCTGAATTCGGGGATGTGCTGGAAGCCTACATCGGGCGATCCAACTATTTGGATGACCCGGATTATTCCGGAACCTTCCAGGATCTTCGTGTCTACGGGGAAGCCTTGGATGCCCAGGGCGTGGCGGATGTCTATGAAGACACGGAAACAGTTACAGAGCCCATTATTGACAGCCTGCTGGAGGATGCCAAGAGCCAGCTGGATCTGGGTGATCTCAGTGCAGTGACGGGGAATCTGAAACTGCCGACGGAGGGCGCCAATGGAACTGCAGTTACTTGGGAGACCTCTGACCCAACCGTGATCAGTACGGCCGGAGAAGTGTTTTTGGGAGACGAGGCAAAAGATGCTGTACTCACAGCAACCCTGTCAATCGGTGAGCAGTCAGTTCAAAGGGAGTTTGCAGTACACACTCTTCCCCAGAGTGAAGTTTCCGGGTATGTACTGGGCAAGCTGAATCTGCCCTATACTATTTCGGAACACACTGTTCTTCCGGAGTCCATTGAGGGAAGAGCTATTACCTGGTCCAGTGATAATCCGGCTATTCTTGGTGATGACGGAGTTCTTCACGGTCCGGAAGCCGGATTTGAAAAAGTAACACTCACTGCTCAGATCGATCTGGGAGCAGATGGCTTACAGTCCAAACAGTTCCAGGTACAGGTGGCAGAATCCGGAGCCTCTCTGGCGGCAGGCTACACAAGAAGCACGAGCAATAAAGAAATCGGAAAAAGCATGCATCTTGCTCTTAGTGCAGATGGGTCAGCCTACGAAGCGCTGCACAACAATATGGGGCTGCTTTTCGCCAAAACATACAATGTGGATGCGGAAGGGGATGAATCCAAGATTCTCTCAGAACCTTACATTTTCCGTATGCCGGACGGCACCTTCGGCATCGTGGCTGTGAGAGCACAGACTTCAGGTACAGATGCGGAGGATGCAGGAAAAGTGTTATTCTGCACATCCGAGGACTTAATTGACTACCAGGAAATCGGTATGATCGATCTGAAAACAGAAGGGATCATCAAAGCACCTGCCTGCGAATACGATGGTGCAAATGAACAATACCGTATTACCTGGAAGGGGGAAGATGGAAACACATATAGCAATACTATAGCGGATCTGAACAGCCTTTCCTGTGATGACACACCGAAAGAGGGAGTTGCCGCAGATAAGGCAAGTGCAGAACTTGGCATTCCTAATGCAGAATCCGGGAATGTGATTCCTGTCACAAAGGCAGAGGCAGAGCGCCTGCAGAACCGTCTTGGGGAAATCGTTAATACTGGTGTCTCCCTGAATCAGGAGCAGGTTACCACCAGTACGGGCGAAGCCGCTGATTTATCTGGTATAAAGGCCAGCCTTACTTACAGCGACGGACAGACTTTCCAGCGTTCTGTTGACTGGGATACGACAGATGTGAACTGGAAGCAGCCGGGTACTTATACGGTTAAGGGTACTATCCGCCAGTCCGATATGGATTTCCCGGTAATTCAGAATCGGGCAGATCCTAATATCTTATATTACAATGGTATGTACTACTTTATTGCCACAGACGAAAACGGACAGGGCAAGCTGTATATCCGCAGCGGAAAAACGGTCAGTGAACTGAAGAATGCCCAGGATCATTTAATTCTGAACAAAACCAGCAGCGGTGATATGTCCGGAAGCCTGTGGGCACCGGAACTGCATGTGGTAAATGGGGAACTGTATATATTCTTTGCGGCTTCTACCAATGGAGCCTGGAATGCGGTACAGTGCAGACTGATGAAGTTAAAAACACCGGATGCAGATCCCACCAACGCGGACAACTGGGAGGCGCCGGTACGGGTGGTCAGAAAAGATGGAAGTGCCCTGTACAGCGAGGGGATTACACTGGATATGACTTACATAGAGGAGAACGGTGTCTCCTATGTAGTGTGGGCAGAGCGCCGGATTAATCCTACATGGTCTTCGAATATTATGATTGCCACGATAGATCCGGAAAAACCTTATCAGCTCACCAGCGATCCTGTAAGGCTGTGTGCCCCGGATTATGGATGGGACAGAAATACCACACCGGTGGATGAAGGACCCTTCGTAATCCGCAATAAAGAAGGACAGCTTTTTATCACCTTCTCAGGAGCGGGAGTAAATCCTTCCTACTGTGTCGGCATGCTTACCTGTACCAATGCAGATGATATGCTGAATCCTGACAGCTGGCAGAAGAGCAATTATCCTATTCTCCTGTCGGAATCCGTGCCCGGAGAATATGGTCCCGGCCACAACTCCTATTATGTGAATGAGGACGGCAATTATGTAAACGTATACCACGCCCTTCCCCAGAACAGCGGGGGAAAACGTCATACAGGCATCCGTGAAGTTTACTGGTCTGTAGACGGAACTCCGATTCTGGATATGACAGCAGATGAGGCTGTGCTTCCGGAGAACAAAGAAGTTTCTGTAGAGGTGGTTGTGGAAGGCGATCCTATCGTTGACGAAAAGGAACTGATTCTGAACTATGATTTTTCAAGCGTGGAAGGCAATATTGTCAAAGATATGTCCGGAAAAGGAAATGACGGTGAGATCAAAGGAAAAGGCGCTTCTGTTCAAAATGGAACCCTGACGCTTCCGGGAGGAGCAGCAGGAAGCAGTGCCGGGTATGTACAGCTTCCTACCGGTATGTTCGACAACCAGGATACTCTGACAATTTCCGTATGGCTGAAAAACCAGACAGGAAAGGGAAATTATGCTGCTATGTTCTTCGGAACAACAGAAAGCCTTCCCCTTCAGTACTGGCTGCTGAACCCCTGCAATCCAGGCGGAAGAATGAAATCCGTGGTGACCAACAGTGTGAATGCCGGTCAGCCGTATATGACAGAGTATGGATTCTCTCCAACGGATGGTAAGAATGGTGTGGACGGTCCTGTGACGGATGATTCCTGGGGGCTCTATACAACCGTAATCCAGCCAGGATTTATTACCGCATATTTTAACGGTGAAAAAGTTGGATCTGTAAAAACAGCCAGAAATGTAAGTGATTTTGGGGAGGATCTGGCAGCTTATATCGGGCGTTCTTCCTATAATGACATGTTTTACAAAGGACAGGTGCGCAACGTAAAGGTTTCTGCAGATACCTGGACCCAGGATGATGTAAGCAAGGAATATGGAAAAGGCCTGGCGGAACTGGATGCACTGGCACTCCAGATGGACAAGACCACAGTTGTGGATGACATCACGCTTATAACAGAGGGGGCATACGGTTCTACGATTGCATGGGCCTCTTCGGATGAGAATGTGATCGCTCCGGACGGAACAGTAACCCGCCCTGCCAAAGGAAAAGGCGACGCCGAGATTACCCTGACAGCAACGGTTACTAACATGGAGCAGAGTGTAACAAAAGAATTTGTCATTACAGTATTAGAAAATGATCCCTCCAAGGATCTGATGCTGAAAGCACAGGAAATTGATCTGAATACGTACTTTGTAACCTCTAATCTGAAACTTCCCGCTGACATTGACGGCATCTCTATTACATGGAGTTCCAGCAGCGAGCTTATAAAGAAGGACGGGACGGTTACCAGACCAGAGGCAGGAAAGGGCAATCAGGAAGTTACTCTTACCGCAACTCTGACACAGAATCAGGCAAGTGCGAGCAGGGATTTCAAACTGGTTGTGGTAGAGAAGTACAGCTCCCTGCTCACTTATGTGACAACAGGGAATACTCAGCGTTCCGACGCATTGTTCCTGGCAGCTCTGAAGGACGGAACGTATGAGGCATTAAATAACGGGAAAGCCATTCTTTATGGAAACGGCGGCACCCAGATGGGTTCCCCAAGCCTGTTCAGAAAGGCAGACGGAACCTATGGATTGATTGCATCTGTCAATAACGACAGCAGTTCCGTACTGCTCTATGAATCCGAGGATCTGATAAGCTTTACCAATGAGAAGCAGGCAGAACTGGCGCCCGGCAAAAAGGTGAAGAATCCGGTGTGTATCTACGATGGATCTACAGAAACTTATAAGATCTACTGGGATGGAAATGACGGAAAATCCTATGTGACAGGTACCAAAGACTTTACTGTATTTGGTGAGACAAAAGAAGCGGCTAAGCCGGACAGCTTATTCGGAATCACGCAGACTCTGCCGGGGAATGCAGTAAAAGAGGAGTCTAATGCTTTCGAAGTAACAAAGGCAGAATACGATGCAGTGACAAACAAATACAGCAGAATTAAGAATACCGGAATCAGTTCTGTGGATGGGGTGACGGTAGAGAAAGGCGGAGAGATTGAACTGCCCTCTAAGGTAACTGCTTCTTACAGTGACGGATCCTCCAAGGATATGGCTGTTGAATGGGATACCGACGGTGTAAACCTGAATATACCCGGTACTTATGAGGTGACAGGAGAAGTAGCCCAGACAGAATACTTCAATCCTCTGATTGAGGAGCGCGCCGATCCTTGTGTTACTTACGATGAAGAAAATGACTGCTACTATTTCACAGCTTCTTATCCAACCCGAAAGGTGAACGATCCGGAAGGATATGACAGGATTGTGCTGAGAACAGCAAAGACCATCAATGGATTAAAGGATGCGGAAGAGATCGTCATCTGGGATGAAAAAGATCATCCTCAGGGAAGGTACATCTGGGCGCCGGAGATTCATAAGATTGGGGATACCTGGTGTGTGCTGTTTACCGCAAGCCTGGTAGAGAATAATGTGTGGAATTTGAAGCCGCATATTATAACCTGTGAAGGCACAGCGGAAGGCGGAGTGATGAACCCTGACAACTGGGGGGAAGCGCAGAGAGTGGATCTGGTAGAAGGAGATCTGGATTATCAGGGGTTGTCTATTGATATGACATACTTTGAGGCAAACGGACAGAGCTACTATGCATGGTCCGAGAAACCGGGTTCTGCCAATATTTATATTGCTACAGTAGATCCTTCCAATCCCAGCAAGCTAACCAGCAAAAAAGTTATGCTTTCCTCACCTGACTTCGCATGGGAATGGAACGCCGGACAGTATATTAATGAAGGACCGGCGGTTATACAAAATGACGGTAAGGTTTACCTCTGCTTCTCAGGCGCTACGGTGGATGATAAGTACTGCGTAGGTATGTTATCCGCTGATGCAGGGGCAGATCTTCTGGATCAGGAGAGCTGGACCAAGAATCCATATCCGATCTTTACAACAACAGACTGTGAAGTGTTTGGCAATGATGAACTGGGCAATACACAGGTAGGACCCGGCCACAATTCCTTTACCGTGGATCAGGCTGGAAATCCTGTCATCGTTTATCATGCCCGTACCAAAGGACAAAAATTAGGCCCTGGAGACGGCGGATTAGATGATCCGGGACGTCATGCAAGAGCAAAATCAGTTAACTTCGCGGCAGACGGGACACCGGTACTCTATATGACAGCAGAGGAAGAGCTTGCACCAGAAAACCGTACCATTACCACAACGGTAACGGTAAGCGGTGACGTGGAGGAACCGGTAGAAATCAAGATAACACCTGCAGAAGCAGTGATACCCGCAGAGAGCAGTCTGCCTCTGACCGCGGCAGGCAGCTATGAAGGGGAACTCACATGGAGATCCTCAAACACCAGAATTGCTGTAGTGGATCAGAACGGTGTGGTTACCGGTGTGAGAGTAGGAACTGCAACTGTCACAGCAGAGGACAGCAAGGGAAATCAGGGTACTGCAAAGATTACCGTGACGAAAAAGCTGCAGCCTCACTGGGTGGCAGAGAATGGCAAGTGGAAATACAGCAACGGTGACGGCACATATGCTGAGAACTGCTGGAGACAGATCCGTGGCCAGTGGTATCATTTTAATGAAGACGGATATATGCAGACCGGCTGGATTCTGGACGGAGGCCAGTGGTATTATCTTAACCGGGATGGTATCATGGAAACTGGCTGGATTCTGGACGGAGGCCAATGGTATTATCTGAGAGACAACGGTGTGATGGCAACAGGCTGGCTGTCAGAAGGAAAAACCTGGTACTATCTGAAGGCCAACGGAGCCATGGCGACAGGCTGGCTGCTGGATGGAAAGACCTGGTACTATCTGAAAGCCAGCGGAGCCATGGCGACGGGCTGGCTGTTAGATGGAAAGACCTGGTACTATCTGAAGAGCAGCGGAGCCATGGCGACAGGCTGGCTGCTGGACGGAAAAACCTGGTATTACCTGAAAGGTAATGGAGCCATGGCGACAGGCTGGCTGCTGGACGGAAAGACCTGGTACTATCTGAAGAGCAGCGGAGCTATGGCGACAGGCTGGATTCAGGTCAGCGGAAAGTGGTATTACTTAAAGGATAACGGAGCAATGGCTTCAAATACCTGGATTGGCAAGTATTATGTGAATGGTTCAGGCGTATGGACTAAGACAAGATAGTATAGCTGCATTATGCAGAAGAAATTCCCCCATAGGGCAGGCAGGCGCCTGCTGTATGGGGGAATTTGTATACTTTTTAACCCCCGGGGAGGCTTGAGAAACATCTTGCAGTGTAGTATTCTTAAACCAGCCAAGATAAAAGATAGAAAATAGAATTCACTGGCGGGGGCCATGGGGCGATGGCACCCCGCTGCCTCCACCAAAAAGGATGAGTACACATGGAAGACAGAAAAGAGGATAAGATTACAGTATATGACAAAGCCATCGTTCATCGGTTATCCAAGGTCATCGGCCATATGAAGTCTATACGAACTATGGTTGAGACCCAGAGAGACTGCAGTGAGGTCCTGATCCAGCTTTCTGCAGTAAAGTCAGCAGTGAATAATACCGGCAAGGAAGTCTTAAAAACCTATATCACGCAGAGTGTGAGGGATGCTGTTGACGGAGAGGAACGGGAGTCCATCCATAAATTGAATAAATCAATAGATAGTTTTATGAAGTAGAAGGAAATGCATAACTATTATAAAAAGATGCTTTGGAGCAAGGATATACTTGTTCTATAGCATCCTTTTTTATGTGAGACGAAACTGTGTTTCATTCATTAGTGAAAAAAATATACAATCAAGATCAAGGCATATGTAATATGTTTTCAATGAATTCCAGTTAATACCAGTGATAATTGGAAAATCCTTTGTAAAACTGCACAAAAAAATAATTTCAACTTGAAAACTATTTACAAAATAAAATAAAACTATTGAAAAATATTTTCATTTGTGATATAGTCTTTATAAATAAAAACGAAGTTAAAGTAAGGTAATAGTAAGGCTTAGAGATGTCACTGTTTGTACTTCTGAACAAAAGCAAAATTCCACGGGAGGGATAATAATGAGCGTAATAGAAACCGTGACCGGACAGTCAGATGTCAGAGATGCAGGGCACTGTCAGCCCCATGAGCATGTATACATCACGCAGACCCCGGCACTGCTTACGAATCCGGAACTGCGGCTCAACAATCTGGCCGCGTCCATAAAGGAGCTAAAGCTTTATAAGGAGGCGGGAGGGAACACTTTAGTAGATGCAAACCCACTTGCCACGGGAAGGGATGCCCTTGCTCTGAAAACAGCCTCAGAGGTTTCCGGCGTACAGATTATTGCGTGTACGGGTTATCATATCCCTGTGTTTTATACAAAGGACCACTGGATATGGGACACGCCGGAAGAAAAGCTAGAGGAGATGTTCGTAAGGGAATTAACGGAGGGAATGTTTCTGGGCGGTTGCTATGGCTGGCCTTCTTATCAGACAGATATTAAAGCCGGCCTTGTAAAGGCAATGCTGACGCAGGAAGGGGTAAGCGGAAGAACCAGAGTCCTCCTGGGTGCTGCAGGGCGCGCAGCAGCAAGAACGGGAACTTCCCTTATGCTCCACACAGAGTATGGGAAAGGCGCCCTGGAAGCAGTACAGTATTTGACTGAGCTGGGACTTGCACCGGAACGGATTCTTATATGCCATGTGGACAGGCAGGTAAAGGATCTGGACATACATGAGAAGATAGCTTCAACAGGAGTATTTATGGAATATGATACCATAACTCTATTCGAATTTCATGATAACGAATCGGAAATCCGGATGCTTCAGCACATGGCCGGCAAAGGCTTTTTGGATCAGATATTAATTTCAACAGATCCAACTGCAGATCGGCTGAAATCATACGGCGGCAGATGCGGAATGGATTATATCCTAAAGACATTTATTCCCAGATTAAAAGAATGTGGCTTTACAGAGGGGGAAATATGCCGGATTACACGGGAAAATCCGGGGAGAGCCCTTGGAAAATAACGAGTTAACTTAGTATTAACTAATTAAAAAGTATATGGAGGAAAAGCTATGAAGAGAAAGGTTGCATGTTTGTTATGCGCAGTGCTGACAGTGTCAGCTGTTTTTGCCGGATGCGGAAATTCAAAAGGAGATTCAGAGGGAGACAGTAAGAGTGCATCAAAAGAATCTGATGGTACGAAATGGGCATCTACCGATGAGACATTTAATCCCCTCGAAGAGGAGGACGCCATTACTTTTGAAGAGCTAAGGGAAAAAGCAGGAGATATTGCGGCATCAGACAAAGAATTCAGTTTTGCGGGAAATGTAAAAGCGTTTGAAAATGTAGTGTGGCAGGAAATTGCAAACGGGTATGAAGGGTTTGCGAAGGATGCAGAAGCAGCAGGCAGGAAGCTCACAGTAGACACCACATCTCCTATGGGAGAGGATGATGAGGAAGGACAGCTCTCTATTCTGAAGGATCAGGTAAGACAGGGCGTGAATGCAGTGCTTTTATCACCTATTTCTGATGCGAACTGCCTTCCCGGGATCGAGGCGGCCCATGATGCGGATATCCCCGTGTTTGCAGTGAATAATGAATTTAATGGCGCAGACATGTTTGTGGGACCCAATTCACTGGAACAGGGACAGATCGCGGCAGAATGGGTAAATGAGAAGATAGGCGGAAAAGGCGAAGTTGCAATCGTCATGGGGATGGCGAAAACAGGTGTGACGAGAAACAGAACGGAAGGATTTGAAGGCTGGTTCAAAGAGAACAATAAGGACGTTGAGGTTGTCGCCAAGCAAAATGCTGACTGGGATCGATCCAAGGCAAAGGATGTAGCGGCTACCTTCCTAAAGACATATCCTGATCTGAAAGCGATTTTCTGTAACAATGATGTTATGGCCCTTGGAGTCGTTGAAGCGGTGAAAGAGGCAAATCTGGAGCTGAATAAAGACATCTATGTAGTTGGGTGCGACGGACAGTCAGAAGCATATGACTCCATCCGTGCAGGAGAGATGGCAGCGACAATTGATTCTTTCCCATATTATGAGGGATATATGGCAGCTGAGGTTTGCTACCGCTGGATGATCGGACAAGAAGTGCCGCGTGTTGTATTTACACCGAGTAAGATGCTGGATTCTGAGAATGTAGATAACACAGCAGAAGAAAATCTGGGATGGGAAAATCCGGCATTTGAATAAAAAGGCGGGCTGTCTGCCGGTGCTGTTATGCCCGGCAGGGCTGCCTTTGGGCTGCATCTTCCAGAGGCTGCCGAATCAGAAAGGAGCAGTGTTTTGTGAGTGATACGATGATTCGTTTTGATAATATACAGAAAAAGTTCCCAGGGGTTTATGCTTTAAAAGGAGTGTCATTCTCGGTAAAAAAAGGGGAGGTACATGCACTTCTCGGGGAAAACGGAGCAGGAAAATCGACACTGCTGAATATTCTCCACGGTGTCTTTACTGCTACAGACGGAGACGTTTATATAGGGGAAGAGAAAGTGAACTTTGAGACCCCTGTGGAAGCGCTGAAGTATGGAATTGCAAAGGTTCATCAGGAGATACATATGGTAGAATGCCTGTCCGTAGGGCAGAATATCGCACTAGGGTTTGAAATGCAGAAGCATGGGATGCTTGATTATCAGGATATTTACAGAAGAACAGATGAAATACTACAACAGCTGGGCTGCAGGTTTAAAAGCAAAGACAGCATCAGCGGGCTGAGTGTGGGCGAACTCCAGATGATAGCCATTGCTAAATCACTTTACCATAATGCAAAGATCATATCATTTGATGAGCCTACCGCATCTTTGTCTAATGCAGAGACAGAGAAATTATTTGCGATCATTGAGGATTTAAAGAAAAAAGGAATTACAATACTGTATATCAGCCATAAACTGGATGAGATCTTCCGCATTGCCGACCGGGCTACGATTCTGAGGGATGGAACTTATATCATGACCACAAAGGTTGCGGACATCACAAAGGAAGAATTGATCAAAAATATGGTTGGGCGTGATGTTTCCAGCTATGCCGTACGACTGAAGCCGCCCTGTGTGCAGGAGGAGGTTGTGCTGGATGTTCGGAAACTCTGCGGGAACGGTTTCAGAGATATCAGCTTCGTACTTCACAAAGGCGAAATCCTTGGAGTCTCAGGTCTGGTGGGTGCCAAACGAACGGAAGTTATGAGAGCAGTTTTTGGAATAGATAAAAAAATAAGCGGGGAGGTTTTCGTACATGGGAAACCAACGGATATAAAGTCTCCTCAGGATGCACTTAAATATGGAATTGGCCTGATATCGGAAAATAGAAAGAGTGAAGGTTTTGTCCCGGTTATGAGCAATGCCATGAATATGGGACTGGCGGCCCTTCCTTCTTTTTATAAGGGGATCGGTTTAGATAAACAACTCATATATAAAAACTTTGAAACCTATGGAAATAAGGTACAACTCAACATTATGGATCCGGAGCATCTGACACAGAATCTCTCCGGCGGTAATCAGCAGAAGGTGATACTGGCAAAATGGCTGGCAACAAGTGTAGATATCCTTATTTTCGATGAGCCGACCAAGGGAGTAGATGTGGGCGCAAAGGCTGAGATATATGCTTTGATGGAAGAATTTGTGGCGGAAGGAAAATCGATTATTATGATTTCTTCGGAGCTTCCTGAGGTCATTGGAATGAGTGACAGAATTATTGTATTAAAGGAAGGGCGCATGTCGGCTCAGGTAAACAGGGACGAGTTCAGTGAAACTGTATTACTGGGACATGCGATAGGTGAGTAGTGAGATGGAAAAGTTGAGAAAAGTCATGAAGTCATACACGCGGGAATTATCCACTTTGCTGGCACTTATGATTATTATTGTGATATTTTCAGCCATAGCTCCAAGATATCTTGAAATCAGCAACTTGATGGATATTGTAGAACAGGGGACTGTAAACGGATTTCTTGCAATCGGTGTTACCTGCGCTATTATTACAGGAGGCATTGACCTGTCGGTTGGGTCTGCTATGGCGGTCAGTATTGTGACATGCGGCAGACTTGCCGTGGCGGGAGTACCGCCTCTTGCTGTTGTAGTCATAGGCCTGGGGCTTGGGGCATTGATCGGAACAATCAACGGGCTGCTTGTCACAAAAATGAAGCTGCAGCCGTTTATCGCCACGATGGGAACAAACAGTGTTCTCAGAGGTATTGCCTACCTAATTACCGGGGGCTGGCCGGTGCTGAATATTCCCAAGGAATTCCGTCAGATATTCCAGTATTCAATAGTCCCGAATCTGAGAATGTCAATGATTGTACTTGTGCTGATGGCAGTGGTATATTCATTTGTTCTCAAGAAAAGAAAGACTGGTGTGTACATATATGCAATTGGGTCGAATGAAGAGGCAACCAAGCTTTCCGGAGTGAACACAGATAAATATAAGATTATGGCATACATGCTCTGCAGTATGGGAGCTGCAATGGCCGGTATGGTTACACTTGCCCGGCTGGGAACCGGGGAGCCTACAGGCGGCGAGGGATATGAACTGAATGCAATCGCAGCTGCGGCTATAGGAGGTACCAGTCTGGCAGGCGGAAAGGGAAGTATACTGGGGACTGTTCTGGGTGCTCTGATTCTGTCGGCACTGAAAATCGGACTGGTAGTGGTAGGTATGGATACCTTCTATCAGTATATTGCAACCGGATTGATTATTATCGTAGCTGTATATCTTGAAGTTGTACAGCAGAAAATTTCGGGAATGTTTTCAAAGAAAAAGAAAACTGCATAAAGGGCATAAAAAGAAAGGGTGCGACTGAGGAGTCGCCCCCTTTCTTTTTATGCCTGGCGCCAAATTTTATTTGCGGCGGGCTGTATCGGAGATACGGACACCCCCGGATGGGGATACGGACAGAGAAAAAGGTCCCAAAAAGCCCTGGAAAAAGCGTCAGAAAAAAAGTGTATTTATCACCCATAGGGGGGCTTGCGAAGAAAAATACCAGCATTTATGCTGTGCATAGGCCAATTGTGGGAGCGACGGCACAGGGCTGACAATACGTAAGGAGGAGACTATGGGACTGGATCACGTAATAAAGGTAATTGGCGATTATTGGGATGAGCGTTCATCTGAATTCGATAAGGAGCATGACACGGAAGACGGCAAGGCGTGGGAAGCTGCTTTATCAGAGCTTTTAGGGAAAGATACTAATAAAAGTATCGTGGATTTGGGAACCGGAACAGGATTTCTGGCAAATATGACTGCCCGGCTGGGATATCCCACTGTGGGCATTGACCTGTCCAGAGAGATGATGAAATATGCTGTCCGCCATGGAAAGAAATGCGGTTCCCCAGCTATGTATATGGAGGGAAGTGCACTGGAACTGCCGTTTATGGAGGATTCTGTGGATTACATAATAAACGCGCGTTTGATTTGGACTCTGGTAGAGCCAAAAAAGGCCCTGAAGGAGTGGTACCGGGTAATCCGTCCGGGAGGAAAGGTAATGTGCTTCAACCGGATGCAGGAGGAGGTTGGACTCACTGTCTGGAAGGATAATATTTATCAGGACCGGGAAACCGACTCCAGTCTGGAAATAATGAGCGCCGGGATGGAAGAGCTGCGGGAACTGCTTGTGAACAGCGGCTTTACAGAAGTGGAAATCAGAAAGCTCCCGGGGCTTACAAGACCTGGATACGACTATGAACCGTGGTTTGTGCTTATGGGTACGAAACCTGTCACAAAACGCCAGACAGAGGAGGAAGGAATGGCAGACTTTTGGGACAAAAGTGCTGCAGATTACGAAGCTGGCCATGCATTGGCAGACAAAGATACCTGGAAAAAGCGTTTGGGGGAATTCGTGGGAGAGAAGCGGAAAATTCATATCCTGGATGTTGCCACAGGAACAGGGATGATTGCCAATATGCTGGGAGATATGGGGTATGAAAGGGTTCTGGGAGTGGATGTATCGGAACAGATGATGTATATTGCCCTTGAACACGCAAAGGAACAGAAGCTGGAGAATGTAGCCTATAAATATGCCAATGCACTGGAGCTTCCCTTTGAAGATGGAACCTTTGATGTGGTGCTCAGTTCCCGCCTGCTGTGGACTTTGACAGAACCCCAGGCTGCGGTAAGGGAGTGGAAGCGTGTTCTGAAAAAAGGAGGCAGATTAATAGCCATTAATGAACTGGAGCCGGGGGATGGAATCCGGTGCGGGGAGATAGAAAAATACCAGAAGGATATTAAGGCAGAGGAACTGCCCTTTGGAAATGTCAAGCAGGACAATATTGTAGAGCTATTGAAAGAGACAGGCTTTGCAGATGTGAGAATAGAATCCATGCCGGGCTGCCATCTTTTAAACAGTGACAGAGAAAACTGGTATGCATTTATTGGAGACTTGAAAGAATAATCTAAGAATTCAGGAGGAGTTTATGAATTACAAAGGAATAACAAAGGTGTTGGCAGCAGGACTGTGCATAGCTATGCTGGCAGGATGCGGTGACAACAAAACAACAGAACCGAAAACGGACACAGATGTTTCCCGGGAGACAGGTAAGGAGAAGGTCAAAGACAGTGCTTCGGATGAGAAGGTGCTTCGCCTGGCATTTCCTTCCACCATTACGTCTCTCGACGTAATGGATGGAGACGGCGCTACTATGCTGAAGGAAGTAGCTGGTGTCATTGAGACTTTAGTCAACGTGGATTCTAATTTTGAGCTTCAGCCCTCTCTTGCCACAGAGTGGGAGCGCACAGGAGATAAGACATGGGTATTCAAATTGAGGGATGATGTCACATTCCACGACGGAACCCCATTTAATGCGGAAGCAGTTAAGTGGTGCCTGGACAGAAGTCTGAAGGATAATGAGTCTCTCAGACAAACAACAGGGATTGACACCGTGGAGGTCATAGACGACCATACGGTGCAGTTTGCTATGACTGAGGCTACCGGTGAACTTCCGGAGGCATTTACGAATGTGGGTACGGCTATTGTAGCCAAATCATCTGTAAACGATGCAGGAGAATTCGTGACAGCCGTAGGAACCGGGTATTTTAAACAGGAGAGCTTTGATGTAGGATCTGGTACATTTACCTGTGTTCCCTATGACGGATATTATAAAGATGTCAAAACCAACGTAACTGAACGGAAGATAGTGAGCATTGCCGATGCCAGCACCCGTTCTCTCTCTGCCCAGAATCATGAGATAGATGTTGCTACAGATGTTCCTTTCAGCGATTTGGAGACTCTGAAGGATGCGGATGGGATACAGGTGCAGCAGTTTAACACCGCCAGGACCTATTTCTATTCCTACAATGTGAATAAAGAGTACCTGAAGGATGCAAATGTAAGGAAAGCTCTGATCTATGCAATCAACAGGGACGAGCTGGTGAAGGACGTATTGCTGGGAGTGGGCGCAGTACCGGAGGGTATATTTATTAAAGATATGCCTTGGGCGAACACAGAGGTAGATAATTATGATTACGATGCTGAGAAAGCAAAAGCTATGCTGGAGGCGGCGGGATATAAGGATAGTGACGGAGACGGAATCCTGGATAAAGATGGGGAAAAGCTGTCGCTGAATATAGTAACTGGTTCCCGCCGTCCGGGAAATGCACTGATTGCCCAGGCAACTCAGGGATATTTTGAGAGCATCGGGGTTGAGGCTGCCGTGGAGGTGCTGGACGGAAATGCATACAATGAAGTGATTGAAAATGGCAGCTTTGATCTCTGCCTGAATTCGGCGGCCACTGGCTATGTGCCATCCGCTTCCTACTACCTGGAAACCTATTATCATTCCAAAAGCAGCAATGGGAAGAACATCGGATATTCTAATCCGGAACTTGACAGTCTGATAGAACAGTGCAAGGCTGCCGACAGAGGAGAGGAAAAAAATGAGCTGAGCAGGAAAGCCCAGGCAATCGCTCAGGAAGACGCAGTTGTCTACACAGTAGCAGACTATGGTGCAGTTTTTGTACTTTCGGATGCAGTTGAAAACTTTTCTTACAGCGCTGCGGTGCATGACTTTATCGTTCCGAATGAAGTTAGTTTAAAATAGATAGTAAAAGGGGGCTGATAAAAGCCCCCCTTCTTTATTATAAAGAACAGGAGGAACATAATGGCAAAATACATAGTAAAAAGATTGGGCGTTGTATTAATCGTGCTGTGGCTGGTATCTACATTGACTTATTTTATGGTGCACGTCACCCCGGGGGACACAGCAAAAGCAATTATTGTCTCAGTATACGGGGAAGACGCAGTGTCAGAAGAGACCCTTGAACGGGTAAGAGATAAATTTGATTTGAAAAAGCCTGTATATATGCAGTATCTGGAGTGGCTGAAGGATGTGGCGACAGGACATCTGGGAACTTCCTATAAATATGATAAACCAGTGCTTGAGATGCTGGCCATCCGGGTTCCGAATACCATTATGCTGGGGGGAGCGGCATTCCTTCTCTCTGTGATCATTGCGCTGCCCATAGGAATACTCAGCGCCCTTCGCCATAATGGCATTCTGGATCATGGAGTCAGGGGATTTGTACTTTTGACTTCCTCCTTCCCATCCTTTTGGATCGCACTGATTTTAATTATAATATTCTCTATACGGCTGAAACTGCTGCCTGTGAGCGGAATGACAGGGGCAGCCAGCATCGTTTTGCCTGCTGTGACATTATCTGTTGGTATGATTGCAACCACAACCAGAATGATGCGGTCCAGTATGCTGGATGTGCTTGGACAGGATTATATGACGGTGGCAAAACTTAAGGGCTTAAAACCAGGGAAAATAATATGGGGACATGCCATCCGCAATGCCATTCCCCCTATTGTAACTGTGTTAGGGCTTCAGATTGGTCATATTCTCGGTGGCGCTGTAATTGTAGAAAATATTTTTTCCTGGCCGGGGATCGGCGCCTTGTTTATAGATGCCGTAAACGCTAAGGACCTGCCTATGATAGAAGGGTGTGTCCTTTTGATTACATTTGGATATGCCATAGTAAATGTAATTGTAGATATCATATATGCCTGTATCGATCCCAGGGTAAGATATACGGGAGGAGAGAGAGCATGAGACAAATTCGGAATTTTTTTAATATGCTGAACCGTAAAAATGTAATTTTGATTCTAGGTATTCTTATAACCGGCTGTATGCTTTTAATCGTAATCTTCGCACCCCATCTGGAGATGTATGATCCTACAAAGATGTCACTTGAAGATAAATTTATTCCTCCCTGCAGAGAACACTGGTTTGGTACCGACCATATGGGGAGAGATATTCTTAGCAGAGTCATTGAAGGATCCCGGGTATCTCTGACAACAGCTGTGGCAGTGGTATTAGTAAGCGCAGCGCTGGGGACGGGAATCGGATTGGTATCAGGATTTTTCGGCGGTTTTATGGATATGATACTGATGAGGCTGGTAGATGTCCTGCTTGCGTTTCCCACCATTGTATTTGCACTGGCGATTTCAACGCTGCTGGGTACGGGCCAGGGCAATCTGATTATAGCAATCTGCTGTGTTCAGTGGGTAAGGTATGCAAGAATCGCCAGAGGAGAGGCGATTCTATTAAAGAATGCGGAATATATTGAGGCTGCAAAAGCCATAGGATGCAGTAATCTGCAGCTGCTGGCAAAATACTTTTTCCCCAATGTTATTTCTAAAATTTTAATTATGGTTTCTCTGGATATTGGCAGTATTATCTTATACTGTGCGTCATTAAGCTTTTTGGGACTGGGGGCTCAGCCTCCTTCACCGGACTGGGGGGTCATGATCAGCGACGGAAAGAATTATATGCAGTATGCTCCCTGGATGACACTGTTTCCGGGCCTTGCTATTGCAGTTTCGGCCCTAGGCTTTAATATGATGGGGGACGGTATCAGGGATCTGCTGGATCCCAGAATGAGAGAGGCAGTGCAGTCGGAGTGAGGAGGATAAAATGAAGGATTTATTACAGGTTAAGGATCTGAACGTAGGATTTCTGGTAGGGAAGAGGGAGGTTCAGGTACTGAGAAATGTTTCCTTTTCCATTGGAGAGGGAGAGATTCTGGGTGTAATTGGAGAGACCGGGTGCGGGAAGTCTGTGACGGGAAGCGCGGTTCTTCGTCTGCTCCCTGAAAATGCTCTGGTAAAGGGTGAGATATTGTATAAGGGAAAAGAAATTTTATACATGGAAGAGGAAAACTACCGTGAACTCAGGGGAAAAGAGATTTCTGCAATTCCTCAAAGTCCCGGTACCTCTCTGAATCCTATGATGAAGGTAGGGAACCAGGTGGCTGAATGTATCACAGGAAAAGAAATAAGAAAAAGAGAAAGCGTCCGCACTGCCGTAAATGATATTTTCAGACGTCTGCAGCTTCCCGGAAAAGACAGATGCTATGGAAATTACCCGTGGGAACTTAGCGGAGGCATGTGCCAGAGGGTGCTGATTGGCATGGGAATGATAACACATGCCCGTCTGCTGATTGTTGACGAGCCCACGAAGGCTATAGACTGGGCACTCCGGAAAGAGGTTGCGGATATCCTTCTGAGGTTAAAACAGGAAATGGGGTGTGCTATGATGATGATTACCCATGATATTGGGGTGGCAAGCTATGTGGCGGACCGTGTGGCGGTTATGTACTGCGGTGAGATCGTGGAAGTGGGCAAAACGGAGGACATTCTGCATCATCCAATCCACCCATATACCCGGGGTCTTATCCGGGCTATGCCTGCCAATGGATTTGAGGTAATGGAAGGATTTATGCCTTCTTTTTCAGACTTGCCCGAGGGATGTAACTTCTGTACAAGGTGCCGGTACAGGGACACTGTGTGCAGCCGCCCTCAAGAGATGGAGGAGGCGGATGCCGGACATTGGGTAAGATGCCGCCGCTGGGGAGAGATCATAAAAAGCAGGGAGGAACAGCTATGCTCTTAGAGGTAAATCACATAAGCAAAGAGTACCGGTCAGGTGTCATCCGCACCCGGACTGTCCATGCGGTGCAGGATGTGTGCTTTAAAATGAACGAGGGTGAGATTTTCGGGCTGATTGGCGGAAGCGGCTGCGGCAAGACCACCATTACTAAAATGATTCTGGGATTATTAAAGCCCTCAGAGGGAAGTATTCTGTTTGAGGGCAGAGATCTTACAAAACTGAGGAAAAAGGAGTGGAAAGAAGTGCGCAGAGACATCCAGGTTGTATTCCAGCACCCCCAGATGACATTTAATCCAAGAGGGACCATCCGGTTCGCCTGTACCGAACCGGCGTCCAATTACGGTCTGGTAAAAACCAGGGAGGAGAGGAACCGCCTGGCGGAGGAATTAATGGAGCAGGTTGGACTTACCGGAGACCAGCTTAAGAAATATCCCCATGAGATCAGCGGAGGACAGGCCCAGAGGCTCTCTATTATCAGGGCACTGTCACTTAATCCGAAATTATTGATCTGCGATGAACCTACATCCATGCTGGATGTGTCTGTACAGGCGCAGATTCTCAGTTTGCTGAAAAGCAAACACCGGGAACAGGGGCTTGCTATGCTGTTTATCTCCCATGATCTGGAGGTGGTGCAGTCTTTTTGCAGCAGGGTGGCTGTGATGAATGAAGGAAGGATCGTTGAATCCGGGACTGTGAAGGATGTATTTTCTAATCCTCAGCATGCATATACAAAAAAACTGCTGCGCTCTTATATGCACTATTAACTATGCCGTATGAGTGGCGGATTAGTAAAATAGATTTTCCCTTGTGTATTCTGCCGGATCCCATTATAATGAAAAATAGTACGATTAATTGAAAGAAGGTGAAGCTGTGGTTGAATTAGATCAATTCAAATATACATTGAATACGTACGCAGAACCATTAGTGGAAGTGGGGGATTCACTTTGACTTGGCTAACAAGGAAAAGCGGATTCAGGAATTAGAGAGAGAAATGGAAGCTCCCGGCTTCTGGGATGACACAGAGCGTTCCCAGAAGATGATGAAAGAATTAAAAGGAATGAAAGACGATATGGATACGTACCATCGTCTGAAGACCCAGATGGAAGACATGGAACTGATGATCGAGATGGGATATGAGGAAAATGATCCTGCAGTTATTCCGGAGATTCAGGAAATGCTGGAAGAATTCACAAAGGATTTTGAAGACATTAGGATTAAGATTCTTCTGTCAGGGGAGTATGATAAGAATGATGCCATTGTAACGCTCCATGCAGGGGCAGGGGGAACTGAGTCCTGTGACTGGGCCGGCATGCTGTACCGGATGTATGGGAAATGGGCGGATAAGCATGGATTTACTACAGAGGTCATTGACTATCTAGACGGCGATGAGGCCGGGATAAAGTCTGTTACCTTTGAGGTAAGGGGAATCAATGCTTATGGATATCTGAAATCAGAAAAAGGGGTCCACCGACTGGTGCGGATCTCTCCTTTTAATGCAGCGGGAAAACGCCAGACATCCTTTGTGTCCTGCGATGTGATGCCGGACATTGACGAAGATATTGACATTGAGATTCGTGACGAGGATCTGAGAATCGATACCTATCGATCCAGCGGTGCCGGAGGGCAGCATATTAATAAGACATCTTCCGCCATCCGGATCACCCATCTGCCTACCAATATTGTAGTGCAGTGTCAGAATGAGCGCTCCCAGCATATGAACAAAGATAAGGCAATGCAGATGCTGAAAGCAAAGCTCTATCTTTTAAAGCAGCAGGAAAACGAGGCGAAGCTTTCAGGCATCAGAGGAGAGGTGTCAGAGATTGGCTGGGGAAATCAGATTCGTTCCTATGTGATGCAGCCGTATACTATGGTCAAGGATCACAGGACCAGCGCGGAAACAGGCAATGTGGATGCTGTTATGGACGGGGATTTGGATTTATTCATCAATGCATATCTCAAATGGATAACCCTTTCCAAAAAAGACTTGCAGAACTAAGCAGTTTATGCTAATATCTTTTGTGGAAAAACAAATGTATTTCGTGAACGAACAAGGTGATAGACATGTCTGAAAAAAGTAAGTACTTTGTAATAAAAGAGAAGGCTGTGCCGGAGGTACTGGCAAAGGTGGTAGAGGCTAAGCGGCTGCTGGATTCCAAAAAGGGGATGACTGTGCAGGAAGCAACAGAGCAGGTTGGAATCAGCAGAAGCTCTTTTTATAAATACAAGGATGATATTTTCCCCTTTCATGAGAATGCCAGAGGTAAGACCATTACCTTCATTATTCAGATGGATGATGAACCCGGTCTGCTCTCTGAAGTGCTGCAGGCCATTGCCGAGAATCACGGAAATATTCTGACGATACATCAGAGTATCCCCATCAATGGAATCGCCAGTCTTACGTTAAGTGTGGACATTCTTCCCAACCGGGGAGACGCGGAAGCTATGGTGGATGATATCGAAGCATGTCAGGGTGTACATTATTTAAAAATACTAGGCAGGGAGTGAAAAAACGATGATTAATATCGCAGTGTTAGGGTATGGAACCGTTGGTTCCGGAGTTGTGGAGGTTATCAGGACAAACCACACCAGTATTAATAAAAAGGCCGGTGAGTATATTAATATTAAATATGTTCTGGATCTGAGAGATTTTCCGGGCGATCCGGTAGAGGAAGTTCTGGTACATGACTTTGAGACAATAATAAACGATCCGGAGATACAAATCGTAGTAGAAGTTATGGGCGGTGTGGAGCCGGCATATACCTTTACAAAAAGAGCGCTGGAAGCAGGCAAGAGCGTATGTACTTCCAATAAAGAGCTGGTGGCAAAGCATGGGGTGGAGCTTCTTGCGATAGCGAAAGAGAGGGATATCAATTACCTCTTTGAAGCAAGCTGCGGCGGCGGAATTCCCATTATTCGTCCCCTGAACTCTTCTTTGACAGCGGACGAGATTGATGAGATCACTGGTATCTTAAACGGTACTACAAACTATATCTTGTCTCAGATGGCAGAAAACGGTTCTGATTTTGATGAAGTATTAAAGGACGCTCAGGACAAGGGTTACGCAGAGCGCAATCCTGAGGCAGATGTGGAAGGCTATGATGCCTGCCGTAAAATTGCTATTCTGTCTTCTCTGGCCTTCGGGGATCATGTGGACTATGAGGATATTTATACGGAAGGAATTACAAAGATAACAGCTACAGATATCAAGTATGCCAAGGTCATGGGCACAAGCATTAAGCTGCTGGCTACAAGCAAAAAGGTGGGAGACAAGTTCTATGCCATGGTATCTCCTGTAATGATTGACCGCAAAAGTCCGCTTTACAGCGTGAATGATGTATTTAATGCCATTTTTGTGCACGGCAATGTGCTGGGAGATGCCATGTTCTATGGCAGCGGCGCCGGCAAACTGCCTACAGCCAGTGCAGTGGTGGCGGATGTGGTTGACTGTGCAAAGCATCTTCACAGAAATATTATGATGAGCTGGAGCAGCAAAAAGTTAGATCTTATGGATGTGGAAGAAGTAAAGAACCGTTTCTTTGTCCGGGTAAGAGGAAGTATGACTGGTGATATCTCTAAGGTGGAAGAAGTATTCGGCAGTGTTCAGCCCTATGGAGTTGCAGATGTGGCAGATGAGTTCGGATTCCTGACAGAAGAGATGACAGAGAAAGAGTTCAGGGAGAAAGCTGCCCGCGTGGAAGGCGTGATCAGCAGAATCAGAGCAAGAGTATAGGAGTAAAATCATGAAATATATAGTGGTGTTAGGTGATGGTATGGCCGATGAACCGCTGGAGGCAATCGGCGGTAAAACGCCGCTGGAATATGCGGATACTCCGGCCATGGATGCAATGTCAAAAAAGGCTGAGATCGGCCTGGTACATACCATACCGGAAGGGATGACGCCCGGCAGTGATACGGCGAACCTTTCCGTATTGGGTTACGATCCCAAGATCTATTATTCCGGCCGTTCTCCCCTGGAGGCACTTAGCATCGGGGTGGATATGAAGCCTGATGATGTGGCTCTGAGATGTAATATTGTTACTATAACAGAAGAGGATAAGCCCTATGAGGAGCAGAGGATTATGGATCACAGCTCCGGAGAAATCAGCACCGCAGACGCTAAGATTCTGCTGGACGCTGTAACCAGTGAGCTTGCAGATGAGATTTATCAATTTTATCTGGGAACCAGCTACCGTCACTGTCTCATCTGGGCGAAGGGAAGCGTGGTGCCTCTGACGCCGCCTCATGATGTACTGACGCAGGTGATAGGGCAGTACCTTCCACAGGATGAGAAGCTTCGCTGCATGCAGAAGAGAAGCTATGAGATTTTAAAAAATCATCCCGTGAATCTGGAACGTAAGGCGAAGGGGCTGAACCCTGCCAACAGTTTCTGGTTCTGGGGGGCAGGCACCCGTCCGGCCTTGTCGTCGTTTGAGGAGAAATACCACAAAAAGGGTGTTATGATTTCTGCGGTTGATCTGCTCAAGGGTATTGCAGCAGGAGCCGGTATGCATAATATATCCGTAGAGGGCGCCAACGGAGGGCTCCATACCAATTACGAAGGGAAGGCCCAGGCTGCAGTGGATGCACTGACCAGGGACGGATATGATTTTGCATATATCCATGTTGAGGCACCCGATGAGATGGGGCACCAGGGAAGTGTAGAGCGAAAGGTACAGGCGATAGAGTATCTGGATGAGAGAGTGATTCAGTATGTGAAAGAACGCATGGATGCTTCGGGGGAAGACTATCGAATGATGATACTTCCGGATCATCCCACCCCAATCTGTGTGAGAACGCATACGGGGAATCCAGTGCCCTATATGCTGTATGACAGTACAAAGCTTCAGAACAATACCTGGAATTACAATGAAAAAGAGGCTGGAGCCAGCGGCAATGTCATTGCCCACGGCTATGAGCTGATGGAGTATTTGTTTGCCAGATAAATAGGGTAAAAAAGACATACCTGGCTGCGATTTGCCGAGAGTAAATGCAGCCAGGTTTTTTTGCAGATATTCATAATTGGAGGTAACTATGCTGATTGTTAAAAAGTTCGGAGGAACCTCGGTTGCTGACAAAGAAAGGATTTTTCATGTGGCAGGCCGATGTGCCGAAGAGTATAAAAAGGGGAATGACATCGTTGTAGTGCTCTCGGCCATGGGCAAATATACGGATGAATTGATTGAAAAGGCCAGAGACATCAATCCAAATCCCCCAAAAAGAGAGATGGATATGCTGTTTACCATTGGTGAACAAATGTCAGTGTCTCTGATGGCAATGGCTATGAACCAGCTGGGGGTTCCGGCTGTGTCTCTAAACGCCTTTCAGGTTCCTATGTATACCACCAGCAATTACGGCAGCGCCAGGCTGAAAAGAATTGACAGCGATCGCATCCGCAATGAGTTGGAAAACAGGCGGATTGTTATTGTCACCGGCTTTCAGGGAGTCAACAAATACAACGATTATACAACTCTGGGCAGAGGCGGTTCGGACACCACAGCGGTGGCGCTGGCAGCGGTTCTTCACGCAGATGCCTGTGAGATTTATACAGACGTAGACGGGGTTTACACAGCAGATCCCCGCATAGTAAGGACAGCCAGGAAAATGGCAGAGATTACTTACGACGAGATGCTGGATCTGGCCACTCTTGGAGCTGGGGTACTGCACAACCGATCCGTGGAAATGGCAAAGAAATACGGGGTGCCCCTGGTGGTGCGATCCAGTCTGAATGACGCAGAGGGTACTGTAATTAAGGAGGAAGTAAAAGTGGAACGAATGCTCATCACAGGGGTGGCCCTGGATAAAAATGCAGACCGGATTTCAGTGATCGGATTAAAAGACGAACCGGGAATCGCATTTAAATTATTTGATACACTGGCAAAAAAGAACATCAATGTAGATGTGATTCTTCAATCCATTGGCAGGAACAATACCAAAGATATCTCCTTTACCGTAGCGGATACCGATCTGGAAGAGGCAGTGCAGGCCATCCGTGAATCCGGAAGATTTGCTTATGATGAAGTAAAATATAAGACAGATATTGCAAAACTCTCCGTAGTTGGGGCCGGAATGATGTCCAATCCCGGGGTGGCGGCAAAAATGTTTGAAAGTCTGTATAATGAGGGGATTAACATTAATATGATCTCTACCTCAGAGATACGTGTAACCGTACTCATTGAAGAAAAAGATGCAGAGAAGGCTATGAATGCAGTGCATGAGGCCTTTGGACTTGCTGAATAAGGGACAGGCCTGTCTGATTTTGGGACGTGTTCTTTCTAGAAAGAACACGTCCCAAAATCACTTTAGTCTAAAAAAGCTGCTCATCAAACGAGCAGCTTTTCTATTTTATCCATTTATCCAATATCGTTATAATTTCCATAAGGGGTTTGATATTCGGCATGTGTTTCCTGCACCGGTTCGTCAAGTTCTCCTGTCACATCCAGGTAGAAAAAGACCTGGGTTGCCGTCATATAGGGTACCACCCACAAAAGTCCTATGTAACAGGAAAATACAGATAGTACCAACATTCCCAAAAAGCTGAGTTCGATATACAGCAGGCGTCCCCTGTGCCCTTTCAGAAGTCTGAAACTTTCCCTCAGGGAGTCCAGCGCTCCTAGTTCCGGATTGTCCAGCAGCATAGGAATAGAGAGGAAAAACAGCAGTTTCACAAAAAGATTCACCAGACTGCCTGCCAGTGTTGTCCCCAGCATAATCAGATTCAGAGAGAGATTGGTCATCCGCTCCGGATGCTGATAGTATGTCATCAGGGCAGCATACAGGGGAACCTGTACAATGAATCCCGGAATGGACTGTAAAAATGCAGAGATAATGATCCTGTCCGGATGATGAGAAAAGGCATAGGCAATATCCCCTGCGCGAAATGGCTGATTTCTGCACAGATTCAGGTGAAGCTTAAAGAAACCGGCGGAAAATACGGAGAGGATCAGGGAGATAACAATGGTAAATATCTGCTCCATCACCATGGTGGAAATACTGTAGCCGCCAAAAAGTGCAGTGGACAGCATGTATAGGGAGACAGCGATCACCGCCAGCAGAAGAAAGCCGGCCATAGGTGTTCCATATTTTCCATTCAGCGCCATTCGGGCTGATTGCTTTAATTGGGCGGATGTTCTTTTCATAGATGTAACGACCTTTCCTGTAGGATTAAAATGTTCCATGTTATTATAGCAATATTATGCCAAATAAACAATAACACTTTCCTGTAAAAAAATATACAAAAATAAGAAAATAATTAAACTTTCCCGTCCTAAATAGCAGACAGTTCAAAAGAGGGTAAGATTTCCTACCTTTTTAGAATCATAGTCCCAAGAGAACCTGGCGGTATTTGATAAAATGAAAGCAAAGTATCTCGTTTCAGGGATACTTCTGCCCGGCAGGGCAGGGAAAAAACAAATAAGAACAGGAGGATGAAGATGAGGAAAAGGAAACTATCTACGAGCATTACCGCGTGGATACTGAGCGCAAGCATGCTGTTTTCCATGCTCCCGCCTACCGCTGTAAGTGCGGATCCGGGAGGGAATGACAGTATCGTCAGAACGTTGGCGGCCTCTTATGACATGAGCCATGCAGAAGGTATGCTGACAGACACCAGCGGCAACGGGATGGATGCGGAGCTGGTAGGCTTTACGGACGACGACTTTGGATTCAGCGAGGAAGATGAGACAGACGAGGTACTGAATTTTGCAGCTGACAAAAGTAAGTATGTAAAACTCCCGGCAGGGATAATCACAGGTGAAAGTTTTTCCATTGAGGCAACGTTCAAGACAGGCACAAAAGCAGGACATTGGTTATGGTGTCTTGGTACGAAGGAGAACACATGGCCGAATGTGAATAATTACGTATTTTTAAACCCTATGCAGGATAGCGGCACCATCCGCGGAGGGATAAAGGATGGGGCTACAGAATTGCTGTTCGGCAATATGCCTTCCCTGACACCGGATACTTACAGCACAGTCCGGATGGACTTCGACAGGGGTATTATGCAGCTGTATGTGGACGGCGTTAAGGTAGGAGACGATATCGTAAGCAACTATTCCATTCAGGATATCCTGAATGCGGGAACGAATCCGGGGGAGGATTTCTGCGGGTATATCGGCAAATCACTATATACACCGGATAAAGCGTTTGCCGGAACTCTGACAGAATTTAACGTATACTCTCCGGTTGAGAACCCGGACAGAGACACAGCGGAGGCTGATGTCAATGAGCTTACGCTTCCAGAGGTAATTGAGGGAGATATAGAGCTTCCTGTGGCAGGAACAAACGGGAGTGTAATTACATGGACCTCAAACCGGGAAGATGTAATCAGCACAGACGGTACCGTTACCCGTCAGCCATTTGATACCAAGGTTGTGCTGACGGCAACCGCAGACTGCAACGGCACTACCGCAGAGCGGTCTTTTGAGGTGCTTGTAAAGGCTAGTGAGGACAAAGACGATAGAAATCTGGTAGCCTCTTATGATATGAGCCATCAGGGGGATACACTGACTGATACCAGCGGGAATGGAATGGACGCCAGGCTTGTGGGTATGACAGATGCTGATTTTACAGAAGACAGCGGCGCAGTGCTGAACTTCACTGGCGATAAAAACAAATATGTGGAGCTTCCCAAGGGATTAATCCAGGGGGAAACATTTTCTGTTGAGGCAACCGTTAAGACCGGCAAGCAGGCAAATCACTGGCTGTGGTGTCTGGGAACAAAGGTCAGCGGAACCGGAAATAACTATGTGTTTGTGAACCCTATGCAGGGCGGCGGAGCCATTCGTGCCGGAATTAAGAGCGGCTCAGAAAAGCTGCTTGCCCAGACGGCCAAACTCACACCGGATACTTACGCTACCGTTCGTCTTGATTTTGAGAATGGAACTATGCGCCTTCTGGTGGACGGAGTGGAAGTAGTCAGTGGGTTGGAAACGGGATATTCTGTACAGAAGATACTCGCCGATGGTACAAATGCAGAGGAAGACATCTGCGGGTATATCGGTAAATCCCTGTATTCTGCAGATCCGGGATTTACGGGCTCGCTGAAGGGCTTTAAAGTATACTCTCCCACAATGTCTGAGGATATGCTGGCAGCAGCTGATTTGGATAAAATCTCTCTGCCGGACTCTGTATACGAAGATCTGGACCTGCCCTCTGTTGGAGGCAACGGAAGCAGCATTACCTGGAGCTCAGATAGCAAGGATGTGATCACCGATGCCGGAGAGGTTTCTCCAGCACAGCAGGATGCAGAGGTAATTTTAACGGCAAAGGCTGACCTGAACGGCGCTACTGCAGAAAAAACGTTTACCGTAAAGGTTGTGGGGACAGACTCCATATTGGCAGAAGCGATGGATTCACTGACCTTTGCGTATACAGAGATTTACGGGAATATTACACTTCCTACAGCGCTTGCAAACGGGGCAGCTGTTCAGTGGTCTGTGAACGAAGCCGGAAAAGATCTCATTACGGTGGAAGATCAGACATCCGAAGGCGGAAGAACAATTCCTGCCGGTGTGGTAACCAGACCGGCAAAAGACACGGAAATTCAGCTTACCGCAGATGTTTCCGTGGGCGACAGTGCGGACAGTAAATCCTTTACGTTTACTGTAAAAGCAAAACCGGAAGAAAAAGGGGAAACCACAGCATATCTGTTTGCGCATTTCACCGGATCAGAAGGCAGAAGCACCGACGAACAGATCTATTTTGCCACAAGCGAGAACGGAAGCCAGTGGACAGATCTCAGAGAAAACGGAAACCCTGTCCTTTCTTCCGAACTGGGAGACAAAGGTGTCAGAGATCCCTATCTGGTGCGTTCTCCTGAGGGCGATAAGACATACCTGATTGCTACAGACCTGAGTATCTATCACAGAGGCGGCTGGGGCAATGCTGCTGCTACTACTACCGGAAGCACCAGTCTGGTGGTATGGGAATCTTCTGATCTTGTAAATTGGAGCGAACCGCGTCTGGTGGATGTGGCATCCAGGATTCCGGGTGCGGGCTGTGCATGGGCGCCGGAAGCATTTTATGATGAAGAGACCGGCCAGTATGTAGTTTACTGGGCTACGGCATCGGGTGAGAGCAATGAACTGGGTGATCCCATGAATATGTATTATGCCACTACCCGTGACTTCTATACATTCTCAGAACCCGTGCTTTGGATTGACAGAGAACATTCCATCATTGATACTACAATGATCCAAGCCAACGGCAAATATTACCGTGCATCCGGCGACGGCCAGATCACGATTGAAGAAAGTGATTCTATATACGATGGATGGAAAATCATCGGAACCTTAAAGGATATCTTTAACAATGACAATTACAGCGGGGCAAAGCTTGAAGGCCCGGAATTCTTTAAGTATAACGACAGAGACTTCCTGACAGACAAAGACGGAAACAAGGTTGACACCTGGGGGCTTATGTGTGATCAGTATGCCGAGGGAAGAGGCTATCTGCCATTCCGGACAACGAATATGGCAGACATGAGTACAGACAGCTGGTCTCCGGCATCTGATGTAAATTTCGGATCACTGAAAAAGCGCCACGGCACCATTCTTCCCATTACAGAGGAAGAATACCATGCTGTCCGGAAAGCCTTTGCCAACATTGAGCCTCCCACAGGGGATAAGAAGGTATTGGCAGACTTTACCTTTAACGATGAAGAAACAGGGCTCTCCAGTGAAAACGCAAAAGCAGAGGGTACCTATACACTCAAAGACAGCTATGACGGCAAAGCGCTGTACCTGGACGGATCAGCATCTAATTATCTGACGGTTACAGACAAGGACGGGAAGAGCCTGCTGACAGGGGCTCAGGAGCTTACGGTATCCTATGATATGAAACCAGACAGAACCGAGACAAACTGGGCGTTCTTTGCAGCCCCGAATGGAAATCCGGCCTCTTATATGAATGAAAGATATCTGGGCATTTTGGAAGCGGGGGGCCGCACCACAGCAGAACGTTACAATAATTCGAATAGCAGACCTGTTAATCCATATGCAGACACAGGATCCGGCTGGTACCATGTGGATGTTGTATTCGGCAAAACAGATACTTCAGTCTATGTTAACGGAGTGAAACAGGCCGGCGAAGCCAGCAGCTATACACTGGAGGGGATTCTCGGAACCAGCAGTATTCTGCAGATAGGAAAGGCGAACTGGAACAGCGGTGAATATTTCAAAGGCTGGATTGACAACTTCAGAGTGGCTAATTATACTCTGAGCGATGAGGAGATCAAAGCCTTAGCTGATAATTTACTCAGTAAGCTGCCGGCAGTCAAAGATGTACTGGTAGGGACAGCACCTGACAGGGAGACGGCCCTTGAGTACAGAGGGACGGATGATCATACGGCAATTCTGACAGAAGTAGATCAGGAGAATATGACAGTGACATCCTATATCCGGAAGACAGCTGACAGTACGAAAACTCCTGTTACCTTTTATTTGAACAAAGAAGTAGATGCCATCCTTGTAAATGGAGAGTCTTTTGAAAACGGGACTGCTCTGGATCTGTCCGAGGATGTGCAGGTGGTTCTGCAGTCAGGCGGCACAGAGGAAACCTGGACGATAAAGAAACCTGTGATCAGCAATAATCCTGTATTACCCGGTCAGTATGCAGACCCGGATCTGGATTTCTTTGACGGCAAATTCTGGATCTTCCCAACCACAGACGGTTATCCTTCCTGGAGTGGATATCAGTTCCATGCGTTCTCTTCTCCGGACCTGGTAAACTGGACGGATGAAGGCGTCATTATGGATTTGAAGGAAGATAATCCCGGATTAAATGAGAACGGGATACAGATTGCAGCGTCCAAATGGGCAGTGGGAAGTGCCTGGGCACCTACTATTGAAGAAAAAAATGGAAAATATTACTTCTATTACTGCGGAAAGCAGTTAAACGGGGAGTCTGCGATAGGTGTTGCAGTAGCAGACAGCCCGGAAGGCCCTTATGTTGACAAAGGGGAGCCCCTGATGACAAAAGCCATCAGTTCAGAGGGCGGAGCAGGAGTCGGTCAAGCTATTGATCCGGGCATCTTTACCGATGACGACGGGAAATCCTATCTGCTGTACGGCAACGGCGGAGCAGGGATCGTAGAGCTGGGCGATGATATGATGAGTATTAAGAAGGATACCATCCGGAAACTGAATGGCCTGACAAACTTCAGAGAATCTGTAAATGTAATCAAGGTAAACGGAATCTATCACTGGACCTGGTCCTGCGATGATGCCAACAGCCCTAATTACCATGTAGAATACGGAACTTCCGATACACTGGACGGTTCCATTACAAAACACAGTACTCTGCTTGAGAAGGATACGGAAAAAGGAATCCTTGGAAGTGCCCACCAGTCCTCTATTCTTTATATCAGAGACGAAAAAGGACAGGATCATTACTACATGGCTTACCACAGATTCTATACGCCATTGAATATCTTCACCTCAGGGGATGGTCTTGGGAAGCACAGGGAAACCTGTATTGATGAGATATTCTTCGACAAAAACGGCTACATGACTATGACGCCCACGCTGGAGGGCGTGACGGCTGTAACCCCTGCGTCTGACAATCCTACGGTGAAGTATATCACAGTAACTCCGGGTATCACCATTGTGGGAAAAGGAAGTACACAGTCCTTTGCAGCAGAAACAAAAGAGGAAGCTGACGCATCCGTTACATGGAAGGTGGAAGGGAACAGCAGCAGCAGTACCTCTATGACGGCGGAGGGTGTTCTTACGGTTGGAGCGGATGAGACGGCAAAACAGCTTACCGTCACGGCAGCGTCCAAAGCAAATCCGGGCAGAACCGGAACTGCACAGGTAAATGTAGTTGAATTCTTCGGGGAAGCGCTGGAAGAGCAGGGTGTCATCACTGCCAGAAACGGTGCGTCTGTAGAAAAAGATGCCGAGAGAGGCAATGTACTTAGAATTACGTCCGGATGGATCGCGGGAGGCAACAGCCCTGCAAACGGCGGCGGTGTTTTTGAAAAGGCACAGGCAATCTTTAAAAATACAAACTTTACCCTGGGAATGGATGTGAACATTGACGGACTTGATGACAATACATCCATGGCGATGATTGGAAACAGTGACAATCATTTCCGTATCATTCCCCAGCGGAAGGATAACAAAGGGTATTTGAAGGTATGTGCGGCAGGTACAGAGACAGAATACGAATTATCCGAACCAGTGAAGCTGAACGAATGGCAGAACATAAAAATTATATACAGTGAGGATGATGCCACAGGAAAAGTCTCAGTAATGACAGGCCAGAAGACACTGATAGGCGCACAGGAGCTTGGCTTTAAGCTGAGCGCTCTGGACACAGTAGATGCCAGTCTGGGATGTACGTATAAGACAGGATTCCTGCGCACAGGAACTTATGACAACATTATTGTTACAAGGGATGAAGAACCAGAAATAACGGCTACAGGAATTCAGGTCAAAGCCCCTGAGAAGACAAAATATCTGGTGGGTGAAGAACTGGATACTACAGGCCTGCAGGTAACGGCCCAGTACAGTGACGGAAGCAGCAAAGATGTGACCGGCGAATGCGAGCTGAGCGGGTTTGATTCCAGGACACCGGGACGTAAAACTGTAACGGTAAGCTATGGAGGATTTGAGTCCGCCTTTACTGTTACCGTGGAGGGTACCCAGGATGACAGTTTATTGGCTGACTTCCACTTTAATGATGAAGAGACCGGATTGACAAGTGCAAGGGCAAGAGCGACGGGCAGCTATACATTAAAAGAGAGCTATGACGAAAACGGAAAGGCTCTGTATCTGGATGGTTCTGCCTCCAACTATCTGACTGTGACAGATCAAGACGGAAAGAGCCTTCTTACCGGTGCAGAGGAACTAACGATCTCCTATGAAGCAAAACCAGATCGCACAACAACGAACTGGGTGATGTTCGCCGCTCCGAACGGAAACAGGCAGGAGTATGGGAACGAAAAATATATTGGTATACTGGCAAATAACGGCACAACAACTGCTGAACGGTACAATAACACAAACGGCCGGCCGAAGAACCCATTTGTAACCACTGGAAGTGACTGGGTGCATGTGGATGTAGTCATCAGCAAAACTGACACAGCCATTTATCTAAATGGAGTAAAACAGGCGCAGGAGGCAAGCACTTATGGAGTGAAAGAACTTCTGGGCAGCAGCAGCATTCTTCAGATAGGTAAAGCAAACTGGGGCAGCGGCGAATACTATAAGGGCTGGATTGATAACTTCAAAATCTACAGCAAAGCCCTCACAGCGGAAGAGATAAAAGAGATTCCGGATGACAGCTTTGTAAATCTGATGCTTGAAAAGAAGGCAGAGGAGGTCAAAGATGTTGTCATCAGCGATGCCAATACAACTCTTCCTGATTATGAAGGAACCGTGACCTGGGAATCTGCAATGGAGGAAGTGGAAATTGCAGAAGACGGACTGTCCGCCAAAGTAGAGCAGCCGGCCGCGGGAGAAGAGCCTCTGGAAGGAAAACTTACTGCTGTGATCTCTATCTGCGGAAAGCAGATGAGAAAGGAAGTAAATGTGACGGTAAAACCAGCAGTGGGTGAGGAGGATCCTTACGGGTACATGATGGTTCACTTTATTGAGGACAGCAACGGATACTGTGAGAAGATTTACCTTGACATATCCAGAGGAGATAATCCGGAGCAGTGGGATCCCCTCAACGGCGGTGAGCCGATACTGGCATCCAACCTGGGAACCACCGGTACCAGAGATCCCTATCTCACTTACAATCCGGAGACAGAAACTTATTATATCATAGCAACGGATCTTCGTGTCTTTGGCGGCGACGATGCAGGCTGGGGTACATGGTCTAAGAGCTACAGCACAAAGATGAATGTGTGGGAATCCAAAGATCTCATCCACTGGAGCGATGTACGTCAGTTTGACGTGGCCCGTGATATGGATGGAAACAAGGTAGCGGAGCTGGGTATGATGTGGGCACCGGAAGCCACCTGGGTACCGGACTACTACGGGGAAGGAAAAGGCGCTTTTGTCGTATACTGGTCCTCTAAAACCTATGCAGAGGATGATCCCAACCATGATGCTTCCAGCGTTGAGAGCATAATGTGGGGAGCAACCACGGATTTTACACAGGAAACCTTTGAATACGGCGGAAAATTCCTGGATGGCGGAGCCAAAGGCTGGATCGATACCACTATTCTCCAGAACGAAGGCAGAACCTACCATATAACAAAGAGCAACGAATTGCAGATTATCATGGAATATACGGATGACAAAGAGTGGTGGAAAGAAGGTACCCAGTGGACCAGAGTACAGGAGAGAATCGGTCAAAGCCGATTTGGATCGGTAGAAGGGCCGGCAGTATTTAAAGACCACAGCAATGACAACCGCTGGTATCTCTTTGTAGATGATCTTCCCTCTCCCGGTTATCAGCCGATGATATCTACGGACCTGAACCAGGGATGGGACTATCTTGACAGTCCTGATTATTTCCTGACTCCAAACACGAAGCACGGCGGTGTGATTTCTCTTACGAAAAAGCAGTATGATGCAGTCAGAGGGGCAGATGCTGTATCCCCAGTGACTGAGGAACTTGACAGTGTAGAAATCAGCCAGGGAAAAGCAGCAGAGGATCTGGCAGAACTTCTGCCGCAGACGGCACAGGTGAACCTGGCATATAATATGGGCACCTCAGAACTTCCGGTAACCTGGGATACTTCTGACGTGAACCTTGACGAGGCCGGAACCTATAAGGCTGTGGGCACCGTACAGTCCATCAGTGCAAACAAGGATCAGTGGGTTGGAAAAGACGGATCCACTCAGTACGACGCAGAAGATAAACAGCTGTACAGCAGCAGGGCAATAAAGGTTTCCGCAAAAGTGGTTGTCAAGGCAGAGACACCGGATGTGACAGTAACCAAGATTCAGGTCAAAGCCCCGGATAAGACAGAATATCTGGTAGGGGAGGAGCTGAACACAGCTGGAATGAAGGTTACTGCTCTGTACAGTGATGGAACAAGCAAAGATGTGACAAAAGACAGCAAACTTGAGGGATTTGATTCTATGACGCCGGGGACCAAGACGGTGACGGTATCCTATGAAGATAAAACGGCTGACTTCCAGGTTACTGTGAAAGAAAAGATTCAGGCCGGCTGGGTACAGGAAGGAAACAAATGGAAATACAGAAATCCGGACGGAAGTTTCCTGGCAGAGACATGGAAGCAGATTGACGGACAGTGGTACTACTTTAATGAAGATACGTATATGGCTACCGGTTGGATCCTGGACGGAAAGACCTGGTATTATCTGAAATCCAATGGAGCAATGGCCACGGGCTGGCTGCAGGATGGAGTTACCTGGTATTACCTGAAATCCAACGGGGCAATGGCCACGGGCTGGCTGCAGGATGGAAAGACCTGGTATTATCTGAAAGCAAACGGAATGATGGCCACGGGCTGGCTGCTGGACGGAAAGACCTGGTATTATCTGAAGGCAAATGGAGCAATGGTAACCGGCTGGCTGCAGATAGGGAAAACCTGGTATTACCTGAAATCCAATGGAGCCATGGCTACCGGCTGGCTGCTGGACGGAAAAACCTGGTATTACCTGAAAACAAGCGGGGCCATGGCTACCGGCTGGCTGCTGGACGGAAAGACCTGGTATTACCTGAAATCCAATGGAGCAATGGCCACAGGCTGGCTTCTGGATGGAAAAACCTGGTATTATCTGAAGGCAAACGGGGCAATGGCCACGGGCTGGGTAAAAGTAGGCAGCAAATGGTACTATTTGTACAGCAGCGGAGCAATGGCATCCAGTAAGTGGATAGGCAAGTATTATGTCAATGCTTCCGGAGCCTGGACAAAGACCAGATAAGAAAACTTAACAAATATTTCCCTTCGAAGGGAATAGGATTATTACCGGCGTCATTCCTATGGCGGCCGGTAATAATTATATCCGTGCACCTTAAAGTATGTTATAATTGCAGAAAAGTAAAGAGAAAGGCAGGCACCGGGTAATGCTGCAGTACATTGATCAGATAGAAAATGAGGGGATCCTGGGAATTATGAGAAGGTCCTGCAATTATGTGGATCCCAGGCTTATGAACCACGGATACAGGACCTCATATTTAGTATCAAAGATATTGAAAAGGACAGGAAAATACAGCGAAATTGAGATGAGGGATATCTGTATCCTGGCCATGCTGCACGATATAGGTGCTTATAAAACCGAAGAGATTAGCAGAATGCTGGAGTTTGAGACGGAGAATGTATGGGAGCATTCCAACTATGGGTATCTGTTTATTAAGTATTTTTCTCCCCTTGCCAGACTGGCCCCGGTTGTGCTGCTTCATCACACTTCCTGGAAGCAGCTAAAGGAGATGGAGGATGTAAGCGAAGAGATAAAGACACTTGCCCAGATTCTAAATATCGCTGACAGAACAGATGTGTACATGGAGGAAGAGGGACACCGCTGGGAGGACTTTACAGGACTGCTGAGACAGGAGAGCGGCAATAAATTTGCCCCCTGGCTGGTGGAACTTGTGACAGAGGCTGGGACGGAAGGCTTGTTGGAAAAGAGAGCCCTGGAAGACGAGAAATTTAAGAACCTGCTGGGAAGCCTTCCTTTTACAAAAGAAGAAGTAAAAAACTATCTCAGGATGGTGATCTGTACCATAGATTTCCGCAGCAGACATACAGTAACCCACACTATGACGACCACCAGCATTAGCTACGAGCTGGCCCTCCGAATGGGAATGGGGGAGGGAGAGATCACCAGTATTGTGCGGGGAGCCCTTCTCCACGATCTGGGGAAAATCGGAATACCTGTGGAGATACTGGAGTATCCGGGACGGTTAAGCCCTCAGGCCATGCATATTATGCGGACCCATGTAAAGATTACGGAAGAGATTCTTGGGACAGATGTGGATGAGACCACAAAGAGGATTGCCCTCAGGCATCATGAAAAACTGGATGGCTCCGGATATCCGGGAAAACTCACCGGCAGGGATCTGACAAAGGGAGAGAGAATTGTGGCTGTAGCAGATATTGTCAGCGCCCTCACAGGCACCAGAAGCTATAAGGATGCATATCCCAGAGAAAAGGTAGTAGATATTATTGAGAACATGCGAAGGGAGAAAACCATTGATGCAGAATGCGTCAGCTGTATAGTGGCGGATTACGAAGAAATAATGGAACATACCCTGCAGCGGTGTCAGCCCATTTTAGATGCCTACTATAATATTAAGAGAGAATATCTGGAGAATGATAAGATACTGAAACATTTACAGAGATGAAAAAGGTACCCGGACGGGAATGTTATCTGAGGTGACATTCCCTTTACGGGTACCTTTTGCCGTTACCGGAAAGTTATAACAGAAGCCGTTCCATGCACTTCTTCACTTCATACTTCACTTTTTCCAAATCAATGGTCATATATTCCCCTTTATAATACAATATATTCCCCCGAACCATAGTCATAGCCACATGATTTCCGTGGGCCGCATAGACAAGATTAGACACAGGAGAAGTAAGGGGGGAGAGGCCGGGATGGCTCAGATCCAGGGCGATGATATCGGCATCTCTCCCCGGGGCAAGTATGCCGGATTCTCCCTCCCGTCCCTGTGACAGGAGACCTCCCTGAACCGCCATGGAGAGCACTTGTCCGGCGTCCGCAAACGTCGGATCTTCATGGATTCCCTTCTGGATCAGAGCAGTAAATTTCATGGTTTCAAACATATCGCCGGAATTGTTGGAACAAACCCCGTCTGTTCCCAGCGCAACCGGAATCCCCCGCTGGATAAAAGGTTTCAGGTTGGCAATCCCGCAGCCGCATTTCAGATTGCTGCAGGGATCGTGAACAACAACCGCCCGGGAGGAGCTGAGAATCTCAAGATCCTCCTCTGAAACATAGATACCGTGGGCGGCAGCCACTCTTGAGCGGAACACCCCTGCCCTTTGCAGGGCGGCGATGGGAGTACAGCCGTAATTTTGGATACAATTCTGCACCTCTTTTCTGGTTTCACAGATATGGGTATGAATCCCTATATGTTCCCTGGCTGCCACATCCCCGATAAACTCCCAGAGGGCCGGGGTGGTCTGAAATACACTTTGTATACTGGTATCGCACCGGATACGTCCTCTGTCCCAGCCGTTATAAGTATGAATCAGGTCAATGGAACGCCTGACAGAGGGGAGAAGGGCCGGATCCTGGTCTGCAGGGCAGGTAATACTTTCGCAGATAGTAGCCTTTATCCCGCTGTCAACAGCAGAACGGAGGATGGTGTGGGAGGACCGGTACATATCGCTGACAGAAGTTGTGCCGTAGGCCAGCATCTCTGCAATTCCCAGGAGAGAGCCATAGTAATAGTCGTCTTCCGTAAGGGCTTCCTCTGCAGGCCAAATATGTGACAGCCACTGCTCCAGAGAACAGTCGTCAGAAAATCCCCGAAGCAGAGTCATAGGCGTATGGGTATGGGCATTCACAAGTCCGGGACAGAGCAGGAGGTTTCTTCCGTCAATTCTTTTGTGCCGGGCAGGGAGCTGCGGGGGAAGTTCCTGTCCAAGATACGAGATACGCCCGTCCTCGGTTACCAGGCAGGCGTTATACCGTACAGGGGCAGTGTCATCCAGGGTTAAAATAGTGGTGTTAGTAAATACGTAGTTTTCCTTCATAGGTTCCTCCGATTCGATGTTAACGTAACAAAAATCAGAATATCAATTATGTTTCTAATGTATACCTCACGGCGGGATATTGTCAATTGTGAAAAATGTCAATAAATGCGTACGTAAATCATAAGAAAGTAACAAAAATGTAAACGAGGGAAAAGAAATAGAGAAAATCAATTGACAAGTTTAGTAAAAAGATGTATGTTTGTTACGTAAACATGATACGTAAAATTTACGAAACAAAAAAGTAACAAAAGAAAAATATAAGGATAAGAAGGAGGAAATGAAATGAAGAAAACGAAAAAAGCTCTTGCCATGCTCATGGCCGCTGCTATGGCAGCAACTGTATTCACCGGGTGCGGGAAGGAAGAAGAGCAAAAAGGATCACAGGAATCTGCCTCTTCCAAAGAAGAGGGGGATTCCTCGGGAAAAAAGGAATTGTCCATGTGGTTCTGGGGCGCATCTGATTATCAGAGGGAAGCTATGGACAAGTATCTCATTCAGGCGTTTAATGAATCCCAGGATGAGTATGAGCTGACTGTAGAGTACCGGGCATCTGTGGATAATGATATTGCAGTTGCCCTGTCAGGAGGAGAGGGGCCCGATATTGTATATGGTTCAGGCCCGGCCTTTGTAGCAGGATACGCGGCGGAAGGCTTGTTTCTGAATCTCGACAAGTATTCAGAACAGTATGGCTGGAAGGAGCGTGTGCTGGATCCCTGTTATGAGATCTGTACGATAGACGGAAGTCTTTACAGTATACCGGGCGCATTGACCTCCACCGGTGTGTTCTATAACAAGAAGGTTCTCGAAGATAACGGCTGGGAGGTGCCGGCAACTTATGAACAGCTGGTAGACATTATGGAACAGGCAAAGGAGAAGGGGCTTTATGCGGGTCTTACCGGAGCCAAGGACTGGCGGTATACCAATGAGATGTATGTGGGGATGATGCTGACCCATGTGGCAGGTCCTGAAGTCATGTATAAGGTTCTTACCGGTGAGCAGAAGTGGAATTCCCCTGAGGTTGCTGAGGCTATGAATGTGTTGGTGGACTGGTATAAGAATGGATATCTTGCCGGGGATGATTACTGGAACTTTGACTTTAATGAAGCGGCTATGATGCTTGCCAACGAGCAGTCTCCTTTCTTCTACGGTGCGCTTAATGTATTTCAGTTTATTAAAAACATAGCCACAGAGGAACAGTGTGATAACATTGGATTCTTCCCCCTGCCCAATTATGACGGCAGTACAGATCACAGAGCATCCCTGGGTTCCATCTGTTCTTTCTCTATTAATTCTCAGTGCAAAAACCCGGACGGGGCGGCTATGGTTCTGGATTATATGCTTACCTCTGATTTTTCAGCGGGAATGTCCTCCCAGTGGCCCGGCTATTGGGGAATGCCTCTGAAGGATCTTACGCAGATTGATATGGAACAGTATCAGGGAATTTACAAAGAATATATGAAAACCTGCACGGATATTGTGAAATCCCTGGATGAGGGTGACTTTGCCTACGGCGCGGCTACCTGTTTCCCGGCGTCCACCTATGAGGCCTGCATTGATATTGATACGGTATGGTTTGGAGAGGCCACGGTGGAGGAATATCTGGATAATATGGATAAGGCTTTTGCAGAGGACGTAGAGAAGAAATCTGTAGCCACCATTCCTAAACCTGCATTCTAATTTACTTAGCATAACTGGGGACGGGGCAGGGAGCTGCCCCTCCCAGTAAGACGGAGAAGCTTATGAAGAAAAAAGATTCAAAATATATTCTTTTTATGTTGCCGGCTATCCTTATCAGCGCCAGCGTTGTAGTTTTACCGGGAATAAATACCATATATTCCTCTTTTACAGACTGGAATGGATTTGCAGCCAAAAAGAATTTTATCGGACTGGCAAATTATATCAGCCTGTTCCAGGACAAATATTTCTGGATTGCTCTGAAAAATAATCTGATCTGGATGGCTCTGTTTCTCACCGTGCCGGTGGTGATAGGAATGGGAGTTGCCCTTCTTCTTTTAAACAGAAAGAAAGGTCGGAATATGCTGCAGATGATTATGCTGATTCCCTACGTACTGGCACCTGTGGTGACCGCTATGATATGGAAAAATATTATATACAGTCCTACCTCTGGTCTCCTTCAGTTTATCAATCAGATGGATCTGGGATTTGTGCTGAAAACACCTCTGACCAGCAAGAACTTTGGACTTATTGCTGTGGCAGCCGTAGATATCTGGCATTTCTGGAGTTATCTGATGATTATCTATCTGGCATCTCTGCGGCAGGTTTCTGAGGATCAGGTAGAAGCGGCTAAGCTGGACGGAGCCAATGCCTTTCAGAGGTTTCGGTATGTATATTATCCCAATATCAGGCCTACGGTACGGCTGATGCAGATTATGATTGTGATCTTCTCCTTCCTGGCCTTCGACTATGTTCAGCTGATGACTCAGGGAGGGCCGGCCCATTATACGGAGGTGCTGAGCACCCTTGCCTATTCCGCTGCCTTCAGTGAGCGGAAGATCGGAATGGCTTCCTCCATTTCCATTGTCATGAGCTTCTTCGGCCTGATTGCGTCTGTGGTATATATGAAGTTAAGCAGAGGGGAGGAAAGGGATTAGTTATGAAGAGAAAAAAACGTACGGCGATTTTTCAGTGGATCATCATTGCCCTATTGATATTTATTGTTTTGTTTCCCCTGTATCTGGTAGTGATAAACGCATTCAAGCCTCATGCTGATATTGTCACCAATCCCATTAGTTTTCCAAAGTCTGCTTTCCTGGACAACTTTTCCAAGGCCTGGAGAACGGCTGGTTTTTCAAGAGGATTTTTTAACAGTATCCGCCTTGTGGTCACGACCGCCCTAATTGTGCTGGCGGCCTCTGCCTTTGCAGGATATGCCCTGGGGACAAAAAGGTTTACAGGGAAAGGGCTCTTGCTTTCGTATTTTCTCCTGGCTATGACCATACCGGTGCAGTTATTCCTGTTCCCTCTCTATGGTGTATTTGCCAAATTGGATTTAATTGGAAATATCTATGCAGTTTCCTTTGTGATTGCCGCCATCAATATACCTCTGGCAGTAATGCTTATGCGCACCTTTTTCGTTGGGGTGCCTATGCAGCTGGAGGAGTCGGCCATGCTGGACGGGGCCAATACCCGGCAGATTCTGTTCCAGATTATTTTTCCCTGTGTGAAGCCAGGATTCATTACCGTAGCAGTGATAGTCATATTAAATGCATGGAATGAATATCTGATTTCTTCTACTTTTCTGCAGGGAGAAAAGAACTTTACAGCCACACTGGGGTATCTGTCTCTGAACGGAGGCTCTGTTACCTTTGACCAGGGGATGAAGATGGCAGGTTCCCTGATTATTGTGATACCAATCCTCATCTTCTTTCTGTCTCTGCAGAGGTATGTGGTGGATGGTCTCACTGCAGGATCAGTAAAAGAATAGAAAAAGGAGGAGTAAGAAACGAATGGTACGAGAAGAATACGATAACCCTATGGCTCAAAATGTGCGGGACGTCCCAGGTCTCTGTGTCAGCCAGTGCAGGCTGATAGAGGAGGCTTCCCGTCTTACGGTATCTGCCGGGGAGATCTGGGATTTGGGCAGAATCATTGTGACAGGCTGCGGAGACTCTTATGCTGCAGGCCTGGCCATGAAGCCGGCGATAGAAGTTCTGACCGGACTGCCTGTGGAAGTGATATCCGCAGTGGATCTGGCCCGGTATACTCCCTCGGAGCTGCTGACAAGACAGAAAGGCACCCCTCTGGTACTGGCAGTGAGCAACTCCGGAAAGGTAGCACGGCTGGGGGAGGCCATAGAGAGAGCGGGGAACTACGGATGTCTTACCGTTGCCGTCACCGGCAGCAGGGAATCCAGACTGGCCCGTGTATCCAAAAAAGTAGTGGAGTTATCCATTCCGGAGTTTGTATCCGGAAACGGGGTGAGAAGTTATCTGGTATCTATGCTTGCCCTGCTGATTATAGCAATCCGCATAGGGGAAGTAAAAGGCAGGTATACGATGGAGGCTTCCCAGAGCATAAGAGATGAAATCTGTGTCTATGCGGAGGAATTCAGGAACATAATGCCTGATCTGGATGAGCAGATGTTCAGGGCCGCAGAGAAATATGCTTCCAAGGAGCTGTTTGACTTTATTGGATCCGGGGGAAACACAGGCACTGCCTGGTTTTCCCAGGCCAAAATCATTGAGGCTACAGGAGAGTGGGCGACATACAGCGACACGGAAGGGTGGATGCATCTGAACTGCTTTTTCAAGCATCTCTCCAGAAAGCTTACCGTTCAGTACGCGTCGGCAAAGGGACCGGAACTTAGCCGGTCAAAGGAACTTATGACCGCGATCTCAGAAATGAAGATGGATTTCTGTGTGATAACAGACAGCAGAGACCTGGTGCTGCCGGAAGGCACAGAGCGGATATGGATACCCGGCTGCCAGAAAGACTGGATGTGGCCTCTGCTGAATTACCTTCCTGTGTCGCTTTTGGCGGGTTATCTCTGCGAACTGAAGGGGGAGGCCTATGGAAGAGGATGCCGGGACAGCTGGAAGGTGTGCGGAACAACAAAGCTTCTCACAGAAAGCAGAATAGAGATTCTATAGGAGATAAGTTATGATTAAGGAGTTCAGATTTTCTACAAAGAAGGACGATGTCTTCTGTCTCACCGGGTATGTGGAGGAGGCAATAAAAGAGAGTCAGATTCAGGAGGGGATGTGTATGGTGCATATTCCTCATACAACCGCAGGACTCTGCCTAACTTCAAAATGGGATGAAACAGATTTTGGGGATATCAAAGGAGAACTGCGGCGGATTGTGCCCACCAGGGTAGATTTTTGCCACCAGTTTGACACTCCCGAGGATGCGGCAGGACATATCAAATCGGTTCTTACCGGCTGCACACTGCCGGTTCTGATCAAAGACGGAAAGGCCCTTCTGGGAAGCTCCCAGGGGATCTATTTTCTGGAATTTGACGGACCCAGAAACCGCATGTGCTATGTAAAGGCATTTGCCTGTTAGCGGAAGTATATGCAAAAAGTAAAGAAATGAGGTTATAGTTGTCTATGGAAAGAAAAAAATTAATACTAAACTGTGATCCGGGGACGGATGATTCCGTATGTATTATTATGGGGCTTACTCATCCGGGAATTGATCTGCTGGGGATTACGGCTGAAAGCGGGAACCTGCCTGCAAGTAAAAGCTGTGCCAATGCCCTCAGGATTCTGGAACTTATGGAACGCCCGGATATTCCTGTGGCCAAGGGAATGGAGCACCCTCTGGTAAGAGAGTATCCAAAAGATCCCTATTCCCACGGAAAAGACGGACTGGGAAATCATTTTTTTCCGGAACCTGAGTTAAAGCCGGATCCAAGATATGCGGCACAGATGATCATAGACCTGGTGGAGCAGTTTCCCGGGGAGGTCACCATCCTGTCTACTGCTCCATTGACAAATATTGCACTGGCATTTATGCTAAAACCAGACATTATTCCTATGGTTAAAGAGGTATATCACCTGGGCGGTGCATATGGGGTCACGGATTATGCATTTCTCAATGCAACAGGGGACAATCCTATGAGTGAATGGAACGTTTATGTGGATCCTGAGGCGGCAAAGGCAGTATATGAGTCCGGGGTAAAGCTGACAACCATAGGCTTGGATGTAGCGTTCAATCCGGAATGGGTAAACATCCGGGAAGAGGCGCTTAAAAAGCTGGAAAAATTGAATACCAAAGCGTCCAGATATGTGCTTGAGATTATAGATTATGTGGATAAGAACAATTCACTGCCGGACCTGTTCAATAATGGTCCGATTGACACGGTAGCTATGTGTGCGGTGATACAGCCTGACATCATAGAAACCAGAGAGATCCATGTGGAGGTGGACACCAGTGACAATCAGCTCACCAGAGGAATGACCCTGTGGGACAGAAGAAACCATTTTAAATGGACACATATTCCCAGGATATGGACGGCCTGCGCAATTGACAGTGAACGCTATCAGAGAACCTTTGTGGAAGCCGTAGGGGGGAAACCCTATGATGAAATCTGACGGCACAAAGAGGGAGACACCAACCCTGCATAATCAGGCGGAGAAGGGGCAGATAGCGGAATGCGTGCTCATGCCCGGGGATCCGCAGCGGGCACGTTTTATCGCAGAGAACTATCTTGCCGATGCCAGGCTGGTCAGTGAGGTCAGAGGCATTTATGCCTACACAGGCAGCTGCCGGGGCAGGAAAGTGTCCGTCATGGCCAGCGGTATGGGGGCAGGATCTATGGGAATATACTCTTATGAGCTCTTTCAGTTTTACGGTGTGGAAAAGATTATAAGGGTGGGATCCGCAGGGGGATTATCTCCTCATCTGGCTCTCAGAGATATTGTGATAGGCACTGCATCCAGCACGGATACAGGATATGCCCTCCAGTACGGTCTGCCCGGAACTCTTGCCCCATGCGGGGACTTCGGGCTGGCAAGAAAAGCTTTTGACTATGCCGAAAAAAAGGGGCTTGGGTGCCGGGCGGGGATGCTTTTTTCAGGAGAGGCCTTCTACTATGAGGAGGAAATTCTCAGAAAATGGGCACAGATGGGAGCACTGGCAGTGGAGATGGAGTCGGCTGCGCTGTATATGAATGCGGCAAAGACTCATAAAAAAGCATTGGCAATTTGCACGATTTCTGATTTGGTATTCTCTGGCGAAAAATGCAGCGTGGAAGAAAGGCAGAACAGCTTTGATGACATGATAAAGATGGCCTTATCTATAATTACATAATCGGGGGAAAGGAAATAAGAAAATGGCAAGTTCAAAGTATACCGTACGGGATCTGGCGAGAGATGCAGGAGTGTCAATTGCCACCGTATCCCGTTATATCAATCAGGATTACGCTTCTATGAGTGAGAGTACCCGCAAAAAGCTGGATGAGTTAGCGGAAAAGAATGGATATGTGAATGCAAAGATGAAAACCCCGGCCAATATCGCTGTGGTGATTCCTGATATTACAGATCCTTTTTTCGCACAAATCGTGGAGGCTGTAGAGAAGTGTTCCGAAACCTACAATTATAATGTGCAGCTTTGCCTGAGCCAGGAATCCTTTGAGAGAGAAAAGCAGTACATCAAAAAACTGATTCAGCAGAATGTGCAGGGAATCGTCTACATGAGTACTGTAAATGAGGAAAAAAACTGTTACGATATGCTCAAAGATGCGGGGAAGCCCTTCGTGGTGCTAGACAGCTACCTGTCAGAGTATAACGTGCCGGCCCTGGTATTCTCCAATGGCGTATGGGGCATGTACGAAGCAACAAAACATCTGATAGAAAACGGCCACACACAGATCGCGTATATCTCAGGCCTGCGTTTTCATATGTTTGAGCATTACCGGTATCAGGGATACGTAAATGCCCTGCTGGATTCCGGTCTTGCAGTGAATCCCAATCTGGTGAAATTTGTGGGGTTCGGTATGCTGGACGGAGTAAAATGCTTTCGGGAGCTTATGGAGAGTAAAAACAAGTTTACTGCAGTGATCTGTGAAAATGATGTGCTGGCAATGGGTGTCTATAAGGTGTGCGCACAGATGGGGCTTGGAATCCCGGAGGACTTATCAATCATTGGCTACAACAATACGATACTGTCTGAGTGTGCCCAGCCGGCCATGACGTCGGTGGACCAGCACGTGGATGATATGATTCAGACAGCCGTGGATCTTTTAATGAAGCAGATCCACAATGAACCAATTACAGATAAGATTATCCGGATTGCTCCGTCTCTTGTAAAGAGAGATTCTGTAAAAAAAATCAACTGAATATAGAATAGGAGAAGGAGATATGGCAGATTACGTGATTGCCGGCAATGCTGCTGTAGATAAGATAACGTTTGCCGATGGAACAAGCACCGGTTTTATGCCTGGAGGAGCTACCCTGTTTGCCCTTACCGGGATCCAGCTGTGGACAGACAGTGTGCTGATGTGCGGGGGATTCGGTGCGGATTATATGGAGCATATGGGAGACTGGATGGAGCGCAACCAGATTGACCGGAGAGGATTTCATGTGAGAGATCCCAGAAATCCTTTAAATTATCTGGTGTACAGAGACAGCGGAGACTGGTATTCCTATACAGAATATGGAAACGAGCATTATGAAAGCCTGGACTGTGATCCCCAAAAGGACCATTTGCGGGACTTTTTGGAAGGGACAAAGGGGGTCTACTGCTTTCGGGCGGATGATCCGGACTTTTTTGGACAGATGGCAGAACTGAGAAATGAGTTCGGCTTTCGGTTCATGTGGGAAATCAAGGCCACTATTACCGTGCCGGAAAAGCTTCCGGTGATCCGAAGAATCCTGAAGAATATAGACGCATTTTCTATTAACCGCAGAGAGGCGTACCGACTGTTTGGTGTGGAGGAAGACAGCGAAGCCATCCGGGCTCTGCAGGGACTTGAGCTGCCTATGGCAGTATATCGGATTGGATCAAAGGGACTTTACATTATCCAAGGGGAAGAGGTGTTTTTTGCCCCCAGCTTTCAGAAATATTCCGTGGTGGATGTGACCGGATGCGGAAACAGTTCTACTGCCGCAGCTTTTTACGCCTGGTGTGAGAATATGGATGTCTGCGGAATTGCTGCCGCGGCTAATATTACCGCAGGAATGAATCTGCGATACCAGGGGGCCATGGAACTGACCCCGGAGAATAAGAGAATCGCCCGGGAGGAAAAGAAAGAGCTGGAAAACCGATACAGAGAAGGCATTATGGAGGCAGGAATGGTATGAAAGAATCCATAAAACGGATAATTGATAGTTATGTGTACAAAGACCGTATGGAACCGGGAGGAATCATGGCCCCGGGCGGTCTGGTAATTGACGGAAAACCTGCTATGACAGGGATTGACCCTGACAAGGTGGGAAGATATGTAGTTATGCTGGTACGGGATCCTCTGCTTGTGTATGGCGGGGATCCCGCTGAGATTCTGGCCAAAAGACTGGAGAAGCCGGTATTGGCCGGCAAAACAGGACTCTTTACCACCTGGAGCGGATGGTATAAGGGAGCCCATATAACCTTTGTCAGCGGCGGCAGCGGCGCGCCTGAGGCGGAGCTGCCCCTGGTGGAGCTGATGCATTATACAAAAGCAGATACCTTTATAAGGCTTGCAGGCTCTGCTGCCATCAGCGAAGAGATACATAGCGGGGATGTGGTGATAAGCAGCGGAATCGTAAGAGGGGACGGAGTATCCAAGGTTTATATAGAACCTGAATTTCCTGCCCTGTGCAGCCATGAAGTGGTACTGGCAATGAGCAAAAGTGCTGCGGATCTGGGCTGCAGGTGGCATGTGGGGGTTACCAGATGCTCTGATTGTGAGCACGTGGGCGGCGGACGCCCGGCTGTGAATGGGTATATTCAGCCCTGGCACACGGAGATTATAGAGTACTATAACAGGGCGAATGTTCTAAATCTGGATCGGGAATCCAGTGTCATTGCCACACTATGTACATTGTTCCGGAAGCGAGGGGGCGCGGTATTTTCCATAGACAATAATATTGTAACGGGAGAACGGTTTATACCAGGACAGGGACATGATGATTCCATCCAGGTAGTCCTTGAGGGGCTTGCCAATTTACATAACATGGATGTACAGAAGGAGAAAAAAAATCTTCCCTGCTGGGTTCCGGAGGAAATAGAATAAAGCTATGGATGAGAGCCAATACAGAAAAAATCTGAAGGTACCTCTGCATCGGGTGGATGTTGTTTTAGATACAGATGCTTTTAATGAGATTGACGACCAGTTTGCCATTGCCTATCTGATGAATTCCGGCGAAAAGCTGAATCCCGCTGCAATTTATGCAGCACCCTTCCATAATCATAAATCCGCTTCCCCTCTGGATGGGATGAATAAGAGCTATGAGGAGATCAAAAAAGTTCTGGAACTGGGGGGACACGGTGGGAAAAAGGAACAGGTATTTTACGGGGCCGACAGATTCCTTAAAAATGAGACCGAACCTGTGGATTCCCCTGCGGTGCGGGATCTGGTGCAGAGAGCAATGGCGTATAGCCCTGAAAATCCCCTGTATGTAGTGGGGATAGCAGCTCTCACCAATATTGCCTCAGCTCTTTTGACAGAACCTGCGCTGAAGGAACGTATCGCAGTGGTGTGGCTGGGAGGAAATGCACAACATTCTGCCCACAACCGGGAATTTAATATGATGCAGGATTTGGCAGCCGCAAGGGTGGTATTTAACAGCAAAGTGCCGCTGATTCAGGTGCCGTGTATGGATGTGGCAGAGCATTTTACGGTTACCCGTCCGGAACTGGAGTACTGGCTGCAGGGAAAGAATCCTCTGTGTGATTATCTCACGGGGATTACCATAGGAGAGATGGAGGCATGGGCAGAGGGAACGCCCTGGTCCAAGACAATATGGGATGTGACGGCAGTGGCCTGGCTTTTGAATGACCGGGGGCAGTTTATGGAAGAGAGGCTGGTATCCAGCCCGATTCCTGAATATGATGATACCTATACCTGCTGCAGGGACAGGCACCTGATAAACTATATATACCGCATCCATCGGGATGCGCTGATGAAAGATTTAATAGAAAAACTGACAAAATAAAATTGTATGGATACAAGGGGGCAAAACTATGATCAATACTTACAGAGAGAAGATATATGCAGGCGTACTTGGAAAATGTCTGGGAGTCTATATGGGGCGTCCGGTAGAGGGATGGTTCTATGATAGGATTAATCAGGCATTCGGGGAAGTCTATAACTTTAAACATAAGGCGGCGGGGGCGCCTTTGATTGTGCCTGACGATGATATCTCAGGAACCTTTGCTTTTTTCCGGGCGCTGGAGGACAACGGCTATCCGAAAGATCTTACAGCTAAACAGATAGGGGATACCTGGCTGAACTATCTGGTGGAGAATAAAACAATTCTCTGGTGGGGCGGTCTGTCCCGTTCCACGGAGCACTCTGCGTATATAAGACTTAAGGAAGGAATTCCGGCGCCCGAGAGCGGAAGCATCGCCCAGAATGGACAGAGCATGGCTGAGGCCATCGGCGCTGAAATCTTTATCGATACCTGGGCATTGGTAAATCCCAATCAACCGGAACTGGCAGTCCGCATGGCGAAAGAAGCGGCGAGCGTGAGTCATGACGGGATTGCGGTGTCTGCTGCGTGTTTCCTGGCGGCTATGGAATCCATGGCCTTTGAGGAGACCAATATGGATGTCCTTATAGATCGGGGGTTGTCCTATGTGGATGACGGGCTGCTGCACCGACTGGTGGCGGATGTCAGAGAGCAATGCAGAAAGGCATCGGACTGGCACGAGGTAAGGGAGTGGATAGCGGCTAACCACGGATATGAAAAATACCCAGGCAACTGCCCTATGATAACCAATCATCTGGTAGTTTTGGCAGCTCTTTTAATGGGCGGTGATGATTTTAATAAATCAATCATGATAGCAGCCTCGGCAGGATGGGATACGGACTGCAATGCCGGCAATGTGGGTTGCCTGAACGGGATCCGTCTGGGCCTGGAGGGAATTAATGGGGGAGCAGATCTTAGGGGCCCTGTTGCAGATCGTCTATATGTAGTTACAGCAGACGGGGGAGACTGTGTATCTGATGCGGTGCTGGAGACCAGAAAAATTCTGAGAGCAGCCGCGGAACTGTATCAGGAAAACGTGGATCTTCCGGATAAGAGATACGCCTTTGAATATCCCGGCAGTGTGCAGGGATTTATGATTCATCCGGATTATGCAGAGGAGCAGGCCCTGTGCGGGATATCCAATCCCCTGGGGCAGGGACTGGAACTGGAGTATCGGCATCTGGCACCTGGTAGCAGCGCAGCTGCCTGCGTGGAGACTTATGTGGACAAGAGCCCTAAGGGGGTGGGAGGAACCAGCTATTTTGAAGTATATGCATCCCCTAATTTATATCCTACCCAGACCATAAATGCGTTGTTCTTCTGCCCGGATGAAGAGACGCCGTCCCTCCGCTTTTTTGTAGATTATTATGACGGCCAGGATCAGCTTCAGAAGTTAACCGGGGAGGAATTTCTGCTGAAGCCAGGTGAGAATCTAACTTCCTGGGAAGTACCGGAACACTGCGGACAGGCTATTTACAGGCTGGGAATACAGCTTGACAGCAAAAAGAGGCTGGACGGAAAGGTGATTCTGAAATGGATGGACTGGACCGGGGCCCCCAGAAAGTATGAGATGGGCAAGTCTTACGAGATGACCCCCTCTTTGGTAACCTGGACGAACGAAACCATCTGGCTGAAGACCTTTGTCAGTTCGGCGGATAATTTTTATCCGGACTACCTCAGAACCTTCTCCGTATCTCACCCCGGAAAGAATGGTATTGTAACCACCGGAGGACCGGACTGGAAGGATTATACGGTTACCTCTGCCGTTACATTTTCCCAGCAGGAATGTGCCGGCCTTGTGGCCAGGGCGAAAGGACACAGAAGGTATTATGCCGCCGTGTTCCAGGACGGGAAGGCAAAGATTATCCGCAGGAAGGACTGGGAGATTACGGAGCTCGCGGCAGTGCCTTATGCCTATAAAATTGACGGAGAATATCAGGTTTCATTTACCGTAAAAGGGAAACATTTGTCTATGGCAGTAAACGGAAAGACTGTGGCAGAGGCGGAGGATTCCAGCTATGCCCAGGGCGGAGCCGGTTATGTCGTAGACCGGGGGGCCATCCTGGGAGATGGATTCACAGTAGAAAGAGTCTGATTGAGAAGTAAGCAGGGCCTGCATCCGCAGAATGCGGAGGCAGGCCCTGATCACGTCAAGAACAGCTCGATAATAAACACACAGAGACAGGCAGCCAGTGATACCTGAATCAGGCTTCGTCCCCGGTAAGCCAGGAGTATGGCAGCTGCAAATGCAGCCAGGGCGGACCACATACTAGCCGTAGCAGTCATTATGGCCGGAAAGGTCATCACAGAGAGCGTCACAAAGGGTACGTAGTGCAGAAAGGATTTTATGAATACATTTGTAATCTCTTTCCGGATAAGGGTGAGGGGGAGCACGCGGATCAGATAGGTGACCACCGCCATTACAAGGATATACATGTAGATATTACTTTTCATGGGATTCCTCCTTTACTGGAAACAGAAAAGCGGCTGCTCCTGCAATGAGCACTGTCAGCAGGATAATACGGAAGCCGGAGGAGATGGAACTGACCACGGGCAGCTTGGTGAACAGGAAGCTTAGTCCCATGGAAGCCAGAATGACTCCTGTTAAAACCCGGTTGCCTTTTGCAGGAGGGATAATAACAGCCAGGAACATGCCGTACAGAGCCACGCTCAGCGCACTGATCACTCTGCCCGGGAGAATATCTCCGCAGACAGCTCCAAACAGTGTTCCTCCGGCCCATCCCGGTACAGCTGCTGTAATCAGTCCATAATTATAAAAGGGACTTAAGAGTCCAGGCTTGCACACGGAGACTCCGAAGATTTCGTCTGTGACCCCATAAGCCACAGGGAACCGGTGGAGAAAGCTGCACCTGCTGTCCAGCTTCTGGGAGAGGGAACAGGACATAAGACAGTAGCGGAGATTGATAATAAGCTGAGTGACGGCCATCTCTGTATAGGAGGCAGAGGCACTGATAATTCCCAGTGCGGCAAACTGACCTGCAGAAGTCAGATTAGCGGCAGACATAACAACTGCCTGGAGCGGCGTAAGACCGGCTCCGCTGGCCATAATGCCGAAGGTAAAAGATACGGCAAAATACCCCAGACAGATGGGGATACCATCTTTGACGCCGTATTTCCACTGCAAATAATTACTGTTCATAGTTGGTACTCCTTGGCTTTTTGCACAAATTATAGCATTAATCTTTACATCAGTAAAACAAATGTTTATTATGAATACATAAGAAATACTTATATAAATTAAAAGAAGGGTTACATATGAACCGATATCAGGCTGTTGTCAAAATCGTAGACACAGGAGGCTTTACCAAGGCGGCGGAGGAACTGGGCTACACGCAGTCGGCAGTAAGCCAGATGGTACAGTCCCTGGAAAATGAGCTGGGAACCATCTTATTTACCAGATCTAAAAAAGGGGCGGAGCTTACCCCCGATGGGGAGGAACTGCTTCCCTACATAAAAAATATATATCACGCTTACCGTGAACTAAAGGAAAAGCAGAGGGAAATGGAAGGGCTGGAGAGCGGAATCATCCGCATCGGCACCTTTGCCAGCGTATCCTGTCACTGGCTCCCCGGGCTGATGAAGGAGTTTCGGGAGAGTTATCCGGGGGTACATTTTGAGTTGTATCAGGGGGACTACAACACAGTGGAAGAACTGATCCGCGAAGGCAGTGTAGATTTCGGATTTATTAACCCTGAGGCAGTACCGGATATGAAAACCATACCTCTCAGGGAAGATCCTATGCTGGCAGTGCTGCCGCCTTCCCATCCCCTTGCGGCCAGAGATAAGGTCTCCCTGAAGGCCCTGGCCAGAGAGCCCTTTATTCTCCTGGAAGAGGGGCGGGTCAGCGAGCCCCTGGACTTTTTTCACAAGCATGGGATTATCCCTAATATACAGTACAGGGTGCACGATGACTATACCATTATGTCAATGGTGGAAAAGGAACTGGGGGTTGCCATTCTGCCGGAGCTTATACTGAACAGACTGAATTACAATATTGCGGTAAAGGAGATAGAGCCGTGCCTGTCCAGAACTATTGCCCTGGCTTTTAAGGAGAAAAAGACACTGCCTATAGCCAGCCGGCATTTCATGGAGTTCATATCCGGTAAGCTGAAAACTGCCGGACCCGTATAGGGCAGGAATGCACATTTTATCGGAAAGGAAAGCATATGTGGAAGATTACTATTGTTGAGGATGATGAAGGGATCCGCCGGGAATTGAAGGAACATTTTGCCGGTCAGGGATTTGCAGTAACAGCCTGCGATGCATGGGAGGGCAATGAGGCAATAATCAAAGACGCGGATCTGGTACTGCTGGATATTCAGCTGGGAGTCCAAAATGGACTGTCCCTCTGCCGGAAAATCCGGAGGGAATCGGCGGTCCCCATTCTATTTGTCACCTGCCGGGATTCAGAGGAGGACGAGTTGACTGCCATTCGTTCCGGAGGAGATGATTTTATCCGAAAGCCCTACAGTCTGCCTGTCCTGACTGCACGGGTGCGGAGGATTCTTCAGCGGAACAGCCAGGCAAAGGAAAGCATAACTGTGGATGGAGCCGCCCTGAATCTGGTGTTCGGGGTGATTGAGTTCCAGGGAAAATCTCTGGAACTGTCCAAAAAAGAACTGCAGATTATTTATTTCCTGTTTCTCAACCAGGGGAGAACTGTTGCAAAAGACGAACTTGTGGAATATCTTTGGGAGAATAAATGGTATGTGGATGAAAATATTCTAAATGTAAATCTTTCCAGACTGCGCAAGCGCCTGGGTGAGATTGGACTGGGAGATCTGATTCATACGGTACCGAAACAAGGGTACCGGGCAGGAGGGGAGCCGGAATGAATTTTTTGTGCTATCTGGAAGAAAAGATCTTTGTGATGATGGGAAACCTGTTTCTCATGGTTCTTGCCGGGGTTTATCTGAGAGCCTGCGGCAATCCGGGGGCCGTTATATTTTACTTTATCGGTATTTGGCTTTTAATTCTCGCAGGAAACCTGTTGTGGGGGTATGAGAGGCAGAGAAGAAAATACAGGGAAATGTGCAGACTTTTTGACGGGCTAAAGGAAAAGTATCTGATCTGTGAACTAATGGGGAAACCCAAAGATCAGATGGAAAAGATGTATTATGAAATGGTCCGGGGAGCTAACAAGGCCATGGCAGAGAAGATTGAGGAGGTCCAGAAGATAAGCCGGGAGTATAAGGAGTACGTTGAAGAGTGGATTCATGAAGTAAAGACTCCGATTGCCGCCGGAACCCTTATCTGCAGCAATCATCCTTCCCCACAGGGCAGCAGGATAAAAAAGGAATTCGCAAGAATTGAAGAATTGGTGGAACAGGTGCTGTACTTTGCCAGAAGTGAACAGGTGGAGAAAGATTATTTTATCTCCGAATGCATTCTTTCAGACGTAGTGAATCCGGCGCTTTTGGCCTATCGTCCCTATATTCTGGAGCGGGGGATTGGGCTGCGGGTAGAGGAGCTCTCTGAAACTGTATACACAGACGGTAAATGGATGCGCTATATTCTGGGTCAGATTCTGTCTAACGCAGTAAAGTATCAGGACAAGGAAGAGCCCGGGATTCATATCTACTCCTGCACAGAATGGGGGAAAATCCGGCTGTGTGTGGAAGACAACGGGAGGGGGATTCCTCCGGAGGACCTGCCCCGGATCTTTGACAAAGGATTTACAGGAGGGGACAGGCAGAAAAAAGGGGCCACAGGCATCGGGCTGTATCTCTGTAAAAAGCTGTGCGAGAGGCTGGGAATTGCCCTGTCTGCCGCCTCCAAAGAGGGGGAGGGGACTACAGTTACTCTTGAGTTTCCTGTGGGAAATTTCCATAGAATGTAAGGGAAAAAAGTAGTATTACAACTTTGTAAGTAAACAAAGGAAGAGATGGGAGGTATACTGAAGAAAACATACACGAGGAGTGATTGCATGAAAACATTACTGAGAATTGAGGATATCCAAAAATATTACGGTTCCCGTTCCTTTGTCACAAAGGCCCTGCACCAGGTCTCCTTTTCTGTGGAGGAGGGAGAGTTTCTGGGGATTATGGGGGCGTCCGGTTCCGGAAAAACAACCTTGCTGAACTGTATTGCGACCATTGATACTGTGACCGCCGGGCATATTTATCTGGAAGAGGAAGATATTACAGCACTGAGAGAAGAAGAGCTGGCAAAGTTCAGACAGAAGAATCTGGGGTTTGTATTTCAGGAGTTTAATCTTCTGGATACCCTTACCATTGAAGAAAATATAGGACTTGCACCTGTGATCTGCAAAGAAGATCCGAAAAAAATCAGTATACGGGTAAAGGAGATCGCAAAGAGGCTTGGTATAGGGGACATCCTTACCAAATTTCCCTATGAGGTGTCCGGAGGCCAGAGGCAGCGCTGTGCATGTGCCAGGGCTATGATCAACCAACCAAAGCTCATTCTGGCGGATGAGCCGACGGGAGCTCTGGATTCCCAGTCGGCAAGAATGCTGCTGGAGAGCTTCGGGGCTCTGAACCGGGAACTTAAGGCTACCATTTTAATGGTTACCCATGACGTATTCTCCGCCAGCTACTGTTCCCGGATCCTGTTTCTCAGAGACGGAGAGATTTTCAATGAGATCCGCCGCGGAACCAGGGAGAGAAAGGAATTTTTTCAGGAGATCCTGGATGTGGTGACCCTGCTGGGAGGTGATGTTTCCAATGCTCAGTAGACTGGCAGTAAGGAATGCAAAGCGTTCGGCAAGGGATTATCTGATTTACCTGGTAACCGTAACCTTTTCTCTGTCTATGGTGTATGCCTTTAATCTGATTGTGTTCTCCAGCGAGATACGGAACCTAAGTTACGGCATGAGCGCCATGACCGGAATCATTATTTTTATCTCTCTGATTATTGTATTAGTCATCGGCTGGCTGATCTGTTATATGACTAGATTTATCCTGGAGAAGAGAAGCCGGGAATTCGGCACCTATCTTCTTCTGGGAATTCCCAACCGGGATGTCGCCAGCCTTTTTGTCAGGGAAAATCTCCTGATGGGCGCTGCGGCTCTTATGATAAGCCTTCTGGTGGGTAGCTTTCTGTATCAGATTCTGGATATGATAATTATGAGAATCTTTCAGGCGTCATATCAGATACAGTTTCAGTTTTCTGCCAAAGCACTGGCACTGACCGCAGGATACGGGGCTGCCATCTATCTGTTTGCCATGGCGAGAGTAAGACGGCAGCTGAGTAAAATTAAGATCTGTGATCTCCTGTATATGGAGAAAAAAAATGAAGCCTCGGCTCTGAAGACCGGAAAGGGCCACTGGACCCTTTTTCTGGCCGCAGTGGCAGCCTGCGCTGCGGGGGGAGGTATCTTATGGTATCTCTGCCACCACAGTGAGGAGGTGCACAATGGAGGCGTGCTGCTCCTTCTCTCCGTGGTTCTGCTGATCGGGAGTATCTATGGGATCTATATGACGGTGACCTCTTTTCTCAGCAAAACAGTGCTGGCAGGGAATAGCTTCAAATATAAGAAACACCGCCTGTTTCTTCTGAGAAATATGACCGCCAGAATGAGAACCATGGGAGTAACCATAGGGACTCTGGCTCTGCTTTTAACCCTGACGCTTACGGCAACCTCTATGGGGCTGTTGTTTGAGCGGTTCTTTTCAGAGAAAAGAGAGAGCACCATGTCTTTTGATATCACGGCATCTACCGCACGGCCCTCTGAAGATTTGAGTCCGGTATCTGCCTATGCAGAAGAAAAACTTGGAATTCAAAGCCAGCTTGCCTACCCATTGTATGACGGGGGAAATAAGACACTGACAGACTGGTTCCGCGAACAGGACAGTCCGGTGGGATGGATGGAATTTGCGCCGGTTCTGGCTTATTCAGATTACAAAGAGCTTAGACAAATGCTGGGATACAGAGAGACAGAACTAAAAGAGGGGAGGTATCTCATTCAGTGCACTCCCAGAATCAGGGAGATAGCAGAGCAGGAGAAAATTCCGGACATACGCTTCGGAGGGGAGACACTTACATTCCAGGAAAGCCGGTCAGAACCATTTGGAGTAGGAGATGGATTCAACGGGACAGGATACGTGGTGATTGTACCGGACAATATTGCAGCAAAGCTTCCCGTGTACCATATGTCTCTGGCTGTCCAGACCGAAAAAGAAACCACCCCGGAGGATGCGGTTAATCTGGTAAATCTCCTGTATGAAACATACAGCTATGAGGGGATTGACACCTGCAATACCAAAGGGAGCATACGGGATACGTATCTTTCTGTATTTACCATTCTGGCATTTTCCCTGTATTATGTGGGACTTATCTTCGTCTGTGCTGCCGCTGCGGTGTTGGCGGTTCATCAGTTGAGCGAGGCGGTGAAGTATCAGTTCCGCTATGAGATTCTCTCTAAACTGGGTGTGGGAAACCGGGAGGGGAAGAAACTGGTGTTTCAGCAGCAGCTGTTATTTTTCGGGGTGCCCCTGATGATTCCGGTGCCCCTAAGCATCTTTTTGTCCAGACAGCTTTCGTACTGGATGCTGATGAATGAGATTTCCGACAAAACATTTCTGCATTCCCAGGGAATCAGTCTGGGATTGTTCGGATTAGTTTACCTCATCTACTTTGTCACATCCTGGAGAGCCTGCTCCCGTCTGGCTTTTTCCTGACAAATAAGCAGAGACAAGGACAACAGCTGTGCCGGCCAGCTGAACGGGGGAAATGGGCTCCCCCAGAAAGGCGGCGGCAAAGAAGACAGCAGATACAGGATCAATGTAGCTGAGTACAGCCGTAAGATGTGTAGGGGTCTCCTTCAAACCGGAGAAATACAGATAACATGCAATGCCGGTATGTACAATCCCCAAAATCAAAAGCATGGGAAGGTTGGACCTCACTACAGAAAAATTATGATTCTTTACGAGCACCGGAGAGAGCACCAGAGCGGCAGCCAGCAGCTGTATCAGCGTCCGGTCCATATTATCGATGTTGTCCAGCTTTTTATTGCAGAGAATCAGCATGGCATAAAACAGAGCAGAACCGGCACCGCATAAAAGCCCCAGCCCGTGATGGTACACGGTCAGGGCGGATTCCCCGGAGCTGAATACAATAAGAGCCAGTCCGGCTGGAGCCAGAAGGGCAGTGATAACCTGTTTTTTGGACAGATGTTCCCCCAGGACAAAGGGAGCCGCGAATAAAACCAGCACCGGTGCCAGATAATAGGTCATAGTGCCGGCGGCTACAGTGGTCCAGCGCAGTGCCTGGAAAAACAGGAGCCAGTTGATCCCCATAATAACACCTGATACGGCGGCCAGACAGAGAGCCCTTTTCCCGCAGCGGAAGGGGTTCTTTTTTTTCAGCAGCATTAGGAGGGAGAAAAAAATGCTGGCAATAAAAACGCGGTAGAAGACAAGTTCCACGGTAGATAAAGAAATTCCCCGGACAAATATGCCGATACTTCCGAAAATCAGCATGGGGATAATAAGCTTCAGGCAGGATTTCCACATAAGTTTCTCTCACTTTCATTAGATTCTCCGCAGGGAGATAAGCTATCTCTTATTCTAAGTGACAGGAGAAAGCAAGTCAATCGGATTTGGGACTGTACCTTTCTCTGAAATAGAAAAAACTGATGAGAAAAAGGGATAACTGTGATACACTGTTAAGGGACAGAAATAAGGGAAAAGACAGGAGTTAAAGGAGCAAGTATGAGGGAACAGTTAACAAAGAGCGACGTAAAAAAGATTCAGGAAGAGATAGAATACAGAAAGCTGGTTGTGCGGAAAGAAGCAATAGAGGCCGTGAAGGAAGCCAGGGCTCAGGGAGATCTCAGCGAGAATTTTGAATATTATGCGGCCAAGAAGGATAAGAATAAAAATGAGAGCCGGATCCGCTATCTGGAGAGGATGCTGAAAACAGCTGTCATCGTATCGGATGAGTCCAGGGAGGACGAAGTAGGGATTAATAATACGGTAAAAATATATTTTGAGGATGAGGACGAGACAGAAGAATTCAAGCTGGTAACCTCTATCCGGGGAAATTCTCTGAAGGGTATGATCAGCACTGAGTCTCCCATCGGTAAGGCTATTCTGGGACATAAAGCGGGGGACCGGGTATTGGTTAAAATAAATGAAGAAACCGGATACTACGTTGTTGTCAGGGAAATCCAGAACACCCGGGATGACAGCACTGATAAAATCAGAGGATTCTGACCGAAGGTCTGCCTTGCATGGAAGGGAAAGCTATGAGAAATCAGATTATCCATCTAAAAACGATAGAACGGAATACTACCCTGTATCATTACACACAGATTGCTGGGGTGCAGGGAATTTTGGATGAAAAAAGCTTTTGGGCTACAAAAAGTGACTTTCTCAATGACCCGAGAGAATTTTCTTACATCATAGAAGTGATCCAGCAGATGAGCGGATCCGTCTTTAAGAACAAAGAATGGAAGGAGCTTTTCCTTAAGAATATTTTCAAGGAGGGGGATCATTTTGTCTATGAGAAAAATAAAGAATTTTTCGTACTGGCATTTTCCACCTGCTCCGACAGCATAACTCTGTGGGCAGAGTTTGGCAATGAGACCGGATACAACATGGCCTTTGACAGTGAAAAAATCATCAAAAAGATAGCGAAAAGCAATGCCATTGCCTATCACGGATATGTGGTATATGCCCTGGAGGAACAGAGAGACTATATTTTGGATCTGATGCAGAAGAAGATACCGGAGTCCTTTGGGCTTTCCTTTGCCGATATTATGAACAGAGGTATGACCTCGGAGAGCGATCCCGTGTTCCAGAAGGCGTGCAGAATGTTTCAGAAAGCCGCCAAAATCTATGCGATGTTCTTTAAGCAGGAGGGATTTACAGAAGAACGGGAGTATCGGTTTGTGTTTAAAAAGAGCGAGGGGATGAATGTGTTATTCCGGGAAAAAGAAGGTTTTTTAATTCCCTATATAAAGATTACCATGCTGGAATCAGACAATAAGCTGCCGATCCGGGGAATTACCGTGGCTCCCAAAAATGACAGTGATCTGGCGAGAAAAGGAATGGAATATTATCTGCACAGGCACGGGTACCAGGTTCCGGTAGAACTGTCCAGGATAAAACTGAGATACTGATAAAGATGTAAAAAAAGTGATAAAATTTGAATATTTGTGATATACAAAAATCTTCTGAAAAGTGATAATATTTCTATTACGTTAAAAATTTCACGGAGGGTTTTTGTTATGAATATGTATCGCTGGATAGAAAAAATGATTTATGCGGATGAGAAAAAACCAATGCCTATATTGTCCTTTCCGTCAGTGCAGCTATTGTGTGTTACGGTGAAGGAATTAGTCGCGGACAGTAATTACCAGGCGCTGGGGATGAAGATGCTTGCAGATAAGTACGACACGGCAGCGGCAGTGAGCTTTATGGATCTGTCTGTGGAGGCGGAAGCCTTCGGCGCGCGCTGCGTCTATGCGGCGGATGAGGTTCCCACAATCATAGGGAATATAGTGAAAACAGAAGAAGAGGCTGAGCGGCTTAAGATCCCTGAGGTGGGGGCTGGACGTACCGGCGTATGCCTGGAGGGTATCCGGAAAGCCCTGAAGCTTATCACCGATCGCCCGGTATTCGCAGGCTGCATCGGTCCCTTTTCACTGGCTGGGAGACTGATGGATGTGAACGAGGTGATGCTGTACTGCTACGAGGAGCCGGATATGGTACACACGATTCTTCGGAAGGTGACGGACTTTCTCATTGCCTATATTCTGGAATACAAAAAAACAGGGGCCCACGGAATTGTGATGGCGGAACCCCTTGCCGGTATGCTGTCTCCCCAGCTCATGGAGGAATTCTCCAGTGCCTACGTAAAAGAGATTGTTGAAAAGACGCAGGATCAGGGGTTTGTGGTTATCTATCATAACTGCGGCAATTATGTTATCCAGCTCATCGATCAGATCCTGGATACCGGGTGTCTCATGTACCATTTCGGGGACAGCATCGATATGAAGGAGATGATGCAGCGCATCCCGAAAAACTGTCTTGCTATGGGGAATGTAAGCCCCTCTGCACAGTTTCTCAACGGGACGCCCTCTTCTGTGAGGATAGAGACTATGAGGGTGCTGGAAAACTGTAAAGAATTTCCAAACTTTATCGTTTCTTCCGGATGCGATATTCCGCCGCTGACAGAATTTGAGAATATAGATGCATTCTTTGACACTGCAAAATCATTTTATTATAAACAGCATTTGCTGGATATGATTGTATAAATAAGATATTTATGATATTCTGAGAAACAGGAAGGTTCAGGTCGTGGCCGTGGAATCCTCCTGTTTTTCTATGAGGGGACAGGAGGGGAGAACAGAAAACTAGGGAAAGCACAACAGGAGAAGTGGAATGTCGGGACATATGTGGGAACAGGTAATAAAATACAGCAGACATCTTGCGGAAATATTTGGTGTGGAGTGTGTACCGGTAAATCAGGGGGACCAGGAGCAAGGTGAGAATAAGTGGGAACCAGGAGAGATATGCAAAGCCTGCGAACAGTGCAATCATTTTGGATGCTGGGGGATGAACGCCTATCGGAAAGGCTGCGAGGAAGCCTATCGCTGGGACGGCATCTATATATCCCTCTGCCCCTTGGGACTTATATTAATAACAGCACCGCTGTCTGACGAGACCGGTGAGCTGGCGGGGGGGATCGCGGCCGGCCCTCTGTGCATGGGTAACCCGGAGGATAATTTTCAGGAAATATACGATCCAGTCCTTCAAAAAATTGTATCTGAGAGTCCCTGTTTTGCACCGGAGAAGATACAGAGTATGGGCGAGATTATGAGCGCCGTTACCGGGTTTATTTCAGGGGTTACTCACGGGAAAGCAGGCAGGTATTTTTACAAGCAGGAACATCTGCTTAATGCTATATATGCGGAGAAGCTCAAAAAAACAGAAGATACAGAATATTATACTTATCCCATTGCTCTGGAACGAAAACTGCGGATCGCAGTAAGAAGCAAGGCAGTGGAGGAAGCTCAGGTGCTTCTCAATCAGATTCTTGCCTATATCTATGTCTCTAATTGTCATAACCTGAAGGCAATAAAACCCAGGCTGTCTGAGCTGGTGGTAGTTATCTCCAGGGCAGCGGTGGATGCGGGGGCAGACATGAATGAGACGGATGCAATGATTCAGATGTTTGTAAACCATATTCACGAATTTGAGAGCATTGAGGAACTCAGCATATGGACCACTAACCTGATGCAGCAGCTCATTGCCTATACTTTTAACTTTGATAATGTAAAACATGCGGATGTAGTGTACAAAGCAGTTGAATATATAAAGGATAATTACAGAAGGAAGATAACCGTGGATGAATTAGCTGCCCTTACATACGTGAACAAGTCTTACCTGGGTACCATATTTAAGAAGGAGACAGGCAGCACTATTCCGCAGTATATTAATGAAGTACGGGTAGAAAAGAGTAAGCTCCTTCTCTTGGAGGAGAATCTGAGTATTGTAGAGATTGCCAGCCTGTGCGGGTTTGAAGGGCAGAGCTATTTTACGAAGGTCTTCCGGGAAATCGTGGGGATGACTCCCAAAAAATATAGGGAAGAGAGGGGAAAAAAGCGGTTTTTAATAGACAAAGGAGATAATTTGTGATATATTGAATGCAATTCAGGTGTGTCTGGGTACTTGAATGATTGTACCAGAAAACTGCCGGATACAGAGAGATACAGGTCAACTGCATCTCTCTGTATCCGGCTTTTTGTATTCCTGAAAGGTTGCCTGAAGCTTTGGATAAGAAGGGAAAGGAGTTAACGATGTATTTGATGATTGACAATTATGATTCATTTGTCCATAATCTGGCGGCATATTTTAAAGAACTGGGGGTTGAACTGGAGATTGTCAGAAATGACAGTATAGATCCCGTGAAGGCGGAGAGAGAGGCCGCATCCGGCGGACTGGAAGGAATTATCATATCTCCGGGTCCCAAAAGTCCCTCCGAGTGCGAAGGTGTGGGAGAGATGGTGAAGAGGCTGGCGGGGAGGATACCTATCCTTGGGGTCTGTCTGGGACACCAGATCATAGGGCGGGAATTCGGAGGTCAGATTAAAAAGGGGGTGCGGCCCATGCATGGAAAGGTTACAGGGCTCGTGCATAACGGAAAGGGACTCTTTGAAGGGCTGCCGGAAGCCTTTCAGGTAACCCGGTATCACTCTCTGGTGGTAGACAGACATACGCTTCCCGGCTGTATGGAGGCTGATGCCTGGTCCAAAGACGGAGAGATTATGGGTATGCACCACAGAAATATGCCGGTTTATAGCGTGCAGTTTCATCCGGAAGCAGTACTGACAGATTATGGACATGAGCTTCTGCATAATTTTTTAAAGTGTGCGGGGCATTGGAGGGCAGAGCATGGGTACAGTAATTAGAAGATTATCCTTTTACCGGGAACCAGAAGATATTTTCCGCAGATTCAGGGAAGAGCCTATGGCCGTTTTTTTGGACTCATCCCTTGAGAACAGGCTGGGAAGGTACTCCATGATAGGACTATACCCTTATGTATGTCTCAGAGAGGAAGACGGTATCTGCTACTGCAATAACAGCAGGACGGAGGAAAGCCTGGAATCTCTTCTGAACAAATATCTGAAGGAAAATAAGGAGGCAAACCCCACCGGGCTTCCCATGGTATCCGGTGCAGTGGGGTATCTCAGCTATGATTATGGAAGAAAGTTTGAGGGGATACCTTCCCGGCATGAGAAGAAAATTCATATGCCGGAGGCAATGTTCTGTTTTTACGATGTATATATTATAGGAGATCTGGAGAAGAAAACCCTCTTTCTGACCGCAAGAGGGGAGACCGGAATGCCGGAGGAAGTTCTGGATAAAGTGGAAAAAGAGATAGAGAAGGCTTCTTGCGGGAGGAACTGTCAGAGGCAGACAGAGCTGGCGGAATTTCAGCCAAACTTTACGAAAGACGAGTATAAACAGGCAATAGAAAACATGATGAAATATATGGAGGAAGGGCACATCTATGTGGCCAATATGACACAGCAGCTGACGATTGAAAGCAAAAAGAGTCCATATGAAGTTTTTTCCTATCTTCGGCGGCATAATCCGTCCCCGTTCGGCAGCTATATGAATTATGGAGACTTCCAAATCGTGAGCGCATCTGTGGAACGTTTCTTTAAAATAAGAAACGGTATTATAGAGACCCGTCCCATCAAGGGAACCAGAAAAAGAGGGGAGACTCCCGGTGAGGATGAAGCGCTGCGTCTGGAACTGGAAAATTCTGACAAGGATAAGAGTGAGCTGCTGATGATTGTGGATTTGGAACGGAATGATCTGAACCGGATCTGTGAGCCAGGGAGTGTGGAAGTGACGGAACTTTTTCAGGTGGAGGAATACGCTACTGTATTTCAGCTGGTTTCAGCCGTACAGGGGAGACTGAAAAAGGGGATGGACGGAATGGATGTGATACCTGCAGTTTTCCCCGGAGGTTCTATTACAGGCGCTCCCAAGATAAGGGCAATGGAGATTATTGATGAACTGGAACATGACCGCAGAGGCCTCTACACGGGGAGCATCGGGTACCTGTCCTTTTCCGGAGACTGTGACCTGAATATTGTTATCCGCACAGCTGTCTATGAGAATGGGAGATACCATCTGGGAGTGGGGGGCGGAATTACTTACGAATCTGATGTGGAATTTGAATATGAGGAAACTTTACAAAAAGCAAAAGCAATCTTGGAGGCAGTATATGAATGAGATAAAAGCGGACGACGGGTACTTTTTTGGAATCGGTGTCTTTGAGACGATCGGAATCGAGCAGGGGAGGGTGGTTTTCTTTGAGGAGCATATGAAAAGACTGAGAAAGGGGATGGAGGCCCTTCACATTCCCCATCCAGGGGGAGGAGAGAAGCTTTCAACAGCGTATCTTCTGGAAACTGTCCGGCGAGAAGGCATAGAAAAAGGGGCCTTAAAGATAACTGTTTCCCAGGACAATGTTACGCTGAGCTTCCGGGAAAACCCCTATACCAAAGAACAGTATGAAAAAGGATTTTTACTGGATCTGGCATCTACGGCCAGGAATGAGACTTCCCCTTTTACCTACTTGAAATCACTGAACTGCGGGGAGAATATTCTGGAAAAAAGGGCTGCCCGCCGCAGAGGAATAGATGAACCGGTCTTCCTAAATACAAAAGGGCAGCTTGCAGAGGGGGCAACAACCAATCTGTTTTTTGGAAAAAATGGAAGACTGTACACACCGCCCCTTTCCTGCGGCCTGCTGGACGGCATTGTCCGAAAGTTTGTGATGCAAAAGTTCCCGGTGGAGGAAAAAATCGTTTATCCCTGTGAGGCGGGAGAGTACGATGAGATGATGGTAACGAATTCTCTTCTGGGGATCATGCCGGTGCACAGATTTGAAGACATTGCCTTTTCTTCCAGGACATTGTGCAGTATGCTGGCGGAGGAATATGAAAGGTGTTCTCAAAACAGTCGTTTTCTGCTATAATAAAGTTCATATACAGCATTTTTGTCAATAATAACGGACGTCAGGATACCCATGAAATGCTGTTTTAGTATCAGACGTTACAACTATGAAAGAAGGTGTTAGCATGAACTGGGCAGAAAATTTACAAAACAATCTTACTACAGCAGAGCAACTCAAAGGCGTATTGCAACTTAACGATAAGGAGACGGAAAAGCTAAAGCAGATACTGGAACAATTCCCTATGTCCATTACCCAGTACTATCTATCACTGATTCATTGGGAAGACGAAAATGATCCCATAAGAAAAATGTGCATTCCCTCTATCCTGGAGACAGATTTGGACGGAAGCTTTGATACCAGCGGAGAGGCAGATAATACAGTGGTGGAAGGAATGCAGCACAAATATAAACAGAGTGCCATGATACTATCCACAAACAGGTGTGCCATGTACTGCCGTCATTGTTTCAGAAAGCGGCTGGTTGGATTATCTGACAAAGAGATTGCGAAGTATTTCGATAAGATTATGGAATACATAGAAGGACACACTGAAATCAGCAATGTACTTATATCCGGAGGGGATGCCTTCCTCAACAGCAACGAGGTAATTGAAAAGTATCTGGAGCGCTTAAGCAGAATGGAGCATATTGATTTTATCCGGTTTGGGACAAGAACCCCCGTAGTGCTGCCCATGCGGATAACAGAAGACAAAGAATTGTTGGATATTTTGCAGAGATACAGCAGCAAAAAGCAAATCTATGTAATCACTCATTTCAATCATCCCTATGAAATTACCAGAGAATCCAAGGCAGCCGTTCAGGCTTTACTGCATGTGGGAATTCCCGTTCGAAATCAGGCCGTACTTTTAAAAGGAATTAACGACTCTCCAAAGGTACTGGGGATGCTGCTGAAAAGACTAACAGCAGCGGGAGTACTCCCATACTATGTATTTCAGTGCCGTCCGGTCAGCGGTGTGAAGAACCAGTTCCAGGTTCCTTTAAAGCAGGGCTTTCAGATTGTAGAGGAGGCTAAGGGTATGCAGAACGGAATGGGGAAAAACTTCCGCTATGTCCTCTCCCATGAAGCCGGCAAAATAGAGATCCTTGGTATGGCGGCAGAGGATGAGATGCTGTTTAAATACCATCAGGCCAAGAAGCCGGAGGACGCCGGCAGATTGTTTACCAGACACCTGGAGGATACCCAGTGCTGGCTGTAAAGGGAACGATTACCGAAGTATTGCGTGGTGCTGTTCACAGATAAATAAGGGCTGGGGATTATTCCCAGCCCTTACACACGTCTATCCATCCTTTGCTTCCTGCGCACAGCTCCAGATCCTCCATGGTCAGTTCAACCGCGCTGCTGTCATTCCCTGCACCGGGAAATACTGAGGGAAATCGTTTCAGAGAGACATCCAGATAGACATCAACTCCCTCATTAATTCCAAAGGGGCAGACGCCTCCGATCCCGTGACCGATAAGAGGCTCTACTTCCTGTGCCGCCAGCATCTTTGCTTTTACGTGAAACTGATTTTTATATTTGACATTGTCAATCTTGGCATCTCCGGCGGTGAGAATTAAGATGGGCTTGTCCTCTGCTTTAAAAGACATAGTTTTGCCGATCCGCGCAGGTTCACATCCCACAGCCTGTGCCGCAAGCTCTACGGTTGCGGATGAGGTATCAAATTCCATAATTCTAGAATCCAAGCCGTATTGTTTCAGATGATTCCGTACTTTTTCTATAGACATAGCTGATCCTCCTTTTATCTCTTTCTGTCATAATATGGAGATTTTCCTCTGGCTGAAAGGGGGATGCCGATAACGTCTGTTACATCCTCTCCGAGAATTCCAAGCTCCTTAGCCGCTCTGCCGGCTGAAAACATTACCCGGTTGTCAATTCTGGCATCAGCAGCAACACTGACTGCGGAGCCTATGGCAATGCCCAGATCCATAGGGCCGAACGCGCACATTCCTCCTGCTTCCATACAGGCGCTGCAGTTTTCAAACCCGCAGTAGCGGCAGCCTTCGTTCATTTTACGGGCTTGGTTCTTAATGCCCAGCAATACTACCGCAAAACTGTCACGTACATTTGCCGCGTCTCTCATGAAAAAGCCGTAGGACAGTTTTGGGGACAACTCCTCCATTTGGTTTGCCAGTTCTTCTTTTTCCTTTCCGGTCAGAATGCAGGCGGCCAGATAGTCCTCTCCCTTTGTCTTGGGGGCGGTCCTGGCAGCAGCACACATCTTACGGGCAACATGTATTACAGCGGCTTCTTCTGCTTCTCTGGAATGCTGTATCATTTTAAACTCCTCCTTTCAGGATAATCATGCAGCCGGTAAGCGGCATGACGGTAAACTAAGTTTATGGTAACGAAAGCGGGAATAGTTGTCAAGCAGTAAGAAAAAAGTTATACTATATACAGGCCTAAAAAAGGAGGGCCGGTACGAATGAGGTACCGGCGTATATGAAAAGAAATCTATATGAAAAAGGCAGCTGGCCTTTATTTGATTATCACTATAAAAGAAAAATGTGTTGATTTTGTGATGGAAGATTTAAGAAAGTGTAAAGACTAAATAAAATATGCATACATGTGATTTTACCTTTCTTAATGTGGCAGATGACATGGTAATAAGAGTTGAACAAATGACAGGTTAAAGGCGACATATTGAGCAGTCATCGGCAATTAAGCATGAAGAACCACCGGTTTTATACCGGTGGTTCTTCATGCTTAATTATCGATTTCAAACCCGTTTTCTGTTGCATGGAGCTGAAATTTGAATCGCATTACATCGCCCAGCCAATAAGTATTTGAATATTCCAGAGGGGTGCCATCCTTCATATAGGAGATACCTTTCAGTAGGATTAATAGAGATTCAGATGTTGTATTTAACAGCAGAGCTTGTTTGCTGGTAGGTCTGAGGACTTCCAGATAGTCTGTTATCCTTTCAGGCACAAGCTGATAATAAGTACTTAATGTTTTGGACAGTTTTCCATCTATAAGTCCCCGCTCCTGCAGCTCTGGCGTCAGGCAGGCAGGAAGCCATGAGTCACAGATTGCTATAGGCCGTTCGTCCAGCTGAAAAAGCCTTTTAATATAAACTACCGGGGAGTCCTGAGAAATCTCCAGGTTTTCATATACTTCACTTCGGGGGGCTGTGAACAGCTGCAGCTCTAAAACTTTAGCATGCATTTCAAACCCTTGGTGGTTCAATTTTTCGCCTGAAATAATACTATAATCTAAATCGTGTATAAATGCTTGGGGATTGGCGCTGACAAAAGCACCCTTCCCTCTCTGCTTCTTGATAATTCCATCCTTCTCCAGCTCTGCTAATGCCTGTCTTATGGTAACGCGGCTTACATCGTACTGGGCAGATAACTCTGCTTCACTGGGCAGCCGGTCATTAATATCCCATTCTTTTTTCGTAATGCGTTCTTTTAAATCAAGTTCTATCTGATAGTATGCGGGAATGGGGGAATTGCGGTCTAATGTCTGTCCCATATTGTTCCCTCCTTTATTGTTATATAGTTATTACAAGCAGACAAGATTATATATTGATTCTACATACTTTCTTCCTAAATGTCAAATTTATTTATAAAAAGAAAAATTGCACAAGAAAAAATAATTTAAAAGTTGATAGTTGACATACTGCACAACTTGTGTTAAAGTTAATACAACATAACAAGCAGACAAGATGTAGAAAAATGGAAGGAGGAGATATTCTGGAAAAGGAGAGGATTTCAGTAATTGGAGCAGCAGCAGTATGTGATTACATATATGAAGTAAATAAACTGCCTGGACCAGGAGATATTGTAGAGATTATAAGAGAACATCCGGAGCCGGTGTGGGGCGGGTGTGCACCGAATATTGCGGTGGGAATTAAAAATCTGACTCGGACAACACCGGAATTGTTCTATCCGGTGGGCTATGACTATAAAGACAGCGGCCTGGAAAATTATTGGAAAGATAAGGGACTGAATTGTGAAAACGTAACAAAAGTAGAGAACTGCCGGTCAGGATATGCGCACATGTACATGCAGAAGGATGGGAAAACTATCTGTCTTGGTTATGCAGGAGCGGCCCGGTGCGGGAAGGCAGATGCAAAAGCTAGATTAGGAGAATGGGTAGTGATAGCCCCCGTGTTGAATGGATATACGGAAGAGTATCTGAAACGTGGAATCGAAGAGAAAAAATCCTGTATTGTAACCGGTATATGCTCCCGGGAACTGATTCCCTATCTGCCGGATGTGAAGGCGGTAATTATTAATCAGCATGAGGCTGACTATCTGATGAGACATCTGGGATTTTGCAGGGAAGAACAATTGGCCGCTTATGTAGACGGGGGACTGCTGTTTATTACTAACGGGGAGAAGGGAAGTAAAGTTTACGAGAAGGGCCGGATGACCCAGGTGCCTGTGGTAACCGGGAATCAAATCATAGATTTTACCGGCGCCGGGGATGCCTACACCAGCGGGGTTGTATCAGCGTTAGCAGTGTGGGGGATGGAACCGGTACTGGCAGGTTATGTAGGGGCGGCCAATGCCAGTTTTGTATTGGAGACCATAGGTGGGCAGACGAATTTGCCCGAATTTGCACAGTTAATCGAAAGGCTGGAGCAGACATACCCTGAGACAGCACAAAAAATAAAAGGTAAGAGAGGATAAAACATGAAAATCAGCAAAATGGACAGAACTTTGGGATGCCTTTACGGAACAGCAACCGGAGATGCCCTGGGTGTACCGTCATCTTTTTTGACACCTAACCGCATCAGGGAATTATATGGATGGATTGATACTTTTTACCCTCCGGAGAAGGGACATATTTACCATGACGGACTTCTGGCAGGGGAATATACAGATGATACGGAGCAGGCTCTTGCCCTGACCCATTCCTTTCTCCGGTACCGCAAAGTAGTTCCGGAAGACATTGCTAAGGAATTGGAAAAATGGGCTGAGCGAGTGAAAGATAAATACGCAAGTCCCTTCGGACCAAGCACGGAGCGGGCACTGAAAGCGATACGGGAAGGCTGCCCTATCGGGGAATCCGGGAAATACGGCAATACCAATGGTTCTGCCATGCGAATCAGCCCTCTGGGAATCATCCACGGGCTGCGGGACAGCTCTATTGAGGAGATTGTCAGAGATGTATATCAGACATGCCTTGTGACACATAACACGAAAGTAGCAGTGTCCTCGGGAGCCGCAGTCGCATGGGGGATTGCAGTTTGTATGAAAGGTGAGACCGATGTCGGTAAAGTGGTGGAAGAGACTATAAAGGCAGCAGCAGCAGGGGAAATATTTGGAAATGATATTCCGGCACCGTCCATCGGCAAGCGGATTGACTGTGCGGCAGACCTGGCATTTAAGGCAAAATCCCCTCAAGAGGGAATGGATGCCATTTACAGCTACTTTGGCGGAGGCGATCTCTGTGCGGATTCCATTCCACAGACCATAGGACTATTTGTCCTGGGAAAAGGAGATCCTAAGAATACCATCGAGTATGCCGTCAATATCGGGGGGGACTGTGATACGAATGCCGCAATGGCAGGGGCAATGGCGGGAGCAATGAACGGCGTGGATGCCGTACCGCTGGTATGGAGAGAAACGGTTAATAAAGTAAATCATATAGATATGACGCCGGTAGCAGAAGATTTGATCAACTTAGCACCTAAGTGGCAGGTGGCTGAATAAGAAGTGGAGGATCTGATATGAAGAGAAGAGTATTATCTTTGGTATTAGCATTGTGTATGGCAGTAGGAATGGCCGGGTGCGGCAGCTCAGAAAAAGAGAAGTCTGGTAAATCGGCATCGGCAGAGGGAGACAGAAAACAGATTACTATGTGGTTCTGGGGTTGTGCCACCCCTTATCAGGAACACATGCAGAAGGTATTGGTGGACAGTTACAACGAGTCTCAGGAGGAATACTGGCTTACTCTGGAATTCAGAAATACCGTGGACAAAGATATTCCAGTTGCTTTGGCGGCTGATTCCGGTCCGGATATAGTATATGCTTCCGGTCCCTCGTATGTATCCACTTATGTCCAGGAGGGAAAGGTAATCAGTCTGGATAAATATGCAGAGCAGTACGGCTGGAAGGACAGAATGCTGGGAATTCTGTATGATGCATGTACGGTAGACGGAAGTCTGTATTCCATTCCTAATTCTATCTCTGTGGGAGGGATTTTTTATAATAAAGCTTTATTCGAAGAGAAAGGCTGGGAGGTACCCTCCACGGTAGATGAGTTGACAGCCATTATGGACGAGGCAATAAAAGATGGTTTATATGGCTCTCTGGCCGGAAATAAAGGATGGAAGCCCTGCAACGATAATTTCAGTTCTCTTATGGTCAGCCATTTTACGTATCCGTCTGTAATGTATGACTGTCTCAGCGGCAAGACTCCTTTTAACAATCCCGAAATGGCAGGAGCCGTTGAGCTGTCGAAAGAGTGGTACGAAAAAGGATATCTGGGAGGCTCGGACTACACGGATCTGGATTCTCAAGAATGTATGCAGATGCTTTCAGAGAAAAAATCTCCCTTTGTCCTTGCGCCTACCTTGTATTTCCAGTTTGCAGGACAGTTCTTTACCGGAGACTTAGAAGATGATCTTGGATTTGTCCCATTTCCATCCCTGCAGTCTGATCAGCCTTCACCGGTGTATGATGTGGCTACCCCCTGTAATTTCAGCATCAGCGCCAACACACCGTATGCGGACGAATGTGCCAAAATTTTAGACACTATGCTGACAGAAGATTTCCTGGTAGAAATGACAAAAGGATGGCCGGGATACTGGGCAACACCTCTCAAGGAGATCACAGTAGATGAAAGCTCAATTGAAGGATTGGGCGGTGAATTTATCGGCGCAGTAAAAGAAGCCTGTACAGCTATTGATAACGGACAGTTCAGCTTCCATCCAACCACGTTTATGCCTCCGGAGACTCAGGAAAAATGGAGAGATATTGACATGGTTTGGCAGGGAGTTATGACACCCGAAGAGTTCCTTGACTCTGTGGATGCCGTGTTCCCCGCTGAGTTGGAGAAGAATTTGGTAAGCCCGTTGGCAGAGCCTGCCAGAGCAAAGTAAATAGGAGTAATAAGGGATGAGCGATAGAAAGAGTAAAAGAGAAAGAAAAACAGGTTATTACTTACTTGCCGCACCCGCTATACTTTTAAGCCTGTCTGTGGTTTTGATTCCGGCAGTTACCACCATTTATGCTTCATTCACGGAATGGAACGGCATGGGAGAGATGAAATGGATAGGACTGCAGAACTTCAAAGATATTCTGGGCGATCCAATTTTCATGACATCTTTGAAGAATAATTTTAGATGGACGCTTATTTTTCTCATCGTCCCGGTAACCATAGGGATGGTTGCGGCAGTCCTGTTGATCAACATGAAGAAGACCAAAAATATGTTTCAGACCTTTTATCTGATTCCCTATATTCTGGCACCTTCTACCAATGCAGTAATTTGGCTGAATATCATGTTTTCCCCTAATGCAGGGGTGATTGGATACTTGAAGGACCTGGGGCTGGATATTTCATCACCGTTAGGTAATATGTCTTCCGCGCTCTACGGTGTAGTTGGAGTAGATATATGGCATTACTGGGGTTTTTTGACCGTGATTTATCTGGCGGCTCTGCGGCAGACACCAATAGACCAGATTGAGTCGGCACGGGTAGAAGGGGGAAATGCATGGCAGATCTATCGTTATATATATCTGCCAAACATTATGCCTACCGTAAAGTTGATGTTTGTTATGATTGTGATCTATTCATTCCTTTCTTTTGATTATGTATATCTTCTGACAGGAGGGGGACCTGCCCATGCCACGGAATTGCTGAGCACCTTTGCCTACAGTACGGCATTTTCTGCCTTTAAGTTCGGGCGCAGCGCCGCTGTATCTGTAGTGATGGGGATTTTCGGAAGTGTTGCAGCATTTTGCTATGTTTGGATAAGCAGAAAGGATGTGGCTGAATAATGAAAAGGAAGCAGGTCATTCATAAAGTTATTATCGTAGTTATTCTGGCAGTTCTATCAGTCATTGCCCTTACACCGGTGCTTCTGGTATTGGTGAATAGTTTTAAGACGCACGCGGAGATTGTAGCGAATCCACTGGCCTGGCCGAAAGAATTCTCTTTTTACAATTACCAGCAGGCTTGGGAGCTGGGCAAGTTTGGGGAAGGATTTGCTAATAGTATCAAGCTTTCCGGAACCGCCGTTGTGGTTGGAGTACTTGCATCCGCAGGATGCGGATATGTCATTGCGGGAAAGAAAATTAAGATGTGGGGCATGATTCTGATCTACTTCATGCTGGTGACAACGGTTCCCATGCAGCTGTTTTTACTGCCTTTGTACTCCACGTTTGTCAAATTAGGACTCATGGGGAATCCATTTGCCGCAGGAGTGGTAATTGCGGCATGGAATCTTCCCCTGCCTATCTTCCTTATGCGTACCTTCTTCCTGAAAATACCAAGGGATCTGGAAGAAGCAGCGCGTATTGACGGGGCAGGAACCTTTCAGGTATTTACTAAGGTGATGCTGCCCATCGTCTCGCCGGGACTGATAACAGTAGCCGTAATTGTAGCACTGAATTCCTGGAATGAATATCTGTTAAGTTCCACTTTGCTCCAGGGGGAGACAAATTTTACGGCAACCATTAAGTTTTTAAATTTAAATGGAACATTCTCCAGAGATATGAGTATTATCATGTCGGGAGCAGTAATTATGATTGTTCCGGTGGTTATTGTATTCCTTCTGCTGCAGAAATATTTTATTGAAGGTATGACCGGCGGATCGGTAAAAGGATAATAAAAATAATATTGGAGGTTAGTGATGATTAGCAAGACATACAGCGAACAAATCTATGCAGGAGTGTTAGGAAAAATCATAGGAGTATATATGGGGAGGCCAGTGGAAGGTTGGTCCTATGAAAACATTGTAAATGAATTCGGTAAAATAGAGAATTATGTGGCTGAGCACAATGGTTTCCCTCTAATTGTTCCAGATGACGATATATCCGGCACTTTTGTATTTTACCGTGCCCTTGAGGACAACGGCTATCCGAAAGACGTGACGGCGGATCAGATTGGACAGACTTGGCTGAATTATATTATAGAAGACAAAACCATACTCTGGTGGGGCGGCCTGGCAAGATCTACAGAGCACTCTGCCTATCTAAGATTAAAACAGGGAGTAAAACCTCCTTACAGCGGCTCTTTTGAATATAATGGACAATCTATTGCGGAAGCCATCGGATCACAGATTTTTATTGACACCTGGGCCATGAGTAATCCGGGAAATCCTGAACGCGCTGCAAAAATGGCAAGAGAGGCAGCCATTGTAAGTCACGCAGGGATTGCAGTGGAGGCGGCCGTGTATCTGGCAGCCATTGAAGCCCTGGCTTTTGATATCAAAGACGTAGATGAATTGCTACGCAGTGCCAGAAAATACGTACAGGGGGAATATGGCAAAAAACTCCTGAAGCTTGTGGATGATGTGGTGGAACAGTGCAGCCGGGCATCGGACTGGAGGCAGGTACGTGACTGGATCCAGGAGAATCACGGATACCATCTGTATCCCGGAAACTGCCCCATGGTACCCAATCATCTGGCAGTGATCATGGCATTGAAAATGGCGGGGGATGATTTCCAGGAGAGCATTTCCATCGCTACAAGCGCGGGTTGGGATACGGACTGCAATGCAGGAAATGTAGGATGCTTAAACGGGATCCGTCTGGGTCTGGATGCTATCAATCACGGCGTTGACCTTAGAGGCCCCGTGGCTGACAGGATGCTGGTGGTAAGCTCCGACGGGGGGTCCTGTATCTCCGACGCAGTGCAGGAGAGCAGAAAGATTATTAAAGCAGCATCTGCCCTGGCAGGGGAAGCTGCAGAACTTCCGGAAAATAGATTTGCATTTGAATACAGGGGATCTACCCAGGGCTTTATGCTTCATCCGGAACCCATCCATGTACAGGCAGCCACGGAAGTAAAGAATGCATGGGAAGAAAAGGGTGAGGCCGGACTTCAGATTACATATAAGAATCTGGGCAGAGGGGCAAAGGCCTCCGCGTCAGTGGCAACCTTTGTGGATCCTGCGCCAAAGGCAAAAGCCGGGACTTCTTATTTCGAAGTATACGCAAGTCCCTCCATTTATTCCGGCCAGACCGTGCACATGACGGTGAAATGCTTTGAGGTGGAAAATCCTGATTTGAAATTATTTATTGATTACTACGATCAGAATGACAGAATCAGCACCATAGAAGGGGATACGATAAGGCTGGAACCAGGTCTAAATGAAATTGCCTGGAAGGTGCCGGATACCACAGGCCGGTCCATCTACCGCCTGGGAATCCGGCTGAACAGTGACCATATGCTGAATGGATCTGTTGTAATAAAAAGCCTGGACTGGAAAGGGTCTCCGGAACTCTTCCATATGGGAAAGGCCAATGAACTGACACCGGGTATCAGCCCCTTTGTGACACGTACACAGTGGCTGTCCGCGTTTATGACGTCGGTAAAACACTATGGTCCGGACTATCTGGCTACCATTTCCCTGTCCCATCCGGAAGAAAACGGAGTAATGACTATAGGAACTACGGACTGGGATGATTATTCCATAGAGACAAAGCTTCAGTTTGTACATGGCAACTGTGCGGGGGTTGTGGCAAGATCCAAAGGCCACAGAAGATACTATGCAGCTGTCTTCCGGGACAACAAGGCGGAGATCATAAAACGCTTTGACCGTGATGTGATATCTCTGGCTGCCACTGCGTTTCCCACCACAGATGATATGACACATGAAGTAAAACTGGAGGTAAAGGGAAACCGGCTGACCATGTTTATCGACGGAGAACAGAAAGTTGCCTGCACAGACGATACCTTTGCAAACGGAGCAGCAGGGTTCATGGTGGATGAGGGTGCTATTGTGGCGGAAGGCCTCACGGTTAAAGGCGTGTAAGGGTTAATTGGCATGGAATACGTAGTAGTATCAACTGCAGTGATGGATGATATGACCCTGGCCGACGGAACTTATATGGGAAAGCTGCTGGGGGGAGCGGGCATTTACGCCCTATGCGGGGCCAAACTGTGGACGGATCAGGTGATATTAGTAACCGGGACCGGGCAGGATTTGTATGACAGGCATAAAAGCTGGTTTGAGAAGAACCAGCTTTCTACGGAGGGAATTACCATAAAGTCAGAATACAGCCCGATATCAATTCTGCAGTATCAGGAGAATGGGGAGCGAACAGAAACGCCTCTTTACGGCGCGGAACATTATCAATGGATGGAGGCGGTTCCCCGCGAGATAGAGCCTCACTGCAGGGATGCCAAAGGGGTATATATATTTAAGGGCACGGATTCAGGCTATTGGAACGAAATTCTGGACTTAAAGAAACAGTATGGGTTCCGTATCCTGTGGGAGCTGAACGGGGATTATGCCTGCCCCCAGTATGCGAATGCTGTCAGGAGTATCGCAGAAGGGATTGATGTTTTTTCCATTAATGCAGCGGAGGCAAAAAGGTTGTTTGGGTGTGAGGAGGCAGAAGCGGTGGAACGGCTCCGGTCTATGGGAGTGCCTCTCGTCTACTACCGGAGAGGTTCCAAAGGGGCTTATATGATAACTTCCCGGGAGATTCAGGATGTTCCCGGGGTACAAAACCTTGCAGTAATAGATTCCACAGGAGGAGGCAACAGTTCCTCCGCCGGAGTACTTTATGGTTATTGTGAGGGACTTGGACCAAAGGAATGCGGTATCCTTGGCAGTATATCCGCCGCATCCTGCATTACCCAGTATGCTGTCCCGGAAAACATAGATGACGGGCTTCGCAGAAATGCTGAGAGGCTGAGAAGACAGATGATGGAGGAGTAAAAGATTGGGGAAATTAAGCGATAAAATCAGGGCAAAAGAGTCAATCAGACAGATCCATACACAGTATGAATATGACAAAAACATCCCGGAAAAGGGATTTTATATCCAGGGAAAGCCGGCGTTGACCCAGATAGATACCTCCCAGGTGGGAGAGTTTGTCCTAATCTGTGTCAGGGATGCCCTGTGCTCTTATGACCAGGATCCGGCTAAAGTCATTGCCGGAAAACTGAATAATGCCCGTATGATAGGTCAGTCCGGAATGTATCTGTCCTACAGCGGATATTACAAAGGAGCCTCTATTACTGTGGTGAGCGGAGGCAGCGGCGCTCCTGAGATGGAAATGATTTTATATGACTATATGGAACATACGGATGCTCATACCTTTCTAAGAGTAGGGGGCTCCGGAGGCTTTGGGGATGAGGTGAATCCTGGGGATGTGGTGATTTCCAGCGGAGCGGTACGGGCAGAGGGAATGACAAGAGCCTATATTGATGCCGGATATCCGGCGGCCAGCCATTATGAGGTGGTCTGTGCTATGGTGGAAGCTGCAGAGAAGATTGGCCATCCCTATCATGTGGGGGTGACCGTGTCCAGTGACAGTGACTATGTAGGCGGAGGACGTCCAGGAGTGGGCGGATATCTTCAGCCGGAAAACATAGAAAAGGCAGGGAGCTATAACCGGGCTGGCTGTCTGAACGGAGACAGGGAGTCTTCCGCCATTATTACTCTTTCAGCCTTATTTCAGCGCCGGGGAGGCTCTGTTTGTTCCGTGGCGGATAACATATGTACTGGAAGAAAGTTCAGTGCCGGGGCCGGACACAACGTGGCCGTGGATATTGCCCTGGAAGGCTGCGCCATACTGAAGCGGATGGACGAAGAAAAAAAGGGAAAACCATACTGGCATCCCGGACTGGCGCAAGATTAACTAAGCTATGAGTATGAAGGAAGAAAGCAAATGAAAAAAATAGATGCAACAGAAGCAAGGCCGCTTATCTGGGAAGAACTGAGAAAAGTGGCCAGGCCCGACTCCCGTTTCAGCTGGGAGTTCGGGGAATTTATTACCGATTATGAAGGCAGCGGCGAGGGCGCCCGGCGGTTTTGCCAGACAGAGCTGTATCAGAACGCAAAGGTGATTTTTGTCACACCGGACAATAACCTGGAACGCCTCAGGGAACAGGTGATCAGAGACAAAAAAACACTGGTAATGACGAATTACGGGATTACCAGAGGCTTTTTTCTGGTAACACCTGATGCGGTTCCGGAAGGGAAGGAAGAACTGGCCTCTTTGCTGGACGGGGTGGGAAGATATTGGAAGCATCAGACCCTAAAGCAATTAAAAGCGTCTGTGGGAAGAATTGACGTGCTGGTGTCAGGGGCTTCCGCCATTACCCCCGGAGGCGTACGGTTTGGAAAAGGCCACGGGTATTTTGATCTGGAGTGGGCGATGCTGTACACCATGGGAATTGTGGATACGGAAACTCCGGTGGTAGCTGCAGGCCACGACTGCCAGATCATGGACGCGGACGTGGCTGTGAGGGAGTTTGACACGGCTATTGATTATATTGTCACTCCTACCAGGGTGATAAAAACCAGGAATGAGTATCCCAAACCCACAAAAGGGGTTATCTGGAGCCTGCTGGAACCAGAGATGAGAGCACAGATTCCGCCATTGTATGAACTATGGTGTAACATTCACTGCAAATAAGTAGGAGGTATGAATGGAAGGATATGATAATCCAATGAGACGGCAGGTATTCAGCCTGCCGGATTTAATAGAGCAGCAGGTCAGTGACTTAATTCCTAAAATTGCGGACCTGTGGACTCGGGAGGAAGCGCTGTGTATTCAGAAAATCATCCTCACCGGTTGCGGGGACTCCTATGCCGCATGTATGGCGGAGAAGTATACCTTTGAGACGCTGACCGGAATTCCCACAGAGGCAGTCCCGGCCCTTGATCTGGCCAGATATTACTGCAAGGAACAGTTCGGCCAGGATAAGGGGAATCCCCTGGTGATTGCTGTCAGTAATTCCGGAAATGTGGCCAGGGTCTCTGAGGCAGTGCAGCGGGCCGGTATGCATGGATCTATGACCTTGGGAATCACAGGAAACCGGCACTCAGAGCTGGGAAGACACAGTGAAAAAATCCTCTGTTCGCAGATCCCGACTTTTGAAAACGCACCGGGAACCAGGAGCTATCTTGTGAGTATCCTGGCGCTGAATCTTCTGGCTGTCCGCTTAGGAGAGCTGAGAAGAAACTATACTTCTGAAATGGGGGATCGCTACCGGAAGGATATCAGAAACCAGTCTGATTTGTTAAGAGAACTGCTTCCCCAAATGGACGGAATCTGCCTGGAGGTTGCCCGTCAGTGGAAGGACTGTCCTTGTTATGAATATGTGGGGGCCGGATTTGACTATGCAGCAGCCTGGTTCGGACATGCCAAGATTTTGGAGGCGGTGGGAAAGTTCGTCATGCACTGCAATGCGGAGGACTGGCATCACCTGAATTTCTTCGCCAGGGAGGCAGATAAGATAGGAACTGTGGTAGTGTGCAATACGGCTAATCCGGCCGTGAGCAGAACGAAAGAAATGGTAAGGTATGCGCAAAAGCTGGGGCGTCCGCTGGCAATAATAACCGACGGGGGCCCCGAGGATTTTGACAGCGTAAGGGCTGCCTATATCCAGGTACACGCCCCGGTATATCCCATTCATATGCCTGTCACGCATTTTGCTCCTCTGTGTCTCATGGCAGGGTATCTGTCAGCTATAACAGGAGAAACTTACGGGAGAGACGGCGAAGGACCCTGGGAGTTCAGCAAGGGAGGCCGCTGCGTGAGAGAAAGTGAGATCATAATCAGGTAATAGAGGGAGAGATATAATGTTGTTTTTAAGAAAGGGCGCTCTTTATTTGGGAGGAATGATTATCCTCACATTGGGACAGCGGCTGTTTGTGGAGGCAGGCTTGGGGGCAGACGCACTGGATGCTCTCTGTGTGGGACTGTCTGAGAGCGCGGGGCTTACCCCGGGAACATGGGTGGCGGCCACCGCCTTTCTCATGATGTGTACAGCAGCAGTCTTATCCGGAAGAAAACCATTGGCGGGAGGGTTGGTGTCCTCATTTATCTTCGGCGTATTCTTTGATCTGTGGGCACGGTTTTTTCAACACTTTTACGAACCAGACAGTATGGGGATCCGTATCTTGATGTACGGAGCAGGAATTCTTTTAGGCCCTCTGGGAACAGCCATATATTTTAAAAGCGGGTTTGCCAAAAGTGCATTGGATGATTTTATTTTTGCAATAAAAGACAGGCTCCATCTTAGTATTAGAGTGACGAAAACGTCTGTTGAGATCGGACTGTGCACGCTGGCATTTTTGTTCGGCGGACCTATTGGCATTGCAACTATTCTTACTGCGGTACTCTACGGGCCTCTTCTGCAGGGATTTATGAATAGGCTGGACAATATGTGCACCATATGTGTAAGGAGTGGATTACATGGCTTTGTTAAGAAAATTTGAGATAAGCACAGTGTATAATGATATTTACGATATTACAGATAGTATAAAGGAGACTGTGAGTAAGAGCGGGGTGCAGGAGGAAATATGCAGGCTGATTCCCACCAGAATTGACTTTCATCATCAGCATGATAGTCCGCAGGATGCTGCGGGCCATGTTAAGTCAGCACTGCTGGGAATAGAAAGGATGTTCATTATCCATAAGGGAAAATTGCTGGTTGGCGGTTCCCAGGGAATCTACTTTCTGGAGTTCGATGGACCCAGGAACAGGGAGTATTATGTGAAGGTGATAGGAGACGTATAACATATTGATATATCTTCACAAAAACCTTGTCAATAACTTTTGAAAATGCCACTTTTTAAATAGGCTCTTCTATGAGGAGCGAATTTCTGGCCGTTGCCAAACCATTCAAAAGGAGCTGCATCCACCTGAATGAGTTTCCCGACATAGGCCTTACGCTTGCCCCCAATGGGGGCGATTTTTATTTTTTTTCTTCTGAGGGCTTTGAATGCCAGCATTTTTAGTATACTAAGAAGAGAGGAATATGATATAGTAATGTCATACTTGTCTTTGAGAATTTTTTGAAAGTGAAGGAAGTTGGCCTGCGAATACTCTGGGAAAGAGTGGATAGCAAGGACAGCTTCTTTTTCTTTGTCAGAAAGAGTGTGCACAGGCTTTCTACCAGTATTTCCATGAATGAGGGAGGATGCGCCAGAAGAGAGGATTCTTTCATACTATTATAGGTTCCACAAAAGTGACATTTTCATAAGTGAATCCTAACGCGATATTATCACAAGTTAACAACAATAACGAAAGGAGAAATAGTTGTGATATAATAGGAAAAAAGTTATAATATATAGAAGCAGGAGTATTGTTAATAGTACAAGGGATGAAATGTGTTGATTTTGTGATGGAAGATTTAAGAAAGTGTAAAGACTAAATTAAAATTAGGTATTTTATGTCTGCTATGCGGAAATAAAGAATAGAAAAATGTATGCGAAGGAGAAAGAGTGATGAAAAAGAAAGCGGCAATGCTGACGGTACTGTGCTTATTAGCAGTTTCTATCAGCGGGTGCGGACAAAAGGCAGATACCCAGAAAGTACCCGATGAAACAACAGTCAAAGCTGAGAAAAGCGAATGGGAAGATAACAGTAAAGAAGTGGAGGCATTGAAAAAATTATCTCTGACTGCCTATCCCGGCAGAACCATTGGGGAGGCATTTACCGGAGAATACGAAGTAGTTGAATGGAAGTATAAAGAGGAAGACGGAAAAAAATTTCTTAAATGTTCTTTTATCCATCAGGAAAAGGAATACAGTCTGACGATTTATAAAGATGAATATGAGAATGTGAATGCGGCAGAGTATTATGCCGGGAAGGAAAAGCAGAGTCCGGAAGAAATGCAAAATTTCTGCCAGGAGCTCTTTTCCCAGGGAGAGACAGTGTCTTCCGAAGAATCCCAGGAATTTCCGGAGAGTCGGGCCGGATATTACAGCAACGGATACTGGGCAATGGATCTGAAGAGCATTGACAATACCTCTGGAACGGTTCTGTATGATGGATATGAGTATGCATACAGCCCTACGCAATTTGCCTGCAAAGATCAGGAGGGAAAAATTATTGACGGAAACACCTTGGAATTCAGCGGCGTGACCATTACCTGGGAGGGAGACTCGTTTACTCTGACGGAGGGAAGAGATGCCATGATTATGAGCAGCATGGCGGGAAATAACCATGACACGGAACATGGAGCCGGGAAGTATGTAAAAAGCGAAAGACCCAAGGAAGATGCCCAGGAACAGGATACAGGCACAGCCAGAAATATTGAACTGTATGCCGGAGAGTATAACGATTACCGCTGGTTCGGTGACAATCCAAATTGTCCGGAGAATCCATGCATGATCTCCGTATCGAATGTTACGGATACTTCCTTTGACTTCAGGATAGAACAGTGGGATCCGTCATCGAATTCATACAGTGTAATCTTTAACAAGCATACGGCAGTATTTACTGGAGACGGGACAACAGCTGCATATTTTGGAAAGCAGTATACACTAAACTTTACTTTCCCTGATGTGACTACCATTGAAGTTTCGGGATTTGACCCGACGGAAGGCATTTCTTATATGTGCAACGGGATTCCCGGACATGAATTCAGCTGATCCATTTTTATATAATATTCACAAATACCTTGAAAACTATGGGTAAATGCGCTATAATTTCCTATAGAATAAAAGAAAATTCTTCGGGGCAGGGTGTAATTCCCTACCGGCGGTGACAGTCCGCGACCCATGCAAATGGCTGAACTGGTGTAATTCCAGTACCGACAGTATAGTCTGGATGTGAGAAGAAGGTAATATGATATCCATCGTTTATCTGCCCCGGATGCTGTATCCGGGGCTTTTTTCGTAAGAATTTCCTTTTATGCTGATTAAAATAACATGAAAAAAGGAGAGAACGAAAATGAGTGAACAAGTTGTAAGCAACAAAAATGTAAGGAATGCCCGCACGGCGAACAGATCAAAGATCAGAACCATGGTACAGATTGGCATGCTTTCCGCTATCGCAGTGATTCTGATGTCTTTTGAATTTCCCCTTCCTTTTGCTCCGGCATTTTATAAGATTGATCTGAGTGAAGTTCCGGTACTGATTGGATGCTTTGCAATGGGTCCTCTGGCAGGCGTGATTATTGAGCTGATTAAGGTAGTTCTTCATATGGTATTTATGGGAACGACAACGGCCGGCGTAGGGGATGTGGCAAACTTTGTAATTGGGTGTGCCTTTATTGTACCGGCAGGATTGCTCTACAAGTATAAGAGGACCAGAAAAGCCGCTTTGGTTGGAATGGGTGCCGGGACTGCGATTATGACGGTGATCGGAGGTTTGTGCAATGCGTTCGTGTTACTGCCTCTCTATGCAGCGGCATTTGGAGGAATGGAAGCGATCATCGCGGCCGGTTCAGCAATCAATGGGGGAATTAACGGAGTAGCTACATTTGTGCTTCTGGCAGTAACGCCCTTTAATCTGGTAAAAGGGGTTGTGGTTTCCCTGATAACTCTGCTATTATATAAAAGAGTCAGAGTTTTATTAAAAGGAGAATAACCACTATGGGACATATTCATAAAGTGACACCGCTGACAGAGAATAAGCATCTTAATATGTATGCTATTGACGCAACCAGCAAGATAGGCACGCCGGTACACTATTTTGTATCATCCAGGGCGGAGAGTACGGAGGGCCTGAAGCTGGTGACCGGCAAGAACCATCCGGACGGTGTGGTAATTTACAGCCTGTACGGTGAGAAGAAAGACAGGGTAGTGCTGGTGCGTCAGTACCGTTATACGATTGATGATTATATTTATGAATTTCCGGCGGGCCTGGTGGAACCCGGTGAGAATTATCGGGAGGCCGGAATCCGGGAAATGAAAGAGGAGACTGGACTGGACTTTGAGCCGTTTAAGGTGGATAAGGCCTATGAAAAGCCATTTTTCACAACTATTGGAATGACAGATGAATCCTGTGCAACGGTTTATGGATATGCATGCGGTACCCCCTCCAAGTGCGGATTGGAAGATTCCGAAGAGCTGGAGATAGTACTCGCAGACCGGGAAGAAGTAAAAAGAATTTTAAGGGAAGAAAAAGTAGCAATTATCTGCGCGTATATGCTGATGCATTTTCTCCATGAGGAAGAGGAGCCTTTTGGATTTTTGCAGGAAGAATTATAGGCAGTGAGCTGCAAATACAGAGACAATGAAAGTTATCAGATTTTCATTGTCTCTTTTTATATACCTAAAGAGCATCCTATAACACATATCCTGCAGGCATACGGCGGCGACGGATGAGAATGCATATTCAAAAAATATAATGATACATACCGTGTAGTATCATCCGGAAAATCCTGTTAGTAATAAAGTTGTTGTGGTTGAAGATACAGGGGTGGTATAATACTTATATTTCGAGGCAAAAAAGGCAAATAAGACTGAAATAAAGATGAGAGGAATGTGCAGCATGTATGAATTGAGAAAAGCAGGAGAAAAGAGCTATTATATTAACTGCCCTGCCAAAATTGGTATCTATACAGCCGGGGATAACGGGGTATACCTTATAGACAGCGGAAATGATAAGGATGCGGGGCGCAAAGTAAAAAAAATCCTGGAGGAAAACCATTGGCATCTGAAGGGCATTTTGAATACACATTCCAATGCAGACCATATTGGGGGGAATCATTACCTGCAGTCGCAGACGGGCTGTAAAGTTTACGCCAAAGGGATTGAAGAAGATTTTACACGCCATCCGATTCTGGAGCCATCTTTTCTATATGGAGGTTATCCATGCAGGGAACTGCGGCACAAGTTCCTGCTGGCCCAGGAATGCCGCACATCTCCCTTTACAGATGAAGAATTTCCCCAAGAGATAGAAGTGATACCGCTGCCCGGACATTTTTTTGATATGACTGGCTTCCGGACACCGGATCAGACGGTTTTTTTGGCAGACTGCATCAGCAGCAGAGAGACCCTGGATAAATATGGAATCCCATTTATCTACGATGTACAGGCTTATCTGGAGACATTGGACAAGGTTGAGCAAATGGAGGCAGCTGTCTTTGTACCTTCCCATGCAGAAGTTTCCAGAGACATGAAGGAGCTGGCAGGGTATAATCGGGATAAGGTGCTGGAAGCTGCCCAACGTCTGTTGGATATATGCCGGAAACCAAAATGCTTTGAGGTGATCCTTCAGGAAATATTTCATCAATATGACCTTTCCATGAACTTTGAACAGTATGCGTTGGTAGGAAGCACGATTCGTTCTTACCTCTCCTGGCTCAAAGATAATGGCAAATTAAATACCGATTTCAGCAATCAAATGCTTTTCTGGGAAACGATATCTTAAGGAAATCTTAAGAAATGATTCGTGATATCTGAAGATATGAAAGATAGAATAGAAGACGGTTCATTTGGAGATCAAAATATCCACTTGACAAATTGATATGGAGGTATTATTGTATTATATAAGTAATACAATAATACAGAAAATGGGATATATCGGGAAGAAGAGAGAGGAAAGCGATGGAAGCGTTAATCAGAGTAGAGAATTTGTGCAAGATATATAATCCCGGGGAAAATGAAGTTCGTGCTCTGGATCATATTCATCTGGTAATAGAAGAGGGAGAGTTTGTAGCTATTATCGGACAATCCGGATCCGGAAAATCGACTTTAATGAATATGCTGGGATGTCTGGATGTGCCGACCACCGGTAAATATTATCTGAACGGGACAGATGTGTCGACTATGACAGATAATGAACAGTCTGCAGTCCGCAATAAAGAAATTGGATTTATCTTTCAGGGATTTAACCTGATAACGAATCTGACAGCACTGGAAAATGTGGAACTGCCTCTCATCTATAGAGGGATCGATAAAAAGACCAGAAGGGAGCTTTCCATTCAGGCACTGGAGATGGTAGGACTGGAGCACCGGATGAAGCATAAACCATCAGAGATGTCCGGCGGACAGCAGCAGAGGGTTGCAATTGCCAGAGCCATTGCTGCGAAGCCTCCAGTGATTTTGGCAGACGAGCCTACCGGTAACCTGGATTCTGCATCCAGCAGGGAGATTCTGAAGATTCTAAGGGAGCTTCACGACGGCGGCAGAACGGTAATTTTAATTACCCATGATGACGGAATTGCTGCTCAGGCAAAGCGTGTAGTCCGGATTATGGATGGTAAAATAGAATCAGACTTTATCAACGAGAATTTTAGTGAGTAGCAGGAGGAGTAAGATGAAAGCAGGAGTGAAAGGAAAGAAGAAAAACCTGGTATTGTACATAGTTATTGCCGCAGTAGTTGTGGTTCTTGTAGTACTGGTTTTAGTGAGTAACATGATGAAGGGCAATACACTGCCGTCCGTCAATGTTGAGACGGTTACCACCGGCGATGTACAGGAAAAGGTGGATACCAGCGGAACAGTGGAAAGCCAGAATAAAAAGGTGTTTTTCTCACCGGTGAATGCCGAGGTACAGAATTTGAACTTCCAGGTAGGCGATAGTGTCGCTGCCGGCACACAGCTGATTGATTTTGACCTGGAGAATCTTGAGAGAGATAACCAGAAGGCAGAATTGACTGCAAAGGCAGGGCAGTATGGGTATAATGACAGTATAAAGAAGTCTAATAAAGCAGCAAATGATGTGGCGGATGCCAAGGCAAAGGTTGCGACTTTGGAAGGCCAGGTAGATGCTAAGAAGCAGGAAGTGGAAGATCTTACCGCACAGATTAGCAGCGCTCAGGCTCAGGCTGCTGCAGACGCTCAGAATGCAGCCGAAGACTCGGCAAACCAGGCGGCTGCACAGTATAAGAAAGACAAAGAGGCTTATGATAAAGCGTTAGCGGATGCTCAGAATGCAGTTACGGATGCCCAGACAAAATATAATCAGGAAAAGACAAATTATGATATGGCATATAGCAAATGGGATTCCTCTAAAACCAGCACCAATGAGCAGGCAGTTAAGGAACAGGAAAAAGTGCTTACAGATGCCCAGAACAAATTGGATGCGGCAAAGGCTTCAAGGGATAATCTGCTTAATAACCCGCCTGTATATCAGGGAGCTTCGGGAGGAACAGGAGAGGCAGGCACAGCCGACACCAGCCAGCTTCAGCTCCAGCTTCAAAATGCCCAGTCAGAACTGGCAGAGCTTCAATCCGATCTGGCTACTAACAAGTCTGTGGCAGAAAGCGGAGACGCGGGCGTTCTTTCAGAAGATGCCAAGAAACAGCTTCAGGTTAATAACAACCTCACAGAATTAGAAGCAAAGACGCTGGATGAATTAATTGCAGAGGGCAAAAAGGGGATTCAGGCAGAATTTACAGGCGTTATCTCAGATTCCAAAATTGTTGACGGAGCTGCGGTAACCCAGGGAATGGAAATGTTTACTTTGGAGAGTACGGAGGATGTAAGTGTTTCTGTAACCGTGTCCAAGTACGATATTGATAAAATTAAAGTAGGGCAGAAGGCAAAAGTTACCATTGCAGGTAAGACTTACGACGGAACTCTGACCAAGATTAATAAGGTAGCTATTCCTAACGAGAAGGGTACTCCTGTGTTAGGTGCGCAGGTTCATATTGATAATCCGGATCAGGATATTTATCTGGGAGTAGACGCCAAGGTTACCATAGTGGGCAACGAAGCCAAGAATGCAGTACTCCTTCCTGTAGAATTAGTAAATACGGGTAAGACTGGTTCTTTCTGCTATGTAGTAGAGGACGGTAAGGTTGCAAAGAGAACTATTGAGACAGGAATCGCGTCTGATTCCTACATTGAAGTGAAGTCAGGACTGAAGAAAGGGGATGTGGTAATCACAGATTCACCGGATACCCTTACCGAGGGACTGCCTGTAGAGGCTAAGGAAGCCAGCGGCCAGACAGATGGTGAAGCACAGCAGGATACTGTTGCGGCAGAATAGCGCGTAGTCAGAACGAAAGGAGTCATCTATGGCACAGCTTTTAGAATATATAAAGATGGCAGTGGAGAATATCAAAGCCAACAAAGGGCGTTCATTTCTGACTATGCTGGGTATTATTATTGGTATTTCGTCGGTCATCATGATTATGGCAGTCGGCGCAGGTACTACGGATCAGATGAACAGTGAGCTGAATGATCTGGCCGCAGGACAGATATATATTTATACCAGCGATAAAGCTGTCAGCAATATGCAGTCAATTACGGAAGAAGATATGGAAGCGATCCGCAGCAAAGTCAAAGGCGTGGAGGGAGTAACTCCGGGCTGGGGGGAGAGCGGACAGGTATACACTTCCAAAGGAGAGTTTGATATATCGGTAAGTGTGGGAACAGAGGATATGCAGCTTACATCTAAGCTACAGATCATCAGGGGCAGATATCTTTCTGAGGCAGATATACAGGAAGGACGAAGAGTAGGAGTCATAAGCAAAGGGGATGCTATCCGCCTGTTTGGTACTGACGATATTGTAGGAATGGATATGGATGTCACCATAAACGGCATTACCCAGAGCGTAAACATTATAGGAGTCCGGGATAATCTGACAAATGGTAACTTTGTTTCTTACACATATGAAGGTGCGCCGGTTAATATTGATATGCCCTATACGGCTATGGTAGATTATGACATCGAATATGACGGGTTTTCTAATCTATATGTCATCGGAGATAAGGTAGTGGATTCCAAAACTATTTCAGATAATGTCATTCGAATTCTGGAGTCCAGGCATCAGAGCTCAGGGGAAGGATTTTTCCTGGTGCAGGACTTTAACGATGTAGCCGCTCAGATGAATTCTATGATGGGTATGATAACAGCATTTATATCATTTGTTGCAGCAATTTCTCTCTTAGTTGGAGGAATCGGTGTTATGAATATTATGCTGGTATCCGTGACTGAGAGAACACGTGAAATTGGTATCCGTAAGTCCTTAGGCGCTAAAACCTCGTCAATTATGATGCAGTTTTTAGCGGAATCAGTAATTATTACAGCTTTGGGAGGCGTTATAGGAATTATTCTGGGTATCCTGGGGGCCTTTGGAATCTGCTCTGTTATGAGCGGTTCCATGAATTCTGCAATTACCCCGGGGATCAGAGTTACTACGATCCTGCTGGCTACGCTGTTCTCCTGTGCGGTTGGAATTTTCTTTGGAATCTATCCGGCGAGAAAGGCGGCAAAGCTAAGTCCTATTGAGGCATTGCGGAGAAATTAGCATACACAAATAATTAATAAAAAATTAACGGATGAATCATTTTACAGAACCTGGCATAGGTGTATAATACAAGCATACAATTACTAAAAAAGCAGGTATTGAAAATGAATGTAACCGTGAAGAAATATATTAAAAGTATATTGGCCTTTTTGTTCACCGTTGTGGGCATTGTACTAGGCATTATCATCGGCATAAAATTCCTCAGGTTTTTTATGCCGTTTGTAATTGGATGGATTATCGCATTGATCGCCAACCCTCTGGTAAGGTTTGCTGAGAGCAGGATGAAGATTGTACGCAAGTATACCTCCATGCTGATCATCATTGTTGTTCTGGGGTTGATTGTGGGGGCCGTCTATCTGGCGGGCAGCAAGGTTGTGGAGGAGACCGCAAAACTGGTGGAGCAGGCACCTGATATCTATCAGAGCTTCAGCCAGGACTATAAAGAGGTAGAGAAGAACCTCGATCGGTTTATTCTGGAACTGCCCCAGGGGGTTCAGGACTCGATTCTGGACATGCAGGAAAATATAGGGGCAAAGATCGGAGAGTTTGCTTCAGGCTTCAGTCAGTGGACAGTTGCCTATGCGGGAGATATTGCCAAGCACCTGCCAAATGTGCTCATCGGCATTATTTTTACGATTCTCTCGGCTTACTTTTTCATAGCGGACAGAGATAAGATCCTGGAATTTGGAAGAGATAATACGCCCATGTTTATACAGCGGAAATGGAAAGTGCTGGCTGACAATTTCAGAGGTGTTATCGGCGGTTACTTTAAGGCGCAGTTTAAGATTATGGCCATTATCTGGATTGTACTGGTGGTGGGATTTATGTTTATGAGAGTAAAGTTTGCCATTTTTATTGCGTTCTTAGTGGCATTCTTAGATATGCTTCCCTTTTTCGGCACGGGTACGGCTTTGATCCCATGGGCATTGTTCAGGATTCTTTCGGGAGATATGAAAATGGCAGTGGAGCTGACAATCTTGTATCTGTTCACCCAACTGCTGCGGCGTATTCTGGAACCCAAGCTGGTAGGGGACTCTATAGGGATAGATCCTCTGGCTACGCTGGTATTCATGTATGCCGGTTATAAATTGGCGGGTGTTTTGGGAATGATTTTGGCGGTGCCCATTGGTGCTATTATCATTAATTTCTATAAGATGGGTGTATTTGACAATATGATGCGGGGGTGTAAAGAGGCCCTGGAGGATTTTGTGCAATGGCTCTGGCCGGAACAAAAGAAGAAGTGAGAAAAGAAAACACAGCGTCAGGCATTTTTGACGCTGTGTTTTCTTTTTTTGGAAGAAATTTTATTACTGCGGTATATTTCGGGCCGAAAGCCTCCTTTTTCAAGAAAATCACCGATTTTAAGCATTGGGAGAAAACCGATTCCCATACCTAGTAACGTTATAAGTACTAACAACACATCACGCATGACAATCCCCTCCTTTATTTATAGCATAGCAGGTATAGGATTAAAGGGGCATTACGGAAGATGCGGACATATTAAGAATACGTAAAGAGCAAAACATCTTAATGCGTTCTTAATGCGGAAGTAAAAAGCTTTATCCTATTTTAATCGAAAAGTTATTAGAATTAACTACACAAGATATAAAGAAGGCATTAAGAATCACGATAAAATCGTATTTTTAATAGTAAGGTGGAATCTTTATGATTCAATTGCTGAGTAAGAAATTTACTACTACAAAATTAATAGTTCTGGGGTATTTAGTAGTTATAGTAACCGGCACCTTTTTGCTGATGATTCCCATTTCCAGCAAAGGGAGCGGAGGGGCCGGATTTATAGATTCTCTTTTTACGGCAACTTCTGCCACCTGCGTGACCGGACTGGTTTTGCACGATACCTTTACATATTGGTCCGGCTTTGGCCAGGCAGTGATTTTGCTGCTGATACAGATAGGCGGCATTGGTTTTATGACAATTGCCATCACGGCACTGACATTTACAAAAAAGAAAATAGGGCTCTCCCAGCGTCTGATAATGCAGGAAGCAGTTGTGGCACCACAGGTGGGCGGTATTGTCCGGATGACAAAGTTTATCCTATGCGGAGCAATGCTGTTCGAAGGAATTGGTGCTATATTTTTGGCTTTCTGGTTCGTGCCGCGGCTGGGATTTGGGAAAGGAATCTATTTTTCTGTGTTTCATTCCATATCAGCGTTCTGCAATGCGGGGATCGATCTTATGGGACAATTTGAAGAAAGCTCATCGCTGGTTACCGCAGGGAACAGTCCGGTGGTCTGCCTGACCATTACGGCACTTATTATAGTAGGAGGGCTTGGCTTTTTTGTGTGGTCAGATATCAGGCAGCACGGGAGACATTTCAAAAATTATAAGCTGCATACCAAAATGGTAATTTCTATGACCGTATTTCTGATTGTATCGGGGACTTTGCTGCTGCTTCTCTTTGAATTTCACGGGCAGTCAATGGAAGGAAAGAGTGTGGGGGAGAAAGTAATGGCTGCATTTTTCCAGTCGGTAACTCCCCGGACGGCGGGTTTTAATACAATTCCTTTAGATAAATTAAACCAAACCAGCCAGCTGACAATGATTGCTCTTATGTTTATCGGGGGCTCCCCGGGTTCCACAGCGGGGGGAATTAAGACGACTACAGCGATGGTCTTATTGCTGAGTATTTGGACAGAATTATTTAAAAGAAAAGACATCGAATGCTTCAAAAGGAGAATAGACGGAGAGATACTCCGCCATGCCACCTGCATCATGATGCTGTATGTTATGCTGATTATGGGGGCGACTGTCGCCATAGCAGCAATTGACCAGTCATCCATCGAGGAGACTTTATTTGAGGTTACATCAGCCATTGGCACAGTTGGATTGTCCCTAGGCATTACCCCGGAATTATCAACCGTCTCCCATCTGATTCTTGTGTTGTTAATGTTTATCGGGCGGGTAGGGGGCATCACAATATTAATCTCATTTGGAAACAGAATTGCTTTCAGACCATCGAAGCTGCCCCTGGAAAAGGTTACAGTTGGATAGCGTGGGATCTAAGCTATAACAGGAGGTATTATGAAATCAGTATTAATTATAGGATTAGGAAGATTTGGCAAATATATGGCCGAGAATATGATGGCACTGGGGAATGAGGTACTGGCCATTGATAACAGGGAGGAGAGAGTCAACGAAGTTTTGGAGACAGTTACCAACGCACAGATAGGAGACGCCACAAGTGAGGCATTTATCGCCTCCCTGGGCGTACGGAACTTTGATATCTGTGTGGTTGCAATCGGTGATAACTTTCAAAGCTCGCTGGAGACTACCTCATTGCTGAAAGACTATGGAGCAAGTTTTGTCCTGGCAAGGGCGAACAGGGATGTACACGCAAAATTCCTGCTGCGAAACGGAGCAGATCGGATTGTTTATCCTGAGAAAGAAATGGCAGAGCGCCTTGCCATGAAATACGGAACAAACAATATCTTTGATTATGTAGAACTTACACACGACTACTCCATTTACGAGATAGCAGTGCCAGAGGGATGGGTAGGGAAAAGCATACTGGAAAAGAGAGTCAGAACAAAATATCATATCAGTATACTGGCCACAAAACAGGGGGAAGATCTGAGACCGCTGCCGCCGGCCGACCATATCTTCAGCAGGGCAGAGACCCTGATAATAGTAGGGCATCATAAAGATGTACGTGCGTTAATAAGATAAGAGTTGGGGACAGGCCGATCTTAATCTGGGACAGGCCGATCCTATTTTGGGACGTGTTCTTTGTAGAAAGAACACGTCCCCTTTTTTCCCTTTTTCCTCTTTTCATAATCTTAATACTCTTCTGTTTTTCCCTAACACTATTTTTATAAAAAAGATGGTAAAGTGTTTCAAGTAAATATAAAGGAGGAGTGATTTTATTATGAATATTGTAATAGGAATCATAGGCGTTATCGGACTTGGCGTGTTGGTTTATCTGACGGCGGTTTTGTTAGGAGGTGACAGGTAGTATGGAGTCTATTTTGCAGTATGTATTATACCTTGTGATTCTGGTTGCCCTGGCAATTCCTCTGGGCGGCTATATCGCTAAGGTTATGAAAGGGGATAAGGTGTTCCTGTCCTGTATCTGCAGGCCATGTGAGAGACTGATTTATAAGGTCTTGCGTGTGGATGAAAAGGAAGAAATGACCTGGAAGAAATACGCGCTGTCTACTGTTTTATTCAGCGGCATTGGTCTTGTAATTTTTTTTGCAATTGAGATGCTTCAGCAGATATTGCCATTAAATCCGGAGAAGCTTCCCGGATTGTCCTGGCATCTTGCGTTTAACACAGCGGCCAGCTTTGTCACAAATACGAACTGGCAGGCATACAGCGGAGAGTCTGCACTGAGTTATTTTACCCAGGCGACCTGCCTGACGGTATGGAATTTTGTCTCGGCGGCTACAGGTATTGCCGTTTTATTTGTATTAATCAGAGGGTTTGTGAGAAAGAAAGCAGACACTCTTGGAAGCTTTTGGGTAGACCTGACAAGAACCGTAGTTTACATATTGCTGCCTCTGAGTGTAGTGGTAACATTGGTACTGGTTTCCCAGGGGGTCGTGCAGAATCTGAAACCATATGAAACGGTATCTTTGGTGGAATCCTTTGAGACAGAGGATGGGACAGAGGTAACAGAGCAGACAGTTCCAATGGGACCGGCAGCCAGCCAGATTGCAATAAAGCAGCTGGGAACCAATGGCGGGGGCTTTTTCGGGGTAAACTCTGCGTTTCCGCTGGAGAATCCCACCCCCCTGTCTAACTTGTTTGAAATGCTGTCAATTTTGCTGATTCCGGTTTCCCTGTGCTTCACTTTTGGAAAGGCGGTAAAGGATAAGAGACAGGGATATGCAATCTTTGTGGCTATGGCGATTATGCTGGTAGCTGCACTGGGGATTATCGGATATAACGAACAGCAGGCAACTCCTCAGCTGTCCGCGGGCGGCCAGGTAAATCTGACAACTGTGGATCAGGCGGGGGGCAACATGGAGGGCAAAGAGACAAGATTCGGCATTGCCACATCCGCAACCTGGGCTGCCTTCACCACAGCGGCGTCGAATGGTTCGGTGAATTCCATGCATGACAGTTATACACCTATCGGCGGAATGATAACTATGCTGCAGATGCAGCTGGGGGAAGTGATTTTCGGCGGAGTGGGCTGCGGGCTGTACGGGATGCTTGCATTTGCCATTATGACGGTATTCATCGCCGGCCTGATGGTGGGGAGAACTCCGGAATACCTTGGAAAAAAGATTGAACCTTTTGAAATGAAAATGGCAGTGCTTGTGTGCCTGGCGACCCCGGTAGGAATCCTTGTAGGCAGCGGTATTGCGGCAGTCTGGCCGGGAGTGGCAGACAGTCTGAACAACCCCGGAGCCCATGGGTTTGCGGAAATGCTCTATGCATATTCCTCCGCAGGCGGCAACAATGGATCTGCATTTGCCGGATTTAATGCCAATACTCCGTTCCTGAATGTGACCATCGGGCTGGTAATGCTTTTTGTGAGATTTCTTCCAATGCTTGCAACAATTGCAATCGCGGGCAGTCTGGCCAAAAAGAAGACAGTTGCCACAAGTGCCGGTACCTTGTCCACCTGCAACGGCATGTTCGTATTCTTATTAATATTTATAGTTCTGCTAATCGGCGCTTTGAGCTTTTTGCCGGCACTGGCATTGGGACCCATAGCAGAATTCTTTCAGATGATAGGATAGGAGGAGATGAGAATAATGTCTAAGAAACAACAAGGACTTGCAGACAAAGATATGGTTATCCGTGCGCTAAAGGATTCCTTTGTAAAGCTGGCGCCAAAGACCCAGGCTAAGAACCCTGTTATGATGCTGGTTTATATATCTGCAATCATGACTACCATCCTGTTCTTCCTCTCCCTGGGGGGGATTCAGGACGCACCTGCAGGCTTCACTCTGGGAATTGCTGTTATCCTGTGGTTTACTGTATTATTCGCAAACTTTGCAGAAGCTATTGCAGAAGGACGCGGGAAAGCCCAGGCAGACGCCCTGCGCTCAGCCAGAAAAGACGTTGAAGCACACAAAATACCATCGGCAGAGGAGAGAGATGTCATTGTAAAGGTGTCCTCGGCCGACTTAAAAAAAGGTGATATTGTAGTTGTATATGCCGGAGAACAAATTCCCGCAGACGGCGAGGTGATCGACGGTGCGGCATCCGTGGACGAGAGTGCCATTACGGGTGAGTCTGCTCCGGTTATCCGCGAGAGCGGCGGAGACAGAAGTGCAGTGACAGGAGGAACCACTGTGATATCTGACTGGCTGGTGATCCGTGTTACCAGCGAACCGGGGGAAAGTTTTCTGGACAAAATGATTGCTATGGTAGAGGGGGCTTCCCGAAAAAAAACACCTAATGAAATTGCGCTCCAGATTCTACTGATTGCGTTCTCTATTATTTTTGTACTGGTAACCATGTCCCTGTATACCTATTCCGTATTTTCTGCAAAGCAGGCAGGGATTGCGAATCCTACATCAGTGACCTCACTGGTCGCACTTCTGGTATGCCTGGCACCTACAACCATCGGCGCTCTTTTATCGGCCATCGGAATCGCGGGAATGAGCCGTCTGAACCAGGCAAATGTACTGGCTATGAGCGGCCGTGCAATTGAAGCGGCGGGTGATGTGGATGTATTAATGCTGGATAAGACAGGTACGATTACACTGGGAAACCGGCAGGCATGCGAATTTATTCCCGTAGACGGCAATACACAGGAAAAGCTTGCGGATGCCGCCCAGCTGGCATCCCTTGCAGACGAAACTCCCGAGGGGAGGAGCGTCGTTGTCCTGGCAAAGGAAGAATTCAATATCCGGGGAAGGCATATGCAGGATATGAATATGACCTTTGTCCCGTTTACGGCCGCAACCCGTATGAGCGGGGTGGATTATGACGGAAATGAGATACGAAAAGGGGCAGCGGATGCCGTAAAGCAGTATGTTACGGACAAAGGCGGTATATACAGTGAAGAATGCGACGAAGTCGTGCAAAGAATCTCCCGCCAGGGAGGAACTCCCCTTGTAGTAGCTAAAAACCATAAGATTATGGGGGTTATCTACCTGAAAGATATCATCAAACAGGGGGTAAAAGAAAAATTTGCAGACCTTAGAAAAATGGGGATTAAAACCATTATGATTACCGGAGATAACCCTATGACAGCGGCTGCCATTGCGGCAGAAGCAGGAGTGGATGACTTTCTCGCAGAGGCAACTCCGGAAAGCAAGCTGGCATTCATCAGGGAATTCCAGAGCCAGGGACACCTTGTGGCAATGACCGGGGACGGAACCAACGATGCGCCGGCTCTGGCACAGGCAGATGTGGCAGTAGCCATGAACTCAGGAACACAGGCGGCAAAAGAGGCGGGGAATATGGTAGATCTGGATTCCTCTCCCACAAAGCTTATCGATATAGTCCGGATAGGAAAACAGCTGCTGATGACAAGAGGAAGCCTTACCACCTTCAGTATAGCCAATGACCTGGCAAAGTATTTTGCTATTATACCTGCACTTTTTATGGGGTTATATCCGGGACTGGCCGCTCTGAACATTATGCATCTGGAGAGTGCATCCAGCGCCATATTTTCAGCAATCATCTACAATGCCCTGATTATTGTTGCGTTAATTCCCCTTGCCTTAAAGGGGGTAAAGTACAGGGAAGTTCCGGCCGGAAAATTGTTGTCCAGAAATCTGCTGGTCTATGGTCTTGGCGGCATTGCCGCTCCCTTCCTTGCTATTAAATTGATTGATATGATTATCACGGGAATCGGACTTGTATAAGAGAGGTGTGGGAAAATGAAAAGTTATGGAAAAGAAGTATTTTTAAAGTCTCTGGGGATCCTGATCGCATTTATTATTATATGCGGTTTCATCTACACCTTTGCGATGACAGGAATCTCTCAGCTTTTGTTTCACGACAAAGCCAACGGCAGTATTATAGAAGTGGACGGAAAGAAGTACGGATGTGAGCTTCTTGCTCAGGAGTTCACTGATGATGGCCATATGTGGGGACGTGTTATGAATATTAATACGGAAACCTTTACAGATGAGAACGGCAGCCCTGCTATGTACAGCGGCCCCAGCAATCTAAGCCCTGCCGGGGAAGAAATGGAAGCGCTGGTTCAGGAGCGTGTGAAAAAACTAAAAGAAAGCAATCCGGATCAGGCAGGTAAAGTGCCGGTGGATCTGGTGACAGCATCAGGAAGCGGATTAGATCCTGAAATCTCCCCTGCTGCTGCAGAATACCAGATTCCCAGAATCGCAGAAGCCACAGGAAAATCAGAAGAAGAGATCAGAGATATAGTGGACAAATACACAGAGGGACGTTTCCTGGGAATCTTTGGAGAACCCAGAGTTAATGTATTAAAAGTAAATCTGGCGCTGGACGGTATTTTGTAGCTGCAGTGCCGGATGAAAGGAGTGGAATACAGTGATTAACAGAAGAATTGCATATGAAGCAAAAAGAAAGCTGGAGTTTGCCCCGGACTTTGGGGAGCCTGTAAGCCTGCTCACAGAACTGGCAGACTCCTTGAGTATGGAATACTGTAATCATCCTGAAACCTATAAAAATGACAAGGACAGGGTGATATGGCTGGAATATCCGTATTTCTGTTTTGATTGTGACACTTTTTTTGAAGAATACGGGGTACTGCTGGCCTCCATAGAAAAAGATATCCATGTGAAAGTCTATGGTATGGCAGATAAATTGGAGCTGGGAGAACTTGCCGCTGAGTTTACAGATGAAAAAAATATCAGATACCGGAAACGGAACAGTTCAGGCTCAGATTTTGAAAGTATCAGAAGTCTGTGCATTGAAATAGAAGCAAAAAGCACAGAACAATATGAGGCGCTCTGGGAATTGTTTTCCCATATGGACTATCGGCAAGATTATGCGGCTGTTAACCGCAAAAAGTGGAAGGATATGGGGGAAGACTGGACAGAAAAAGATCCTGACACATATTTTGCTTATCTCCAGCTGAGGGAGGAACAGGGAGAATTTTTCCTCAATATACTCACCTTAGAACAAAAAAAAGAACTCTGGACTGTGTATCTGGAGGAAGGGGTAAGCCCTGTAGAATTTGAATATCTGAACGATGCCATCGGAAGAGACTGGGAGATTAATATATTTGAATGGAACCTGGCTCTGCAGATGGCAGTGTCCCAGGCAGGAATATCTGTTCTCTATGAGAAAGATGACTTTAGGATCCTGGATCGGCAGGGCCGTCGAATATGGATGGATTACCGGTCTTCCGCAGCGGCGGAAAAATTGTTCCTTAAACTTCTGTTTCCTGCCGTTCCTCGTACGAATTAGCAGAAAAACGTATGGAAAAGTGTGACAGCCTTTTCATACGTTTTTCTGATCTTAATGCAATCTTAATGCGCTGCAGAAAAAATTTATTCTCTGAATTCTGGGAGATCAGGTATAATACCTAATAGATATTAAGAAAACATAAGGAGTAAGAATTTGACGATGAATCCTGTATGGGGGAGTGAAAAGATGGAACAACGGCCGAATCCCGATGCCATTCTAAAGCAGATCGAAGAAGAGAAGGTAATAAAAGAGAAAGGAAAACTAAAAATATTTTTTGGCTATGCGGCAGGAGTGGGAAAAACATATGCGATGCTGGAGGCTGCTCACGCGGCGAAGAAGGCTGGCCTGGACGTGGTTGTGGGGTATATTGAACCACACACAAGGCCGGATACGCTGGCACTGCTTGAGGGACTTTGCCAGCTCCCCCCTCTGGAGATTCCGTACAAAGGAATTACACTGAGAGAATTTGATTTGGACGGTGCTATCAAACGAAAACCCAGGCTGATTCTTGTGGATGAGCTGGCTCATACCAACGCAGAAAACTGCCGCCACAGAAAGAGATATCAGGATATCCAGGAGCTTCTCCGGGCCGGAATAGATGTTTATACGACAGTAAATGTACAGCACCTGGAGAGTCTGAACGATATCGTGGCATCCATTACCGGGGTGGTGGTCAGGGAGCGAATCCCTGACGATGTCTTTGATGACGCAGATCAGGTGGAACTGGTAGACGTGGAGCCGGAGGATCTGATCAAAAGGCTGAACGAAGGGAAAATATACAAATACAAGCAGGCGAAGAAGGCCCTGGGGAACTTTTTTCAGCAGGATAATCTGGTGGCGCTCCGGGAGATCGCCCTGCGCCGTACCGCTGACAGGGTGAACAAAATATCGGAAAAAAATAAGCCCTGGATGAAAAACAGTAATTATTATACGGATGAACACATACTTATCTGTCTGTCATCTTCTCCCTCCAATGCAAAGGTAATACGTACGGCAGCCCGTATGGCCAGCGCCTTCCACGGCATGTTCACCGCAGTTTACGTGGAAACCTCTCAGACGAAGACACTAAGTAAATTTGATCAGCAGAGGCTGGCAGACAATCTGCGCCTGGCCGAGCAGATGGGAGCTAAAATAGTTAACGTATTCGGGGACGATATCGCCCAGCAGATTGCGGGGTATGCTAAGCTGGCAGGGGTTTCTAAGATTGTTCTGGGGAGGAGCCAGCAGAGGCGGCATTTGCTGTTCTCATCTCAAAGCTTTGCGGATAAGCTGACGCAGCTTGCCCCGAATCTTGACATCTATATTATTCCGGAGTCAGCAGAGGAAAAGAAAAAGCCCTATCAGAGTATAAAAGGAGGACAGCCGGCCCGTGGTTTCTCACTGCTTGATTCGCTAAAGGCTCTTGGGATCCTGGTGGTATGCACCGCCTTGGGCCTTTGGCTCAGGAGCCTCGGCTTTACAGAATCCAATATCATAATGGTGTACATCCTGGGAGTACTGGTAACCGCGCTGTGTACGAAGAGCAAAAGCTACAGCCTTATCAGCTCGATTATCAGCGTGCTTGCATTTAACTTCTTTTTTACCGTTCCCAGATTCTCTTTTAATGCCTATGAGGCTGGGTATCCGGTTACTTTTGTAATCATGTTTTTGGTGGCATTTATCACGTCAACCCTTACGATGAAGGTGAAACAGCAGGCCTTCCAGTCAGCGGCCAAGGCATATCGCACAGAGATTCTGCTTGAGACCAGCCAGAAGCTTCAGAAAGAGCGCACCATTGACGGAATTATCAGGGAAGCTGCGGGCCAGATGACAAAATTGCTGGATCGGCCTGTGGTTTTCTATACACCGGATAAGAAAAACAAGCTGATCCCAAGCATATTCGGCACACAGGAGGGAGAGGATACCTCCGTGTATATCAATGAAGAGGAGCAGGCAGTGGCAGAGTGGGTTTATAAAAACAACAAACATGCCGGGGCGACCACCAGCACACTTCCGGGGGCAAAATGCCTTTATCTGGCCGTGCGTAATAAAGAACAGGCGCTGGCGGTTGCGGGTGTTGTTTTAAACAGTGACATGCTGGAATCTTTTGAAAAAAGTCTTTTAATAGCAATGCTCAGCGAGTGTGCGCTGGCTCTGGAAAAGCAGGTGCTGAATGAAAAAAAGAATGAGATTGCGCTGAAAGCCCAGCAGGAGCAGCTGAGAGCTAACCTGTTAAGAGCGATCTCTCACGATCTAAGGACACCTCTGACCAGTATCTCAGGAAATGCCAGTGTGCTGATGCAGAACGGGTCACATATGGAAGAGACCCAGAAAAACAAGATTTACACGGACATATTTGACGATTCCATGTGGCTGATAAATCTGGTAGAAAACCTGCTGTCTGTAACACGGATCGACAATGGAACCATGAATATACAGATGCAGGCGGAATTGCTGGAGGAGGTAATCACAGAGGCTCTGCACCATATAAACAGAAAAAGTACGGACCATACGATCCAGGTAGAACTGGAAGATGAGTTCCTTATGGGAAAGATGGATTCCAGATTAATTGTGCAGGTTTTTATTAATATCATAGATAATGCGATCAAGTATACGCAGAAAGGTTCCTGTATCCGTATCATCGGGAAAAAGAAAGGAAAGTATTTATATATAGAAATAGAGGACGACGGACCGGGCATCGGCAGGGAGGAACAGGAGAAATTATTTGATATGTTTTATACGGCAAATAATGAGAGGGGAGACAGCCGAAGGGGCCTGGGTCTGGGGCTTGCGCTGTGCAAGTCCATTATAACTGCACACGGAGGGAATATTGGTGTGAAGGAAAATAGCCCTCACGGGACCATTTTCTATTTCACGCTGCCTGCAGAGGAGGTAATTATACATGAATAAACCATTAATATTAGTTGTTGAGGACGACAAAGCAGTCCGAAACCTGATTTCCACAACGCTGGATACCCAGGAATACCGCTATCATGTGGCGAAAAACGGAGCTCAGGCCCTGGTTGAGGCGGTATCTCAGAGACCCGACGTAATCATTCTGGATCTGGGCCTTCCCGATATGGACGGGGTGGAGATCATCCGCAAGGTCCGTTCCTGGTCCCAGGTACCAATTATAGTAGTGAGTGCCAGAAGCGAGGACAGGGATAAGGTTACAGCGCTGGACGAGGGAGCCGATGATTTTCTTACGAAGCCATTCAGTGTGGAGGAATTGCTGGCGAGAGTGAGAGTCAGCCTGAGAAGGGTACAGTATCAAAACAGCAATGCATCTGAGAACAGTGCTGTTTTCAGAAATGGCGGACTTACCATTGACTACGCCTCGGGGTGCGTAAGTGTAGACGGTAAGGAAATACATCTCACGCCGATCGAATACAAGCTGCTTTGCCTTCTGTCCAGGAATGTAGGAAAAGTACTTACACACAATTTTATCCTGAATGAGGTCTGGGGGAATGTGATGCAGAGTGATGTACCGTCTCTCAGGGTATTTATGGCAACTCTGAGAAAAAAAATTGAAAAGAACACCTCGGAGCCCGAGTACATCCAGACCCATATCGGAATCGGCTACCGAATGCTGCGGATAGAAGAGAATGACAAGTAACACGGAAACCTACTTTACGTAAGAATGACTATGTGAGAAAATAGAGGTGAGAACTGGCAAATAGTGGAAAATAGGGTGGACCGGAGATGGATTATAAAAAGGCGGCAAGGCAGATATGCCGGAAACTGGGAGGGAGAGATAACCTGGAAAAGGTGGAGCACTGTTCTACCCGTCTCAGAGTAACGGTAAAGGATCCGGAAAAAGTGGATCTGCGAGGCTTAAAAAATCTGAGAGAGGTCAGCGGTGTTGTCCATGACGGGGCAGATCTGCAGATAATTCTGGGGCCGGGGACAGTTATCCGGATCTTTAACCATCTGTATCTGACAGAAAGGGATGAGATGCAAAGGGCATCCGGCAGAAGAAAATCTCCTGGATACTGGCTGAAAAAGGGAGTGAAAAAAATGGGAGATATTTTTATTCCCATCATCCCCGCCCTTGTGGCTGCCGGATTTTTAAAGGGAATTGTGGACCTTATGGGAACCCTGTCCCAGCATGGGATTCTGAATATCGGACTGGACAATTCCTTTTATTCATTTGCAGGTCTGATCGTCAATTCCGTATATGCATTTCTGCCTATTCTAATCGCCTTCAGTGCTGCCAGAGTATTCGGAGGCAATCCCTATCTGGGCGCTGTGGTGGGTATGATGATGCTGAATCCGGACTTGCAGAATGCCTGGTCCAAAGTGTCTGACGGGGGCGTGACATACCAGAGTGTATTCTGCGGTCTGTACGAGGTTCCCATGACAGGATATCAGGGACATGTACTTCCTGTGATTATAGCGGTCTGGATTATGAGTGCACTGGAGAAAAAGCTGCATAAGACAGTACCTCCAATGCTTGATTTATTTATAACGCCTCTGGCGAGCCTGTTTATCTCGGGTTATCTGACATTTGCTGTTGTAGGCCCTGTTTTTCTTAAAATCGAAGATATCCTGCTTCTGGTGGTAAAAGGTATCCTGACAGCGCCCTGGGGAATCGGCGGCTTTTTTATGGGAGGAATCTTTTCCGCAACTGTGATTACCGGAGTTCACCATATGTATACGGTACTGGAATTGGGACAGCTGGCTACCTATGGGTTTAATTATCTGAATCCGATAGCTTCTGCAGCGAATATAGCCCAGGGAGGGGCCGCCCTCGCCATGGCTATAAGAATGAAGAACCGGAGGGTAAAAGGGATCGCAATTCCTTCGGCCTTAAGCGCCTTTATGGGGATTACGGAACCGGCAATTTTCGGCGTAAACCTCCGCTATGGTACTCCTTTTCTGGCAGCGGCGCTGGGCGGTGCCTTCGGCGGCTGGTATGCGGCTCTGCGTGGGCTGGGGGCCTCGGGAACGGGGATTACAGGCATCTTTGCCTTCCCTCTGTATCTTGAAAAACCCTGGGATTACCTTATCAGTCTTTTTATTGCTCTGACAGTTTCCTTTGCTCTAACGTGGATTCTGGGAGGGAGGGAAGAAAACCTCCATGTCACTTCGCCTGTACAGGGAGAACTGATACCCCTGGCGGAGGTAAGCGATGCCACCTTCGGCAGAGGCGTTCTGGGACCCGGCGTGGCCATACGCCCTTCCAAAGGGAAGATCGCAGCACCTGTGGACGGAACCATAGAAGTGACTTTTGATACCGGACATGCAGTGATACTTTCGGGAAGAAACGGTGCGGAAATCCTGGTGCATGTGGGAATTAACACCATTAATCTTGGGGGCAGATATTTCAGCTGCAGGGTGAAGAAGGGTGAAAAGGTAAGGAGGGGGGATCTATTGATTGAATTTCAGAAAGAATTTATTGAAAGAGAGGGGTATGATCTGACTACTCCTGTAATTCTGGTAAATGCAGATAACTACGACATGACACTTACAAGAGAGCCCGGAAGGGTTAAAAAGTTAGATGAAATTATGCTGATAGAATAAAAGGAAAGTGTTGTAAGTAAGGATAAGAACGTGTATAATAACACTTATTATTACCTCAACGAATGCGCCGGAACATTACTGATAGGAGATATTGGCAAAAAATTCACAAACTTTGCTGTAAACTATTGACAAAACTGTAAGAATGTGATATTTTTAACATATCATCAAAGAGGGTTCTGATTTCTGACGGGTTTAATGTGGAGCACCACAGTGAGATCAGGATTTATAGTAAGCCGACCGTCTGGGCAGCATTTGCAGCGAGCAGATGTTGCCCTTTCTTGCTTTTTTGGGGGAAAGGGCAGAAACGATGAGAGTAATTTTAATTTACACAACTTAAAGGAGGATTTTACTATGGGATTCAAATCAGACATCGAAATTGCACAGGAAACGACGATGCAGCCGATTTTAGAGGTTGCCAAGACAGCTGGTATTGATCAGAAGTATCTGGAACAGTACGGAAACTACAAAGCTAAGATCGACTATAACATGCTTCGCGACACAGACAAAAAAGATGGAAAGTTAATTCTGGTAACAGCAATTTCTCCGACACCGGCCGGTGAAGGCAAGACAACAACTACCGTTGGTCTGGCAGACGGTATGCGCAAGATTGGCAAAAACGTTATGGTTGCGCTCCGTGAGCCATCCTTAGGACCTGTATTCGGCGTAAAGGGCGGAGCCGCAGGCGGCGGATATGCCCAGGTAGTGCCAATGGAAGACATTAACCTGCATTTTACAGGCGACATGCATGCCATCGGTGCAGCCAACAACCTTCTGGCCGCTATGCTGGATAACCATATTTTCCAGGGAAATGAACTGGGAATTGACCCGAGAAGAGTTACCTGGAGACGTTGTGTAGATATGAATGACCGTCAGCTTCGTTTCGTGACAGACGGCCTGGGCGGAAGGACCAACGGAATGCCCCGTGAAGACGGCTATGACATTACCGTTGCCTCCGAGATTATGGCAGTATTGTGCCTGTCCTCAGGGATCAATGACCTGAAGGCACGTCTGGCAAGAATCGTTGTGGGATATACCTTTGACCAGAAACCGGTAACCGCGGGAGACTTAAAGGCAGAAGGCGCAATGTGCGCACTGCTGAAGGATGCCTTAAAGCCGAATCTGGTACAGACTCTGGAGCATACACCAGCCATCGTACACGGCGGACCGTTTGCCAACATCGCGCACGGCTGCAACTCTGTAATGGCAACCAAGATGGCCCTGAAATTAGGGGACTACGTAGTAACCGAAGCCGGCTTCGGTGCAGACCTTGGAGCTGAGAAGTTCCTGGACATCAAGTGCCGTATGGCAGGTCTGAAACCGGACGCAGTGGTT
>NZ_FQVI01000010.1 GCF_900129135.1 Lactonifactor longoviformis DSM 17459
ACAGGCTGGCTGCAGGAAGGAAAGACGTGGTACTATCTGAAAGCAAATGGAGCGATGGCGACAGGCTGGCTGCAGGAGGGAAAAACGTGGTATTATCTGAAATCCAGCGGGGCGATGGTGACAGGCTGGCTGTTGGACAGAAATACCTGGTATTATCTGAAAGCAAATGGGGCGATGGCCACCGGCTGGATAAAAGTGGGCAGTAAATGGTATTATTTGTACGGCAGCGGAGCAATGGCCTCCAGGACATGGATAGGAAGATATTATGTAAATTCCTCTGGAGTTTGGACCAAGACTAGATAGAATAGACATTAAGACCATTACCGGTGCTGCTTTAACAGCACCGGTAATGATTTTGTAGATTACTTCAGTAATCTTGCTGAAAGCCGAACAGCTAAAGTAATTATATATAGCAGTTATGGACGGGGAAGGGGTTTTCATAGGCTTCTCTGAAGCCAGGTGATTCTGTTGGTGCTGAATAAACGTCAGTTAGCAGAATTCAGTTCGCGATATTGGGTCGGTGATACCCCTATCTCCTTTTTGAATATCTTAGAAAACGCAAAGGGGTCATTATACCCAACTGAATATGCAATATTCTGAATCGGAATATTTGGATCCTTAAGCAGCTGTGTCGCTTTTCTCATACGGAAAAAAATCAGGTATTCCTGCGGGGTATAATTGGTGGCATGTTTAAAAAGCTTGCTGAGGTAGGAGCGGTCAAGACCACAGAAATCAGCAATATCCTGTACCTTAATCGGTTCAGAATATTTTTTGGTTATAAAATTGATCACATCCTTAATATAGGTTAGCGATTTATCTTTTTCTTCGACAGCCGGCCTGTTTGATGTGGTATTTATCATGTATTGGAATAGGCGGTATAAGTTACCGATACATATATATTCTTCATTATTATGACGCAGGATTTCAACCATACAATCCTCCAGTTCCGTGGAGGGAGACGTAGGAATAAAAACAGGGGATTCATTAGATATCCCTGCTTTATGGAGCAGTTCCAAGGCTTTTCTTCCATTAAAATGTATCCAAATATAATTCCAGGGGTTATCATGGTCTCCTTCATAATAGGCTAAGAGATTCGGGGGGAGGACAAAAATCTGTTTGCTGGATACAGCATATACTTTGTTATCCAGAAACAGAGTACCGGCTCCGTTTAATATATAGTGGAGCACAAAATTATTTCGTATGATAGGTCCAAAGCTATATCCTGGCGGACATTTTTGACATCCGACCTCATAAAAGCTTAAATCCTCATAGGAATCATAGTTTACAAAATAACATTCATCGTAGTGTTTTGTAGCCATAACTGTACCTCTTCCCAGAATTTATGTTCTAATGCAGTTAGTATACCATGATTAGCAAAAAAGGAAAAGAATATAAAAGCCAGTGCGTAGTGCAATTTAAAAAGTAGCCATAGTAAACTCAAAATGAATAAGGAGAATCCAATGATAAAAATAGATATTAATCTAAAAAATGAAAAGGAGGCAGTTGAGTTAGTCTCAAAACTGTCAACCTGCAGTGTAAATATTGATATGATTTACGGCCACTATATAGTGGATGCTAAATCAATACTAGGCGTACTTAGTGTTGCTGCCGGGAAAACGGTGACGCTGGCGATATATGCGGATGAAATCGGGGATGTAGAGGACAAAATTCGTGATTTCGTTAAAAAGTGATTGTCCAATATCATATTCTGGAACTGTATTCTGATTGTATTTTCTATGAATGGAATCATTTAGAAAAAGAAATGCGGATGTTTTATGGATTATGGAGGTAAGGATTGTGGTAGCCATCCGGACATACATTGGCTTCACTCCATTCCATCATAAGGTTCAGAATGGTAACAAAGCTGTTCCCCATTTCGCTGAGCGTGTACTCAACCCTGGGCGGTATTCCCCTATAAATCTCTCGATGCAGAAATCCATCGTTGGAGGCTGAGGGGCAAAGTGACTTGCTACGGTGGTAACTAAAATATATAATCCTCAAAAGATTGATGATAACAGATAAAAGAGGATAGCTTTTTATAAAACAGATTGAACTTTTTGTATAAATTCTATTTACCCACTTGTAAATACTCCGAAACCGTAGTAAAATAAAAACTACGATTTCGGAGTATTTCTATTTTGGGAGGAAAACACTATGAGCAAAATGATAAGTGAAAAACAGGAAGCGATTAATCAGGTCTGTGAATTTATTGATGATATTTACTATCAGTATGCAAGTTCTTTTGGGATTACTGATACGGAACTTTCCATTCTGTATGCGTTGAGCGAGCATGATGGAGAGTATTTACAGAGCGATATCTGCCGGGAGTGGTCTTACAGTTTGCAGACCATCCATACCACCATTAAGAACATGGAGAAGCGGGGACTGATTGAACTGATTTGCAAAGCGGGTAACAAGAAGAACAAATATATCCATTTGACGGCGGCGGGAAAGAAGCTGGTGGATAGTATTATGATTCCTTTGATTACTGCTGAAGAGGAAGCCCTTGGAATGCTCTCCGCTGAGGAACAGGATATCCTGCTCCCAATCCTGCAGAAGTACGCAAATGCACTTAAGGAGTCGATTGGGAAGATAGAAAGGAATCCCCTATGATAAAACTTTTGAGATTCTTATCACCCTATAAGGGGCGGGTCAGAATCATGCTGGTTTTGATGTTTCTGCAAATGCTTGGAACGTTGTATGTTCCAACATTGACAGCGGATATCGTGAACAAGGGAATTATAAACGGGAATCTGAAACTTGTCTGGGGTATTGGCGGATTTATGCTGCTGATTGCCGTTCTGATTGCAGGGGTTTCTATTTTGCAGACCTATCTGTCTACTTCGGTTTTTACCGGCATGGGGCGTGACATCCGGAGTGCGCTGTTCAAAAAGTCGCAGAGCCTTACCATTAACGAATTCAACCGCTTTGGTCCGGATTCTATGATTACCCGCTGTACCAACGACATCACGCAGATCCAGCAGGGGTATATGGCGGCAATAGAGATGCTTTTACCTGCGCCCATCATGGCAGTTGCCGGACTGCTTCTTGCATTTTCCAAAAGTCCTGCGCTGGCGCTGTTGATTGCGGCAGCTATGGTGGTTATATGTATTCTGACCGTGTGGATCGGTTCTAAGGCAATGAAACTTTTTGCGGGGCTGCAGGTTATGCTGGATAGAATCAACCGTGTCCTCCGTGAAAATCTGGCCGGAATCCGTGTCATCCGTGCCTTTAACCGCTCGGAATTTGAGCAGAAGCGGACAGACAAAACCTATGAGGAATATGCTTTCACAGCGATTCGTGTTAACAAGATTTTTGCTGTACTGCTGCCGGTTATTATGGTGATTATGAATGTATGCACGATCCTGATTATTGCACTGGGCGGGCAGAATGTGGCAAACGGGCAGATGGAAATTGGCGACATTATGGCGCTGATTGAGTATGCGTTTCTGATATTGATGTATTTGGTTATGGGAATCATGGTTATTATGATTTTTCCAAGAGCGCAGACTTGTGCCGGCCGTGTCAATGAAGTGCTGGATCTATGTTCTGATAGGTCCGGGGCAGACACCCCGGATGATTGTAGAGCTGTGGTAAAAGCGCCGAAGCTGGAATTTTGCAATGTGACTTTTCAGTATCAGGGGGCGGAGGAACCTGTATTGAACAATTTAAGCTTCACTGCGGATATTGGAAAGACTACGGCGATTATTGGCGGCACGGGTTCGGGTAAATCTACCATAGCAAGCCTGATTCCACGTTTTTATGATATTCAAAGCGGGGAAATCCGGATAGATGGAGAAAATATTGCCTCTATGTCGGAAGAAAACCTGCGGGAGCGTATAGGCTTCGTTCCGCAAAAAAGCTTTTTATTCAGCGGTACGATTCTTGATAATTTCCGTCATGGGAAAAAGGATGTAACTTTAACAGAAATCCGTCATGCTGCGGATATTGCACAAATCAGTGATTTTATAGACAGTCTGGATGAGGGGTACGAAACAAGGGTATCCCAGGGCGGCGGCAATTTCTCCGGTGGTCAGAAACAGCGCTTGTCTATTGCGAGAGCGCTGGTGAGAAAGCCGGAGATTTATGTTTTTGATGATAGTTTTTCTGCCCTGGACTTTAAGACCGATGCAAAGCTCCGCATGGCATTAAAAGGTGAAGTAAAGGATGCCGTGGCGATTCTTGTGGCACAACGGATCAGCACCATTATGGATGCGGAACAGATTATTGTGCTGGATGAAGGCCGTGTGGACGGAACCGGCACACATAAGGAGCTGCTGGCAAACTGTGCGGTATATCAGCAGATTGCCAAATCTCAGCTTAGTGAGGAGGAACTGTCGTGATTGATAAGGACGAAATGCATGAAGTGCAGCCGGATGATTTTGGCGGCGAATACAGCGTGGAAAAAGCAAAGGATTCGAAAAAGACCGCTTTCCGGTTAGTGAAACGGCTGGCACAGCAGAAATGGAAATTGTTGCTTGTGCTGGCCAGCATCGTTATTAGTTCTGTCCTTATGCTTATGTCGCCCAAGGTTATAGGGGCGGCAATCGACCAGCTTTGGGGCGGAATCCGGACTGCCGCGGAAACGGGCGGAACCTTTGCCGTTAATTTTGAGACGATGGGAGCCATTCTTTTCGTGCTGCTGGGGCTGTATCTGTTGGACTCATTGTTCAGCTATATTCAGCAGAACACGATGGCGGGCGTATCACAGACGCTTTCTCTGGACTTGCGCAAGGAAATCAGCGGGAAGATGAACAGGCTCCCCCTTCGTTACTTTGACCGCCACAAAAAGGGGGAGATTTTAAGCCGCGTGACGAGCGATATCGAAAAAATTGCCGATACCCTTCAGGACAGTCTGACCCAGCTTTTTGCCTCTGTGGTGGATGTTGTTGGCGCTTTTGGCATGATGCTGTGGATCAGTCCGGTTCTGACCCTAATTGCTGCCGGAACAATCGTTTTGAGTATGGTGATTGCGGTGCTGGTGGCTTCCAAAACGGAGCGCAGCTTTGCAGCGAATCAGGAGTGCCTGGGCAGGCTGAACGGCAGTATTGAGGAATCCTTTACGGGAAACACCGTGATCAAGGCGTTCAATTTGGAAAAACAGACCATAGAGAACACCGAAAAGCTGAATGAGGATTTATATCATGCAAGTTCAAAAGCAATGTTTTTGAACTATGCCATCAGCCCGATAATTCGTCTGGTGGGCAGGCTTGGTTACGTGGTTATTGCCATTCGCGGTGCAATTTCCGTGATGAATGGCCGTATCTCCATTGGGGATATTCAGGCATTTATTCAATATGTCAACCAGGTGACAGAGCCGGTCACGCAGGTTTCCTATACGCTGAACACGCTGCAGGGTGCGGTTGCGGCTGCGGAGCGGGTATTTGAACTGCTGGACGAGGAGGAGGAAATTCCTGACGCTGCGGCTCCCCGGCGGTTGGGACTGCCGAAAGGAGATGTGCGTTTTGAGCATGTCCGTTTCGGTTATAGCGACGGGCGTATTCTGATGCAGGATATTTCCATTGATGTCAAGGCTGGAAGTAAGGTTGCTATTGTCGGTCCAACCGGGGCGGGCAAAACAACACTTGTCAATCTTCTGATGCGTTTTTACGAGCTGCAGGGCGGCCACATTTTTATTGATGGTGTGGATATAGCGGATATGAAGCGGGATGAGCTGCGCTCTTTGATGGGGATAGTATTGCAGGACAGCTGGCTGTTTGGGGGCAGCATCCGGGAAAATATTGTATATAGCCGCGAAAATGCCACAGACGGGGAAGTTTATGCAGCGGCAAAAGCGGCAAGAGCAGACCATTTCATACGCACCATGCCGCAGGGGTATGATACGGTTTTAAGTGATGAGATCACAAGTCTTTCCCAGGGCCAGCGGCAGCTTCTTACCATTGCGAGGGCGATTCTGGCGGATCCGGCTATTTTGATTTTGGATGAAGCTACCTCCAGCGTCGATACCCGCACGGAACTGGAGATCCAAAAGGCGATGGACGCACTGATGAAAGGCCGTACCAGCTTTGTCATCGCCCACCGGCTGTCTACCATCCGTGATGCGGACTGTATCCTTGTGATGGACCAGGGCACAATTATCGAACAGGGAAGCCATAAGGAATTGATGGAGCTGGGCGGCTTCTATGCTGACCTTTATAACAGCCAGTTTGCGGCAAAGGCTGGCTAAAACGGAGATGATCGCATGACAGAAAAAAGATTAAAAAGAATGAGGCCAAGAGCTTTTGATACCGGCATATTCGGGGAAAAAGAAGTAAATACCGGACGACAGGTTGAATTGGATATTGCGAAAGGGTTTGCAATCCTTTTTATGGTGTGGGTGCATACTGCGGAGACTTTCGGAAACGAGCAGGGAATCGGCAATGCGATTGTTGAAATCCTCGGAGGTCCCTTTGCCGCACCGGTATTTATGGAGTGCATGGGCATTGGCATGCGCTATGCGAAAAAGACAGCAGCGAAGGATTTAGCAAAGCGTGGGGCGGGACTTCTGTTCACAGGACTTATATTGAATGTATTCCGCTATGTAATCCCATTGTTTATAGGATATGCGGCAACCGGTGAGACGTTGTTCCTATACACTTTCCCTTTCCTGTTCGGCGTAGACATTCTGGAATTTGCAGGGCTTGCGTTTCTCTTTTTCGCATTGGCAAAGAAATTTGGCTGGTCAGACAAAACGCTTGCTGTCATAGCGGTTCTCTCATCACTTTGCGGTATGCTTCTGAAAGGAATGTCAACGGGATTTCTTTATGCCGATCAGTTTCTTGGATATATATGGGGAAATGATGAGGCGGAAACCTATTTTCCGTTCCTGAACTGGATTATCTTCCCTGTTTTCGGATACTTTTTTGGGAAATTGCTGCGCCGCTGCTCGGATAAAAAGGCATTTTACAAAAGGGTATCTCCGATTTGCGGGGGATTAGGGCTTGGCTATGTAATATCCGCATATATTTTTCATTTTGGAATGTACGGAAAGAACGGCTACTACTACTTTTTAGGTTCATTAGACACAGCGGCAGTTCTCTTGTTGGTTATCGGTATATTCGGTTTTTGTTTCCTGCTCTCCCGATTGAAAGAGGGGGTGCCTATAAGAGCCTTGCGGAATATGAGCGCAAACATCAACACGGTTTATTGTATTCAATGGACATTGATAGGAAGCACGGGGATTCTGCTGTCCGTCCTTTTGCCGGAGGATGGTCTTGGTTTTGTTCCAATGACAATACTTGCAGCAGTTTTTACGGTTTTTTCGGCTTTCACGGCAAATTGGTATCAAAAGAAAAAAATCTTAAGCGCAAGGTCGGCGAAAGTTGTTCTTTCAGGCATACTTGCGGCAGTGCTTGTCTGTAGTCTGATTGGACAGACAAAGGTTGAATCCTGTCTGTATAATGAGGGATATGATTTCATTCAGGAGTTCTATGAGGATGATTCTGATATGAGTATTGATATAGAAAAATAAATGAAAAAGGGATAGCAATGGAGATAAGAACACTTGATAAAAAAGATTATAAAAAAGCCATTCAATTTGCGATTAAAGGAATGCACTTTGATTGGTATATGAAAAGCAAAACGCTGCTGAAGCTGTATGGAAGATACTTTCTGTACCTTGAAATAAACAGGGCAACCCAAATCATAGCGGCGTATGAGGGTGAGGAGTTTTTGGGATTATTATTGGCGGAGATGTATCATGAAAAGCCAGTTCGCACATCTGTGTTTCAAAAGATATATGTAAAGGTTTTTGATTGGTTACAGCATACCTTTGCTGGCAGCGAAGTCGGCTGCTATGATGAAGCAAATCAATCCATGCATCATGAACTGCTGAAAAAGGAAAAGCCGGACGGTGAATTGATTTTTCTGTCGGCTGATCCGAACGTAAACCGAAAAGGCATTGGTACTGTGCTGCTTAATGAATTGATAAAACGGGAAAAAGGTAAAGTCATTTATCTGTTTACAGATAATGCCTGTACTTATCAGTTCTATGAGCAGCGGGGGTTTGAACGGTTTGCAGAACGTAATATCGAATTAAGACTTGCCAAAACCATTCATTTGGAGTGCTATTTATACAGAAGGACATTGTAATATGGAGAAAGAAACGGTAAAACAAAAGAAAAACTACCTTAAAGAAAAAGGCTCTTTAATAATCTACAGCAAATTGTTCTGGCTGTTTCTGGCAGGAAGCGTTGTTGGGGTTATAATGGAAGGCACTTTTTGTCTGTTTACAAAAGGACAGTGGGAAAGTCATGTTATTTCTGTTTGCCTGCCTTTTAACGCTTTATACGGAGCCGGAGCCGTCCTATTTTATGTGGGAGCAGTCAAATTAAGAAAAAAGAATATCTGGATTCGTGTGCTATATATGACAGTTGCCGCAACCGTGTTGGAATTGCTTTGCGGATTACTGCTCAAATACGGTTTGGGAATGCGTGCATGGAACTATGAAAACAGCTTTTTGAACTATAAGGGGATAATTTGCCTTGGATTTTCTATTGCGTGGGGGATTGCCGCTTTTGGCTTTTGCAAATTATATTCTCATATCAACTCTTTGCTAAATAAACTTAGAGGAGGATATTGGAACTGTGCCTGTGCAGTTTTAAGTATAGTTATGGCTATAGATATTTCTCTTGCCGGCATTTCTATCGTGCGATGGAGTGAGCGGCATTACGGTATTAGTGCATCAACACAATTTGAGCAGGAAGTTGATATGGAAGCTCCGGATGAATGGATGGAGTCACGCTTTGCCGAATGGAGATTTCTTGGATGATTTTAACTTAAATCAGAAGTGCAACAATATAGGAGAATGGTGAAATGGCATTAAGGATAATTCCTGTATCTCGCAGGAACGGTAATTATAAAAAGGTATGTGGCACTATGACCGAAGCGTTTCCAGAAACGGAGCGAATGCCGATGTGGATATTAGGCTTATTGGCGAAGCGGAAATTTATTAAATTTAGTGCGGTTCTTGATGATGAGGATTTCTGCGGCGTGCTTTATACCGTGGAAAATAAGGAATACGTTTTTATTCTTTACCTTGCCGTCAGCAAAGAAGCACGTTCCAGAGGCTATGGCAGTCAGATACTTAAATTGATAAAGAAAACTGCAAACGAAAAAGAAATTGTTCTGCATGTAGAATATCCTGACGCAACCGCAGCAAATGCCAGCCAGAGGTTAAGACGAATGCGTTTTTATGAGGCGAACGGCATTGTAGATACGGGATACTTCTTTAGTGAGGGTAATGAAAAATATGCCGTACTGTCAAACGATGGCAGTGACATAGATATAGAATCGTATAAAAACTTATTACGGTATGTCTCTTTTGGACTATACACTCCGAAAATAGGGAGGTAAGGCAGGGTATGGAATACTAGATCCCATAGTTTTAACGGTGATTCAGGCGGCGCAGGTTGCATTGCCTGTCCTTCCGGGTTTTTTGGGGATGTTGTTGGTGCGGTTATGTTTGGCTGGGCGGGCGGATTCTGGTGCAATTACATAGGAATTTCAGCGGGATCGATCATAGCGTTTTTGTTTGATTTCTTTTGCTATTTTACCGGACTTACAAAAATGACCACACGCAAATTTACGACAATTATTGCATTAGGAAAACCGTGGTGCATTCTGGCGTATAGCCTGGTGTTTGCGGCGGCGGTTTCCTGATGGATAGGGGTGATGATGTGAAGAAGATTATGAACAGTTCATACTTAAAATGGGGGGTTACCGCTTTTGCAGTCATAGCGGGCAGCATTTGTTTTTTCTATCTGATTTTCCATGCTTCCACATTAGGTGCAGCTATGGGAAAGTTCCTCCGTTTGTTGATGCCGATTTTGTTTGGCTTTGGTATTGCGTATCTGCTGACCCCTGTATTGAATTTTACAGAACAGCGCATCCTATCACCTTTAGCAGACAAAATAAAAATAAGGGAATCATCGAAAAGAAATAGGATTGTTCGGGGCATTGGTATTATTTTGACCTGCTGTTTTGTAGTGGCTGTTGTATATCTGATTTTTGCAATGCTGATTTCCCAAATTGTTCCCAGTATCCGAAATATTGCGTCTAATGCAGATGCCTATATCGAGAATCTGGTGGAATGGGTGCAGAGCTTAATAAAAGAGAATCCATCATTCAGCGGCTATGCAAACGAGCTTTTTCAGGAGTGTTCGTCTGAATTGGAAAACTGGTTCAATGATACTGCGTTGGATAAAATCGGTGCGTTGATTAAAATGCTTTCCTTTGGCATTTTTAATACGATGAATGTGCTTTGGAAATTCATTGTCGGTTTTGTGATATCTATCTATGTCCTTGCCAGTAAAGAGCGCTTTGCAGGACAGGCAAAGAAAATTACATATGCGGTTTTTGAGAGAGATACAGCCAGTGCAGTCATTCGTAATTTCCGTTTTACGCATAAAACCTTTATTGGATTTATGAGCGGAAAAATATTGGATTCCTTTATCATAGGCGTTCTGTGCTTTGCAGGGACTTCAATCATAGGAACACCGTATGCGGCCCTGGTCAGCGTAGTAATCGGCGTTACTAACGTGATTCCTTTTTTTGGACCTTTTATCGGAGCGATACCCTGCGGCATTTTGGTTTTTGTGGTAGATCCGATGCACCCGTTGAATTGCCTGTATTTTGTGCTATTTATTTTTGTGCTACAGCAGTTTGACGGAAATATTTTAGGACCTAAGATATTGGGGGATTCTACGGGGCTTAGCGGATTTTGGGTAATTTTTGCCATTACTTTGTTTGGCGGATTACTTGGAGTGCCGGGTATGATTATAGGTGTACCGGTTTTTGCGGTTATTTATGCCGCTGTCAGAACGCTTGTGAATTCTGCTTTGGGAAATAAGAAGATGGCGCAGGAAACAGAAAAATATGTGCAGTTAGACTATGTGGGCAGTGATGGAGTTTACCATCAAAATATGGGCAGGAGGTAAGTATGGTGAAAATAAGAGAAAAGCTAAATGGATATTACAATTATACTGTCATTTTGACTTATTTGGGAATGTTGTTCGGCTTTACAGGAATTGTGTATGTAACAGAAGGGCAGTATAGCTTAGCATTTATTTGTCTGATGATTGCCGGAGTCTGCGATATGTTTGATGGTGCTGTTGCCGCGACAAGGCAAAGGGATATCAATGAAAAGTGGTATGGAATCCAGATTGATTCATTGAGTGATTTGGTCTGCTTCGGTATTCTCCCGGCTTTTATTACATAGGCAGAAGTGATTTTGCTTTTCTGTCAAGCTGCTTATATGTACTTTGCGACCTGATTCGCCTGGCGTATTTTAATGTTATGGAGGAAGAACGCCAGTCAAAAGAAAGTGGATGCCGTTCTGTCTATCAGGGGCTTCCTGTTACAGCGTCAGCATTATTGCTGCCAGTTTTCTATATAGTGAGCGAATTATTTTCATATGCGAAAACATTTATTATGCAGGCTGCGCTTACCATTATGGCGGTTGCCTTTGTTTCGATTGCTACAAAAACTGCTATCAATGAGCTCCCGGAGCGCTGTCTGTTCAGCTCATATGCCCCTTAGGGAGAACCCTATTTATACCGTCAGCTTGTAGAGTTCGTGAGTCCTGATCCAGAGGTTGCTGCACTTGTCCTGGGGAAAATGGGGCGGAAATCCTGTTGCTTTTTTGATCGGAGAGCAGGACACTGGAAAACTTCACGGATGCAAAGGGGATGATAAGAATGAACGCACCTGAAAAATATGGAAAAGGGTCTTTTATAGAAAGAGTAGCAGAAGGCATCTGTACTGGAAGTGTGGCAGCTTTGTGTATTAACTGGGGACTGGTTCTATTCGTGCTCTACATACTGTTTCTCATAGTGCTAAACTGTGTCCGTCTCTTTGACTGTAAGGAATAGACTGCTTCATCAAATAGGTGAAATTAGCCATTCCCTATAGAGTAATCTCAAAGAGGAATTGACAGTTTTATTACAAATGGTTATACTTAGTATAGTGCAAAGGGGCACAGCTTTTAGTATTAGGGAAGCTGTGCCCCTTTTTTGATCTATAGCAGAGGTGAATGGGAATGATTAAACTCAACGGTTACTTATATTCTGGCGATACGGTCATTAAAATACTCTATAAATACATGGAGGATCTGAAAAAATCTGCAAGGCAGTCGCATAATCCGGTTGACCTGATGCATTCTAACTTTCTGCTCCAGATGGCAAACCTTCTTGAGCACAATGATTTTCTGACCTCCCAATCGCAGCGCCTCAGGGAATTTTATAAGTTTATGGCGAATGAGTATCCCCATCTGGCTTTTGCGTTCAAAGGAAGGATAAAGTCTTTGATTCGGGCGGAGGCCAAGTTTAATGGCTATGTAGTGGAGTATATCTCAGACTACTATAATGAATATGGCACCTATCCTCCCCTTCCGGAGCTGAAGGATAAGCTTGGCTGTTTTCGGGACCTGATTGCTTACAGGATTGTGATCTCTATGCCGAAATGCCATCTGAAAGACGGCGCTGATATAGATAAGGAGGAAATCCGGTATTTGTATGAGGTTGCTAATGTGCTCCCTGAGTTTCTGGAAGAACGCGGCTTTACGGCAATCGTCTCCGGAAACCCGGCGGGCAGTGCGTTCTCATATCTGAAGGAATCCGTAAGCCCTTATTATAAAGACTATATTGCCAATCCAAGCATCTATGGATATCAGTCTCTGCATATCACGTTTTATGACAATTGCGCACGCTGCTATATTGAAGTCCAGCTGCGTACAAAGGGGATGGATGACTTTGCAGAAATAGGGCCGGCCAACCATCTGGGATATGAAAAACGCCAGCAGGATGAACGGGCAAGAAGGGATAAGATCCCTGTAGGGGAATGCCCCTACTTTGATGAGGCATACGAACGTGTTGTACAGCTGCAGCACCTGGAACTGTCCAGGATAGATGTCAATATGTTCTCGGCAGCGGATAACAGCTTGATCAATGACAGCTGCGGGCTGTACCGGGGCAGGCTGATCCTGCCCTATGAGCACCTGTCGAGATTCCAGAATGATCTGATTGACTAAAACAAGCAGGATGGTTTTCGTAAGTCAAAGGGCGGGCAAGACTCTGGGATCCTTTGTCTGCAGACCGGAAAAGCAGGATACTCCTGTTTTGCACAGGAACCTATTGTTATTAAGCTTACTTACATTTCACAATTCAAGGAGGCGTTGGATATGACTACATTACAAGCAGAAAAAAGAAATCCGGAGGTTAAAGCAAAACGGCTGAGGCGTGAAGGATACACCACAGGTATCTTGTCAGGCAGAGAGCTGAAGGAAACGGTTATGCTGCAGTATCCCCAAAAAGATGCCCTGCAGTTTATTAAGCAGAACAAAGAAGGCGCCCAGGTTACGTTAGCCTTAGAGGACGAGAAGATCAATGCCATTGTGAAAAACATTGACTATGACCCCACGAAAAAACAGATCATGGCCCTTGATCTTCAGGCACTGGTAGCAGGCGAGAAGGTTTCCACCGCAGTACAGATCAGACTTATAAATGAAGAAGCAGTACCGGGTTTTGTGAGCCAGGAACTGAATGAAGTGCACTATAAGGCAGACCCGGAACATCTGCTGGAGCCAGTTGAGATCGATCTTTCAAAACTTTCCCCGGAAACTAAAAATTATTATGTGAAAGACTTGGAACTGGAAGAGAAAGGGGTTGAACTGCTCACACCGGAATCTGCACAGATCTTCCATATAGGGGAGGTGATACCAGAAGAAGGGGAAGAGGAGAGCGCAGAAGAGGCAGATAAGTAATCATTTATCCAGGCAGAAATGGAAAAACTGTCTGGATATTTTTTGAAGTTGAAAAGCACAGCGGACTGAGGGAATGGCCATACAAAGGATGAGAGGAGCGATTGATATGATCACACTACATGTAGCACTCAAAGATCAAGACGAAGTGAGAGAGTTTGTGGGGAAGGCATCCATGCTCCCCTTTGATATGAACCTGGGACACGGGAATACACTGGTAGATGCCAAATCTATCATGGGGGTTTTGTATTTGGGGATGAACAGAATGTTAAAACTAGAGGCAAATACAGATGATGAGGACTATTTAAAAAATACGATGAAAAAGTTTATTGTCTCCTGTGAACGCCATGACATACAGAGAGTGTATTAATTCAGATTTTCATCTATAAAACTTGCCATATATCACTTTAATTGCATTCATATATCAACAAGCGAATAATAAACGGAAAATATTGACACCTAAAGACACAGCACGATGAAAGTGAGGAGCAATTATGGGATAAAGAACGGAAAACAACAATTTCCATGCACAGTGGGCTGCATGCCTGTTAGAGGGGATACAGGAAAACTGTTCTGAGGAGACGAGACAGGCCTGCTTGAAGAGCTGCGCCCAACTCCACTATAAAGTCAATCACATGGACCAACAGTTGGAACCGTACATAGGGAATATCGAAGGCTTTATAAGATTCCTTACGTAAACGCTGGGATGGGTGGTCGAAATGGACGATAAGAGGATACGGATTGATGAAAATAAAGAGTATTGTGTCTGTCCAATCGCAGAGGCCACAGAGGGCAACGTTCCTTCCGGGTTATGCGATTGCTCCGCCCATTATGCCAGCAAAGTATAAACACCATCTCATAGCTATCAGAAAGAGGATTATATGGATAAATTTCTATCATTTGATTTTATAGTGCTTTTACTCCTTGCATTTATTTTATTAGGGGTACATGAATTTGGGCACTGGTTAGCATACCGTGTGTGTGGATATGATGCAGTGCTCAGGAAATCAGTTTTTGTTCCTGGAATTGATCCGAAGAAAGATATCAAAGTCAGTAAAATACAGGGTTTATTTATTGCTTTGAACGGTTTTCTGTTTTCAGCATTTGTTGAGATAGCGCCTCTGATGTTTTTGGGATATAAACTATGGAAAGTGCTTTTGCTGGGTGGTATCGCTGGTGCAATTGTAGATTTTATTTGGGCAATAAGCATGTTGTTTCAGAAGGAAATTTATATTTACGCAGGAAAAAGTAAGGAAAGAGATTAACTTTGAAATAAGAATGGAGGCAGTCGGATGAGAAGCATCCTAAAACCAATCATGACAGGTCTGCTGGCAGCGGCCTGTATGCTGGCTTTTACAAACTGCCAGAGAGAAGAGGCAAAGAAGCAGCCCCAGCGGGAACAGCTTGTGCTTTGGCATTACTGGGATATACCTGAGAACCAGCGGCATCTGGAAGAACTGGTGCATGACTTCAATGTATCCCAGAAAGAGGCAGAGATAAAAGTCCGCTACATTCCCGATGAAGACTTTAAGAAGCAGCTGGCGCTGGCTATGGCCGAGGGGAATATGCCGGATATTGCTTTGGTGGACTCCTCAGATTTTCAGTTTCTCCATCATATGCAGCCTTTTGCGGAACTGACTGGGCAGATACCGGAGCTTGAGAATTACCTGCCCCAGGCTCTTTCGGCCTGCACCGTGGATGGGAAAATATACGGTCAGCCCTTTGGCGTAAACTGCACCGGGATGTTTTATAATAAGGAGCTTCTTGAAAAAACAGGCTGCCAGGTTCCCACGGACTGGGAGGAATTCCGCGAAACAGCCAAAAAGACCAGCAGCGAAGGGGTGAGCGGATTTGCCATCACGGCATTGCCCACGGAGGAAAGTATGTATGAGTTCCTACCCCTTCTGTGGTCTATGGGAGGCGATGTGCACAGCATCAACAGTGAGGCAAGTGCGGGCGCATTTTCTTTTTTAGATGGCATGGAACAGGAAGGAAGCCTGAGCAAGCAGAGCATCTCCCTGACTATGGGGGATCTGACGAACCAGTTTATCCAGGGAAAGATTGCCATGATGTTCAACTCATCCATGGCTATTGACAGTATTGAGGAGGAAGCGCCGGGGATGGAGTTCGGGGTTGCGCCAATACCCTGCGGGGAGACTTCGGTGACAGTTGCCGGAGGGGAGATCCTTGCCGTGGCAGACAACACCCACAAAGAAGCTGCCACAGCGTTCCTTCAATATCTATCAGAACCCAAGCGGATGCAGTCTTATATCGATGATTTCGGTTTTTTGGCGCCCAGGCAGGATATCATGGAACAGCAGTTTCCAGAGGAACCGCTTAAGCAGGCTTTTATCGGCATGTACCAGGATGCCAGGCTCAGGGAGACCAGTACCGTATGGCCCCGGATATCCCTGACCCTGGCAGATACCCTGGGGCAGGTGCTCCTTGAGGATGGCAGGACACAGGAGATACTGGAGAAAACAGCCGGAAAGCTGGCAGAGATCCGGGAGGAGGCCCCATGAAGGAGAAGAGGAAGAATCTGAGGCAGAAGCTGATTCCCGCCTTTATCGCCGCCGCCTGCATCCCCATTGCAATCTTTGCCCTGATTTCCCAGACAAGGCTTAGACATAGCACCATGGAGAACCTGGATATGCGGGCAAAGGCAGATTTGCAGAAGGCAGACCAGAGCCTGAATATGACACTGGATAAGTATGAAACCTTACTGTATGACATCACGACAGATGAGGACTTCTTAAATCTTGCACTGACAGCGGAATCCGAACATGATGTGATGGAGGCGGATGCCTATGCGCTGCGGAGGGAATTTTCCCATATCTGTAACAGAAATGAAGGGGCAGAGGGTATCCAGCTTGTGCTGAAGGATGGAAGAAGGATTTTTTATGACAGGCTGTCTTCTTCTTCTGTGAACAGTACATGGATCACTGATATTCAGGCACCGGATGCAGAAGGGCTTTTGTCCTATTTTGCTGACAGGGAACAGCCGCGTAATACTGGGCAGAAACAGATGTTTCACATCGCCCGCAGGATTGTGGACTATTGGGACATCCATAAAGAACTGGGATATGTTATCCTCTCCATCAGTATGGACACCCTTGCTTCGGCTATGGAGACCGGAAGTGAATCGGAGATTTATATTGCAGAAGACGGAATCATTATAGAAGGCGGGGCGGAAGATGCCCGGGGGCAGAAGACCGCGTTTTTAGAGAAGAAAGGCAGCAGTATCCAGACCATAGAGAATAAGAGGAGCGGGTGGACCATTCTGCTTTGCCAGCCCATGAAGCCATACCAGAGGGCAATCGGGGAACAGTTTATCTTCTGGGTCCTTGTGGCGGCCGCCATGCTCCTGGTTCTTGTCATCCTGCTGTACCGGGTGACACGCCCTGTGATGGCATCTGTAAATGGAATCGTAGATGCTATGGACAATCTGGAAAAGGAAAAGTTCTGCTTAAGCCTTCCGGTGAATGAAAACGACAGCAGTGAGCTCCAGCGGATCTCGGAGGGCTTCAATGAGATGGCGGAGCGCACCAGACTGTCTGTGGAGAAGGTAAAGGCTTCCGCCATTGAGCAGAAAAATGCAGAGATATCTGCCCTGGAGGCACAGATAGACCCCCATTTTCTCTATAATATACTGGATACCATCAATTGGAAGGCCATAGAGAATGAACAGTATGAGATCAGCAGTATGCTTGTAGCCCTGGCGGGAATCCTGCGATATGCCATCAATGACGCCGGGGAGCTTACAACGGTTGGCGCCGAATGTGCCTGGCTTGAAAAATATATCCTTCTGCATCAGGCAAAACTGGGGGAAGAGATAGAGCTGGAATTCCAGGCGGAGGAAGCGCTTATGCCCTGCCAGATCCACAAAATGCTGATGCAGCCCTTTGTAGAGAATGCAGTAAAATATGGCTTCCGCGGGAGTAAGGAGCCCCACAAACTGGAAATCCGGATGGAACGGGCAGGGGAACAGCTCCATATCCGGATCCGAAACAATGGGAATCCCATACAGCCGGAGATACTGGAGGAATTAAACGCGGGGACAGAGAGAAAGAATCATCTCGGTATCTCTAATGTGAGAAAGCGCCTGAAACTCTACTATGGGCAAGCGGCGGCTGTCTATTTTGAGAGTGCACAGAATACAGGAACAGCGGTACATCTGTTTGTGCCGCTGCAGGGAGGAAACGAAGATGCGGATCGCAGTAATTGAAGATGAAAAACCAATCCGTGAAGGACTTGTACGCGTCCTGCATAAGATAAACCCGGACTATCATGTAGTGGACAGCGCGGAAAACGGGATGGACGGGCTGAAACTGCTGGAGCGGGAGCGCCCGGACCTGATTTTTTTGGATATCCGGATGCCGGACATGGACGGCCTTTCGATGCTGAAGGAAGCCAGGGAGCAAGGCATTGAAGTGAAAGTGGTGATCCTGACAGCCTATTCGGATTTTAAATATGCAAAGGAAGCAATCTCCCTGGGGATTGAGAACTATCTGCTGAAGCCGGTAGACCTTCAGGAGCTGCGCAAGACCATGGAGAAAATCGAGAGTGAGCTGATGGTGGAGGCGCGGGGACGTCAGGCGCTTTCCCTGGAACAGCTGCTTACCGAGACCCTTGAGGGGCGGCTTACCCTGGATGCCGGCCTTGAGGCTGCTCTCTCACAGAATTATGGGATCACGATGACGGACCACATGTACTGCCTCTATATATTGTTAGGGAAACATTATGAGACAGATAAAGGCGGGGTGGAAGAATTCTTCCGGGAATTCTCTTCCCACAGGCAGGAAACAGAGCTGTGTATGACAGCGCGGGACAGCCGGAAAGCCTTTTTTATCTGTTTTTATCATATATCTGACAGCAAAAAGTTTATAAGGTATATAAAGCGCTCCGTGATACCCGCCCTTTCCGCCAGGATAAGGAACCATGGCGTTTTTACGTGGAAGGTGTGCGGCAGCTTCTCTGGCCTTGCCGGGGCAGAAGAGGAACTGGTGGATGCAGGCGGATGGAACCTGATTCTGGGCGACGGGGTTTTGATCGAGTGTGATAAGATAAGCGCTGTGAGGGTCTGCCCGTCTGCCTATCCAACGGAACTGGAGAATAGAGCCAGGCATGCGGTCATGCGCCTGGATTCCCAAGAGTTTATCCGCTGCTTTCAGCAGTTCATGGAATCCTGCCTGTTAGAAGTCCACCGTCCCCAGGATATCCGGGAGGTCTGCCTCAGATTTGCTTATGCAGTCATCAATACTGCAAAGGAATGCGGTACCCTGAAGGATGAGGAGCTGATGGTGCAGAATGTAATGCGGACCATACTGGAATCAGTGCGCTGGGATGATATCATGGATGTGCTGCTGGAACTGTTCTCCATGATCCGGCCGGAGCAAAAAGAACAGTCTTCCTCAGAACTGCTGGTACAGCGGGCGCTTTCCCTGATCCGGGAATCTTACAGCCAGGGGATTAATTTAGAGGAGACAGCCAGGAGGCTCCGTGTCTCAGAGGAGTATCTGGGAAAACTGCTGAAAAAGGAAACCGGGCAGTCCTTTACGGAGATCATCCGGAAGCTGAGAATAGACAGAGCCAAACGCCTTCTGCTGGACACGGACCTGAAATTGAACCAGATAGCGGCCCTGACCGGTTTTTCGGACCCTAAATATATGAGCAAGGTTTTCCGGGCGGAAGTGGGCATGCTTCCCAATGAATACAGGAGGATGAATACATAACAGTTCGGATTTTTCCTCCTTTAGCGGAATATTTCTCCTCCTTTTCCGCATGGGTTCTGCTATAGTAATCGCAGAAATGAAAGAACGAGGAGGATGTAGGAATGGAAGCTGTTGAAAATATTTCCGTAGGCCTGAATACCGGAGCATCGGAAAGGATATCAGCGAAAAAGGAAAGGACAGGCAGCCGGGTGTCCGTGAGAGAAAAAGTCTGCTATGGCGTAGGTGATATCGGGGCGAACCTTGTGTGGACCACAGTAGCATCCTTTTTGACGATTTACTGCACGGATGTGGCAGGCATCGCAGCAGGGGTAGTGGGGACACTGATGCTGATCGCCCGGCTGTTTGACGGGGTATCAGACCTTTTCATGGGGATCATCATTGATAAGACGAATACCAGATGGGGAAAAGCCCGCCCCTGGGTGCTGTGGAGCGCGCCGCCGCTGGTCATCAGCCTGGTGATGATTTTCACGGTCCCAAAGCTGAGTGCAGACGGCAAGGCGCTGTATCTCTTGCTGGTATATATCTTTTTGGCGGCAGTCTGCTTCACTGCGTCCAACCTGTCTTATAATACCATGCTGTCACTGGTGACCACGGAGCAGCATGACAGAAATGTCATGAACACGTTCCGTTTTGAGTTTACGATGATTGCACAGCTTGTCATCAACGTCATCACAATCCCGCTGGTACACAAGCTGGGAAACGGACAAAAAGGCTGGACGTATATGAGTGTGATCTATGCAGTTGTGGCAATGGCTATGTTCGCTGTCACATTTCTGGGTACAAAGGAGCGGTACAAACCGGTGAAACCAGCCGCTTCCCAAAAAGAAAAGAAACATCCCGTGAAAACGGTGAAGACACTCTGCAAAAACAAATATTTTATTCTGATCACCTTGGCGTTTGCGGTGATCTATACCTCACTGGGGCTGACTGGCGGAGCAAGGATTTATTATGCAAAATATGTTCTGGGCGATGAGATGCTCAACAGTACCATGACTTTATTCAACTATATACCGACAATCCTGACCATTATGCTGATCCCTCTGTTTACGAAGAGGTTTGGTAAGATCAAAGCCTTGTTTATTGGGTTTAGTTTCTACGCAGTTGGACTTATTCTGGAAATCGCCGGCCCGGTGAACCTGCCTATGATCTACAGCGGGCTTGTCCTTCAGGGGATTGGACATGCGGCACTTTATTCCTGTTTGTTCGCTATTGTAGGGGATGTGGTAGACTACAGTGAGTGGAAAGACGGAATCCGTGAGGAAGGGCTTACCTACAGCGTCACCAGCTTTGGACAGAAAATCGGCACAGGGCTTGGTACCGCGGCTTTAGGATGGATACTGGCAGCGGGAAATTATGACGGGATGGCGGCAGTCCAGCCGGATTCTGCAATCTTTGCCATCAAAGCGCTGTTTTTGTATCTGCCGCTGGTGATTACAGGGATTGTCCTGGTCATCTGGTATCTTTTCATGGGAATTGATAAGATCTATCCCACAATTCGGAAGGAGCTGGACGAACGCAGGATGCAGGCGGCTGAATGAACTGTCATGTAAAGGATGAGGGGAGCGATTGCCAGATTACATTGAATGCATCCGTAGTCCCCCTGTAAAAACTCTCAGAGACATGAACTTTCTGGGAGTTTTTTTGCGGATGTATGTAAATTTTATATAGGCAACTATATAATTATGGGCATAGAAGGTGAATTATATAAAACCTTTTTGATATTATGGCAGTTATATAGTTAAAGGGAATAAGGAGGAATGTTTTATGGATGACGGCCAGATGATTGAGCAGATCCGGCAGGGCAGAAAGGAATACCTGAATACCATTGCTGAAAAGTACTACGATGACATATACCGCTTCTGCTGCTATCAGACCGGCAGCCCGGATCAGTCTTATGATCTTGCCCAGGAGACCTTCCTCCGATTCATACGGTATGTGGATCATTACCGCCACAAGAATCTGAAGGGGTATCTTCTTGCCATTGCCATGAATGTATGCCGGGACTATTTTCACTGTGAGAAAAAGAGGAGGACAGTGCCTTGGGATTCGCCTCTGAATCCGGAGGGAGAGTCTGTAGGCGGAGACGCTGCCAGTGAGAAGGTCTTGGAGGCTGAGCGGATAGAGAAGGTGCGGGAGGCGTTGCTTTGCCTGCCTCCTATGCAGCGGGAGGTAATTGTTCTGCACTGCTGCAGCGGGCTTACCTACAGGGAAATCGGAGCGGTCACAGGGGCAGGGATCTCCACCGTAAAATCCCGGATGAAACAGGGAACAGAGAAACTGAAAAGAATGCTGAGAAAGGAGGACTTTTATGGGGAATGACAAAATCAAGCTTCCGGAACTTTCGGTGGATCCCATAAAGAAAAAGGAGTCCCTTTACAAAATACAGGAGGCTGCCGCCCAAAAGAGACTGGTATACTGTCCCTCCTGGCTGGAGATATTGAAAAGCCAGCTGGCCTACATTTCCAGGGGGTATTGGATTGGCCAGGGGGCCTTTGCTGGAGTAGGGATACTCGTATTTCTGCTGTTGGGAAACCTTTCCCGGGAGGATGTCCCCTACCTGTTCTACGCTTCCGTTCTGGCAGCAAGCATCGGAATAGTGACTGTGATGGAACTTGGCAGAAGCCAGTCCTGTCAGATGGGAGAGCTGGAGGAGAGCTGCTATTTTAATCTGGGACAGCTCTGGGGAATTAAAATGGTACTCTCGGGGAGTATAAACGTTGCTATTCTTACAGGGGTGATAGGCGGGCTTTCCAGAAAAACAGATTTTGGAATTTTGGCCCTTTGTCTGTATATTCTTGTTCCCTTTGTGCTTTCCCACGGGTGCTACCTGCTTCTGTTGTTCTGGGGCAGAAACATGGGGAAGAAGTGGCCTCAGATCACGGCTGCAGTCTTTATGGGCCTGGCAGCCATGATACCCGGGGCATTTCCAGGTGTGTACCGGCAAATCTATCTGCCGGTATGGGGGGGAGTGTTCCTGATAGGAGTGGTTCTTCTGGCACTGGAGCTGCATTCTCTGTTTAAGAAACTGTCTGTGGGAGGAGAGAAAATATGCTGGAGTTAAAGTTGGATCGGATCACGAAACAGTATAAGGAGAAAATAGCGGTAGATCACATTAGTGTCTCGTTTGTAAACGGGGTATATGGTCTGCTGGGGGAAAACGGTGCGGGAAAAACCACCCTGCTGCGAATGATATGCAATCTTCTCCCTCCAGGGGAGGGAGAGATTGTCTGCAGCGGGATTCCTATACGGAATATGGGGAGGGAATACAGACGTCTTTTGGGATATCTGCCGCAGGAATTCGGGTATTACCCGGAGTTTACCGCCTGGCGGTATCTGATGTACCTTGCGTCACTGAAAGCTCTGCCCAAGGAGCTGGCCCGGGAGAGGTGCCGGGAACTCTTAAAGCTGGTAGGGCTGGAAGGTGAGGAAAGGCAGAAGATAAAAACCTTTTCCGGGGGAATGGTGAGAAGGCTGGGGATTGCCCAGGCGCTGCTCAACGATCCCGAGATTCTGATCCTGGATGAGCCTACCTCCGGTCTGGATCCCAGAGAGCGCATCCGTTTCCGAAATATTATCAGCTCCCTGGGTAAAAACCGGATTGTAATTCTGTCTACCCACATTGTGGCAGATGTGGCCTATATCGCAGACGAAATTCTCCTTATGAAAAAAGGTAAGATCATAGGGAGCGGCACTCCGGAAGAGCTGGTAAAGAGGATGAATGGCTGTGTATGGGAATGTCTGATACCCGGGGACAAAGTGGGGGATTATACAGAAAAGTATCCGGTAAGTAATCTTAAAAATGTGGATAACCAGGTAAGACTCCGCATGCTTTCGGTGGATAAGCCCTGTGCAAATGCAGTGCCGGCGGAACCGGGCCTGGAAGATGTCTATCTGTATTTTACAGAGGAGGAAAGGGGAGCGTATGAAGATACTGCAGACAGAAATTTATAAGATTTGTACCAGGAAAATATTGTATCTGGGACTCTTTGCAGGGCTTCTGTTTTTGGGGTTTTATTTTTGGACGGGTGTTCTGGGGGGAGAGTATGTATATGAGGACGGCATCTGTTACCGGAGGATGGAGGCCATTGAAAAGAATCTGGAGACAGCCAAAAACTATGAAGGCCCCCTAACCCGCCAAAAGGCTGAGGACATTATTGCTGCGTTTGGGTGGACAGAATACGCAGACAGTCTGCAGACAGATCCGAAGACAGGAGATACCAAAAAGGGATATTACGAGAATGCCTGCAACCGGTTTGTGACAGAGTACCTTTCTACCCGAAGATGGGGAGCAGAATTCCCTGCGCTGGTGAGGGCACAGGATGTTCCGGAAATCAGTGCGCTGATGGATGGGGGATTGGAGTATGCATACGGGGATGTGTGGGGAAGTGACTTTCTGGAAATGCATATGATGGCCAGACTGATTCTGGCTGTGCTGACGGTGATTGCGGCAGCACCCGTATTTTCAGAGGAGTATGCCCTTGGGACGGCAAATGTGCTGATGACAACTGCGTATGGGAGAGGGAAAAATGCTGTCTGTAAGGCGGGGGCGGTGCTGGGACTTACGGGTATTCTTTATCTGGCGGTGTCCGGGGCGCTTTTCGCCGTTTTCGCAGGGGTTTACGGCACAGAGGGATTAAGGGCAAGCGGAGAGCTGGTTTTCCCTGATTTATATTATATGGGAGCCTCCAGGGGAGCGGCGGGGGGACTGCTTTTGAGATACTTTCTGGCAGGGTTTCTGGCCAACATGGGGACCGGAGGGATTACACTTTTTATCTCGTCCCGGTGCCGGCAGACTTTTCAATCCCTCCTGTGGTCCCTGTTCTTTTATGTGCTTCCCCTGATAATGTACAGTATAATATTTACTATGCTGGGTCCCTCCAGAATCGTAATCCTCTTCCGGGGAATCATTGGCTCCCTAACCCTTTTTATGCCCATGGCAGAACTGTCCAGCGCATCAGCTGTGTTCCGGTGGAGTGAATACGGAATTGTGGCTATTGTAACCATATTCTGTGTGGTGAAAGGGTGCAGGCGCTACAGCAGATATCAGATCACTTGAATTGCCGGTAGAATTCTGATAACTCTGCTTTTGTGTCCGGCGGAAGCTGGCTTTTCTTAATCCCCAGGACTGCACCTTCCAGTGCGTAAAGTCTGTGGATACAGGCAGAAGCGTCGATGGCCTTAATCTTCAGCCATGCCTGCCGGCTGCCGGTTTCTCTCAGCTGCTCCGGTGTGGTAATGCCCACTTCTTCCAGCTGTGCCTCGACGGCCGGGCCGATGTTGGGAAGTTTAGATAGTTCACCCATAATAATTCTCCTTTCTTAACGGGCTGTTAAATTTATATCGCAGAAGCTCTGCAGGATCCTTGAGAAGAAATTTTCCCTGCCCTTAGCCAGAAAGCGCCAGAGGCTGAAGGCAACGGCAAGGGAGCCGAGCAGGCAGGCGATGATATCCTGCATGGTATCATTTACCCCGGTGGTAAATACATTCTGGGGGTCATTGTGCAGAATAAAGTTAATAACGTATTCAAAAATTTCCCAGAAGCAGGCTACAGCCAGAGAGAAACAGAGGGAAAAGAGACTGGTGAGGGGGGCATCCTCTCTCTCCAGCTTTTTTCTTGGCTTAAAGATGTAGAAAATACAGCACCCGATAAGAGTAAAAACAATACCCGATAAAAAATGTACAAACTTGTCATAGCCGGGTACCAGGTGGTAGCCGTTTAAAATCATGCCGATGCCAAATGCAAGTGTAGAGAAGGCGTAGATGGCAAAGTGTATAATATAGGCCGGGCGAAGGCGAAATACCTTGTTAAATATAAAAGGTATAAAGGCAAAGGCGCAGAAGGAAAAGGCCAGCATTACGTAATAGGACGTAGAATTTATTATATTATAGATTCCTGTCAGGATACCGGCCAGGATAATGGCGGCACCATAATAGCTGCAGATTTTTTTATAGCGTTCATTTAGATCAATGGTATTCATTTATAACCTCCAATTTATGCAGATGCTGTGAGACGTCCGGCCGGAATGTCGGCCAGGACCTCGTGTTCCCCGTAGCTGGTCACCAGCTCCTGAAGGTGCCGGATGGAAGGGGTCAGGAATTTGTCTTTGTGGTATACAAAGCTGAAAGACCGGTTCCAGTCCTGGCGGGCATTGACAAATATGTATACCTTATTTTCCCGAAGCTCCGACTCCAGCAGACGGGGTGAGATTACGGTAAGACAATTGTTAATTAAAACCGCTTTTCGGATGGAATCCGGAGAGTGCTCCTCAAAGACAGTATGGATCTTTATCTTATGTTTTTCAAGATATTTTTCGAAAAGCTCTCTGGTTCCGCTTCCCGGCTCCCGCATAACGAATTCTTGTCCCTCCAGCTCGTGAATCGACACGGAGGCCCTGCCAGCAAAGGGATGCTCATTGCTGCATGCCAGGACCAGACGGTCTTTGATAAGAGGAACAGACACCAGATCATGGTGCTTTACCTGCCCTTCCACAATGGCTACATCCAGCTCCATATTCAGTAATTTCTGTTCAATGTCCTGCGTATTATCTACACAGGCAAAAATATTTATTTCCGGATGATCTTCCCGAAAGTCTTTTACAAGAGGGGACAGGATACTGCCCCCAACGGTGAGGGTGGCTCCGATCCTGAGTTTTTCTTTCAGATTATTCGGCGCCATATTATCTTCCATCAGGTCAAACTGAGAGACGACTTGTTTGGCATATCCGTAGAGAAGTTTTCCTGCCTCTGTAATATACAGCCGTTTCGACAGCCGCTCAAACAGTAGGGTGGTGTAGTGCTCTTCCAGTTCGCGGATAGCCTGGCTGACAGAGGGCTGGGTGATATAAAGCGCCTCTGCCGCTGCGCTCATCTTTCCTTTTTCTGCCACTTCTATAAATACTTTCAGATGTCTGATTGTCATAAATGGCCTCCTTATCCAATACAATAACATATAGGTAATTCCTATGTTTTATATAGTATTATATTAGTTTACCTATGATAAATCAAGTGTTATCATAGGAATAGATAAAAAAGCCGGAATGCAGACGGCAGAAACACTGGAACTGCAAAATAAAAGAAAAGAGGCGTATTTTTGTGAAAGTATTAATTATTGGCGGGGTAGCAGCCGGTACAAAGGTTGCAGCAAAATTAAAACGATTGGACAGAAGTGCTGAGGTTACGATTTTAACAATGAGCAAAGAGATCTCTTATGCAGGCTGCGGTCTTCCTTATTATGTGGGAAATGTGATCCAGGACAGGGATTTGCTGATTGCGAATACACCGGAGAGCTTTGCAAAACTTACAGGAACAGAGGTCCTGACAGGGATTGAAGTGACTGGCTTAGACAGAGATAAAAAGTGCGTGACTGGGGTAAATGTGGAAACCGGTGAAGTAAAAGTGTATACATATGATAAACTGGTGATTTCTACAGGAGCGTCCCCCGTAAAACCTCCCATCGAGGGGATTGACCTGGAGAATGTATTTTTTATGCGTACGCCGGAGGATGCGGATGCTTTAAAAGCTGCAGTGGACGGTGGAAGCATTAAGCGTGCAGTAGTAGCCGGAGGCGGCTTTATCGGGCTCGAGGTGGCAGAGAATCTGAAGGAAAAAGGGGTAAAGGTGTCTGTCATTGATATGGCGGAGCATATTATGCCGGGATTTGATCCGGAGATTACAGAGTACGTGGAGGACCATCTGGCGGATGAGGGAATCATGGCATTTACCAGTACAAAGCTGGAGGCCATTTTGGGTACAGATAAGGTGGAAAAGGTACAGACCAGCCGCAAGGCCATGAAGGCAGACGCTATTGTTATGTCTCTGGGAATCCGTGCAAACACAGGCTTTCTGGCGGATACAGGAATTGAGATGATGCCAAACCGGACCATTAAGGTGAATGAGTATCTGCAGACGAACGATGAGAATATCTACGCGCTGGGGGACTGTGCCATGGTCTGCAACCGTCTGACAAAGGCAGCTGCCTGGTCTCCTATGGGATCCTCTGCAAATATCGAAGGAAGAATCGCCGCTAAAAATATTGCCGGTGAAAAGGTTGCCTACCCGGGGGTTCTTGGAACTGGAATTGTAAAACTTCCGGGACTGAATGCAGGGCGGACAGGACTTTCCGAGACAGATGCGGCAAAAGCGGGATTCCAACCAGTCAGCGTTATGGCAGTAGTGGATGACAAAGCCCACTATTACCCGGGGGCTTCCAGCTTCATTGTCAAATTAGTGGCAGATGCGAAGTCCAGAAAGTTCTTGGGTATCCAGTGCCTGGGAATCGGCGCCGTGGATAAGATGGTGGATATTGCTGTAATGGCATTAAGTATGAATGCGACAGTAGATGATTTGGAGCATCTTGACTTTGCCTACGCACCGCCGTTTTCCACTGCCATTCATCCCTTTGAACATACCGTAAATGTTCTTCTCAATAAGATGGAAGGTGAATTTGATACCTTTACACCTGTACAGTACAGAGAGGGTGCGGCCGACGGATATCAGGTGATCGATGTTTCCATTCAGCCGTCGCTGGAGAACGCAGTCTATGTAGACCTCTCCAGTGTAAACGGGGAACTTCCTCAGTTTGGAAAAGACGATAAACTGCTTCTGGTCTGCTCTAAAGGAAAGAGAGCATATATGCTTCAGAACCGTCTGAAATACTATGGATATACCAACACCAAGGCACTTGAGGGAGGAACTATTTTTAACGGATCAGATTTTTAAGAGAAATTCTTTTAAAAAGGGTATCTATTTAGAGGTCGCTGTATTAAAATTAATATAGAATAAATGTAAAAATAGGAGGAAATACAGAATGGCAACATTAACAATTAGCCCGGAAGAGGAAAAAAGAGTAAAAGGTCTGGGATTTTTAAGCAACAAAGGCACAGATAACTTTTCAGGCAGAATTATCACAAAAAATGGAAAGATTACAGCAGAGCAGCAGATCTGCCTGGGAGAGGCTGCAAAATTATTTGGGAATGGAAATGTGGTATATACCACTCGGCTGACGGTAGAAATACAGGGGATTCCATTTGATAAGATTGAAGAGTTTCGGGCCTACATTGCAAAAGCCGGACTGGAAACCGGAGGAACCGGGTCCAAAGTACGTCCGGTAGTATCCTGTAAGGGTACTACCTGCCAATACGGGTTAATTGATACATACGCAATTTCAGAAGAGATCCATGAGAAATTCTATAAAGGCTATGAAAAAGTAAAACTTCCGCACAAGTTCAAAATAGCTGTAGGCGGATGCCCCAACAACTGCGTAAAGCCGGATCTGAACGATCTTGGAATTGTGGGACAGCTGATTCCAAACTATGACGAAGATAGCTGCAACGGCTGTAAAAAATGTCCGGTGGAGAAAGTCTGTCCGCCACAGGCAGCCAAGCTTGTTGACGGGGTACTGGAAATCGACAAAGAGAAATGTACAAATTGCGGCCTCTGTGTAGGAAAGTGCAACTTTGATGCCATTGAAGACGGCAAAGTCGGATACAAAATCTACCTGGGGGGGAGATGGGGCAAACGGATCGCTCTGGGACAGCCGCTGTCAAAAGTATTTACCTCCAAAGAAGAGTTAATGGAAATAATAGAAAAAGTAATTCTCCTGTACCGGGAGCAGGGAAAAACAGGGGAACGGTTTGCTTCCACCATTGAAAGACTAGGCTTTGAGAACGTGGAAGAACAACTTATGGGGAATGGACTTATGGAAAGAAAGCAGGAAATCCTGGATGCAAAACTGCATCTGGTGGGAGGAGCAACCTGTTAAAAATCAAAAAAGGGACAGGGCAGTCTTAAAAAGGGACACCCTGAGTCCCAAAAGGGGACGTGTACTTTCTAGAAAGTACACGTCCCCTTTTTGCCCCTTTTGTACTTTTTCCCGGGTCCTCTGGGTCCTTTAGGCAATTCTATCCTTGCCACTTCGTTGGTAAATTCTACAAATGGCTTCCTGGAAAATACCCACACCAGGCAGACACAGAATCCGAACAGAGCCAGAGTTTCCCACCAGGTATAGATATGTTCCAACAGATCGGTGGCCTGCTTAAAGCTGGAGTAGGCCAAACCATGGAACAAATAGATGGACATGGTACGGTTGCCCAGACTGGAACAGAAGATTTTCCTGTCCGGTATCAGGAACATGAGGAGATAGGTCAGGGCAAAGGAGATCCCATAGCAGAGCAGGCGGATGCACATCCCGTCCATATCTGACAATTCCAGATATTCGTAGTTGTATCTTCCGTAGAATATCTTGGGAGAGAGACTTCGGTGTATGGGATCGGCATACAGGAAGACGCCTCCAAGGCACAAAAGCAGACCCGCCAGGACTTTTGTTATGTTATTTCTGTATTTTGTAAGCCACTCTCTGTTAAAATGAATGCCTGCCAGGAAAAAGGGGTAGAATACCACAATCCGGGGTATGGACAGGAAGTTGTCGTCCATGCTGCTGCATCCCATGAGAATGCCTGCCAGGATGGCAAAGGGCATATGGATGGCAGCCGGGATCCTGCGGATATAAGGCGTTAAAAGCCGCCAGACAAACAGTGCCATGAGATACCACAGTGAAAATTTTGGATATAACAGATATAGCTTTGTCTCTTTATGTAGGATTAGAGTATATAACAGGTAATACATGAGTTCATATACCAGGTAGGGAATGATAAGCTTTTGCATCAGTTTTCCCGGAGATGTCTGTTTCTTGGAAAAGTATCCTGATACGAAGATAAATGCCGGCATATGAAAGGATACGATAAACCATTTCAGCTCATATAAAAAGGGGTTGGAATCGTATCCCTCTTCTATAAAGTGTCCCACTACTACAAGAAATATAAGCAGGGCTTTATAGTTGTCTAAGAGAAAATCTCTTGTTTTGGGGGTGTTCATTACTTGCTCCTTGTTATACTTTGATGTTTCTCGCTGCGTTAAAAATAATCTTACTACGGGCTTCCTACTTTTGCAAGCGCAGTTATGTAAAAAAATGGATGGCAGACCTTACAGAAATTTGCGGCAAATAAGTTGCATAATCCCCCGGGATGTGGAAAAATAAGGGTAAACACACAGACAGAGAAGGATCGTAAGCCGGACGATATTCCGGAAAAATGAGGAGGGACAAAATGAAGATACGCTTTTATAATGTAAGAATTCTGACTATGGCTGATGATTTCCGGGTTACCCGCGGAGAAGTTCAGATAAAGGGAAACCGAATTGCTTACGTGGGGGAAGAAAAACATACCCGGGAGGAATGGGACAGGGAGATAGACGGAGACGGAAATCTGATTATGCCCGGCTTTAAAGATGCCCACACCCATTCTGCCATGACGTTTCTGCGTTCCTATGCAGATGACATGCCGCTTCTGGACTGGCTGAATAAGCAGGTATTCCCCAGGGAGGCCAAATTAACACCGGAGGATATCTGCCATTTGTCAAAGCTGGCTATTATGGAATATCTGACCAGCGGAATCACGGCGAATTTTGATATGTATCTGACGCCGGACACCATTGCAGAAGCTTCGGTTACCTGCGGCTTCCGTACGGTCATAACAGGAGGAATGAACGATTTCACCCAGTCTTTGGAGGAGATGGAAGAGTGGTACTGCGAGTATAACCATTATCATCCGCTTATCTCCTTCCAGCTGGGATTTCATGCAGAATATACCACATCAGAAAAGCTTTTGGCTGGTCTGGCCGAACTTGCCCATAAATATAAGGCGCCTGTATATACCCATAATTCCGAAAGCCTGACGGAGGTACAGCAGTGTCTTGACAGAAATCATATGACGCCCACCCAATACCTGGACAGCCTGGGGCTCTTTGACTATGGCGGAGGGGGATACCATTGCGTTCATATGACAGAAGAAGATTTAAGGATATTCAAAAAGCGGGGATTGTATGCCATAACCAATCCGGGCTCCAACGTAAAACTGGCCAGCGGAATTCCTCCGGTAAAGAAAATGCTGGATATGGGGATTCCCATGGCCATAGGAACAGATGGCCCGGCCAGCAACAACTGCCTGGATATGTTCCGGGAGATGTTTCTCACCACAGGTCTGGCAAAGATTCGGGAGAGGGATGCGTCAGTGGTGGATGCCAACCAGGTATTGTATATGGCTACCGTTGGGGGTGCAAGAGCCATGGGGCTTCTGGAGTGTGACACTCTGGAGGAAGGGAAGCTGGCAGATTTGATCCTTGTGGATCTTCACCAGCCCAATATGCAGCCTCTCAACTGTATCACCAAGAATCTGGTATACAGCGGAAGCAAACAGAATATTAAGCTGACTATGGTAAACGGACGAATTTTATATGAGGACGGATGTTTTACTATCGGTACAGAGGCGGAAGAAGTTTATAAAAAAGCAAATGAAATTGTTGCAAGAATACAGTAAATTTGCTATAATACATTCCTGAGATTAAATGAAAAGATTATGCTGCCCGTATCTATCGCCGGATAGATGCAGGTATAGGAGCATCAGGCACGGATTCCAGCAGGCCAGAGGGAATCCGGGACTGATGCTTTTTCTGTTCGTGGGGCGGCAGTATATAATTCGGAAGTAGAAAAGGAGAAAGAACGATGAAGCAAAAAGCAGAATTGGGACCGGGAGCCTTTTGGAAATACGTGTCCTTTAATATTTTAAGCATGATAGGTCTGTCATGCTTTGTCTTTGTGGATACTCTTTGCATCGCAAACGGAGTGGGAAGCGACGGCCTGGCAGCCCTTAACCTTGTAATACCTGTGTATTCACTGGTAAACGGTGTGGGTCTGATGCTGGGGATGGGAGGCGCCACCTTGTATTCTATGGAGCAGGGGATGGGGCAGGGACAAAAAGCCGACATTGCTTTTACCAGAGCCTGCAGGACGGCGCTTATCCTGGGGGTTCTTTTTACGGTATCTGGTGTAGCCTTCACGAGGCCGCTGGGGGAACTTTTGGGGGCAAAAGGGAAGGTTATGGAATGTCTGATCCCTTATATGAGGACGCTTCTGGCTTTCTCTGTCCCCTTCCTGTTTAACAATGTTCTGGTTTGTTTTGTGAGAAATGACAGGAATCCCAGGCTGGCCATGGCTGCCATGCTGACAGGCAGTTTCAGCAATATACTATTGGATACACTTTTTATCTTTGGGTTTGGATGGGGGATGTTCGGCGCTGCGTTTGCAACAGGGCTGGCTCCTCTGTTCAGCATGCTGGTGGCATCTGCCCATATCTGGAAGGGAAAGAACCAATTCCGCCCGGTGAAGTGCCGGTTCCAGGGAAAAGCGCTGGTGAAGCTGATGTCCCTGGGAGGCGCCTCCTTTGTCACAGAGATTTCCTCCGGGATTGTAATCCTTCTGTTTAATTATGTGATTCTGAATCTGACAGGAAGTGTAGGGGTTGCCGCCTATGGGGTGATAGCGAATCTGGCAATTATAGTAATGTCTATCTTTAATGGAATTGCCCAGGGGATTCAGCCTTTGGTCAGCCGCGGCTACGGGAGCGGGGATAGCAAAGCAGTATTTTCCTACGTTAAGCGTGCACTGATTCTGGCAGGAATTCTGGGCGTTCTCTGCTGTCTGCCGGGGATCCTTTTCACCCATGAGCTGATAGGCATTTTTAATGGGGGAGGGGATATAGCTTTTGAAGAGATTGCGGCGAAAGGAATGCCGGTTTATTTTACCGCCTTTCTGACCATGGGTCTTAATATTGTGGCCGCAGCAGTTCTGGCTTCCATTGATCGGGCGAGGGACTCGCTCTTCATTGCTCTGCTGCGGGGAATTGTGCTCAACGCAGTACTTGTATTTCTTCTGCCGGGCTTTTGGGGGATGCGGGGGATCTGGCTGGTAGTGCCTATTGCAGAGAGCGTGACTGTTTTACTGAGTTTTTATTACATTTTTAAATATTGGAAATACAGCTGTCTTGTCAGCTGTAAAAACATGTGATATACTAACGCCAATATGATAATTTATGGGAGGATAAGTATGAATGAGAAGATGGCCGCTGTTGAGCGGCTGAAAAAAGAGAAAGATGCTGTTATATTGGCGCACTATTACGTGAGAGACGAGGTACAGGAGATCGCTGACTATATTGGAGACTCCTACTATCTAAGTGAGATTGCAACGAAAGTAAAGGAAAAAACAATCGTACTGTGCGGCGTATCCTTTATGGGGGAGAGCGCAAAGATCCTGAATCCTGATAAGGTTGTACTGCTTCCGGATGCCCATGCGGACTGTCCCATGGCTCATATGGCGGCAGTAGAAAAAATCGGGGAAATGCGTGAGAAATACGGGGATCTGGCGGTGGTATGCTACGTGAATTCCACAGCGGAACTGAAAACGCACGCAGACGTCTGTGTGACGTCTTCCAATGCCCTTAAAATCGTAAGAGCCCTGCCAAATAAAAATATCTATTTTATTCCCGATGAGAATCTGGGCCGGTATATTGCAGGTCAGCTGCCGGAAAAAAACTTTATATTTAACGACGGCTATTGCCATGTACATACCGCCATCCGGAGAGAAGACCTGGAAAAGATTAAGGAGTCAAGGCCTAAGGCAGAGATCCTGGTGCATCCGGAGTGCAGGGAAGAGATCACAGAACTGGCAGATTATGTGGGAAGCACTTCAGGGATCATACAGTACGCCACTGAGAGTGATGCAAAGGAATTTATCATAGGGACAGAAATGGGCGTGATGTATGAGCTTCAGAAACGGAATCCGGACAAGAGATTCTACGCTGCCGGCAACACGCAGATATGTCCGAATATGAAGAAGATAACACTTGAAAAGATTATCGGAGCACTGGAAAGCGGACAGCCCCGGATAGAACTTGAGGAGGAATTTGGGAGGAAAGCACACGCGCCATTGATCCGTATGCTGGAACTGGCCAAATAGTTAGGAGACCGTATGGAAGAGAAGTATGATGTCATCATAGTGGGGACAGGGGTGGCAGGCTGCTTTGCGGCACTGCACCTGCCGGATGACAAAAGTATATTGATGATAACCAAAGGGGAATTAGAAGAGAGCGATTCCTTTCTGGCGCAGGGAGGGATCTGTGTTCAAAAAGAGGAGGAGGACTACGAAAGCTTTATGGAGGATACCCTCCGGGCAGGACATTATGAGAACCGGCGGGAATCTGTGGATGTTATGATTCGTTCCTCCAGGGATGTGATCCGGGAACTGATGGAATATGGCGTTGAATTTGCGCAGAAGGACGGAAGTCTTCTCTACACAAGGGAAGGTGCCCATTCTACGAACCGTATCCTTTATCACGATGATATAACCGGGAAAGAGATTACCTCCCATCTTTTAAACCAGGTAAGAAAAAGGAAAAATATCACCGTACTCACCAGGACTACTATGATGGATATTCTTGCCAGAGAGAACCGCTGTGAGGGGATTCTGATGAAAACCAGCACGGGAGACCTTCGTCCTGTCATTGCCCGGGATGTGCTGTGGGCTACAGGAGGGATCGGGGGAATCTATGACAATTCTACAAACTATCCCCACCTCACCGGTGATGCCCTGGGGATCGCGCTTCGCAGGGGAGTAGCTCTGGAGCATGTGAATTATGTGCAGATACACCCAACAACCTTATATTCCCAAAAGAAGGGACGCCGGTTCCTGATCTCCGAATCTGTGAGGGGGGAAGGCGCGGTCCTGTACAACAAAAAGGGAGAGCGGTTTGTCAATGAACTGCTGCCCCGGGATCTTCTGACCAAAGAGATTTTGAAACAGATGAAAAAGGACGGAACACAGTATGTGTGGCTGTCTATGATGACAATAACCAGGCACGATGTGTGGAAGAGGTTCCCCAATATCTGCCAGAAGTGCAGGGAGGAAGGCTATGAGGTAACAAAAGAATGGATTCCGGTTGTGCCTTCTCAGCATTATTTTATGGGAGGCGTGGATGTGGATCTGTCCAGCCGTACTTCTATGAAGCATCTCTATGCAGCGGGCGAGACCAGCTGCAATGGAGTCCATGGCGCCAATCGGCTGGCCAGCAATTCCCTGCTGGAGAGCCTTGTTTTTGCAAAACGCGCAGCCTGCGCAATTTTGTCGGGAACCGGAGAAAGCCCTCAGGGACAGGGATGCCGGGACTGGAGGGAGCTGGAGCGTACGTACGGGATACGGCAAAAGGATTATGAGAATGAGGAACATTATTTCGGAGGCCTGAAAAAGGCAATTCTGGAAGAAATAGAAAAGAAGAACAGAGAGGTAGAAGAGAATGAATCCAATCACAACCAAGCTAAATGTGGATAACCTGCTGCTCCAGGCACTGGCAGAGGATATATCCAGTGAAGACGTAACCACCAATGCAGTTATGAGGGAGGCAAAGCAGGGGACTGCGCAGCTTATATGCAAACAGGACGGTGTGATTGCGGGGATGGATGTATTTAAGCGGGTGTTCCAGCTTTTGGACGAGTCTGTCAAAGTAACTATGTACTGCAAAGACGGAGACGAGGTAAAGGATAAAGACCTCCTGGCTGTTGTGGAGGGGGACATCCGTGCCATTTTGTCCGGGGAGAGGACTGCCCTTAATTTTCTGCAGCGGATGAGCGGGATCGCCACCTATACAAGGAGTGTGGCTGAACTTTTGAAGGGGACCGGGACGAAGCTGCTGGATACCAGAAAGACAACACCCAATATGCGTATCTTTGAAAAATACGCAGTAAAAATAGGAGGAGGATATAACCACCGATATAATCTCTCCGACGGCGTCCTCATCAAAGACAACCACATCGGAGCTGCGGGAGGCGTTGCCAGGGCTGTACAGATGGCAAAGGAATATGCGCCGTTTGTCCGCAAGATAGAGATAGAGGTTGAGAACCTGGAAATGATGCAGGAGGCGCTGGATGCGGGGGCTGATATTATCATGCTGGATAATATGTCCCCAGAGATGATGAAAAAGGCTGTGGAGATGGCAGCAGGGAGAGCAGAGACAGAATGCTCCGGCAATGTTACCAGGGAAAACATTAAAAGGATAACAGATATAGGGGTAGACTATGTGTCCAGCGGGGCCCTGACCCACTCTGCCCCCATCCTGGACGTTTCTCTCAAAAATCTTCATGCATTATAAAGAGCAGGCAGCAAAGCCAATGTATAGAAACATAAAAAAGAAAGGAAGTTTCTATGACTGGGGAAGAAAGACGCAGTGAAATATTGCAGGCAATACAGGAAGCGGATGTGCCGATCTCCGGTACCGCTCTGGCGAAAAGGTTCCATGTGAGCCGGCAGGTGGTAGTACAGGACATTGCCCTCCTTCGGGCTGCCAATTATGATATCTTCTCGACTACGAAGGGATATCTGATTCATATGCCTGTGTCCGTAACCAGGGTGGTGGAGGTCTGCCATGCGGATGAAGAGATTGAAGATGAACTGAATACCATTGTAGATCTGGGAGGAAAGGTGATTGACGTCTTTATCAGGCACGAGGTATACGGTTCCCTGAGGGCGCCTATTGGGGTAAGCTCCCGGAGAAATGTACAGGAGTTTGTATCCGGCATCTCCGGCGGGAAGTCAAGCCCGCTGAAAAACCTTACTTCCGGCAAACACTGGCATACTATTGAGGCAGACAGCAGGGAGACACTGGATATGATAGAAGAAGAGCTGAGAAAAAAGAAGTATCTCATAGAGGAAAGCAGCAGATAAAAAGAAATTGCATTCTGACAGCATTGTGCCTATAATGTAAAAAACAGCAAAGATCATTCAGAATTTGGAGGGATACCTATGGGCATGAATCAAACCCCTGCTTCCGAACGGATCCATATCGGTTTCTTCGGGAGGAGAAATGCAGGAAAATCTAGTGTAATCAATGCAGTGACAGGTCAGAATCTGGCAATCGTCTCCCAGGTAAGGGGAACTACTACAGATCCTGTATATAAGACCATGGAACTCCTTCCCATGGGACCGGTTATGGTGATAGACACCCCGGGGATCGATGACGAAGGAGAACTGGGAGCGCTCCGTGTAAAGCGGAGCTATCAGGTGCTGAATAAAACGGACGTGGCAGTCCTGGTAGTGGACGGAAGCCTTGGCAAGTCCAGGGAAGATGAGGCCCTGATTGAGAGATTTAGGAAAAAGGAAATTCCTTTTATTGTGGCTTATAATAAGGCGGATCAGTGCAAAGAACCTGCTGCAGTCAAAGAAAATGAGATCTGGGTCAGCGCCAAAGATGGAAGCAATATCCGTGAACTTAAAGAGATGATTGCCAGACAGGGAAGCAAGGAGGACAAAGAGAGAAGGATTGTGGGGGATCTCATAAAACCCTCGGACTTTATTGTCCTTGTTGTTCCTATAGACAAGGCAGCTCCCAAAGGGCGGCTGATCCTGCCACAGCAGCAGACGATCCGTGATATTCTGGAATCTAATGCAGTTTCCATAGTAGTAAAGGAAAATGAATTGAAAAATACCTTGAACCAGCTGGGAAAGAAGCCTGCACTGGTCATCACGGACAGTCAGGTGTTTGACCGGGTATCTGAGGATACCCCTGAGGATATTCTGTTAACCTCATTCTCCATTCTGTTCGCCAGGTATAAGGGCAGCCTTAAGGACAACGTAGAGGGGGCAAAATGCCTGGAGACGCTAAGGGACGGGGATAAGATACTGATCAGTGAGGGGTGTACCCACCACAGGCAGTGCAACGATATCGGCACTGTTAAAATCCCGGGCTGGATCCGGAAGTATACAGGGAAAAATCTGGAATTTGAGTTTACGTCAGGGACAGAGTTTCCGGATGAGCTGGGAGAGTACAGACTGATAGTCCACTGCGGAGGATGTATGCTGAATGAGAGAGAGATGAAGTACCGTATGTCCTGCGCCAGGGATCAGAAAATCCCCATGACAAATTATGGGATTCTGATTGCGTACATAAAAGGTATTCTGGAGCGAAGCCTAAAGCCTTTTCCGGAAATATGAAAAAACGACAATATTTGACATTCAGGTGTAATTCTGTGAGGCAGTATTCCGTATTATTTTATGAGGACCTCTTCAGCGGCTGTATACGCGGAAGAAAAGAGACAAAAGAGGGGGAATACTATGGAAGAGAAGCAGACAGAGATTTGGAGCAGGATAGGGGCCAATCTGAGAAACTGCAGGCAGGTACAGGGACTTACCCAGGAAGAGCTTGGAAACCGGCTCGGGGTTACCAGAAACTATATCTGCAGCCTGGAGAAGGGAAAGTGTAATCCAACGGTTGAGAGGATATGGAAGATTTCTAAGATCCTGGATGTAAGTATGGAGACCATACTCCGGGGGACAGAAGACGCAGTTGAGGATTGACAAAGCACAGATCGACTGCTATTATGAAACAGGACAAGGGCGTTCTTTCTGGGGAAAGAGCGCCCTTTTTCTGCAGAAAAAGAGATAGATCCTGTGCCGATGAAACAGAGAGGAGTGTATAAGATGGCAAAATATACAAAAAAGCAAATCATAGAACTGGTGGAAGAAGAGGATGTGGAGTTTATCCGTCTTCAGTTTACAGATATGTTCGGAATGTTCAAAAATGTAGCAATTACCTCCAGTCAACTGAAAAAAGCCCTGGACAATCAATGCATGTTTGACGGTTCTTCCATTGATGGATTTGTGCGCATTGAGGAATCAGATATGTATCTGTACCCGGATCTGGATACCCTGGAGATTTTTCCCTGGAGGCCTCAGCAGGGAAAGGTAGCACGGCTGATCTGTGATATTTACCGTCCTGACGGAACTCCATTTGAAGGTGATCCCCGGTTTATTCTCAAGCGGGCTTTAAAGGAGGCTGCGTCAATGGGGTATACCTTTAATGCCGGACCTGAGTGCGAATTCTTCCTGTATCACTCAGACGACGACGGACTGCCCACCACGCTCAGCCACGAAAAGGCCGGCTATTTTGATATGGCGCCCCTGGATCTGGGTGAGAATGCCAGGAGGGATATGGTTTTGACTCTGGAAGAAATGGGATTCGAGGTGGAGGCATCGCACCATGAAGTGGCCCCGGCTCAGCACGAGATAGATTTCCGGTATGACGAAGCCCTCTCCACCGCAGATAATATTATGACTTTTAAGCTGGCTGTGAAAACAATTGCCAAACGCCACGGACTCCATGCCACATTTATGCCAAAGCCCAAATATGGAATAAATGGGTCAGGAATGCATATTAATATGTCTCTGTCTAAGGATGGAAAGAACGTATTCGCGGATCCGGTTGACGCATTGGGATTGAGTGAGGAGGCTTATTATTTTATCGGGGGAATTATCCGTCATATGAAAGGGATGACAGCTATCACCAATCCCCTGGTCAACTCCTACAAAAGGCTGGTGCCGGGCTTTGAAGCTCCGGTTTATATCGCCTGGTCGGCTACGAACAGAAGCCCGCTTATCCGCATTCCCGCGGCGAGGGGGGAGGAGACAAGAATAGAACTGAGAAGCCCGGATCCCACGGCAAACCCGTATCTTGCCCTGGCAGTCTGTCTGGCAGCAGGGCTGGACGGTATTAAAAATAAGATAAAACCGCCCAGAAGCGTGGATAAGAATATATTCCATATGTCTGTGGACGAGAAAGAAGAGGAGGGGATCGATTCTCTCCCCTCCAATTTAAGAGAGGCTGTCAGGGAGCTGGAAAAGGATGAATTCATCAGGGGGGTCCTCGGAGAACATCTGGCGAAACGCTACATACAGGCAAAAAAAGCTGAGTGGCAGGATTATACCACACAGGTAACTGACTGGGAGGTAGATCATTATCTCAGCAAATTCTGATGCTTCCTATCGCAATTGATACTATTTAATGGTAGAATAGACAGGAGGCGTAAGAATGAGCAATATGATTGTACTTTTTCCAAAACAGGAAGATGGAAAAAATATAAGGAATCTGCTCGTACGCCATGGATATGAGGTGACGGCGGTGTGCACAACGGGTGCACAGGCCCTGCATCATGCCAATACCCTGAATGATGGAATTGTGGTATGCGGATACCGTTATGCGGATATGCTTTATACAGAGCTGGCGGAATGCCTGCCCAGGCATTTTGAGATGCTGCTGGTGGCGTCCGCCCGGGTTTTAAGTCAATGCGAGCCCAATGGGATTGTCTCTGTGGAGATGCCTCTGAAGGTACATGAGCTTCTGGAGACAGTGGATATGATGGAGAGGAACATCAGCAGGCGGAGGAAGAGGCGCCGCTGCATGCCTAAGGAGAGGCGTCCGGAGGAAAAGGCGGCAATAGACGAAGCCAAGAAGCTCTTGATCGAGCGGAACCATATGACAGAGGAGGAGGCGCACCGTTATATCCAGAAGTGCAGCATGGACAGCGGCACAAATATGGCAGAGACGGCACAGATGGTGCTGCGTATGATGAAGTAATTAATGGAGGAAATCGATATGAGATTTACAAAGATGCATGGCATCGGGAATGACTATGTGTATGTAAATTGCCTGGAGGAAAAGGTAGAGGATCCGGGAAGGGTGGCAAAGCTTGTCAGTGACAGGCACTTTGGTATTGGATCTGACGGGCTGATTTTAATAAAACCTTCAAAGAACGCAGATTTTGAGATGGATATGTATAATGCGGACGGGTCCCGGGGGGCTATGTGCGGCAACGGAATTCGCTGTGTGGCCAAGTATGTCTATGACTATGGTCTTACCCAAAAGACAAATATCAGCATTGATACAAAGAGCGGAGTGAAATATTTGGAGCTGACCATAGACAATGGAAAAGTAAGTCTGGTGAAGGTAAATATGGGAAAGCCTATATTGAAGGCGTCTCAGATTCCCATACACAGTGACCGGGAACAGGTGATCCGGCAACCCATTGACGTGGAGGGCAGGGAGTATTATATTACCGGTGTCTCTATGGGAAATCCTCATGCTGTAGTCTACATGGACGACATTAAGAATCTGGAGATTGAAAGAATCGGCCCTGCATTTGAACATCACCCTGCATTTCCGGATCGGATCAATACAGAGTTTGTGCATGTCCTGGATAGAAGCACCGTGGAGATGCGTGTCTGGGAGAGGGGCTCAGGGGAGACACTGGCCTGCGGAACCGGAGCCTGCGCAGTGGCTGTTGCCTCCATAGTAAACGGCTATACGGACGGGGAGGTTACTGTAAAGCTGCTGGGAGGAGATCTCAGAGTATTCTGGGACAGAAAAGAAGACCTTGTGTATATGACAGGGCCTGCGGCAATAGTATTTGAAGGAGAAATTTTACTGTAGCTGCCCTATTGCCAGAAGAAGGAGTTTATATTAGAATAGGAACAGAATCAGTTACCTAGGAGGAAATATATGTTTAAGATTAATGATAATTATTTGAAACTGCCGGGCAGTTATTTGTTTTCTACCATTGCCAAAAAAGTAAATGCTTTCACAGAAGCCAATCCGGATAAAAAGATTATCCGTCTGGGAATTGGAGATGTTACCCAGCCTCTGGCTCCGGCTATTATCGGCAAACTGCATGACGCAGTGGAAGATATGGCGCATGCAGAGACCTTTCACGGATATGCACCGGACCTGGGATATGAGTTCCTGAGAAGTGCAATTGCCAGGAATGACTATGCAGACAGAGGCTGTGACATCGGCGCGGATGAAATATTCGTTTCTGACGGGGCGAAGTGCGATTCCAGCAATATACAGGAAATTTTTGCACTGGATAATAAAATCGCAGTCTGCGATCCCGTATATCCGGTTTATGTTGACTCCAACGTAATGGCGGGGAGAACCGGAACCTATGATCCGAAGGCGGAGACGTGGAGCGATGTGATCTACATGCCATGTACGGCTGAGAACGATTTTGCCCCCCAACTGCCGGAAGAGACGCCGGATCTTATCTATCTCTGCTATCCCAATAATCCCACGGGATCTACCATAACAAAAGCACAGCTTCAGGAATGGGTAGATTATGCCAATAAAGTCGGGGCTGTGATTATTTATGATGCCGCTTATGAGGCTTACATCTCAGAGCCGGATGTTCCCCACTCTATCTATGAATGTGAAGGGGCAAGAACCTGCGCCATTGAGCTCAGAAGCTTCTCTAAGAATGCCGGATTTACAGGAGTCCGCCTGGGCTTCACCGTAATCCCTAAAGATCTCAAGTGCGGCGATGTGGCACTTCACTCCCTGTGGGCAAGACGTCACGGCACCAAATACAACGGGGCTCCCTATATTGTACAGCGCGCGGGAGAAGCAGTATACTCACCAGAGGGCAAAGCTCAGTTAAAGGAACAGGTTGCCTATTATATGAATAATGCCAAAGTGATCTATGAAGGCCTGAAATCCGCAGGCTACACCGTGTCCGGCGGCGTTAACGCTCCCTATATCTGGCTGAAGACTCCGGATGGAATGACATCCTGGGAATTCTTTGATCATCTTCTGGAAAAGGCTAACGTAGTAGGCACGCCGGGATCCGGTTTTGGCCCCAGCGGAGAGGGATACTTCCGCCTTACTGCATTTGGAAACTATGAGAACACAGTGGAAGCAGTTGAGAGAATAAAAGCATTATAGAAAACTAGATAACGGGGTCGGACTGCATACTTTTAGCCTGCGGTCCGGCCCGTTATGTTTATGGTAATGGAAAAGGGGGATAACGATGTATTGTCAGCATTGCGGAAAAGAGCTGCCGGAGGATTCTGCTTTCTGCCGTTACTGCGGAGCTTCCCAGGGGTTGGGAGACGGAAAGAAGCCGGGGAAAAAGAAAGCGGCAGTTGCCGGGATTGTTGCAGGGGCGGCAGTTTTTCTGGTTATACTGCTGTGTGTAATCCTGGGCGGAAAAAAAGAAAAGGCCGCGGGACCGTCGGAAGGGACAGAAACTGTCCGGAAGGTACAGAAGGAAAGCCAGACAGCAGAGGAGCAGGAAACCGTGGATGCAGAGGAGACTGCCCAAGAGGAAGAACTTCCTGCTGTCCTGGGGAATTTTGTAGTACAAAGGGGGACCCGCACGGCTGCTCTGGGGGATAGGGAGCTGATTCTCTACGAGGAGGAGCAGGAGGTCTGGAGCACACAGGGAACCGTTGGGAACAGGCTGATGATGACGGAGGATGGTCTGTATTATGCCAGAGAGCAGACCGGCAGCTCTCTTGAATACTATGATTTTGAGGAGAAAACGCAGACAGTAATTCTTGGGAATTATATGGGGATGGAGCCGGTCGGACTGATAGGCAGCAAATTATATGTCAAGGCAGCAGGGAAAAATGATATGGATGACCATATAATCGTTGAGAAGGATTTGAGTGAAGGCACCGTCAGGGAGCTGCCGTTTCCTGACATGTGGGGGGACTTCAGCATACTCACGTGCGGGGACAGGCTGTACTATCTGGGGGGCAGGACGGATGTGAGCGCATCTCCTCTCTACGAGGGAGATCCCGCTACAGGGAATGCGGTTGTCCTGGATCAGCAGGCAGCCTGCGGCCCCTTTGTCCGGGAAGGCAAGCTTTATTATGTACACTGCAATGAGCCGGGATACGACACCGAGAGTATTTTTGAACTCACAGAGCTAGAACCGGGAAGGGGTGAAGGCAGGGTACTTTTAACGGATACCTACGGAGAGATGGGATGGCTGAAAAGTGTGGAGAACGGTTATGCTGTCTTTGACTGCTATAAAGATACAGAGAGCTTCCAGAAAGTACTGGATCTGGCCGCGGGAACGGTCAAAAGGACAGATAATCAGGGGGAAAAGAGTACCGAACTTATTGGACATGACAAGGAGGGGTTCTATTATTCTGCGTATTCAGGAGAATATACTAACGGAACCTGGTATCCCCCTAAAGTGTATCATGTGTACTACTATAATTATGCCGGCGGACAGATAAAGGATATGGGGTCAGTCACCGGCAGAGCCGTGGGTGTGGACAGGGATTATATTTATTATGCTTCTTCGGAGGATACAGCGGATGCAGCTTACGGCAGGGTGCCCTTTGGCAGTACGGCACCGGAACCGGTAAAGACAGAGACCCCTTCAGACAGCAGCGACAGGGAGTATATCCTGCCGGGAAGTGACAGCCGATACTACCGGAAGCTGGATCTGGAAGGCCTTTCGGCAGAGGAAATACGGATAGCCAGAAATGAGATCTATGCCCGTCACGGCTATATGTTCAGTACGCAGGATCTGCAGGAGTATTTCAGCGGGAAATCCTGGTATACTCCGTCCGTGCCGGCGGAAGAATTCAGCGAGGGGATGCTCAACCAGACAGAGCGGGCCAATCTGGATATGATTAAAGAATATGAACGGAACACAGGGATTAACCAGTAATCAAAAAGCGGGTTCACAGAGAACCCGCTTTCTTTGTATATAAATATGGTTATTTTCTGGCGAGAGCATGTGGGAATCGAACCCACCCAGGACGCTGTTAACGCCCAACACTGGTTTTGAAGACCAGGAGGCACACCAGTTACCTTTCTACTCCCATAGTCAAAGCAAATGCTTTTATAAGCTATATCATTATAGCAGACAGACGTAAAAGTGGCAAGCTGAAAATCGAATACAGTACCATTACAGGGTATTCTTCTTCTTTGCATAGTAGATTAGTCCGGTAAGATCCGCCAGCAGCCAGCCGATAGGAATGGCGCTCCAGATTCCGGTGAGTCCGATTGCTGGCACAGGGGCCAAAAGATATGCCAGGAGTACCCTGGTGCCCAGCGAGATGACGGTCAGGATCACCGACATACCCGGGTGTCCCAGTCCCCTGTAAAGCCCATAGAGAAGAAACAGAAGTCCTATGCCCAGGTAAAAGACTCCCTCAATTCTGAGATAACTGGTTCCAATCCTTAGAATCTCTGTCTGATCCGGGGCAATGAAGATCGTGAGCAGGGGTGTGGCAAAGAAAAATATAATAAAAGAAATCAGGAGACTGAAAATAGTGGATAACTGGATGGCGGAGCGGATTCCCCTGTGGATTCGTTCTGTTTTTCCGGCTCCCTTATTCTGTGCTATGTAAGTGGAAAATGCGTTCCCGAAGTCCTGCAGCGGCATATAGGCAAAGGCGTCTATCTTGACTCCTGCGGCAAAGGCGGCCATGACAGATACTCCGAAGCTGTTTACCAGACCCTGCACCATAAGGATTCCCAGATTCATAATGGACTGCTGGACGCTGGTAAGAGCGGAGCAGCCTGCAATCTCTTTGGCAAGGGCACGGTCGAAATGCATATTGTTCCTTGATAGTCTGGCCTGAGGCACCTTTGTCAGTGTATAAACCATAATTAAAAGGGCGGATACCCCCTGAGCGGTGATCGTCGCCCAGGCGGCTCCCGCAATGCCCCAATGGAAGCCTACTACAAACAAAAGATCCAGGCCAATGTTCAAAACTGCGGACACTCCGATGCAGATAACAGGAACCGTGGAATTCCCCATGCTCCTTAAAATGGCTGCGAAAAAATTATATAGAAAGATAAAGCAGATTCCGCCGAAGATGACGACCAGATATTCTTTTGTCATGGAACGTATGGAACTGTCAATCCGGAGAACGTGTATGATTCCGTCTGTAAAAACATAAGTGAGGAGGTTAATTACCACGGTAAAAAGGGCAATCAGGAGAAAAGCCACAAAAAAGCTGTCCCCCATTCTCTTTTCGTCTTTGGCTCCGTAAAACATAGAAAAGACAACGCTGCTACCCATGCAGAGACCAATAATTGCCGAGGTCAGGAATGTCATGAGTGCAAAAGAGGTGCCCACGGCTGCCAGTGCTTCCGGACCAATAAAACGTCCCACAATAAAAGAATCCGCAATATTATAGAATTGCTGCAGAAGGTTGCCCACAATCATAGGGAGTGCGAACTGCAGCATAACCTTTTTTTCATTTCCTGCCGTTAAATCACGTTCCATAGCTACCTCTCTGAGTTTATAAATCATATAGTTTTAACTATTGTACCCTATAAACAGTACAATGACAATATTAACGGCACCTTAACGCCATAGGAAATGCAAATGAGATATAATACAGAAAAAGGCCTTTTGTTATAAAATTATCATGCATTGCAGTGTTAACTTGTTGTTATGAAAATAGGAGAATGCAGAGATGGGAAAAAATAAGAATAAAAATAAGATTGTTGTGGTTGGTGCAGGGAATGTAGGGGAAGCGATTGCATATACCCTTATGCTGCGGAAACAGGCCAGTGACATCGTCCTGGTGGATCTCAATGAGGACAGGGCAAAGGGAAGCGCTCTGGATATCGCCCATGCCACAGCCTTCTTCCGTCAGATCAAGGTCAGAAAAGGCGGATATGAGGAATGTGAGGACGCGGCAATTATTGTAATCACAGCTGGTATGGCCAGAAAACCGGGGCAGACCAGGCTGGACTTGGCAAAATCTAACGTGGCAATTGTCCGGAGCATTACCCGGAATATCATGAAATATGCTGAGAATCCTATTTTGATCGTAGTTTCGAATCCGGTAGATATTTCTACCTATGTTGCATGCCAGGAATCCGGCCTCCCTTCAGAACGGGTGATCGGCACGGGAACAACGCTGGATACCGCACGTTTCCGTTATCTGATCAGCGAAGAGCTGGGTGCGGATGTCTGTGATGTAAACGCATATATCCTGGGAGAACACGGAGACAGCCAGGTACCGGTATGGAGCAGCGCTACCATTGCCGGGGAACCTGTAGACCAGTTTAGAAAAGCCATGGGCTGTAAGGGAGAACTGGACCACGAAGCCCTTGGAGAGCGGGCCCGGGATTCGGGTGCGGAGGTAATTCAGCTTAAAGGTGCAACCTTTTACGGAATCGCCATGATGACATCCAGAATCGCTGAGGCAATCCTGTCAGACGGGAATACCGTGCTGCCGGTATCTCATGTACTGGGAGAGGAGTTCCCCTCCTACCGGGGAATTGCATTCAGTCTTCCCTGTGTAATTAATGGAAAAGGGATTCAGAGGGTACTGGATATCCCTATGGACGAGGCAGAAAAGAAGAAGATGGAAGATTCAGCGGAAACGCTGCGGGAATTTCTTACAAAAGCATTAGAGGCCCCCAAGAAGGCGGCCAGCTAAAAGGAGCTAAACATGGACAAAAACGAATTTGCATTACAGGAACATGAAAAATGGCAGGGAAAAATAGAAGTTATCAGCAGAGCAAAGGTAGACTCCGCAGAGGCTCTCTCCGTGGCTTATACGCCCGGTGTGGCAGAGCCCTGTCTGAAGATTGCTGAGGATACCGAGCTTTCTTATAAATATACCCGGCGTCACAATATGGTAGCTGTTGTGACAGATGGAAGTGCCGTACTGGGGCTGGGAGATATAGGGCCTGAGGCAGGAATGCCGGTTATGGAGGGGAAATGTGTATTATTTAAGAGCTTTGGCAATGTAGATGCCTTTCCTTTGTGTATCCGCAGTAAAGAGGTAGACGATATTGTAAATACTGTGCGCCTTCTGGCGGGAAGCTTCGGGGGCGTGAATCTGGAGGATATCTCTGCCCCCAGATGCTTTGAAATTGAAAGACGGCTGAAAGAGTGCTGTGATATTCCGATCTTCCATGACGATCAGCATGGCACCGCGGTTGTGACCGTTGCAGCCTTGTTAAATGCTTTAAAATTCACCGGCCGCAGACTGGAAGATATAAAGGTGGTTACTTCAGGGGCCGGTGCTGCGGGGATCGCCATCATTAAGCTGCTGGTAAGCCTTGGGCTGAAACATGTTGTAATGTGTGACCGAAACGGGGCAATTTATGAAGGCCGGGAAGGGCTGAATCCGGTTAAGGAAGAGATGGCCCTGATTACTAATAAAGAGAAGAGAAAGGGCAGCCTTCAGGATATGCTTAGGGGAGCGGATGTATTTATCGGGGTATCCGCACCGGGTACAGTGACAAAAGAAATGGTGATGTCCATGGCAAAAGATCCCATACTTTTCCCAATGGCCAATCCTACACCGGAGATTATGCCGGACCTTGCGCTGGAAGCAGGAGCAGCTGTTGTGGGAACCGGACGGAGCGATTTTCCCAATCAGATTAACAACGTGCTTGCTTTCCCAGGCATCTTCCGGGGAGCCTTGGATGTCAGAGCGAAGGATATCAACGACGAGATGAAGCTTGCTGCGGCTTATGCCATAGCCGGTCTGGTATCTGAGGAGGAACTGAAGGCGGATTATATTATACCGAATGCCTTTGACCCAAGGGTAGCGCCTGCAGTGGCCAGGGCCGTAGGGGAGGCATGGGAGCGAAGCAGCAGGTAATGTAACGGAAGCACTGGATCTGTACGCCATTCTATGCTACTATAAACCTTAACATGACAGCGGCTGCAGCCAATCCAAAGTTATTTTTGGCCGGATGGCGAGTCGCCTCCCCGGAATCATGCAAACAGTATCAGGTGCAGTGCCCTGCACCCCGAAAGCTGCCTGCAAGGTACTTCGGCACACTTCGTGTGCTTTGGCCTTCGGCCTTGTACCTTTCCGCAGCTTTCGGTATCTCCTTATTTGTGCTGCCGCTGTCTTTGTTAAAAAGGAGAAAAGACAGAATATACAGCCGGAGGCAGGATATGGGGAATACAGATATCTGGAAATATTGTACAGGGGAACAGTGCAGGGATATGCTGCTGGAGCTGAGGCTTCTGGGGAACGTTGACTGGAGCAGGGAAAAACAGCTGGCCTGTCTTTATTCCCTGAGCAACCATGCGGAGAACCACTATCACCTGAAAGAAATTACAGGAAAAGGCGGCAGACAAAGGACCCTCCAGGTTCCGGATGCATTCTTAAAAAAAGTTCAGAAAAATCTGCTCAGAAATGTCCTGGATGGTTTGCCTGTATCTTCGTATGCGACGGCTTATCGGAAGGGAAAAAGTATTCTGTGCAACGCAGTTCCTCACACTGGAAAAGGAAAAATACTGAAGTTGGATATGAGAGACTTTTTCGGAAACATTACTTTTTTTCAGGTTCGGCAGAGCGTGTTCGGAGGTCTGCTGTTTCCGGGAAGCGTGGGAACCCTTCTCACTCACCTGTGCTGTTACAGAGACTACCTGCCCCAGGGTGCGCCCACATCAGGTGCAGTATCCAATCTGGTGCTGAAAAGCTTTGACGAATCTATGGGAAACTGGTGCCGGATACGGGAGATTACTTATACCAGATACTGTGACGATATGACATTTTCCGGATCCTTTGACAGCCGGGAAGTAAAGAATAAGGTGGAGAGCTACCTGAGAATTTTGGGATTTGAGCTCAACCCCAAAAAAACAAAAGTACTTGACTCCGGAACCAGACAGATGGTGACTGGAATTGTGGTAAATGAAAAGCCTCAGGCAGACAGAGACTACAGAAGAAGACTTCGGCAGGAGTGCCACTACTGTCTGAAATACGGCCCGGATCCCGGCCGGGTTTCAAGCAATAAATCCAAAGAAGCATATCTGGCAGGCCTTGTGGGAAAGGTGAACTATGTGCTTCAGATTAATCCGGAGGATATGTATTTTAAAGAAATAAAAAGACAGCTCACACAGCTGCAGAGAGAAGCAGGAGAGTTTCCCATGCAGTAAAAAGGCCGCCCCAATAATAAATGAGGCGGCTTTATAAATGGACTGTTTTATTTACACAAGATCAAAAAGAGCGCGAGACGGGACTCGAACCCGCGGCCTCGACCTTGGCAAGGTCGCGCTCCACCAACTGAGCCACTCGCGCATATACATCTTTCGATGAAGCGGGTGATGGGAATCGAACCCACGTATCTAGCTTGGAAGGCTAGTGTTCTACCATTGAACTACACCCGCACAATGAAGTTTTTTATCACTGTTTTGTTCAGCGACTTGTATATAATACTATGATTCGGGGAAAAAGTCAAGAGCATTTTGAAAAAATCTATTGGAATTTAGGACAGAAACCTTTATCCGCTCTCCCGCTGAACAATAGGGGATAGTTTTTTCAGCTTTATTATGGTAAAATATATCCAAATATAGGGCCAATTTCATCATATCAATTATGTACAAAACAGGAGGGGGAACAAGGAATGAAATTATTAACCTACAAACTGAACAAAGATGACAAGGAACGTCTGGGAGTAATGTGTAAGCTGGAACCGAGAAGGTTTTATCCTCTGGAACAGTTTGGGCTGCGGTTCCATGACATGAACGATTTGATTGACCATATTACCCGGCAGGAGCTTCTGATGCTGGAGCAGGAAGCGGGGACCGGGAATCATGAATACCTTAATTATGATGAGGTGGAACACTGCGCGCCCATCCCCCGTCCAAAGCAGGATATTATCTGTCTGGGAATGAATTATATGGAACACGCCATTGAGTCAACCAGATATAAGAATGAGGCATTCGGCGGCAAAGCGCCATATTCCGTGTATTTTTCTAAACGGGTAAATGAAGCAGTGCCAGACGGAGGCATCGTTCCTTCTTATCCCGGACTGGTGGACAGCCTGGACTATGAGGCCGAACTGGCCGTGATTATCGGAAAAAATGCCAGGAATGTTTCAAAAGAGGAGGCATTTGACTATGTGTTTGGATATACAATTATCAACGACATCAGTGCGCGGAATATCCAGACAAGACATCAGCAGTGGTATTTTGGAAAAAGCCTGGACGGCTTTACCCCTATGGGACCATTTATTAAGACTGCGAATGAGACGCCCAATCCTCCGATCTTCGGAATTAAAAGCCGGGTAAACGGAGAACTGCGGCAGAACAGCACTACAGATCTTCTTATCTTTGACATTCCTCATGTCATTGAGGAACTGTCATCCGGGATGATGCTGCAGGCAGGAACGATTATCTCTATGGGAACGCCTGCAGGCGTGGGGATGGGATTTGTCCCCCCGAAGTTTCTGCGCAAAGGAGATGTGGTGGAATGCGGCATAGAGGGGATTGGCACAATTACGAATACGATCGGGTAAGAGAGGACTTCTATGAAAAAATATATTATGGCACTGGATCAGGGGACAACCAGTTCCAGGTGCATTTTGTTCAACCGGGAAGGCAAGATATGCAGCATGGCGCAAAAGGAGTTTACTCAGTATTTTCCTAAACCGGGCTGGGTAGAGCATGATCCCATGGAAATATGGTCTTCCCAGATTAGTGTTGCCACGGAGGCTATGAGCCGTATCGGCGTTGCCTCCCGGGAGATTGGAGCCATAGGCATTACAAATCAGAGGGAGACAACCATTGTCTGGGACAAGGCAACGGGAGAACCAGTATATCCTGCCATTGTGTGGCAGTGCAGGAGAACCGCGGATATTATAGAAGAATTAAAGGCGGATGGATTTGACCGCTTGATTCTGGAGAAAACAGGCTTGATTCCCGATGCTTATTTTTCAGGGAGTAAGGTAAAGTGGATCCTGGATCACGTGGAAGGGGCGAGAGAACGTGCCCAAAAAGGTGAGCTTTTGTTCGGAACAGTAGATACCTGGCTGATATGGAAGCTTACCCAGGGAGCAGTACATGTGACCGACTATACCAATGCCTCAAGGACTATGCTCTTTGATATTCACAACCTGGCCTGGGACAAGGAGATCCTTGAACGCCTGGATATTCCGGAGTGTATGCTTCCCCAGGTAAAGCCCTCCAGCTGCATCTACGGATATACTGATGAGAGTGTGCTGCAGGGGGGAATCCCCATCGCAGGAGCGGCCGGAGATCAGCAGGCCGCATTATTCGGCCAGTGCTGTCTGGAAAAAGGAGATGTGAAAAATACGTACGGCACTGGATGCTTCCTTTTGATGAATACAGGGGAACAGGCCGTGCGCTCCAGAAACGGACTCCTGACTACCATAGCCGCAAGCTTTTCAGATAAGGTGCAGTATGCTCTGGAGGGAAGTGTGTTCGTGGCTGGGGCGGCTATTCAGTGGCTGCGGGACGATCTTGAGATGCTGAGGAACGCCGGAGAATCAGAAAAGTACTGCCTGTCCGTGGAGAACAGCAACGATATCTATGTAGTGCCGGCATTTACCGGTCTGGGTGCGCCCTACTGGGATCAGTATGCCAGAGGTGTGGTAGTGGGAATTACCAGAGGAACCGGAAAAGCGCATTTGATAAGAGCGACTGTGGAGTCGTTGGCTTATCAGGTGCATGATGTGATAAAAGCAATGGAACAGGACGCTGGGGTGCCGCTGAATAGTCTAAAAGTAGATGGGGGAGCCTGTGCCAACAATTTCTTGATGCAGTTTCAGTCAGACATTCTGAATGCCCGGGTGGAACGTCCTCAGTGTATTGAGACAACTGCTCTGGGTGCAGCTTATCTGGCCGGGATTGCAGTGGGATTCTGGAAGGACAGAGAGGAGATTCGGAAGTACTGGGCCCTGGAACATGCGTTTGCCCCTGATATGGATGAAGAAAAAAGATCCGGCCTTTTAAAAGGGTGGAAAAAGGCAGTGAGATGCTCCTTTGACTGGGCCAGAGATTAGTTGAAATCTGTTCTTAATTATAAATAGCATGGAGAAACTCCGCCCGGATCCTGCGTTAAACGGCAGAATCCGGGCAGAGTTTCTCTTTTTTGTTTATAATGGAACTCAAATAGGATGTTCCAGGGCATACCGACGACCATAGGCAGTCAGTTCATCCATCACGATGCTGTTGTTCCATTCAAGGAAACAGATGCCGTTGGGGATGGAAGGATAGAATCTGCCGCCGGGACAATAGGTGTCAATGGCACGCCGAACCTCGGAACGGATGGCCTCTTCGGCTATGTTGGCGATATCCACCTTAGGGCCGTCGATACCGCCAACCATGGCCAGCTTCCCATCAGTGACACGCTGAATCTTAACAATATCATTCTGCGCGATGACGCCCTGCCAGATGTCCACACCAATTTCCACCATATCGGTTACAATAGGTTCGCAAATGCAGTCCGCATGATGCATATAGATCATGCCGCATTCGTGTATCGTATCAGCAATTTCTTTCTGCAGAGGCTTGATAATCTTTCGCCATACACTGGGCGGAAGGAATACATTTTGTTTGGAACCCCAGTCATCATGATAGAAAATGATATCAGGATGAAATTGTTCGGCGGCCAGGCGGATCAGTTTGATTTTATAATCCGCAATTACACGGAGAAGTGCCGCCATTTCTTCAGGGTATTCCATGTAGTTTACCAGTGCATTTTCCATTCCCATTAAGTGATGGGAGCGTTCGAACAGGCCGCCTGCACAAAAGAAGCCTACGAACTTTTCATTTCTGTCCACAGCGGCTGCCTGTGCCCTTGCCATGGACCAGTCGTATTGATCCAGTGAGGGAACCCTTAACTGAGATTCCCAGTTTTCAATATCCTTAATGACAGCATTTTCCGGAGTCACATGGGGATGAGGGCCAGGGGCTCCCGGCTTATAGACATAAACTGTGCCCCAGGAATCTGCGTGTTCCAGGCCGTCCTGGGGCGGCATATCCCCCATGAGAATCGGGTCCCCAATCAGTTCAACAGCGTTCATAAGATCACCGTAAAAATCCGGCTGCTGACCATTGTAAATTGCTAATGCATTTTCTTTTAGAGTCATTGACATTGTGAAATCCTCCTTTCAATTCAGAAACTTATTTTTTATTTTACGCCCTTAATGGTGCACACACCGACCAGGCCGCCCAAGGTAATAACTGCGAAAACAATGAATGTGGTGGTGTAGCCTGCACTTTGTGCCAGTACGCCGAAGAGGGTCGCCGCCACCAGACCGCCCAGACCAATAAACATATTGACAGCGGAAATACCTATACTAGCTATGCGGGGCTCAAACGTTTCACCGGCAACAGTATAGATCAGACCCATACATACAGCAGGAATGCCTTGTCCCCAAAGCGTCAGATTCAGGAGAATGCCGTCAGGAAGTGTTACGATCAGTACCCGGGAGACCGCCATCCAGAGAAGTGCGATTAGAAAAATCCACTTTCTGGTTTTCAATAGATCCGACAGGGTGCCGCTGAGTGCTGTGGAGATGGCACCTACAACAGCAGATCCGCTGACCAGGGTAGAAGCAGTGACCGGATCATAGCCGCGTCCCAGCGTCAGATAGGCGGGGGCAAAATTCATAACCGCCATAGTACTCATCATAAAAGCAAAGCCGCCGATGGAAAGCTGAAGAACTTTGGGATCTTTTAGTGCAGCAAGCAGAGAAGAACCCTTTCCTGCGGATCCTGTATCGGCAGGCTGGAGTTTGGACGCCGGGGGCGCAACCTCATCAGTAATGAAGAGTGCCCAGAGGATCAGTATAACAACGCCGTAGAGTGTGGTAAACCACCAGGCTGGGGTTACATTATCGGCTGTTGTGATACGCGGGACCAGGTTAAACATAACCAGCTGTGCAATGGTTCCGGCGGTTATGTACCAGCCGTTGGCGCGGCCGCGAAGTTCCGGCTTAAACAGGCAGGCGATGATATAGGGGCCAAGAATACCGGCGCCGCAGATACCAACGCCCACAATCAGCTGGGAGACGAAAAGTCCATAGAAGTTAGTTGTGAAAAATGTTCCGGCAAATGAGCCCAGAATGACCATTCCTGTAGCAATAAAACCGGTTTTTCTCGGCCCAATCCTGCCCATCAGGACGCCGAAAGGAACAGCCAGGAATACACTGAGAATACTGAGCGCCGAAATCAGCAGGCCCGCCTTTGTTTCTGTAATTGACATCCCTTCCATCAAGTAGGTCAGGACGGGCTGCAGCTTATACTGGCAAAAGCCGGCAGTCAAATATTGCAGAATAACGATTAGAAGATAGAAATAGGGCGGAAAACGATGCTTTGTTTTGGAAATAGGGTTTGACATATATATCCCTCCTCGCAATTTTTTTGATAGAGATAGTATACGTCTTTATCTAAAAACAAGAAATATTCATACTGGCTATAGATTTTTTTATAAAATGGGCAGGATTTTCAACTTTATCGACAATGTTATCCAGCGGATATGTGCGGCAGGGGGACATACTGCCTCTCGAATCAGACAAAAAATGTGCAGCATGCACATTGCACATTTGCGCTATCATTTGAAATGCAATTGTGAAAAGAGTATAATTATTACTGAGATTAGAAAGCCTGGTTTTTCCGAATTTGGTTTAAGGAGGTGTTGCCGTTTTGAATCTTTGTCTGGAACTTATTGCGGACGAGTTGGCGCATTATCCATCTCATATACTCCGCAGAAACAAAATAAGTCAGCGCAGACTGCAAATGAAGGGAGTGGGAATTTATCGGAGAGGCATGAATTTTTCCTCTGATATTTGCTATATGGTGTCTGCAAAAAATGTGACGGATAGGTTTAATTGCCCCAACAATACTACACTGATTGTAATAGGATCAGTGAATGATGGGATTTTCGAACGTGCCAATTCAGATATTCTTATTTTGGAAGGGGAGATGCGCAAAGAGGACTTCTATGATATTTTCAATGAGATTTCAGATATTTTCGTTAAATATCAGGAAATCGATCATCGGCTGTACGAAGCTGTCTCCAAAAACGAAGGATTTGAAAAGGTAGTTACCATCGGGCAAGAGCTTTTTAATAACCCAGTCATTATCTTTGATCAGAATTATTGCGTCATGAATAATCTGGACTATGAGATACCCGGAGTTACGTGGGCGGTAGATCCCTGGTCAGGTACAAAAATTCTGCCGCTGGATGCGATCAACACCATTAAGACGTCTCCGGAATATATACATAAAAAATCGGATGACGGTACTTTTCTAATCTCTGAGGACTATTTTCCCTGCAACATGATCTTAGCATCTGTCAAAAAAAATAAGCTTCGTATTACGGTGGCTGTGCTGGAAACGCAGGCACCGCTCATGGAAAGTCACCGCATTCTGGCGAAATATTTTGCAGATTTCATTCACCTGACATTCAATAAAAACTATATTCATACAGGGCATCCGGTCAGATTTGAAAATTTTTTGAAAGAATTGCTGAATAATCATCAGATGGAACAAGCGTGTATTGACCGTTATCTCCTCTCTATGAATTGGAAGAATACGGATACATATATCTGCATGACCTATCAAACCAGCAGGTGGGACAAGGTTGGCGTAGTATATTACAATGTATGCACTAATTTAGAACTGCAGTTTCCCGGAAGTTTTGCCTTTTATTACGACGATAATATTATTTTTTTGGTGAACCTGACCCAACAGGGCTTGGAGCGCCAGCAGCTTATTTACTGGCTGTCCTCCTTTTTGACTGAGGGAGTGTTCCGTGTGGGGATTAGTTATGATTTCTTTGAATTTCACACTTTTCCTAGCTATTACCTGCAGACTCTCGGTGCATTGGAAATGGGAGAAAAGTATGCCCCTGATGAGTGGTGCTATGATTTTCGGGAATATGTATTTTATTACTTTCTCCACTATGGAACCAGCAGGATTGACGGCAGACATCTGTGCTTCCCTGGCATTGTACAGCTTTATCTATACGATACAAAGAATCAAACGGATTTACTGCATACCCTGAGAGTATATATTCAATGTGAGCGCAATGCAGCATTAACGGTTAAAAACCTGTATATTCACAGAAATACCCTGTATCAAAGACTGAGAAAGATCGAAACGATTTTAGATGCAGATCTGAATGACGAGAAAGTCCGCCTGTTTATTCATTTGTCGTATCAATTTGTGGAGCATTTATCACTGGAACCAGTGTTATAAGATGCGGCTAAACAGCTCTCTGCCAACGCTTCTGCTACAATCTCCGCCACGGATATAAGAACAAATTGGGTATTGAAATTTAATGAAAATTATGTTATTATTCCAAATGTGTGATGCGAAGGCGTCCGCAAAATGCCCAGATAGCTCAGTTGGTAGAGCAGAGGACTGAAAATCCTCGTGTCGCTGGTTCGATTCCGGCTCTGGGCATTTATTTTTTTGCAAAAATTACATTTCTTAATTCAGAGACAGATGACAATAGAATGAACGGAGGAAGCAATTCCTCAGAAAGAGACTGTGAGATAAAATGAGAAAATCCAGATACAGATTTAAGGGAAAAGACTATAAAAGAAAAAAATTTTTGTTTGGCGCTGGCTGCGGTATCCTCCTTTTGATTGTAATAATAGCCATCTCTGCAGGGATTAAGAGCTGCGGATCGAAGCCAGAGGATAAGACAGCAAAAAAGAATAAGACGGTGCCCGCCGATACCCAGAATGTGGAGGAGAAAAAAGGACAGGAAGAAACGGATGATAAAGCATCAGCAGAGCCTGTTCAGATCACGGTGAGTACTGCGGGGGACTGCACCCTGGGGACAGACGAGGGGTTTGATCAGAGCACCAGTCTGAATGCCTATTACAATGAACAGGGAGGCGCTTATTTCTTTCAGAATGTAAAGAGTATATTCGAGGCCGATGATCTTACCATTGTTAATATGGAGGGAACCCTTACCACCTCAGACAGCCGGGCAGAAAAGCTTTATGCCTTTAAGGGAGATCCATCCTATGTGGATATTCTTACTAACGGTTCAGTAGAGGCCGCCAACATGGCTAATAACCACAGCAAAGACTATGGGGAGTCCAGTTATGAGGATACGGTAAAGTATCTGGAGGAAGCAAATATCACAACCTTTGGTTATGACAAGACCGCGGTGATGGAGATCAAAGGGCTGAAGGTCGGCCTGGTGGGAATCTATGTACTTGCCGATGGCATGGAGAGAGAAGAACAGCTGAAAACCAATATCGCGGCGGTAAAAGAACAGGGTGCCAATCTTGTAATAGTAAGTTTCCACTGGGGAGAAGAAAGGGCCACTGTGCCCAATGAAATACAAAAAGATCTTGCCCATATAGCAGTAGACAATGGTGCAGATCTTGTGGTAGGCCACCATCCTCATGTACTGCAGGGAATTGAAACCTATAATGGAAAGAAAATTGTATACAGCCTGGGAAATTTCTGCTTCGGCGGAAATAAAAATCCCAGCGATAAGGACACTATGATTTTCCAGCAGACATTTACCTTTCTGGACGGGAAACTCCAGGAGGACGAGACAGTGAATATTATTCCATGTTCCATATCTTCCTCCTCCAGCCGGAATAATTATCAGCCCACGCCGGCAGAAGGTGACGAAAAGACAAGAATAATGGAAAAGATAGAAAATTTAAGCGACGAAATTTAGAATACACAAAAACGGCGGGGAAGCCATCAAATGCTCCCCTGCCGTTTTTGCGTATTCTAATATACTCCGGCATAACTTTTTAATAATTTGAAGAAATTCCGAAATATATTTTTTATTTCCGTAAAAAATACAGACTCCGGTGTAACAGCAGTGTAATCAATATATTATACAAACGTGGACAAAAAGTAAAAGATATAATACAGTATGTTAATTTAAAAATGGTATACTTTGGGAGTCAAAGCAAGAAACGCCGGAATTCCCTTTCGGACCGGTAAAAGGCAGGCGGGGTGACTTCAGATGAAAGAAGTGGTTAGAAAATCAAAATATAGTAATCCGAGAATCAGGCAGCAGCAGAGAAGGGCCCTTGCGGTTAAAATGATAAAGCTGTTCCTGGCCGCAGGGGCAGGAGCTCTGGTTTGCTTTTTCTTTCATTTTCTCAGGGTAAACAGTATGCCTGGAGAAACAGCTGATGGAGCGGTCGGAGCGGCAACGGAGTATACAGAAACCATTAAACTTCGCGCTATCGCAAGCTGCAGCCTGGAAGAAGAAGCTGCTGCAGAGCTGAAACATCTGAATCTTGCCTCCGAAAAGGGAGAAATTATTATCACGAATTTGGAAAGTGTTCTGACAGAAGAAGACCTGGAAAAGGAAAGTAAGAATGCCGTGAAGGCATCTCCAAAACAGGTAGAACTTCTACACAAGGGTGGTATCAATGCAGTGAATCTTGCGAACAGTCACAGCAAAGGCTACGGGGAGGAAGGATACCTGGATACGGTGCATCACCTTACAAAATCAGGTATCACCAGTTTTGGCTATGACAGAGTCACTGTAAAGGAGGTGAGGGGAATAAAAATTGCATTCGCAGGGATCAATGCAGCAGATGGGACAACAGGAAGCCAGGAAGCAATAAAAAAGAACATACTGGCCGGAAGAAACATGGATGCCCAGCTGGTCATTCTCTGTATTAACTGGGGAGCGGAAAATACAGAGGAGCAGCAGCGAGAACTGGGACATGCAGCGATTGAAGAAGGGGCAGATCTGGTACTTGGGTATCACTCGGAAGATTTACAGGAAATAGAGAATTACAAGGGGAAGTATATTGCATATAGTCTAGACCATATCCGGGAGACTGAAACTCTGGAGCAGACCTTTACCTTCCAAAAAGGGGAATTGGAAAGCTGTTCTGAGGCTAAGATTATAAACCGGTCTGCCGTTCAATCGTAGGGGTATGTGAGGAAATGCGGAGACGTTGTAATGCAGGAGGGAAACTGGCTGCGGTACGGCGTTTCTTTTTTTGCGCATAGGGAAAACTTGGAGTTAACTTCCTAAGGTTGAGACTTTTTCAGTCGGAAGGTGTGAGTGGCAGGGGGACGGTGAGAGGAATCCCGCGGCGGCGGACTGACTGGTTCGGACGGGAGGGAGGCTTAAGTTCCGGGGACACCTCCGTCGAGAAGAGAGTCTAAGACAAAACCGGAATCCCCGCCGGAGCACCGTTCGTATGTGCAAAGAATGCTTTAGATGCATTCTCTGCCCATTCTCACTTTTTTTCGGCCTGGACTGCCGAAAAAATCTCCAGCGTGAATCACGGTTTTGCCTAAGACTCTCTACTCACTCCTGCGGAATCGTCCGCGAAACTTAAGCCTTCCTCCCCCCCAACCCAGCCCGCCCGCCGCCGCAGGATTCCTCTCACCTGGGTATGGGAGAGTTCCAGGGGGTAGATTGCTCAGATGGGGAATGGTATCCTTCACATAGGAGATAGCTGTAAAATTGACAGATCGAATAAAATTGGGATTTAGGAGTGTAACTTGGACATCGGCTCAAGGCGATTCAGGACGGCAGGTTTGGGTGGCGGGGGGACGGTGAGAGAAATCCCGCGGCAGCGGGCTGACTGGTTCGGACGGGAGGGAGGCTTAAGTTCCGGGGACACCTCCGTCGCGAAGAGAGCCTAAGACAAAACCGGAATCCCCGCCGGAGCACCGTTCGTATGTGCAAAGAATGCTTTAGATGCATTCTCTGCACATTCTCACTTTTTTTCGGCCTGGACTGCCGAAAAAATCTCCAGCGTGAATCCCGGTTTTGCCTAAGACTCTCTATTCACTCCTGCGGAATCGTCCGCGGACCTTAAGCCTCCCTCCCGGCCAACCCAGCCCGCCCGCCGCCGCGGAATTCCTCTGACCTGGATATGGGGAAGTTCCAGGGTGTAGATTTATCAGAAGGGGAATGATATCCTTCATATAAGATATGACTGTAAAATTGTCAGATAGAATATAGCTGTAATGTAGCCAGAAAGTATGGAGGTGATAACGGTAACAGGTTTGGATGTTTATCTAAAACATCGAGCGATCATAAATGATGAATAATATGAAAAGTGTACAACATTCGACCTTCCCCACACGTTTTCCGTGAATGTGAAGTGAGTCTCTGCCAGGATATAGAAGGGAGTACCGGGGGGACAGGGCCAGTCCAGGGGCCGGGGGATAGGGACAAGTCAGGGAGGTTAAGCGGAGTGAGCCGAAGATCCAGTCCACCAGCTGATTAACGAGGAAGGCTTTCCTGACGAGTTTAGCAGCTGGTAGGACTTAGCTTAGGGGAACGGAGCCTCGAGCTGACTTGTCCCTATCCCCCGGCCCCTGGACTGGCCCTGTCCCCCCGGTGCTCCCTTCTATATCCGTCCGTCTGCGACGCTGCGCTGGCCGACTATTTTATCTCGAACTTTACATACACAAAACAATTACACAAAACTAAAATTTTATACTTTTCGCCCTATGATTCTGCACATACTCCGAAGGGGTATAGGACGTATATTTCTTAAATGCAGAAGCAAAGTAACTGCTGGTGGAAAACCCTAAGGTCATGGACACATCGGTAATCGACTGCCCGTCCAGAAGTAGAGATTTTGCGTATTCGATTTTCTGCTGGTTAATGAAGTTCCTGGGAGATATCCCCATCTCGTTTTTGAACTTTTGCTTGAAATGGGAGAGGGACAGGTGGCAGTAGTCTGCCAGAAACTCAAGGGACAGGTCAGAGGTGATGTTGTCCAGGATGTAAGTCAGTGAATTCCCGATATCAGGAGTCAGCGGAAATTGAGTGACGTTTGAGAAGTAGATCAGCAGGTGAAGGTATATGGTAAGATAGCTGGCGATCATAACTTCATTTCCAGGAGTGAAGGTGAGGGAGAAGGCTTTGGTCAGTACGGTGCGAATTTCTTTGTTGTCTGTACGGATATTATGGCGGGGAATGGCCCGGAGCTGGCGGATCAGGGATTCGGCGGCGGCCTGGCTGAGAAACAGAAAATTACTGCTGTCGCTCACATCCAGCTGAATCCAGTAGATCTGGCCTACAGACATGGGGGTTTCGTTGGTACTGTGGACTTCATCGGGAAAGGCAATGAAGGCATCTCCTCCATTTACTCTGTATTCTGCCTCATTGGCATAGAAGAGAATTACTCCTTTGGTGACAAAAGTGATTTCAAAGGAGTTTTCGTGGAAATGCGGAACCAGGGGAGAGATGGCAGCCTGCATCGTGTGCATGCCAAAGGTCCTAAGCCCCGGAACGCGCAGCTGTTGACTTGTGAGTACAATTCTTTCTTTGGAGGTGTAGTAGTCATCTTTCCAGTTTACAGGGGTGTTCATATTGTCACTTCCTTAACAATACATTAAATTTGTATTACATATAAAACTAATTGCAATACAGTTTTAATGATTATATAATGTGAATTGTAGAAAGTCAACAATAAAAAAACAATATTGCACTTGAAATTGGAATTAATTTACAAATTTATTCGGAGAGGAGGAGCCTTTGCAATTGATATGCTGTGCAATATGTTGAAAGAGAAGGAAAATACTTAATTAAGATGAAAAATGTAAAGGGAGAGGAAAAATATGAAGAAAAGATGGATTTCTTTCGTTCTGACGGCGGTTATGGTTTCTGGGTTACTGATGGGATGCGGGGATAAAAAAGAGGATGCACCGGCGGAGAATACCGGGACAGAAGAAAAGGAAGCCGATGCCGGGAAGGAGAAAAAGGAAGATGCTTCGTCAGAGGAGACATATGAAGTCGGCTACATCGTAAGTAATATGAGCCATGAATGGTATCAGAATATATGCTCCGGAGCGGAGAGAAGGGCAGAGGAAAAGAAGGTAGAACTTTCTATCTCAGATGCAGCTATGGATTCCAGCAAACAGATTAGCTACGCGGAAAATTATATCAATCAGGGAGTGGATGCGCTGATTATTACCCCTGTGGATCCCGCGGCTCTGAATTCTGTGGTTGTTATGGCTGAAGAGGCTGGGATTCCCCTGATTGCAGAGTCCAGCAAGTTTGACGGAATGACCAGTTTTGTAGGAATTACAGATTTTGATGCGGCAGAGCACATTGGTGAGTGGATGGCCCAATATGCCAAGGATAATAGCATAGAGATGAACATATTGATTGTCGGGCAGCCCATTTATGAAGCCTGCAGAGATCGTGTAGACGGATTTCTCTCAGGGTTGGATAAAGCAGGTGCGGCTTATACTGTGGCACAGGAGGTAGACGGCAACGGAACGAAAGAGGACTCTCTGGCGGTAGCTACGGATGCACTGACGGCCCACCCGGAGGTAAATGTAATATTCGGCATTAATGATAACTCCTCCACAGGGGCCATGAACGCATATCTGGAACACGGTCTGGATGAGAGCGCACTCACAGTGCTTGGATTTGGGTTTGAGGGCAGTGTGGGAAGAGATGCTCTATTGTCCGGCTCTCCGTACAAGGCTGCAGTTGCTATGTTTCCTGATTATGTAGGGGCAGCTATAGTTGATGTGGCAAAGATGGCAGCCGCAAAAGAAGAGGTTCCCGAGGTTTATTCCATACCGACTACAGTAATAACAAAAGATAATTTTGCGGATTTTTATAAAGACAACGGTGACGGAACGTACACCACAGAGTTTGCAGCTATTGATGCGCTGCTTCAGAAGTAAGGAGAGCTGACGTATGAAAGAGAAGAAAAAGTTGTCGCACGTGTTTCAACATGAACAATTTACGCTGATTCTAACATTATTGGCGCTTTGTATTCTCATGTCTCTGCTAAGTGATAAGTTTCTCACCAGCGGCAACATTATCAATGTGCTGCGGCAGGCCTCACAGATTGGAATCTGTGCCATCGGGATGACTATGGTAATCCTGCTGGGCGGAATCGACCTTTCGGTTGGTTCTGTCCAGGGCCTTGCAGGAGTCGCGGCTATTGTGGCTTTGAACCGGACAGACAGTGTGTGCATAGCGGTCCTTACCGGACTTGCAGTGGGGGCTGCCGTAGGGTTTATTAACAGTCTGATCATAACGAAGATGCACATTACTCCTCTTATTTGTACCCTGGGTACCATGTCTATTATTAGTGGCATGGCGCTCGTAACTACCAATGCCGTTTCTTTTCAGGCCACTAACAAAACATATATGCAGATAGGGATTGGAAGGATCGGTGCCATTCCCATCCCGGTAATTATTTTACTTGTGCTGGTCATTATTTTCTATTTCATTCTTAATCATACGGTTTACGGCCGCTACATCTATGCCATTGGAGGAAATCAGAGGTCTGCGGCTCTGGCCGGTATACCGGTGAATAAAATTATTATTATTACTTATACCATATCCGGTATGCTGACAGGCCTTGCGGCAGTGATCCTAAGTGCCAGAATGGCCTCAGGGCAGCCTACTGCAGGTACCGGATTTGAAATGACAGTCATTGCGGCGGTAATCATAGGCGGTGTGAGCCTGTCCGGAGGACGGGGAAGCCTGGGAGGTGCTATGATTGGAGTGCTGACTCTGTATGTGCTGACGAACGGGATGGTGCTGATGGATGTCTCCTCCTTCTGGCAGGATATCATGCGGGGCGTGCTGATTATACTGGCGGTTTATATTGACGAGCGGCGGAAGATGCAGACAACCAGGAAATTAACCCAGGCCAGATTTGCTGCAGAGACTGACAACAAATAAACCAGGAGGTGCAGTATGGAACAAAAACCATATATACAGCTGAATCATATCCATAAAACCTTTCCTGGTGTGTATGCGCTGAGAGACGTTTCCCTTTCTGTTTATCCGGGGGAGGTACACGGACTGGTAGGAGAGAACGGGGCGGGAAAGTCAACTCTTATCAAAGTAATGGCCGGCTATCATACGGCAAACCAGGGAGAGTACCTCATCGAAGGGAAGCCGGCTCAGATTCACAGCCCAAACGATGCTATACGGTCGGGGATTGCTGTGGTGTATCAGGAACTGAATGTGGTGGATAGTTTGAGTGTTGCAGAAAATATATATTTTGGACGTCTTCCAAGAACCGCAGCAGGCACTGTGAGATGGAAAAAGTTATATGAGGATACCAGGACTATCCTGGAGCGCCTTGGGCTGTCGATAGATCCCAAACGGAAGGTAGGATATCTGAGTATTGCCCAGAAACAGCTGGTAGAGATTGCCAGAAGCATATCTATGAACCCCAGAGTCATTATTATGGATGAGCCAACCTCTGCCCTGGCTCCCACGGAGATAGAAATTATACTGCATATTGTAAAAAAACTGAAGGAACAAAAGGTAGGCATTCTTTACATTTCTCACAAGCTGGATGAGGTTTTGGAAATTTGCGACCGGATTACTGTTCTGAGGGATGGGGAATTTATTCAGTGCTTGGAGGACAGTCAGTCTACGGAGGACAGGCTGATTAACCTTATGGTAGGACGAAAGCTGGACGAAATGTTCCGCAGATCAAATTGTGCAGAAGAGGAAATCGCTCTTAAGGTGGAGGGATTAACCTCAGAAAAGGTAAAGGATATTGACTTTTACGTGAAAAGAGGCGAGATTGTGGGATTCAGCGGCCTGATGGGAGCGGGAAGAACGGAACTGGCAAAGGCTGTCTATGGGGAGGATCCCCGCCTGAAGGGTACTGTAGAGATTTACGGAAAACCTGTTGGAAAAAATTCTAAAGAAAAGTCGGTAAAAATGGGAATGGGATTTATACCGGAGGACCGAAAGGACGAGGGAATCTTTCCCAATCTTGGCATAAAGAAGAACACAACCATTTCTTCTATGGAAGGGTGCTCTGTAAAAGGTGTCATCAAAGGTGCCAGAGAAAGAGAAATTACGGATCGCATGATTGAAGAGCTTCGGATAAAGACACCTGACCGGGAACAGCTGATCGTGAATCTGTCAGGAGGAAATCAACAGAAGGTATTGATTGCCAGATGGCTGGCCAAAAAGAACCTGAAGGTATTAATTGTGGATGAGCCGACCAGAGGGATTGACGTCGGAGCAAAAGCGGAGATCTACGGACTGCTGGATTCACTGGCCAGAAGCGGGCTTGCAGTTGTGGTAATGTCCTCGGAAATGCAGGAGATATTGGGCGTTTGTGACCGGATTTATGTCATGCGGGGAGGGCGGATAGTAGGGGAATATACCGCAGAGGAGGCAACACAGGAGAAACTGCTTTCCAGTGCCATCCAGGCAAGGACATAAAAGGAGAGTGTCTATGAATGGAAGAGAACAATTTTTAACTGTTATGGCTCACAGGCAGCAGACAGAATTTTTATAATGATAGAGACGGTGAAGCAGTATAGAAAATATTCATTACACTTACCTGAAGTGGAGTAAAGGAGCAGGAGTATGACAGCGAGAGAAAGAATTTTAGGAATGCTTAAGGGAGAGAAAATAGACCGAATTCCATGGTGCGGAGATCTGGCTTATTGGATCGACTATTTAAATGATGAAAAAATTATGCCTGAGAAATATCTGAGAGACCAGTCACTGGAAGAACGGGAGATATTAAGCCAGGGGCTTGCGGCTCCGTTTCACGGCAAAGGCCTGATGGAACTGCACCGGGATCTCAATGTGGGGTTTTATCTCCAGGGATATTTTCCCTTTGACACAGTATACGACGGAGTGGAAGTTGTGACAGAGCTTAAGGGGACAACCAGAACAACCACGGTTAAGACCCCGTACGGAGATATGCAGGAGGTATGGGAATATGTGTTTACCACTCACAGCTGGGGTCCCAGGATTCATATGGTAAAGGACGAAGAGGATCTGAAAAAAGTAAGATATCTTTATGAGCATACGTTCTATGAACCCAACTATAAGCTGGCCGAGGAAAGGACACAGATCGTAGGGGAACAGGGGGTTGTGCTGGTTTATATGCCGAAATGCCCTATTATGGAGATGATTGCCCTTCGGGCGGGAATAGAATCTGTAACTTATATGATTATGGATGCCGAGGAGGAGTGGGAAGAAACCATAGCAGTTATGGAAAAAAAGCATGGGGAGGCCTGTGAGATTGCGTTGAAAGCGCCTTGTGAATGCATTATGATCCCTGATAATCTTTCTTCCGGTTCCATTGGCAGGAATCTATATCGGAAATATGCATTTGATTATTCAAGAAAATGGACCGATCGAATCCGGAAGGCTGGAAAGTACTCCTTCGTTCACCTGGACGGCACTGTAAATCCTCTGCTTACAGAAGTCTGTGAGGCCGGCTTTGATGTTGTGGAGGGACTGACCCCCTATCCGGTGGGAGATATGAAGTATTCCCAGATGCGGGATATTGCCAATGAAAAGGCAATTCTGTGGGGCGGAATCCCGGGTGGATTTTTTACTCCGGATTACAGCGATGAGGCATTTGACCAATTTGTCATTCCGCTTATTGAAGAGATGTGCCGTGACGGCAGAAGTGTTCTGGCTGTGGGCGATCAGGTCGTACCAGGTGCATCTTTTGAACGGATTCGCAGAGTAAATGAACTTGCGGAGAAATATGGATATTATGAAAAATAGAAGAAAGGCAGGATATATGCTATGAATTCTCTACAACGGATCCAAGCGGTTCTGAGAGGAGAGATTCCGGATCGATTGCCGGTGCTTCCTCAGAGCTTTATGTTTGCTGCCCAAATGGATGGATATTCCATAGGGCAGATCAACAGAAAGCCGGATATTATGGCAAAATGCCATCTGAACAGCCGGGAGAGATTCGGATATGACGGTTGCATAATTGATGTGGACGACGCCTCACTGGCAGAGGCATGCGGGGCCAGTGTGGTATACAGAGAGGATAATGTTGCAGTAGTCAAGGACAGCGAACCTGTGCTCAGAGACCTCAGGGAAATAGACGGCCTTTCTCTACCGGATCCTCTTCGGGACGGCAGGCTTCCGGAATGGCTGGAGGTGACAGAACGCATTGCTGAAAAGGCAGGGGATGAATGCTTTATTATTGGGAGAGCAGATCAGGGACCTTTTAATCTTCTGTGCCTGCTTCGTGGTGCCCAGCAGTTTATGGAAGATTTAATTACAGAGGATGAGGAAGTGATACTGCATGCGCTGGCCTGGACAACAAAGGCTCATGTGAGATTTGCAAAGGCGCAGCTGGAAGCCGGAGCCCATGCTGCAAGTATGGGAGATGCATATGCCAGTCCAAATCTAATCTCTCCCATTGCCTACCGTAAGTTTGCATCTCCCTGGGAGAAAATGGCAGTCGATGAGGTACAGTCAAGGGAGCATCCCTATGCCATCCATATCTGCGGAGATACCACGGGTATTATAAAAGAAATGGGGGATACGGGAGCCCGTATCCTGGAGGTTGACTGGAAAGTGGACATGGGGAAAGCGCGTGCTTTGGTTCCGGAAAATACAGTGCTCATGGGGAATATCAATCCCAGTGATCCTATGTATCTGGGGACACCGGTCCAGGTAGAGGCACAGGTGAAAAAGATTATTGAGGCTACCCGGGGCAGAGGGATTATTGTAAGCTCAGGCTGTGCACTGGGAGCGAATACAAAACCCGAGAACGTGACGGCGATGGTTGAAGCAGTGAGAAAATATGGGAGCAGAGAATATCTGGAGATTTTACAGACTGAATAAACATACTGTCAGAAAGGATGCAGAATGAGATTAGAACCATTGTATCATGAGGGGTATGGATACAAACCCCTGGTACTCACGGAGAACTGGCAGCTGGCACAGCTTAATTATACCCCCGAACAGGAACCGGAAGCGTTAGAAAAGCTGGATCAGCACGATTTTACAGATGAGACTTTTACACTTGTAAGGGGAAGAGCATTTTTGATTATCTATGACAGTGCTGCCCATGAGAGCGGCTTAATACCTCTGAGAGAGGGAATTACTTATAATGTGCCTGCCATGATGTGGCATAATATTGCTATGGAGCGGGGGAGCTGCGTGTTGATAACCGAAGGGCGCGATGCCCACCTGAAGGGCTTTTCCCAGATTCCTATCCCGGAGAACTTAAAAGAGGAAATCCTGGCATTTCGGGACTGCAGCTGGATATAGAAAACAGAGGATTAGACATTATGCCTAATCCTCTGTTGTGTTAGTTAAAATATATTAGCCTTCTACAATAGCGTCTGTAGGGCAAGCTTCTGCACATGTTCCGCAGTCTACGCAAACATCAGCGTCGATTACATATTTGTCATCGCCCTGGCTGATTGCTTCTGTAGGACATTCGCCTTCGCATGTTCCGCAGCTTACACATTCGTCTGTAATTACGTATGCCATATGTATTATCCTCCTTATCCCTCATTTTCGTTAAAACTTAGATTAGTTTCTAGAGTCATTTTAAACTATTTAGTATTAGAATACAAGTATAAATTTCTAAACAATTGGTAAAGGAAATCCATGGAAACCGTAAAGAAAACGGGATGTTGCCAAAAGTGGTTGAATATCATCTAAAATGGTATTATAATGATAGGACAAAACCAATGAAGGAGGAAATGACCAATGCAGATCACAAAAGAAATGACAATTGGACAGCTGATCCAGCTTGATGAAAATATTGTTCCGATTCTTATGAGAGCAGGAATGCACTGTATCGGATGCCCGTCCGCACAGGGAGAATCTCTGGCAGAGGCTGCCATGGTACACGGCATTGACGCAGACACATTAGAGAGTCAGATCAATGATTTTTTGGCAAACAAATAAATTTATAAAAAGCTGATTTTTAAGGCCGGGAGATGTTCCCGGCCTTATTTTTGCGGAAGGCTGCCGGTATATGCCAAAACAGGGCCGCAGAGGAAAGCTCTGCGGCCCTTAGATATTTTACAAATGATAAAGTTTTTGGAGTGCATCTCTGGAAAGGATACAATCTCCGTGTTCCACCAGGTATGCCTCGCCTCCGGATGTAAAAGACCTGCCCCTTCCATACTCCGACAGAATATTGCATATCTTATTGAATTCTTCCGGCGAGTGGCCGGACTGATGGATAATCAGAACATAATTCCCGGTACGCTGATCCTGATAGAGTGAATTATCTCCTTTGTAGAAATGATTCAGACCATGGGAGGCGGCTATTACCAGATCAATGTTGGAGAACTGATATTCCCTTACCAGATTAATGGGTACTTCAGGGGTAACCTTAGCATCGGATTTGGAGGATTTCTTTTTATTCAGTGCTTTGGATTTAGCTTCATAAATCTTCTGGAAGATATCCAGGATATCGTCCGCACCTTCAAATTCTACAGGACTTTCTTCCGAACCTCCATTCTCTAAAAATGGGGCAAATTTGGAAAATCTGGTATCCAGTTCCTCCGGATCTTCTACTTTTGTTATGATTAAAATAATGCTGTCAGGTGTAACAGGTATTGCTTCTATCATCAGAGGGATGTTGTCAGCCTCAAAACCAAATTCGAAATTAGCCTGCTGCATCATATCACGAAACAGAGTCTTTGCTTTTTCTGTCCCATAGGCCAGTTCACTCAAATGAATCTGACGGTCTTCCAGGTCAGCCTGGGTAAGTGTGCAGCGAATCTGGTTATCGTTGATTTTTTCTATCTTCATTATAATCACATCCTATCTATTAATCTATGTTAAAAACCGTAAAAAGTTCTGGTCTTCCTTTTATATTATATACTACCAAGTGTGTTTATGTAAAGAATTTTGGAGAGTTTTCGTAAAAATGGAAAATTGGGATTTAGGAGTGTAGCGCTTGGACTTCAGCTTAAAGTGATTCAAGTCGGAGTGTATGTGGTGGCGGGGGACGGTGAAAGAAATCCCGCGGCGGCGGGCTGGCCGGTTCGGACAGGAGGGAGGCTTAAGTTCCGGGGACACCTCCGTCGTGAAGAGAGTCTAAGACAAAACCGGAATCCCCGCCGGAGCACCGTTCGTATGTGCAAAGAATGCTTTATGTGCATTCCCTGCCCATGCTCACTTTTTTTCGGCCTGGACTGCCGAAAAAATCTCCAGCGTGAATCCCGGTTTTGCCAAAGACTCTCTAGTCACTCCTGCGGAATCGTCCGCGGAACTTAAGCCTCCCTCCCGCCCGAACCGGCCAGCCCCCCGCCGCAAGATTCCTCTCACCTGGGTATAGGGAAGTTCCAGGGGGAGATTTTTGGCAGTTTATCCCAAACATCAAGTCGCCAATAGTGAGAAATAAGTAGAGGAAAAGTGTACAACTCCCGACCTTCCCCACCCGTTTTCCGTGAATGTGAAGTGAGTCTCAACCAGGATATAGGAGGGAGCACCGGGGAGACAGGGCCAGGGGCCGGGGGATAGGGACCAGTCAGGGAGGTTAAGCGGAGTGAGCCGAAGATCCAGTCCACCAGCTGATTAACGAGGAAGGCTTTCCTGACGAGTTTAGCAGCTGGTAGGACTTAGCTTAGGGGAACGGAGCCTCGAGCTGACTGGTCCCTATCCCCCGGCCCCTGGCCCTGTCTCCCCGGTGCTCCCTTCTATATCCGTCCGTCTGCGACACTCTGCTTCCCGCCTACATAACCCCGAACTTCACATACACAAAACTATATTTTTTTACAAAACCTCTTGCAATCCCCTCAAAATAAGATATAATAACCATAAGAAAAGTCAGGGAAACTGCACATCATTTTCACAGGAAAGGATGTGGTCGCTAAAGATAACAGCAGATAATAGTATTCCCATGTAAGTAAAAAAGTTCTGTATTCCAATCATGCGGTGTCTCTGCCGCAAAAGAATGAACAGATTCAATTGTTCTTAGATTCCCAAAACAAAGATTTATAGTAATAGAAGCATACTGCAGAATCCTTGTCTTTTCTAATCATATTTGACGCTTTTCGGTAAAGCTGTTTCAGAAAGGAGAAGGGGTAGCTGCAGCTTATAATATATCACAATTTTGCTGGTTATCCGTAAAAAGTATGGGGAAAAAACGTTCCAAAAAGACGGAAACTCTCCGTGAAGAATTAAAGTATTATGAAAGCAAGGGAATCTCTCTGTGGCTGGACGGCAAGGCCAGCACGCCCAGGGAGATTGAAAAGGCCCACAAGATTGCTGAAGACGGAGTCTACATGCGGGACTATGTCCAAAATGAGAAAGGAGAGATTGAGAAGCTGGAATTTGATTTTGTAAAAACTAAATAATACATAAGGAAAGCGGCCTTTTAGTCTATAAGGTCCCACAGTACAGCTGAAAGGCCGCTTATCTGAACCGGGGTACTGCTTTTCTTCTGCGAATTATGGCTGGATCGCGGCTGGGGACTTGCGCCGATTTCTGTGCCTGCTAAAGGGGTGTTTCCCATAGAGGGATGCCAGTATATCTGTATCCTGCAGAATCATATGTCTGCGCAGCGGAGGCATTTTGGTATGATATGGGAAAAAAGCCGTAATTTTTTTAGATGTATGAAAAAAACATAAAATGTCGAATAAGGTAATGACGAAATTTAAAAATATGTTATAATGGTACGGAAAGCAGGAGGTAAACATAATGAAGAAAAAAGTAATACCGATTTTAGTTGCTATGCTGCTGGTAGTAGTTGTAGCATTGGTCGGCATTGTAACGATGACGATTAAGAAACACACGCCGTCGGATAAGGAGATGGATGCGGGTACATATTATAAGGTAGAAAACAGTGATGATGTGGCAGTGATACTGCAGGATGCGGTAAGTGAGAAAAAAGGAAAGTTAATTGACGGAAAAGTATATCTGGATTATGGAACCGTGAGCAGTACGCTGAACAAACGGTTTTACTGGGATAAGAATGAGAACAAATTGTTATATACCACTCCTACGGATATTATAACAATTTCTATAGATGGCAATACCTATCAGGTATCGGGTCAGGAACAGTCCGTAGATTATGTGATCTTTAAACAAGAAGGGGAGGAGGGGTATCTGGCCCTTGATTTTGTAAAGCAATATACGGACATGGATGTTCAGCAGTATGAATCTCCCAATAAAGTTGTAATTCGGTATCAATGGGGAGCGGTATCCGAGGTAACGGCCAGCGATGATACAGTGATACGTTATAGAGGCGGGATTAAAAGCGAGATTTTGACCCATGTGGCCAAAGGGGACACGATGATCCTTCTGGAGGAATTGGAAGAGTGGAGTAAGGTAGCCTCTTCGGACGGGTTTATTGGCTATGTGCGGAAAAAAGATATAGGAAGTCCGGAGAATAAAAGTCTTGAGTCAACTTCAGGATACACAGCACCGGAGTACACTAGTCAGAGGAGGGACTATAAGATTAACCTTCTGTGGCACCAGGTTACCTCCCAGGCTGCCAATGACGGTCTGACACAGGCAGTAGCCAATGTGAAAGGAGTGAATACAATATCCCCCACATGGTTTTCTGTGAGTGATAACGCCGGGAATATTACTTCCCTTGCGGATGCCAATTATGTGGCTGCGGCAAAGCAGCTTGGTATGGAAGTGTGGGCGCTGGTAGATAATTTTAATACAGAGATGAGTACGTATGAAGTACTGTCACACACAACCTCCAGACAGAATCTCATAAATAATCTGGTACAGGCTGTTCTTGGGGCGGGGGCTGCCGGGATTAATGTTGATTTTGAAAGTCTGAAAGAGGAAGAGGGGCCTCACTTTATACAGTTTATCAGAGAACTCTCCATTCAGTGCAGAAAAAACAGTCTGGTATTATCCATAGATAATCCCGTTCCTGAGAATTATACGATGCTTTATGACCGCAGGGAACAGGGAGTAGTGGCAGATTATGTGATCATCATGGGGTACGATGAGCATTTTAAAGGTGATGAGGAGGCCGGATCGGTGGCATCTCTTCCTTTTGTGCAGAAGGGAATTGAAAAAACGCTGGAAGAAGTGCCGGCAGACCGGGTGATTAACGGAATTCCGTTTTACACCAGACTGTGGAAGGTTCCGGACAGCGGCAGCGAGGTTACCAGTGAAGTAATGGCAATGGATCAGGCATCTGCTTATATCAGCGAGAATCAGATTGAAACTTTCTGGGATAAGGAGTCCGGTCAGAATTACGGTGAACTTTCCACGGAGGATGCGACCTATAAGATATGGCTGGAGGACGAACAGTCGCTGGAAGAAAAACTGAAGCTGATACAGCAGTATGAGCTGGCCGGGGTTGCAGAGTGGAAACTTGGATTGGAACGCCCGAGTGTCTGGGATTTAATCAGTAAATATGTGAATTAGGATACCGGGAGTCAGAAGAAAGAGGTGGAGTATATGGGCGAACAGGAAATGTTTAAGACTACAATCATGGGAGGCTTTGATAAAGAGGATGTTTTGGAGCAGGTGCAGAAGCTGAAGGACGATTCTGCATCAAGGCTTGCCAAGCTGAAGAAAGAGCTGGAGGCTAAGGACGCCAAGATAGCAGAGCTGATTAAGCGCCTGGAGTTAAAGGATGCCCAGCAGGCCAGGCTGGAAGAGGAGATACATAACAAATACCAGAAATATATTGAACGTTACGACAGTATTGGAAGGCTGGTATTTGAGGCTCAGGTGAAAGCAGAAGATATGGTTGCCGAAGCGCAGAGGAAGAGCGAGGAAATTATCACTCAGGCTGAGGAAGAGGCAAAACGGCGGGTAGATTCTGTGCAGTCTGAGATTGACGATAAATTGGTTGAGGGCAAGAAAAAATACCTTGCGGTTCAGGATGAGATGAACGGCATTGTGGAACTGATCAATCAGGCTCAAAAACGTTTTATGGCCTCTTATAAAGAGGTGCATCAGATCATCAGCACGATGCCTACTTCGCTGCAGGACATTGAGGATGAGCGGGACGTGGATCTCCTGCACCCGATGGAAGAGCTGGAGATACATGAGATAGAGAAGGAGAAGGCAAAAGAGGTACATCTGGGGGACACCCAGGAGCTGGAGGTAATGGATGCCCTGGACAGTATTGCAGACCTGGATGAATACGATGCGGAAGATGAGATTAATGACCAGCTGGTGAATAAAATTCAAAGTATGCTGGGTGATGACCTGGATGATGATTTGGAAGACTAGAGCCGGAAGATTGGGATTATTAGAAGCTCCCTTAAAGCATATACTTTAAAGAATATGCTTTAAGGGAGCTTCTCATTATGAGAAAAAAGGCAATTGAGCTTCTGATGGCGGTTCTTCTACTGGTAGGGGCATTTTTTCTGTCAAAAGAAGGGGCTGAGCTAGTCAGTAAGGAGCTGGCACAGGATGCAAAAGTTATAGTGGTAGATGCAGGACACGGAGGAATCGATCCTGGGGTTATCGGAATCGGAGGGCTGAAAGAAAAAGATATCAATCTTCAGATTGCTAAGAAAGTAAAGAAAAAACTGGAGAAAGAAGGCTACACCATTGTAATGACCCGAACCAAAGATGAAGGTCTTTACGAGGAAAATACTAATAATAAAAAAGTTCAGGATATGCAGAACCGATGCAATCTGATCAAAGAGAAAAAGCCGGTTATGACAATCAGCATCCACCAGAACAGTTATCCCGATGCATCAGTCTGCGGTCCCCAGGTTTTTTATTTTACACACTCTGCAGAGGGGGCAAAGCTGGGAAAATCCATCCAGGATCAGCTGAATACATATCTGGAGGTTGCCCGGCCCAGGGTTGAGAAAGGCAACAGTACTTACTATCTGTTAAAGAAGAGTGAGGGTGTTCTTACTATAGTAGAATGCGGGTTTCTGACGAATCCGGATGAAGCTGCAAAACTGCAGACAAAAGAATATCAGGATAAGGTCGCGGAAGCTGTATGCCAGGGGGTTTTGGAATATCTGGGCAATAAATAGACAATATATAAATAAAATAATTATTGTCTACAAAAAAGAGGGTAAACAACTTAAAATGACAATAAAGTTTCTTTATAATAAAGTACGTAGCCGAGAAACCCATAGGAAAAAGGGGGAATTTTATGAAGATTGCAATTACCTGCCACTACGCGAAGCTTCCGGAAGAACATCCGACCTGGATACGGGCGGTACAAATGGCAGATGTTGTTCTCAGCAAATCCCAGAATCTCACACAGGATGAGCTTCTGGAATTTGTACAGGGAGCAGATGCGCTGATCACAGGGACGGACTGGATGCGGAGAGATGTCATTGAACAGCTGCCCGAATGCCTGAAGATTATATCCAGACCTGCTGTGGGATATGACCGGGTGGATGTGGCGGCGGCAAAAGAGAGGGGAATTGCAGTGTGCAATGCTCCCGGCGCCAATTCGGATTCTGTGGCCGAGCTCACCGTTGGCCTGCTGTTAGCCTGTGCCAGAAAGATACCCGATCATGTGTCAGAGTGCAGAGAATACTGCTGGAAGGCCGGAGAAAAATGCTCAGAGCTGAAGGGGAAGACGATTGGTATCTGGGGGCTTGGCGCTATCGGAAGAGGAGTAGCCCTGCGGCTGAGAGCATTTGGCATGAATATTTTAGCCAACGATATTCTCTCCCGGGAGGAATTTTGCAGAGAAAACGGGATACAGCAGGTTACGGAGGAGGAACTTCTGACCAGAAGTGACTTTATTTCTCTGCATATGCCGGCCAATGATCAGACACATCATATGATTAACCGTGAGACCATTGCCCTAATGAAAGACGGAGCAGGACTGATTAATGCGGCAAGGGGGGCTTTAGTGGATCATGAGGCAGTATATGATGGGCTGATCAGCGGCAAACTAAAATTTTACGGAGCAGATGTTATGGAGAATGAGCCGCCCGGCAGGGATAAGCTGTTTACACTGGACAATGCATATATCACGCCTCATATAGGGGCCAACACCAGAGAGGCTACAGAAAAGATGCTGGATATTGCTCTGTGCAACGCTCTGGACCTGCTGGAAGGAAAGGCGTGCCGAAATATTGTGAATCCATAAGTTTCAGGGAGTTTGGAGACAGGGGACACGGATTTCCCCAACGCGGAAAAAAATATTTTACTTTGCCTAATCTGGTGGTATAATGTTAAGGAGTATACTTTAGCATACGGCGAAGGCCGTATGCCTGCCCGATGGACATGTATTTACAGGTGCCATTGGGTATCATGTGATAAGAGGTACGAGATGGAGACAAAAATAGTAACTGTGGATCCTAAGGATCCGGATCGGCATGTGATAGAAGAAGCAGGGAGAATACTCCGCAGAGGCGGACTGGTAGCCTTTCCGACGGAGACGGTATATGGCCTGGGAGGAGATGGGCTGAATCCAAAAGCCTCCGGGAAAATATACCGGGCGAAAGGAAGGCCGTCAGACAATCCCCTTATCATTCATATTGCGGATTCAGACAGTCTGAACACGATTACCTCTGAATTTCCCTGGCAGGCTGAGGCATTGGCAGATGCATTTTGGCCGGGCCCGCTGACTATGATACTTCAAAAGAGCAGTAAGGTGCCTTATGAAACCACGGGAGGGCTGGACAGCGTAGCTGTACGTATGCCCAGCCACCCTGTTGCCATGGCGGTAATACAGGCTGGGGGCGGTTTTATAGCTGCCCCCAGCGCCAATACGTCAGGGCGTCCAAGCCCCACAGAGGCCAGACATGTAATTGAAGATCTTCAGGGGAAGATTGATATGATTGTGGATGGAGGCATGGTAGGGATTGGTCTGGAGTCTACAATTGTGGACTGCACCGAAGAGGTACCGGTTATCTTAAGACCGGGTTATATTAACCAGGAGATGATCCAAAAGATTGTCGGCAGAGTGAAGATGGACAAAGGACTTCTGATTACAGATGAAAACGTAAAGCCAAAAGCCCCGGGGATGAAATACCGGCATTACGCCCCTAAGGCTGAGCTTACGATTGTTGAGGGTGAAAGCACCCTGGTGGTTCGCAGAATTAATGAATTAACTGACGAATTCCGGAGACAAGGTGCAAGAGTGGGAATTATCGGGACAGATGAAACTGCCGGTCAGTATCGGGCGGATGTGGTGAAAAGCATTGGCACAAGAAAAGAAGAAGAAAGCATTGCGCTGCATCTATTTGGCATTTTGCGGGAATTTGATGAGGCAGATGTGGACTTTATATTTTCTGAATCATTCCGGACGCCCCAGATGGGACAGGCAATTATGAACCGGCTGCTGAAAGCTGCCGGTCACCGAATCATTTATGTGTAAGGAGCAAGGCGAATGAATCAATATCAGAAAATTATCTTCGTGGACTCTAGTGATACCACACGGAGCCCTATGGCGGAGGTAGTATTAAAATCTATGAAAATGGATTACCCTATTTCCATACACTCCAGAGGACTTGTGGTCCTTTTTCCGGAACCTATGAATCAGAAGGCAGAGGCGATTTTAATCAGCAATGGATATGGTTCACAGAAACATATGTCAAAACCGCTGACACAGGATGACATTGGAGATGGATCCGGTGTGCTGCTACTGACGATGGAAGACAGTCAGAAAGAAAAGGTGTTTCAGGAATACAGCAATTTAAAGCATGTGTATACGGTGCGCGAGTTTTTGGGACACAGCGGGGATTTGAGGGCACTTTATGGGGCTCCGCTCATCGAGTACGGTTTATTTTATGAAGTACTCAAAGGGTTGATGGAGGAACTGGTAATAAAACTATGTGAGGAGGAAATACTAGAATGATAGCTTTAGGATGTGACCATGGAGGTTACGAATTAAAACAGGAAATTATTAAATATCTCAGCGAGAAGGAGATCCCCTTTAAGGATTTCGGCTGTGACAGTACAGAGGCAGTGGATTACCCTGTATATGCCAGAAAGGTTGGACATGCTATCTTAGACGGAACATGTGAGAAAGGAATTATTATCTGCGGGACGGGAATTGGAATTTCAATCGCAGCCAACAAGATGCCCGGGATCCGCGCGGCCCTCTGTACGGACTGTTTCTGTGCGGAAGCCACCAGACAGCATAACGATGCCAATGTTCTTGCGCTGGGCGGAAGGGTAGTAGGCCCCGGCCTTGCTGTAAAGATTGTAGATACATTTTTAAATACTGAATTTTCCCATGCAGAGAGACATCAGAGGAGAATTGACTTAATTGAATCCGAAGAGGAATAAAAAATAAGCATTTCTATAGACAAAGGAGGAAGCGTTGTGGCAAAGGTAATGGTGATGGAACACCCTTTAATTCAGCATAAGATTGGTATTATCCGCAGGACAGGCACCAGTTCAAAGGAATTCCGGGAACTGGTTGGAGAAGTAGCTATGTTTATGGCTTATGAGGCAACACGGGATCTGAAGCTTCGGGAGATTGAGATTGAGACTCCCCTGGCAAAGACAAAGGCTATGCAGCTGGCGGGAAAGAAACTGGCGGTTGTACCGATTTTAAGGGCAGGACTTGGAATGGTGGAGGGGATGCTTGCCATGATACCCGCAGCGAAGGTGGGGCACATCGGCCTGTACCGGGATCCGGATACGCTGGAGCCGGTAGAGTATTACTGCAAGCTTCCGGCAGATTCCAGCGAGCGGGAGGTCTTTGTAGTGGATCCTATGCTGGCAACCGGAGGTTCCGCTGTGGCTGCCATCGCCATGTTAAAGGAGAAAGGGGTAAAGAATATCCGCTTCCTCTGTCTCATAGCCGCGCCGGAGGGACTCAAGAAACTACAGGAAACCCATCCGGATGTTGATATCTATGTAGGTGCCCTGGACGATCACCTGAATGAACACGGCTACATAGTGCCGGGACTGGGAGACGCCGGAGATCGAATATTCGGTACCAAGTAAGCTGGGAGGGCTGTGATGCAGGGAAAAAGAACAGATTATATCTCATGGGATGAATACTTTATGGGGGTAGCCAAACTGGCCGGGATGCGCTCAAAAGATCCGAATTCTCAGGTGGGGTGCTGCATTGTCAGTGCGGACAATAAAATATTGTCCATGGGCTATAACGGTTTTCCCAGAGGATGTTCAGATGATGAATTCCCCTGGGACAGGGAAGGAGAACCCTCAGATACAAAATACCTCTATGTAACCCACAGTGAACTGAATGCCATACTGAATTACCGGGGGGGAAGCCTGGAAGGGGCCAAGCTGTATGTGTCCTTATTCCCGTGTAATGAGTGTGCCAAAGCGATTATCCAGGCAGGAATTAAAACTGTGGTCTATGATAATGACAAATATGCAGATACCCCCTCCGTCGTTGCGTCAAAGCGCATGATGGATGCCGCGGGTGTGCGGTATTATAAATACAGCAGAACAGGGCGGGAGATTCGTTTTACCGTTTAGTCAAGGAAAGTGCCCGTGGGCACATGTGTGGGAATCAGCTATTTTCAATGGAAGCAGAGATTGAAAATAGCTGTTTCCTTGTTTTTCATAAGGAGGTGAATGAATGCAGATAGAGATGCCCAGGAAGGTTGAATCTATCATCGAAACACTCAGCAGCTGCGGATACGAGGCGTATGCCGTGGGAGGGTGTGTGCGGGATACGATTTTGGGTAGAATTCCGGATGACTGGGATATCACTACGTCGGCCAGGCCTGAGGAAGTTAAAAAAATATTTGGAAGAACGGTAGACACAGGGCTGGTACACGGCACTGTGACAGTTATGATCGGAAAAGAAGGCTTTGAGGTGACAACCTATCGGATTGACGGAGCGTACGAAGACAACAGGCATCCCCTGGAAGTGACTTTTACTCCCAGTCTGAAAGAAGATTTAAAGCGCCGTGATTTTACCATAAATGCTATGGCTTATAATCACCGGGACGGGCTGATCGATATCTTTGACGGGATGGGAGATTTGGAAAAGAAGAGAATCCGCTGTGTGGGGGAACCTTTGGAACGGTTTCAGGAAGATGCTCTGCGTATGCTGAGGGCCGTCAGGTTTTCTGCCCAGCTGGGGTTTTCTATAGAGTCCCGGACAAGAGAAGGGGTTAAACTTCTGGCGCCGAACTTGAAGGCAATCAGCGCGGAGCGAATACAGACGGAGCTGGTAAAGCTCATTGTATCAGATCATCCGGAAATGCTGGGGGAGGCCTTTTCCACAGGGATGACAAAGCAGTTTTTACCGGAATTCGACAGTATGATGGGAACCGATCAGAACAATCCTCACCACAAGTATTCGGTGGGAGAGCATGTGCTCAAGTCAATGGAGTATGTGGAAAACAATAAAGTATTAAGGCTTACCATGCTTCTTCATGATGTGGGAAAGCCCCTGGTAAAAACAACCGATGAGGAAGGGATCGATCATTTTAAGACCCATAACGCAGTGGGAGAAAAACTCGCCGGAGAGATCCTCCGCCGTCTGAAATTCGATAATGATACCATTGCAAAAGTAAGCAGGCTGGTGAAATGGCACGATTACTGGGTACAGCCCAAATATCGTGCAGTGCGCAGGGCTGTGAACAAAGTCGGGGAGGAACTATACCCATACCTATTAAAAGTGCAGAGGGCAGACGCTTTGGCCCAAAGCAATTATCAGCAGGAAGAAAAGCTGAGACGTCTGGATGAAGTAGAAGAGATGTACCGGCATATAATAGAAGAAAAACAATGCGTATCCCTGAAGGATCTGGCAGTGTCAGGCAGGGATCTGATACAGTGCGGTATGAAGCCGGGAAGGGCAATTGGGGAAGAACTGAACCGGCTCCTTGAACTGGTGTTGGAGGAACCGGAGAAGAATGATAGAGACTTCCTTCTTCAGGTAATGAAGGAAGACCTAAAAAGGGACAGGTCAAACTGAATATGGGACACCCTGAAGTCAAAAGGGGACGTGTTCTTTGTAGAAGGAACACGTCCCCTTTTGGCATTTTTGTGCTCCGGGGTTCATAAAATAAAAAGGACGCAAAATAAAGGGGGATGAACATAAGTGTATGACCGTGGGTTAAGTATATTGGAGCAGTATGATTTAACAGCGACTAATACATACCGGGGGAGAGGATCCCTCATCTGTAATACCCAGCAGGGACTTGTGCTGATCAAGGAATTCCAGGGGTCTGCGAAAAAGCTGGTGCAGCAGGAAGTTCTGCAGAGACAGCTGGAGGCAGGCGAATTGCTGATTGACACTGTGTACGCAAATCAGGAAGGGCAGCTGGTGTCCTTTGATAAGGATAATATCCCATATTATCTCAGGCGCTGGTATGAGGGCAGGGAATGTGATACAAAGGCGAAAGAGGATATACTGAGGAGCATTAAAGCTCTGGCTAGTTTACATAAAATTATGCACATGCCTGTGGAGGAGAATTATGTAAAGGAATCCCTGCTTCAGGAATACGGGAGACATAATGCTGAATTGAGAAAGATCCAGAAGTTTATCCGCAGCAAACGCCAGAAGAACAGGTTTGAACTCCGCTATCTGGAAAGCGTGGGATGGTATCTGGCTCAGGGGGAAGAAGTGATCCGCCAGCTGATTGCGTCTGATTATGATACCCTTAGGAAGGATGCGATGTCCAGAGGGGATATCTGCCACGGGGAATTTAACCAGCATAACGTACTGTTCGTGAATCAGAAAATTGCAGTAACGAATTTTGACAAGTGGAATTACGACATCCAGACAGCAGATCTCTACCAGTTTATGAGAAAAATTCTGGAGAAGCATAACTGGGATAAGGAACTGGGAAAACAAATGCTGGAGGAATACAATAAGGAAAGGCCGCTGTCCGGCATGGAGCTTGATAATCTGAGACTGCGGTTTGCATATCCTGAAAAATTCTGGAAGCTGGCCAATTATTATTACAATCACAAGAAGGCCTGGGTCTCCCAAAAAAGCGAGGAAAAACTGGATACGCTTATCGCTCAGAAGGGGGTTTGGCTGGGGTTTTTAGAGGAAATGTGCAAAATGCGGGGAAAAAACTAGGCATTATTACCTGAATCTGCTATAATAGAAAAAACATTATTGCAGGGAGGTACAAGAATATGGACTACAAAAAATTGTATGAAGAATGGCTGGATAATCCGTATTTCGATGATAAAACGAAAGCAGAATTGAAAGCAATTGCTGAAGATGAAAATGAAATTAAAGAACGTTTTTATATGGATCTGGAGTTCGGTACCGCAGGGCTTCGCGGGGTAATTGGTGCTGGTACAAACCGCATGAATATCTATGTGGTGAGGAAGACCACACAGGGGCTGGCAAACTATATTGAATCTGTGGGGGCGAAAGGAAAAGGCGTAGCGATTGCTCATGATTCCCGCCGCATGTCCCCGGAGTTTGCAAAAGAAGCTGCCCTTTGCCTTGCTGCCAATGGAATTAAGGCTTATATTTTTGAATCCCTGCGGCCGACTCCGGAGCTTTCTTATGCAGTGCGCAAACTGGGGTGTGTAGCCGGTATCAATATTACAGCCAGCCATAACCCTCCGGAATATAACGGGTACAAAGTATACTGGGAGGACGGCGCGCAGATTACGCCTCCCCATGACGCCGGAATTATGGGCGAAGTGAAAAAAGTTACGGATTACAATAATGTAAAGACCATGGATGAAAAGGATGCCATAGAAGCAGGTGTTTATGAGGTGATCGGCAAAGAGATAGACGATGCCTACATGGAGGAGCTGAAGAGCCAGGTACTGCATATGGATGCCATTTCACAGATGGCCGGGGAACTTAAGATAGTGTACAGCCCTCTGCACGGAACCGGAAACATTCCTGTGAGACGGGTGTTAAAGGAACTGGGCTTTGACAATGTATATGTGGTAAAAGAGCAGGAACTCCCGGACGGAGAATTCCCAACGGTGAGCTATCCCAATCCGGAGGCTGAGGAAGCTTTTGAACTGGGGTTAAAGCTGGCAAAGGAAATGGATGCCGATATTGTTCTGGCCACTGACCCTGATGCAGACCGCCTGGGCGTGCGGGTAAAGGACAGCAGGACCGGAGAATATCACACACTTACAGGAAACATGTCCGGCTGCCTGTTGGCGGAATATGAGATTGGCCAAAAGAAGGAGCTCCAGGGCCTGCCTGAGGACGGTGCACTGATAAAGACAATAGTTACCACTAATATGGCCAATGCAATTGCCAGACACTATGATATCCGTTTAATTGAGGTTCTGACCGGATTCAAATATATCGGCCAGCAGATTCTGGGCTTTGAGAAAAATAAAAGAGGAACGTATCTGTTCGGTTTTGAGGAGAGCTACGGCTGCCTTATCGGTACCTATGCCAGAGATAAGGATGCAATTGTGGCTTCCATGGCTCTTTGTGAGGCTGCGGCTTACTATAAGACACAGGGCAAAACCCTCTGGGATGCCATGATAGATATGTATGAGAAATATGGATATTACAAGGATGACATCCAGTCTGTCACTTTAAAGGGAATTGAAGGACTGGCTAAGATCCAGTCCATTCTGGATACGCTGAGGAAGGAGCCGCCTACAGAGATCGGAGGATATCAGGTTGTATCAGCAAGAGATTACAAGAGAGATACCATCACAGATCTGGAAACAGGGGAAGTTACCCCTACCGGCCTTCCAAGCTCTAATGTTCTCTACTATGACCTCACAGATGATGCATGGGTATGCGTAAGGCCCTCCGGAACTGAGCCAAAGGTTAAGTTCTATTATGGAATCAAGGGAACCTCACTGTCCGATGCGGACGAAAAATCACAGGCTCTTGGAAAAGCCGTACTGGAAATGGTTGACAAAATGCTGTAGGAGACAAGCCTTTTATGGATAAAAGATATTCATTCACAGAGTTCAGAGAAATCATCCGCAGACTGCGGGCTCCTGACGGCTGTCCCTGGGACAGGGAGCAGACCCATGAGAGTCTGATTCCGTGTATGCTGGAAGAGGCACAGGAGGCAGTGGACGGGATTCGTCTGCTGGAGGAGACAAAGGATGCGGACAACCTCTGCGAAGAACTTGGGGATGTGCTGCTGCAGGTGATGATGCACAGCCAGATCGCGGAGGAGGAGGGACTGTTTACCATTGATGACGTAATACAGGGAATCAGTGAGAAGATGATCCGCCGCCACCCTCATGTCTTTGGCCGGGGCACAGCCAATTCCTCTGCCGAGGTGCTTCAGACCTGGGAAGAGATAAAAAAGAGAGAGAAAGAGGAAAAAGCCCGGAAAAACGCGGAAAAAAAGCTGTGAAAGAGCCGCTAAAATGCCTAAAAAACTTGACAAACACAGGGAAAGAGGTTATAACTATCAATAGAGTTATTAGAACTTCACGCTTGTTTTTGGGGCGTAGCCACTGATGCAGAGTAAGCATTGGGATATGGCATCGAAATTTATTGTAGACAAATCAATAGGAGGAAATACTCATGAACAAAACTGAATTGGTAGCGGCTATCGCTGAAAAAACTGAATTATCCAAGAAAGACGCAGAGGCGGCATTAAAAGCGTTCGTAGATGTTGTTTCTGATGAATTAAAAAAAGGTGAAAAGGTTCAATTAGTAGGTTTTGGTACTTTTGAAGTATCAGAGAGAGCTGCCAGGGAAGGAAGAAATCCTCAGACAGGAAAAACCATGAAGATCGAAGCTTCCAAATCTCCTAAGTTCAAAGCAGGAAAAGCATTAAAAGACTTAGTTAATGAAAAATAAGTATTGAGTGAATAAGGGGACTGATTCGTCAGTCCCTTTTTATATACCCCGGGGCAGGTGGGAACAGGCCCGAACACGGAAAAGAAAGGAAGAGCAGACATGAGATTGGATAAATTTTTAAAAGTTTCCCGGTTGATTAAAAGGCGTACCGTTGCCAACGAAGCATGCGATGCCGGACGCGTCCTGGTAAACGGCAAACCCGCCAAGGCATCCACAAAGGTTAAGCCTGGAGATATTCTGGAGATCCAGTTTGGCAGCAATGTTGTAAAAGCGGAGATTCTGGAGGTAAAAGAGACCGTTAAAAAGGAAGATGCGGATAAAATGTTCCGCTATCTCTAGAGATATACAGTACTAATACAGCCCATTCCCCCATATAATGATGGAAGAAAGTATAGATGGAGGAAGCTGTATTGTGGATGAGAAGCAACCGACGATGCTCCATGGTTTCATACTAAAAAACCGCCAGACAGGCAATGTTACAGGCGTCAGGGATGTAGTATCCTTCGATATGAATGAGATTTTATTAGATACACAGCAGGGAATGCTGACGATCAAGGGGAAGGACCTCCATGTCACAAGACTGAATCTGGAAAAGCAGGAGGTAGACCTGGAGGGGACCATAGACAGTCTGACCTATACTGAGGGAGGAATCCACGGCCAGAAAGCAGGGGAGAATCTGCTGAAACGGCTGTTCAAATAAGCGCCTATGAGCGAGTATATGAATCAGGAGCTTATTCTATTTGCCAGCTCTGTCTGGGCAGGAGTGCTGATGGTGGCAGCTTATGATGTGCTGCGGATTTTTCGAAGAGTCTGCGCTCATCCTGCCCTGTGGATCAGCATAGAAGACATTCTGTACTGGACAGCCGGCGGTGTTTTTTTGTTTTCCAGAATGTATGAGGAAAATGACGGTGTCATACGCCTGTACGCCCTTGCAGGCATTCTTCTGGGAGTTATTTTATATCATTACAGTGTCAGCGAATTATTAGTAAAATACATATCATTTTTTTTAAATAAAATAAAAGGTTTCCTTAAAATACCTCTGAAATTGACAGCACGATGGATAAAAAGGTTGAAATTTCCACTGTCACGAGGTAAAATTTTAGTATTGAACTATTTGTCAGCAAGGAAAGTCAGGAAGAAAAATGATGAGAGAACGGACAAAAAAAAGAATGCAGTCAAAAAAGAAAAAAAGAAGAGGCGTTCGAAACCGGATCGCCATGATTAGTATAACCTTTGTCGTGTGTGTTCTTCTTGGAGCACTCCTCTACGAAGGCGCGGCTCTGAAAAAGAAGGTTGCCGGCAACGAGGCGAGAAAGGTGGCGATTTCTGAAGAAATAAAGAAGGAAGAAGAGCGTACAAAAGAGATAGAAGAGACAAAAGAATACATGCAGTCAGATGAATACGCGGAAAAAGTCGCGAGAGATAAACTGGGATTGGTTAAGAACAATGAGATTGTATTCAAAGAGGAAAAGTAGCCGGCTCAGTAAATACCATATTTTGTCTAAAAGTTTTTAAGCACAGAGTAGTGTTTTTGACAAAGATTAAAGGAAAAAACATCTATAATACACCTTTGATAGCGAATGCTAATTCAGGGGAGGTAATCATAGATGCAGGAATGGATTATTGCCATGCTCGTAATCAGCGCGCTACTGATTATCCGGGACATGGCAAAAACTATTTTTTCAGGAATGAAAAAAAGTGCGGCAACCATTGTATATGACCAGCATCCACAGAAAGAGAAAATGGAACGATATGCAACCTCTTTTCAGCGTTTAGCTAATAGTTTTTACGGTATGCCTTACCGGAAAGATTATCTGAGCAATGGAGAAATAGAAGAACTGATTGGAGAAGTGGAACAGAATTTCTGCCAGAAATGTCATCTGCACCATGTGTGCTGGCAAAAGCAGTATCTGCAGACCCAGCAGAGAATATACAATCTTCTGAGAATCATGGAAGAGGGAGATGAGGAAAAAATCAGACGGGGGAAGGTAGAGCTCATGGGTATTTGTGTGAATCAGGGAAAGCTTGGGGACGAGCTGTACCGGATGATATCCAGGGAGCGGCAGAACCTGGTCTGGAGCAACAAACTAATCGAAAACCGCTTGGCGGTGGCGGAACAGCTCAGTGAGATGGCGCGGATCATGCAGATTATGTCCAGAGATATGTTTGAGGTGACCGATGTACTGCCGGAATTCAAGGATGATCTGGAGCGGAGGCTGAAGAAAAAAAATATTGTGCTGAAAAGTATCTGGATGCTGGAGCTTCCGGATGGAAAACAGCAGTATTTTATGCGGCTTCGAAGCAGGGGAGGCCAGTGCATCCCGGTGAATGAGGCAGCGGCACAGCTCTCAAAGGAATGCGGATGTTCTATGGTAGCGCGCAAGGACAGCCGATCGCTGATCAACGGGGAATTTACTACATACAGTTTTGTGGAGGACGTTAATTTCAAGGTGCTGTATGGTGCGGCCAAGATAACCAAGGATAAAGAGAGCGTATCCGGAGACAATTATATGTGTACCATGGAGGACACCGGCCAGTTTTTTATGTGCCTTTCGGATGGCATGGGTTCCGGTCTGGAGGCCTGCCAGGAGAGTGAGATGGTAGTGGACCTTCTGGAGGAGTTTGTAGATGCGGGATTCACAGGAGAGACGGCTGCAAAAATGGTAAACTCAGCCCTGGTTCTTCAGGGAAAAAATGGACATTTCTCTACGGTTGACATCTGTGTGATGGATTTGTATTCTGGTATGGGGCACTTCCTCAAAGCCGGAGCGGCAACAACATTTATCAAACGGAACAACTGGGTAGAGGCAATCTCATCCACCAGCCTGGGACTGGGTCTGGTGCAGCAGATTGACTTTGAAACTACCACAAAGAAGTTATACGACGGGGATTTTTTGATTATGGTGACCGATGGGGTGCTGGACGCGCTGCCCCTGGACCGCCAGGAAGAAGTAATGAAAGAAATTATACTGCAGACCCGGGGAAATGCCCCCAAAGAATTGGGGCGGGGGATTCTCGAACGGGTGCTGGGATATAGTGAATACCGGGCAGTGGACGATATGACCGTATTGGTGGCCGGTATCTGGAAAAAGTAGGAGACAAAGGATGGAAAATAAGGTATTTGCTTATATAAGGCAATATCATATGATAGAGGATGGAGACCGCATTGTGGCAGGGGTCTCCGGCGGGGCAGATTCGGTATGCCTTCTTGCGCTTTTAAAAGAATATCAGAAACAGACAGACTTCGCGCTTGGCGTGGTCCATGTGAATCACCAGATTCGCGGAGAAGAGGCAAGAAGAGATGCGGATTATGTAGACAGGCTCTGCAGGCTGTGGAAGATTCCCTGCAGAGAGTACTCTTATCCGGTGGAGCAAATGGCAAAGGAAGGGCATATGACCCTGGAGGAAGCAGGGAGAAAGGCCCGCTATGATGCGTTTCAGAGATTTATGGAGGAGTGGAATGGAGATAAGGTGGCTTTGGCACATCATCAGAACGATGTGGCTGAGACCTTTCTTTATCATTTGGCCAGAGGCAGTGGGATTCGGGGCCTGTGCGGGATACGACCTGTGCGGGAGCGGATTATCCGGCCTCTTCTTGGCGTGGAGAGAAAAGAAATTGAGAATTATCTGGAGCAGAAAGGCATAAAGTATCTTACAGACAGTACCAATCTGTGTGTGGATTATACAAGAAACAAGATACGGCATCAGGTTTTGCCGGTACTGGTTCATGATATTAACGAGCAGACAATTTCACATATTGCCCGGACAGCCGGGATGCTTTTGGAAGCAGATAACTTTCTGGATGAGCTGGCAGGGAAACTGAAAGAGGAATATGTAAGGGAAGAAAAGGGAAGAATTAGAGTCAGCAAAGAACTTTTTCAGGAAAAAGAGATCCTTCAGCAATATGTGCTTCGAAGAACACTGGGAGAGCTGGCGGGGGGATTAAAGGACATAGGTGCAGATCATATCAGGAGCCTCATGGACCTTGCAAAAGGCGGTTCGGGAAAACTGGTTTCTCTCCCCGGAAGAATCCAGGGAGAAATGGAATACCAGGCCCTTTGGCTGGCAAAGAGGAAAAAGGGAGAGGCAGAGCTGCCGGAGACGCCCCGGCCGGCCTGGAGCTGGAGAAGGTTTTCCTACGAAAATCAGCCAATTCCGGAAAAAAAGTATACGAAATGGTTTGATTATGATAAAATAGAAGATAGTCTAAACGTACGGACGCGCAGACCAGGGGATTATCTCGTGATCAATGCCTCCGGCGGAAGGAAAAAAATAAAGGATTACCTGATTGACTGCAAGGTGCCCCGCAGAGAAAGAGAGGAGCTTCTTCTGCTTGCGGACGGCTCACATATTCTGTGGGTTGTGGGTTACCGGATCAGTGAATACTATAAAGTTACCCAAGAGACAAAAACGGTTTTAGAAGTACGGGTAGAAGGAGGAAATCAACATGAGTGAAAAGGTTCATGTGCTGCTCAGCGAGGAGGAAGTAGAGAAAAGGATACGGGAGATCGGGGAGCAGATCAGCAGGGACTATGAGGGCAGAAGCGTGCATTTAATCTGCGTGCTGAAAGGCGGCGTATTTTTCACCTGTGAACTGGCAAAGAGGCTCAAAATACCGGTCAGCCTGGACTTTATGTCTGTGTCCAGCTACGGTGACGACACGAAATCCAGCGGGGTTGTGAGAATTGTAAAAGATCTCGATGAGCCGCTGGAGGGCAAGGATGTATTAATTGTGGAGGACATTATTGACTCCGGAAGAACGCTGAGCTATCTGATGGAGGTTCTGCGCCAGAGAGGACCAAAAAGCCTGAAGCTCTGTACACTCCTGGATAAGCCGGAGCGCAGAGTGCGGGACGTGCAGGTGGATTATGTGTGTTTCAATATCCCGGACGAGTTCGTTGTTGGATACGGCCTGGATTATGCACAAAAATACAGAAATCTTCCATATATAGGTGTGGTAGAACTTTAGGGAAAAGGAGAGCAGGAAGTGAATAAGCAAACAAGAGGGTTAGGATTCTATCTGGTCCTTGGAGTTCTGATTATCGGGGCCTGGTGGTTCATTACCAATCAGGTGACAACAAATAATTCTTATACGTATCAGGATTTTGTGAAAGATGTAGACAGCCAAAATGTAACAAAAGTAGCCATTCATCCCAACAATGCAGTGCCCACAGGACAGGTAGTGCTGGAATTAAAGGGAGGAGAACAGAGACAATTTTATGTAAGCGACGTGGTAAAGGTAGAGGAATATCTGGAAGGGTCCTATATTGTGCCGACCCTGTACGATGTTCCGGGAGATAATGTGTTCATGTCATCTATTCTGCCCCTGCTGCTGACCGGAGGTCTGGTAATCTTTATGATTATGATGATGAACCGACAGATGTCAGGGGGCGGCAGCAACGCCAAAATGATGAACTTTGGTAAAAGCCGTGCCAAGATGTCCGTGGATGCAGAGAAAAAAGTTACCTTTGCCAACGTGGCAGGACTTCAGGAAGAAAAAGAGGACTTAGTCGAGATCGTAGATTTCCTTAAGAATCCACAGAAGTATACTAAAGTAGGTGCAAGGATTCCAAAAGGGGTTCTTCTGGTTGGACCTCCGGGTACAGGCAAGACACTCCTTGCAAAGGCAGTAGCGGGAGAGGCGGGAGTTCCGTTTTTCAGTATCTCGGGATCTGACTTTGTAGAGATGTTTGTGGGTGTGGGCGCTTCCCGTGTGAGAGATTTATTCGAGGAAGGAAAGAAGAATGCCCCATGTATTATTTTTATAGATGAGATTGATGCAGTGGCCAGACGCAGGGGAACAGGAATGGGCGGCGGCCATGACGAGAGAGAACAGACGCTCAATCAGCTGCTTGTGGAAATGGACGGCTTTGGGGTGAATGAGGGAATTATTGTAATGTCAGCCACAAACCGTGTGGATATTCTGGATCCCGCCATCTTGAGGCCGGGACGATTTGACCGGAAGGTTGGAGTGGGAAAACCGGATATAAAAGGCAGAGAAGAGATTCTTCATGTCCACGCCAAAGGAAAGCCTCTGGGAGACGATGTAAATCTGAAAGAGATTGCACAGACCACGGCAGGGTTTACCGGAGCGGATCTGGAAAACCTGATAAATGAAGCGGCTATTTTGGCGGCAAAAAAGGAACGTGCCTACATTGTCCAGGCGGATCTGAAAGAATCCTTTGTAAAGGTAGGAATCGGATCTGAAAAGAAGAGCCGGATTATTTCTGAAAAAGAGAAGCGGATTACAGCATACCACGAGGCTGGGCATGCTATATTGTTCCACCTTCTGCCTGATGTGGGGCCTGTCCATACCATCTCAATCATTCCCACAGGAATGGGGGCTGCAGGATATACGATGCCTCTTCCGGAAAAGGATGAGATGTTTAACACCAAGAATCAGATGCTGCAGCATATTGTTGTAGATCTGGGAGGACGTGTGGCAGAGGAGCTGGTATTTAAGGATGTGACTACAGGGGCTTCCCAGGATATTAAACAGGCAACAAAACTGGCGCGGGCTATGGTAACCAAGTACGGTATGTCCGAAAAAGTGGGACTTATCAATTATGGGGAAGACGATGAAGAAGTCTTTATCGGCAGAGATCTGGCCCATACCAGAGGCTACGGAGAAAATGTAGCTACTACTATTGATAGCGAAGTGAAGCGTATTATTGATGAAGCTTACGAGAAAGCAAAAACATTAATTCAGAGTCATGAGGATGTTCTTCATAAATGCGTGGATTTATTATTGGAAAAAGAAAAAATCGGAAGAGAAGAGTTTGAAGCGCTGTTTGAAGAGAAGGCTATGGCTTAGAAGGTTTTTTACCGATAGAAAAGGGTTTTTGTATAATTTTTTGGCAGGAGGCGGAAGAAGGAAATGGGGCTGCAGAAAAAACGCCCAAAAATGAACTGAAATATCAGTGAAGATTGTGCACACTTTTCCCTTGCCACTTGCTATAATAATAACTGTAAAAACCCCCCAATACATTATATAGTTTTTGCTACACCCCATAAGAAGAAATACCTTCTCCAAAAAAGACAGCGTTCGGTAGCTGTCTTTTTTACGTTTAAAAATAGTTGTATTGGAGGATGTCAGCGTATAAAATAAAAAGAGGCATTTCCATCATTGAATAAAGGGGACGGAATATGATGCAACATGGAAATTATCAGGAAGTTCGTAAGATTCAGCAGTATGTATCAAATATGCGGCCGATGTTTAACAAGGCTGCTTTATATAGCGACAGAACACAGAACTACAGAGAACCCTATGAGCCGGATCCGGGGGATACGGTAACGATCCGCTTCAGAACCCTGGAGAATAATGTGGATGGAGTCTACATTGTCCGGGGGGAAGAGAAAACACTTATGGACTATGCGTATACAGAGTGCGGGTTTGATTTTTATGAGACAAAGATACAGGTAGAGGAAGATCCGGTCTACTATTATTTTGAAATAACCTCAGGCAGGATCCGCTGCTATTTCGGAGAGCAGGGATTGGCAAAGGAACAGCCCATTTACACCCAGTTTTCCATTGTCCCGGGTTTTCATACTCCACAGTGGGCAAAAGGGGCGGTGATGTATCAAATCTATGTGGATCGCTTCTGCAACGGGGATCCTTCCAATGATGTGGAGACGGGAGAGTACTTCTACATCGGTGCCAAAAGCCAGAAGGTACTGGACTGGTACGAAACGCCACAGCCCATGGACATTCACAGGTTTTACGGCGGGGACATTCAGGGTATTTGGGATAAACTGGATTACCTCCAGGAACTGGGGGTGGATGTCCTGTATCTGAATCCCATATTTGTCTCCCCGTCTAATCATAAGTACGATTGTCAGGACTATGACTATATCGATCCGCACTATGGAAAAATTGTGGAAGACGGAGGCGAACTGCTGGCAGACTGGGATCGGGCTAATGCCCATGCCGGCAAATATATCAAAAGGGTCACAGACAAAAAAAACCTGGAGGCCAGCAACCAGTTTTTTGCGGAGTTTGTGGAGGAAGTGCACCGGAGAGGAATGCGCATTATCCTGGACGGGGTCTTCAATCACTGCGGATCCTTCAATAAATGGCTGGACAGAGAACGGATCTACGAGTACGCGGAAGGCTATGAAAAGGGGGCCTATGTGGATGCATTCAGCCCATACAGAAGCTTTTTCCATTTTTACAATGAAAATGCATGGCCTTACAATGACTCTTATGACGGCTGGTGGGGGCACGATACCCTCCCGAAACTGAATTATGAGCAATCGGGTAAGCTTTATGAATACATTATGGAGGTTGCCAGGAAATGGGTATCCCCTCCTTATAATGTGGACGGCTGGCGGCTGGATGTTGCAGCGGATCTGGGACACAGCAACGAATACAACCACAGATTCTGGAAGGACTTCCGAAAAAATGTGAAGGAAGCCAATCCCGACGCTATTATTCTGGCAGAGCATTACGGGGAGGCAAGAGAGTGGCTTCGAGGAGATGAGTGGGATACCATCATGAATTATGACGCCTTCATGGAACCCATTACCTGGTTTTTGACAGGGATGGAGAAGCACAGCGATGAGTATAACGGAGGCCTTTATGGTAACAGCGACGCGTTTAAGAATGCCATGACATACCATTTATCCAGAATGACAGAGCCCACCCTGGAGGTGGCAATGAATGAATTATCCAATCATGATCACTCCAGGTTTCTTACCCGGACCAACAAAAAAGTGGGAAGAGTTGCGCAGCTGGGTCCCCGGGCAGCGGAGGAGGGGGTAAGCAAGGCTGTATTCAGAGAGGCGATTGTCATGCAGATGACCTGGCCAGGGGCGCCCACGATCTACTACGGTGATGAGGTGGGACTCTGTGGATTTACAGATCCGGACAACAGAAGAACGTACCCCTGGGGACGAGAAGATATGGAGCTGCTGGAATTCTATAAAGGTATGATTCAGATACACAAAGGCAGTGAGTCTCTGCTGCACGGCTCCTTAAAATATCTTCATAACGATTATCAGAGACTTACCTACGGAAGATTTACCAGGCATTACAAGATGGTAATCAGTGTCAATAACAGGCAGGAATCAGCCTTCCTCACCATTCCCGTATGGCAGCTGGGGGCTGACAGATCCGGTGTGGATATCTACGAGCGGATGGCTCTTACCACCTCAGAGGGGTATACCTTTGACAAAACTGTGTACCAGAGCAAGAACGGTTTGCTTGAGATAGAACTGCCTCCGGTATCCGCGGTTGTACTCCGGAAAATACCGTCAAATAAAAGCTGAATTCCTCGGGAAAACAGAGGAAAAGTACTTGCATTCTCAAATGGATTGTGGTAAAATCGGATCTTGTCAGAAGCAATAACCATTGGTTTTCTTTGGAAAACCAATGTATGGATGGATTCCCGAGTGGCCAAAGGGGGCAGACTGTAAATCTGTTGGCAACGCCTTCGAAGGTTCGAATCCTTCTCCATCCACTGGATTGTTTATCCACTGCCGCAGTGGCGGAACTGGCAGACGCACAGGACTTAAAATCCAATAGGTCAGTTCCACATTTCAGGCGTAGAAACGCATAAAATTAAAGATTTTATAATTTCATATGGGGTAGATATGTTTACATCCCTCCAAAACATCCTTCCAAATTCCAGGGTGTTTCCAGGGTGTTTCATATATGCCGGTGTGGCGGAATAGGCAGACGCAAAGGACTTAAAATCCTTCGGGAGCAATCCCGTACCGGTTCAAGTCCGGTCACCGGCAGTATATATAAAGGCTTAAACATTTAGTTTATGCCTTTTTTGGGAAATAGGGCTCTATATGTTTGACTACGTTGTGAGAGATCCAATCAGACTGTACGGAATGGTCTAAGGAAGACTGATATTTGCTATAATAATTAGCCAAGTACTGGATAGAAGAAAGCAAAGGGGCTTGAGGATGATTCCTTGAGTCTCTTTTTTTGTAGAATGAACTGTGTTAGTTCTTATCGGGAAGTCTGGAAAAAAAGGGAAACAGTGGTTCCGCAATTTAACTTTGATTCAATGGAAACTGAGCCGCCATGCCGTTCCATAATACGCTTTACGATCACCAGCCCCACACCGCTTCCCTCAAATTCTTCCGCCCTATGAAGACGCTCAAATATATGAAACAGCTTACCGGAGGCTGTCATATCAAAACCCACACCGTTGTCCTGTATTTTTATAAGCAGCACATCAGCCTGACAGGAGGCGGTGACACAAATCCGCGCGTCATCCCGGATGCGGGTGAACTTGATGGCATTCCCCAGGATGTTTTGAAATAACAAGGTAAAAAGCGTGGGATCACCGGACAGCTGCGGTAAGGGCTGTGTGCCCAGCTCAAGCGTGATGTGGCGGTCCGGTTCCAGAGCGGTAAGTTCAGCAAAGATATTTTGAATGAGAGCCGCTGTATCAATGGGTTCCGGGCAGCAGGGGAGTGTGACCATTTCGGAAAATTCCAGCAGGCGGCTGATCATGGCCTCTGTTGTCTCGCACTTGTGTTCCAGCCTCTTTAAAATTATCTGTGTGTCTTCTGTGGAGGGGGCCCCTGCAGGTATTAACTCTTCCTGGAGGAGCTGAGTGAGCTGTCTCATGACTTGAAGCGGAGATTTTAAGTCGTGGGATACGGTGTGGCAGAACTGGTCCAGCTCTCTATAAGCGGATTTTAATTCTTTGGATTGTGTGACAATGCGAACATGGGCGCCCACGCGGGCTAACAGCTCAGATTTGTGGCAGGGTTTTATGATATAGTCCTGGGCGCCCAGGGCGAATCCTCTTTCCAGGCTTTTCCGGTCCTGGGAAATGGTCATGAAGATTACCGCAGTATCCTGAAAGCAGGGATTGGAGCGAATTTTTTGGCAGAGGGAGAACCCGTCTATATCGTTCATATGGATGTCCAGGAGGATAAGATCCGGCAGTTCCCGCTCCAATAAGGAGAGGGCAGCTTTCCCGCTGGAAGCGACCAGCACCTCATAGCCGTGCTCTGCCAAAATGGAGCCGGTTATGTGGATCTGCTCCGGGGAATCATCGACAATCAGTATGACAGCGGGCTGTTTCATGTAAAAGACCTCCTTTGGATGCTGGGAATAAAAAACGGTTGTATTTGGGCTTTATTTTACTACACGATAATTCATTATTCAAGAAAAGGGTGGATGGAAAATGAAGGCGTACAAAATAAGCCAGAAAAAACTGAATTGTATATGGGTGCCGCTGATGGTTTTCATGATCTTTTTCATGGCCGTAGGGACCTGGAATCTGAAGAAGGCGGCATCCGTACAGCAGGATATCCAGGAGCGGCGCCTTTTGTGCGGGGAGCTGTGCGATGATCTGGAAGCGGCTGCTGATTATTTGTCTGAGCAGGCGAGAAATTACGTAATAACCGGGAATCCGGATTGTCTTAAGGGGCATTGGGAGGAGGTCCATACCGGGAAGCGCAGGGAAGAAGCTTTTGTGAAGCTGGAAAGGGTGGGGATATCAGAAGAGCGAGTCCGGCTATTGAGATCTGCAAAAAATTATTCAGACTTGCTGATTTATTTAGAAACCCGTGCGATGTGCCTTGCGTCAGATGCCTCTGCCTTAACAGAGACCGCACTGTCTCCGGAGGTGGAAGGATACATACTGAATACCGTTGAAAAATCTATGAGTCCTGAGGAGAGACATATGGCTGCAGTAGAGCTTTTGTTCGGGAAAGAATATCTATCTGAGAAAGAAGTGATCGGACAGTACACCAGACAATTTCTGAGACAGGCGGAAGAGGAATTGGATGGAGATTTGGAGCGGGCAGATAAAGGTGTTTCCCGGGCATTAACACTGCAATGGTCTCTACAAGCCGCAGCTGTTGTGGTATTCCTGCTCATGATACTCTCCTATTATCGGCTTGTGATCCGTCCGGTCATGCGTTACCATAGCTGTCTGGGCGAAAAAGACAGGGAGCCTCTGGTACCATTCGGGATTCGGGAAATCCACAAACTTGGGGAGTCCGTCAATCAGGCGCTGAAGGCAAAAGATGACTTTCTTGCGTCAGTGAGCCATGAAATCCGGACACCTTTAAACTCCGTGATTGGATACGAAACTCTACTGGAGCAGACCAGGCTTGACCGGGCACAGAAGGAGTATGTGTCCTGTATGAAGTATGCCTCCCGGCATCTTATGGAAATGGTAAGCCATCTTTTGGATTATGCCAGGCTGAAAAATACCGGGCAGAGGCTTATTTGCAAAGAGTGGACGTCAGAAAGTCTTCTGCTATATCTGGAGCACGGCTTTGGGCATCTGGCAGCAGAGAAGAAACTGGAATTTATGCTCCGGACAGAAGGAAATATCCCGCCTGTCCTCATAGGGGACGAGGGTAAGGTTCGTCAAATTGCCGCCAATCTGGTTTCCAATGCAGTCAAGTTTACAGAGAAAGGCAGTGTCGAAGTCACGCTGTCCTGGAAAAGGAAGCCGGATGATACCAAAGAGGGGAGTCTGTTTCTGGTTGTGAAGGACACCGGACCCGGGATCCGATCCAGGGATTTGGAACGGATTTTTGAACCTTTTGAACAGGCAGGTGATGCAGGGACCGGGCAGTATGGGGGAACCGGACTGGGGCTTCCCATAAGCCGCAGCCTGGCAGGCCTGATGGGCGGCAGGGTAAGAGCGGACAGTACAGGGACGGGCAGTACCTTTACCGCAGAACTGCCCTTACAAGAAGGGACAGGCGGGAGAAAGGGGGCCGTTCCTGTCCCGGCAGGCAGACATGTCCTCCTGGTGGAGGACAATCAGGTGAATCAGACTATGCAGACCCGGCTGCTGTATTCTTTGGGGCTGTCTGTGGTGGCGGCTTCCCATGGGGAAGAAGCAGTAGCGTTATATAAAAAGGGAACCTATGATTTGATCCTTATGGACCTGCGTATGCCTGTTATGGACGGCTATGAGGCGGCAGAAAAGATACGTGCCTGTGAGAAGGAGAAAGGGATTCATACCCACATCATTGCCCTGACCGCAGATGGAGAGGAAATGGTAAGGGAGAAAGTGAAAAAAGCCGGGATGGATGACATACTGGTGAAGCCGATAACCCTTGATGCACTAAAGGAGGCAGCCGGTAAATTTGTGGATTTGGGAAAGACAGCAGAGGAAGAGACAGAGAAAGTAAAGCAAGAACTGCTCCACATCTACTGTCTGGAACATGCGGAGGATTTCCATACCCTTGCAGATGATATTGAAGAGGGAAAATCGAAAGAGGCTGCGGAGCTGCTCCATAAGCTGAAAGGAGCATCGGCAGCCGTGGGGGCGGAAGATATCCATGCAGCGTGCTGTACCATGGAAGACCGCCTGAAAAATTCCGGAACACAGGGACTGATAAATATGGCCCGGGAGATGGAGAGAAAATTTGCGGCATGGAAACAGATTGATCAGAAGATGCAGGGGGAGTACGGTACTGTTAAACAAATATATGCAGAAAAAGATACGGCCGAGCAGATAAAAAAATGGAGACAGCTCGCAGCCAGGGGAGAATTTAAAGCCCTGGAACAATGGAAAGAGAACCGTCCTGCTTTTGCCGCTTATCTGGGATGGAGGAAAACCGAAGCAGTGGAGACGGCTCTGAATCGATACGATTATCAGAATGCACTGGAGCTTTTGGATGAGTGATAGGGGGAATGGCCATGTATCAAATTCTGTTTGTGGAAGACGATGAGGATATCCTGTTCCTGATATCCCGGTATAAACTCTGGAGACAGGGGCAGTACCGGATCGCCGGGACTGCCGCCAACGGAAGGGAGGCGCTGGATAAACTGGCAGCTGCTCATTATGACCTTTTGATCACGGATATTCGTATGCCTGTCATGGACGGGCTGGAGTTGTGCCGCAGAGTCCGGGAATTGGGATACCGGACCATAGTTATCCTGGCCAGCACCTATCACGACTTTGCGTATGCAAAGGAGGGGATGCGTCTGGGGGCTGTGGAATACATAGAAAAACCCTTTAGCGAAGAAAAACTGGAAGAGGCCCTGGAACTGGCCGGGCGTTTCCTGGGTGGGAATACGCTGGAGGATGAAATCTATGACCGTCTGATGCACCAGAACCATACTGCGCAGCAAATGGCCGGGTATTTAACCGGACAGCTGCAGGCTGTGTTCCCGGATAATCCGCTTATGGACCGGCAAGAAGCAGCGGCCGTCCTGCAGGGGGTTTACGCAAAACTGGTAAAGCGGGCGCCCTGGCTGGAGCTAATGGGCGGTGTGGACATCTACATCGGGGAAAATATACCAGAGGACACCAGCAGGGTATTACAGGAATATTTGAATATCGTGAACCGGTATCAGCTAAGGGAACCGGATCCGGTGGTACAGAAGATGGTGACCATTCTAAAACATAACATATGCCGTCCCCGGCTGTTGGATTACCTGTCAGAGCAGATGGAGCTCAGTAAGGATTATATGGGGAAACGGTTCCGAAGCATAGTCGGAATCACCATTTCCGAGTATTGCACACGCCTCAAAATGGAACAGGCAAAGGCGATGCTGACAGGGACCACGAAGAAAGTTTACGAAATAAGCAGAGAGCTGGGATATACCACCGTGGACTATTTTACCGGGTTATTTAAAAGCTATACGGGAGTTACACCAACCACGTATCGGAACAGTAAAACAGGATAAAAACGGAATTCTTGGGTATAAAACCGGATTACTATGGTTTATTATTTTTTCCATATCCATTATGATTATTATATATTCAATTAGAAAAACCGGTGGACAAAGCTGTCATATCCCATTGTGGGAAATGGCGGCTTTCCTTTTTGTATAGATACAGAGGGGAAACCATCCTGAGGACAAGACAGTCAGGTTTTTCAACTTATTTGAGGAGGATGACATTATGAAAAAACGTACATTTGGAGCCATTGTATTATCTGCAGTGCTGGCAGCATCCCTGGCAGGCTGCAGCGGCGGTGCTATGACAGAGATTACAGACAAGGAAACAAATAAGACAGAGACGGCAAGCGGCAGCGAGGAGGATTCCAAAGATTCCATTAAGGTAGGTATCCTGCATTCCCTGAGCGGGACGATGGCCATCAGTGAGACCTCTGTCAGAGATGCGGAGCTGCTGGCAATCAAGGAGATCAACGTAGCCGGCGGGGTCTTAGGAAAGCAGCTCGAGCCGGTTGTGGAGGACGGTGCATCGGATAATGCCACATTTAAGGAGAAAGCAGAGAAGCTGCTCCTCAATGACAAGGTTGCCACGGTATTTGGCTGCTGGACTTCAGCCAGCCGCAAGGCAGTCCTGCCAACTTTTGAAAGCAACAACGGACTGCTCTGGTATCCGGTCCAGTATGAAGGGATGGAGGCTTCCAAAAACATTTTCTATGTAGGAGCGGCGCCTAATCAGCAGATCGTACCTGCGATTGAATATATGAATGAGAATTACGGAAAAAAGGTGTTCCTTCTGGGTTCTGATTATGTATTTCCACGTACTGCCAATTCCATTGTGAAGAAGCAGGCAGAAGATCTGGGAATGGAGGTAGTTGGCGAGGAATATACACCCATGGGACATACGGACTATACCACCATCATCAGCAAGATCCAGGATGTAAAGCCGGATTTCGTATTTAATACACTAAATGGAGATTCCAATGTGGCATTTTTCAAACAGTATAAAGATGCGGGGCTTACCCCGGATGAGATCCAGACCCTGTCTGTTTCCATCGCGGAGGAGGAGGCCGCAGGCATCGGCGCATCTTACCTGGAAGGACATCTGGTAGCCTGGAATTATTATCAGACGACGGATACCCCGGAGAATAAAAAATTCGTGGAAGCCTATAAAGCAGAATATGGAGAGGAGCGGGTGACGGACGATCCCATTGAGGCAGGTTATGATGCCGTTTACCTGTGGGCAGCAGCAGTAGAAAAGGCGGGTACAACGGATGTGGATCAGGTACGGGAAGCCGCAGGCGGAATTGAATTCAAGGCTCCGGAAGGCACCATAACCATAGACGGAGAGAACCAGCATATGTATAAACCGGTGAGAATCGGAATGGTGAATGGAGAAGGACTGATTGATGAGGTATGGAGCACAGATGGTCCGGTGAAGCCAGACCCGTATCTGGAAAGCTATGAGTGGGCCAAGGGCTTATCCAACGTCCAGTAATTGAAAGAGAAAATTGAGAGGAGGTATCTGGTATGGAATTATTCCTGATGCAGTTGTTCAATGGTATAAGTGTCAGCTCCATCCTTCTGATGGCCGCCCTTGGCCTTGCAGTAACCTTTGGACTGATGGGCGTTATAAATATGGCCCACGGGGAATTCCTTATGGTTGGAGCCTATACGGCATACATAGTACAGAAATTGTTCATTGCGTATCTGCCGGCCGGTGTATTTGATGCATACTGCATTGTGGCAATCCTGTTGTCCTTTCTGGTGGCAGCAGTTCTGGGATTTATCCTGGAGCGTCTGGTGATCCGCAGGCTTTATGGGAGGGCGGCGGACAGCCTGCTGGTCACCTGGGGAATCAGCCTGATTCTCCAGCAGGCAGCCAGAAGTATTTTCGGCTCCCCAAATGTGGGAGTGAAGGCACCGTCGTTTTTGGAGAAAAGTCTAAGGATTCACGGCATGCTGTCTCTTCCCTATAAGAGGATCTTTATCCTTATCCTTGCCGTATTCTGCCTTTTCGGCGTGTATTGGCTGATGTACCGGACCAGACAGGGAAGGAACATCCGGGCAGTCATGCAGAACCGGGATATGGCAGCGGCATTAGGTGTCAACACCGGACGGATTGACTCGGCGACCTTTGCCATCGGATCCGGGCTGGCCGGACTTGCGGGGTGTGCCCTCACCTGGATCGGTGCCATAGGCCCTACACTTGGCACGAATTACATCGTAGATACCTTTATGACCGTTGTGGTAGGCGGGGCAGGAAGTCTGCTGGGTTCTGTCTTCGGAGCCGGATTTATCGGGATCGGAGGCACAGCCTTTGAATTCTTCACCACAGCCTCCATAGGCAAGGTGCTTATCTTCTTATGTGTCATTCTGCTTCTCCAGTTTCGGCCAAAGGGAATTTTCGCAGTGAAAAATAGGGCGCTTGAGGACTGATTTGTAAAAAAGGAGTGTGAATATGAAGACAATGAAAAAAATCAAGGGGACGACGATCCTGGCAGCGGTCATCTTTCTGCTGCTGGCAGCCCTGCCTTTCTATATGCCCATGTTCCGTGTCAGCCTCTTTGGGAAATATATGTGCTTTGCCATCATTGCCCTGGGGCTGGATATGATCTGGGGCTATACCGGCATCCTGAGTCTGGGACATGGGGTTTATTTCGGACTGGGAGCTTACTGTATGGCCATGTACCTGAAATTAGAAGCGGCCGGGGGAAACCTGCCGGATTTTATGTCCTGGAGCGGGCTTGACCGCCTGCCTGCGGCTTGGGTACCTTTCGGGAATCCCGTATTTGCAGTGGCGATGGCAGTGGCGGTACCGGTACTGTTGGCGGTGATTATCGGATATCTGACCTTTACGAACAAGATCCGCGGCGTGTATTTCTCCATCCTTTCTCAGGCGATGGCAATGATTATGGGCACCCTGCTGATCGGAAGCCAGGCATTTACCGGGGGTTCTAACGGGCTTACTGACTTTAAGACCATATTCGGGCAGGATATCCATGCACCTGTGACGAAAATCGTTATGTTTTATGTGACCCTGCTTGTACTGGTGCTGCTTTTTGCCCTGTGCCGGTTCCTGACAGGCAGACGGGTGGGAAAAGTATTGATCGCTATCCGCGACGGAGAGAACCGGGCGGGTTTTGCCGGATATAATACAGCAAACTATAAGGTGTTTGTCTATGCCTTGTCGGCTTTTATGGCAGGAATCGCCGGAGCCCTTTACGTAGGGCAGGTGGGGATCATATCCCCGGCGGAGGTGGGAGTAGTCCCCTCTGTGGAGATGATCATCTGGGTAGCTATCGGCGGCAAGGGGACCCTCATCGGCCCTGTTTTGGGTGCGCTGGCAGTAAACAGCCTGAAGACAACAGCCAGTGAAAATTTTCCGGAGCTTTGGTCCTACTTCATCGGAGTCCTGTTTGTAGTGGTGATCCTCTGGCTTCCGGGAGGCGTGATATCCCTGAAGGAGATCCCGGGTAAGATACGGGCAAAGTTAAGGCTGCACAGGGAGGAGACCTCCTCCGCAGAAGAGAAGATTCCGGATAAGACTGCTGTAAGGAGCAAATAAAAGAGTCAGAATGGAGGGATTTAAGATGGAACAGCTCATGGAGAGAATGGATACAGGAGTTACACCTGTTCTGGATATTGAGGATGTCAGCATACAGTTTGGTGATTTTAAAGCGATCAAAGACGTATCTACATCCATCGGGAAAAACGAGATCCGATTCTTTATCGGCCCTAACGGCGCGGGAAAGACGACGATCCTGGACGCGATCTGCGGCAAGAATAAGGTATCAGACGGGAAGATCGTGTTTCACGGGGATTCCGGGGATCGGGATGTGACGAGAATGAAAGAGTATGCGATCTCAGATCTGGGAATCGGAAGGAAATTCCAGGCTCCCAGTGTCTTTGGGGGGATTACCATTGATGAGAACATGGAACTGGCTGTTGCCAGAAAACATTCCATTTATTCTACCACATTCTTAAAGCTGTCAAAGGAAAAAAGGGAATATATGAATCATATTCTGGAGTTCATCGGACTCAAGGATAAACGTTTTCAATACCCGTCAAGTCTTTCCCACGGGGAAAAGCAATGGCTGGAGATCGGGATGCTTATGGCGGCAAGACCAAAGCTCATGCTGCTGGATGAGCCTGTTGCGGGCATGGGACGAAGGGAAACAGAAAAAACAGCTGAGATGCTGAAGAATATTAAGAAGGAGTGTTCCATCATAGTGGTGGAGCATGACATGCAGTTTGCTAAGGATGTCTCAGATACCGTGACCGTCTTCCATGAGGGGACGGTGCTGGACGAGGGCACGATGGAGACGGTACAGCAGAACCAGCAGGTCATTGACGTTTATTTAGGAAGAGGCTGAGAGGAGGCAGGAGAATGTTTCAACTAGAAGGGCTATACGCAACCTACGGAGAGGGGATGGTCCTGCGCCATGTGGATTTAGAAGCGCCGAAGGGGCGAATCACTTCTTTAGTCGGGCGGAACGGAGCCGGCAAAACGACTACACTGAGGGCGGTTATGGGACTGGTGAAGACGCCGCAGGGGAAGATTAGTTTAGACGGGCGTGAGCTGCAGAAGCTACCCGTATATGAGCGGGCGAAGCGTGGAATCGGCTATGTGCCGCAGGGAAGGGAGATATTTCCGCAGCTCACCGTGGAAGAAAACATCCTCCTGGGTCTGGAAGCCGGAAATGGGAAGGGCGTAATTCCGGATTTTATTTTTGAAACCTTTCCCATATTGCAGGAGTTTCTGCACCGCAAAGGCGGGGATCTGTCCGGCGGACAGCAGCAGCAGCTTGCAATTGCCCGCGCGGTAGTATCCGGACCTAAGATCCTGATCCTGGACGAACCCACCGAGGGGATACAGCCTTCTGTAATTCAGGAAATCGGGCGGGTTATCACAGAACTGAAGTCTAAGATGGCCGTGCTGATCGTAGAACAGTATCTGGAATTTGTCCTGGATATCGCAGATTACTGTTATGTCATGGAGAACGGCAGAATCATCATGGATGGGGAGCCGGAATGTTTAGACCAGGACCGCCTGCAGGCTACTATGTCACTTTAAGGGGGAGGACCGGGGATGAAACTGACACCAAAGGAACAGGAAAAACTGATGCTGCATATGGCCGGAGAGCTGGCAGCACAGAGAAAAAACAGGGGATTGAAACTTAATTATACAGAAGCGGTGGCTTATATAAGCTCTCGGCTTCTGGAAATGGCAAGGGACGGAAAGTCCGTAGTGGAGCTGATGGAACTGGGACGGCAGCTTCTGACAGAAGCGGATGTGATGGACGGCGTGAGTCCGGTACTTGGTTCCGTCCAGGTAGAAGCAACTTTTCCGGATGGGACCAAGCTGGTGACAGTCCACGATCCCATACAGCCCAAAGAGGGGTATGAAAGCGCTCCGTGTCATTTTTTGCAGCCGGGAGAAATCATGCCCCAGGACAGGGACATTATATTGAATCAGGGGAGGAAGACGAAACAGATACCGGTTGCCAATACGGGGGACCGACCAATTCAGGTTGGCTCCCATTTTCACTTTTTCGAGGTGAACCGTCTGCTGGTGTTTGACCGGCCGGAGGCATTTGGATACCGTCTGGATATCCCTTCCGGAACCTCGGTACGGTTTGAACCGGGAGAGGAGAAGTGCGTTAATCTGGTTGAGCTCGGCGGCAGGAAGACTGTCTACGGCTGCAATGACTTAACACAGGGAAGGACGGACTCCAAAGGGCTGGAACAGGCGATGGAGCGGGCGGCCGGAAAATCCATGCTTCAGGATGAGGAGGTGAGAGGATGAGCTATCGTATCAGCGGCAGAGAGTACAGTATGATGTACGGCCCCACAACGGGCGACCGGGTGCGCCTTGCAGACACCTGTCTGCTTGCACGTGTTGAGAAAGACTATACCACCTATGGGGATGAGATTAAATTCGGAGGCGGAAAGACCATCCGGGACGGCATGGGGCAGTCCGTGAAGACAACGAGGGCAGACGGGGATTTAGACCTGGTGCTTACCAATGCCGTGGTCATAGATTACACCGGAATCTATAAGGCGGATATCGGAATCCGGGACGGCAGGATCGCGGGGATCGGAAAAGCAGGAAATCCGGATATTATGGACGGTGTGACAGAAGGAATGACGGTGGGCGCGTCCACGGAGGCCCTAGCGGCGGAGGGGATGATCGTGACTGCCGGAGGCATCGATTCCCATATCCATTTCATCTGCCCCCAGCAGATTGACTGTGCCCTGTTCTCCGGGATCACGACCATGATCGGAGGCGGTACCGGCCCGGCAGACGGGACAAATGCCACCACCTGTACCCCCGGCCCCTGGAATCTGGCCCGGATGCTGGAGGCAGCGGAGGAATACCCCATGAATTTAGGCTTCCTCGGAAAAGGCAACTGCTCCGACGGGGCTGCTCTGGCAGAACAGGTGGAGGCCGGAGCTATGGGACTGAAGATTCATGAGGACTGGGGAGCTACTCCTGCGGTCATTGACCACTGTCTGAACGTGGCGGACGAATATGATGTGCAGGTAGCCATCCATACGGATACACTGAATGAAGGCGGCTGTGTGGAGGATACCCTGGCGGCCATTGCCGGAAGGACGATCCACACTTACCACACGGAAGGAGCCGGAGGCGGCCATGCGCCGGACATCATCCGGGCAGCAGCAGCACACAACATACTTCCCTCTTCTACGAATCCTACTATGCCATTTACGGAAAATACGCTGGATGAACATCTGGATATGCTGATGGTCTGCCATCATCTGGATAAGAATATACCGGAGGATGTTGCCTTTGCAGACTCCAGAATCCGGCCTGAGACTATTGCGGCGGAGGATGTCCTGCACGATATGGGAGTGTTCAGCATGATGAGCTCCGATTCCCAGGCTATGGGCAGGATCGGGGAGGTGATCACCCGGACCTGGCAGACCGCGCATAAGATGAAGGAAGAGCGGGGGCCATTAGAAGGGGACAGAGCAGAGGATGACAACTGCCGGATCAAACGGTATATCGCCAAGTATACCATCAACCCGGCGATCACCCACGGCATCTCTGATTATGTGGGGTCCGTAGAGACAGGCAAGCTGGCAGACCTTGTCATATGGAACCCGGCATTTTTCGGCATAAAGCCGGAGATTATCATAAAGGGCGGCATGATCCTTGCTGCCAGGATGGGGGATGCCAATGCTTCTATCCCCACCACGGAACCTGTGATGTATCAGCACATGTTCGGAGCACATGGAAAAGCAAAGTACCGTACCTGTGCCACCTTTGTGTCAGAGGCGGCGGCAAAAGCCGGGATCCGGGAAAAACTGGGCTTGCAGAAGATGATACTTCCGGTACATCACACCCGGGATATTTCAAAGAAATGCATGGTATATAATGATGCGACCCCGGAGATTACCGTGGATCCGGAGACTTATGAGGTGAAAGCAGATGGAGTGCATCTTACTTCTAAGCCCGCCGGCAGTCTTCCTCTGACCCAGCTCTATTCCCTGTTTTAACTTTATCAGGGAAATCCCTGGAATTCCGCATATCCGTTTGACGGAGAGGGAAGATTATCGTGAAAGTGAGGAAAGCGCTATGATTTTGTGTGAGGCTGTCCTGGGCAGTGTAAACGAGGACAAATTTAAAGAAATGACAGTGGACTATGTGGATATTGAATGGCATGAAGCATTCAAGCGCATCCACCAAAAAACTACCCGGCAGGGACGGGAAATCGGAATCCGACTGGGGACAGAAATCCTGACGAAAGGCCTGCGGGAAGGAGACGTCCTGTGGCAGGAGGGGCAGGAAGTGATTGCCGTGCAGATTCCAGCCTGTGAAGTGATTGTTATTGACGTAGACAAAGCCCACCGGGAAATGGCTTACAAGGTGTGCTATGAGATTGGAAATAAACATGCTGCCCTTATAAAAGGAGAGGAAGAGCTGCAGTTTATCACCCCGTATAATGAGCCAACCATACAGCTCTTGAAGAAGCTGCACGGAGTACAGGCCAGAAAAGAGGTAAGGAAACTGGATTTTGACCGGGCAGTTTCGTCAACGGTCAGCAGCCATACCCATTGATTTTGAGGCAGTATCAGACTACAGGGGCTTTGGAAAGGAGCTGGAAATGACAGAACAGGCAAAGGCGTATCTGCTTCTGCAGATAAATGATGCACTTTTTCCCATTGGGGGATATTCTCATTCCTACGGTTTGGAGACCTATATTCAGAAGGGAATCGTTACCAGTGAGCAGACCGCCGCCGTCTATATCAGGCAGATGCTCCTTTGCAGCCTGTGTCCCAACGAGTTGCTTGCCATCCGTATGGCGTGGGAGGAAGCGGGGAAGGAAAATCTGGAGAATATTGCGGAGTTGGAGGAGATTATCCATTGTTCCCGTTCTGCCAGGGAAGTGAGGCAGGCAGGCGAAAAATTGGGGTCACGTTTTATCAAGACGGTAAAAGCGCTTTCCGTTGATTATGAGACGCCTGTATTTCTGGATTACACGAAACTGTCCGGTCCGAAGACGCATTGTGTGGCTTACGGTGTTTTTTGTGCCGCCGCAGGGATTACCTGCCAAGATGCATTGCAGCATTATCTGTATTCCCAGGCTTCGGCCATGGTGACAAACTGTGTAAAGACCATCCCTTTAAGCCAAACCGCCGGACAAAAGCTTTTATTTGAGTGCCATGGGGTATTCGGGCAAGTGATGGAGAGACTGGAGAATATGGAAGCGGAGGAATTGGGAGCGGCTGCGCCGGGATTTGAGATACGGTGTATGCAGCATGAAGGACTGTATTCACGGCTTTATATGTCATGAAGGAAAGTCAAAAGCAGAAGATATAAAGGGAGTGGAGTTATGTCATATGTAAAAATAGGAGTAGCCGGGCCTGTGGGGTCCGGCAAAACCGCGTTGATTGAGATTCTGGCCAGAAAGATGGCGGCAGAGTACAGCATCGGCGTCATCACGAATGATATCTATACAAAAGAAGACGCGGAGTTTTTGTGCAGGAAAAGTATTCTGCCCAGGGAGAGGATTATCGGCGTTGAAACAGGTGGATGTCCTCATACAGCTATACGGGAGGACGCCTCCATGAACCTGGAGGCTGTGGACGAAATTACAGAACGCTTTCCTGATGTTGAGATCATTTTTATTGAAAGTGGAGGGGATAATTTGTCCGCCACTTTCAGTCCCGAGCTTGCCGATGCCACGATCTTCGTCATTGATGTGGCGGAAGGAGATAAGATCCCCCGCAAGGGAGGCCCGGGTATCACCCGGTCGGATCTCCTTGTCATTAACAAGATCGATCTGGCTCCTATGGTGGGGGCAAGACTGGATATTATGGAACGGGACTCTAAGAAAATGAGAGGGGATAAGCCGTTTTTATTTACCAATATACGGGATGATGAAGGCGTGGACCGGGTGGTTCAATGGATCAAACAGTGTGTGCTGCTGGAAGGGGCCGGGTGATGTCATGGAAGAGAGCAAAAATGCCTACGGAAAGGTGTCCAAACTGCGGGTCGTAGCCGGAGAAAACGGCGGAAGAACCTATCTGAAGGAACTGTCATTTACTGCGCCTTTTAAAGTGATGTCCCCGTTTAAGCTTCCTGACGGGGGCATTAGGGTTATGCCCCTTATGGCGTCTGCAGGCATTCTGGAGGGAGACAGACAGAAGATCTATCTGGAAACGGAATCCTGTGCGGCAATGGAATGCGTATCTCAGTCCCATGAGAAGATCCACAAAATGAAAAATGGCAGTGCCGGCAGGGAAACCTGCCTGAGGGTGGGGAAGAACGCTGTCCTGCTGTACCGTCCCCTCCCTGTGATCCCTTTTGCAGAGTCTGCCTTTCGGGGGCACACTGAAATCTGGCTGGAGGATCTAAGCAGCAGCCTGTTTTACCAGGAAATTGTATCCTGTGGGCGGGCAGCAAGAGGCGAGCGGTTTGACTACCGGCATTATTTATCTCTGGTAGAGGCATGGCGGCACGGGAAACTGATATACAGAGAAAACAACCGGTTCTATCCAGACCTGAATGCTATGGAAGATGTGGGAATGTTTGAAGGGTATTCCTACCTTGCTAATCTCCTGTTCTTTCACGAAGATGCATCCGGATGTATCGGAAAAATCCGCAGGCTGATTGAGGAACAGCAGGAAATTTCCGGCGGTGTCACGCTTACGGCTGAATCGGATGTGGCAGTGCGTATTTTGGGCAGTCAGGTACAGAAGTTACAGCAGATATGTGACAGGATATATGCAATTGTGAAAGAGAAGACTGGTTTAGGCACGATATAGGGGAGAAAAATTTTCATAAAAACATGTTGACAAAATCTTCCAATAAATATATACTACAAAACATATAGAAACAGTAGGAAATGGAAGAGGGAAAATCATGATTCAGAAGTATAGGACTACAGGAAAAAGATATATATGTGTTATGTGCTGCTGTATGTGTAAAGATACAGAACCTTTTTTTGCATGTATCCATATGGTTCCTGATCCTGATGGGAAGATCTGAGTTATATCCTACATAGGTTTGCGAGTGATGCGGATACCGGAAAGGGGTGTCCGTTTTTTCCTGTCATATTGATAGTTAAAAAAACTATCCGGCATCGTCTTTATCGACCCAATAGACTAAAGGAGGAACATACATGGAGAATCATACAGTTATTGCAGAGAGGCACGCACATCATCACCACGGCGGGATGGACGGGTTTCATGATTATACGGAAGCCGTGAACGCCTACCGGAAGACATTTCCAGACAAGCAGCAGGTTCTGGAGCAGACCCCGGATCCGGCTGTGAGGGAAATGCTGCTCCATCTGCAGGAGATGGGAGTGGAGACCGTATTTGACCGGTTCGACAGCCAGCAGCCCCAGTGCCCCTTTGGGATTGCCGGGGTATGCTGTAAAAACTGCTATATGGGTCCTTGCAAGATCACAAAGAAATGTCCCCGGGGTGTCTGCGGGGCGGACGCAGATGTAATCGTTGCCAGGAATATGCTCCGGGCGGCAGCGGCAGGCGCAGCAGCCCACGGGGCAAGGGGACGGGAGAGTATGCTTGCCCTGAAAAAAGCGGGGGAGGGGACATTAGACATGCCCATAGAAGGGGAAGCGAAGATCCGGGCCGTATGTGATATCTATGGGATAGATACAGAGGGAAAGAGCATAAACAGGCTGGCGGCGGAAGTGGCGGATATTTTACTGGAAGATCTGTCCCGGACTGTCCCGGGTGCTCACCGTACACTGACGTCCTTTGCACCGAAGGAAAGACAGGAGGTATGGGCGGCGTTGGATATCCTGCCAATCAGTGTATACCACGAGGTATTTGAGGGTTTGCACAGGACCAGCACCGGAACAGACGGGGACTGGAGGAATATCATGCAGCAGTTCCTTAGGGTAGGCCTGGCATTTGCCTGGACCAGCTGTCTGGGAAGTTCCATCGCCATGGACAGCCTGTATGGGCTGCCCAAGAGAAGCAGGTCGAAGATGAACCTGGGAGCACTGAAAAAAGGGTTTGTCAACATAGCGGTCCACGGCCATTCTCCGCTGCTGGTCAGCGAGATTGTGCGCACCGGGCAGTCAGAAGCATTTCAGGAAAAGGCAAAAGCAGCCGGAGCAAATGGAATTCAGTTCTACGGGATCTGCTGTTCCGGGCTTTCCGCCATGTACCGCTATGGAGGAGTGATCCCCCTCTCCAATGCAGTTGGTTCGGAACTGGTGCTGGGAACAGGTGCACTGGATCTGTGGGTGGCAGATGTACAGGATGTGTTCCCTTCTATTATGGAGGTGGCGAAATGCTTTAAGACAACTGTTGTTACCACCAGCGATTCCGCGCGGCTGCCGGGAGCGGAGCACTATGCCTTTGACCACCACCACTCCAATCTGGAGGAGATTCATGGCCTGGCTGTGAAGATTGTGACGCGGGGCATAGAGAGTTTTCAGGCACGCCGGGAGGTGCCCGTGTTCATCCCGAAATATGAAGTGGAGGCGGAGATTGGGTTTTCCGCTGAGTTTGCCGCAGAACATTTCGGCGGGCTGGAGACGATTGCTGAAGCCCTGAAGGATGGAAGAATCCTTGGTATTGTAAATCTGGTGGGATGCAGCAATCCCAGGATTATTTATGAAAAAGCCGTGGCAGAAGTGGCGGATGTCCTGCTTAAGAACAATGTATTGATTCTGACCAACGGATGCGCGTCCTTTCCGCTTATGAAGCTGGGATACTGCTCGGTAAAGGCCCTGGAACAGACGGGGGAGGGACTGAGAAACTTCCTTACTGATGTACCCCCGGTATGGCAGATGGGGGAATGCCTGGACAATGCACGGGCTTCCGCACTGTTTTCCGGTGTGGCGGCGAAAAGCGGCCATGCAATCAAAGACCTGCCATACGCTTTCGTAAGCCCCGAGTGGTCCAACGAAAAAGGCATCTGTGCGTCGCTGGCTTTCCGGCTTCTGGGCATGAATTCCTACCACAGCGTCTATGCGCCCACCCAGGGTTCGGAAAAAGTGTCAAAGTTCCTGGAACATGGAACAAAGGAACTTTTGGGTTCGGAAATGATTGTGGATGTTGACCATATGGCCCTGGCGGAGCGTATTGAGAATGACCTGAAAGAGAAAAGAAAAGCGCTGGGCTGGGATTCATAAAAAGGAGACGGAATGAAGAGAATAAAAGCATTTGCTGCATTTCTGACAGTGGTTTTACTGCTTGGCAGCGCATTATACTATAAATATGATCAGATACATGCCGATTCAGGGAAAGAACAGGTGACTTTGAAAATAGCGTATCTTCCAATCACCCATTCCCTTCCGCTGTTTAAGACAAAGGAACTTTTCGATGGAGATGTGAAAGTGGAACTGGTGAGGTACGGCGGCTGGGGGGAACTGATGGACGCCCTGAATACAGGCAGGGCAGACGGCGCGTCCGTGCTGATTGAACTTGCTATGAAGGCAAAGGAACAGGGAATCCCCCTGGAACTGGCTGCCCTTGGGCACCGGGACGGGAATGTGGTCATAACCAGGCCTGACATTACCCAGGGAGACCAGCTTCGCGGAAAAACCTTTGCCATTCCAAATGAGCAGTCTTCCCACAATATCCTGCTTCAGGAATTGCTGCAGAAAAACGGACTGTCCACAGAGGATGTGCAGATACTTGAGATGGCGCCCGCGGAGATGCCCTCCGCGCTGCAGAGCGGACAGATTGACGGGTACTGTGTGGCGGAACCATTTGGAGCCAAAGCGGTAAGCGCCGGGATAGGCAGAGTATTTGCCACATCCAGAGAACTGTGGGAGGATTCCATATGCTGCGGGATTGTATGGAATAAGGAGTCGGTGCAGGGGAAAGAAAAGGAAGCAGAGCGGTTTGAAAGGACGTATCTGCAGGCAGGCGACAGCATGACGGATGAAGAAGCAGAGACTCTTGCTGAGAAATATCTGGGCCAGGAAAAGGAAGTCGCCCGGCAGTCCCTTGCCTGGATTTCCTTTGAGGACTTGTCTGTAAGCAGGCAAGCATATGATACCTTATGTGAAAAAGAGAGGGCTTTTGGCCTGAGCCAGAACCCACCTTCTTATGAAGCATTTGTTAAGACACAGGGAGAGCAGGGAACAGGAGGCAGAAAATGAAAAGAGTAAGGACGCATGTGATTCCGTTTGCCGTATTGCTTCTCGGCTGGCAGCTTCTGGCATGGGCCGGCATCTTCCCTAAGAGCCTCTTCCCAGGCCCGGGGGAAGTATTTCATGCACTGGCGGACCGGGCGCTTTCAGGAAAGCTTCTGCTGGATGTGGGCGCCAGTATGTACAGGTTTCTTATTGGGTATACCTTTGCTTCCATCCTGGCAGTCCTTCTGGGGCTGGCTCTTGGCTGGCTGCCCGGAGTATGGAACTATATGAATCCGGTTATCCAGATACTGCGCCCCATATCTCCGGTGGCCTGGCTTCCCTTTATTATCCTGTGGGCAGGGACAGGGGATGTGCCGGCCATAGTGATTATCTTCCTGGCGGCGTTTTTTCCGGTTCTGCTCACCACGGTCAGCGCGGTGGGGAAACTGGATCCCGTATATAAGAAGATAGCCGGTAACTTTGGGGTGGGGAAGATAAAAACCCTCTTTGGGATTATCTTTCCGGCATCCTTTCCCCAGATTGCATCAGGGCTCCATCTGGCATTGGGAACTGCATGGATATTCCTGGTTGCAGGGGAGATGGCCGGGGCGCAGTCCGGTCTGGGGTACCTGGTATCGGACGCCAGGAACAGTCTGGAAACGGATCTTCTGATGGCGGCAATCCTGGTGATCGGTATTTTAGGGCTGGTTTTGGATATACTGATGCGCTATGGGGAGGAGCAGGCAGGAAAGATATGGGGATTTGAGACTACACAAGGAGGCGGGAACTGATATGAGCCTGATAGAAGTGAAGGATGTATCAAAGGAGTATATGCAGGAGGAAACACAATTCCGGGCGCTGGACCATGTATCGCTGTCCATGGAAAAAGGGGAGTTTACCTGCCTTCTGGGACCCAGCGGCTGCGGAAAGACAACCCTTCTCAATGCCCTGGCAGGATTTGAAAGTGTGGATAGCGGGAGTATCCTCATTGACGGGAAAGAAGTAGAGAAGCCTTCCCCGGAGTATGTGACCGTTTTCCAGCATTACGGCCTCCTGCCCTGGAAGAGTGTGGAGAAAAATGTCATGATGGGCCTGCTGGCGAAAAAGTGGAAGAAGCGTGAGGCGGCAAAGACGGCAAAAGATTACCTGAAGCTGGTAGGCCTGGAGCGTTTTAAAGATTTCAGGCCCTCCCAGCTTTCCGGTGGAATGCAGCAGCGGGTCTCCATTGCCAGGGCATTGGCGGTAAAACCGCAGATTTTATTCATGGATGAGCCGTTTGCCGCACTGGACGCCATCACCCGGCTGCAGATGCAGGACGATATCCGCAGGATTGCAGAGGAAGAGAACATCACCGTTGTTTTTGTGACACATGATATTGAGGAAGCCGTGGCGCTTGCAGACAGGATAGTGGTCATGACACCCAATCCCGGAAAAATCAAGACCATTATCCCTGTCCCTTTTGGAAAGCACAGGGACAGGACATCCGACGATTTTCTCGTGGTCCGGGATAAGGTGTTTGATGCTTTTGGGATGAAAGAGGAGGAACGGATTGAATATTATTTGTGAGGAACCGGGAAAAAAATTTCCGTGCAGCATGTCCTTACAAATGTTGTTTTGGAAGACAGTTATGAAATGATGATTACATATTGCCAGAAATTGAGGCACAAAAGGGGCTTTTTTCACAGCCCCTGTTTTTTTATTTACGAAGGAGAGTCTCTGTGTATTGCAACAGTGTCAAGAGATATACTGTCAAAATAGTCCAAGTCTATATGATAAATTGTTCTATTTTCTTAGCATTACATAAATGCTATAATGAAAACGGTTATAAGAAGGGGGATAGAAGATGAAATTAAGATTGAAGATTTTGTGTATGTGCCTCGGCTGTACACTCATAGCGTTAATTCTGCAGACAATTTTATTTCAGGAAACATCTTCTGGTATTATATATGACAGGGCTAAGGCAGAGAGCGCTAATTCATTGCAGAATATGCAGAATGAAATCTACACTTTTATCAAAAACGTGGAAAGCAACCTGATTGAAGTTTACAGTGAAAGAGAACTGATCGAAGCGCTGAAGGAACAGGAAAGCATAGAAAAATTGAGAAAAGGGTTTTATAGGAAAGCATATGAGATTGCGACTACCGGTTTTGAAACAGGGGACAGTGTGGTATCCATGTATCTATACACCTCAAAAGACGAGATAATCAGTACATACCGCAGGGCCATGACGCCAAAACATAATTATCCGGCAGACATTTATGGAGATGAAGATTACTGCAATGCCAAAGCGGTGAAAAATTTTGTAAATTCTACGGAGAATGGTATGCTGATCTCCAGCTATTATAACCAGTATAGGGAGACAGATATTGTGCGGTTCGTGCTGAAGCTGTTTGATAACCGGAATTACAAACAGGCTATTGGCTATATTGTATGTGATGTGGACAGCAAGGCAATCCGCTCCATTATGGATAAGTACAGTACAGATAATACCATGTATATTTGGCTGCAGCCTATGGATGACCGTCCGGTAACTTCTATCGGCAGCCTGAGTAAGGACGAAGAAATAGAATATCAGGAGATATCCACTCAGATTCTGCAGGGAACACAGACAGGACAAATGGCATCCGGGTCTGCAAAACAGGAGCTTTTTCAAGTAGAGCAGAATAAGTATGACCTGACGGCATATTCCCTGATGCCCCGGGAACTTTTGGAACAGAACCAGCGGGCGCTGACGGTGAACCTCCTCTTGATTGGGGTGGTTATGGTCGTTGCTGCCGCTTTTCTGACATTTATACTGTCGCGGAGCATGACAAGGCCGCTGGAAGAGCTTATGGTTACGATAGAAAGGATTAAAGGCGGAAACACCTCTTTGCGTGCAGAGATTAAAAATAAGGATGAGATTGGAATGCTTGGACAAAATTTTAATGAAATGCTGGATCAGATGGAAGAACTTTCCGAAAAAGAAAAGCAGGCAAATGAGCTGTTAAACCAGGCAAAATACAAGGCGCTGCAGGCACAGATCAATCCGCATTTCCTGTATAACACACTGGATACGATGAGCAGCATTGCACAGATCAGAAACTGCCAGGAGGTAAGCAGGCTGAGCCAGTCCCTTTCCAATATTTTCCGCTACAGCCTGAATATGAAAGACCCGTTCTCTACATTGTCGAAGGAGATCATACATCTGAAGAATTACTGCTATGTAATGGGCGTGCGGATGCAGGATAATATACAGTATACTTATGATATTGATGAAAGCGTGCTCCAGAGCAGGGTACCAAGACTTTCCCTGCAGCCTTTGGTGGAGAATGCACTCAATCACGGCCTGCGTAATAAGCGGGGGGAAAAGTGTGTAAGGATTCAGGCAAAGGCAAAGGGCAGCAGCGTGGTGATCTGTATATCAGACAATGGAGTCGGCATGGATGCGGATGCATATAACAGACTGCTGCAAAAAAATGATATCCAATTTATAGAAGAAGGCAATTCTATCGGCCTGCATAATATTAATGCCAGGCTGAAGATGCTGTACGGAGAATCTTATGGGCTCCACATCATAAGTACCATGGGCGAAGGAACTGAAGTTTGCATGGAAATACCCAGGGATAAAAGGACGGAAAAAGAAGATGGAAAAGCAAAAGTATAAGATATTGATTGCAGACGATGAGTTTTGGACAAGAGAAAAACTCCGGCAGATGATTGAATGGGACAGATATTCCCTGGAATGCCTGGAGCCGGCGCGGGACGGAGAGGAAGTCCTGAAGCGCCTGGAGGAGGAAGAACCTGACATCTTGATTACGGATATCAATATGCCCTTTATCAACGGGGTAGAACTGCTTGAGATCGTGAAAGAAAAGTATCCGGAGATTGTAGCCTTTGTAGTGAGCGGGTACGATGACTTTGAGTATGTCAGGGGAACCTTTTTATCCGGTGCGATCCACTATCTGGTAAAGCCGGTGACGAAGATTGACCTGGTGAATGCCATTGTAAAGGCACTGGAAATCATAAGTGAGCGGGAAAACGAAAAGCTCAAGCTGTTGAAAGCGGCATCCCTGATCCAGGACAGGGAGTTCAGCCAGCTGATTGAGAAGGAGGAGGTCCCCTATGTGCCAAACCTGTCTATGAACAGCGGGATTGAGCTGGCAGGGATGAGCCTCATGCTGATAAAAATCCATAATCTTTCCGCTGTCATAAAATACAATGACTATGATATGAACTTATTCTCTTATAATATAAAAAAGGAGATCCACCGGATCATCCATACTGACGAAATTATAATTTTTAACCATATTTACCGTTCTAATGAATTTATAGTCATAACGGAATTGGGGAGCCGTGAACTGGTGAAGCTGGCAGAAAGGCTGCGGATCTACTTTTCAAAGTTCCCGGGTACCTGCCTTACCTTCTGCATCAGCGGGCATTCCTATTCCATGGACAGCATCCACATGGCATATGTCGAATCGGTGGCCCTGCTTATGACCAGGACATACTGCAAAAAGGATGAAATCATATTGTCGGAAAAAAAAGATGAGATGAATAAGGACCGCAGGAATGCCAGGTTTACGGGAGAACAGGAAAAAAGAATCCAAAATTTTCTGAAATCCCAAAATGCAGCTGCCTTAACGAAGGTTGTTTTAGAGGAGATTGGATTGAGACGGTGTGAGAAAGAAACGTGGGGATATCTGGAGGTGCGCCAGACAGTAAAGCAGGTTATGAATGTATTTGCAGATTTCGCTATGCAGGAGCAGAGACATAAACAAGCAGTCGATATTGACAGCTTAATGGAATCAGCAGATAAGGCAGTGGAAAGCCTCGATGGGGAAGCGGTATGCGAAGCAGTGCAGAATATGATAGAGTATCTCGTCCCTGACAGAAAGGAAGCCCCTACGGATACCATGCGGGGGATTGTCCGGCAGGCAGCCGCATATATTGACGGCCATTATTTTGAGGATTTGACGCTGGACTCTTTAGCGAAAGCTTATAATGTGGAAAATTCTTACTTTTCCAAGATGTTCCGCCAGGAAATAGGGGAGAACCTGATTCTTTATATCACGAAAAAAAGAATCAGTAAGGCAAAGGAGTATATGGCTGAAAGTGATATCAATCTGACGGAGATCGCTTTTATGGTTGGATATGATGACTACACTTATTTCAGCAGGGTGTTTAAAAAGAATGAAGGGATAAGCCCTAGGGAGTACAGAAACAGACATCTGGAGGATGAACATTGAACAGAAAAAAACTTTTATTACTGACGGCTGTGATAGTGCTGCTGACAGGATGTGCACCTGATAAGAGCACCGGCGTAAAAGAAGACAAGATAATACTGACGGTTCTGGCAGGGCAGTCTACCTCAGATGCGGGAATAGAGGATATGGTCAACGAGTGGATGGAAAAGGAATATCCTCAGGTGGAGCTGGAATGGGAATGTGTAGACTGGGGTGACCGGTTTGAATCCCAGATGAGAGGAAGGCTGGCATCGGGGGATATTCCGGATATCATAATCGGAAAGGCACAGGATGTGAAGGCGTATGCGAAAACAGGGCAGCTTGGAACCATATCTGAAGACTGCAGTGCTAAGATCAAGGAAAGTGCACTGGATTCCGTTACACTTGACCATCAGGTGTATGGCCTGCCATATAACTTTTGGTACCAGGGCGTGATTTATAATAAAGATATTTTCGAGCAGCTCTCTATCGAGGTTCCCCGGACAACGGAGGATATGGAGGCGGCTGTAGAGAAGCTCAAAGCGGAGGGCATTGTGCCGTTTGCAGTACATTTTCAGGAGAGCTGGAAAGTGGCGAATATGACGATGCAATATATGATGAATGAGATTTTTAAGTATGACCCGCAGTGGGGGGAGCGGTTTAGGAGAGGGGAAGTGGATTATACCAGGAATGAGGATATCATGCGCTGCATGGAAAACAACCGGATGATTCTGGATGCGTCATGGGAAGACGCACTATTGTTGGATCAGTTTGAGAGCGACAGCAGATTCACGCAGGGAGAGGCCGCTATGTATCTGACAGGCTCATGGTCCATGCAGTTTGCCAATCAATATGGAAAGACCATCCGGTTTGGTATCTTCCCCTTTCCCAATAAGAAGGGGGATGCGGATCTGATCAGGGAAACCAACCTTACTTTCATGAAGAGTGCAGATACAGAGCATGACAGCCTGATTGATGAGATCTTTTATTCACTGCTGAGTGACAGACAGCTTACCAGTGAAATCCTGGAATTTACACAGGCCGATTCCGTTGTCGAGGGAATGGAGTCTGCTTATAAGAGTAAGATACAAGACGATATTGATACATATGAAGAACAGGGAAGAGTGATTGACGTTTCCACTGGAAATGCACAGCTGATATGGAGTTTCCAGAACCGTGTGGCGCAGGAACAGCTGGCATGGCTGAAGAAGGAAAAGACACTTGAGGAGGTGCTTGAATTTTCGGATGCAAACAGGGCCGCCAGTGCTTATGAAGAATAGGGGGAATAATGATGGGAAACATTTTTGATCTGGATAGTCCGTTGATGGATGTGATGAACAAGATTATGAATACAGTGATACTAAACATCTGTTTTTTGCTCAGCTGCCTGCCGCTGGTGACAATTGGGGCTGCGGTCACTGCACTATATTCGGTAAACCTTAAAATGGTAAAACAGGAAGAGTCCTATGTATTTTCCGCTTACTGGAAGTCCTTTAAAGTAAATTTCAGGCAAAGTACATCCTGCTGGCTTGTGCTGGCAGCAGCAGGTGCAGTCTTTTATATTGATTTTTCAGTAATCAAGAGCTTGTCCGGCAGTTTGCGGATGCTGCTGACAATAACGACTGTTGTTTTATTTTGTGTTTTTGTTATCGTAATCCTGTACGTTTTCCCATATATGGCCAGGTTCCAGGATGATTTTCTTACCTGTTTGAAAAATGCTTTTATGATTGGAGGGGTAAACCTTGGTTATACGGCTGCCATGCTGCTGATTACAGCTGCATGTGTGATGGTTACTTTCTTTCATGTGGAATTTATGCTGCGGGCAATTTTTATCTGGCTGGTAGGGGGCTTTTCACTGCTGGCTTATATCAATTCGATTTTTTTCAGAAAGGTATTTGATAAATATGCAGCTTAGTTTTATCAGGCAGCACAGATGGATTGCAGGCTTTGGCCGGTAATCAGTATAAGGAAACCTTTTGGTAGTGTGCATTACCGAAAGGTTTTTTTATGTTATTTTGGGGAATACAAAATTGTACAACTAATTTTTTCTATATCATCCTATTTCTTGCAGTGAGAAAAATTCTATAATCATATCATCAAGTTAACCAATAAAAATGCAGGAGGAACGGGTTATGAAAAGAAAAAAAGTGCTTTGTACAGTATTGGCTGCAATGATGATTGCATCAATGGCAACAGGATGCGGCGGAAACGATGATGGCAAAGCAGGCGGGACTGAGAAAAAAAGTGAGGGCGAAAAAGTAACACTTACCGTGCTGGCCGGACAGTCCACAACGGATGCAGGAATTGAAGACATGATTGATGAAGCCCTGGCCGAAAAGTATCCGAATATTGAGCTGGAATGGGAGTGTGTAGACTGGGGCAATGACTTCCAGCCAAAGATGCAGCAGTATATGCAGTCGGGATTGCCAGATATTATGATTGGTAAGGCACAGGATGTATCTACATATGCACCGCAGGGTGTTCTGGGAGAAATTGACAGTAAGTATGTGGACAGAGGACTGGATGCGGCAAGCGAAAACGTTACAATAGACGGAAAAACCTATGGTCTTGTATACAACGCACTGTATCAGGGTGTGTATTACAACAAGACGATGTTTAAGGAAAATGGATGGGAAGTGCCAAAGACCCAGGAAGACTTACAGAAAATCATTGATGACTGTAAAGCAAAAGGAATCACACCATTTGCCAGCCACATGGTAGATACCTGGTCCATCGGTAATGTCACCATGCAGTTCGCCATGAACGACGTGTTCAACAATGACCCTACCTGGGGAGACAAGTTTAGGGACGGAAAGGTATCCTTCTCAGACAGTAAGGAAATGCAGACGGCATATGAGTATAACAAACTGATTTATGACAATACATTCCCGGAGACCTTCTCCACAGAGCAGACAGACTGTGATGCAAAGATGGTACAGGGAGAAGCGGCTATGAAGGTGTCAGGCTCCTGGTCAATCCAGAATTTCCTCGATATTGACGAGAACTTTGAGTTCGGAATCTTCCCATTCCCGAATCAGACCGGGGATTCCAAGTTAATCTTTGAGCCGAACATTACTGTTATGACAAGCAAAGATACGAAGCATCAGGAGGAAGTCAATCAGGTTCTTGACCTTCTTACAAGCGACAAAGACCTGGCGGTAGATATTCTGGACTACACAAAGACAGCTTCTATGCTCAAGGATGTAACACCTACATTCAAGAATCCAAGTCAGGAAGACATCGATAAGTATGCTGAGGAAGGGAATATCGTGGATGTAACGCTTGGAAATAACCAGCTCGTATGGGGTGGTTTCCAGGAGGAAAATGCAAAGGACATCGCGTCTTGGCTCCAGGGAGACCTAAGCTTCGAGGATTGCCTGAAGGCCTCTGACGGAAGAGTGGGCGCCAGCTCCGCAAATTAGCAAATAAATAGAAAAAGAGGGGGAGATATCTCCTCCTCTTTTTTAAAAGGGAGAGAGTACAATGAAGAAAACAAAAAAAGGAACAATGGAACAAAGAATGTTCCGCCAATATTTACTGCTTGTCTTACCGGGATTCATCATCTTTACGATTGGGCTGATTATTCCTATGTTTATGGCGGTGCGGTATTCATTCACAAGCTGGGACGGAATGTCTGCGGAGAAAATCTTTGTAGGCTTCCAGAACTATATTGATTTATTTAAGGACTCAAATTTTAGGGATGCCTGGCTGTTTACGATTAAGTTCACCATTGGCAATACAATTATTCAGAATATCGTAGCACTGTTATTTGCAGTTGCACTGGACAGTGGAATTAAGGGACAGAAAATATACCGGACGATTTTATTTATCCCGTGCCTGATCAGTGCGGTTATTGTCGGTTTTGTGTGGCTTAAGATGTTCTCAAATGTGCTTCCGGCCCTGAATGACTTGTTGGGAACCAATATCAATTTCCTCCTGTTCGGGAAGAAGGAAACCGTACTCAGCGGTCTTCTGATTGCGAATAACTGGCAGTGGATCGGATATTGGATGCTTATATATCTGGCAGGGCTTCAATCAGTACCGGCCGAATTATATGAGGCGGCAAAGGTTGACGGGGCAGGAGCGGTTAAGAGATTTTTTAATGTAACAATCCCAATGCTTGCTCCGGCAATTACAATCTGTGTGGTAGGTATCACAACCGGTTCACTGAAAGTGTACGACTTACTTGTATCCTCCACAAAAGGGGGCCCTGGCAGGTCTTCCACATCTATGATTTACGAAACATATACAACGGCTATTAACGGAAGACAGTATGGCTATGGTTCGGCAATGTCTGTGACACTTGTAATTGTACTTCTTCTGGTTGCACTCATACAGGTAAAGGGATTAAAGAAGAGGGAGGTGCAGGCATAATGTTTAGGAAAAAGGAAAAAGATGATATTCAGGCGCAGCCATACACGAAAAAGACATTTGGCGTGCAGATCATTATGACGGTGGCGGCAATCGCGTTCATTGCGCCAATCTTTATTATCCTTAATTATTCCTTTAAGGGAAAGCGGGAATTATACCTGAGCAGCCCGCTGTCTTTACCGGAAAGCTTTAATCTTGAAAACTATGTGAAAGCATTTGACAAATTAAATCTGGCGACTACATTTACCAATACGTTCATCTATACGGCGATAAGCGTATTGATTCTCGCCATCTTATGCGGAACTACGGCATGGGCGATTGCAAGATGCACCCATAAATTTTTTAAATTCTGCTACATATACTTTATTGTGGGAATTCTGATTCCGTATCAGGCATTATTCCTTCCGATTTATATGATTGGATATAAACTGCATCTGACAAATACGAGATACGGGATTATATTCATGTATGTCGCGACGGGAGTGTCGTTCGGAGTATTCCTGATGAACAGTTTCATGTCCACGGTTCCACTGGAGCTTGAGGAAGCCGCTAGAATCGATGGATGTTCTGTCATCCGCACGTATATCTCAGTGGTTATGCCGATTCTCAAACCGGCCATGGCAACGTTAATTATCATGCAGGCATTCCAGATTTGGAACGACTACCTGCTGGCGAGTCTGTATGTCAGCAAGAAGCAGTTAAAGACTCTGACGGTAGCGATTCAGTCTCTGTTTTCGGCGCAGAGCAGTGATTACACAACAGCTATGGCGGCAATCGTAATTTCCGTGCTGCCGATTGCCATATTGTTCCTGAGCCTGCAGAAGTATTTTATTAAAGGTATGACAGTCGGAGCCGTAAAGGGTTAGGGAACAGGAAAAAGGAGAGAAAGGGATGAAGAATAGAAAGCTTAAAAGATTTTCGGCATTGCTTTTGGCGGTAACGATGGTATGGCCCTCTTCAATTAGTTTTGCTGAAGGAGAGGAGACGGTAACTGTACCGGAGCCGTATTATGAATTTACTTTTGATGAAGGAGTGAATGGGACCGAAATCGTGAATCAGGGCACGAAGGAAGGAGCAACGGCACAAATTGGAGGCGCAGGGGAAGGTCTCGGCGTTGTGGACGATGTACAGAGAAGCTCCAAGGTGCTCAACCTGCCCGGGGGCGGACTTAATCAGGGGTATCTGACACTGCCTGATAATATGTTTGAAGATGTAACCGATGAAGGTTTTGCATTTTCATTCTGGATTGATGTGGATGAGAGTGCGGTTCATTATAACCGCATTTTCTCTGCATCGCCTATAGAGCTGAATTCCAACAACGGAGACGGTGGGAAATGGAACGCCCCTGAGTTCACCTTTGTGACAGGAGGCACAGACACTGCTTCAGGTGCTTATAATACTTCTATTATGATGTCTGACCGCTCAAGCCAGATGAAACTTGTGTGGGACAGGCCGTTCACGAAGGGGCAGTGGCAGCATGTGACTATCAGCGTAAGCCCGGATACGTATGACGTATATCTGGATGGCGAACAGGTAGGCACAACGGACAAGAATGGGAACCAGGAGCAGATATTACAGTCATTATTCAAAAATAACGGTGAAGAACTGAAAAAATACACAAACAATGCAATCGGCCGTTCTGTATATTCTACAGACGCGGATTTGAAAGCGAAAATCGACGAATTCCGATTTTACAATGTGGCGCTGACAAAAGAACAGGCGAAGAAGGCATATGATTCCTATGCAGTCGGCTTCGATAAGCTGGAACAGCTTAAGGCAGAGATTGAACAGGCAAAGGAACAGAGTATAAGCTATTATACAAGACAGACGTATGAAGCGCTTCAGACTAAAATTGCAGAGGCCGAAGCTGTTCTTGCCAATCCGGTCACGGAGTCTAATGTAGATAATATGATAGCAGAACTTAAGGCAGCGGCAGGCCAGCTTGAGTATTATGAGGGCGTGACGGCGGATACTGTGTTTACGAATGCCCAGCTTCAGGCGGAGACGGGAGAGGCTGAAGAGCTTTTAAAGCAGAATGCGCTGACGGATGAAAGTAAAGAGGCATTGAATACGACGGTGGAAGCAGCAAAAGGAGTACTTGAAAAAGGCGAGGCCGCAGGACAGGATGCCGTTGATGAGGCACTGGTTAATCTGCGCAAGGCAGCAGGAGAAGCAAAGTATAAGGCGGCTCTGCATTTTGACGCATCACAGAATACAGGAGATTTACTCCACGGTTCCACAGGCTTTCTCTATGGGGTCAGTGAGGTAAATGTACCATCCATTGATTTGATAAAAGCGATCCAGCCTAAGATACTGGTTCAGAAGGCGGCGGACGGCAAACAGCATCCCTCCGGGGACGGATATCGTCTGACAGACTATCTGGATGAGTGCGGCGTGGAGAATATACAGATATATCTTCAGGATTATTATCTTCAGTGGCCTTATGAGAATACCGGCATAGGGGATTATCAGGAAAAGGTCCGCACCGTTGTCACAAAGATGGTGGAGGGAAAGTCAGATGAAGAGCTTGTGGGATATAGCTTTGTACTCTTTAATGAACCGGATAATATCTGGTACGGAAGTAATATTAGCAAATTGTGCACAGACTGGAAGACAATATATGATACCGTAAAGGGAATTAATTCTTCCCTGAAAGTCGCAGGCCCGAATTTTGCAAGCTATAAGTCCGGTGCGTACAAACAGTTTTTCGAGTTCTGTCAAAAGAACAACTGCCTGCCGGAATATATCACGTGGCATGAATTGCAGAAGGATAAGCTGACATCCTTTAAGTCCCATTGTGATGAAGTAAGAGGGTACGTGGATACTTATTATGAAGGTTCCGGAATTGACCCGATTCTCTTTGTGAATGAAACCGTGAACTTTGATGATGTGGGGACACCGGGTCAGCTGGTGAACTGGCTTGCAATCTTTGAAGAAGAGAAGATATATGCTTCCCTGCCTTACTGGGGACTGGCAAACAGCTTAAACGAGCTGGCGGCTGAGAATAATAAGCCGAATGGTGCATGGTGGACCTATAAGTGGTATGCACAGATGACAGGACACACCATACCTATTACGTTAGAGAACATAGGAAACCCAAGCGCATACGGAAGACTGTACGGACTATCCAGTGTAGACGACAGCAGTAATATGATATACACGTTGTTCGGCGGACAGGCCGGAAGCCAGACGGTCTGCATTGATAATATTAAAAACACCGACACATTCAAAGAAGCCGACAGCGCGCACGTTAAAATATACCGCTCCAAGTATACGGGACATCATGGTTTTGCAGACGATATTCCGGCTGTGTTTGAGGGGGATGTAAAATTCACAGGCAGCAGCTTGGTATATACCGTAGAAAATGCGGAACTGATGGATTCCTATTATGCGGTAGTGACGCCTGCAACCGGGAAAGAAGGCACGGCTGTGGGAGCATGGCAGGAAACCTATGAAGCAGAAGACGCGGCTCTGCTTGGAGGGGCATCGGCATTTACGAAGACAGGAGGCAGCGACCTGGCCCGTTCCAACCGTGCGGAGGTTGGCGCCATGAACGCGGAAGGAGATGGGGTGGAATTCTCTGTGGATGTGCCGGAGGACGGAACATACCGTCTGAATGTATACTATTCCAGCCAGGCTCCACAGGTAGACCCTATGAGTCTTGAATATGTGGAGAATGGCGGACAGAACCGTGCTATAGGAGCGATTGTAAATCATAAGCTGAGTATAGACGGCAAAGAGCAGCAGGAGATATCCTATGACTCCACTGTCAAATGGGGCTATTATAATTATAAGACCGTTTATGTCGACCTTACGGCAGGAGCCCATCAAATTAAGCTAACCTACACCGGGGAAAACCAGAACGGGAAACAGGTGAATTCCATGCTTTGTGCGCTTCTGGATAAGATTGACCTGACTAAGGTAAGGGAGACAGAAGGGAAGATTGTAGTGGAACCGGAAGAATTGGCAGGAACAGAGGAAGGATTCTCACTTTCCCAGGAGAATGGAGACTATACAGGAGCAGGTTATGCGGCAGGGAGCGGGGATTTTAGCTTCTATGTCTGTGCACCGAGAGACGGATATTACAGCATATCTTCCGACGGCAGCGGAAGTGCGGTGCTTAGTAAGAGCTCCATGCAGTATGCGGCGGATGCCAAAGCGGAATCCGAGGTTGGCGTGACATGGAAAGAACTTCAGACACTTACACTCGGTAAGGACAATGCGGGTATCATCTATCTTGCGGCCGGAATGAATGAGCTAAAGCTTAGCGGCGACGGACTTGTTCTGGACCAGATAGTATTTACAGAGGACAAAGATGCCACGGAAAAAGGAACAATTGTTATTGAGGCAGAGGATTGTGAAACATCCGGAACCGATGCAGAGGATGGATATAATTACCTCAGAGGAAGTACGGCAGTACCTGAAATAACAGAAAACAGCTATGCTTCCGGGGGGAAGGCAGTAGAAGGATTCCGCGGAGGCAAGGATAATGTGCTCAGCCTTAAGGTCAATGCAGAAACCGCAGGCGACTATAAGCTGTCTGTATTTTACTCCAACGATGAGCCGGCGCCGGTAATGCAGAAACAAGATGGCAGTAATTATGTACATCCGTACAACACAGATCTGGTGGAGAGATATGCCCAAATCAGCGTGAACGGAGGAACACCGCAGACGGTTTATTTCAGGAATACATTCTGCTGGGACGTATATAAGAATGTTGTGCTGGATGTATCCCTTCAGGCGGGAGAGAATACGATAACATTTACCAACGATAATTCTTACAAATTCAGTGCGGTACAGGATGACTTTACCCCGCGGCTCGATAAGTTTGAGATATCTGCTGCTGTGGCAGGAAGCACGGTAGTTCCAGACAACCCGGATACGCCGGACAATCCGGACACACCAGACAACCCGGACACGCCAGACAACCCGGATACGCCGGACAATCCGGACACACCAGACAACCCGGATACCCCGGACAACCCTGATACGCCGGACAACCCGGATACACCAGACAATCCCGATACGCCGGTTAATCCGAATACGCCGGGTAATTCAGGCACACCAAATAATTCAGGTACTTCGGATAAGCGGGCAACAGGCATCAAAGATAAGGTTAATACGGGAGATACCGCAAATGTACTGCCATACATATGTATTATGGTGATTATGGCAGGAGCTATTGTTTCCGTGGTTATAATCAAAAGGAAAAAACGCAGATAAAGAAAGGGCAGAAAAATGGCAGTGGAAATATTAAAAGAATATCATCTGGGAGACATGACAGTCAGATATCTTACAGACTCGGAAGACGGACAGACAGGACTTATGCTGCTGCCTCTTGAGGCGGCCTATTATAAAATGCCTGAAAAAGATATGAATATGGAATCCCTGGTTCAGTTTAAGCTGACCGGAGATATCTATAATGAGGCATATGCAATGGGGGCCTCTATGAGAAACGGAGAGTCTGTCCGAAGACTCCGGTACCACTCACAGTCATGTGAGACAGATAAGGGAGGTATAAGGATAGATACTGTTCTCAGGGATGACCGCATGTATGAGGTGACACACCATCTGGAATGGAAAGAGGGGATGCCTTATGTCAGGATGTATTGTACTTTTGAAAATAAAAGCCAGGCATCCTGTAAGCTTGAGATGATGGAAAGCTTTTCTTTGGGAGGCCTTTCGCCTTATCTGGAAGGGGATGGACATGAGTGCCTGAACCTGCACCGGATACGGAGTGTATGGAGCCAGGAGGGCCGGCATGAAGTGATCCCGGTGGAAGACCTGCAGCTTGAGCCTGCATGGGATCCCCACGCCGTCCGCTGTGAAAGGTTCGGGCAGGCAGGTTCTATGCCCGTGAATAAGTTTTTTCCGTTTGCAGCCATAGAAGATTGTAAAAATCATATATTCTGGGGCGCACAGATTGCGCACAATGCTTCCTGGCAGATGGAAGTTTACCGGAAGGATGACGGACTTGCATTAAGCGGGGGGCTTGCAGACAGGGAATTCGGGCACTGGATGAAGGAAGTACGGCCGGGAGAATCGTTTATTACGCCGCAGGCTATTGTAACTACAGCCTGCACGGATTCCTTTGATCTTTTTACCGGGCGGCTTACAGAAGCGGCGGTGGAAAATATGGAGGAAATGCCAAAGAGCGAGCAGGAACTGCCGCTGGTCTTCAATGAATACTGTACCACTTGGGGGAATCCCTCCCATGAAAATATCATGGAGATCATTGAAAAGATAAAGGGAAAAGGTTTCCAGTATTTTGTGATTGACTGTGGCTGGTACAAGGAGGAAGGAATTCCGTGGGATATCAGCATGGGAGATTATGAGGTGTCAAAAAACTTATTCCCCGGCGGACTGGAAAAAACAGTAAAGGCAATCCAGGATGCAGGGATGATCCCGGGACTGTGGTTTGAGATTGAAAATGTTGGAAGTGCGTCCCGGGCTTATCATCTGGAAGAACATTTGCTGCACAAAGACGGAGAAGTCCTTACCAGCTATTTCCGGCGTTTCTGGGATATGACCGACCCGTGGGTAGAAGAATACCTGACGGAAAAAGTAATCGGTACTCTGAAGAAATATGGTTTCGGATATATGAAAATAGATTATAACGAAACCATTGGAATCGGATGTGACGGAGCAGAATCTCTTGGAGAGGGGCTGCGCAGGAATATGGAAGCATCCTTCCGTTTCATTGAAAAAGTGAAAAGAGAGGTGCCGGATATTGTGCTGGAGAACTGCTCGTCCGGCGGACACCGCCTGGAGCCGGGATTCATGTCACAGATGAGTATGGCGTCTTTTTCCGATGCACATGAGTGTGTGGAGATACCGGTTATCGCAGCGAATCTGCACAGGGTCATCCATCCCAGGCAGAGCCAGATATGGGCGGTTATCCGCACAGATGACTCATTGAAGAGGATTGCATACTCAGTGGCTGCAACATTTCTGGGAAGGCTTTGCATCTCTGGTGATGTTACCGGACTTACAGGCGAACAGTGGGAAATATTGGAAAGAGGTATGAGCTTTTATCAGAAAATTGCACCTGTGATTAAGGAGGGGCAGTCGTATCTTTATGGTTCGCATATAAGAAGTATGCGGCACCCAAAGGGATGGCAGGCATTGGTAAGAGTAGGCAGAAATGGAGAGGCTTATGTGGTACTGCACACATTTGATGGGGAGCTTCCTGAATGGATAGAAGTTACACTGCCGGAAACATGTCCGACGCAGATACAGGAAGTCTACTCTGATACTCCGGTGCAGATTGAGATAAAAGAGGGCATATTAAAGTATCGTACAAATGAGCCTTATAAAGCGGCAGCAGTAATGCTGACGGCATACGAATGATGAAAAGGGGAGAACCAAAGATGGAACGTAAAGTAACTGTACAATTCAGAACATTGAAACGGGCAAAGGAATTTGTTGACAGAATTAGCCCTCTCAATTGTGAAGTTGATATGCTGTTCGGTAAGACAGCGTTAGAAGCCAGATATTTGGATAATCTCGCCGGACTTGACATGGGAGTTCCGCAGAGAATACTGATTTACGGTGACAATGTGGAAGTGATGAGGGCCGAAGAGGTTGTAGCTGAATATTTGTAACAAGAGTAAAAATTATAATTTTAAGTATCACAAACAAAATATTGGGGTCAGGCGAAGGCAGCCAGTATTCTTATGACAGGTCAGCCGGCAATCACGCACACAGTTCGTAATTTGGATAATGAGCGTGGATGCCGGCTGTTTATGCATAGTAAATAGTGGTGTGGAGCTTATGCCGAAGAGGCGTACTCCCTTTAACAATAAAGTCTGATGCACCTGTGCCGTATTTTGCAGCAGTGATAGTCTTGATATACTGATTGGAATAGACATCAATAATCATCTGCCAATAGTTTTGTCCGAGAAAATCTACCGTTGTATTTTTCTTTTTTTGTTTTACAAGTTCCTTTACAAGCATCTGAATATCATCCGATGCTGTATCTCTTTGCGTATCGAATTTTAAGAAAACCAGTTCTTAATTATTTGTTGCAATCGTAAGCAGTATCTATTATAATGAGTGCGGGACAATGAGGTTCGGAACAGGACTTCATTGTCCTTTTTGAATGGATTGGAGGAAAGATTATGAGCAGACCTATTATTGGTGTCATACCCTTAGTTGACATGAAAAAGAACAGTTATTGGATGCTTCCCGGCTATTTGGACGCACTGTTAGAGGCAGGCGGCACACCCTTCATGCTTCCCCTGACTTCGGATCTGGCTATTCTGGAACAGTTGAGCAGAATGTGTGATGGATTCCTTTTCACTGGCGGGCAGGATATATCACCGGACCTGTATGGAGAAGCTCCCCTGCCATCCTGCAAAGAGTGCTGCAGACCGCGGGACGAAATGGAAAAAAGTCTTTTCCGTTTGCTGTATGAACAGAACAAACCTGTTTTAGGAATCTGCCGAGGCATACAGGCCATCAATGCCTTTCTGGGAGGTACACTTTACCAGGATCTGCCCATGCAGGCGGCCTCCAGTGTGGAACATCATCAGTCCCCTCCCTATGACAAACCAGTACATAAAGTGGAAATCATAGAGGATACCCCACTGTTCAAACTCCTTAACCAGAAAGAAATTTCTGTGAATAGTTATCACCATCAGGCAGTTAAGAGCTTGTCCCCTAACTTAAAAATGATGGCCTGCTCCCCTGACGGCATCACAGAAGCGGTATATGCACCGAAGAAAAAATATGTATGGGCTGTCCAGTGGCATCCTGAATTTTCCTACTTAAAGGATGACATCAGCAGAAAAATTTTTAGAAGTTTTATTGAAGCAGCAAGATGAGGCGTGGAAATCCGGGATTGTGAATGATGGTGCTTTGCGATAAAATAAGGGGTAAAGGAAGATATTTTTTGGAACTAGGATATGATGCAATCGTGCGCAGAAGCGTTATAGTTTAGGTATGCGCCTAACGAAAGGAGAAGATTTTTATGTTTGAATGTGCTTTTATTTATGTAGCAGATGGACTCAATCCAGAGAGACAGAGGGCGGTCATCCCGTCTGATACAATCAATATGAATGTAATCGGAGTGAAGAATTACGAAGAGGCGGAGGCAGTAGCGAAAGAGATGGCGGAAAAGGGCTGTTCCGCGATTGAACTTTGTGCAGGTTTCGGTAACGAAGGTATTTATAGAATAAAAAAAGCAGTTGGTCCTAAAGTCGCAGTGGGAGCTGTAAAATTTGATTTCCATCCCGCATTTGGTTTTAAAAGCGGAGATGAAATGTTTCAATAAATCGTAAAGATAAGTTTACTTCTATTGGTTGGATGGAGGCGAGGTTACGCATCTATATAAGACGTGTTGTATTGTGTGAAATTACCGGGGTGGATTAAAACAATAAGTAAAAGAGCTGGGTGAAGCGGCAAATCATTAGATGATTTGCCGCTTTTTTCAAAGAGCATACCAATTGTTTCAACCCTTAAAAAGTATGGAAGGCGGGCTGCTTGTCCTGGCTGCAGGATTTTTGACTTATTCCTATTTCCATACAGGTTAAATATGCGGCAAAAATACAAGCCAATCAAGCATTAATGCATGGAGCAGCATATCCTTGTATGTTAGACTCAGACTATATTTCATAAAGACAGGAGGAGATATATGCGTAAAATTATAAGGGAATATAGGTTGGGGGATATGCAGGCATATTATATAAGTACTGAAGACCAGAGACAGGTTGAGCTTCTGCTGATACCTGCAGGAGAAAAAATTGACATATCCAAAATGGGAAATAATGGTTTTGATTCTATGGTACAGCTAAAACTTGTGGGGGACATCTACAATGATACTTATGCAATGGGCAATACCATGCGTAATAGTGAGACAGTGAGGCGGCTAAAATACGTAGAACAGGTAGTTCAGAAAAGTGGAAACAAAACAGACATAAGTACTTATCTAAGTGATTCCAGAGGTTATGAAATCATCCATCATCTGCTTTACAAAAAAGGCACACCGTATTTAAAGGTGTACTGTGAATTTAAAAATCAGAGCGAGGAAGCGGCGGTATTAGAAATGTTTGAGTCGTTCTCACTAAGCGGCATCTCTTCTGCATTATTTTCAGGGTCAGAAGAAAGGATGCGGCTGCATAGGATCAGGAGTGTCTGGAGTGCAGAGGGAAGAATAGAAAGCATCCCACTGGAGGATTTACAGTTGGAGACAGCGTGGGACCCTCATGCAGTAAGATGTGAGAAGTTCGGTCAGGTAGGCTCGATGCCGGTGAATAAATTCTTCCCGTTTGCAGCCCTTGAGGATATGGAAAACCACATATTCTGGGGTGTGCAGATTGCGTGTCCTGCATCCTGGCAGATTGAGGCCTACCGGAAAGAGGAATCTCTGGCATTAAGTGGAGGGCTTGCTGATCGTGATTTTGGACATTGGTATAAGGAAATCCCCAAAGGCGGGGAATTTTCTACACCAAAGGCAATTATAAGTGTCTGTAAAGGGGACTCTGTTGATATACTTTCGCACCGGCTGACTGCGTATGCATTGGAGGGACTTGAAAACGCCCCTTTAATAGAAAAGGAGCTGCCTATTATATTCAATGAATATTGCACTACATGGGGGAATCCCTCAGCGGAGAATATTGGGGAAATCTTGAATGCGATTAAGGATAAGGGCTTCAGCTATTTTGTGATTGACTGTGGATGGTATAAGGAAAAAAATATACCGTGGGACGAAAGCATGGGAGATTATAACGTTTCCGGAGAACTGTTTCCGGAAGGCTTGGGGAAGACTGCTGCCGATATAAGAAGGGCTGGAATGGTGCCGGGGATATGGTTTGAGATAGAGACTGCCGGCAGGGCGTCGGAAGCTTACCATATGGAAGAACATCTTATAAAAAAGGACGGTAAGGTGCTGACCAGTTATGCAAGGCGGTTTTGGGACATGCGTGACCCGTGGGTACAAGATTATCTGGAAAAAAAAGTAATCAGACTGCTTAAAATGTATGATTTTGGATATATGAAGATTGACTATAACGAGACAATCGGCATAGGGTGTGACGGAGCAGAATCCCTCGGGGAAGGGCTGAGACAGAATATGGAATGCAGCAAAAGGTTTATTGAGCAGATAAAGAAGCAAGTTAACGGGATTGTATTAGAGAATTGTGCGTCGGGAGGGCACAGGCTGGAACCAGGTCTGATGTCCCAGATGAGCATGGCCTCATTCTCCGATGCCCATGAATGTATCGAAATACCAATCATTGCGGCCAACCTTCACCGCGTTATCCACCCGGCACAGAGCCAGATATGGGCAGTAATAAGAAAGGGGGATTCCATACAGAGGATCGTATATTCGCTGTGTTCCACTTTCTTAGGAAGAATGTGTCTGTCAGGGGATGTCACAGAACTCTCACAGGATCAGTGGAACATGATCGAAAAAGGCATGGGGTTTTATAAAAAAATCGTTCCTGTAATCCGCAAAGGGTGTACATACCGTTTTGGATCGGATATAAAAAGCTACAGACATCCTGAAGGATGGCAGGGAATTGTGAGGATAGGGGAACAGGGGAAAATCCTGGCTGTCCTGCACACCTTTCGGGGAATGGTTCCCAACGAGATAGAGATTACGATCCCAGAATATTCCCAGGATAAGACATATTCGATTTTGGAGGTCTATGCTGAGGATAGCAGATGCATCAGGGTTGAGGGGGGCAGTATCATATATTATCCATCAGAAGAACTGGAGGCAGTGACAGTGCTGATACAGTGTAGGACGCATTTTTCCATGCAATGAACGCAAATACACATTACCAATTTTTAGGCATTGATGTATGATAATGGCATGAAACAAAGAAAAAACACTTGATTAAAGGAGGTTTCTATGAAAAGGAAGTTAGTAAGCGTACTGTTGTGCGCAGCAATGATTACAACATTGGTGTCTGGATGTGGCAACAAAAATATATCCTCGGATGAGGGGACAAAAAAGGCAGAAGAATCTGGAGGAGATGTAACAATCAGTTATGCATGCTGGGATTCTAACCAGGCCAAATTAATTCAGACAGTAGCGGATGAGTTCGAAGAGGAGAATCCGAATATTAAGATTGATATACAGGTAAATGGCTGGGATGACTATTGGACAGGTCTTGAGGCAGCGGCAACCGGCGGTTCACTTCCGGATACCTTCTGGATGCATTCCAACAATATCTATTATTATGGTTCCAATGACCAGCTTCTTGACTTGACAAATTATATTGAAAAAAGCGATCAGGTAGACCTTGCTAATTATCCGGAAGGGCTGGGTGAGATTTACAATATTGACGGGAAACAGTATGCGATACCAAAAGATTATGACACCATCGCACTCTGGTATAATAAAACATTGTTTGATGAGGCAGGACTTGCATATCCGGACGATACATGGACATGGGACACTTTAAAGGATGCGGCCAAGAAGCTGACAAAGGATGATAAATCTCAGTATGGGTTCTGTGCCGGCCTGCATAACCAGGAAGGCTACTATAATTTTGTATACCAGAACGGCGGGGAGATTATCACAGAGGATAAGAAGTCCGGGTATGACAACGAAAAGACAGTACAGGGGATTGAAGAGTATTTCAGCTTTGTAAAGGATGGGCTTTCACCGGAGATTTATGATGACCAGGCAAGGGCAGAGGCAATGCAGAACGGTCTGTGCGCAATGGGGCTGTTCGGATCGTGGAACTTGTCCGGGTTTGCAACTACAGATTTTATGAAGGAAAATTTTGACTGTGCCGTACTTCCCTCCGCTAACGACGGAACCCGTTCAACTATCTTCAATGGACTTGGGAATGCTATTTCGGCAACGACCGAACATCCGGATGAAGCATGGAAGTGGGTGGAGTACTTAAGCAGCAAAGAAGGCCAGGAGAGACAGGCAGAGCTTGGAACAGCTATTTCTGCATATGAGGGGACTGCGGATAAATTCGCAGAGGCTTATCCGATGTTCAATACACAGTGCTACATTGACATGGTAGAATATGCGCAGATTCGCCCGTATTCAAACCAGACAAGCGTTTGGGAAGATAAGGCATACGAATTGCTGAAAGGCGCATATGCGGGAAAAGAGGATACAAAGGTGGCATGTGAGAAGACAGCGGCAATGATGAATGAGGCGTTAGACGCTGAGTAGTCAGGCGTTATTATAATGCGGCAGTGGAACTGCCGCATTTTTAACAGGAGTGGATAACAGTGAAGAATAAAGTGAGTAAAAAAACAAGAAATGAGTGGTGTTGGGGTTGGTTTATGGTAGCACCTACAATTGTTGGACTAGTGGTTCTGAATATCATTCCTATATTCCAGACTTTATATCTGAGCTTTTTCAAAAGCGGGGCATTTGGAAAAGGTAATGTATTTGTGGGACTGGAGAATTATAAAACAATGATTCAGGATGAACAGGTCTGGTATGCAGTAAGGAATACGCTTGGATATACCTGTCTCGTAGTCCCGGTTACAATTGTCATTGCACTTTTGATGGCAGTTGCGCTGAATGGAAAGTTAAAGGGGAAAGGTATTTACCGGACCATCTACTTCATACCTATGGTGGCCGCTCCGGCAGCTGTCACAATGGTATGGAAATGGTTGTACAATAGCCAGTATGGATTGATCAACCATGTCTTGAACAGCTTAGGCATTGAGAAGATGAACTGGATTGACAACCCAAAGGTCGCGTTGATCTCTATTTCTATCATAGGGATCTGGAGCACTATCGGATACAGCATGGTACTGCTCCTGGCAGGCCTGCAGGAAATCCCAAGGGATTATTATGAAGCATCCAATATTGACGGGGCCAGCAAGGTAAGGCAGTTCTTTTCCATTACGGTTCCCCTTGTATCTCCTACACTGTTCTTTGTCTTAGTGACAAGCATTATTACGGCAATGCAGGTGTTTGATGTAATTTACATGATGATAGACGTGACCAGTCCGGCTTATAACAGCACTGTCTCACTTGTTTATCTGTTTTATAATAATTCGTTTAAATATTCAAATAAGGGATATGGTTCAGCCATCGTTATGCTGCTTTTGCTGATTATTATGATTATTACGGTCATACAGACAAAGCTTCAGAAGAAATGGGTCAACTATATGTAAGGAGAGAGCAAAATGAAGAAAAAGCAAAATATTTCAACCATTTTATTACATATTGTGTTAATCATAGGCGCATGCATTATGATTATGCCATTTTTATGGATGGTATTGACTTCGTTGAAAACTGTCAGTGAATCGACTTCTATGAACCCATTTATCTTTTTTCCGGAAACATTCCAGTGGGAGAATTTTCAAACTGTAATCCGGCAGAATGATTTTCTCAGACTCTACTTTAATACATTTGCAATGATGTTTTTCAGAGTTTTGTGTGCGGTATTGTTCAGTGCCATGGCGGCCTATGCATTTGCCCGCCTCAGTTTTCCGGGCAGAAATTTCCTGTTTGGTCTGGTTCTCTTCCAGATGATGGTTCCGGCGCAGATATTCATTGTACCACAGTACCTGATGGTGGATAAGATGGGGCTGAGGAATTCCATATTTGCCTTAGTGTTCCCGGGTCTGGTCAGTGCATTTGGAACCTTCCTGCTTAGGCAATTCTTTATGGGGCTTCCTAAGGAGCTGGAGGAGTCCGCAAGGCTGGACGGATGCAATATTTGGCAGACATTCTGGAAGGTAATGCTGCCGCTTACCAAGTCAGGGCTGGTGGCTTTAGGGATATTTACGGCACTTTTTTCTTTTAAGGATCTCATGTGGCCGCTCATTGTAAATACCAATTCAGATGCAGCTACCTTATCCTCAGCCCTGGCGAAGATATCCAGTGCATATTCTGTAAATTACCCACAGCTAATGGCTGCGGCTGTATTGGCAATCTGGCCGATGCTGTTGGTTTATATCATATTCCAAAAGCAGTTTATCGAGGGAATCGCTACATCAGGAGGGAAGCTGTAAATGGCCATTATTTATTCAGACACTTCTAAAGAAATACATATCTTTAATGACCAGATTAGTTATATCATCCAGATTCTGGATAATGGAGAACTGGGGAACTTATATTATGGGAAGAAGATAAACCATAAAGAGGATTTCTCCTATCTTTTAGAAGGCGGACTGCGTTCCCTGGCAGTGTATACAAAAGACAACGATTATTTTATGAGCCCGCAGTATACAAAAATGGAGTACCCATGTTCAGGAACCGGCGATTTCAGGGAGCCGGCATTCGAGATTAAACAGATAAACGGAAGCAGGGTGGTATGTCTGGAATATGCCGGACATGAAATTTATAAGGGAAAGAAACAATTAGAAGGGCTTCCGGCAACCTATGCAGAGGAGCCTGAGGAAGCAGATACTATTGAGATTCTGCTTACAGACGAACTGCTGCAGCTGGACTGTATTTTGTCTTACACGGTCTTCCGGGACTATCCGGTTATTGCCAGAAACGTAAGGTTCCTAAACAGAGGAGAAGAACCGGTGGTCCTTGAGCGGGTCTTAAGCGCCAGCGTCGATCTGCCGGATGCCAATTATGAAATGGTGAGTCTTGCAGGGGCTTGGGCGAGGGAGCGCCATGTAAAAGTGCGGAAGATCGGGCAGGGAGTTCAGGGCACCGGAAGCAGGAGGGGCTGCAGCAGTGCCGAGTATAACCCGTTTCTTGCGCTGAAACGCCCAAATACAACGGAAAATGCAGGAGAAGCCTTAGGATTCAGCCTCGTCTACAGCGGAAATCATCTGGAACTGGCAGATGTTGATACCTGCGATATGACCAGGGTTCAGATTGGAATCCACCCGGAAGGTTTCGAATGGACTTTGGATAGCAATGAGTCGTTCCAGAGTCCGGAAGCAATATTAGTTTATTCTGATCAAGGACTGAATGGGATGAGCCAGGCTTACCATAAGCTGTACCAGACGAGGCTAGTCAGAGGCTATTGGCGCGATATCCCAAGACCTATTCTGATCAATAACTGGGAGGTGACAGGCGCTGATTTTACGGAAGAAAGTGTGCTGGGAATAGCAAAAGCTGGCAAGGAGCTTGGCATCGAACTTTTTGTACTGGATGACGGCTGGTTCGGGAGTCGTGATGATGATGTTTCGGGACTGGGGGACTGGTATGTAAAGAATTATAAAAAACTGCCCAATGGAATAGAAGGGCTTGCAGATAAGGTAAAGGCGTTGGGAATGAAGTTCGGGCTTTGGTTTGAGCCGGAGATGGTGAATAAAGATTCGGACCTTTACCGAAAGCATCCGGATTGGATTCTATGTGCGCCGGGGCGGTCTCCATCGCCCAGCCGGAATCAATACGTTCTGGATTTTTCCAGGCAAGAAGTAGTGGATTATATCTATAATATGATGGAAAAGGTACTGGGCAGCGCAGAGATAAGCTATGTAAAATGGGATATGAACCGTTATATTACGGAATGCTACTCGAACAGACAGACGCCGCAGGGACAGGGAAAAGTCATGCATCAGTATATCCTGGGAGTGTACCAGCTGTATGAAAGGCTGATAGCAAGGTTCCCATATATTTTGTTTGAATCCTGTGCAAGCGGCGGGGCAAGATTTGATCCGGGCATGCTGTACTATGCGCCCCAGACATGGACCAGTGACGATACGGATGCCATGGAAAGGGTAAAAATCCAGTATGGCACATCCTATGTATATCCGGTGTCTGCTATGGGGGCCCATGTCTCAGAAGTGCCGAACCAGCAGGTGGGGCGTTCCACACCGCTTAGTACGAGGGCGAATGCCGCAATGTTCGGTATCTTTGGATATGAAATGGATCTTAATAAACTGACACCGGAAGAAAAGGAGTTAGTAAAACAGCAGATTACATTTGTTAAAGAACATAGGAAACTGGTTATGCAGGGAAGCTTTTATAGGTTGTCCAGCCCTTTTGAAGACAATGACGGTGCCTGGATGCTTGTGTCGGAGGATAAAAAGGAAGCGCTGGTTGGGTATTACCGTATGTCAGGTGTGCCAAATGGGCCGTGGAAAAGGCTCTGCCTTATCGGGCTTGACAAAGATAGGAAATATACAATTAATAAAAATAAGGAGGGATTATATGGAGGTGACGAGCTGATGAATGCAGGCATGGTAATCAAAAACAGCAGCCTTTGTGCTTGCGGCGGTGATTATAGTTCAGGTGTTTATTACATTGCAGACCATAAATCTAAAGACGAAGGAGGATTGCAGGGATGAAATGCAAAAAATTAATGACATTTAGTCTGGCTGTGATATTGGCAGTGGGTGCGCTTCCCTACGCAAATGTATCAGAAGTACATGCAGAGGAACAGGCGCAGCTGCCGGAAGCAGTTTACTTCTGGGATTTTGAGGATGCCGGAGAGACAGAGGAAGCACTTCAGGGAACTGCCAGGATATCGGAGGATTCGGAGAAAAATTCTAATGTGCTTGATTTGGCAGGAACAGGCGCAGGAACTTCGTATATGACACTTCCGGAAGATGTATTCTCTGATGTGACAGAGGGGCTGACAATCTCAATGTGGGTTAGGCCGGATGCTTCTTCAGGTGCCTATACCAAATTATTTGATGCCTCAAATTCCCCTCTGGGAGAGACGGAGAACGGCGGGAATAATTGGTCTTCACCGGATTTCGCATTAGCGGCAGGCGGTAATGTTTATGATGTTACGCTATATGTAGGGGAAGCGGGTCAGGCTACCAAAAGCAAATCAAAATTAAAGTATAAGCAGAGCCTGACTCGAAATAAATGGCAGTATTATACAGTTTCTTTAAGTAAAGATTCTTTTTCAGTTTATGTGGACGGGCAAAAGGCTGAATATCAGGATGCCGTAGACGGCACAAAGGCGATTAGCGAGGTGCTTCCTGAATTCTTTGCGGAAGGATATCCCCAGTCCCTGAAGTATGCAGCTCTGGGACGTTCCTTCTATACTTCAGATAAAGACTTTATAGGTAAAATGGATGATGTTGCAATCTATAATAGTGCATTGTCAGATGAACAGGCAGCGGCATTATACGAGAACATGAAATTTGAGTATCAGGAGAAGGAAGCTGCGGAAATCTATAAATGGGATTTTGAGAATGTAGATGGCAAAGATGCAGGGAATGGAGCTATGCTGGAGGGAACTGCAGAGATAACTGAAGACAGTGCAAAATTAAACGGCAGTAAGGTGCTTTCCCTGAAAGGCGGCAAAAATGGGAGCAGTTATATGAGTCTTCCGGAGGATATACTTTCTAAGACAGGGGATAAAGGATTTACACTGTCTATGTGGGTGAAAGCAAGCTATGATACGGGCTCTTATACAAGATTATTTACTGCGTCAAACTCTGAACTGGGGGCGACTCAAGACGGTGGCAATGGCTGGACATCACCAGACTTTGCACTGGTGACAGGGGGCAATGTATATGATACTACAATTTACGTTGGCGAGGCGGGAAAAAGTACTGCCAATGCCACAAAGATAAAATACAATACACACCTGGCGAAAAGTGCATGGCAGCAATTGACGGTCAGTGTCAGTCCAGAGTCATACAGAGTATACATTAACGGTGCAGAGGTGGCATACAGTGATGCGCAGCAAGGGACAAAAAGTGTCAGGGAGGTGCTGCCGAACCTGTTTGATGAAGGATATCTAGAAAGCCTGACCTACAATGCACTCGGCCGTTCTGTTTACGGTTCTGACGATGATTTTGAGGGGCTGATTGATGATGTGATCATCTATGAAGGCACAATGGGGGCAGAACAGGCAGCGGCATTATTTGCACAGTATGAGGGCATGGATACCACCGCTCCGGCCGGAGATCTGGTGGTAGATATGGCACAGAAAACCGGAGAGATTAAACACGGAGCTACGGGATTTTTGTATGGCCTTGGTGCGGATAATGTACCAAATGTGAATCTGCTTACCGGACTGAAGCCCAATATTAATGAGCAGAATGCGCCTCATGGACTGCAGCACCCAAGCGGTGACGTGCTGGAGGTTGCGGATACATTCCTTGAAGCAGGAGGAGACTCCATACAGATAGCATGTCCGGATATTCACGCGGAGTGGCCGTACGAGCCTGAAAGTCAGGACATGCAGGAATATTCTAAAAAAATAAGAAAGATGGTTCAGGATGTCAAAGATGCCGGACTTTCGGATAAAGTAGTCTATGTTCCGTTTAATGAGCCGGACGGGCAGAGGTATAACAATGATATTAATAAGAATGGCAGTAAGCAGTTTTTGCAGGACTGGCTGACAATCTATAACGTAATCAAAGAAGAAGATCCAAATGCAAAAGTTGCGGGAACTAATCTGACAGGCTATAAGGCTGGGCACACAGAGACATTTATGAAGTTCTGCAAGGAAAACAATTGTATTCCTGATCAGTTTACCTGGCATGTGCTCAACGATGGAGAACTGTCAAGATTTTCTAAAAATGTGGCACAGTTTAGGGAATGGGAAAAGAAATATTGGCTGGATACAGGATTAGCTGATGAGGAGTGTGAAATTGTCATCAATGAATATGGTAATTTTACAGATACCGGGGTACCTGGAAGGCTGACGGCCTACCTTGGGGCCTTCGAGGATGAGAAGGCAAGTGCATGCCTTGCATACTGGCATATATCCAATAACTTATGTGATATAGCGGCGGATAATAATGAACCAAATTCAACGTGGTGGCTGTACAAGTGGTACGGTGATATGTCTGGTGAGACTTTGAAGATGAATGTCCAGGGAGCCTCCAAGGCGGAATTATACGGTGTCGCAGCTCTGGATGATAATAAAAAAATAAGCACAGTCATCCTTGGAGGGCGGGACGGTGATGTGAATCTTACCTTGCAGAATGTGGCAGGGACAGAAGCATTTAAAGACGCCCAAAAGATAAAAGTTAAGTTAGAACAGACCAATTTTACAGGGATTAACGGTGTATGTGACGAGCCGGATTTGATTTCAGAACAAATCTGCGCAGTAGATGATTCAGGAAATGTAGAAGTTGTAATTCCAGACGCGCAGGAAGCTGCTGCATATCATGTCACCCTGTCCCAGGCGGCAGACGACGCAGAGCCTGGAATTCTGACTTCAGGCGCCTGGAAGCAGCTATTCGAAGCAGAGGACGCGCAGTTTGCCGGCAATGTAAGGGAAGTCGCAAAGGATAAAAAATATCCGTGTTCAGGAAGAGGACAGGCGCAGTATATAGACAATCCGGGAGACAGCGTAACATTTACAGCTGAAGTGCCGGAAAGTGGTTATTATAAATTTGATATGGTATATGGCGCTGCTACTGGAAATAAGCCGAACGACACTTCAAATAATAATCCGAAAAACGCGATCCAGACACTTCAGGTGAATGGGGACGAACCGGTTAAAATGACACTTGAAAATACATTATACTGGTTTATGTCCGGTATGCATACAGAGTATGTGTATCTGAACCAGGGCAGCAATACGCTTAAGGTAGAAGCCACAGACAGCGAGGGAAAGGCAACTTTGGATTGTATGTATCTTACTTATGTGGGAGCGGATGAGACAGCTGTTGCAGCCAGAAGAAATGTAAAGATATTTGAAGCTGAGCTAAGCGATTTTATTACATTGGGAGAGCAAAGCTCCACAACAGTAACAACACAGAACAGCATTTCGGGATACTCGGGGGCAGGCTATGTTACAGGTATGAACACACCGGTTTCAGAAGGCGGAGGCATACGGTTCAATGCATTTGTATTTGAAAACGGCATGTATGATGTAACAGCTCGCTGCTATACCGCAGGAGGAAGCACGATCGGATATTATCTGGATAATACCAATCTGACCTTAGGAAATAGGGCCACAGAAGCAGCGGTAGGTGGCAGTGACCAATGGCAGGATATCACAGTGAGGATGTATCTGCAAAAGGGCATGAACATTATAGATTTAGATGCTGCTGATTCGGAACTTGCGGTAGATACACTCACAGTGAGCAGGAATGATGATGGAACAAACACTACTATAATTGAGGCAGAGAGCTGTGCGTTGGCGGGAGATGCGGCTATAAAAGAAAACCCATTTGCAGCGGAAGGAAAATATGTTTCACAGATGCAGGGAAACAGTGCCGGCGAAAACAGTCTGACAGTAACCTATCACGCAGAAGAAGCCGGTACATATAAAATGGCAGTCTATCAGTCCAATAAGGAATTGTTTGGAAACCATTCTTATAATGCACAGATGGTTGACCGCTATGCCACGGTTTCTGTCAATGGCGGGGAACCATTTAACGTATTCTTCAGGAATACATATAGTGATGACAGCTTTAAGTCCCAGGTGGTAACACTTGACCTGCAGGCAGGAGACAACACGATTCAATTCTACAATGATGATACCAGAGTCCTGAAGAATGGGGTGGGCGGAACAAATACTTGTACCAATTATACTCCGAATTTTGATAAATTTGAAATAACACCAATCGTAGAAAATGCAGAGGAAGAGAAGAAATTAACGGGAATTACGGTGACTCCCCCGGACAAAAAGGAATACTTGAAGGGAGAAAGCTTAGACCTGACAGGAGTTATAGTGACTGCATACTACGGCGATGGATCCAGCGAAATAATAACAGAAGGTTATGACATAAGCGGATATGATCCGAATAAGACAGGAAGCCAGTTGATTATGGTGACTTATAAAGGCAAGACTGCTGATTTTCAGGTCGATGTAAAGGAAAAGGTACAGAGCGGCTGGGTACAGGACACAATCGGATGGAAATATAAAAATGCTGACGGAAGCTATGTATCCCATAGTTGGAAACAGATTGATGGAAAATGGTATTACTTCAAGGAAACAGGGTATATGGCGACAGGCTGGCTGCAGGAAGGAAAGACGTGGTA
>NZ_FQVI01000074.1 GCF_900129135.1 Lactonifactor longoviformis DSM 17459
TTTATCGGGATCCGCCACGTGTCGAATGATGAAAGCTACCAAAAAGGTGACTGCTGCAGAAACTCCTATGATTGGGATTACGTAGTAGACTGTAGTACTTATGATACCGAATCCCCCGTAGAGCTTCCTGGAACATGTGCGTATGATACGAGGATAGACTTAGGATGGGATGAGCCGGAAGAAATTCAAGAGAAACTCGAAAAGGCACTTAGGGAATCCAGCGTATATTTTGGAGAAGCGATCGTTATCGGAGGGGACCGAATGGAATACGGAAATGACGAAAATGAACTCATAATTGCAGATGCAATGGTCATTGAAGTATTAACAAAGAATGTGGCGTTAGCTGCTTAAATATTATCACACCCGTCCCGGCCGGGAAACGCCGGGAGAAAGAAGGTAAATATGAAAAAAGGAATCATGGATTTGTTAGTTGAGGAACTGAATAATAATCGCACGGAAGAACAGAAACGGAGCGGCGAGAAATGGGAGAGGCTCCACAGTGAACAGTATCAGATAGTACAGACAAAAGACGGAACTTTTCATAATCCCATTAAAAAGTAGAATTCTAACCCGCCACGGAGGAACGAAGGCAGAAAGGAATATTATGGACGTTATATTATTAGAAAAGAAAAAAATGGCTCAGGCAATGAATTTTGGAAAATACCCGGTCTTAAGCGTGGACTTGGATAACAAATTGCATGAAGATGATGACTATGCAATTGGGTGCGAATGCCGTGTCGCCTGGGATAGAGACGATGGACGATATAATGGGATGACAACAAAATGTACCCTTAAAATCGAAGGCGGAAAGTATTTCCTAACTAACCCCGGGATCATCATTAAGGCATGTCACGGAGTGGATGACTTTATCGAAGACATAAGAAGGGCTAACCTGCCCTTGGTACATAAAGGGCAGACCGTAGCTGTTGCGCATTATTCGAAAGAACTTGATATCAAGTTTGTTCGCGTGATGAAAGTATCGGATAGAATAGATATTCTATGCGAGACAGTGGCGACATTGGAAGACTTTTGAGATTGATTACCCCGTCCCGGCCGGGCAAAGCCGGATTACAACTCAAAAAATGAACGGAGGAAATGATCATGAAAAAATATTTTAGGAATGTGTCTAGTTTTGAAGATTTAAAAAGCCAATACAAAGCCCTATTAAAGGCCAATCACCCGGACAACGGCGGGGATCTGGAAGTCATGAAAGAAATCAATGTTGAGTTTGACGCACTCTTCCCGATATGGAAGAATCGTAAAGAAACAGAGCTCGGTGAAACAATCAATGAAACTGCATCCAGT
>NZ_FQVI01000031.1 GCF_900129135.1 Lactonifactor longoviformis DSM 17459
CTATATCCTGGCAGAGACTCACTTCACATTCACGGAAAACGGGTGGGGAAGGTCGAGAGTGGTACACTTTTCCTCTTGTTCCGCACTATTGTCCGCTTGATGTTTTGGATAAACTGCCAAAAACCTCCCTCCCGCCCGAACCAGTCAGCCCGCTGCCGCGGGATTTCTCTCACCGTCCCCCTGCCACACAACACCTGCTGTCATGAAGCATCTTGAGCCGAAGTACACGTAGTTATATCCCTAAATTCCAAATATCTATAGATAAGACATCAAGATATCATACACCTCATCCCCAGCCCCAGCCCCAATCAACTGTTCAATCATCGCCCCGTTTTGAACCACTAAATTAATCAGCTCTTTCAATACCCCAAGCTGAGCTTTCTGCTCCTTAATGGCCAGCATAATCACTAGTTCAACTGCAACCTTCTCCCCTGATCCGCTGCCCATAACCTGGAATTCTACCGGGTGTTTTAGGACAGCCACACAGATTCTGGTTTCCTTTACGTATACCGCATCCGTATGGGGGATTGCCACCTTACGGCCCTCTAAAGGAAGTCCTGTGGGATATTTCTGTTCCCTCAGTATTACATTTGATTCGTATTCCTCTGTTACCAGCCCAAGCTGAAACAGACGCTCTGATAACGTACGCAGCACTTCCTCGCTGCTCTCCCCGCTCACCCCTACGTAGCAGGTTTCTCTGCTTAAAGCCTCTTTTAACGGCATAATCTTCCCCCTTATACTTTATCATACGGCAAATCCGTACGTCAGTGCCCTGGACAAGTACGATGGTGTGTCCCCGGGTATAATTTACTAAATTTTTCAATAGTGTCACAAGGATGTTCTGATGCAAAGATAGTCCGCCCCATAACAGTTCCTGTGGCTCCTGCTTTTCTCAGACAGAGAAATTCGTTCTCACCAATTCCCCCATCTGCAATAATCTCTGTCTCAGAGCCGCATACTCCGGCCAGCCATTCTACTTTTTGAATCATCTCCATCTGAAACAGATCACCCTCGCCGTCTGGTTCAGAAGTCATAATTAAAATATAGTCCAGCCGGTTAACATACGGCTTTAAGACAGCTGCAGGCGTATTTGGATTCAGCGCAATTCCTGCCTTCATCCCCATTTCTTTTATCTTATGAAGCACCCGGAGGGGATAGCCCGTGGATTCCCAGTGAAAAGCGGCTGCACTGCATCCCGCTTCCGCCAGTTCCTCTAAATACATCAAAGGGTTTGTGACCATAAGATGGGCATCCCATATCTTATTATATTTAGACACAACCGACCGAATAGTTTTCATACCAAACGTTATATTCGGGACAAAGTTACCGTCCTCAATATCAAAATGCAGATACTTATGGTTCCCCAGCGCTTCTATCTCCCTGCCCAGACACAGCTGATTGGCAGATGCCGCTGACGGCAGAATCTTCATTATTACCTGCCTCTCCGCCGTTACAATGTGGCTCTGAATTCTTTTACAACATCCATAAATTCTTTTACGCGTACCTCATCCACCGGATTCTCAAACTTGCCGTCCCTCTTGAAAGTGGTGCCTACCACTGCACCGTCTGCTATCTTTAACTGCTCCTTTACATTATTGATCCGCACACCTGTGTTTGCAAATACAATCGTATCCGGGACCTCATTTTTTACAGTTTCAAGCACTTGGGAATCCGTCGCCGCCCCTGCGGTCAGTCCGGATACACAGAGTGCGTCCGGTTTACAGTTAAATACCGTACTCTTAGCAATCTGACTGATATCATCTCTCTGAATATACTTAGCCGCCTCCGGTACAATATTAAATAGAAGCTTCACATCCTCCGCACCAATCTCGTGCTGGTGTCTTACGACTGCACCGCAGTTCGTATTCCACAGGCCAAAGTCACTTGCATATACACCTGTAAAAATTTCTCGGACAAACTTTGCGCCTGTCGCCACTGCCAGGTCCAGAGACTTCGCCGGATCCCACAGCACATTAACCCCGAACGGAATCTCAAGCTCTGATTTCAGTTCCCCGATCACCCGGGCCATGGCTGCCACGGTCTCTGTTCTCACGTCCGTGAGATAAGGCAGGCTGAATTCATTGGAAAACATAATTGCATCCACTCCGCCCCGCTGCAGTGCCAGCATCTCCTCCCTGGCCCGTTTAATCACAGCTTCCATGCCGCCGGCCTTGTCAAATCCCGGGTCCCCCGGAAGCGCCATAAAATGACACATTGCGATAATTGGTTTGTCTGTTCCCAGTACTTCCTCTGTCCATTTTCTTTCCATAATAAATTCTCCTTTATATATGTTTTATTAATTTTATTATTTGATGCCTCTGGCAAGCTCCACCTGTCTGCTGAATCTGCAGGCAGCTGCCATCATAAGGGCAATACAGTCTTCGATATCCTGCCGGCTGGCTACTTCAGCCAGTGAATGTGTGTAGCGCAAAGGAATTGATAAGTGGGCCATAGGGATCCCTTCGGTTCCTGCCAGCTGGGTAAATGCATCATCAGTGATTACCCCGATAACCACTTCTTTCTGGCATTTCAGTCCCTCTTCTTTTGCTGTCCTTTCCAGGAATGCATTCAGCCTGGGGTTGGGCAGCAGCCCTCCCAGCGTGCCTCTTCCGTGAAAGTTCATATACATAATGGCAACCCCTTTGTCAAGCTCCATCTCATACCTTCCTTTTAACTCCGGTGTATCGCAGGCAGGGGAAATATCTACACAGATAGCTGCATCCGGCTGCAATCTTTGAAAGGTCGGTGTTGAGGAACGGATATTGAATTCCTCCTGAACGGTAAATATAAGATGCACGTCGGCCTTATGTTCCCTCTGGTTTAGTTCCTCTGCCATTCTGAGCAGGGCATAAATCCCCATTCTGTCATCCAGCGATTTGGAAGCCACATAGTTTCCCAGGCTTGTATAATTGGGTAGGTAGGTGACAACACTGCCGATATCAATCCCCTTCTCTAAAACTTCTTCCTTGGATTTGCATCCCAGATCCACATAAAGTTCCGATATGGTTGTGACCGCAAACTTTTTGTCGGCCGGTGTCAGATGATGGGACGTATTCCCCACCACCCCCCTGTAAGACTTTGTTTCGTCCAGCGTATGCACATCCAGAAATGCTGAGGGCAGTACCTTCTCAGGAACCCCACCCACCCGCTCAAGCCGCAGGAATCCATTATCCTCTATTTTTTTGACCATCAATCCCACCTCGTCCATGTGGGCAAAAAATGCAATAGATGTCCCATCTTTCTCTGTCCCGGGGTAGGTTGCTGTAATATTTCCCAGCTTGTCTACGTGAATCTTATCGCAGGTCCTCCTGAGCTTTTTCAGTACATAGGCAATCATTTTGTCCTCATGCCCGCTCAGTGCAGGTATATCCGTCAAGTCCTTCAAGTCTTTATCAAAGTTCATCATAATCTCCTCTCTGTTAACCAATGTGCATTCTGCCTCCGTCCGCGATTAACACTTCTCCGCACAGATATTCGGAGAGCTCACAGGCCAAAAACAGGGCAATGTTAGCAATATCTTCTGGCTCCCCCATTCTCCCCAGAGGCATTACTGTCTTATAATGTTCCCTGGCCGCCTCCTCAGATCCAAACCGCTCCACAAGCATCTTGCTCATGATCACAGCCGGGGCTATCCCGTTTACCCTGATACCCGCTTTTGCGTATTCTCTTGCCAGAAACAAGGTCAATGCATAGCTGCCCGCTTTTGTGGTTACATATTGGGGAATCCCTGTGCCTCCGCTGAATACAGACGCCGATGTCAGAATAATAATGGTTCCTTCTGCTTTTTCCAGGTAAGGTTTAGCCGCCTCGGAGCAATAGTAAGTTCCCTTTGCGTTAATAGCGTAACTCTTGTCCCAATCAGCCACCACGCCCGCATTGTTTACCAGAACATCCACACGTCCATACCTGTGAGCTACCTCTGCAAACACAGCTGCAACCGCCGTGCTGTCTGAAACATCACACAAATAATAAGCTGCCTTTTTCCCATATTTAGAAAGCTTCTGCAAAAGCTCTTCTGCACAGGATTTGGGGCAGACATCCAGAATTACAACCTGCGCTCCGGCCTCTGCATATTTTGATGCTATAGCCGCCCCTATCCCCTGAGCGGCACCGGTCACCACAGCGACCTTATTTTCCATAGTTATCTGATAACTCATACTTCGCCTTCTTCCGATTCTTCAACTTTAACAATACATTTCAGACATTCTCCCCGTCCAAGGGTCCGGGCAATTGCCTGCTCCACTTCATTCATAGCATACCTATGGGTTATATATGATTTAGCGTCCACTTTTTGACTGCTGATAAGGCGCAATGCCTCCCGGGTGTTATTGTGATTTGCGGAATAGGTAAGCAGTATATCCATCTCCTTAAAAAATGCCTCGCTTACATAAAGCTTTAAATATTCCTCAGGGTCCGGGGTAGCAAACAATAACAGTTTCCCCCCCTTTCCGGTAAGCTTCATACCAATTTCCATAGCCTTAATGTCTTTTGCCATGACACACACTATATCAAACTGATTCCATCCAAAAGTTTCTTCCAGGCACTTCAGTTCTTTGTCCAGATCGGCATCCGCCTCACGGACCGCCTTCGCTCCCTTTTTCTCCGCCATCTTCTGCCGCCATGGGCTCCTCTCATAGGCCACAATATCCGTTACTCCATAGGCCTTCAGGGCCTCAATCAGCATCAATCCTATAGTTCCTGTGCCAATAACCGCAATCCGTTCAGAGGGCCGTACATGGAGACGTTCAATCCCGTGAAGGACACATGCCAGGGGTTCAATCAAGGTTGCTTCTTCAAAACTCATACTGTCCGGCAGCTTTAACGTGTCTGTCCTCACATGGCTCGGCCCAGCCTTAAAATATTCAGCGAACCCTCCGGGCTTGTAGTTTGTGGCTTTGAACTGAGGGCAGAGAGTATACTTGCCTTTCCGGCACTCCTCACAGCTCATGCAGGCAACATGATGGTGCACAAACACCCGGTCCCCCACCTGAAATCCCTCCACATTTTTTCCAATCTCTTCTATCACTCCCACTGCTTCATGTCCCAGGACAACCGGGGCTTTGGGTTTGTTATACCATTCCATGGTATCTGCAACGCAGACGCCGCAGGCGTTGGTCTTTACTACAATCTCTCCCTCTCCCGCCGTTGGTTTGGGCATTTCCTCTACCCGGACATCCGTGTTGGTATAATATACTGCTGCTTTCATCGTGTTCTCCTTCTTATCCTTAAGTCTTTTCTGTCACCTAAAAAATGGCTGCGATTTTAGACAGGATCCAAGTCAGCCAGTTGCCGGCCGAAAGTGCCGTTATGTTAACTGCCCCGTCAGGAATGGTGTATCCCGCCTGTACTGCCATAGTGGTCATTGAGGATCCAAAACTTGTACAGATAAGCATTACCACACTCATAATGACAATCCCGCAGATCAGAGAGCGGAAAAGATTTCCCTTGCTGAGGCAGGGAACCAAAGCCACAAAGTAAGCCAGGGATGCCAGATCCCCGAAAGGAAGCACCCGGTTTCCCGGAAGGATCACTGCCAGTACCAGTACAACCGGAATCAGGATAATTCCCGCCGCTACTGTGGTGGGGTGTCCGATAAGGATGGCAGAATCCAGGCCAACGTAAAACTCCCGATCTCCAAAATGCTTTTTCATAAACTTCTTAGCCGCATCTGAAACTACGGTCAGAGACTCCATAAACAGTGCTATAAATTTAGGTATAATCATCATTACAGCGCCGATAGATATGGCAGAGCTTAACAGCAGGGGAATATCACTCCAATATCCGGCCAGGCATCCCAGGATAAGGCCCAGAACTGTTCCCAGTACAAGAGGGCTTCCAAAGATTCCCCATTTTTCCTGAATGTGTTTTTCGTCCCAGTTAATGTTCTTAACGCCCGGTATACGGTCCAGCAGCCAGTTCACCCCTGCTATAATCGGCACACTGGTTACCGCCCACCCGTGAGGGATGGACACGCCTGGTACATTGTAAAAGGCCTGTACCCTTTTTGCCGTCCGGTCTGCCATCACCAGGCAGAACGCCGCATGAATCCCGCCCGCAATCAATCCGATAATTAAATTTCCTGAAATGATATACACTACGGATGCAGTAAACGCGTGATTCCAGAAGTTCCAGATATCCACGTTTAACGTCTTGGTGAGTCTTGTTGACAGCATTAAAATATTTACCCCCAGAGAAACCAGGATAATCAGAGCCCCGCAGGTGGTACTGTATGCAATAGCAGATCCTACCGCCCAGCCCACGTCCAGAATATCGTTTTTGATTCCCCAGTTCTCCACCATAATATCTACCATAGGACTCACTGTAGAGATGAGCAGCCCTATAATCAGATTCAGCCCTATGTAAGCGGCGCCAAAGGTAAGCCCTGCCATCAGAGATTTTTTAAATTTTGCGCCGAATACCATACACATAATAAAGATAAAAATGGGTATTAGTACCGATGCCCCCAGACTTGTCAGCGCACTTGTTACTTTAGTAATCACATCAACCATAAACGCTTTCTCCTTTCCTTTTCCCTTTAAACAACCGTATTCGAGATTTCCAAAATCTTGTCTGCCAGCTCCTTCAGCAGTTCATCATCCCCCACTCCAGTCAGCAGGGGCACACCATTAAACACAGGCAGCCCGGATTCAAAGGAAACCTGAGCTGTACTCAGAATTACATCGCATCCGCTTAAACGGTTTGCAAGGTCCTGCACGCTGCAGGTCATAATGGATACGGGAATATGCCGTTCCTCCATATATTCCTGTACCATGGACGCTGCATGCGTTGATGTTGCTATGCCTGACCCGCAGGCCACCATTAATTTTACTGTTCTTCCCATAATATCTCTCCTTTTTCGTTATATTCCTGTGCCATCTGAAATGCAGCCGCCATGCCTCCCTGCTCCGGTATCTCTATGATCCTGTCCCCGGCTTTTTTCAAGTTTTCCGGGGCGTTGGCCGGGACAAAGGAATACCCGCTGCTGACCAGCATGGTATAATCCGTCATAGCATCCCCTGCCGCAAAGGTCTGCCCCAAGTTCATGTCATACAGCCTCAGGAGCTCTGCCATAGCTACGCTTTTATCCGTATGTTCCGAGACAACTTCCACAAAATGCCGGCTGGCAAATCTATAGGTTGTTCCCCTCCAGACGGGCCAGGTTCCGCATCTCTCCAAATCTCCCACATCCGCCCCGGTCAGGAGTATCTTTAATATCCTGCCCTTTACAAAAGATACCTCGGGGATACGAATACCCCTCTCTGCCCTCACGGCCTTTTGGTCCAGGATGTCATTGCTTTGCAGCAGGTAGATTCCAACATCCGTAAAGACCTGGACGCTTACATCCGTATACTGATCCAGCACATACTGCACTGCCGCCAGAACTTCTTCCCCCATAGGACTGCTCCACAGCAGTCTGCCCCGGATAAAATCAAAGATTCCGGCTCCGCTGTATACGATGCAGGGATGTGTTATATTCATGAGCCTTGCCACCTGCTCTGTGGCAACAGGCGCCCGGCCTGTGCTCAGCACCAGGAGGCCTCCGGACTCCATATAGGCAGCAGCAGCGGCTATCACCTTCGGATGGATGTTAAAGTTACGGTCCGACAGGGTGCCGTCAATGTCTGACAAAAAAACAGATTTAAAGTTCTTATTCATGCTCTTCCTCTTTCTTTTTCAGATATCCATCCAGAAGCTGCTCTGTCTCTGCGGCTGTCTTCAGTCCTGTAATCTGCTCTGCCAGCGCTCTGCACTCCCTGCTGTCGAGCCTTGGGATAACTTCCCGGGCCTCCAGCAGTGAACCGGGTGACATGCTGAACTCATCCAGTCCCAGCCCAATCAGAAGAGGAATCATCTTTTTATCTCCGGCAGCTTCCCCGCACATACCGCACGGAATCCCTTTTTCATGAGCTCCTTCAATGGTATACCGGATTAGACGAAGCACTGAGGGATGGTAGAAGGAATACAGCTGAGAAACCTTATCATTTCCCCTGTCCACTGCCAAAGTGTACTGGATCAGGTCGTTTGTACCGATGGAAAAAAAATCGCATTCCTCAGCAAAAGCCTCAGCCAAAACAGCTGTAGAAGGAATTTCAACCATAATTCCCATTGGAATTTTATTCTTTACCGCAATGCCCTCCCGGATCAGCTGTTCCCGGCACTGTCCGACCCTTTCTTTGGCCCACCTCAGTTCTTCCAGAGAAGAAATCATGGGAAACATAATGTGCAGGTTTCCTTTTTCTGAAGCGCGGAGCAGTGCCCTTATCTGGGTCGTAAACAGCTCCTCCTCCGCCCGGCACAGGCGAATGGCCCGAAGCCCCAGAAATGGATTCTCCTCTTTTTCCAGTCCCAGTGCAGGTACTTCCTTATCCCCTCCTATGTCCAGTGTACGGACAATAACCGGGGCATCTCCCATAGCTTCCAGGACACTGGCGTATGCCTGGTACTGTTCTTCTTCCCGGGGAATCCTATCCCTTGAGAGATACAGGAACTCAGACCGCAGAAGTCCGATTCCCTTTGCTCCGCAGATCAAAGCCCTTTCCGTTTCGCCAGGGGTTCCAATATTTCCATATAGCTTTATCTCCCGCCCGTCTGCGGTCCGGCACGGAAGTTGGGCCAGCCTCTGCCTTTTCTCTTTCCTCTTTCTTTCCCGGGCAATCCTCTCCCGGAATGCCCGGCAAGTCTCTTCCGAGGGATTGAGATACACCTCCCCTGACTCCCCGTCTACTGCCGCCACATCCCCGTCCTCTGCATAATCCAGGATCCCTTTGACCCCTACAACAGCCGGAATTTCCAGCGTTCTGGCTAGTATCGACGTGTGGGATGTCCTACCGCCGCCTTCCATTACCATACCGGCAACATGGGCCAAATCCATACTTCCCGTCACCGAAGGAGCAATATCCCTGGAGATAATGACCGCATCCTCCTTCAGTTCACTCAGATCCGGCACTGCAATCCCTAGAATAGTCCGCTGCAGCTGCACCTTTATATCCTGAAGATCCCCGGCACGCTGCCGCATATATTCATTTTTCATTCCCTGAAAGATACGAATATGCCCCTCTATGACCTCTTCGATGGCTTTGACTGCCGTTTTTCCTTTTTGTATCTCCTCCACGATTGGCCGAATCAGCTCCTCGTCCCTGAGGATAGAACAGTGAGCCTCGAAGATGGCTGCCTCCTCCTTTCCAACAGACTGCCTGGTCTTTTCGGCCAGCGTCCTCGTTTTTTCGTATATATCCTCCGCCGTGCTCAGGAATACTCTTTTTTCTTCTTCATATCCCTTCCATATACCGTCCAATGGAATCGGGCTTTCCTTAAACACGATTACTTTCGCCAGGCACAGACCTTTAGATACTCCTGTTCCCTGCATAGATTCACCCCAATCCTCTTTACTCATCCAGCCCTTCTTTTATCGCCTGCACAATCCTTTTACTGGCCTCCTGCTCATCTTCGCCTTCACAGACCACTTCGACCTCAGCCCCGCAGTTAATTCCGGCTCCCAGGACATGCAGAATGGACTTTGCATTAATTGTCTTATCCTCTCCGCACACAATCTCTATCTTTGAGGCATACTGATTCGCAAGCCTAATCAGAGTATCCGCCGGGCGTGCGTGAAGCCCTTCCTTTGAAATTATTGTTACCTTTTCTCTTACCATAACTGTTCTCCTCTACTGAAATATTCCGATAATCTCCCGGCTTTGTTCTGCACGCATCAGCCTGTCTACGGTTTCCTTTTTCCCCAGCTTACGTACCATATCCTTTAAAACTTCCGTCTCCGGCCCCTCCTCTTTGGGTACCGCAAATACAAAAACTAGTTTTACCATCTTATGCAGAGGAGGATAGGCTTTCCCCGGCGCCCAGTCTATATATTTCTTAAGCCTGATACATGCGGTCACCGGACAATCGACAGTAACAGACTCTGCATGGACCAGGGCAATATGACTGCCAATTCCTGTATAGGCAAGACGCTCCCGTTCCCAGATTTCCTGCTTCAGTTTCTCTTTCGCCCTGCCGCTGCAATCCCCCAGCACAAGTTCTGCAGCATAAGCAATCACTTCATCTTTCGAGCGGCAGCCGCTTTCAAGGATGATATTCTTTTCCGGAAGAATTGTTTGGTTCTTCATTTTTTGCACCCCCCTGTCTGAGACATTTTTGTACCTCCTCCTGTGTCCTGCACCGTGTAATCGCCCGGACATTTTTTTCCTCTAAAGTCAGGCGGTAAAGCTCCCGGAGTAATTCCTTTTGATGCTCCACCCTTCCCGGCAGAAGATCAATCCGCAGCATTTCGTTTTCCGTGTCAACGGTTAAAAATACTTCTGTCTTCTCGTCCTTCCTTTTCCAGACCACTGCCAGGCACTGAGGCAGAAGGTAAGACTCGCATATCTTTTGCCCTCTCGCACTGGCGCCGTTCCAGTATCCGAAGGTTATATGCCCTCCCGGCAGCAGCCGTTCCAGCAGACCGTAATTAACTTTTTCTCTCTGTTCCAGGAGATACACGTTATTTCTTATAGCACTGATATCCCGGTTAGTCAAAAAGGAGGACACTACCAGATAGGGCACCTCCGTGAGATTGACAGGTACTGTGGAAATTACCAGATCCGCCTGTTTTAAATCAAAAGATCCTAGCTTTCTGGAAGGAATTACATCCAGGATATTAAAATTTGGAAACTCCTGCTGGAGCCTTGCGCTGAGCAGCTGTGAGGTGCCGTAACCGCTGTGGCATACTACCAGAACGTTCACCAGGGAAGTTTGCTTTACCATAAGTGTCTGATAATACGTTGCAATATTTGCAATCTCATCCAGACTAATTTCCTTCAGTCCATATTTCTCACAGATCATACCGCATACAATCTGGCAGATGCCCACCATCTGGGGATAACTCATCTGCATCTCCTCCAGCAGCGGATTAGCAATCTTTATATTGTATTCCAGGCGGTTCAGCAGCGGTCTGATATGCATCATCAGTCCCCGAAGGAGCATGTCCTCATCACGGACCTCCATATCCAGAATTTCTGTCATGTATTCTGTCAGAACAGCCGCAACTTCGTCACTTTTGCTGTCCGGGTCTCCTACCCATCCGGGGGACTCATCTACGTTTCCCAGCGAACTGATATACTGGTATATGCAGCAGGTCTCATTCTCCCCAATGTCAATACCGTAACGTTCCTTGATCTTTGCAGAGATGTTCTCAGCTCTCTGGTATTGCCTTGCCGCCTTAGCACTGAATACGGTATCCTTCTGGGCGGTACTCAGCTTTCTTCCGCTTCTGACTCTCTGGATACAGATAAGAATATGGGTGAGCAGGTTTTTATAATAGATATCGCTGGTATCCAGTTCCAGATCTTCCAAAAGCGCCTCCACAAATGCAATTTCCTCCGGCTGGAAGATTTCCAGGAGGTTCTGCAAAGTTACCTCATCCAGATGGATCACTGCAGTTATCGCCTCCCTTATATCTTGTTCCCTGCCGGAAATCTGTGTGCCTTTTTTGTTTTTCTCCAGGGTTAAATGATATGGCGCAATCCACTCCTCCACATACTTAAGGTCATTTACAATACTCGCTTTTCCTACATAGTAGGAATCTGAGAGCTTTTGCACAGAGGTGGCTGTCCCTGAATGAAGCAGAAGATCTTTCAGTATAGTATTCCGGCGCTCTGAGGAATTCCACTTCTGGGTCTGGTTCCCTGCATGCAGATGATTGAGCAGAACCATGTTATGTCTGATCCCGTCATCGGCCAGAATCCCTTTTCCGGTTTTTGCCAGAACCCCCGCTCCGTACTGCTTCAGTTCTCTCCGAATGGTCCTCAGATCCTCCTGCAGTGTCTTATCAGATACTTCCAGTTTTTGTGCAAAATACTGAATGGACCTGTACTCTTTTTCCTCCAGCAGCAGACTGACAAATTCCAGCTGCCTCTGATTCAGATTCTCCATACGCGTCTCTCCTTAGGTTGTCCCCTTGCAGATGTGCATTCTGTTTACATCTACACTATATCATTCGGTTTTTATATTTAAAATACCAAACAATTTCCCTATCGTTAGGGAACTTTTAATACACATTATACCATTTTTGTTTTTTCAGTTCATGGTATCCTGTCACAATATACAAATCGCCCATCATATTTTCTTGGTTTTTTACAATTATTTATTGACTTTATCAAATTTAAATGGTACTATCCAGATAAATAATTGGTTTTTTACAAATTTTAAAGGAGGATTCTTTATGAAGCATGTATTATTTGTATGCGGAACTGGAGGCATCACTTCCGCGGTGGCAGAGAACCGGGTCATAGAAGCCTGCCTTGCAGCAGGGCTGAAGGTACAGACCAGGCGCTGTACTCCAGCTGCCATTGACTCTAATCTGGATGGCATAGACTTAATTGTCTCTACCACTTATCTGGCCGGCGATTACCCCGCAGAAGTTATAAACGCAATTTCCCTCATTACCGGGATCGGCTGCGATGCGGTATTGGAGGAGATCGTTTCCAAACTAAAATAGAAGGAGGAAATACCTATGTTTATTCAGGTCATTAATTTTATTATGGATGCCGGTTCCTCAGTCTTCATGCCTGTCATCATTCTCATTTTAGGACTTATCTTTGGGCTTAAACCGGGAAAAGCATTTAAAGCCGGAATCACGGTTGGAATTGGCTTTATCGGAATCAACCTTGTAATCTCACTCCTTGCGGACAACCTTATGGTTGTGATCAACCAACTAGTTGATGTTTATGGATTTAAGCTTACGGCTGTTGATGTGGGATGGCCCATCGCAGCCAGCATCGCCTGGTCAAGCGGCGCTGTGGTGCCTGTGATTCTGGTGTCTGTATTTGTGATGAACATACTTTTAATCCTTGTGGGCTTTACGAAGACCCTGGACGTAGATATCTGGAACTATTGGCAGCCGCTGTTTATCGGAGGGGCCCTGTATCTAATCAGCGGCAATATGATCCTCGCAGTGGTTACTGCCTGCATTTCCATGGCTGTCATCTTTAAAATCGCCGATTATTCACAGCCTTATGTGGAAAAGTTTTTTGGCATGCCAGGTATCTCTATTCCTCACATTGAGTCCACTGGATGGGCACTGATTGGTATTCCTCTGAATAAACTCATAGACAAGATTCCAATCATCAATAGAATTGACTGGACTCCTGAGAAAACCCAGAAAAAACTTGGGGTGCTGGGTGAGCCCTGTGTTCTCGGCCTCATGATAGGCGCACTTCTGGCTATTATCGCCCGAACGGACGCCTCAACAGTCTTGAATACCGCTATGGTAACCAGTGCAGCCATGTATCTGCTTCCCAAAATGATCGGGGTTCTCATGGAGGGATTAATGCCCATATCCGGTGCGGCTTCCCAGTTTATGCAGAAACGATTTAAAGGAAGATCACTGTATATTGGCCTGGACGCCGCTGTGGTAGTTGGGCATCCTTCCATTATTGCTACCTCACTGCTGCTCATTCCCACCACACTGCTCTTGGCTGTTGTCATTCCCGGCAATGTAACCCTTCCCCTGGCCGAATTAAGCGGGCTGGCTTTCTTTATCGTGTGGGCCGTTGTCCCCTGCAACGGGAATGTATTCCGTGGCTGGCTCATCGGTACCCTGTTTATGTCCGCTATCCTGCTGATTTCTTCGGATTACGCCCCTGTTATGACCTCTCTTGGACAGAGCGTAGGCTTTGAGTTTCCTGAGGGTGCCAGCATGGTTACCTGCCTTTCCATTGGCTCCCAGTGGATCTCCTATGTATTTTACAAAATAGCTGTATTATTCATATAAGAAAAAGAAAGAAGGGAAAAAGATGTGTAACAAACGGATGTATATCCGCATGGCCGCTACGGATCAGGAATTTGCTAAAAGCGCGGCCCTTTTAAGTCAGAATGAACCATGGGTGAGCCTCGGCCGGACCTATGACTATACCATGGGAAAGGTACGGGACTCCTCCGGAGAACTGTATGTTGTCTACTGCGGCGATGAGATTGCTGGCTGCATCCTTTTAGAAATGCACGGCAACCTGAAAGGATTTATCCGCTCCTTCTGCGTTGACCCCCGGTTTCAGGGACTGGGAATTGGAAGCAAAGTTTTATCCTTTGCAGAAACCCTTATCTTTAAAAACCATCCCAACGTCTTTGTCTTTGCCGCTTCCTTTAACGAGGGTGCCGTGCGTTTTTATAAACGCCATGGCTATGAGCATATTGGGACCTTCCGGGATTATGTAACAGCAGGAAGCGACGAACTTTTGTTCCGCAAAACAATAGGCCCCTCCAACAGCTTTCCGGCTGTTCATGAGGAAACCGACTTGTAACAGTATTCAAACAGGTTCAGCATTGTTGGCCGCCGCTTTCTATGATATACTTTAACATACAGAAAATGCCGCATAATCGCCTCATGGCACGCGGAAAAGGGCACCCTTTGCCTGCCTTAAAGGGTGCCCCGGATAGTTTAGCAAGTACTGTATTATAGAAGGAGAATCCATGCAGTCTAATAATAAAATTGATGTGAGAAGAGAAAAAATGTTAGATGTGATCCGGCGTTCACCTGTGACCACTATAAACGAGCTGGCAGAGTTCTTCTCCGTTTCTGCGGAGACGGTCCGAAAAGATATCGAGTATCTGGATGAACAGGATTTGATCATAAGAATTCACGGCGGGGTAGCCCCAAAAGTGAGTACTGGCAGCGAAAAATCTTACGATATAAGATATGCAGAGAATCTGGAGAAAAAAAAGGCAATCGCGGAGGCTGCCTGTAATATGATAACACCTGGTGATTCCGTTATTATAGAAAGCGGCACCACAATGCAGGAACTGGCAAAAGTCCTTACCGGTCGGCCGGAACTTTTACAGACCCTAACCATTATCACCATGTCCTTCCGCGTTGTAGAAATACTAAAAGACAGTAATTTTGAGAAAGTCTTCTTTCTGGGCGGCTGGATCCGCAAGGATGATTATATGAGCTACGGCCACCACACCATTGAATTGTTAAAAGACTTCCACGCAGACAAAGCCTTCATCAGCTGTGCCGGACTGAACACAAAGCTTGAAGTAACCGATTATTTTGACGAAGAAGTCATGCTGCGCCGCCAGATACTAAAATCCTGCGACAAATCCATCCTATTGGCAGACAGCTCCAAAATGAATAAAACCACTATCCTATCCGTCTGCAGCGCAAAGGACATTTACCGTCTCATCACAGATAAAGAATGCAGCAAAACCATGACAGACCTCTTCGCCAAAAACCACATCAACTACAAACTCGTATAACCCAAACACTAAAGCTTCAGCCCCATCCCATACTCAGGTGTCAGGAATTCCGCGGCGGCGTGCTGACTGGTACGGGCGGGCGGGAGGGCTTAAGTTCCGCGGATGTTTCCGCAGGAGTAGCCAGAGATTCTTAGGCAAAGCCGGGATTCCCATACTTCCCCAGCTCCTCAATGTACAGCCGCCCCATCCCGCTCAGAGGAATCCCCTTTCTTTTTATGTACCCAATGGTCATAATCTCCTCCATATCCAGGGGCACTGCCGTATAATTTCCCCCGTTCAGCTCCGCGCAGATAATTCCGGAACAGAGGGTATACGCATTCAGCTCCATCATCAGATTCAGGAACGTGGCCCTGTCATTTGCTTTTATCAGGCGTTTATACTCGTAAGTACTCAGAACCTCTTCTGCCAAATAAAAAGAATTATTCTCCCCCTGTTCAAAAGCCAGGCAGGGGTAGTCCTCCAGATCTTTCATGGAAACCTTTTCTTTGTCTGCCAGAGGATTGCCCTTCCAGAGATATACATACACACAGCAGTCAAAGAGAGGGATAAATTCCAGTTCCCTCTCACTCAGCATCTTATTCAGGACCTTTTCATTAAATGTATTTTGGTAAATAACCCCTACTTCACTGTAAAAATGCCGGACATTTTCTATTACCTCAAAGGTTTTTGTCTCATGAACAGCAAATTCATATTCGTCCATCCCAAACCGCCTCACTAGTTCCACAAATGCTTTGACCGCAAATGAATAGTGCTGCATGGAGACTGAAAATTTCTTTTTCCCCTTTTTTTTCTCAATAAAGCGCTCATCAATGAGGCGGTACTGCTCCATCATCTGCCTGGCATAGCCAAGGAATTCGTTTCCCTCTGCGGTTACCACGATTCCCCGGTTGCTTCTGTGAAACAGTGTGATTCCTATTTCCTCTTCCAGCTCCTTCACTGCCGCCGACAAGCTGGGCTGTGAGATGAAAAGTGCATTCGCCGCCTTATTCAGAGAGCCTGCGTCCGCCACAGCTATGATATATTTTAACTGCTGTAAAGTCATAATGTGCCTCCCAAAAGAGATGTCTTTCCGTTTCTATCGGTTACAGCAATACTTTACCATCATTCCTCAGCGGCGTACAGCCTTTTTCTGTCAGCCCTGCTGTTCTCCAATCGCCCGGAAGGCTTCCTCCAGATCCTCCAGGATATCCTCTATATTCTCGGTTCCTATGGAAAGGCGTATGGTATTGGGCTTGATCCCGGATTTCTCAAGCTCTTCTGCGGACATCTGAGAATGAGTGGTAGACGCCGGGTGAATTACCAGGGATTTGACATCAGCCACATTTGCCAGCAGGGAAAATAGCTCCAGCTCATCGATAAATGCTTTTGCCCTTGTATCATCGCCTTTTATCTCGAAGGTGAAAATAGAACCGCCTCCATTTGGAAAGTATTTTGCGTATAGTTTCTTTTGTTTTGGATCCTCTGCCACCGAAGGGTGATGCACCGCCTCTACCTGAGGATGTCTGCTCAGATAGTCCACTACCCTCAGCGCATTTTGCACATGACGCTCTACCCGCAGGGATAAGGTTTCCAGCCCCTGGAGGAATAGGAAGGCATGGAAGGGAGAAAGCGTAGCTCCGGTATCACGAAGAAGAATTGCACGGATTTTCGTTACATAGGCAGCCGCCCCCACTGCTTTTGTGAAGCTGATTCCGTGGTAACTCGGATTCGGCTCAACCAGAGAGGGGAACTTTCCGGAAGCCTCCCAGTCAAATTTTCCGCTGTCCACAATAACACCCCCGATGGCTGTGCCGTGTCCCCCGATAAATTTGGTGGCTGAGTGTACTACAATATCTGCGCCGTACGCAATGGGCCGCACCAGATAAGGGGTGGCAAATGTATTATCCACAATAAGAGGAATCCTGTGGGCATGGGCGATCTCAGCGATCCTTTCTATGTCAACCACATCAGAATTAGGATTTCCTAAAGTCTCAATAAATACCAGCTTTGTATTGTCCTGAATAGCCGCCTCCACTTCACTGTCGTTGAAAATATCCACAAAGGTAGCAGTAATGCCATACTGCTTAATCGTATGAGCAAGAAAATTATAAGTACCTCCGTATATATTTTTTGCTGCCACCACGTGATCCCCTGCCTGGGCAATGTTTTCTATGGCATAGGCTATTGCCGCCGCCCCGGATGCCACAGCCAAAGCCGCCGCGCCTCCCTCCAGAGCTGCAATCCTCTTTCCAAATACTTCCTCTGTGGGGTTTGTCAGTCTTCCATAGATATTGCCCGCATCGGAAAGACCGAATCTTGCCGCCGCATGTTCGCTGTTCCGGAACACAAAAGACGAAGTCTGATAGATGGGTACTGCCCTGGCATCCGTCGCGGGATCCGCCTGTTCCTGGCCTACGTGAAGCTGTAAGGTTTCAAATCTGAATGTTCTGTCTGCTCTTATTTTTTTACTCATATCCTATACCTCCATCTGGAAATTTTCTCTTTGTTTTCTCTCGATGGATATATCATACAATAGGAATAGGAAAAGTGTTAATATGAATACTCTATGCTTTGCTATAGTCTATCCCTATAGCCTCATCCACATTATTCTCCCTTCCTCTCCCGCAGTTTACGGTTCATCTGCTCTGCCATCCTGTAAGCGGAAAAGTAACTTACCGATGTCACAATAGCAAATACCCCAATAATGCACACCTCCATACCGGCCAGCATATGGGGCTTGGAGGGGGAAAACCATGCAAACCACAGACCGCAGCCCAGAACAACAGCATTCACATAGATAAAGTAAAGAATCATCCGGACCAGCATGCCTCTCTTGGATACCTCTTTCTCTGCCCCGCAGGGAAGCAAAAGACTCCCCAGTGTACATAGGGCCGATACCATAAGAATCTGCCACAGAATATTTACCCCTATCTCGCTGCCGGATCCCCAGAAGATACCGATATAAACCGCAGTTACAAACACAATTCCTGTGGTAATCCGAAAAAACATAGCCAGCATATCCTGCATTCGTTTTATCATATGACTCATCCTAACTGTCCTCCTATAGACCAAGCTTCTCTTTCAGGCTCCCCACATACTGCCTGGATATAATCACCTTTTCCCCATTGTCCAGAACCGCTTCAAAACGCCCTCCGAATGCCGGTGTCAGGCTCTTTATTTTGTTCAGATTCAGGATCGAGGACTTGGTTGCCCGCAGAAAGTCGTGCTGGGGCAGCTCTCTCTCCAGTTCATACAGCTTACTCTTTGTCTCATAAACCTGAGTCCTGCAGTATGCGAATACCTTCTGATCTACAGACTCAAAATAATAGATCTCCCCAGGTGGTATCCGGTAGATCTCTCCGTCACGGTAGACGTTCAGTTTCGTATCCCCCTGCTTAAAATGATTCAAAAGGTTCCTAAGGCTGTCATCTATCCTATGACATTTCAATATAAGTTCCTCTTCTTCCCCGGGATCGGTATCCAGGATTGTAATTTTCATTCTGCGGTTCCTTTCCTTTCAAATGCTGTACAGAGTCACCTGTCACTGCTTTTTCTCCGCCTTCCCAGCAGCACCGCTGCAGCTAATGCTACTATACCACAAATGCACAGAAACAGGATCTGGAAACTTACGGAGACCTCTCCACCCGTCATCTTTATGGTGATCCCCATATATTCTTTATATTCTTCTGTTACAGTCCCGGGTATCCCTGTAAAGGCTGTGCGCAGCGCCTCCCTGCAAAAGACTCCCCGCATCAGTGATGCTCCGTGGAGGACAGGCGTATAACGGAGAATCCTGGTCACTCCTTCCGGCAGAGAGCCCATAGGAATATAGATGGCCCCCAGGAATCCTACCAGTGTGCCTGCAATGGTAGCAATCCCTGACCAGGCACTGCTGCTCTTAACAAACAGTGCTGCCAGAAACATAATTACCGCATAGATACAGACATTTAAAAAAATGTACACTATAATCTGTCCCAGTGTGCCTGGAGACAGAAGTTCACCCCCGGTAATCCGAATATAGGCAAGGGCTGCCGTCAAAGTCAGCAGGCAGAAAAATGTTCCGATGACTGCGGCGGACGTCATATATGAGAGTGCCAGCATATTTTTGCCGGCAGGAGCAGTGTAAAAACTGTCCAGACGATTTTCCGAGGCATCGTTAACCATAACTCCCACTGCAGTTAAAGTGACTGTAACCGCATTTACTATCATAATTCCGGCTAGCGTCCAGTACTGAACCAGGTGGAGGGCATTCTCTCTGTCCAGGACGGCATTCCTGGCAGAGCCATATTTGGCCAGAAGGTTGGTTACATTCTCCACATTCATATTTCCCAGAAACACACCTGTGAGCATTAAAACAATCAGCATTGCCAACAGAGAGAAGAATACAGCTGATCTGTCCCTCAAAAACACCAGACAATTTCTCTTTGTAAGACTCAGATATTTACGCATATACTGCCTCCTCCCCTGCTGCATGCAGAAAAACGTCGTCCATGGTGCCCTGCACAACCTCAAACCCCAAAAGCATACCCTGATAATTTTCTACAATGGGAAGGGCTGACATCGTAGAGGCAATGGGGACAGTGATCAGGCCCTCCTTCTGCTGATACCGGATCTGCAGTCTATCCAAATCCATAAGAATTTTTTGTACGGCACCCTCCCTGGGGAACAGCCGCAGCTTGTCTTTTGCGAACCTTTCCTTCAGAGAAAATGGGGTGCCGTACTGTACCAGATGTCCCCGGTCTATCATTGCAATATGATCCGCCTTTGCCGCCTCCTCCATATAATGCGTGGTTAAAAAAACGGTCATTTTCATCTCCTTCTGCAGAGTGTGAATGATGCTCCAGACACTTCTTCTTGCAGATGGATCCAAGCCAGTGGTAGGTTCATCCAGGAATAAAATATCCGGGGTATGGAGAAGCGCCCGGGCAAGCTCACACCGGCGCTGCTGTCCCCCGGAAAGCTTTCCAAAGGGCTGCTTCAGCACTTCTCCCAATTCCAGAACCTCACAGACAGTGTCCAGGTTTTTGCGCAGTTTTCTTTTGTCCCCCTCATACAAAGCGCCCCGTATGGCAAGGTTTTCTTTCACTGTGAGCAGATTGTCCAGACAGTTATTCTGATATACAACACCAATCCGGCGTTTGATCTCTTCATTATCCCTCCCAAGTTCAAGTCCCTCCACAGTCACTCTGCCCTCTGTAGGGGCAGACAGCGTGCAGAGCATCCGGATCGTGGTGGATTTCCCGGCCCCATTCACTCCCAGGAAGCCGAACAGCTCTCCCTTTTCTACAGCAAAACTGATATCATCCACCGCTTTTATCCTTTGAAAATATTTTTTTAGGTGTTCAACTTTTATAATTTCTTCCATCCCGCCGTCTCCCTTCCCGATTGCCTTTTCTGTACTATATTTTCTTTCTTCTTTTTTTGCAATACTGAGACTGCTAAGATGTAAATATGAAACCATAACCTGCAAGATCCGCCGGGTATCACGCATGGATAGGTTAACCTCCCCGTGCTGCAAAAAAAGACAGAGCCGGCGGCTCTGCCTTTCTATCTGCCTATTAGTCGTTATCCTTCTTCTTTTTCTTTGTAAATATTACAATGCCGATCCCAGCGGCAATGAGAACAATAACCAGGATAGCAATAGGAGCTGTATCCCCAGTTTTTACTGCATCAGTGGTGTTGGAGGATTCTTTATTATCTTTTGTACTTTCCTTTTTATCCTTAGAAGCTTCTATGGTTTTTTCGTCCTTTTTGTCTTTTTCTTCGTCTTTATCTTTGTTTTGCTTCTCTTTGACAACCTTGATGGCACAAGGCAGCATCTCACTCTCTGTACCGTTGGCATCTACCACACTGATTCCAAAGCCATACCCCTCCGAAAGCTCCGTTGCCTTTCCGACAATTGCATTGTTTTCAAGCTTTACCCACTCCGGAGCACTATAAATTTTTATAGTGTACGGAGCAGTGCCTCCGGATATCTCAATGAGAAATCTAAATTCCTCGTCCAGTACCACCGTCAAGTCATCCTCATCAGCAGCTAATTTAACCTTTGGCATGCTGTCGTCTCCTCCTCCCACCACAATTTGGGAGTCTAATCCCCAGGAAACTTTGCCCTTTGCATCTATTACACTATAGGATAATACATAAACGCCTGCTTTCGGCGGCTTGCCTGAAATCGTAATGCCGTCAACCTTCAGCCAGTCCGGCCCGGCGTATCCCTCAATTCGATACGGAGGCTCTCCCCCTGATACCTTGAGCGTTATCTCAAATTCTTTGTTTACCTCAAGTTCTAACTTATCATATCCAAGGCTGACATCCAGAAGGTCTTCTTTTACATACTCCTGCTTCTCCTTTCCATCGCCTTTCGCCTGTTTAAAAATTGACACCGCAGAACTGTTTTCTGTACTTTCCTCTGCTACTTCCTTATCAGTTAAGTCCTTGTCTGTATTCTTCTCCCCTGTCTTTTTTGTCTCTGAATCAGTGCTCTCCTTCTCCAATTTGCTGTCTTTGCCTTTCGTATCAGAGGCATCTGTTTTATTAGTATCCTGCTTGTCTTTACCTGCGTCCTTTGTATCCTCTTTCTTATCCTGTACCTGTCCCTCTTCCGGCTGCTCTTTTTTACCCTCATCCGATGATTCAGTCAGTGTATCCTGATTCACTTTCTCCTTATCTGTTTCCCCCTCTTTGCTTTCCGCGCTTGTGACTGCCGATGCGTGAACCATCCTTCCACCGGTGCCGGGTACCAACCCGGAAATACACAGTGCCAATGCACATCCCAATGCCAATAATTGTTTTCTCCTCATATCCCCTTCTCCTTTAGTAATTCATCCTATTTCTCCGGATATAGCTCCCTGAGATAGGCATATTGTAACACCATATATTGGCATTTTGTTAATAATTAAGCAGAATTTTGTCTTATTTAAAGGGATTGCAATATGGTTTAAAAGTCATTAGCAAATCTTTTTATTTTTGTAATTATATAGTTTGAGTTTTAAAATAAGTTTGACACATTTATGAATAAGCCCCACAGGTTTATAGCTCTCCCGGCAATCAGCAATAAGAGCCCCCTACACTTGCAGTATAAAAGGCTCTTTATTTGATTAATTTTGGTGTAGACACGTCAATAGCATAACCGCTGTCTGCCGCTGATTATTCCAATCTTTCATGTCCCCGGAACATCGGCATTGTACCAGGGGTGCGGCAGGGCGGTTGGGGGCAGATTAACGAAAACAGTCTGTGAGGTCAATCCGTTGAAAGCATGCTGCCGTTGTCGCGGGCCCTGATGTGCCAGGTTCCAAGCTCCTCCAGCAGGACAGGCGTATGCGCCTTGTCCGGACCGCAGGCTTCCAATGCACGCTCATAGTAATCCTTCAGCATTGGGCGGTAATCCGGATGTGCGATGCGCAACATCTCCTTCACTCTCTGCTTGGGTGATTTGTTGCGGAGATCCGCCACACCGTATTCTGTTACAATAATACACGGCTCATGTTCCGTAATATCTATGTGTGAGCAGGAAGGCACGATACAGGACAGCGCACCTTTTTTAGCGGTAGACAGGGTAAAATAGCAGGGCAGACCGGCATTCTGGGCAAAATCAAGGGCTCCGCCGATGCCGCTGATGACACTGGTGCCATTTACATGGCTGGAGTTGATATTTCCGAAAATATCAGCCTCTACTATATTATTCATGGTAATAAGTCCAAGTCTGCGGATAACTTCGGGATTATTGGAAATCTCTACCGGGCGTACCATCAGCTTACCTTCATACTCCTCAGGATGTTTCAGAATATGATCAGTTGTATCACCGGCACAGCCAAACCCTGCAGTGGAAATAAAGTCAATGCTGCCTTCGCGCACCATATCCATGGCGTCTTCCAAAACCGCCTCCGTATACATTTCCATGCCCTTAAAATGCTTGCCCATTTCACGCAGAACCGTTCCGGCAACCATCCCTCCTCCGGTCTGAATGGGTGGAAGCTTCTCGGTCATCCTGCCCTCCGCAACCTCTCTCTGAAGGAAATCAACAAAGTTTTTCGCTATCTGTTTCACCTCCGGAGGCGCCGCGTCGGCAGTCAGAGGATACCACATAGGACTGAGGAACAGGGGTTCATCTGTAATTACAACCCCTAAAACCTTATCCGGGTCACAGGTATAGAAATGGGAACCAATTACATCTGTGGCCTTGGTGATAGGAATCGGCTGGCGGCCGGGACGCGCACCGGGTTCATAGACGTCGTGCAGCCGGTACATACCCTCGGAAGACTGAAGATTAATCTCCAAAATCACCTTTTTGGCACAGTTGAGCACTGTCTGCGTATATCCCGCACATACGGATGGTTTTAACTTTCCGTCCTCTGTAATACCTGCAACGGAAACCAGAGCCACGTCAATATCTCCCAGATAACCGCTTCTGATATATTCGGGAATCATACTGAGACGATAGTCCATAAAATTAAGACCGCCTTCGGCAGTGTTGGCACTTTTCCGGACGCCGGAATGTGCCTGTGTATAAGGCATGAAGCTTTTGATCATACCCGCATTGGTCCAGTCCTCGTCTATTACCGGGGTACAGGAAGCGGCAGAGATGAGTTTTACTTCAATTTTCTCACCGGCATTCCGGCGTCCCAGCAGGGCACGCGCCGTGCTGACGGGACTGTCATAGCAGATAAAATGCGGAACAGATACGGTCATACCGTCTTTAATGTAGCTTGCCGCCTGCTCCGCAGTAATCACTTTCTCGCGGAATACAGGGCTTTCGATTCGACTGAGATTCATAAATGTCCTCCTTGCGTATGGTTAAGTTAACAAATTATGCTAAATTTTTCTGTACGGCGGCATTGCCGGCCTCGAATGCCTTTTTGTTAAGCTCCAGAAGCTCCGGCTTATTGGAAAGCTGCCGCAGCATAAATTCCTTAAACACTTCTTTATCCGGAAAGACATCCGTCAGCAGTTCTACGACAGCGCCCAGCGCCACGGAACTAATTACCTTCGTATTTCCAAGCTCTACGCAAACTCCGTGTAAGGGAGTATGCACCATCTTTACCCCTTCATCCGGGTCCTCCGTTTCCGGTACAAGCGTACTGTTGACAACCATGACTCCTCCGGTTTTTACGTCATGACGGAACTGTTGATATGCCTTGGGTTCCATCACCAGCAGAATATCCTGTTTCTTCTTCCGGGGGTTGCCGATAGGTTCATCACTTACGGTGACAAAGCAGGAGGTCAAACCTCCCCGCTTTGCAGCTCCATATTTTGGGGAATAGGTTACGTAAAACCCTTTCTCATTTGCAACTTCGGCAATGGTTTTTCCAAGTACCTGGAGCCCCTGACCGCCGACCCCGGCAAAATACATGCATTTTTCCATGTGTGCACCTCCTTACAGTCGTTTACCATCCCGCTTGAATTCGCCCAGCGGGAAGTCTGTTTTGATAACCTTATCAATAAATTCCGGGGATTTCTCCGCCTTTATGCCCATAGTGGTCACGCAGGCGCTAACCACCTCAATAAAAGAATATTTTCCTTCCAGCTGCCGCTCAAACGCGTGCTTGATGGCCTTTTTGCACCGGATGATGTGCTTCGGATTATTCACCGCGCAGCGGGCCACATAATCCGGCTCATCCAGGGTAGCCAGCATCTCCGGAAGCTTCAGGGGCGCCTCACGGTTCCCCTTCTTGGAGGTAATCGTCCATGTGCCAACAGGCGTAGTGGGCGCTGCCTGCCCGCCGGTCATGCCGAACACACTGTTGTTGACAAAGATTACCGTTACGGCTTCGCCCCGGCGCGCTGTGTGTACGGTCTCAGCCGTACCGATTGCCCCTGCATCCCCGTCGCCCTGGTAGCAGATAACAAGACTTTCAGGGTTTAACCTCTTAATGGCAGTTCCCGCAGAGGGTACACGGCCATGGAGAGAAAAGATAGTGTCAAAGTTGGCGGAAGGCACCGTCATACCGCCGCAGCCAATAGGAGCAGCCAAAACAGCCTGTTCCCTGAGGTTCATCTCATCAAGAACCTCGGCTACCAGCTTTATCAAAATGGCATGGTGGCAGCCCGGGCAGAACATCATTGGGTAGGGTGTAAGAGATTCCGGTCGTTTATATACACATTCCATTATTACTGCACCTCCTTAATCAGAGTTTCCATAGCCTCAGCAGCCTCATTTTCATCAACAGTATTTCCGCCGCAGCGGTTATAGAATCTGCAGGGAATATTTTGATCCAGATGCAGACGCACATCATAGTGAAGCATAGGAGGCATAGCCATTTCCACAGTCAGAACCCCCTTGATTCCCCTGTCTTTGAAGCCGGCAATCTGTTTTTCCGGGAAGGGGCAGATAGTAATGGGACGGAACATCCCCACAGGGTAGCCCTTTGCACGCAGCATTTTAATAGTATCCCGGCAGATTCTCGCAGAGCTTCCGTAGGAAACAATTATGTACTCTGCATCCTCCATCATGTATTCCTCATACATAACTTCCTCATCAAGCCATTTCAGCTGTTCCAGATACAGATCGCTGCGGTGGCGTTCCAGAGCATCCTCTAACGTCTCGTTCATAGACAGCGGACGCGGCATGGATCTGCTGTCCTCTTTGGCACGCCCCTTACAGCCCGTGGGCGGAATCAGTTTGCCGGATATCTTGCTTGGCTTGTAGGGAGGGAACTCAACGGGTTCTTCCATCTGTCCTAACATACCGTCCATCATCAGAAGCACCGGGCACTCAAGCTCCTGGCCTTTGTCAAGTGCGGTATATGCCAGGTCTACCGCCTCCTGCAGCGTAGATGGCGCAATGGCATAACCCCGCTGGCCATTGTGTCCCAGTCCCTTGGTTGCATAATTGTAGTCCGCCTGCTCCGGCGTAATATTATTGGCTGCACGCTGCACTACAACGAACAATGCAGTGGTACGGGCAAGTATCATGTTGCTGAGATTCTCGGTCATCAGGGCCAGTCCCGGTCCTGATGTGGTTGTAAAGGCACGTCTGCCGATTAATCCCGCGGCTGACAGCATGGTGGACGCGGCCAGCTCACTCTCCACCTGGATGAATTCAGCGTCTATATCACACATGTGATCAGAAGCATACTCTAACATTTCACTGGAAGGTGTGATTGGATAACCGGCGAATAGATCAACACCGCCTCTGATAACAGCTTCGGCAACGGCTTCGTTGCCCTTCATAAATGCTTTTGTCATATTTTCCCTCCTTACTTATAAACCTCGATTGCCCCGTCCGGACAAATCATCCCGCAGAAAGCACATCCAATACACTTGTCCGGCTCCGCCTGCACACAATACATGTCGCCGTTTGCATTGAGAGCCTTACTCATCCCCAGGATCTTGCGCGGGCAGGTGACAACACAAAGCTTGCAGCCTTTACATCTATTCTCATCTACTTTAATCATTGCCATAGAAGAAATCCCCTTCCTATCTTTAAACTAGCCCAAGGGCCTTTTTGTTGACACAGTTGTACGGCACCTCGCCATTGCAGACATTTACTGCTGTCAAAAGAGATTTTCTGCGCAAATCCTCACCGGACTCAATGGAGAAATATGCGCAGTGGGTAGACAGCGTCGCATTATCATCCTTTAAAATCGGATGATCTGCTGCAACAGGCTCGTTCTCCCAGACGTCGATCCCCGCCGCTCCAATCTTGCCGGACTGCAGGCCCTCTGTAACACTCTCCAGATCAAACAGCGCGCCCCGGGCAGTATTCACGATGATCACACCGTCTTTCATCTTGGCAATGCTGTCCCTGCTTATAAGGTGATAGGTCTCATCATTTAACAGCATACATACAGAGATGATATCGGATTTCTCATAAATTTCGTCAGGGGTCCCGGCACGTTCCACATTCATAGAGTCAAATACGGTTTCCGGCACATAGGGGTCGTATGCGATAATTTTTACCCCGAAGCCTGTCATCATTGCTGCAACCTTCTGACCGATCCGGCCAAAGCCCATAAAGCCCATCGTCAGAGTGGACAGGCGGTGACGGGCTCTCCCTAAAACCATGCCCCGGTTATCCCATTTTCCTGCACGAATGTAGCGGTCATACTCACAGAGATTTCTCAGACCGGCAAGGATCAGCGTCACCGTATGGAGAGCGACCTCCTCGGTACAGTAATCAGGGATGTTGCAGACCAATATGCCTCTTTTGTTTGCTGCGGCGACATCGATGGTATCAAAGCCAATAGATGTAACCACAATTCCTTTTACTGATGGGGCAAGCGCGTTCACCAGTTTCTCATCCAATGGAAAAAACGTGATGATGGCCTCATGATCTTTGCTGTCCTCAGCAAGGGCCTCAGGACCGCCGGGCTCTACCAGATCGTATCCGATGTCCTTTTCATCCAGGATAGCCAGCAAATCACCAAAAAAGACCTTTGCAATCTCAGCTCCGTACATTAAAACTTTCATAATATTTACCTCCTTAAAATATTTTCTTGGTAATTATGTTCTATTTTGAACTTTTTTATTGCTAAAATCAGCAAAAATTGCTATAGTAAAAGATACATAGATAAAAAGTCAGGGCAGGGCATTTATTTCAAAGAATCCAATAAACAGAGGGGGGATATTTAAATCATGACAAGAGCGGAACTTATAAAATCCATAAGCAAGGAAAATCCTTTTATATCTAATCAAGATTTAATCTGTAAAGTACTTATCTCTGAAATACTTACAATGAAATTAAAATGCGGTGATAGTCTCAGCCAGAACAAACTCAGTATTGATTTCAATCTAAGCCGTGGCCCGGTAAAACTGGCGCTGGAAAAGATGGAAAGTAACGGTTATCTGGCCCATGATGAGACAGGAGCCTTTTATGTTGCCAAACCAGGCATCCGTTTTGCCGCCGATATTCATTCCTTTAAGCGGCAATTAGATTTGCTTGCCGCCAATCAGGCGCTCTATGACATCTCAAAGGACAGACTCGAACTTCTGCATGAATGCTATGTAAGTATGTCAAAATCATTTAATGAAAAAAATTTCGTAAGGTTTTGCCATTGCGACCTGAAATTCCATCAGACAATCGTCGATGCCTCTCAAAATACGTTTTTAAAAGATACCTACACCCGCTACCAAAACTTGTTTCTTTTTATGTGCATCTGCGCAGAGACGGATGAAAGACTGTTCGGGCGTTTGCTGCATCAGCATCAAAAAATTTATATTGCCCTTAAGAACCGTCAAAGCGAAGCGCTGCAGGATGCTGTCAATGCACACTACTCCAGTTTGATTTTATTCTAAATACCTCCTCCGGGCGGAACTTACGTTTGAACTGGCTCTTACCGCCAACTGACCGAACATGAATTTTGGAGTGAGTAAGAACTCATATGCTGTTTTATCAGCATCTGCATCGCCCCCTTCCATTGTTTACTCTCTTATATTCATTAATTATAATTGCCTTTTTATGAATTCGCTCAAAATTTACCAATCATCCGATTTCAGTCAGATTCATTGTGCAGAAAAAGCTTTTCTGTTAATACAAATTACAAAGCAGGGATTATTATTTTGTTTATTTTTTATCAGTGTTGTGATTGTCTGGACCTCCGAGTCCCTTCAGTTTGTTATTTATAAAAAAAGAGCAAAAAAAGAGCTTTCTATACGATTGTCGTATAGAAAGCTCTTCAGCTTCCGGTTAGCTTACTGTCATGAATCTCTGTTTTGACGCAGGAGCCACTTATGAATCACAGCATAAAGCAAATCATTCTCCAGCGGCTTTGTAAGAAAATCGTTCATTCCTGCCTCACTGGCCATTTCTCTGTCCTCTTGGAATGAGTTAGCGGTTAGCGCTATAATAGGGATTTTTCCTGCATCGGGGTGCTCCGAATCCCGTATAGTCTTTGTTGCCTCTATTCCTCCCATATTGGGCATCCGTATATCCATTAAAATAAGGTCGTAATATCCAGTATTGCTTTTCTCAAAGGATTGAACCGCTTTTTCTCCATCCTCAGCAAGCTCCACCTGTATGCCTTTTGACTCTAATATTTCGATAGCTATCTCTGCGTTAATCGGATGATCCTCGGCCAGCAGGATACGTACACCCTTAAAACATTCAGAAGGATCAGCCTGCGTTTTTAACACTGTGGAATTTCCAAACGGAAGGAAAATACAAAAGTAAAATTCGCTTCCAACATTCACTTCACTTTTCACCTTCAGGGTGCCGCCCATAAGGTGTACAATGTTTCGGCTGATGGGCAGGCCCAGTCCTGTCCCCTGGCTTCGCATTTGATTGGCTCCTGTTTGTTCAAAGGACTTAAAAATACGCTCTAAATCCTCTGCTTCGATACCAATTCCGGTGTCAGAAATTTTAAACAAATACGTGGCCTGTTCGTCGGAGACTGCGCTCTCCTCTACTGTCAGCTGAACTTTTCCTCCCGGAGGTGTGAATTTAATGGCATTGGAAATCAAGTTCATTAAAACTTGCTTTAGCCGAATAGGATCTCCAAGTAAATCAGAATGCTTGATATTTGTTTCGCAGCTAAGCTCTATTTCCCGCGTCTGTGCCTGTGACTGCATCATGCTGCAAAGCTCATCAAGCATCTGCTGTAAAGAAAAGTCCTCTTTAGCAATCGAAAGCATTCCATTGTCAATACGGCTCATATCCAGAATATCATTGATAAGCCCTAATAAATACTGAGAAGCTGATTTCAGCTTTTCCAAGTTACCTTTCATACTCTCGGGGATATCATTCTTCATGGCAATCAGTGCAGTGGTTCCAACAATTGCATTCATCGGTGTACGGATCTCGTGGCTCATACGGGAGAGGAATTCACTTTTAGCCTTATTTTCAGCCTCAGCTTTGGCCATGTTTCTTTGCATATTGGCGTTCTTTACACGCAGGCTGGCTATTACAGCAATCACCAGTGTCACGAACAGCAAAAAAGTTGATATAGCAGTGATTGATACAATAGGATTGGTTACTACAAAACTTTTCAGCGATACTTTAGAATCTCCGGTTGAGACCTGATTATGATCCAAAAGAGAGAGCCTGTCGTCCTCGGATAAACTGTTAATTCCTTTGTTGATAATAGATAATAGTTCCGGTGATGCCGGCATAGGTAAAGCAAAGCTAATGTCCATACGGTTTGTCAGCAAGGTAACAGGAACCACGTTGGTATACACAGTTTCCTGCATCTCCTGTTCCACCCGTGCAGAAAGTCCGCATGCAAAATCCACTTTGCCTGTATTCACTGCATCCAAAACTTTGTCAATGCTCTTATAATACTTTACTTCACTTGCTTTTACATAAGTGGGCAGGTGGCGTCCTTCTAAGAGACCACAGACTAATCCATCTCCCGGATAAGTTACCGTCCGGTTGCGTACAACCAGGTCATTTAATGCAGCATAAGGCTTGGTCTGTGCCAGGTCCTGACGCATAGATTCAGCAGCATCATCAAAGAAAGCGCCGGATATATCAGCTTTCCCTTCTATCACAAGTTGCTGGGTTTGCGCGTAGGAGTCTGCCAAGACATAAGTAAACTCTATGCCATATCGCTCAGTAATTTTGTCCAGCAGCTCTGGGATGAGGCCAACATGGTCTCCATCGTTGGAATCAATGCAGTAAAGCGGGTGAAAAGATTGGGGAACCGCTACCCTCACGGCACCCTTCTGTTTACAATATGCCTTCTCTTCCTCGGTCAGAAGCAGGCTCTGCACACCGGCATCATCAAAATACCGCGCATATACTTCGTCCGGGAAGTGAGGATCGGATAGCAAGATTTTTTCCATGGCCCAGTTCAGCTGATCTAAAAGCTCCTGATCGTACGGCTGTGTAACCAGATAATGGGGCTGTGCATCAAAGTACGCTACGGCACGAAAAGCACCTGAATCATCCGTCGCATTTCCCAGTTTTAAGTCAATGATACCATTTTCCAAATCCTTATCCATTTGTTTAGCAGTAACTTCTTCGGAAGTATATTGTTTAAGTGTACAGTCTAAGTCATTGACAGAGAGAAACTCCTTAAGCCGGCGCACATTCTCGGCAGCCCGCTCAGCGACGCCTATGGTTTTCCCTTTCAAATCTCTTACATCGTACCCTTTAATGTTAGTATCCTCCCAGCGGGCCAGCAATACTGCTTTGGTATTGCCGCAGCTATAATCGGGATAAGAAAAGTATTGCTCAAACCCCTCTGAATAGTAAGTGCCCCCCATAAGGTCATATTCACCGGCAATAAAATCATTCACCATACCCTCAGCATCTGTATCAATAAATTCGTATGTCCAACCCGTATATTTTGCGATTTCATACAGATAATCCACGACCAGACCGGAGCGCCTCCCATTCTCATCGAGCATAGTAAAACCTTCGACCTCCGGAAATGGAATTCGAAGCCGGGCGGGGCGTTCTTCTGAAGCCCAGACCGGAATCGCACCAGAAAACAGGATAGTAAGCAGAACTACTCCAGCCAAAACTCCTGTTATATGTTTATTCAATTTTTTCATCTTTGCTCCTAATCAGATAGCAGTATTCTAAAATCATACGGTTTCTGTGTGATATTCCTGTGTGCCTGCAGCTATTTATCCTCCCATCTTAGTGTAAGGCGGTTGTCCTTTGCCGGAGCTATGGTGCCGGCCTGCCTGACCGCTTCAGTGACCAAATCAATATTACTGCCCAGCCCGCTGTAAGTATCCAGAGTAGACGAAATATAGGATTCATCAATAGAAGCCCCCCAAGCAGCAACCGTGTATATCTTATCATCTTCAATTTCACAGCCGTGTGTTAAGGTTAGCTCTAAGACATTCTCATTCATATCACGCCAGGGAGCGTATTCCATGACAAGACCGGAGAATGCGTACATAGCGTTTATCTCCGCACCGTTGATAATGGGATGCTCCATAAGTTTTTTTATATTCGCCCCAGTAATCTCATAGGTCGTAAGATAATCTTCGGCGCCCAGCCCGCGCAGATAAAACGGATACAGCATTGTCACGTCACCCTCATAGAATTTTGCAAGATTTCCTTCGTAATAGGTGCCGTGGGGAATAAGAGCGATATCCGCTCCGGTTGCAGACCGCATAGCGTCCGCAATAAAGCAGCTGGTTTCCAGTATACTAAATTCCTCGGCTGCGGTTCCCGCGGACTCCTCCGGCTCCTGAGAGGCCAAGATTTTTTTATACAGGGCATCCGTTTCGTCAATGACCTGCTCCAGGGACAGCTCCCCCTCTAAATACCCCTTCATAGTTTGATTGTGAAGATCATTTCCAATTCTGTCTGCAAAAAAGATCCGTCCGTTTTCAATACACGCTTGTACATCCCAGAACTCTTCCCTTAAATTTGCCTGAGCAGATTTCACGCTGCTTAGGCCGGAATAAAGCTCCAGCAAGACATCCTGGCCTTCGTTGGTGCTGAGAAATCCAAAAATATCCAGCAGAATCTGCGCCTTATCAGAGTCCTCCATGGATGCTTTGGAAAGCGCCATACTCCGCCCCGGCAGCATCTGCATCCACCGTTCCCCGGGAGTATTGGAGGGATAGCCAAAAAAGCCAATCTCGCACTCCGGATTTTCGTCTTCATACAGGGAAAACATCGTCAGTTGTTCCGGCAGCATGGCAATCTCGCCGGCGTATAGCGCATGGCGGTTTTGCGTCAAGCTGGAGGAGAAGTCTTCCTCCAGCACAATACCACGGTCATAGAGTGTTTTGTGCGCCTCAAAATACGGCTCCAGCAAGCCTTCGCAGGAGGCTTGGCCGTCGCAAAACAGATCGTACTGCTCCTGCTTTTCTATAGAGGAAAAAACAGCGCGGTTGCTGAACCCCAGGCCCACCCCATCCATAGAATATTTAAAGCAAGGAACAAAGGGGCGGATCCCCTGAGCAGAAATTTCGTCACAAAGGGTGTAAAATTCGTCGATTGTCTCCGGAATTTCCCAACCGTGCTCTTCAAACAGACTCTTGTTATAAAAGATGCCTTGTACCGAGCTGTTAACCGGGAGCTGATAAAGCTTTCCGTCAGAGCTGAGGTCATTCAGTGCGGACTGGTTGTACCGGGAGGTAAAATCCTCAGCCGATAAATCATAAAAAATATTGCTGATGCTCGCCCCATCTCTGATAATGCCTGTGAAGACAATATCCGTTAAATCTCTCTGGACCCCGGGATGCTTTATGTGATTCTGAATGTCGGGAATACTGGCCTGTTCCAGGACAACGATGTCAACGCCGGGGAATTCTTCCTCAATGGCAAGCTCCACCGGCTCCGGATTGCAGGGTGCGTATACACCGATCGTGATAACCGTTTTCTCAAAATCCACCGGCTTATAGGTCAAAATTTCATTTTCCGCGCAGAAGCGCGCCTCTATTTCCCCTTTGTGCGGCGTACCGGCACAGCCAGCTATCCCCAGCAGCATGGCACCTGCCAGGAATGTACTTACTAGTCCTTGCTTTTTCACAGGGAGTTCCTCCTTAATGTATATATTTGACGAATACTCTTTTGACAGTGTCGATATCCACCGGCTTACTGATATGTGCCTGCATACCGTGGGCAAGAGAATTTTCTACATCTTCTTCAAACGCATTTGCTGAGAGGGCAACAATAGGGATGCTTTGACTGTCCGTATGTGAAGTGCCCCGTATGGCGGCAGCGGCATCCAGCCCATTCATCACCGGCATCTGTATGTCCATTAAAATCATGGAGTAATACCCGCTGGCAGAATTTTGGAACCGTTCCAAGGCCTCCGCACCATTTTCTGCCCCATCAATCAACACTCCAAGCTCCGTTAGCAAATCTGTAATAATCTCACGGTTAATTTCGTTGTCCTCCGCCAGCAGAATTCTCTTTCCAATCAGATACGCAGGCATTGGCACCGTATCATGGTTCTTCTCTTTCTCTGTTGCCTCACTCAGTACGGTCCGTTCCAGCAAAAGTTCAATGACGAATTTGCTCCCTTGCATCAATTTACTCTCCGCATAGATGGTGCCGTTCATCAGCGTCACCAGACTGTGTACGATTGCCAGCCCCAGGCCGCTGCCTACATGGGACGAGGTGAGGGAGGATTGTGCCTGTTCAAAAGGATGAAACATCTGCCGCATAAACTCGTCGCTCATCCCAATCCCTGTATCCTCCACCACAAAGCAAGCCTTCGTATATTCCCCGTTTACCCTCTCCTCACGATAGGTAAAAGTCACGGTTCCATGCTCGGGGGTAAATTTGATGGCATTAGAGAGCAGATTGACAAGACATTGCTTAATGCGGACCGGATCTCCCAAAAATCCTCTATGAAATGTGTCAGGACAGTCCAGACGGAAATTCAGCCCTTTCTCCCCGGATGGATACGTTTCCAGCTGAACCACAGTCTCCAGCAATTCCTTCATATCAAAAGCCGTGCTTGTGACCCGCAGCTTTCCGCTCTCGATCCGGCTCATATCCAAAACGTCATTGATGATAGAGATCAGATATTCACCAGACATCTTTGCTTTTCGCGCACAATCCGCCACAAGATCCGGCTTGTATGGGTTATGCAGCACCAGATCGTTCAGCCCGATCACAGCCGTCAGCGGTGTGCGGATATCATGGGATACCTTATTCATAAAATCACTCTTTAGGTTGGCTTTTGCCTGTTCCAGCTTGCTTTGCTGCCCTTTTTTCACAAAATAATAGATCCACACCAGGGCCAGAGCCACCACAGTTGAGAGTGTAAGCCCGATCATTATGATTACATTCCGCATCCCATCGTAGGTAGTTCGGGCTGTGATTGAAATGGGGACGACTATGACAATGCTGTTGCCCCCGCTTTCCGGAAAGCTTTGTATCCGCCAGGTCTCCCCTTTTATCTTTGCGATGAACTCCACTTTCCCCTGATTTTTTAGTCCCTTCTGCAGTGCAAGAACCTGCTGCTCGTCCACTTGCATTTCCTGCAGTATTTTCAGCAGATTATAACCGCCAAAATAGTGATTGGCCGTGGTGCTGGTCGGCCGGAGCTTAATCACCCCCTGGGGATCCACCACATAGGAAGCGCCCTGATTTTCGTATAGGGCGGTGGATGCATTCCTGGCATAAGTACTGGAATCCACCAGTATGAAAACACCTGCCATTTTTTGGCCGCCTATCTCCGTATTCCGCAGAGGAGCCATAAAAACCCAAAAGTCACCTTTCGTCTGTACCGTGCAGAAATCCGTCCGGGTTTCATCCGAGGTTTTCAGCTTCTTGATTTCTTTCGACTCGGAAAGTACGACTTTTTCTCCTGTGAGGGAGGTGCAGGTGCCATCCTCAGCCAACAAGTATAACTGGTCAAAGCCCAGAAGCAGTTCTTGTCCCTGTTCCAGCGACTGCACATGATTACTCATTATGACAAGTGCCGCCTGCCGTATCTTATCCTCATAATTTGCTCTCAGCAGGCGCAGCTTTTCCGAGATAAGAATACTCATTTGCTCAATGGAGACGATACGCTCACTTTGAATGGATTGATTTAAATGCCTGTATGCAGCAGTAAGCAAAAAAGCATCAAATAAAAGCAGTAATGTCAGCAGGATAGTTATCCACCTAAACCAGGGTAAAATATCCACCCCTATCTTTTTGACTTTCCGATTCTTTCCCCTGATCATGATTTACCTCCCGCCCTTCTGCGTTTACCGGCAGGGCATTTGTATTCTATCATTTCCACAGCTCAGATCCATCATATATACTCTTAACTGTTTTCCAGTAGTCTAACCGTTTGCACTCTTCAATCGTAAGTTGATGGGTATACCAAAACATCTCTGCGGCCTGTTTTGCAAATGCACTTCGCTCTCCCCTAAGCAATGCTTCTGCGGCCTCTGTGCACTTTCGGTGCAGCGCAAGCTTTTTGGATGCATTGCCGCTGTTTACCAGCTTTGGTATCTTTCGGCCCATTCGGTAATTCCTGAGTATAACGGTGTAGACGGATTGCAGGGCTTCATATGGGATATGCTCTGTCAAAAATTCCAGAAGAACAATAGGTGCAGGCTGATATAAATTACCGATTTTTTTCGCTTCCTCTAACTTCCGGAGCAAATCCTGCATTTGCTCAAATGAAACATGACCCGCAACATGATATGCCGTTCCCTCTGCCGTAAGAGAAAGCAGCTCCAAACACTCTATAAATCTTCTTATATGGCTGGCAATTAACTTAGGATCCACATAAATATCATGTAACGTCTGCACATCTGTAGAAACAAATATCCCTTTGCCCGGGGTTGCCTCTACAATGCCCCAATCCTGCAGACATCTGACAGCTTGAGTAGTCGTGTTTACACTGACGCCGTATTGCTTCTGCATCCGGGCATGAGATGGCAGCCTGTCTCCGGGCTGATAGTAACCGATAGAGATAAGTCCCAGAATATCCAGATACACACTGGAATAACGCTCTTCCGCCGTTTTCATCCATTTGTCGAGGCCTTGAACGCCGATGCGAAAAGGCGAGTCAGCAGGAACGTAACATGCAAAATCCTCTCTTGAGATCGTAATTCTATGGATATCTGTTAGAAAATCCTTAATAGCATCGCTTGCAGGGGTTGCTTTTCTGCTTTTGGCTGTAAAGTCAATAAGCGCTTTCTGATATGCAATACGTGAATCAAAATTGTTTTCCCTATATTCCAGCTCTAAAAATCCAAGACAATCCACTGTATGAAGGCTCAGCTCATTTTCACATCTGGCGATAAAAAAACGCCAGAAAAGTTTAGAATTTTTCCAGAATAATTTCGGCAGTTCAGGATCCAATTGCCTGGCGATCCTTTCAGGAATATCCCAATCGCTCTTGCTGCACAGTGAAATCCCCCGGCAGATAAGAGGATAGCAGAGTATTTCGGCTGTTTTTAAAATATCGGTCATAACCGGAACATTTGGTTCTTTTAAATTATCCGCAGAGTGTCTTTCCCCGGTCTCCTGATCAAAAATAACAAGGGAAGGCTGCCGCTCCTTTGTCTCAATTAGTCCTGCGTCAGACAACATTGCAACCACCCGGCGAATCGTTTTATTTGAGACTTTGTACTCCCTGCAGAGTTCAGTATAGGAGGGAAGAACCGAGCCTTTCGGCATCCGCCCCGTTTCAATTTTGTTCTTTAGTATTTCAAATATTCTGTCATATTGAAATTTATCGTACTTCATCTCGCATCTACCTCATAAGATATTTCTTCTGATAAAACAGATAAAAAGTTATCCATGGAATCGTCATACATACAATAGCAATTTCGCCCTTTATGTTTGGCTGCATAAAGCGCCTGATCTGCACTCTGAAACAGATCGCTGTACTCTATGGCATGTACAGGAAAAAGAGCCACGCCCATACTGGCGCTAATAACAAATCCCCCATAAACTCCGCCAAGTGATCGAAATACACGGTCCGCAACAGGTGAAATTTCGTTTGTATATTCCACAAAAACCAAAAATTCATCTCCGCCGATTCTGGCAACGATATCCGAATTCCGAACCGAGTGCTTTAATCTGCGGGCTACCTCCTCAAGCACTTTATCTCCAAACATATGTCCATATAAATCATTGGCATTTTTAAAAAAATCCAAGTCAAACACCATAAGTGCATATTTTTTATCGGAACCGTATGTATTCCCTAGAATCTCCTGTACCTTGCTTCGTGCATAATTCCTGCGATACAGGCCGGTCACGTCATCGATACTTGCAATCTGCTTAAGATGAGCAAGCTGAGTCACCTCATCATGAATATCTGTGCATTTCCCAATAGCACCTGTGACAACGGTTGAATCACCGCCTCTCCAAAGGGGGCGTGCAACAATCTTAAACCACCGCCATTGTCCGTTAATGCACAGGCAGTATTTTTCCGTTACCGTAGGGGCGCCAGGTGATTTATGGCGGAGCTTACTGCGTAAATCCATATAATCTTCAATCTTTATCACCTGTCTGAACTGTTTATTCTCTGCCAAATGAACCATAATCTCCGGCAGCTTTAGCTGGGCAGCACCCCATTCAGACAGCATCAGCATGTCCGGCTGGCGGTCATACTCAAACAAGATTTCATTGGACATCGCAGAAAAGAACCTGTGTTTAATACGTTCCTGTTCTAAGAGTGCCAATGTTCGATTGGAAGCCTCACCTCTCTGCAGCAGATTTCGGGTAATCTCTTTCACCTCTTCTTTTGTTGCATATCTAAGAGAACGCACTTTTAGCTCTTTTTCTAAGGCAGGGCCAATATCCCTAAGACATTCCAAAAGCAGCGGATTAAATGCACCGCAGTACCCGCTGAAAATCATCTCCAGCGCCTCTTTGTGGGGATAGGCCTCTTTATATACACGGGCATGGGTCATAGCATCATACACATCCGCAAGAGAAACCACCTGCGCCTCAATAGGGATTTCATCACCCACAAGGCCGTCAGGATATCCCTTCCCGTCATATCTCTCGTGATGCCATCGGCAAATATCTCTTGCGATCCTCACAAGTTCCTCGCCGGGATAATGCCGCGTTTTTTCCAGCATATCTGCCCCGATCAAACTGTGTTTTTTCATAATCTCATATTCTTCAGGAGTGAGCCTTGCAGGCTTATTTAGTATTTTCTCATCAATGGAGATCTTACCAATATCATGCAGTGCGGAAGCATTCGCAATCAGCAGAATTTCAGACTGAAGATAGCTGTATTCAGCATACCGAATACAAAGCTGCTTTAACAGCATTTCAGTAATGGTACGGATAGTAAGGACATGCATTCCGCTTTCCCCATTACGGAACTCTACAATGTGGCTTAAAACCTCAACCATAATGAGATTGCTTTTTTCTTTTTCTAACACCTGCTCTGTCACAGCATTTTCAAGAAACTTTTGCTTGGAGTAAAGCATAATGGTGTTGGAAACACGCCGTCTGATTGTTTTCGGATCAAAGGGACGATTGACGTATTCCGTTGCCCCTAAATCATAGGCGGCATCGGTATAGGCAGCAGCAGTTTCCGACGAAATAATGATAACCGGAATTCTCTCTATCCACTCGTTCTTGTTCATCATCACCAGGACTTCAAACCCATCCATCTCCGGCATGACAATATCCAGCAAAACCAGGGAGAGCTCAAAGTGATGGCGTTCCATAAGCTTTAATGCCTCTAAACCATTCTCCGCCTCCATAATTTCATATTCATCGCAGAGCATATCTGCGAGTAAAGAACGATTCAGCTCTGAGTCATCAACGATCAGAATTTTCTTTTGGAGTTTCATCCTATCATCCTCTCTGGTAATCATTGTTCACATCATCCATGCATCTTTGAACCGGTGCATAAACCGCAATGCAAAACAACCCTTTTCATGTATGTGCTGCACAGCACTTCTCCAGACAACCCCTTTAACTGCCCCAGAAAAAGGACTCTCCTGATACGTCTATGTTTCATTCGACAAGTTCCGTCCTGTGTACCTTTACCAAATAAGTTTATCACGCAAGATTATAAAAGTCAATTTACAGCGCAGCTATAACAGCAAAAAATTACATAGATAAGGAAACTTCTCTTCAGAACATAAAAAAGACACTATGACTTTCTGTGTAAAAGTCATAATGCCCTTGCATTACCTTGAAATTTTCTTTCTAAATAACAGCACTGTCTATAACTAAATATGTTCCAACGTATGTCCCGACACCTATCCTTTTACCGCTCCTGCAGTCATCCCGCCTATAATATACTTCTGCAGAATCACATAAAAAATCAATTCCGGAAGCATAATCATCAGACTGGCCGCAATGATTCCGCTGTAATCCATGGAATACTGTCCCTTGAACATGGACGCCATCAGCGATACGGTATTCAGGCTGCTGTCCTGTATAAAGGTGGAGGCAAAGGGAAATTCATTGTAAATATATACTGCATTAAAAATTACAATTGTCACAAAGGTAGGCTTCATAACCGGAATCACTACTCTTGTGCATAATTTAAAAAGATTACATCCGTCAATGATTGCTGCTTCCTCCAGTTCCCCCGGAAGATCTCTTAAGAATCCGGTAAACAGCAATGTGTTAAAAGAAATGTTAACCGCAACATAAGGCAGAATCAACCCCAGTCTGGTCCCTAAAATCCCAATTAAGGAATCAATTCTATAAATTGGGAACAGCAGTACGTAGATAGGAATTGCGATACCGATCAGCAGAAATAAATACAAGTTTTCCGAGTTCTTTCTCTTCTTAAACGACATTCTGGCAATCGCAAAGGAACTCATAAAAGTAAAAGCAATGCTGAAGAATGTGGACACTATAACCAGTAATAGTGTATTAAAATACATACTACCAAAATCAATCGTGTCCATTGCTCTCTGATAATTGTCAAAGTTCAGAACTTGAGGCAGAGAGAGCGGACTGTTCACAATCTCATTATTCGATTTAAACGAAAGCAGTATTGCCCATAAAATTGGTATCAGCAGCAGCAGGATCAGTGCTGCCAGGCCAATATAGAATATCATTCCTCTCCAGGAAATTCTCTTCTCTCTCATGCTTCACTCCTCTGCTTTCTGGTCGTGATCTTGATATAAGAGAACGAACCGATAATTGATAGTACCAGAATTGCAACCGCAATTGCCATACCATAGCCATATCTTCTGGAACTAAATACTGTAAAATACATATAAGACGTCAAAAGTTCCGACTGATGAGCCGGCCCGCCGCCTGTCATCTGATAGACAAGTTCATAAATCTTAAATACACCGGTGACAATCAGAACGATGTTTATAATGAAGGTTTCTTTCAACATAGGAATGGTTACATAAAACAATCTCTGGAACGCATTTGCCCCGTCAATAGAGCAGGCCTCATATATGTCCCCCGGAATCGCCTTGATTCCGGATAGAAAGATTGTTGCATGAAACCCCAGCACCTGCCAGGTAAATACAATAGCCAGTGCCAGCGGCGACCATTTAGTCCCTCCAATCCACTCAATCGCTAATACATCCAAGCCTAAGCTGCGCAATACACTGTTTACCAGCCCGTAGTTAGGATTCAATATATACCCCCAGATAATTCCGATAATAATGGGTGCGATTACATACGGCGCAAATACCACCATCTTAAAAAATGCATTTCCCCGAAAGCTGACGTTCATCAGCAGTGCCATAAGAAATGAACCTGCCAGCAGGAATACGGCACTGCAAATCAATACAACTACGGTGTTTCTAAATGCTATCAAAAACAGGGCATCGTGAAACATCCGGGTATAATTCTGTATCCCTACAAATTCAGCTTTTCCAAGCCCGCTGTAATCCGTAAAGCTATAATAAATTGCCACAAATACAGGAACTATTATAAAAACAGCATAAATAATAAGGGTCGGAAGCACCATAACTGTTTTTGCTCTTCTTGTACTCAACCAATGCATAGGCATCCTCCATTCTACATAGCCAAAAAGGGCGGTATATTCTGCTACCGCCCCCAGCCTTACGCTTATCTTTCTGCACTCTGCAGACCTTCTACATAATCAGCGGCCTCCTCCGGCGTATATACACCATTCATAACGCCAAAGGTTGCATCAAAGAAACCGTATGCAACGGTGGAAGACAATGAATTAAACGGCTCTGTAACTGCTTTCCAGTCATCATTCAGAGCTTCAATCATAGTTCCAAGCACCGGATGCTCCTTTTGATCAATGCTGCCGTCATAAGTGGAGCATGGCAGTGCAGAGGTATCTTCAGCAATTATTTTTGTTCCTTCCGGGCCGTAATAGAACTGCCAGAACTGCATAATCGCATCTAATAGCTCAGGATCCTTAGCTGCCTTTGCGGATATTACATAGACGCCGCCGGAAGCCTTTATGCCAATCTCCTGTTCGTACTCACTGTCGGAAAAGGTAGGTCCCCAAAAGAAACCGATTTTAGATGCCATGTCACTGCTCTCAAATTCTCCGATATCCCATGCGCCGGAATTGAACATTGCTGCATTACCGCCGAGAAACTGCTCTTTTGCCTCAAAGTATCCCATGTTGGATATATCTTTTGTAAAGGTATCGTTTTCTCTCATTTCCTCTGCTTTTTCAAAAAAGTGGATAAAGTCCTCATTATTCCAGGAGATACTTCCATCCAGAAGTCCATCCAGCTTTTCAAAGAATCCATATCTCGCCAGCATAGTCTCAAATGCCCAGATACTGTAGTTATCCTTTGCACCCACAGTCAGCGGCGTAATGCCTGCCGCATTCAGCTTATCCACCGCGTCTGTAAACTCCTCATAGGTAACCGGCGCCTTATCAATTCCAGCCTGCGCAAAAAGGTCCTTATTATAAAAGAAGCCCACCATCATTACTTCACTCGGCATACCATAATCTCTGCCATCCACGGTGCATGAATTTACCAGTCCGGGCAGCAGGCTGTCGTTAATACCATAATCCTTCAGCACATCTGTCAGATCATACAGATATCCGTTCTGAGCAAACTCCTTAGCGGGCGCCTGTTCCAGCCAGAAAATATCAGGCAGTTTATCTTCTCCTGCGAGAAGAGTCATCTGTGTATTATGCTCAGAAACCTCCTTTCCCGAAATATCAACCTTAATTCCAGGGTGACTTTTTTCAAATGCATCAATGATTTTCATCATATGCGGTTCCTGTGTCTCAATATCCGCCACGTGCTCTGCAAAAGTTATAGTGATTCCATCATCCGATTTGCTTTCGCTCTGTTCCGTCCCGCTCCCACTGTTTCCGCAGCCAGCCATAGATGCTGCCATTGCCGCTGCGCAAACTGTTCCAACAAGTTTCTTCCAATTCCTTTTCTTCATGTAAATACCCTCCTTACGCTTCTACAATAATATCTTCTAACGTCCCATAAAGAACGTCAATGCTTTTTACTAACTTCCCATCTTCCATTTTCTGGCTGTAGACACCCCATGCCTTCCCGCAAATAAAGAAACTTGATAATTCCTTGTCTGTAAAAGGGTGTATAGAAAGTGTCCTGCGGTACATATCACTCTTTAGTCCAAGCAATGCATTTAATATCCCCCAGCTGGCCATTGCCCGGCAGTAATGATGTCCGGATTCAATTTCGCTGAATGGGTTTCTCTTATATCCGTCATAACGGTCACGGATGGCTTTGACAATGGTAAGACCTTCCTCCACACACCCGGAATAAATAAGATTTACTGCCGCCTCATATTCCACACCGGTCCATACCTCGCCGGCATAAGATAACGGGAACTTCGGTCTTCCGCCTTTGGGCCAGGTTGCAACTACCATACCGCGCTCGTCATTAATGGCATAGGCTCTGTGCACACTGTCCGTATGATAGAAATCGGTCTTAAAATTATAACGGAACACGGATTCCATAGCAGATCGCACATGCTCTTTCGGAAGAATTTCACCGATTCCTGCCATATATGCCAGATACTGTCCCAAAAGCTGATCCGAAAGGCAGCCTTTGCCGAACTGATATTTATACTTATCAATATCCTCCTGTACCTGGACATAATATTCGCCATCATACATCCGCTCATCCGCACGCCTGGCACCTATCTCATAGGCTTCTCCATATTTTTTCCGGTGTTCCTCATCATCCAGAATTTCTGCCATCTCTTCACAGCATTTTAATGCAGCCAGGAAAATACTGTCGGTCATAGGATTCGGACCATAGAACTCAATATCATAGGTCGTATTCTGCTGTCCATCCAGTACATAATCTCTGTCTAAGTCCCACTGGCGAAGCGCATATTCCATCGCCGCTACTGCTTTTGGCCAGATGTTCTTTAAAAATTCCACATCCCCAAGATTCTTAAAGTCCCGGTAAATCCTGACAATACTTCCAAGCTCACCGTCACAGGCCGGAACCATGGCATACCGCTCCTGATCAAATACAGAGAACATTCGGGTGGACATACATCCCTCCTCATCTGTCTCCCGCAGGAACTCAACATTCCGCATGGTTTTCTCCAGATCAGGAAACAGGAATGCAGCGGTCTGCGCATAATTCCAAACATGGGGAACACTGCCATAGCCGCAGCCAATATAGTCCCGTATTCCCTCAAAGCCTCCAAAAGTTCCATCCTCTAACCGAAAGCAAAGATTGCTTCTTAAATTCGTAATATTTGCTGTCAATGCATCTATTACATAATAGGGAAGTGTGGTGCGGCAAAACATTGCTTCTGAAAAGTTCCGGCTCTCCTTTTCCAGCCGTTCCTTATTTCGGTATACATATTGTCCCACATCCCATGCATCCTTAAACTTGCCTGCATAATAATTCCTTACCGTTCCATATTCTCCCCGCCGGAACTTCTCATAATCCTCATCAAACTCAATCCAGGCTTTCACCCGATTTGGAAAATACCAGGTAATGACAAACTCAAATACCTTTTCTTCGCCGGGTGCCAGCTCCTGCCAGGATCCGATAGATCCGATCTTTTCTCTTCTCTTTAAAAAACTAAAATTATGGAACTGTGCAAACTCACATCCCACACTATCTGACTGTGTTTCCTTTTCCAGAAGTCCGTCTTCAGTGAAATCATCCCAGAAGTCCTGGATTCCGTCTACCCACTCCCCGTCAAACCACTGGGTCTTATATGTAATATTGTCTCCGCTGGTGAGAATAGCCATATTGCCATAGCGCAGATGGTCTCCTTTTAAATGTTCCGGTTCATAATAGAGTCCACTGACATTATCAAACTCTCTATACTCATTCTTTACACTGTCTGCCAGTTTCAAATTTTCAATTACATCGTATCCCTCAAATGCCGATGCATTTGGCAGCGTCCCCACCAGGCTCACCTTTGTCCTGCAGTCTGCTGTATTTTTTACCTTATACCTGATAATTCCACATGGAATGCTGGAATCATCTGTATTTAATGGAATAAAAGGCGTATATGCTTCCATGGAAACCTGGACCGGAAGCTCAGAATCTTTAAAATCCACTCTGGCAAAAGGATATTCACACATCATTTCTGAGTCTTCCATTCTTGGAAGATTTACCAGCTCCGCCTGCAGATATCCGTGGGAGCTGGTATAAGGAGGAACCAGTCTGGATTCCAGTATTTTTGAAATTGGCCTATCCATCTTTTCATTCTCTGTGCGGATTGCAAAAAACGTAAGAGGAAATTTCGTATTCTTAGATGGCCAGTTAAAAATCTCCCAATCCAGGAACTTCCCCCTGGAATTCACAGAAAAATTGCCCGTACCGATTCCTCCAAGCAGAAATCTTACCTCAGAAGCCTCCCTTTTATATACCCTGGGAGTTCTGTCATACAATTCTTCCTTTGTAAAAACTTTGCCCATAGTACCCTCCAACTCTATCTTATTCGGTTGTCCGAATAACTTGTTTTATATTTTAAGAGGCTGTGAAAAAACAGTCCGAATAAAAAAAGAGGATTTTCAATACACTTTAGTGGTTGAAAATCCTCTTTTTGTGGTAAAATTTATCTGCTATGAAAAACAATACCACAACTTATTCTATACCAAAACAAGGCACTTTGCCAATGTTTATTTCAGATTTTCTTGATATTTGTGACCCTGTTTTAACTTTTGACAAATTCATGGAGGGAATTGATCTAACTAAGTATCTCGACAAACTGCCGGCGCGTGAGACCGGACGGGTCAGATATAATCCTGTCAACATGTTAAAAACAGTTCTTTTCGGGTTTA
>NZ_FQVI01000041.1 GCF_900129135.1 Lactonifactor longoviformis DSM 17459
AGTGATAGAAAACCTTGAAAGCATCCATGGAGCCCTGTTAAGAATGAACCGTTCGATTCAGGCAGAGGGAACATTTGGAATCATAAAAAATGACCGCTGGTATAAAAGAATCGTAAGAAGAGGAATCGAATCAGTGCGAATGGAGATATTTCTGGTTTCCATAGGCCATAATCTTTATAAATATCATAATAAGCAGATGAGACGACAGAAAGCAGCCTAAAAAGAAAAAGCAGTAATCTGTGGGGAGGGGGATTTTATGTCCTTTTTTACTCCCAAAAGGTATCTAAATACAATATAAGACCATCGACTATGCCGATGGTCTTATAAAAGGGGCTTTTTTCACAGCCCCCTCTTATGCTTAGAACGGTCTGATTTACTTCTTAATCTGCGCCTCCGGATTATAGGATTCCAGTTCAGCAACTACGTATTCTTCCAGATACTTCGGAATCTCCAGCCGCTGGGGGCATACTTTTACGCATTTTTCGCACTTAATGCAGGCGGAAGCAGGCCCCCGCCCCTGTTCGATAAAGTTGCCGTAATAGAATGCCTGGGTGAGGACATCATTGGCGGAGCTGCTCTTCTCCAGTCTTTTCATATCGTTATACAGAGCAAAATAGTCCGGAATCGCAATGTTCTTGGGACATTCGCTCTCACAGTATCTGCACACAGTACAGGGAATCGGTGTATTGGCATTAATAATCTCCACGACCTTATCAATGATCTTATATTCTTCTTCATTGAGAGGCTGAAATTCCTCAAAAGTTTTTATATTATCATACAGGAATTCCATTCGGGGCATGCCGGCAAGGACTACCCGGACACCGGGAAGGCTTCCCACAAACCGGTAAGCCCAGGAGGCGATAGAGGCATCCGGATTGTATTCTTTCATGATTTTCTTAGCCTCATCCGGTACTTCAGCCAGAGTGCCGCCTTTACATGCTTCCATAACAACGATAGGTTTCCCGTGTTTTACCGCAACCTCGTAGATCTCTTTGGAACGAATGGCAGGATTTTCCCAGTCAATATAGTTGATCTGTTCGATAACAAAGTCAATCTCAGGATGTTCCGTGAGGATTAAGTCCAGAAATTCTGGTGAATCATGCAGGGAAACGCCGAATTCCCGGAACTTGCCCTCAGCTCTTTTCTGTTTAAGAAACTCAAAGGTATCCCATTTCTTACAATTCTCATAGGTCTCTTTGCCGATACTGTGGATCAGATAGAAATCAAAGTAATCCACATGGCACTTCTCCAGCTGCTCTTCAAAGATGGTCTCCATGTCCTCCTTCTTTTTCATAAATTTGATCGGCATCTTCGTTGAGAGCAGAAAAGAATCTCTGGGATACCGGTCTACCAGTGCTTTGCCCAGAGCAATTTCTGAGAACCCTCCGTGATAAATATAAGAGGTATCAAAATAATTAAATCCATGATCCATAAAAATATCAATCATATTTTCGAGTGTCTCATAATCGATCGAACGCTGTTCGTTGGGATCTGAGATGGGCAGACGCAGTCCCCCCAATCCAAACCTTTTGCCAAAATTAATTGCCACAGCATATCCTCCTTCCAAACCATTCATTTTTATCTGAGTTTTACAGTCAGGTTATTATACATTTCATATACTTATCTATATAATAAATAATTAAAATAGAATTGTCAATTTATGATTGCCCAATTTATTAACAAAATACTCAGTGATATTTGTGGCATATTCACTAATTGACTTTTTCTTCTATAAGGAACATAATAAGTTTTAGATATGTATTTTAAATGCATTTCATATACTAAAAATATGAATAACAGGTGCTGCTAAGGTTTTTGTCTTTGTAAGAAGGAGGGATTCTCAATGAAAGATATGTTAAAAGGTCAGATAGCTATTGTTGCCGGGGGCACAAGCGGAATGGGAGAGGCTACGGCTAAACTCTATGCCCGGGAGGGGGCGGTTGTGATTATCGGCGGAACGAACCCCAAAAAGGGAAACCGTGTCCTGAAGGAGATTACAGATGCAGGCGGGGAGGCCCGGTATTACGGTCCTCTTAATGTCGCCAGCAAAAAAAGCTGTGATGATACGGTGGATGCTGTAATCAAAGAGTTCGGAAAGATCGATATCCTGGCAAACTTTGCCGGACGAAGCTACGACGGTGCCTCAGACATGACACCGGAGGAACGCTATCAAACGACTATGGATGTAAATATGACGGGAACCTATAACCTTGCATTTTCAGTGGTTCCCCATATGAAAGAGGCGAAGAGCGGAAAGATAATCTTGTGTTCCTCCAACGGAGCCTTTAACCCAACCACTCCTGCCTATGACTATCATATGGCAAAAGCCGCCTGCGAATCTCTGACCATTAATCTGGCCATGGAACTGGCGCCCCTGGGGATCCGGGTAAATTGCATAAAACCTGGTCCTATTGTCACTCCGTTCTGGGATGAGCTGTTCCCGCCTGAAGAAAAGGAGGCAATGGAGGCTGCTTTTCACGGAATTGCAACCAGAGAGGTTCCGTTAAACCGGATGGGAACCCCGGATGATATTGCAGGCCCGGCCCTGTTTCTGGCATCGGATTTATCGGCATATATTACAGGTTTGCTCCTTTATGTGGGCGGAGGCATGGGATATGTCTATGCGCACGGACAGTCCGCGATTCTGGGCAACGTACCGCTTGCGGGGGAAAAGTGAGAGAACCCCGCATAATATCTGAACCTGTTCCTATGCCAGCGGAGGTTTTATAGATGAATGATGCGAGCAATAACAAGCAAAACAATTATGGAAAAGTAGTCTGCGGTATCCTCTTTTTTGCGCTGATGGTGGGAAATTACTTTCAGTATCAGCTTTCTCCGTTAGCCGGCCAGTTGATGGAGAATATGAATCTGACACAGAATCAGTTTTCCAGTATTTTTACCTCCCCTATGGTGACCTCTATTTTTCTTGGCATTATTGCCGGGGTTCTTGTAGACAAATTTGGGAGTAAGAGGGTTATTATGGTCACGCTGATTATCTCTGCCGCCGGACTTTGTTACCGTCCCTTTGCAGACAGTTATGCAACCCTGTTTTTCAGCATGATATTAGGGGGTACAGGAATCACCTTTTTAAATGTAAATATGTCAAAAATAATCGGGGGCTGGTATCCTCCTGAGCGGGTTGGTCCCATCATGGGGCTGATTATGGCGGGAAATACGGTTGGGATGACCCTTGGGACAGCCACAACAGCAATGCTCCCATCGATCCCCACGGCTCTCTGGATCTCCGGCGCTGCCTCAGTGGCGGTAGCTGTGCTCTGGATTCTGTTTGTAAAGGAAGGGCCGTACATCCAAAATGCAGGGGGCGGTTCCGGGGAGTCCCTCCTGGCCTCCCTGAAGCCTGCTCTGAAGAGTAAAAATATTTGGCTGGTTGGGCTTTGCCTGGCCTGTGTCCTGGGGTGCAATATTTCACTGGCTTCCTTTCTCCCCACTGCACTGCAGTCCAGGGGGATCAGCGCTTCTATGTCCGGGATTATCGCATCAATTATGACAGTAGGAAGCTTCTGCGGTTCCTTCTTTGGCCCCTCCGTTATAGCCAGGATGCCCCGCATGAAGCCGGCGCTGATTGGATGCGCGGTTCTGGCAGCTCTGTGTGCGGCCTTCGGGTGGATGGCCCCTCCGGTTTTAGCGGCAGTGATTGTATTTCTGGCAGGTATGTTTATCAGCGCACTGATTCCTACCTTTATGTCCTTTCCCATGATTCTTCCGGAGATTGGTCCCGCCTATGCCGGCAGTGCCGGGGGTGTTATCACCACGCTGGAACTTCTGGGCGCGGTAATTATTCCTACTTATATTATTACGCCTGCAGCGGGCAGTAACTTTAACCTGTATTTTATCATGGCGGGGGTATCCGTTGCCCTTATGACAGTATTTGCAATTTTCCTTCCGGAACTGAATAGAAAAGAACAAAGATAACAGGAGCTAGGCTTTCAGGAGAAAGGCACAGTTGACAAACGCTTTTGTAATGTTATACTTTGATCAGGATGCAGACGCCGGCAGAGAAGCGCTTCGCTTGTCTGCCGGCGTTGATGCGGCAAAAATATTAGATGTGACAGAAGCAGGGAATTGACTATGGATATAAAAGGAATGCTATATTTTATCAGCGCTGCAGAAAATCTCAGCTTTACAAAAGCAGCTCTGGAAAAGAACGTGACACAGACAGCCATCAGTCTGAGTATATCGAAGATGGAGGAGGAGCTTGGCTTTCAGCTCTTCACAAGACAGAAACGATCCGTGCAGCTGACAGAGGCCGGAAAGGACTTTTACGAGAATATTGTGGATGTTGTCAAAAAATATGAAGAGGCAGTAGAGCATGGGATGCTGACGGCAGCAGGAAAGGTAGGGGAGATACGCCTGGGGGTTCCGGACTTTGCCATCGGGATGAGTCTGACCCAGCCCCTGCGAAGGTTCCGGGAGGCTTACCCGCAGATCAATATCAAATCTGTGATTATCCCGCCCCATAAAATGATGCAGGCAATCGATGCCAGGGAAATTGACGCGGCCATTGGTTTCCCTCAGGAATTTGAGGCCAACACGGCGCTCACTCATCGGGTATTCCGCAGAGACAAGCTCATGGTTGCTATGGCGCCCCATCATCCCCTGGCTTCCTGTCCGGCACCAACCCTGGAACAGATAAGCTCTTATACCGTGACTGTGGTGCACCCACAGAAGGCTCCTATGATCTATCTTTATATGTGCGGGCTCTGGGAGAAGGCGGGCTTTAAACCCCGGAATGTAATTCATTCTCCCACGCTTGACGATGCTCTTCTTGAGGTAGCGCTGGGCAATGCCGTAATACTGATTACAGAGCAGAGCTACTCTGTCTACAATACATGTCTCACCTACAGCCCTTTAAAAGAATTGGAGGGGTACAACACCGAGATAGCCATAGCCTGGGGGAAAGACCGGGAAAACCCTATTATCAAAGGATTGGTTTGGACGCTTCTGGAATAATCCTGACAGTAAGGAAAAGGTTCTGTTGATTCAGAGCCTTTTTTGCATTACCGGAGGGTTTGTTGCTATTCCTTCTCTGATTTGATATAATCATAGGAAAGCAAAAGCAGGGTGTAAATTTTGAAAGCAGATAGGGGGTATTCCTTTGCCGTTGCATATGTATTGGGGCCTGGGGCTGCTGGTGCCGGTGTTCTGCACACTATTATATGGTTACATGTCCCGTAAGGCTTTGGAGGCATTGGGATATCCCAACGCCTCCTCTGTTTGGGCATATTTTAGCAGGTTCTTTTTTTCTGTGCTGTTGTTTACCCTTTGGGGCATGTACAATATTCCGCTTCCGTTGGTATATATATTGGCCTATACGGATAAATTGTTCCGTCTGCTCCGCAAAAAGGAAAGCCGTGCAAAGGAGCTGTTTCTGATTAACTTAACCCATCTCACCACAATGGCACTGCACATGATTTTGATCGGGATATTCTCTCTTATCACCCAAAGTGAGATGTATGAGCTTTTGCAGCATCCCTTTTGGCGTATCCTCACCATAGGTATAGTGCTGACTGTGAACAGCGTGGTTGCAGAGATGATTCCTCGATGGAATATAGTGCTCGAGGTGCTCCGCACCCAATCGGAAAGTGCGGAAGCGAGGCCTTTTATGATATTTCTCTGGTTCTGCAATGCTTTTTTGCTGCTGGACAGTCTGCTCTGTGTTGCAAAGATTGCATGGGGACTGCTTCCTCTGTTTTTAATCGGCAGTACAGTTTTGCTGGAATTCTACCTTATCCGTTTCCTGAAGCATCTCTATGCTGTCTTGAAGAAGCATTACCTGGAAGAAGAGCACTATCGGCTGATAGAAAAATTAGAACAGCAGGATCGGGAGGCGGCAGACTTGCGAAGCAAAAGTGTGCTGGACCCTATGACTAATATATTTACCCGCCGCTATCTTGCGGATAAAATGGAGTCTTTGGCAGCGGCAAAGGAGTCCTTCTCCTTCGTCTACATTGACCTGGATCATCTGAAGCAGGTCAATGACAGAGACGGACATCACGCAGGGGATCTCTACCTGATGCGGTTTGTGCAGGAGTTTGGATCTCTGCTCCGCAGAGACGATATATTTTCCAGGGTAGGCGGGGATGAATTTGCGGTGCTGCTTCCCGGGTGTGAAAAGGATGCAGCGGCAAATCGGATGGAGGACATCCGCAGGTATATGACGGAGAAGTCTGATTCCTGCATCTCATTCAGCTATGGCATAGCCCATGTTTCCGGAAATACCGGGGACAGCCCGGAGCAGATCTTCCGCAGGGCGGATCAGGAGATGTATCTGGATAAACAGGCAAGAAGGCGTTAGGAGAGGAGGCGGTCATATGTTATTGCTACTGCTGACGGCGGCGGCCTATTTTTATTATCACTGGCAGTACTTTCTTCTGGTATCCGACGTCCAGAAGCTGCCGTATCCCCGGAGGGGCCTTGTGATCCTCGGCTTTTTTGCAAATTACCTTTTTTTCATCGTCTGCAGTATTTTGGAATTTCACCTTGTCTTCAATTGGCTTCTGTTTGCATTTCTGTTGTTTTTTGAGACCCTTTTTTATTATAAAGGGGATAAACGCAGTGCCCTTTTTCATACTCTGACAGGAATTATCTACGGACTTGCCTCCAATATTTTCTGCCGCAGTATTATGGCGATCTTGATTCACCAGCCAATGCATAACTTTGACAATCACACGCTGAGCAGCGGTAATATAAAGGGGATTCCGGTATTGATAGGCTTTGTGCTTGCGGGGATCATCCTGCGTTTTATGAGAACGCCGGTGATTATACGCAGATTCCGTCTGATTCTGGATCATCCCCGGCATTATTCCTTTATCCTGGAAATGATGACAGGATTGTTTTTCTATCTGTTTATAAACCTGCTCTTATATTCTGCGACACTCAATGACTTGGTTCTTAAAATATGGAGTATAAAATCCTGTGTTTTTTCTGCTGCAGGGTTTTATATTGCCATACGATATACCTGGAGGATCTGCGAGCTGGACGACTACCGGGATACGAACCGGAAGATGGAAGTAAAACTGAAGGAGCAGAAGCTGGAGGAGGAACGTCTGAAGCATCAGGCGGCCCTGGATCCTATGACAGGACTTTATAACAGGCAGTATGCGGAAGAGACCATTGCGTCCATGATGGAACAGAAGATGCCGTTTACTCTGTGCTTTCTTGATCTGGACGGGCTGAAAAAAGTGAATGATGCCTTTGGCCATGAGGAGGGGGATCGCTATATCCTGACCACCACGGGAGAGATATCCAGTGCCTGCCGGAATCGGGTGGATTCCCTGTACCGTTACGGCGGAGATGAGTTCTTGGTACTTTTTAGGAACATGACAGCCGATACTGCCGGGAAAAGGGCAGAGATAATCAATGAGAGACTGCGGGCGGCCGCAGCAGATAAAGCTTTGCCATATTCCATGTCTGTCAGCTATGGCATCGTGGAGAGCTCAGAGGGTTCGGACTGGAGGTTGCTCCTGCGGGAGGCAGACCGCAGAATGTACAGGCAAAAGCAGGAAAAGGGAGCGGCACGGGAATTTTATGCGGACAAGTGCGGAAACAGTGACAAGGAAAACGAAGGAAAGGATGGTGTAAATGAAACGGATATTTTTGGTTGAGGACGATAAAGCAATTGCGAAAAACCTTGAGCTTCTGCTCCGTTCGGAAGGGTTTGCGGTACTTCATGCCTCTGCCCGGGGGGAAGCGCTTGCCCTGCTTGAGGGGAATACCTTTGACCTGGCATTGGTTGACATCTCCCTGCCTGACGGCAATGGCTTCACGGTATGCACGGAGATCAAAGAGACCCAGGATATTCCGGTTATCTTTTTGACAGCATCCGGGGATGAGTCCAGTGTTGTTACCGGGCTGAATATAGGGGCGGATGACTATATTACCAAGCCCTTCCGCCCCCGTGAACTAATTGCCCGGATCGGCACCGCCCTGAGGAAATACGGACGGTCCAGCACAGATTTTGAAGTCTGCGGGCTTCATGTAGATACGGCAAGCGGAGTGGTGAAGAAGAATGGCAGAGAGGTTTTCCTTTCCGCTCTGGAATACCGCCTTCTCCTGGTGTTTATCGGCAGCCCTAAAAGTATTATCACAAGAGGCCGGCTCCTGGACGAATTGTGGGATGCAGCGGGGGAGTTTGTCACAGACAATACACTGACCGTATACATCAAGCGTCTGCGGGAGAAGATTGAGGACGATCCCAGTCGCCCCCGGATCATTTTAACTGTTCGGGGAACCGGATACCGGTTGGGAGGCGGAGATGTTTAGAAATAGAGAGGTCCGGCAGTTTGCACTCTTCTTTTTTTTGCTCACTGCGGCTGCAGTATTCCTGGGATTTATCATCCATCCGGCGGCAGGAGCACTTGCCGGTGTGTCAGCTGTTTTATACGGAACAGCTTTTTTTCTGTTTACAAAAGCCCGGTATAAAAGCTTAGTTCATATTTCAGAGCAAATCGATCTTGTGCTTCATAATGCGGACCATATATTTATCAGTGATGCAGAAGAGGGAGAGCTTTCCATTCTGCAAAGTGAGATTACAAAGATGACACTGCGTATCAGAGAGCAGAACGATGCGCTGAAAAGAGAAAAGGAACATCTTGCCGACTCTCTTGCCGACATTGCCCACCAGCTCCGCACTCCCCTCACATCCGCAAACCTTATTCTGTCACTGATAGAGAAAACTGCGGATGAAAAGGAACGGAAAGCGCTGCTGCGGGAAACAGAGGAATTGTTTGTTCAGATGGAATGGCTGATCAACTCTTTACTGAAATTATCCCGCCTGGATGCCGGCATTGTGTCCTTCCAAAGGGCCACGGTTGATGTGAATCTTCTGATCAATACTGCGGTCCGCCCTCTGCTGATATCCATGGAGCTGCACAATATTGAACTGCGGACAGATGTACCGGAGGGGATGACCATACAGGGAGATTTGAGCTGGCTCTCTGAGGCCATTCAGAACATTTTAAAAAATTGTATGCAGAGTGCGGGGGATAACGGCAGAATTGGGATTGTCTGTGAGGATACCCCGCTGTTCGGGGAGATATCCATCTATGACAGCGGGAACGGCTTTAAAAAAGAGGATCTGCCCCGTCTCTTTGAACGGTTTTACAGCGGCAGGAACGGCGGTACTGCGGGGTACGGCATTGGACTGGCCCTTTGTAAGAGCATTATAACCCGGCACGGAGGGTCTATTACTGCAAAAAATCATCCCCGGGGAGGGGCGGTTTTCTGCATTCGCTTTCCAAAGTGACGGATCTCTCACGCAAAAGTCACAGAAATGTAAGCTAAAAGTTCTATTATATGGGTAAAGTAAAATAAAGGAGGCTCACATAATGGAGTTTTTACAGATACAAAATCTATGCAAGGTTTACGGCAGGGGTGAAAACCAGATTACGGCACTGGATCACATTTCACTCACAATCGAAAAGGGAGAGTTCACCGCCATCATCGGCTCTTCCGGGTCCGGCAAATCCACTCTGCTTCACGCAATCGCAGGGGTAGATGTGCCCTCGGGGGGAAAGATATATTTGAACGGACAGGATGTTTATGCCCAAAGCAATGAAAAGCTTGCCATATTCCGCAGACGGCAGGTGGGCCTGATCTATCAGTTTCACAATCTTATTCCCACTCTGAATGTGGTGGAAAATATCACCCTCCCCATTCTGATGGACAAGAGAAGGGTAAACAAGGAACGGCTGAACGACTTGCTGGATCTGCTGGGGCTGCAGGAGCGCAGAACCCATCTGCCTAATCAGCTTTCCGGAGGTCAGCAGCAGCGGGTGGCCATCGGCCGTGCTCTGATGAACGCACCCCAGGTTATGCTGGCCGATGAACCCACAGGCAGCCTGGACAGCCGGAATGGGCATGAAATCATTAAACTGTTAAAAGAAAGCAATAAAAAATATGGGCAGACCCTGCTCCTCGTTACCCATGATGAAAATATTGCACTGCAGGCGGACCGCATTATCGGCATTTCGGACGGCAAAGTGGTGCGGGATGAGAGGCAGGTGGGGCTTAGATGAACATCTTTCATAAAGTTGCCTTCCAGGGGCTGAAGAAGAACCGTACACGTACGCTGGTGACAATTATCGGAGTGGCACTCTCTGCTGCTCTGATCACGGCGGTGGCTACCTTCGCCGTCTCCCTGCAAAATTATATGGTCAATGGAGCCATTGCAAAAAGCGGTGACTGGCACGTTGAGTTCCCGGATGAGGATCAGGCTTTCGTCCGGGAACAGGCCGGTGACAGCAGGGTTGCCAAACTTACATCCTTTGAAAACATCGGCTATGCAATGCTGGAGGACGGGAAAAATCCTGACAAACCCTATGCATTTATAGCAGGGTTCAGTAAGGATACCTTCGATACCCTGCCGGTGCAGCTGATTTCCGGGAGACTGCCCGAAAACAGCGGGGAAATTCTTGTCCCGGCCCACCTTGCGGCAAACGGAGGCGTAAAGTTCTCAGTGGGGGATACCATTACCCTTTCGGTTGGTACCCGCCAGGCGGGGGATGAAGTACTCTCCCAGCACGATCCGTACCGCGACGGTGAGGAAAGTCTGACAGCGGGGACGGAGAAAACCTACACAGTAGCAGGGATCTGTCAAAGGCCGGCCTTTGAGGAAATCTCCGCCCCCGGATATACCCTGATTACCATGGGGGATGGGGGAAATGCTAAGAGCCGTGTAAGCGCATTTGCCGCTTTGAAAAAGACGGGCCAGATAAGAACGTACGCAGAGGAAGCAGCCCGGGGCGGCGCCTATGTTCTGAACGATAATGTGCTGCGTTTTCTTGGGGTTTCTGGGGATACGCTGTTTAATACCCTTCTCTATTCCACAGGTGTGATTGTGATTTTGCTGGTTATGCTGGGATCTGTTTTTATGATATACAATTCATTCAATATTTCATTGAATGAGCGGACGCATCAATTCGGAATTCTCATGTCGGTGGGAGCCACGGCAAGGCAGCTGCGCAATTCCGTGCTGTTTGAAGGGATTTGCATCGGTGTTTTGGGCATTCCTCTGGGAATATGCATCGGTATCCCAAGTATCAAGCTTGTACTTGAGCTTGTGTCCAGGAACTTTGCAAATGTACTCTACGATACTGTTCCCTTGACCCTGTGCATTTCTGTTCCCGCCTTGGCAGCAGCAGCGGCAGTTAGTTTTATCACAATTTTAATCTCGGCCTATATTCCGGCAAAAAAGGCTGCAGGCACACCTGTGATGGAATGCATCCGCCAGACGAATGAGATAAAAGTAGAGCCCAAAGCGGTAAGAACCTCCAGGGTGCTGGGACGCTTTTACGGGCTGGAGGGGACCCTGGCGTTAAAAAATTTTAAAAGAAATAAGCGGCGCTACCGCAGCATCGTCCTGTCTCTTACTTTGAGTGTTGTGCTGTTTGTATCGGCAAGCGCATTCAGTTCATGTCTGAGTGAGATGGGAGCGCAATCGGCAGTGGAAGCAGACGGTGACATCTCATTTTATACTGCTGATATGGAAGAAAATGAAGCGCTCCGGCTGTATGACGAACTGAAAACTGCGGGCGGTGTTACCAAAAGCACCTATCAGGCAGTATCCACCTATACCTGCACAGTCAGCACCAGTGAGCTTACCAGTGAATTCCTGGACAGCTGCGGGGAGGATTCAGGCATTGACAGAGAGAGCGGCACAGCGGGGCTGCTGCTGGATGTTCAATTTATTGAGGACGACATTTACCAGAGCTTTTTGGAAAGCCTGGATCTTCCCGCAGAAGAGTATACCGTACAGAACGGCAGCATGATTACAGTAGGAAAAAAGATGGCAGATTCCACGATTATGGATGTGTTCAGGGACCGAACTATGGAGCTTACCCTGGGCGCCGCATCCGGGGAACAGACTAAGACGATCCATGTGTCTTTTGCAGATACCTATCCGTTAGACCCCCCGCCCGCGGAGCCGGGTGAGGTGAAGGACTATGTCCTTATGGTGATCGCTCCTTACCAGATGAAACCGCAGTTTGATACATTGAGTGCCCCCACAAGGATGGCATTTACCTTCTGGTCAGATAATCCGGGGCAGACTGAGGCCAAGATGCAGACCATGATTGACAGCTCAGGTATTACCGCGGACTACACCCTGTACAATCTTCATAGGATCCTTGAGGAAAACCGCAATGTCTCCTTCATTGTAAACTTATTTACAGTTATTTTTAGTATAATGATTACTCTGATTGCAGTCGCAAACGTATTCAACACCATTTCCACCAATATCAGGCTGCGAAGAAGGGAACTTGCCATGCTTCGCTCTGTGGGAATGCCTGATCGGGACTTTAATAAGATGATGCGCTTTGAATGTGCCCTGTATGGTCTGCGGACATTACTCTTTGGCCTGCCAATCTCAGGTCTGCTTTCCTGGCTGATTTATAAAGGCATGGTACTGGGCGGTGCTGAGATTGCATATACCTTTCCGTGGGGCAGTATGGCCATTAGTATCCTCGGAGTATTTTTGGTGATTTTTATAACTATGCTGTATGCGGTTAGCAAGATACGAAAAGAAAATATCATTGATGCCCTGCGGGACGATATGGCCTGATGGGTAAGCGTTCAGGTCCGTATCATCCGGCTGCCGCCAGATGATATGGCTTTGACATAGAGAGGCGGAGAATTATGAAGAGAAAAAGGAGAAAACGTCATCCTGTCAGGAAAGCTGTCCTGGGCCTGCTGGTAATCTTTTTCTGTACGGCTCTGGGGGCGGGTACTGTTTGGGGAATGAAAGGATACGGAATGTACCAGGAGGCGTTAACGGAAAAGCCCTTGGATGTGAGAGTTGAAGAAGTCCGAAACAGAGAAGATTTCACCCCGTATTCTGAACTGCCTCAATTCTATATCAAGGCTGCCGTATCCGTGGAGGATCACAGGTTTTTTGACCACTGGGGAGTGGATCTAATCGCCATAGGCCGTGCCGTGTGGAATGACATTAAGGCCATGTCATTTGTGGAAGGGGGAAGTACCATAACACAGCAGCTTGCAAAAAACTTGCTGTTTACCCAGGATAAGAAGATGGAGCGGAAAGCCGCGGAAGTTTTTGCGGCATTGGAAATAGAATCGAACTATACCAAGGAGGAGATCTTTGAGTTATATGCCAACACGGTTTATTTTGGCAGCGGGTATTATGGCATCGGTGAGGCGGCTAGGGGATACTTTGGGAAATCACCGTTGGAACTGACAGATTATGAGTCTGCCATGCTTGCGGGAATTCCCAATGCACCCTCTGCCTATTCCCCGGATACGAATAAAGAACTGGCGTCCCGGCGTGTGAATCACGTACTGAAGAGTATGGTAAGGCATAAGCTTATTACCCGGGAGGAGGCGGGTGAGATAGAAAAATCATTTCCCTTCCAATGAAAAGTTGCCAAGGGTATTGGAATAGAGGGCCGATGAGGCCTTCTATCCCATTTTTTTGAACGTATCTCTGAGAGCATAATAGCACTCATCGAATAATTCTTTCACCGGCGCATAAGAAGCTGCGGCCTGAGGAACCGGCTCATGTACGGCTTCTATATGTATGAAACGATCAATTGCTGAAAAATCCTTAAATAAACCTACACCGACACCGCCTGTAACAGCAGCACCCATGGAACCGGCTTCTTCTAATAAAGTGGGAACCAGGATTCTGGCATTGTATACATTAGCCATGATATCTCTCCACACTTCGCCTTTTGCGCCTCCTCCTAAAACTAATATTTCGTTGATGTCTACCTGAGTCTTAAGGACATCCAGTACAATAGACAAATTCATTGTGATTCCCTCTAAAACACTTCGAAGCAAATCGCCCCGTGTATTTTCAGGTTTTAGCCCAATCCACGCTCCTTTGGCATGGGGATCCCATCGGGGGGCCCGCTCTCCCAGCAGATAAGGGAGGAAAATCAATCCATTTGCCCCTATGGGGCTGTCCTGAATTGCCTGGTTCATATAGTCATAAGGAGATCCGCCGTGGAGCTTGGCATCATAAGATTCCATCCTGCAGATACATTCTTTTACCCAGCTGTATGCTCCCCCGGCATACTGCATAGTACCGTTTGGAGCATACAGCCCCGGAATAATATGGGCCCAGGTAACGGTCCTCATCTGCTCATCAAAAATAGGTTTTTCCGAAGTGGTGGTTATCCAGGCCGAAGTACCCATGCAGCTGTATGTCTTTCCGGGTGCGATAGAGCCTGCGCCTACATTGGCTGCAACTCCGTCTCCTCCCCCCAGAACAACCGGAGTATTCTCAGCAAGGCCGGTGGCCGCCGCCGCATCTTTTGTGACGGTACCGGCTATAAAAGTGGATGGCTTCAGCTCAGGAAGCTTGTCTATATCAATACCTGCATAGGAGAGCAATTCTTCAGACCACTGCAGGTTTAATAAATCAAAGCACCCGTTGCTGTTGCCGTCAGAATATTCCGTATAAAACTTCCCGGTTAGACGAAACACAATATAATCTTTTGCATTTAACGTTTTATAAGTCTGTTCATAGATCTCAGGTTCGTTGTCCCTGATCCACATAAGCTTTTGGATTCCATAGGAGGCAGTATTCCGATGGCCTACAATATGGTAGTAATCCCATTGAGAGATGTGTTCTTCAATCTGGTCGGCTTGTTTCTGAGCCCGCTGATCTGCCCATATCATTGAGGGGCGCAGAGGAGTGCCGGAGGAATCCACGCATAGGCACCCCATCATCTGGCCGCTGAAGCTAACTGCGGCAATGTCAGATGGCAGAACGCCTGTGGATTCAATCAGCTGACGGCTTGTGCAGCAGACTGCCCGCCACCAGTCATCAGCGTCCTGCTCTACCCAGGTGCCGTTGAAATAATGTGTATTGTAGGAATAAACTTCGTGGCCGATCAGGTTTCCGTCCTCAGAAAACAGTGTGGCTTTATTCCCGGAAGTGCCAAGATCATGTGCTAAAATATACTTGCTCATATAAACCTCCCAATTGTAATGTTATAATGTTTGTTTGTAGGTACATAAAAAATGATAAAAATAAATGTTTATGTAATTGTCCCTGACATACAGCATATTTTTGTATGTCAGGGGATTCAACTATTCGGGTGCCACTGTTATCTCAAATACATTTCGATCGCCGCGGTATCTTGCCAATGAATATTCAATCGGCTGTCCATATAGGTTATACCCTATGGAAGTAAAAAAGTGGATGGGCTTGCCTTTTTTCATATTCAGGTGCCTGGCGTCCTCAGAGTCTGCCTCTACCGCCTCAATCTGCCTCTGTATTTTTACAATTTTTGTGTCGTCGGATTTGCCAAGCTCAGCGTAAAGAGAAATAGTTGTAAAGTCAAGGTTTATAAGATCCTGGCATCTGCTGTAGGGGAGATATGTTTTAATGGTGACCAATGGTTCATCGTTTGCAAAGCGTCTGCGGTATAAAAAGAGTACCTGATCATTCTCACTTAAGTTCAAAAATTTGGCCACGGTGACATCCGCAGGAATAACCTTTAAATCCAGGACTTCGGTGCTTGCTGTTAATCCTCTCCGGGCCATCTGGCTATTAAAGGACTCTATTTTTGTTATAAAATCCTCGTTATTAATTTTGGGCTTGGAGACAAAAGTACCTTTGCTTTTAATTCGGTACAGCCGTCCCTCCTGAACTAATTCAGTGATAGCCTGTCTAACCGTCGTACGGCTGATCTTAAAGATATCACTTAATTCATTCTCTGTGGGGATGGGGCTGCCGCTTGGATAAGTTCCATTTTTTATTTCATCCAAAATGATCTTTTTTAGCTGAAAATACAAAGGAATGGGAACTGATTTATCTATACGGTCTGCGTTAAGTGCCATATGAACCTCCTATGAAATTACTGCGAAATAACTATCTTTGTCGTTACATTATATCATAACAATGATTAACGTGCAAGCACTTAGCGTTAAAAGTTTATTGTTATAACATAGTAACATAAAGAAAAGATTGCGCTATTGAACTAAAAAAATAAAAATTAAAATATATTTTAAGTTAAATAATAAATAATAGAAAAGAATTTAGAATATTATACACAGATGCTCTTTTAAAAAGTAAAATATGACAAAAAATAGGTACATAGCTATGTAGTAACAAAGATACATATTTTTGTTGACTTTTTTGTGCGTACGTGTTATTTTAGCATTAAAGGACGGAAGATACATAAGAGTCTCCAATGCGCATTAGACAGATTCACCAGTACAGTCCGGTTTCTTAAAAAAGCGAACAGACATTTCATTATTTTAGGAGGTATAGTAAGATGACAATGATTCAGCATCAGACGAGAGCTTTCGGGTCACCCAGCAGATATATTCAGGGTCGCTGTGAATTAGAAAATTTAAAGGAATATACAGACGCATACGGAAAAAAAGTATTTATATTGGTAGACACCTTTTTCTTTAAAGAATATAAAGAAAAGTTTGAAGCTTTGTATGCAGGCGGCGACAGTACCGTGATCGTAGAAGAGTTTTCAGGGGAGATAACTGCCGAAAAAATTGATGAGATAGCGGAAGGTCTGAGGTCATTTGGACCTGAGGTAGTCGCCGGCATGGGCGGCGGCAAAACAATGGATACAGCCAAGGCTGTCTCAGACATTTTTAAAGCTGTTACAGTTATTATACCTACAACAGCGTCTACGGATGCGCCTACCATAGGGCTTTCAGTGATATATACAGAGACGGGAGAACATGTGGGCCCCAGACATTATGTTAAGAATCCGGATCTGGTACTGCTGGACACGGATATTATATCGAAAGCGCCTGTCCGTTTTCTAATAGCCGGGATGGGAGATGCGCTTGCTACTTTTATAGAGACAAGGGCGAACCTGCAGTCACATTCTCCTAATTATGTAGGGAAAGGATTCTGCAGTACAATTGCAGTGGGCGCGATTGCAGAGGCATGCCACAAAACGATTCTGGAAAAGGGCGCAAGAGCCAGAAGAGCAGCGGAAAGAGGACTTTGTACCATTGACGTGGAGGACGTGATTGAGGCCAATACGCTGCTCAGCGGATTGGGCGTACAGAATTCCAGCTGTGCGGGTGCACATTCTATTGCAGAGGGAATAACGGTTCTTCCGGCTTGCCAGAAGCTGCTGCATGGAGAAGTTGTGGCATTTGGTATTTTAGTGCAGCTGATGATAGAGGGAAGGCCGAATGAAGAAATAGAAGAAATATATGCGTTTTTCCGAGAGGTTGGTCTGCCCTCTACATTTGCAGACCTTGGACTTGAGAATGTTACAGATGAAGAGATCATGAGCGTTGCAGAAGAGTCTCTGAAATCTTACTGGGATGTGGAACCCTTCCCGGTTACGGCCCAAATGATTCATGATGCCATGATCCTGGCAGACATCCAGGGGCGCCGGTTCAGAGCGCAGGCATAAGTTTATGAAAGGCAGAGTATTTAACATACAGAGATTTAGTGTACATGACGGACCGGGTATCCGGACAACCGTATTTTTTAAAGGCTGCAACTTAAGGTGCCAATGGTGTCATAATCCGGAGTCTTATGAGACCGGCATACAGCTGGAGTACTTTGCAGATAAGTGTGTAGGGTGCAGAGCCTGTGAGGAAGTCTGTCCCCAGGGCGCAAGGATTCAGGACGGCCGCAGAATTCATAGGCAGGGCTGTACACTGTGCGGGAAATGTGCAGAGGCATGCATGTACGGCGCCATTGCCATAGCCGGCTGGGACCTGGAGCCTGAGACGCTTTTAGAGACAGTTCTTAAAGACAAAAAGTATTATATAAATTCGGGAGGCGGCATCACGTTATCGGGGGGAGAACCGATGCTCCAATGGGAGTTCTTGTCAGAATTTCTGCCATTGGTGAAAGAGAATGGAATATCAGTCGCTTTAGATACCGCAGGCAATGTTCCCTACTGGAAGTATGAGAAGCTTTTTCCGTACCTGGATTTCATTTTATTAGACATTAAGATCATGGATGATACCCTGCATAGACAGTATACGGGTGTATCGAACAAATTAATATTGGAGAATGCAAAGCGGTTTATAGAGCAGGGTATCAGGATGCATATCAGGATTCCTCTGATAAAAGGCATTAACGATACAATAGAGAATGCGGGACAGCTGGCATATTTTCTGGGAGATGCCCCTAATGTGGAAGAAGTGCGTTTGCTGCCGTATCATACCCTTGGAGTGAGAAAGGCCCAGAGTTTAGAATTGCCTGTCTGTGAGTTTTCTCCCCCGGAGGCACATACGATGGAGCAGCTAAGGGAGATTTTCGGGGACAAAGGGGTCTGTTAAAAGCAGTCGGATAGAGAAAGGAAGGGATAGCCAGAATGGTAAGATGTGAACTAAAGAAACGAATAGAAAAATGGTTTGACAGAGATTACCGGGAAACCTTTATGGAACGAATTAACTTGGTTATGGAGGCGGAGCAGCTTTACCGGCATGAGAAGGAGGGTCTGGCATACGGCCATACCCTGGCCCACATTTTAGAGAGCATATCTCAGCCCCTGGAAGACAGCGAACTCCTCGCTGGCGCTGTTGCAATGCGGATTCCCACAGAGGAAGAGGAGAGAACCATACGGGAAGTGTACAAACGCTGGTGGGACATTCCGGTAGAAGAACGGCACAAAAAAATCTTTTTCTACTATTCAGAGAACTGGCTGCGCTGCAGACCATACTGGTTTCCCTCTTTTGGCCACCTGGCGCTGGACTGGGAAGGGCTCCTTTCCAACGGACTGGGGAGGATGGAATTTAAAGCCAGAGAGCGCATGAAGGATGAGAATCTTACGGAGGATCAGAAAGGGTTCCTGGAGGGGACTGTTCTGTGCTATCAGGCGATAAGTGCTTATATAGAAAGATATGCCCAAACAGCAGAGAAAAAGGGCAGAAGCGGCATGGCAGAAGATCTCCGCCAGATCGCCTATGGAGAGGCCAGGACTTTTGCGCAGGCGCTGCAGCTTCTCTGGATGATTATATTAATTGCACAGAAGGTATGCGGCTGCGGCGTATTGAATCTGAGCAGAATGGATCAATATCTCTATCCGTTCTATGAGAGAGATCTTGGAGAAGGAAGGCTTACCAATGAAAAAGCAAGGGAACTGATAGATGAATTCTTTTTTAAGAATAATGAGATTATGGTACAGACGGATCATATGTCCATAGAGACAGATTCTACGGACTACACCCTGGAAGTTGCATTTGACGATCCCAATTATCTGATTCTTGCAGGCAAGAAAGCGGACGGAACAGGGGGTGTGAATCCTTTGACCTGGTTAATGGTTGAGTCGGCGGAAGAACTCAAGCTTCGAAATCCCTTTGTGGTAGTGCGCTATTACCATGGGATTCCCACAAAGTTCTGGCAGCTTGTCTGCAATGCCATGAGAAATAATGCAACCATTGTTATCTATAATGATGAGACTATGCTGCCTGCCTTAAAGCATTATGGCGTTGAAGCGCCGGAAGTGTTCGATTACGGGTTTTATGGCTGCAACGATCCCAATATCCCCGGGGACGAAGGGGGGCTGCGCCAATTATGGTTTAACCTGGTAAAGCCTTTGGAACTGGCATTGAACCAGGGGGACTATCCCATGGAACCAAGAGAAAAAAGCAGTCCCAGAGACTGCCAGTTTGGCCCTGAAGATCGTATGACCGGGCTTATGACCGGTGCATATTACGGCATAAAATGTAAGGCTCCGGAAGAGATCCGGAGTATGGAGGAGCTGCTGGAAGTCTATGAAGAACAGCTTATGTACTTGTTGGGAGAATTCCGAAAAGGCTTTGAGATGGATTTTGAAGCAGAGCAGAAAGAGACGAAAAGCCGCATGAGAATCGAGGACTGTTTCCTGAGGGGTACGATAGACAATGCACAGACTTGGACCATGGGAGGAACAAAGTACCATAAAATAGTTGCCCAGGGATGTGGAATTGCGACGGTTATCAATGCTCTTTACGCGATTGAAAAGCTTGTTTTTACCGATAAAGAATTTACGTTAAGAGAATTATCCGATATTTTGCGGGATAACTATTCCGGAAATGACATGTTAGCGCTGCGCCTCAGGAAAAAGCTGGATAAGTTTGGCAATGATATAGATGCAGTGGATAAGTATGCGAAGATTGTCACAGACCTGTATGTCCGGGGGATAGAGAAATATAACGGAAAAGACTATTTATACCAAATGTGGCCTACCTATTCTACAGACAGGGACTTTACAACTATGGGGCGCTATGTCGGGGCAACCCCTGACGGAAGGCTGGCAGGGGAACCAATCAGTGAGAATCAATCGCCCAGTGAGGGAAGTGACATTTCCGGAATTACGGCGATGCTCAATTCTGTATCTAAAATACCTTTTGACAGGATCACGGGGGGACCGTTAAATCTGCGCCTGCATCCCAGTGCGGTACAGGGTGATGAGGGATTAAATGCCCTGTGCGCACTTTTCCAGACCTACATGGAAAACGGGGGGATGCAGCTTCAGATTAATGTTGTGGATGCAGAGACACTTCGGAATGCCCAGTGCGATCCGGAGAAGTACAAGACCCTTTGTGTCAGAGTCACCGGATACAGTGCTTTTTTTGTAGAGATGGGAAGAAAGGCGCAGGATGAACTGATAGCGCGTACAGAACAAATGGTATAAAGCGGCCTGGGCCTGTTAAACTGCAGGCCCAGCGGCCGGATTTACTCTCGGCACAGACGTAAAAATATAAACTTTTAGTATCTTGTAATGTAGTATCATTACTATATAGTAATAAAAGAAATGGAGAAAATTATTATGAATATATACCAGAAAGCGACACAGCCAACCATGTATTTTATAGGGGTTACCACGAATAGCTCTTCTATTATGAAGGTATTCCCAAAATGGGCAGAGGAATTAGGCTTAAAGGACGCGGTGATTAAGGGAATAGACTTTAAGCCTCATGCAGATCCGGCACTCTATCGGGAGGCGGTTTCTTTTATAAAGGAGGATCCGATGTCTCTTGGAGCTTTGGTTACCACTCACAAAATTGATTTGTATGAGGCCTGCAAAGATATGTTTGAATATCTGGATCCGTTTGCTGTTCAGTTAGGAGAAATTTCATCTATCTCAAAAAAGGACGGCAAGCTTTGCGGACATGCGAAGGATCCTATATCAAGCGGGCTGGCACTTGAGAATTTCATACCGGATAATTACTGGAGTACATATAACGGGGATGTTTTAATCATGGGAGCAGGGGGAAGTGCGCTTGCCATGAGTGTGTATCTGACCCAGAAAAAGTTCGGAGAAAATGTGCCGAAACATATTATCATTGCCAACCGCAGCCAACCCAGACTGGATACGGCAGAAAAGATATTAAGAGATCTGAATCCGGACACCAAATTTGAATTTGTCCGGGGGGAGGAGCCTGTTGATAATGATCGGCTGCTAAAAACTTTAAAGGAGCATTCTCTGATTGTAAATGCGACCGGTCTTGGAAAAGACGGCCCGGGTTCCCCTTTGACAGATGGGTGCGAGTATCCGGAGAATAGCTATGTTTGGGAGCTGAACTACCGGGGAGAGCGTATGTTCCAGAGACAGGCAGAGGCTCAGGCGGAGGCTAAACATCTGCATGTAGAGGATGGATGGATTTATTTTATCCACGGATGGACGCAGGTAATTGCCGAGGTATTCCATATAGACGGCATTGCACGCAAGATTCCCAGACTAAGTGAGATTGCATTAGAGAGGTAGGAGGAGCGCTATGAACAGATTTCAGTGGGACAGCAGTTTTTCTGTTGACTTTAATTTACAAAACGGATTTTCAGAAAAGGCTGAGACAACGAAAAGGTATTTATCTCAGATGAAGGAAATGTTTTATGATACAAATGCCGCAGAAAAAATACTGGAGCAGGAAGATCCCTTAATCTATGAGTTCCATGAGCTGGGGTGCCCAATGAGAGAGGGGGATCTGGCCTTTGGCACTACCATCCTGTATCCGGGCAAAGTAGGGGAAGAATATTTTATGACAAAGGGCCATTTTCATACCATATTGGATACTGCAGAGGTCTATTATACACTGGACGGTGAAGGCTGCATGATTATGGAGAACCCGGAAGGGGAAACGATGGAAATGCCTCTGAAAAAGGGAGAAGCACTCTACGTGCCCCGCAGATATGCCCATAGATCTGTCAATACGGGAGATACTCCTCTGGTCATGTTCTTTACCTTTGCTGCAAATGCCGGTCATGACTATGGGACCATTGAGACAAAAGGATACCGAAAAATATTGGTAGAGAAGGAATGCGGCCCTGTGGTAATAGATAATCCAAAGTGGAGTTAAGAATATGGGAAAAGTAATGACAGTCTCTGGCCCTGTCGCTGCGTCTCTGCTGGGATACTGTCAGTGCCATGAGCATCTTCTTATCAGTAAAGGAACATCGTTTCAGATCAATCCCGCTCTATGGATGGATGATATTGATAAAAGTACCGAAGAGGTGCTGAAATATAAAGGAGCCGGCGGAGATACTGTGATTGATGCCCAGCCGGGCGGATGCAACCGCATGGAGGAGGGGCTGCTGGAGATATCTGAAAGAACAGGGACACATATCATTTCATCCACAGGCTTCCACAAGCTGATGTTCTATTCCGATACTCACTGGATTCACAGAATGCCGCAGGATGAGCTGTACCATTTTTTCAGAGAAGAGCTGGAGGAGGGCATGTACAAGGAGATAGACTGCGGATATCCGGAAAAACAAACCAAAATACGTGCGGGCATTGTAAAAACAGCCTTAGACAGGGAGGGTCTTTCTCCGCGTTATATCAAACTGTTCGGGGCGGCTTCTCAGGCTGCCATAGACAGCGAGGTACCCCTTATGGTACACATTGAACCTGGGAGCGAACCCAAAAGACTTTTGGAATTTCTGCTGGAGATGGGAGTTTGGCGGCATAGAATTATTTTCTGCCATATGGATCGGGAGATTAAAGAGATAGATTATTATCTTTCTGTACTAAAAGAAGGAATTACCTTGGAGTTTGATACGATTGGGCGCTTTCACTACCATGATGATATTTCAGAACTTGCATTAATTAAGGAAATCTTGGATCGGGGCTACAGCAGGCAGCTTCTGCTGTCTTTAGATACCACCAGGGAACGGCTGACGTCATATACACCTAATGGGGCAGGGCTTACTTATTTACTCTGTAATTTCCTGCCGAAACTTAAAAAAATGGGTGTTTCCAAAGAACAGATCCTTAATGTGACGGTCCAAAATGTCCAAAATATTTTCATGAATGAATATGGGAGAGATAGATATGAACAATAATTTATTGCAGCAGATAGAAAAGTATAAGATAGTACCGGTGGTTAAAGTAGAACGTGCCGGGGATGCGGGGAGACTGTGCGAAGCGCTGTGCACAGGGGGGCTTCCTGTGGCAGAGATAACATTTCGTACACCGGCAGCCAGGGAAGCCATAAGCGCTGCGGTAAAAGAATTTCCGCAAATGCTGGTTGGCGCGGGTACCATTGTAAATGTAGAGCAGGCAAAAATGGCCGTTGATGCAGGCGCCCAATTTCTTGTTTCCCCAGGCATTTCCGACAAGGTGATTGAATATGCCCTGAATCAGAATATTATGATATTCCCGGGAGTATGTACGCCTACAGAGGTAATGAGGATAATGGAATATGGCTTATCGGTTGGAAAGTTTTTTCCGGCGCAGCAATATGGCGGCCTCAGTACCATAAAAGCGTTGTCTGCACCTTTTTCAGAGATGCGTTTTATGCCTACCGGAGGGATCGGCGCTGCGAATGTGAAGGAATATCTGGCATTTCCTAAGATTGTTGCCTGCGGGGGGAGCTGGATGGTACGGCCGGAACTGATAGCCGGGGGAAGATATGATGAAATCCGCAGATTAACAGAAGAAGCGGTCAGTTTAGCGGGCGAATAGGAGGAGAAGAATGAAGATATTAGTTACCCCAACTTCTTTGCAGCCCGGCAAAAATGAAAAAATACTGAAACCTCTCAGAGAGTTTGCCGATGAACTGGTATTTAATCCTCTGGGCCGTCCGTTAGAGGAAGAGGAATTAATAAAGGCTTTGGAGGGATGTGACGGATATATTGCCGGTCTAGACAGCATTACTGCGAGAGTACTGGAGGCGTCCCCTCAACTAAAGGCTATTTCAAGGTACGGCGCCGGGTACGATCGGGTTGATATAGAGGCGGCGAAGAATAAACAGGTAATTGTTACCAATACACCCGGAGTCAATGCCGAAGCGGTAGGAGAACTGACATTTGCCTTACTGCTGTCAATCGCCCGGAATATCCCCCACCTGAATCACAAACTAAAGGGCGGTGAATGGGTGCGCAGCAACGGAATAGAGCTGAAGGGAAAAACCTTAGGAATTATAGGGCTTGGTGCAATTGGGAAAGTGGTAGCGCGCTGTGGCCAGGGATTTTGTATGAAAGTTATGGCATATGATCCGTTTATCAACGAAGAGTACTGCGCATGCAATCAGATAAAGGTGAGTACGTTTGAGGAAGTGATAGAGCAGGCGGATGTTATTAGTCTGCATATGCCTCTGACTGCGGTGACGAGACATTTGCTGAATAAAGAGGTATTTGATAAAATGAAAGACGAAGCCATCATCATTAATGCTTCAAGGGGCGGACTAATTAATGAGGATGACGCTTATGAGGCCCTTAAAAGCGGCAAGCTAAAAGGCCTTGGTCTGGATGCATTTGAGGTGGAACCCCCTGGAGACTCCAAACTTTTTGAATTTCCTACGGTTATAGCAACCCCTCACACGGGGGCACATACCAGAGAAGCCATTGAGAATATGGCAAAAGCCGCGATTCAGAATCTGATTGATGTTTTGACAGGGAAAGAAAATCCTAATATTGTTAGCAGGTAAATGGATAAATACATACTTTAAAGGAGATGGAATTATGGAAATGATGAGATCATTTATTATTGAAAAGGACGGATCCACAGAGCTGAGAGAGATTCCCAGGCCCAGAATTAACAGGAAACAGGCACTTGTGAAAATGATTGCCAACGGAATGTGCGGAACGGATGTGAAAATGCTGCATAGGACCTTTAAAGGCTTCCCGGAATCGATTTATCCGCTGATGCTGGGGCATGAGGGGGTAGGAGAAGTTATCGAAACAGGAGAGGATGTCAGAGGCTATAAAATCGGTGATAAGGTGCTGCTGCCTTTTGTTGATCCGGATCCTGAGCTCTACCCGGGATTGGGCTCCGGCTGGGGAGCTATGAGCGAATATGGGGTAGTGTGGGATAAAGATGCTGTCTATGAAGAAGGGGAGGAAGCCCCTGACTGTGCATATGCGCAGACAGTACTGGATCCTTCTGTAGATCCGGTGGATGCGGTTATGCTGATTACGTTCCGTGAAGTATTAAGCAACATAAGATATTTTGGGGTTCAGCCGGAAAATAATATAGTTGTATTCGGATGCGGACCAGTGGGACTTAGCTTTATAAAGTTCTTAAGTCTTTTAGGGGTGTCTGATGTTATTGCAGTTGACATATTTGACGATAAGCTGGAGGCGGCAAAGGAAAGGGGAGCTACCAGAACTTTTAACAGTAAAGAGTGCGATATTGTAAAAGAAATCCGTTCTATATATCCCAATGGTGTCGACTATGTACTTGACGCGGTAGGTTCACCGTTTATAGTAAACCAGGCAATGCCGCTGATAGCAGACCGCGGAAAAGTGCTCTGCTACGGAGTTCCTGAGAAAGAGGAAATCACCATAGATTTCTCCAAGGCTGATTATAACTGGCAGGTTATCTATCAGCAGATGCCGAGAAAACGAGAGGAAGGGGAAGCTACGGAGCAGGTGATGGAGTGGATTAATGACGGTAAACTGATCATTAAGGACTTTATATCAGATTATTTTAGCTTTGACAATGCCGTGGAAGCTTATGAAAAGCTTTTAGACCGCCAGATTTCCAAAAAAGGGATTATTGTATTCTAGAATTGCAGAAAAGCCAGAAACAGCAGGTGATGCGGACTGTTTCTGGCTTTTTTATGTGCGCCCGGCGGCGCACGTTTCTAACCGGTGCAAGTCCGGAATCCGCCCGGTGGTGGGAAGGATATAGCCGAAGGCAAGGGTGTCCATTGTGAGGTGGAATCCGAAGGAAGCCGGATATGGGGAACATACGAACCCATGGGCAAATCTCTGGTCTGACGAACAGAAACCACATAAGAGGCTATGCATGAGGATAAGGCTGCATGACAAGTCGAAGTCCAATAACTACCCGGAATCATGTATGGTAGATGTGGCAGATGGATGGAGAGAAAGAAACGTGTGGTACCTGGGGAGGTCTGCACGACACGCCCTGAAAGGGGTAACCATTATGGAGAGAT
>NZ_FQVI01000070.1 GCF_900129135.1 Lactonifactor longoviformis DSM 17459
TTTACTCTATGTTGAGGAAAGTTTCACCCAATTCACATTTATAAAATGTTATTATGCTATTAGTGAAAAGTATGTAAGGCACCGGAATCCAACCCCGGTGCTTATTTTTATGCGGAAAGGCGGTGAAACCAGGGTGATATATCATAAAAACAGAGAATCCTTTGTGGATGTATGTCATGGAGTGTTTGGCAGGAAGGTCATAAAATCTTCGGTGAAAGAAATCAATGCATCTAATGTAGTTCAGGAACTTGGAAAGGCTTTAGCCATTCACTGGCAGAATCGCCGGGAAATTGATTACCTCTATCATTACATGAATGGAGACCAGCCGATTCTTTACAGGGAAAAGCAGGTCCGGCCAGAGATAAAGAATAATGTGGTAGAAAATCACGCGCTGGAGATTGTGCGGTTTATGATGGCACAGAGCTTTGGGGAACCCATTCAATATGTGAGTGTCGATAAAGACGATGATAAGACACGGGAGATTGATAAACTCAATAAAATGATGGCGTCTATTGATAAGTCTTACTATGATATTCAGATTGGTGAGTGGCAGAGTAACGTCGGTACGGCTTACCGGTATAATTGGAGCAATCTATTAGCGGATAGAAGTCTTGGGGAGTGCCCTGTGGGAATCGACGTTCCGGATCCTAGAAATAATTTCGTGGTATACTCTTCAGGATTTGGCAGCAGGCCACTTATGTCAGTGTCCCAGGTGAAAGATGAAAGCAATGAGAACGCTTATTACTGCACCACGCCAAAACAAGTCTATTATGTAAAAAACGGCAAACTGATTCCAGAAAAATCCGCACCAAACGGCTATGGCCGGATTATGCTGGTGGAATTTCCAAACAATGTACGGAGACTATCTGACATAGAGATAGTCATAACCATGTTGGATGTTATTAATAAGACCCAATCAAACCGCATGGATGGTATCGAACAATTTGTGCAGGCCTTCATGAAATTCGTAAATTGCGAGATTAATGAAGATGATTTCCTTCGTATGTGCCAGTTGGGTGCAATTAAGATTAAATCCCAGCAGGGCGTACAGGCTGATGTGGATATGATTTCTAATGAGCTGAATCAGGAGCAGACGCAGGTTGCTAAGGATGATCTGTATAAAAATATACTTATTATCGAAGGTATGCCAAATCGTGAACAAAATACCGGCGGAGATACCGGACAGGCAGTATATCTACGGAATGGTTGGGATTTTGCGGAGCAGAGAGCAAAGATTGATGAGCCGGTCATTATCAAATCGGAGAAAGAGGCGCTGAAAAATGTGCTGATGATCCTCAGGACGAAACAGCTTATCAGTTCAGGCTTGAAAATTAGCGATATCGATGTGAAGATTACCCGGAACAAGACAGACAATATGTTGGTTAAGGCGCAGGCCCTTATTTATCTATTGGAAAAAGGCATACATCCAAAGATTGCCATTAAAACCTGTGACCTATGGGGCGATCCCGAAAAGGTTTATGTACAATCAAAGCCGTATCTGGACGCACTCTACAAGACAGCGCAGGGAATGCAGGAAGAAGAGGAAAGAAAGGCTGCACAATCGTTAGAACTTTCGAAGACTCAGTCTGAAAATCCGCCGAAAGGTGGTGAGTAGATGATTGAAGTTCGATGCAAGGGGAAAGGTTGCAGCCTGCTTCTTGGGGAGTTTTCAGGAAGGGGCCGAATAAAATGCCGAAAGTGTGGAGGAATTAACACCTTTGATACAGAAACCGGTGAGCATAATTTTGAATCCGGTAAAAGACACACAGATTTAAGTGAAAGAACAACTAGTAGTGGAGTAGTATTTCGTTAACGTTGTTTTATATTTTTGCATGTCCGAGCGTAAGAGGATAGGAACTATGCGGAGCGCACCGTGTTAAAAAAGTGTATGTTCTGGAAAGGAAGAAGCAATGA
>NZ_FQVI01000011.1 GCF_900129135.1 Lactonifactor longoviformis DSM 17459
CGGTTACCGTTATCACTTCTATACTTTCTGGCTACATTACAGTCATATCCTATGTGAATGATATCATTCCCCTTCTGATAAATTTACCCTCTGGAACTTCCCTATATCCAGGTGAGAGGAATCCCGCGGCGGTGGGATGGCTGGGTTGGGCGGGAGGGAGGCTTAAGTTCCGCGGACGATTCCGCAGGAGTGAGTAGAGAGTCTTAGGCAAAACCGGGATTCACGCAGGAGATTTTTTCGGCAGTCAGGGCCGAAAAAAAGTGAGCATGGGCAGAGAATGCACATCAAGCATTCTTTGCACATACGAACGGTGCTCCGGCGGGGATTTCGGTTTTGTCTTAGACTCTCTTCATGACGGAGGTGTCCCCGGAACTTAAGCCTCCCTCCCGTCCGGGCCAGCCAGCCCGCTGCCGCGGGATTCCTCTCACCGTCCCCCCTGCCACCCCACACCTTCCGACTGGAAAATCTCAAGCTTACGACATTAAATTCCAATTTCCCAATTATTTGACATTTCCCCCATTTAGTGCTATTCTAATTTCAAACAAAATATTACAGTCAGGGGAGCCTGTGAGCAGGCTGAGAGGAAGTACTCAACTTCGACCCTTTAACCTGATATGGATAATGCCAGCGTAGGGAGATGAAATTAATAATCCGGAGAGACGTTTTGGCGTCTCTCTTTTTGATTTCTCTAAAACAGACGGGAAAAGAGGTGATGCATCTGCAATATCAGGGATTGTAAAAAGGAGGGAAACAGTGATAGAAAAGAAAACATCAGTCTTCGGCAGCAGTCTTATATGGTTTGGAGCAGCCATTTCAATTGCCGAGATTATGACAGGTACGCTTCTGGCGCCCCTGGGGATGAAAAAAGGAATAGCTGCTATATTGCTGGGGCATCTCATCGGGTGCGCGCTGTTTTATTTTGCAGGCCTGATAGGAGGTGAGACAGGAAAAAGTTCAATGGAAACCGCCAGGCTGTCCTTCGGACAGAAGGGTTCTCTTCTGTTCTCGGTCCTTAATGTCATTCAGCTGGCCGGATGGACCGCAATTATGATTATCGGCGGTGCACGGGCCGCCGGAAGTATCTCTGCCTCGCTTACAGGGGCAGACATGGAATGGCTCTGGTCCCTGATTATTGGAGGTCTGATCCTGGTCTGGATCCTAATCGGCGTCACCGGTCTTGGGAAAATAAATACGGTAGTAATGTCTGCTTTATTTCTTCTCACTATTATCATGAGTGTCATTGTCTTTAAAGGAAAGAGTCCCGGTTTGGCGGAGGGCAGTATCAGTTTTGGAGCTGCTGTAGAACTGTCAGTGGCCATGCCTTTGTCCTGGCTCCCTGTCATCTCTGATTATACAAGGACAGCTCAAAAACCGCGCTCTGCCACCCTAGCCAGCACAGTGACTTATTTTATTGCCAGCAGCTGGATGTACCTCATTGGAATGGGCGCCGCCGTCTACACCGCAGAATCTGACATTGCGGCAATCTTTCTGAAGGCAGGTCTGGGCGCCGCTGGCTTGATCATTTTTATAGCTTCTACTGTAACCACTACGTTTCTGGATACCTACTCAGCAGGTGTCAGTGCTGCAAGCATCAGCAGTAAATTCAATGCCCAAAAGGTTGCCGTATTTGTATGTGTAATAGGAACAGGCTTGGCAATTCTTGCTCCTATTGAACAATTTGAAAACTTTCTCTATCTGATCGGATCTGTATTTGCACCTATGATTGCTGTTATGATTGCCGACTATTTTCTGCTGAAGCAGGATTTTTCCGGGGAATCCTTCAATGCCAGAAATCTGATCCTTTGGGGTGTGGGATTTCTTATTTACCGGATATTTATGAGAATTGACACTCCGGTAGGCAACACACTTCCGGTAATGCTCATTATTATTTTGTTATCTGTCATTACATACCAATTTGTCAGGAGGACACAAACATGCTAGGAGAAATGCTTGAAAATGTTAGAAAAAAATCACCTTTGATCCAAAATATTACCAACTATGTAACCGCGAATGACTGTGCCAATATTACTCTGGCCTGCGGAGCTTCCCCTACGATGTCAGACGGGGAAGAAGAGGCAGTGGAGATGGCCACACTCTGCGATGGGCTGAATATTAATATGGGAACCCTGCACCCCCGTTCAATCAAAGCAATGCTTCTTGCCGGAAAACAGTCTAATGTATGCGGGCACCCCGTAGTTTTGGATCCTGTGGGGGCCGGAGCCTCTTCTTATCGTATGGAGACTGCAGCAGCTCTGTTAAGTGAGATACAGTTTGCTGCCATTCGGGGAAATATTTCAGAGATAAAGACCCTTGCCAACGGAAAGGGGAGTTCCAAAGGAGTGGATGCTGACGCCGCAGATGCGATTACAGAAGATACCCTCCCGGATATGATAGCATTTGCAAAGGAATACGCCGGAATTACCGGTGCTGTCATTGCAGTCTCAGGAGCCATAGATATCGTATCAGACAGCAAAAAAGCCTATGTCATCCGCAATGGACATTCTGTGATGGCTCAAATTACAGGATGCGGCTGTATGCTCAGTTCTCTGACTGCCGCTTATCTTGCCGCCAACCCCGAACATCACCTGGAAGCTGCCGCCGCTGCCTCCATTGCTATGGGCTTATGCGGACAATTAGCCTATGATAAGATGGCAGCACAGCAGGCGGGGAATTCATCCTGCCGCAATTATCTGATCGACGCAGTCTACCATTTAACCGGAGAGCAGCTGGAGAGAGGAGCTAATTATGAACTGTACTAAGGAATCTATGCTTTTATACGCCATCACTGACAGAACCTGGGTAGGTAAACAGACTTTGATGGAACAGGTGAAAGACTCTCTGGAGGGCGGCATCACCTTTCTCCAGCTTCGGGAAAAGGACTTGGATGAAGCCCATTTTCTGGAGGAGGCGAAAGAAATGAAAGCGCTTGCCTCAAAATACCGCGTCCCCTTTGTCATTAATGACAATGTTGACATTGCACTTGCATGCAGCGCAGATGGAGTACACGTGGGGCAGAGTGATATGGCGGCCTCTAAAGCCAGAGAAAAACTGGGTCCGGATAAAATAATCGGCGTGTCTGCGCAGACTGTGGAACAGGCTTTGGCTGCGGAGAGGATGGGGGCTGATTACCTGGGAGTGGGGGCTGTATTTGCCACCTCTACAAAGGATGCGGATGTGATTGCACGTGATACATTAAAAGAAATCTGTGGGGCAGTATCTATTCCGGTTGTAGCAATCGGAGGTATTAATCACAATAACATTCTGGAACTGGCAGGAAGCGGCATCGACGGTGTTTCTATTATCTCCGGCATCTACGGACAGCCGGATATTAAAGAAGCCTGCAGGAAGCTTTTAAAACTATCTAAGGAAATGGTGGGAATATGAAGAACCAATTAAAGGGGGCTATATTTGACGCAGACGGAACACTGCTGGATTCTATGTATCTTTGGGATACTCTGGGAAATGCCTATCTTAACAGCAGAGGAATCACACCCAGGGCGGATCTCAACGCGGTATTGGAAACTTTAAGTCTTCCGGAAGCCGCCGAATATTTCAGGGCAAAATACGGAGTTAAGGAAAGCGCCGAAGAAATCATCCGCGGAATCAATCGTATTATTTTCTGCGGCTATAGAGATACCGTTCCCCTGAAGCCGGGCGTTGTCAAAGTTTTAAACTCTTTTTCTCACATGGGAATTCCTATGTGCGTCGCAACTTCAACAGACCGGCCGCTGATTGAAGCCGCCTTTGCCCGCAATGGGATCCTTAAGTATTTTCAAAAAATCATTACATGCACGGAAGCCGGCACAAGCAAAAGAGAAAGCAAAATATACTTTTTGGCTGCTGACACCCTGGGAACCAGTCCTGAGGATACCTGGGTATTCGAAGATGCATACTTTGCAGCACAGACGGCTAAAAATGCCGGTTTTCATTTGGCAGGGATCTTGGATCCCTCAGAAAAAAACCAGGAAAAGCTCGCGGAAATTTCAGATATATATCTGCACTCCTGGGACGAATGGGAGGAATAAAGTATGCATACAGTACTAACCATAGCCGGTTCCGACTCCAGCGGCGGAGCCGGAATCCAGGCTGATATAAAAACAATCACCGCACATAACATGTACGCTATGAGCGCTATTACAGCCCTCACAGCCCAGAACACCACCGGCGTATACGGAATTCAGGAATCCACCCCTGATTTTGTCGCCCGTCAGCTGGACTGCATCTTCCAGGACATCCCCCCGGAGGCAGTAAAAATAGGAATGGTCTCTAATGCTGAGATCATCCGCATTATCGTAGAAAAGCTCAAAGAATATAATGCCCAGAACATTGTGGTAGATCCTGTTATGGTTGCCACAAGCGGAAGCAGCCTTATGAAAAACGACGCCGCAAAAGCGCTTATGGCAGAGCTTCTTCCCATAGGTACCGTTATTACTCCCAATATTCCTGAGGCGGAAGTACTGAGCGGATATCCTATCAGAAATACGCAGGATATGGAGCAGGCCGCCAAAAAAATCGCTTCCTTTGTCCCAGGAGGAATTCTCATAAAAGGAGGCCATCTCACAGACACTGCCGACGATCTTCTCTATACCCGTGAAGCCTCGGCGTGGTACCGGACTGTGCGCATTGAGAATCCAAACACACACGGAACCGGGTGTACGCTCTCTTCTGCCATCGCCTGTAATCTGGCCGCCGGATATCCTCTGACCGTCTGCATTCAAAATGCAAAAGATTATATAACCGGAGCCCTAAAAGCAAATCTAAATCTGGGGAAAGGCAGCGGGCCGCTAAACCATATGTGGCAGGAAAAGGGGACGTGTTCTTTTTAAAAGGAACACGTCCCAAAATCATCTCAGGGTGTCCCAAAATAAAGATGCCCTGTCCCTTATTACTTTTCCAGCTCAATTTCCTCGGAATATACCGCACATGCGGCGGCCTTTTCCTGATCTTTTGCTTTGATGGCCGTAATATCATCTACAATTACATACAGAGATAACTTCGTAATTTCTTTTTCCTTCAGTGCATAGGTTTCATAGACTCCCATATCTTCTACCCAGCGCACTCTCTGTCCGTCCTGATCAAAAACGGCAACTCCTATATGCAGAGGCTCGGAACTGTCCAGATATGCCTCTGTATAGAATTCTTCTGCCTGTTCTTTTCCCAATGCCTCTTCTGCCTGTTTTTTGGCCTTGTCATATATCTTCCTGATCTGCTCTGACGAGATTTCGGGTTCTATGGGTTCTACTTTTACCTCATAAGGGGTAACCATAACTTTCCCTATGCCGATGCCATCCTCGTTGGTGTTGTTTACTTCATAAGTCTGAACATTGTCTGAGGTAACGGATACTGGTATGGCAAGGACCCATTTTCCCCGAAAGAAGCATATTCCCTCATTGCCTTCTCCTGCGACATCACTTTCTACGGTGCCTGATTTATCTCCCCAGTTAATTGCATCCCAGGATATCTGCAGTTCGTAAGGCGCTTCCCCTGCATTTAACTCTTCCATCAGGTTGATTTTTACAACTCCCAGAAAAGTAGTTTCGTTTACCTGTTTTCCCTCCAGACTGAAATCGTAATCTTTTTCCTCGGAACCATTAATCGAGTAACTGCCTAAAAGCTGTACCAAATCTGTCTCTCCGCCGCCATTTCCCCATCCTGCATACTGATTATCATATCCCCACATAACTCCCAGAGATTCTTTTCTTTCCATTGCTATAGTGATAAACAGTGAAGTCCCGTCACAGTATACTTCTGAAGCTGTCAAAGTAATATCTCTGTCTGCGGCAGAATAAGCCTGTGCAGTTTCCTCATATTCATTCTCCCCGCCTTCTGCGTCCGTATCATTGGCAGTATTGTCTTCGGGAACCAATTTTTGTGCTTTATGGGAATAGTCGCCTGAAAATGAAATATCCTTTTCCACTTGTGCAAAGATATCCCCTATAAGCGGCAGCTTACTGGCCATCACAGGGTTGGCAATACAAACTACAATGACACAGACAAATACAGCTGCCAGACTCCCCACGCTGACCATCGTATATTTTTGTATTTTCCTCCTTCTTTTTCTTTTTAAAATACCTATACTTTTCTCTATGGTTTTGTCCAGTTTTTCTTCCGGAATTGGAATCTTATGAAATTCATTGTACATATATATAATCCTCCTTGAGATACTCTTTCAGCTGTGACTTGGCTCTGTGCAGATAGGACTTTACGGTTCCCTCAGGAACCTCCATGGCATAAGCAATCTCCTGAATCTGCATTTCATTAAAATACTTTAAGATAATCACTGTCTTGAATTTTTCCGGCAGAGCATCTATGGCATCATACAAATCCCATTTTTCCTCCAGTCCTAGCCCTTTTTCCGTTTCTCCTGTATATGAATCCTCATATTTTTCATATTTGGCACTTTTTCTCAGGTGATCCACTGCCGTATGGATTAGAATTCTGGTCAGCCATGTCTTAAAGTATTCAGGCTCCTGAATATTTTTTACTGATTCAAACCCCTTTAAAATGCAGTCCTGGACAATATCCAGTGCACTCTGCTCTTCTTTTGTATATGTATAAGCCATACGGTATAAATACTTCTTATATATCTCCACCAACTGTCCATAAGCAGTCACATTGCCTCTTGCGGCCTTTTTCACCAGCTTTAACTCTTTCTTATCTATCACCTTACTGGCAACCTTCCTTTCTGCAAGCTCCCGGGTAAGCTTTTGCTTTTTCATTGTACATCAATTAGACGGTACAGGGAGCGAAAAGGTTGCAGGAATAAAAAAAATTTTACTTCTTTCTGTTAAGATTAACGCCATTGACCCCAAAAGCGTGATGTGATAGGATGTTATAAGATTGGAGGAAATAACATGCAAATCAGAAAAATTACTCAGTGCTATTTTAGTCCGAGAGGTACTACAAAAAAGGTTGTTACCGCCATTGCCCGTCAGTTCAGCGGTCCCAGTGTATCCTTTGACCTGATGGAGCAGCCCTTGACTAAGCAGGAGCAATTATCCAGTGACACCTTACTCATTATCGGCATGCCTGTCTATGCCGGAAGGATTCCCAAAATGTGTGCAGAGATGCTTAAAAACCTGAAAGGTTCTAATACGCCTGCAATTGCGGCTGTAGTATATGGCAACAGAGAATACGACGATGCTTTAATAGAGTTAAGAGATCTGCTGAAGGAAAATGGCTTTTCTCTTATCTCCGCCGGTACTTTTATAGCCCGTCATTCCATATTTCAGGATGTGGCTCCCAACCGTCCGGACACCAAAGACAGACGTATTTTAAAAGAATTCAGTGAGAAATCCTCTCTCATTCTAGATAAATTTAATGAGAATACCGCCACAGACCTTGAGGTGAAAGGAAATTCTCCATACTGTCAGCCTGGGAATGTGCCATTAAAGCCCAGTGGAGATAAAAAATGTACCGCCTGCGGCCTTTGCGTCAAAGTCTGTCCGACTCATTCCATTGACATTGCCAATCCAAAGAAAACAAAAAAAGACACCTGCATCTCCTGCGGTGCCTGCATCCAGATCTGCCCGAAAAACTCCAGGGGATATCATGGGCCTTTGTATAAAATTGCGGCGAAAAAATTCAGAAAAAAATGTGCGGAATATAAAAGGCCTGAATTATTCTACCTTACATAATCCGGGTGTAAAAAGGGGAAAAAGGGGACGTGTACTTTCTAAAAAGTACACGTCCCAAAATCGATCCGGCCTGTCCCAAATTCAAATTGACCTGTCCCCGGTGCTATCTTCAAATTTTTTTTCTATCTCCTGAAGCATCCTGGCATAGGATAAGAATTCTCCTGCCATCTTCTCTTTGTCCTCACATGTTCTCTTATAGCAGATCCTATGCTCCATACTAGCCCAAAAATCCATAGACATTGTACGAAGCTGAATCTCAACAGGAAAATACGCCATGCCGTCTTCATAGTATACCGGTACCCCCAGAACAAGGTGATAACTTCTGTATCCGTTAGGCTTTGGTTCTCTTACATAGTCTCTCTCTTTTATGAGCACCAAATCTCCCTGCTTTTTAATGGTGACAACAAGATGGTATATATCTTCCTCAAAGTAGCAAATCACCCGGATTCCGGCTATATCCTGCAGGTTTTCTTTTGCGTCCTCGGGCTTGGATTTAAGCTTCAGCCGCTTTAATTTGCCTTCAATACTTTCCTTTTTCTTAATCCTGTGCTGAATATAGTGAATCGGACAATTCTGGTACTTTTCTTCCAGATTGTGATTCAATGCCTCCAGTCTGGACATCAGAATCTGGCTGGCATCCATATACGGCTGTACTAAATCATTATACTGCTCTATTGTCATAAATACTCCCCTTTATATGTATATCCAGTGTCCTCACCACAACCACCACTTTATCCCAGAATTGTGTCTATTCTGTGATAAAAGCTTAAAACTACTATTAAGAATAGCGGTAAGAAAGGCAGGTGCTGTCATGCCAAACAGCTCCTGCCTTTCTTAGCAGTAAACTCTAAATTACCTGGATAAGATTCAGTTTGTCATCCACAAGCAACAGATCAGCCTCTTTGCCCACTGTCACAGATCCGGTTCTGTCATAGATTCCTATGCTTTTCGCGGGATTTCTTGTTGCCGCCAGAACTGCCTCTTCCTCCGGCACTCCGAAAGAAATTGCCTTTCTCATGCAGTCAAACAGATTAGTAGCCGAACCTGCTATGGTTCCGCTGTCCAGCACTGCTTTCTGGTCTTTCACTGTTACTCTTTGTCCTCCCAGCTCATAGGTACCATTCTCCATACCGGTTGCCATCATAGAATCACTGATAAGTGCCACACGCTCTGGCCCAAACATCCTAAAGGTTGCTCTCACCACTGAAGGATGAATGTGGATTCCGTCACTGATTAACTCCACAACACACTGAGGATCATCCATTGCCGCCCCGATAAGACCAGGTTCCCTATGGGTAAATGGCTGCATCGCATTATACAAGTGAGTAATATGATGCGCACCCCGCCTCATTGCTTCTCTGGCCACCTCATAATCTGCTGAAGTATGACCCAGAGAAATGCACACCTCATCCTTTAATTCATCAATAAACTCCATGGCTCCCTCTGCGGTAGGCGCCAGAGTCACCAATCGAATCAAATGACCGCACCTCTCATTGCATTCCCGGAAGAATTCCACATCAGGCCTGACAATATATTCCTCTACATGGGCGCCCTTCTTTTTCACATCAATAAAGGGACCCTCCATATTAATTCCGGGAATAGAGGCACAGCCTTCTTTTTCGCCCACTTCTGCGGCTGTACCAAAGATGGCAAGCAGCTGCTCTTTGGGCAGTGTCATAGAGGTCGGGCAGTAAGAAGTAATTCCATGCTCCCTCTGATACCTTAGAATTATTTCAAGGCCTTTTACATCTCCATCGGAAAAATCGTGGCCATATGCACCGTGGCTGTGGATATCTACCAGGCCCGGAATCACCTTCTTTCCCGCCGCGTCTATCTCAGTTACATCTGTCACTTCCTCCCGGGAAGCCACAATTTTATGGTTCTCAATAAAAATATCCCGAACCGTGTACTTTCCATCTTCCCCGAAGACAGAACCATTTCTAATTATCATTCCTTACAGCACTCCTTTTTCTCTGCATAAGGAGAGAGCTGCTTCATCTGCAATAATTACTACATCCGTGTGCAGCTGCAGGGCGGAAGCAGGCACCTGAGGGGTAATTGGTCCAAAACAAGAATCATAAACGGCCTGGGCTTTTCCTTGACCGGAAGCTACCAGCAGAATTTTTTTAGCAGACATGATATTGCCTACTCCCATGGAATACGCATATTTCGGCACATCATCAATGCTGTCAAAAAATCTGGCATTAGCCTGAATTGTACTCTCTGTCAATGCGACGCAGTGGGTTCCCTTTTCAAATGAATCTGAAGGTTCATTAAACCCAATATGTCCGTTGCCGCCGATTCCCAGCAGCTGTAGGTCCACGCCGCCTGTAGCTTCTATCACTTTATCGTATCTGCCGCACTCATAGGCAGCATCCTCTTCCAGTCCGTTTGGCACAAAGGTATTTTCCTTATTAATATTTACATGGTCAAAAAGATTTGTATTCATAAAATACCGGTAACTCTGATCATTATCGCCCGGAAGTCCTTTATATTCATCCAGATTAACTGTTGTCAGTTTGGAAAAATCAAGATCTCCCTGCTCATACCATTTTACCAGCTGCTGATAAGTTCCTACAGGTGTAGAGCCTGTGGCAAGCCCTAAAACCGCATCAGGCTTCATAAGAATCTGCGCTCCAATAATACTGGCCGCCTTTTTGCTCATTTCCTCATAATCCTTAACTGCATAAATCACCATATTACCCCAATCTCCTTTTCATCATTATTTATTATGATCACCTTTGCAATCATCATTATAAAACCTGTTGATAGTAATTTCAATATATTAGCCAATTTTGAAAATACTTTCAAAAATTGTGCATAATACACGTAAAATATGTAATAGAAAGAAATAAAAATAGGCTGTTTTACTTTCTCCCTAAAAGTATTTTCGGCCCGTTTCAACAGATTTTATATTCATATAACAGTGTAAATATATCATTTTCCTGTGCAAAACACAAGAAAAAAACTGACTGACAGAATTCACTGTGGAAGGGTGGGGATTTAAACACCCCCTCCCAAGCCTTGGCAATCTCGCCTGGGTTTGCTAATTGCCCATTTATTCATGAAATAGGAACGCATAACAAAGGCTGTACTGAGTAATATCCAGCCTGCAAGAATTCTGATTTCATCTCAACTATTGGCGGTGAAGAAGTCTCTTTTTCAGTACTCTGACTTTGTTAATATGTCTGCTTGTATAAATTACAGCTGTTATTAGTGCACCCAGGGCCAGCCCTTCACAGAAGTCCGCAAATGCCCCCGGAACTCTTCCCCCTGCCATCCCCGTACAGTCCAAAACTAAGAAAATGAGAAAAGATATTACGCCCACCCAGGCAAAAACATGCAGTTTTTTCATCAGCTTTATCTTCTCATCGCTGCTATAGTCTGCAACCTTCAAAACCGTCTCTTTTAATTCTTTATCCATTATTATCCCGCCTTTCCTTTCTCCATCAATCAGTTCCCCGATCTCTACCTCATAAAAATCTGCTATCTCAATGAGAAGATCCAAATCCGGCATATTACTGCCAGTCTCCCATCTTGATATAGTCCTTCCTGATACATTTAATTGTTCAGCCAGTTGTTCCTGGGTCAGCCCTTTTTCCTTCCGCAGTTCTTTAAAGAAACTGCCAGTTTTTTTCTGATCCACGGCAAAGCCTCCTTTCAGCCATATAGTAACATTTGACAGCAGAGAATATACACGACACAAAGCGGGATATGTCATATATTTGCTGTGAAAAGCAGGTAGACATGGAATGTCTGGGTATATTTTATCCCTTCTCCGTCAGGAACTCAGTAATAACCCTCACGTACCTTTCTGTCTCCAGCAGCATGGCCAGATGCCCTCCGCTGATATCTCTGCGGACCACAGGCTCGGGCATGATATCTTCCAGGGCCTTTTTCACAGTACAGTTAAATGTAGTATCTTTCTCTGACAGCATCAGCAGTACCTTTCCTCTGTACTTAACAAAATCCTCCGGTGTGTGATCCCAGCAATTCTTAAGATCCAGAACCAACCCGCAGACGTGCTCCACATAGGAAACCGGCAGTTCTTCCATAAGCACACGCACAAACTGAGCTACATATTCTTTCTGGCCCTGGCTGTACCCTGCCAGCTTCTTATTCACCATAGGCCAGAGTGCTGATTTTATAAGTCCCAGGGGAACATGCCGGAGGACCTTGGTGATCTGCTGCAGTTCTCTGATCAGTTCCTCCATCCCTTCTTTTCCTTCTCTGCCCATGTCCCTGGCCAGGGTTCCTGTATTCGTCAGGATCAGGCCTTCGACTGCCTCAGGGTGATTTTTAGCCAGTACCTGTGCCATCAGTCCCCCGTAGGACTGTCCGAACAAATAGTTTCGCTCTGATCCAATCCTGGTCAGAAGGGCAGCCACTGCATCTGTCAGTTCCCTGCAGGTTGCGTATCCCTCCTGATAATCAAAAGCCAGTACAGAGTATTCGGAAGACAGGGACTGAAAAATCTCCCAGAACAATTCCGTTTTCCCAATTCCTCCTGTAAATAATACGATGGTAATTTCACCGCCTCTGTGATATCTGTAAAAAAACTCTTTTCTTTCGATCTCTGCTCTCTGCAGAGGATATGCCTTGTGGAATCTCCTCAATTCGTCCTGTATACTCATAAGCTCTCCTCACCTGATCTGTCCTCTAGTAGATACTATGATTCTACCACGGAAAACGTCTTCTTAATACCCGTATTTCTTCTTATACTTTTCAAAAAAAGAGAAGGACAGCACTGCCGCCATCAGTTCCGAGGCTGGCACTGCCAGCCACAGTCCGTCCAGTCCCCACAGCACAGGGAGTGTCACGACTGCGCCTGTCAGGAATAGAAATGTTCTGCTGAAGGAGATAATTGCAGAGATCAGGCCATTGGACAATGCCGTAAAAAGCATGCTGGAAAAAGTATTAAAGCCCACCAGGAGCAGAGCAGCAGAAAAGAGTTTATTTCCGTGTATGGCTAACAGATATGCTTCTGTTCCCGGATTTGCAAATACCCCAACCAGGACCTCTGAACCGGCAACTGCACATATTGTTGTAACTGCAGCAACCAGGCCGATAAAGAATAAGCTGATGTTTCTAAGCTTCCTCAGTTTTTCCCTGTTATTCTCACCATAGAAATAGCTGAGAAGAGGAGATACTCCAAACATATACCCCATATACAAGGCACTCATGAACCCAAACACATAAAAAATAATAGTGCTGGCGGCAACTCCGGCCTCACCTGCGTATCTGAGCATACACTGGTTAAACAGCAGCATCACAACACCGCTTACCAGGTTGCCTGAGAATTCGGAAAAGCCGTTAGAAGCCGTCTTCAGAAGTATTCCCGGCCGGAATCCGGGCATGGCAAAACGGAGCATATGCTTTTTGCGCATAAAGTATACTATCATAGTGAGGCAGGGAATCATCATTCCCATACCGCTGGCAATGGCTGCCCCTTTCATTCCCATAGAAAACACTTTTATCAGCAAATAATCAAATATGATATTGAAGATCCCCCCAAAGATGGAACTAAACATGGCAAGGCCGGATCCGCCGGAGGCGATAACATACATCTCAAGATTGGAAAACAGCAGATGAAAGACTGCAAAAAACATATAAGAAAACAGATATTCTTTACAGTAAAGGGAAACCTCCGCGGAAGCATGGAAAACCCCCGACAGCTGCCCTGCAAAAACAGTTCCCGCAATTGTTAAAATGCCCCCTGTCAGCAAATTGCAGAGCATCAGCATGGTAAAATCCTCACATGCCTCCCTGTGCCGCCCCTCTCCCATCTTTTTCATAACAACAGCGCTCCCCCCGGAAGCAAACATCGCGGCAACTGCCGTGAGGATATTAAAGTATGGGGAAATCAGTGTCAGCGCAGACAGCGCCGTCTCACCTATCAAATTTGCCACAAATATACCATCAACCATGGAATACAGTGACTGTACCAGTGTCATTACAATTGTAGGCAGCGTGAACTTCAGTATGCTGCCCATACGAATGGGTTTTTGATAAATCTCATGAATCATTGCGAATAAACCTCCCTGTCCTGACTTGCATTGCGGAATGCCCTTTGGGTATAATAAAGGATACAGTAACTGTAAAGTCAAGAAAGAATTTTACGGAGGAGGATGCCAATGAACCCTCAAAAACAAGTGTTTACCGCCGGTGAATTCGCCCGGCTGACAGGCGTTAACAAGAGAACGCTGCACTATTACGATGATATCGGCCTGTTCTCTCCTGCCCAAAAGGGCAGCAACGGATACCGGTACTATACTTATGAACAGAGCCTGACTCTGGAAATGCTTCTGGCCCTGCGGGAAGCAGGTATGTCAATCAATGAAATCAAGCATTATATGGACCGCCGATCCGCGGAACTTTTTCACGAAATGGTTCGTCAAAAGACCTCTGAAATTGATGCCTCTGTCAGAAGGCTGAAAGCCATAAAGGAGATTCTGGAAGAAAAAGATGAAATGCTGACCCTCTCTGAATCGGCAAAGCTGAATCAGATTACTATAAAAGACTGCCCGGAGGAATATCTGGCAGTAAGTCCGGCTGTCTCTGATACAGGGCAGGAGATAGCTGCACTCATCCGGCACATGAAGGAAGTAACGGCCTATACTCCCTACCGGAAAAGCTTCGGCAGTATGCTGTCGGCAGAGAAGATTCAGACAGGCAATTACACGGATTATGACTATCTGTTTACAAGAATCAGCCGGCCCAAAACAAAAAAAGGCCTTTACAGAAAGCCCAAAGGCAGGTACCTTCAGGCTTACTGTAAAGGAAGCTGGGATTATATCCCTTCTGTATATCAAAAGCTTATGGCTTATGCGGATTCCCACGGGTTACTGCTGTGCGGATATTCGTATGAGATAGGATTAAACGAGATGGCAATCACCCGTATGGAAGAATATGTGACTCTCATATCTATTCTGTGTACAGAACGTACTGACGCCTGACCTTTACACCTGCAGTATCCTTGCCAGATCTTCTTTCGGGGTACTGATAGGCGCAATGTGATACTTCTCTTCCAGATAGTTCAGTACATTTTCAGAGACAAAGGCAGGCAGAGTTGGACCCAGATATATATTCTGTATTCCCAGATGAAGAAGGGTCAGAAGAATACATACTGCTTTTTGTTCGTACCAGGAGAGAACCATAGACAGAGGCAGCTCATTCACACTGCAGTCAAAGGCTTTTGCCAGTTCCACTGCCACCATTATAGCGCTGTAAGCATCGTTGCACTGTCCCATATCCAGGATTCTGGGCAGCCCGCATACCGTTCCCAGATCCATGTCGTTAAAACGATATTTTCCGCATGCCAGAGTGAGAATCAAGCTGTCCTCAGGTGCCTCCTGCACAAATTCCGTGTAATAATTTCTTCCTGCTTTCGCTCCGTCACAGCCTCCTACCAGGAAGAAATGACTGATTTTTCCGGATTTGACACCTTCAATCACAGTGTCGGCAGCTCCTAAGACAGCGTCTTTGCCGAATCCGGTGGTCACCTGTGTCCCTCCGTTTATGCCTGTAAATGTCATATCCTCCGGATATCCCCCCAGCTGCAGGGCTTTTTCTATTACAGGTGTGAAATCCTTTTCCCCGCCGATATGAGTCATCCCCGGATAGGAAACTACTTCGGTAGTAAACACTCTGTCCTTATAGCTGTCTCTCGGCGGCATAAGGCAGTTTGTGGTAAACAGTACCGGTGCAGGCAGATCGGCAAATTCCTTCTGCTGGTTCTGCCAGGCGGTACCGTAATTTCCTTTCAGGTGGGTATACGCCTTTAATTTTGGATACGCATGTGCCGGAAGCATTTCTCCATGCGTAAAAACATTGATTCCTTTTCCTTCTGTCTGTTCCAGAAGAAGCTGCAGGTCGCGCAGATCATGTCCGCTTACTACAATGAAAGGGCCTTTCGGGACAGAAAGTGAAACAGTTACGGGAGAAGGAATCCCGTAAGCAGTTGTATTTGCCCTGTGGAGAAGCTCCATACATTTCAGGTTAACCCCGCCCACCTCCAGGACCAGGGGGAGCAGCTTTTCCATAGGGAGTTCCGCTCCCACTGCAAACATTCCTTTGTAAAAAAACTGATTTACCTCTTCGTCCGAATATCCCAGCACCATAGCATGATAGGCATAGGCCGCCATTCCTCTTAATCCGAACAGCAGAAGGGATTTTAGCGAACGGATATCGGGTTCATCCTTCCAAAGCTTCTCCATATCGTATTCGTCATTTCTCCCGCAGGGCGTCCTGCACACAGAGCACTGTGATACCAGAGCCTCCTTCTCTCTTCTCACTTTTTCAATCTGTGCCTGAATGGAATCCTGATCAAAGTTTACATTTGTCAGTGTGATAAATAATCCCTCAATCATAGCGCGGTGGGTACTCTCCTGAGGCATAGTTCCCTCTGCAGCCCTGGCCAGTGCTATGAGAGCTCCTGTCAGTTCATCCTGCAGCCTGGCAACATCTGCACTTTTTCCGCAGACTCCGGCTTTTCCTGTACATCCGGTGCATCCTGCTGTCTGTTCACATTGATAACAAAACATGTTTTCCATAATATTGATCTCCTTTTCTCTATCCCGTAACGGGTTATTTTACTCCAGAATATTTCCCTTAATTCCGATCGTTGCGGAGTGTACCTGCAAATTTTTCCCGCTGTTTTTCACCGCGGTCTCCACTGCCTGCACCATTCCCCGGCAGCAGGGCACTTCCATGCGCACAACCGTAATATCCTTAATCTCATTTTCTATGAGAATTGCGGTCAGTTTCTCGCTGTAATCTGTACTGTCCAGTTTCGGACAACCGATTAGTGTTACCTTATCCTCCATAAATTCCCGGTGAAAATCTCCGAAGGCATAAGCCGTACAGTCCGCGGCAATCAGCAGCCTTGCCTGCTGGTAATAAGGGGCAGTCAAAGGTGCCAGCTTAATCTGTACCGGCCACTGCCGCAGACGTCCATTTAATTTCTGAGGCTGGTGGCCCGGACATCCCTGGAAAGCGGCTGCCTCCCTCTCTTCAAAAGATATGGCGCCTGCAGGACAGACCGGAAGGCAGTCCCCCAGACCGTCGCAATAATCTTCCTTTATCAGCCTGGCCTTGTTATCCACCATTTCTATGGCACCTTCATGGCAGACTTTTGCACAAAGACCACAGCCGTTGCACTTTTCTTCATTAATTTTAATTATTTTTCTCAGCATAACTTCAGCCTCCCTGAGTCAAAATGAATTGTTACTTTTGGTTTCTTGACTATCTGAGGAAAGCATACTATACTTGCAGTAGTAAATCGGTTGTTTTTACAACGAAATGAGGAAGAATGAAAAAACAAATAGAAATTTTAAAAGATACCCCTCTGTTTTTCGGGGTGCAGGAACATGAGATTGAGGAAATGCTTGGCTGCCTCTCCTCATCAGAAAAGAATTATCATAAAGGATCTTATATTTTTACCGCACAGGATTCTCCTGTCAATGTGGGGATTGTACTGGAAGGCAGTGTTCATGTGATCAAGGAAGACTTTTGGGGAAACCGGGCCATTCTGGCCAGCATAGGAGCAGGGGGCATGTTCGGGGAGGCCTTTGCCTGTGCACAGGCAGACCATCTTCCGGTAAGCGTGGTAGCCAGGGAAGATACGAGTGTACTTTTCATTGACTATAAACGGATTATTACCACCTGCTCCTCCGCATGCCATTTTCATACCCGTCTTATAGAGAACATGCTTCACATCCTTGCAGAAAAAAATCTCCTGCTCACGCAGAAAATGGAGCATATTGTCAAACGGACAACGAGAGAAAAGCTTTTGTCCTACCTCTCCTGGCAGGCAGCCCAGGCCGGTTCCTCTTACTTTATGATTCCGTTTAACAGACAGGAGCTGGCAGACTATCTGTCTGTAGACAGAAGCGCCCTTTCCAGTGAGCTGGGAAAGCTGCAAAAGGAAGGGGTTCTGGAGTATCACAAAAATCAGTTTAAGCTGATTCATGCCTGAGGCTGCCTTTCGGTCTCTCTCAGGCATGAATGTGCCCCATTATGTGCCAAAAGCAGGGAATAAGAGGTATGCATACACCATGGACAAAACGCAGTAAACAACAGTCATAATAATAAATGCTTTAATCGTTCTTTTGAAAACTTCTCCTTCGGCATTCTTTAAGCCCAAAGTTGCATTTACAGCAATAATATTATTCGGGCAAATCATATTGCCCAGGGAACCTCCCGCACTGCTGCTCGTTACCGCTACTATCTGGTTGATGCCAAGCGTGGCTGCCGCTTCCAGATGAAGCATACAGAACAGTTTATTAGATCCCAGACAGGATCCTGTGATAAACGCTCCGATTGCACCGATAAGAACGGAGACTGCAGGATAAAACTTCCCGGCCAGGTCAGCCAGAAACTGGGCAATCTGGGAGATCATACCTGAACTGTTCATCAGGTTTGCCAAAGCGTAAAGGGAACACAGCGTGATAATTGGTTTGATCAATTTTAAAATTGCATTCTTCTCGCATAATAAAAATTTATCTGCGCATCCCATACAAAATGAGCTGATGAGAACTACAATATGAATAACAGCCCCAATCCAGGTGGCATATCCGTACTTTGTAAGTGCACTCAGCGGAAAGCTAAAGCGCACCGCAGGCAGTAAAATCAGGAGCAGCAGATAGGGTAAAAATGCTTTGAAATTGGACTGATTTGTTTCAAACTCCGTGGAAGAATCATTTATGTATGCAGCATTTTCCTTCACGCCCACCAGCTTTAAATAGGCAACGGATACAATCACGCCCACTACCCCGGATATTAAATCCGATAGTTCCGCTCCGATAAAGTTAGATACTAAAAGCATAGCTATACTCATGCCTATACATACTGTCGCCAGATATCCCCACATGCCTTTTAAACTTTTAGCTCCATACAAGACAATCAGGAGAACAATTGGCACCACCAGACAGCCTGCCGCCAGAAACCTTCCTGTCATGGCAACAATATCCTCCAGCGGTACGGTCCCTGTAATTGCGCTCATGCCGGCAATTGTAGGAACTCCTGCACCCCCAAAGCAGGGCGGTACTCCGTTGCAGATCAGACAGGCGGCAGCAGCCACCAGCGGCTGAAAGCCCAACCCCAGCAGGAACGGGGCCAAAATTGCGGCCGGCGCACCGTTCCCGGTGGCCCCTTCAATAAATACTCCCAGACAGAAGGCAATGAGTACAATCTGTACACGGCGGTCTCTGGTAAGAGAACTGACGGTTGTTTTTATACGATTCATGCCCGAGCTGACCTGCATTAATTCTAACAGAGAAAATGCGCCCCATACCAGGAATGCCACCTGCAGGGCAGCTATCACACCGCTTCTGGATGTTTCAAGCATAGCGGCCGGTTTACCGGAAAAAGCCGTGACTGCCAGTAAAAATGTAATGGCTACGCCTATCAGAGCGACTATCCAGGCCGGTTTTTTCAGTATTACAATTCCAACTAATACGATTAAAATGGGAATTATTGCTAATAAAAGAGACAATAAACTTCCCCCTTTCTGCAGAATGCCGTTTCACTAATAATTTGCACTTGCTATCATACCGCTTATTTTTTCCGCAACCTGGTCCAGTTCTTGTCTCCTCTCAGGGGTAAGCTGTGGAATGATTAATTCCTTCACACCGCCTCTTCCCAGTTTTACTGGCAGGCCCATGGCGCATGTGGAATACCCCAGATGTTCACAGAGGGGCGTCGAACAGGGGATGATAAGATCCATGTCCTTCGCAATAGCTTCCACCATCATTGACATTGTTACCCCGGAAGTATAGCCGGTAGTCGTGCCTGTCTCAAGATCGGTCCAGTGCCTGAACCAATCGCCGCATTCCCTCTCTATCTGGGACTGCTGTTCCTGGGTAAGCTTCAGGGGAACACCCCCGTATGTCATGGACTCATACAGACGAATGGCCCCGCCCCCATGTTCACCGATGCACAGTGCGCCGATATTAGCGTACTCTTTTCCTGTAATCATCTCCGTGGCCCATTTGAGGCGAATCGTATCATTGCCCGCCAGCCCCAGGAATTGTTTTTTATCCCAGCCCAGCAGCTTTTGGTAGATGTAGACAAAGACGTCCACCGGATTTGCAGACACAATAACAACCGTTGTCGGTTTGCAATGTTTCTTTAATTGTTCACAGATTGGAGCTATAATTTCTACATTCATCTGCAGCTCCTGAGCCCGGTCTTTAATCTCCTTGGAGAACGGCTTGGCTGCAGCACTGAGAATAATGTCACAGTCAGAAAAATCTGAATAGTCCTTTGCCAAAGAAACCTTTGTCCGGCTCACCGGAAGAAACGCCTGGTTCATATCCATCACATTAGCTGCCGCAAAGTTCTCTTTCACGTCCATTAATTTTATTTCTTCCACACAGTCCCGCAAACCCACACAAAAAGCGGTTGTCGCTCCCAGGCGCCCTGCGCCTCCTATTACACCGAATTTCATATTTCTGCTCCTTTCAAATGATCATTCCATTCCCTGTTCCGCCAGCCTCATAAGTATATGGAATCTCTGATCCGCTATCTGCTGAATACTGTTGATATCTTCTTCTGTAAGATTCTTAAATTTTCCAATCCCCTGTATAAATTCCTTTACAGATATCGGTGTTTTGTTTCTCACATTCATGTGATACCCGTCCTCATCCATCTCCCATAGAGGAAACATGTTGGACCTTACGGCATTTCTGGCTACCTCAATAGCTTTTTCCGGGGAATATGCCCATCCCGTAGGACAGGGAGAGAATACATGCAGGTAGGCAAAGCCTTTTTTACTGGCTGCCAGCCCCTTCTCTACTTTTTTCACAAAGTCTGCCATGTGGGACGGCGACGCCGTTGCGCAGTAGGTCAGTCCATGCATGGACATAATCAGAGGAAGATACTTCTGCTGCTGCTGTTTGCCGTTAATCACAGCTCCTATGGGGGTGGTGGATGTCCTGGAACCCTTCGTCGTGGTGGAACTTCTCTGATAACCTGTATTCATGTACCCCTCATTGTCATAACAGACATAGAGCATCTTTTCATTTCTCTCCGCAGCTGCCGAAAGACTTTGAAATCCACAGTCGGCCGTGGCTCCGTCCCCTGCGATTCCAATCATATTTACCTCTCCCCTTCCTTTCCGCTCATACATCTGACTCAGCCCGGTAAGGAAGGACGCCGTATTATCCAGCAGGGGAATGTGTACAGGAATCTTAAGGCCGTTGGCGTAATTCCACCCCACCACACCGGCTCCGGCCATACATCCCGGGGGAATTCCCACAATTGTATTTTTACCTGCTATTTTCAGAACGGTTCTCAGTATTAACTCTCCGCCGCACCCCTGACAGGCAGACATGCCCGGAGTCACCTGATCTTCTGCTTCTTTTAAAATATCAATATAGCTCATTTATCTTCCTCCTGTCTAGTCTACCATATACCACTGGGTTTCTCTTTCCCCCGGTTCATTTTTATGGGCGTCCAGATTCCTGATTGTCTCCATCATCATTTCAATGGAAATGTCTGCGCCGCCCAGACCGCCGATTGCAGAAAAATGACAGTATCTGCTGTCAGCGTCCGCCAGCGCTGCCTTGACTTCCATATGCATGGGGCCCTGGCTCCATCCAAAACTCACACTTCTGTCGATCACCGCAAATGCTTTTTTATCCTTTAAAGCATCTCTTATTTTCTCTGCCGGGAATGGCCTTGTGAAGCGCAGTTTAAGCAGACCTGCCTTAATTCCCTCTTCTCTGGCCTGATCCACCGCATCCATTCCCGTTCCGGTCATTCCTCCGATGGTTACTATGACAACATCCGCATCCTCTGTCCGGTACTGAGAGACAGCTCCCCCGTAATAGCGTCCAAAGGTATCCCCAAATTTCTTATCCACCTCATCGATTACTTCCAGGGCTTTCTCCATTGCATCCAGATGAGATTTTCTGTATTTCATCAGGATGGGGCCCGGTGTAAGAGGATCCAGGGCAAAGGGGTGATCCGGATCCAGCACTGCATGGTGAAAAGAAGGCGGCGGCAGGAATCTGTCCACCTCTTCCTGCAGGGGGAGATCCACACCCTCGGTGAGATGAGAGCTGTAAAATCCATCGTAGCAGACATTTACGGGAAGTAATACCTCCGGGTGCTCGGCCAGCATATAGCTCTGGATGATCATATCCACGATCTCCTGGTTACTGTCACAGAACATCTGAATCCATCCGGCTTCACGGACACTCATAGCATCCTGCTGTCCGCTCCACACAGTCTCCGGCGAGGTCATTTCTCTGGTAGCCAGAGCCATAACCATAGGAAAACGCAGGGTAGACATACGAAAGTAGGGTTCATACATCAGCGCCAGGCCCTGGGCGGACGTTGCTGTGAACACTCTGCCGCCTCCGGCAGCCGCCCCCTGAACTACACTCATAGCGGAATGTTCCGATTCTACCTGCACCAGGTTGGCATCTATGACTCCGTCGTGAACCAGTCCGGCCAGATATTCCACGACAGAAGACTGGGGGGTTATAGGGTAGGCGGCAATCAAATCCGGATGACACAATGCTGCTGCTTCTGCCGCAGAGTAATTACCTGTAAGAACTTTTATCTTGCCCATTATCTTGAACCTCCTTCCAGTACCATAGCAATCGCACCTTTTTTGCACTCATTGGCGCAGATCCCGCATCCTTTGCAGTAATCATAAGTGATTTCAAACTTTTTTCCGACAGCGGCAACGGCATTGACCGGGCAGAAGGCCAGGCACATGCCGCAGTCGATACATTTTTCTTTGTCCATCACCGGACGGTATACTCTCCAGCTGGCTGTATCGAGAATGTACATTCCTTCATCCCCGATGGGTGTTATATGTAAACGCTTCTCCATAAACTTCCTCCTACTCTTTTAAGCCGGCTGCCTGCCCGTAAGCCTTTTGGGCAGCCTCTCTGTTTGCAGCTCCAAAGGATGCCTCTACTTCCTGAAACAGCACATCTTTGTCCACCAGTCCCGAAATTTGGGCGAATGCCCCCAGCATTGCTGTGTTGGGTATATTGCGCCCCAGAAGCTCTTCTGAGATCCCGGTTGCATCAACTACAGCAACTTTCCCTGCACAGGAAGGAACTTTCAATTCCTCCGGGGTTTTGACAGAATTAATAATAACAGTTCCGCCCTCCTTCAGCCCTGCATATGTACTTGGGAGGGACACCAGCGAGTCATCCAGTATCATCAGGATATCCGGTTCATACACCTGCATCTTTCTGCGGATGGGTTCATCGGAGATTCTCAAATAGCCAAATACTGGGGAGCCTTTTCGTTCCACCCCGAAAAACGGAATAAACTGGCCGTACTTTTTTCCGGCTACGGCAGCCTTTACCACTATCTGGGAAGCTTTTACAACTCCCTGGCCGCCACGGCCGTGCAAACGGATTTCTTTCATACGCATTTCTCTCCTTTATGGTTTATTTAATGAGTAACCTTTTGCATTTTGTTCACTGTATCAAAACGTTGTTTTGTATATCAAACACTTTGTATCTTTATAATATATTTAGTTTCTAATTCTGTCAACTACTCTTTTGCTGCAAAAGTGTAACATTTTTCATACTCATTTTTGTCTATAATATATAAAACATCCGTTTACTACATGAAACAATCGTTGACGGACAAACTATTTCTTGTTACACTGAAACCATATTATCCAAAGGAGGAATGCCACTTGAAAGAAACCGGCAATAACGAAAAATATATTCTCCATTCTGTGGAAACTGCTCTTTCAGTTATGGATCTTTTTTTTACTTACGAAGAACTGAGCCCCAGTGATGTAACCCGCTATCTGGGGATTAACCGCAGCACAGCTTTCCGATTTCTGGTGACGCTGGAGCAAAGCGGCTATATTGTTAAGACAGAGAATTCCAAATACCGTCTCAGCGTCAAAGTGTCAACGCTTGGCCAGATTGCCCACAACCGCATGGAACTTATCGGTCTCATACATCCCCATCTCTGCCGCATCTCAGAGGCAACCGGAGAGTCATCCCATCTGGTCATCATGGATAATCCCACTCATGTTACCTTTGTAGACAAAAGCATCGGGTCCCTGTGGCTGAAAATGGATATTCTTCTGGGGTACACACAGTACGCACACCTCACTGCAACCGGAAAGTCCATACTGGCCTACGAGTCGGATCAGTTTATCAACCAATACATCCGCTCCGCAGTCTTTGAACAGCAAACACCATACTCCATTAAAGATGCCAAAGAACTGCTGAATATCCTGGACAAAGTAAAAGCAGATGGATATTCCAGTGATAACGAGGAAACAGAGATCGGGCTGTCCTGTTATGCCGTACCAATCCTCTCGTTTTCCGGAAGGCCCGTGGCCGCAATCAGCTCCTCCGGACCGACCACAAGGATGCTGGCCAATAAAGAGAAACATCTGGAAGCACTGCACAACGCAGCAGAGCAGATCCAAAAAGGGTTGCAGTAAAAAAGGGCAAAAAAAGATTTTCATATTGACTCCCATACCCCTATATGATATATTTTGATTAAACAAGTTCACATATTAAAACGCCGTTTATTATATTAAACACTTTGTAAATTGCATTAATATTATAAGGAGGCGTTTATGAATTATCGACTGCTAATTATTAATATGGGCTCTACCTCCACAAAGGTAGGTGTTTATTCTGACGACACTGCGCTCTGGGTCCAGTCGATTACTCATCCCAGGGAAGAGATTGCAGGATATCTGCATTTTATGGATCAGTATGAGTATCGTATGGAGGCAATTCTCGCTCTTCTGAAGGAAAAAGGTGAGCGGCTGGAAGCTTTTCACGCTATTGTAAGCCGCGGGGGTACCATACAGCCGGTACGGGGAGGGACATATAAGATCACGGGCAAAATGCTTGCGGACTCCCAGTGCGGCAGATATGGGGATCATCCATGCAATATCGGAGGGCAGATCGCCTATGATCTCGGACAAAAATACAATATCCCGGCCTTTACCGTAGATCCCCCGGTATGTAATGAAATGTGTGAGGAAGCCGTTTATTCCGGCCTTCCGGAGATTGAAAGAATTGCTTCATTTCAGGCTTTGAACCACCGTGCCACCGCAAGAAAATACTGCCGGGATCATGGAGTGGATTACGCAGAGACCCATCTCATAGTGGCTCATATGGGCGGCGGAATTACCGTTGCCGCCCATGAAAAGGGCAAAATCATTGATGTGAATAACGGACTTGCAGGGGATGGTCCTTTTGCTCTGGAGAGAAGCGGAGACCTCCCGGTAGGAGAATTAATTAAGCTTTGTTACAGCGGCCGGTACACCCAGGATGAGATGCTCCGCAGGGTAAATGGACGCGGGGGCATGGCGGCATATCTGGGCACAGTAGACGGACAGGAGGTGCAGCGCAGAATTGATTCCGGTGACAAAAGGGCTGAGTCTGTCACCAGGGCCATGGCTTATCAGGTTTCCAAGGAAATCGGAGGAATTGCCGCAGTGATGAAAGGTAGGATAGACGCCATCGTTTTGACTGCCGGTCTGGGATATTGGGACTATTTCGTTAATCTAATCAAAGAGAGGGTCTCCTTTATCGCTCCCGTGGCTGTCTATCCTGGGGAAAATGAAATGGAATCCCTGGCGCTGGGCGCTCTCCGTGTCCTGCACCGGGAGGAACCTATACAGAATTACGATGAGCAGTCTGCCTGAGAAAGGAGGGTTTCCATGTATCACAACTTTGAAGAAATCATGAAAGAGATACGCAAGAATACTGATAAGAAAAACATAGCCGTAGCCGCTGCCCATGACTCTGAGGTTTTAGAATGTGCTGCTCTGGCGCGAAATGAGGGAATTGCCGCTTTTACACTAATTGGAATAGAGGATAAGATAAGAGAGATTCTCTTGTCCCTTGGAGAAAAACCGGATATGTGGGATATCATCCACCAACCAGATGACAAAAAATCTGCCATGCTGGCTGTGGAACTGGCCGCTGAGGGAAAAGCGGACGCTATTATGAAAGGTCTCCTCCACACTTCTGACTTTCTGCGTGCCCTGTTCCACAAAGAATACTGCCTGGTCCCCCAAAAAGCGCTTGTCAGTCAGATAACCGTCAGTGAATTTCCCCAGGAAAACCGGTTTATCCTTCTGACTGACTGTGCGATCAATGTATGCCCTTCTTATGAGGATAAGGTTCAGATTATCAGAAATGCCGTATCTCTGGCGCATAAGCTGGGAATCCATTGTCCCAAGGTTGCCTGTATCGCCCCTGTGGAGGTGATTAATGAAAAAATGCCGGAGACCATTGACGCGGCTATGCTCAGCAAAGCCAATGAGCGGAGCCAAATCAGAGACTGCCGGGTGGACGGCCCTCTTGCGCTGGACAATGCCGTGTCCGCGGAAGCTGCAGCAGCAAAAGGCATTTCCAATCCCGTGGCAGGAAGCGCCGATATCCTCCTTCTCCCCAATCTGTGTACGGGAAATGCACTGGATAAAGCACTGCGGTATTTCGCCAATCTGAAGACCGGAAGCGCGGTCATCGGCGCAGGTGTTCCAATTATAATGACGTCCCGGTCAGATTCCGCCCAAAATAAGCTCCATGCTGTGGCGCTCAGTGTTTTATAACCTTAAAAACGGAGCAGAAAAGCCCATGTAAAACCTATGGCTTTTCTACTCCGTTCTTTTCACATATATCTGCAAGACAGCACCTTTCACAGCGGGGCTTTGTCCTGGCTGTACAGACATCTCTGCCGTGATATACCAGCCTGTGACAGAAATCACTTCCCTCCTTCGGAGGAATAAGCTTCCACAGTGCCATCTCTACTTTTTTTGGATCCTTTATCCCATCCACAAGTCCCATGCGGTTTACCAAGCGGATACAGTGCGTGTCAGTGACAATGGCGGGTTCCCCGAAGACATCCCCCATGATCAGATTGGCACTCTTTCTTCCCACACCGGGGAGCTTCAGAAGACTGTCAAAATCTCTGGGAACCTTTCCCCCATATTCATTCTTTAATATTTTCATACAGGCACTGATATCTCTCGCCTTGCTCTTCCCCAGACCGCAGGGTTTTACTATGCGCTCTATATCCTCCGGTTCCGCAGCAGCCAGAGCATCCACATCCGGATACTTTGCATAGAGGTCCTCTACCACCACATTTACTCTGGCATCTGTACACTGAGCAGCCAGGCGAACACTCACAAGCAGTTTCCAGGCATCATCATAGTCCAGCGTACATCCGGCCTCCGGATATTCCGTTTTCAGTCTCTCAACAATCTCAAGAGCCAAGTTTTCCTTTGTCATAGCGTTTCCTCTCTATTTTCCCAGCCTATTCCCTGCAGTCAGACACTGCCTCCTAATTTTTTGTCAGCGCTTCCTTCAGTTCCGCCACCGTCCGTCCCAGCACCGGATGCCTGAAATAAGGAGCAATCTGAGCCATAGGCAAAAGTACAAAGTCTCTCAGAGGGATTCCTATATGAGGAATCTGCAGTGTCTCCGTGTCAAGGATTAAGTCATCATAAAAAAGGATATCCAGATCCAGAGTTCTGGGTCCCCAGCGAAGCATTCGTTTTCTGCCAGCTTCCTGCTCGATGCCATGAAGCATATCCAGCAGTTCAAAAGGAGTCAGAAGCGTCATTACCTCTGCTGCCCCATTCAGGAACTTATCCTGGTCTGTCACCCCATAAGGCTCTGTCACAATAAAATCTGATACCCTGCCCACCCGGCAGCTCTCCTGTTCCTTCAAAGCCTCCACAGCCTGAGTAAGATATTCTTCTTTGTCCCCCATATTGGACCCAAGGGCGATGTAGGCTCTGTGCCACCCCCTGGTAATCTCAATAGAAACCGTATCCAGAGGAAGCCCGATAGGCGCCCAGGGCTTTTTAATTTCCAGCTTCACCTGAGTCAGAAGGGAGAAGTGAAGAAGCAGTTCCTTTGCCAGGTTCTCCACCACTGCTTCTATGAGCTTAAAGGTGTGGTTTTCCATGTACTCCTTCATGAAATGACTGACTTCCCCGTAGTTAATCGAACGCTCCAACTGATCGGTCAGACCCGCTTCTCTGGTATCTGTATATAAGACAGCAGAAATCAAAAACTTCTGTCCCAGCTTTGTCTCCTCCGGAAACACCCCGTGATTGCAGTAAACCTCCAGGTTCTGTATCTTAATCTTATCCATTATTCAGCCCCTCTTCCCAGGATCGCTTCCGTCATCTGTATCACCCTGGCATTTTCTTTTATATCATGAACCCGCACAAAGGCAGCTCCCTTCATCACGCCCAGCACGGTGGTAGCCAGGGTCCCCTCCACTCTCTCATCTGCAGGCAGATCCAGCGCCAGTCCAATCACTGATTTCCTGGAAGTTCCAAGCAGCACGGGACACGCCAGCTCATGGAGGCGTTCCAGGCACCGGATAGCTTCCAGGTTATTTTCATAAGTTTTGCCAAATCCTACGCCGGGGTCCAAGATGATTTTTTCCATTGATATACCGGCTTTTTCGGCAATGGCCAATGTATCTCTCAGATCGCTGCACATATCTGTCATAAAATCTTTATAGTCCGGCTGGTTTCTGTTGTGCATCAGACAGCAGGCGGCCCCTGACGCTGCAATCACTCCCGCCAGTTCAGGATCATATTTTAATCCCCAGATGTCATTCACCAGATCAGCCCCCGCCTCGAGGGCTGCCCTTGCTACCGCACTTTTATAGGTATCCACTGACACCGGAACATCAAATCTGGCCTTTACTGCCTCAATCACCGGCACAACACGGCGAATCTCCTCTTCCTCTGTAATCTGCACGTGACCGGGACGGGTGGACTCCCCCCCGATGTCAATGATATCAGCGCCTTCCCCAATCATATCCTCTGTGTGCCGTAAGGCCGCATCGCTTTCATTCCATCTGCCTCCGTCGGAAAATGAATCGGGAGTTACATTGAGAATTCCCATAATGTAGGTATGATTCGCTGTGTCAAATACTTTATTTCCAATTGTCATCATAACTTCCGTCTCCTGTATTCCATTAGTACTTTAAAATCAAATTTTTTTTCTCCGGACTCCAGTCACACTGCGCTTCAGCCTGACATCCGAAGCAGCTCCTGGACATCTTGTCCGCCCGGTATATGATTCCAGCCAGGTTCTTCTCCCCCTGTACTGTACTGTCCCTGTGCCTGACGATTGCTGTAAGAATCGACCTGCGCTCTTCCGGTTCAAAGCCGCAGTCTGCAAGTATCGCATCCGCTATAGGGACGCTCGCCTTCTGATGGGGCGTCTTGTCCCGGTACTGTACATGCCGCCCGATATCATGAAGAAGTCCGGCCGCGTAAATCCACTCTTTTTCTATCTTTAGTCCTTCTTCCAGACTAAAAAGATAGGCCAGACGAGCCACATCCAAAAAATGCGTCATGTCATGGCCACAGAAAATGCGCTCTTCTTCGTATCCCCTTATCTTTTCCAGACATTCTATGTACGTAGGATGCTGTAAAATACTGTTTACTCTCTCCATCTATTTCACCAGCTGATAAAAAGTGTTCTGCAGTTCGGTATTGCCTTCAAAGACTCCCCTGGTTACCATGGTGACTGTCTTGGAACCGGGCTTTTTAATTCCTCTCATGGTCATACAGAGATGCTCAGCCTCTATCATCACCATAACCCCTCTTGGGCTCAAATGCTCCATAAAAGAATCTGCGATCTGCGCCGTCAGCTGTTCCTGAAGCTGAAGCCGTCTTGCAAACACTTCCACCGTCCTGGCAATTTTGCTCAGGCCTACCACTTCGTGATCCGGTATATATGCGATGTGTGCTTTTCCATAGAATGGGAGCATATGGTGTTCACAGAGAGAGTAGAACACAATGTCTTTTTCCACTACCATCTCATTGTTTGTCACATGGAAACGCTTTTTCAGATGCTCTCCCGCATCCTCTTCCATGCCGCCCACCAGCTCTGTATACATCCTGGCAATGCGATCCGGGGTCTCCACCAGGCCTTCCCTGTTAATGTCCTCCCCGATCCCTTCCAGAATGAGTCTGACTCCTTCTCTGACTTTATCCTGATTTACCATTTCTTTTGTCTCCGTTCAAAAATACTTAGTATACTGATCGATTTCTTATTATATCATACCTTCGGCATGATCGCCATTCGCCAAAAGTGAGCAATACTCCCTATGGCTCGCTAACGCTCATTATATCATATTTTTTGGTAAAAGAAACGATAAATTTATACATCTATCCCCAAAACTATACATTCTCCTACTTCAAAGCTACACAGTCCACCCGCACAATGGTATCCCCTTCGTTCCCCTTGATTACCACCTGGTATTCTGTGTCCGCATCATAGGGCTGCATCAGAGGCTGAATGCCATATTTTTGATACATGAGCTTATTTTCCAGGGCTTTGATCTTTGCTTTGCCGTCTATGGTCTCCCTTTTTAAAGATACCCGGCCGTAATCGTTCCAGGAACCGGACTCTTTTTCCTGGGTGACAGCCACAATCTTAAGAATCTCGTAATCACTGAGTTTTTTATCCGCAGGGATTCCTTTCCCTTTCAGAAAATTTACTGTCTCTGTAAAAGAAGGGTAAATATAGCCAATGCCTCCGTTCATACTTCCTTCCTTCGCAAAATTCAGCATACCAAGGGGCACATCCCCCATGGCCTCCTTCATGGATAAATCCTCCAGATCTCTTCTGTAACAGGCGAACAGCTCCCTCTTTTCTTCACCGCTGAGGTCAGGCGTCAGCACAGACACTCCGTTGGACCAGGTGAATTCATAGCCGTTATCAATGTCCTCTTCCCCATAGGAAATCAGTGACACCGTTCCAGCCTTATATTCCCCGCTCTCATAAATGGGCTGAAATGCTTCCAAGTCCTCCGAAGAGACTACCGGATACTGCCGATAAATGTCGGAACCATTTTTCATATGATAGGCAACCGCAGCGTAAGTCATTGCCTCCTGTTTCCCCTCCGTGTGTTCTGACAGACCCCGGATCCAGTCCAATACAGCAGCTTTTCTCTCTCCGGTAAGTTCCATATGGCGGAAACGGCTTTCTGCCATCGAATCATTCCTCAGATCCTCTTTTAGAAATTCGCTGTAAGGATCTGTGTCATCCATGCCCTTAATGCTTACCGACACAGAACTTACCTTCGCTTCCTCCGGCAGATAAGAATCATACCCCCAGAGATCCCAGTAAAAACTGCACGCAATCAATGCACATATCCCTGCAGTAAGAAACATCTGCCGCTGCCTGGACAGCATGGCCCGAAAACGGAACTGAAAAATCACCTCTGCCAGTCCGTGGAAGGTGAACACTGCCGCCAGAATCCCTGCCAGCACCCATACCACAGAACCGCTCTGACCCCCGCACAGGCGGAAAAAATATCCCCCCATAAGGCCCAGAGGAACTACAAACAAGAACCGAAGAACCAGCTGCGCAGCGGGAAATGCTATGGCTTTTCCTGCCGCTTCTGCGGGGCGGCGGTAAAAGAATACCCTGAGCAGAACATACAGAACTGCTGCCAATCCCAGGGCAGCCGCAAGATACGGAGCATAGTCGTGCAGGGACCACCTGCCTGCCCCAGTCCCATATTCCCCGAGACCGGCCATCCTCTGATATAAATCCAGGGGAGAAAGATACAGATTTATGCGATTCAGCCAGTCGGCCTGGTAAAAAGTCTGAAAAAACATTTTGCTGTACATCTGTACAATGATCCCAAAGGTTACCGACACATAAAAAACGAAAAAAGCCAGCAGTCCCGCAGCGATCACAATATTTCCCGTCAGCAGCACAGCCAGCAAAGTAATATGATAGAACAAAAGAAAGCCAGCCCCTGCTACCAGAACCCCGGCCAGTGCCAGATAGAGACTGTCGCCCATATGCTTCGGATCTTTGATGAACCAGCATAAAAGATGGGAGATAAAACAGGGAACTGCAAAAATCAGTAACCCATTCCAGTAAGCAGCAGAGAATAACGTTCTTCTCCTCACAGGCAGGCTGAAGTAAAAGTCTGTCCTGTCCTGGGAAAAGAGATAGGAAAATCCCTGGATTCCGCACAGAACAGCCAGAAGAATACTGATCGCCATAACAGTCTGGTTCCCGGGACCAAGTCTGTCATCTCCGGCCCAGAGCAATCCACTTCCCCCGGATGCAGTTTCCAGTACGTACATACCGAACAAATAGCAGGAAAGTACCATGAGCCATATTCTCCTCTTAAAGTCCTCCTTCATTCTTTTAAGAAATGAGAGTCTTGATGTCATAACCAATAGCCTCCGTTTCATTTATAAATATTTCCTCCAGAGTAAGGGGGAGAAACTCCCAGCATTCCGGTTCCAGACTCTCTATTGCTGCCCGGACTTCCTCTTTTCCCCCTCTTGCCAGCAATGTAGTCAAGAATCCTGTCTGTCTGCAGGAAACCAGGGAAAGGCCTGCGGATAACAGTTCCTTGCCGGAATCTTTGAAGATACCCTGCACCTTATGAATTTCATATTCCATATTCTGTATATCCCTGGACAGGAGTACACCCCCCTTGTGCAAAATTCCAATGTAGTCACAGCATTCTTCCAGTTCTCTCAGATTGTGGGAAGCGATTACCAAAGTCAGTTCTCTTCGCCCCATCTCATCCCGAAGAATTCCTGTGACGGACTGGCGCACAACCGGATCCAAACCGTCGAATACCTCGTCACAGAGTATATATTTTGTGTTGGCACACACTGCGCATAAGATACTTACCTGCTTTTTCATCCCTTTCGAAAACGTCCGCAGCCGCTGGTTTTCCTCAAACCCAAAGTATTTCGCTAATTCTAAAAACCGTTCTGCTGAAAAGTCCGGATAAGTATTTTTGTAAAACCGGGCCAGGCTGGCAGTGGTTGCATTTGCAAAAAAGTATGGTTTATCCGGCAGGAAAAAAATTTTTTCTTTCACCGCTGGCACATCAAAGATATTCTCACCATCAGCTGTAATACTCCCCTCGTCCGGCCGCAGAATACCGGCCGCAATTCTAAGAAGGGTAGTTTTCCCGGCCCCGTTGGTTCCCAGAAGGCCGGTAACCGCTCCGTCCTGAATCGTCAGCGTTACGTTATTTACTGCTTTGACCTCTTCAAAGCTTTTGCTTATCTCTCGTATCTCTATCATTTTCTGTCAGATTCCCCTTTCTGTCCGGCAGCATTACTGTAAATACAGTTCTCTCCTCCCCGCTCTCAGCATAGATCTCTCCCCCGTGGGCCTGGACAATTTCTTTTGCTATGGCAAGCCCCAGCCCTGCTCCTCCAGTATGAGTAGAACGGGAGCTGTCCAGACGGAAAAACTTCTCAAAAATGGTCTCCAGCTGGTTTGGGGGGATGGGATCTCCCAGGTTAGAGAATGTGATCTTCACCTTGTCCTCCGTGCGGCATGCCCGGATCTCAATGACAGTGTCCTCATAGCTGTACGCAATGGCATTCTTCAGAATATTATTAAATACTCTGGCCAGTTTTTCTCCGTCCGCCCATATCCACAGCTCTTCCGGAGTCTCGATAACAACTTTTTTCCTCTGCTGCTCTAAGATGGGATAAAACTGTTCACCAAGCTGCTGAAGAAGGAAGCCAAGATTAGCCCTCCCCAGATTGATCTGTATTGCCTGGAGATTAAATCTGGTAATATCAAAAAATTCGTTTATGAGTTCTTCCAAGCGGTATGCCTTATCCAGTGTTATCCCAATATATTTTGCCTTTTGCGCCGGGGGCATCTCCGGCACTTCATCCAGCAGGGACAGATATCCAATCACCGAGGCCAGGGGGGTCTTCAGATCATGAGCCAAATACGTAATCAGATCGTTCCGCTTTCTGGTTTCCTTTTCCAGAATCCGGACCTGTCTAACTTCTTTTTCCCGAATCTGATGAAGCTGCGCTTCAATCCTGGCGTAATCGCCGGGAAGAGGAGGGATCTCCTTCTGATTTTCCTGAAACTTTCTGAGGATATCCGCTATTTTTCCAATGTCCTGCTGATTCTTTTTTTTGGCCATACGGGCGGCAAGCCATCGCACAAGAAAGACCACCCCCAGTACGAAGACAAGAAAAGCAGGATACAAAAAACTTTTCAGGGCATACCAGTTGATTGTCTGGGATTCTATATAGTCATTTGTTTCTGCATTCAGAAATGTATCCCGGTAAACAAAAGAATTGGTAAACCAGTCTACAAATATCCCGTTAAATGTTGTATCCAGAAGTGTGTAAAGGAACCTGCAGACTACAAGCACAAGAATGCCAAGCCCAACTGCCTTTACTGCTTTTACCCATTTATTCTTCAACCTTATACCCCACTCCCCAGACATTCTTAATGTATTTCGGATTCTCTGCCGAATCTTTCATCTTCTCCCGGATATGACGGATGTGTACCATCACCGTATTATTGCTGCTTGTAAAATACTTTTCTTTCCAAACCACCCGAAACAATTCCTCAGAGCTAACTACCTTCCCTTTGTTTTTACAGAGATACCAAAGAATGGAGAACTCAATAGGCGTCAGGCTGATAGGCTTTTCATTGAGCCAGCAGCCGTGCTTTTCTCTGTCCAGAACCAGTCCGGATACGGTAATCACGTCATCCTCGCTCCCCGGACTGCTGTATCTTTTATACCTGCGCAGCTGCGCCTTTACCCGGGCGATTAACTCCAGTGGACGAAAAGGCTTTGTTACATAATCATCCGCCCCCAGGGTAAGACCTGTAATCTTGTCCATCTCCTGCTCTCTGGCGGTGAGCATAATAATTGGGTACGTATAACTCTCCCGGATTCTCTGACACAACGTGAAGCCATCCAAATCCGGCAGCATCACATCCAGAATCGCCAGGTCCAGGGATGTCGTTTGTACGCATTCCATTGCCTCCGCACCTGTATAATACTTATATACCTGAAATCCTTCATTTGTTAGAAACAGCTCCACCAAATCAGCGATTTCTTTCTCGTCATCTACAACTAAAATCCGTGCCTCCACAGTACTTCCCCCTATGCTTTTCTATGTGTTTAATATCCTGAGCCATTATAGCAAAATTTACTTTCTTTTCTATTAACGATTTATACAGAAATGCTTAAGATTTGCTTAATCTTTCTTCCCATATTTTTTAGGAACTCTCCACACTTTATTCAAGAAACAATCACAGATATTTCACAATTATCCTTTATAGTTATAAGTGTTAAGAGGCCAACAACCTAACGCAAAACTTTTTCTTTTTCATAAGCCAGTATCCGCAGGGTACTGGCTCTCCTTCTTTTATATAGCAAATGGGGGCGGATATGTGTTACTTCCGCCCCCATCGCCGTACTCCCGTGCACAAAGTCCGGCAGCCCGGGCTCATATCTTTAAAAACGTCCGGATGCGCCGCCTCCTCCCGAGGAACCGCCTCCTCCTGAGGAACCTCCGCCGCCTCCGAAGCCTCCGCCTCCGAAACCGCCTCCAAAGCCTCCACCGAAGCCTCCGAAACCGCCCCCGATATAAGGACCGCGGAAGCCTCCGCCTCTTCTGCCGCCTCGGCGGTTATTATTGTTTAGCAGAATCAGTATGATAACTACCAGAATAATCCATAGAATGTCTCCCGTCTTTGAATCATCGCTGCTCTCCCCGCTGTCTGCATCTTCCTCAGGAAGAAGGCTTTCCGTTTCAAGCTCTGCGGGAGGCTGCAGACCATATTCCTCATAGACAGCCTCCATCACCCCGGTATACATCATTTTTACTCCTGTATTCCAGTCGTCCTCTTTTAAATACGGAGTCCCCTGGCTGCGTATAATACGGCCTGCCTTAGCATCATTAATGGCTCCCTCCAGGCCGTACCCCACTTCGATCCGGACCTCCCGATCCCGGATTGCCACAAGGATCAGAACCCCGTTATTCTCTTTCTCATCACCAATTTTGTACTGCCGGAACATAGTATTCGCATAATCTTCAATGGTATCCCCGTCCAGACTTTCTACAATGGAGACGACTACCTGAGCCTTTGTCTCCTCAGCCAGAGCTTTGCTTCGCTGTACCACATAGGTTTCTGTCTCTTCGCTGAGTACATCCGCAAAGTCGTTGACATAGAATTCACTGGTCTGACGGGGAATCTCAGGTGCCCCAAAAACCTGTACAGCCTGAACAGTCAACAGACAGACCAGGAACACAGGCAGCCATAATATTTTTCTCTTTTTTTTCATATTCTCCCCTGTTCCCTGTCTCTACTCGTTAAAATTCACTTCCGGTACACTTTCAGCGCCTTGGGCAGCCTGGAAGTATTCTGCCTTCTCAAATCCGAAAATGCCTGCAAACAGATTGGACGGAAACCTCCTGATTCTCTGGTTATAAGTCTTTACCGCATCGTTGTAATCTTTTCTTGCTACCGCAATCCTGTTTTCTGTTCCCGCCAATTCGTCCGACAGAGACTGGAACTGCTCACTGGATTTCAGATCCGGATAATTTTCTACTACCACAAGCAGGCGGCTGAGGGCACTGGAAAGCTCACCATCCGCCGTCGCTTTCTCTTCCATACCCTGCGCCCCGGACAGCTTTGCCCTGGCATCGCTGACAGCTGTGATGACTTCCTCTTCCTGTTTTGCATATCCTTTTACGGTGTTCACCAGGTTAGGAATTAAATCAACTCTTCTCTGCAGCATCGTGTCAATATTGGCCTGCTGGTTCTCCACATCCTCCCGGATCCCTACCATAGAGTTATACTGGCTTACACAAAGTCCTCCGATCACAATCACTCCGACTATGATCCCCAGCAGTATTATTTTACCTGTTTTTTTCACAATGAATCCTCCTCTTCTTTCCCTATTTGGGATACCGTTTTCCTGTAAAGGATGACACGGTTACCTTAATCACTGAAATGATTGAGACCAGTCTTTCATTAAAATCAAATTCCTTGCCTGAAATACATTTCATCAATATCTTCATGGCCTCTATCTTCTCCCCGGGGTCTTCGATAATTTGGGCCGTGCCGTGTCCTACGATACTGGCGTATTTGTAACCGTACTGGCAGGGAACTTTCCCCTCCACCAGCTGGTGATCACAGTCCAGTTCCACGCCCACCCGGCTGTATCTGCGAAGGACATCCAATTTCTTTCCTTCTACTGCTCCGTGAAGATAAAAAACAAGTTCTCCGTTCTCATAAGTATACCCATAATTCATAGGAAGAATGTAAATCTCCCCGTCATCGTACATTCCAAGACGCAGAACTTCACATCGGTCGATAATATCTATCATATCCTGTACATCTTCTATTTCTCTGTCCCTTCTCACCTGCTGTATCCTCCTTTATCATTTGTCTTCAAACGGTATGTCATTATTTTATCACAGCAGCTCCTATTTTTCCTCCAATTTCATAAATTTTTCGATATATTTAATAAAAGAGACCCATGTACCGGCAGACAGCACCGGCACATGGGCCTCTTTTTATCATCCTTACAGGCAGGATTAAGTTGGAATACTGGAAAAGCAGCCGGGATTAACAACCTCCAGACTTCCGTTGTCAGCAGTGACATCCAGAAGAAGCTTTCCCTTCCTCCAGAAGCGGTATCGGATCTTGCAGGATAAAGCTTCCTGAATTTTCCCGGACATCCTCCCTTTTACCGGGGAGCGCAGACTCTGTCCCCCTTTCCAGGGATACTGAACCCACAGAAGATCTCTTCCCTGGCAGATCATAAACTCTCCGGAATTCCACCGAAAGATTCTTGCTCCCAGATAAGAGGCCAGACGATACTGTCTGCCTCCGTAGTACACGATGGCAATACATCCTGAAAATTTCCATCTGCCTGCAGGTACCTTCGCCACAGCAGCCGTAAATGCCATATGCCCTTTGTCAAAGACACTGCACTGTGTCCACACATATCCTTCAGGAAACGAAGTTCCCCAGTCTTTTTCAATATATCCGCACCCGCCGTTCAAATTATACCGTTCCCCATTTATCAGAAGACTTCCGTGAATCTTATGGCTCAGACTCAGAATACCGTGATTGCATTCCATGGTAAAATAAGACAGAGGGCCCATAATATCCCCGGAAGGAGGCGTCAGGCTTCCATATCTCAGAACCCCCTGTATTTCGGCTTCCTTACTCTTTAGATTTACCCGGATTCCTTTTTCACAAAATACATTCTCACCGATCTGGCAGTAAAACCTTTTTCGGTCCCCGTAGTACTGACTGGGCAAAAATTGGAATTCCCATGCGTTCTTTTCCGTGATCACCTGAATGAGAATGCTTATCCTTCCGTCTTTTTCTACATGGTAAGAAGGGATAAAGCTGATCGTTTTACTCCCTTTCTGGTGTTTCAGATACCATCCCTCAAAATACTCTCTCTTGTCTTTTCCTCCCATAAATGCGCCGCATCTGCGCCCTCTTCTACTGATCATCCTGCATTCCTCCGATATCATTTTGTGCCGGGTTATCGATAAGTTTTCCCTTATAGCTGAATCTGGAGCCATGACAGGGGCAGTCCCAGCTTTTCTCCTGAGGGTTCCATTCCAGCTGGCAGCCAAGATGAGGGCAGCGTACCGACACTGTAAATACTTTTCCGTCTTCTCTCTTATATACTCCTACCTTCTGTCCCTGCATCTCCACAATACCGCCTTCCCCTATTGTAAGATTTTCCAGGACGTGGTCAGGTACCGCAAAGACCTGCTTGATCAGACCGGCAGCTGCCTTTGTACCGTCCACTGCCATATGCTTCGCCGTAGAAAGTGTGATTCCTCTCTGGGGAGAAAACACTTCCTCCCACGGGTTGGGTACCTTCCGAATCAGATCACTGATTAACATAGCAGCAACCATAGAAGAAGACATGCCCCATTTGCTGAATCCGGTAGCGACATACCAGTAGGGACGGCGGGCGGAATACCTGCCTATATAAGGAATCTGATCGGGTGACATACAGTCCTGTGCCGACCACATAGCTTCTGTCCTGCACTGAGGCCACCAGAGCGCCGCCTTGTCTCTCAGTTTTCGAATAGAAGCTTCTGTAAGATTTTCTCCGGTTCTGTGGCTCTCTCCTCCTAAAATCAGATATTCCCCGCTGTTCCGAAAGGAATAATCCCACTTCGTATCCGTGCCCAGATACATCCCGTCCATACGGCCGGCACCAGAGAATGCAGCGGCATAGCTTCTCTCCTGATGCATCCGCATGAAATAGTATCCCGGACGGTTTACAAACGGATAATGGGTGGCAAAGATAACGTGATCTGCCTCCACCTTGGGGCCTGCCTCAGTAAATACCTTGTGTTCCTCTACACGGAGCACCCTGGTCTTCTCGTAAATCTCGATATCCCGGGCAATTCCCTCTAAAAACAGAAGCGGATGGAACTGCGCCTGAGCAGGATAGCGGATCGCTCCCTCTACTGGAAAGGGGAGCGAGGTAGTTGTGGTAAATTCCCCTGCGCAGCCCAAATAATTCACAGCCTCTACCTCTTTTTCTATCTTTTCTCTGTCTGAGACAGAGTATAAAAATGAGGGTACCCGCTCAAACATACACGCTATATTATGTTCTGTTATTATCTGTTCGTATTTTAATATTGCCTCCCAATTAGCTCCCAGATACAGGCCCGCCGCTTCCCTGCCAATCTTCTGGATTAGCTTATCATACAGAAGGTTATGGGAGAGCGCTATTTTTGCTGTCGTATTTTTTGTCTGCCCGCTCCCGATCCGATCTGCCTCCAGAAGAAGCACTGAAACTCCTCTGTGTTTTAAGAGATAAGCAGTCAAGATGCCTGCCATCCCGCCGCCTATGACCACGGCTTCCGTTTTCTTATCAGAAGTAAGGGGCTGAAAATTCGGGAGTTTCTCCCTGCGCATCCAAATAGATTCCATGATTTCACCTCTTCATTAAGGTGTGCGGACTGCGGGTGTTTTATACAGAAACTTATAATAACATCCGCCGCTCCACAAGTAATATCACCTGCAAAGCGGCGGATGTGCTGTTTGAATGCTTTAATTTTCCGTAAGAACCCTGGGTGTGCCATAATGGTAGACCTCTTTTTTTGCTCTGAAAAAGTAAACAGAAACAAATATCGTCATTCCTTCAGCCAGAGGAACCGCAAACCACACGCCGTCAACGCCGATCAGGTACGGAAGTAATAATACGCTGGCCACAATGAACACAAATGTCCTTAGAAAGGATATAACAGCTGAAACCTTACCATTGGAAAATGCCGTGAACATAGCAGACGCAAAGATATTGATTCCGGCAAATACATAGTTAAAGGAAAATAAGAAAAACCCTCTTCTTGCAATCTCATAGATTGCAGAGCTTTTTGGTGTAAAGATCTCTACAATTATGGAGGATCCGGCTAATGCAAAAATGCAGATCAGCACAGAGGAGATCCCGATAAAACGAATGCATATTTTATAGATTCGCTTCAGCAGTTTCTCATTCCTGCTCCCATAATTAAAGCTGAAGACGGGGGCTACCCCGATGGAAAAGCCCAGATACAGAGCATTGAACAGAAACTGACCGTATAGCACAATAGTAATAGCGGCTACCCCTTCTTCTCCCAGTAGTCTCAGCATAATAGTGTTAAATAGAAACGTGACAACAGCGGTTGACAAGTTTGTGACCATCTCCGAGGAGCCGTTCAGACAGCTGTCTGCCAGTACCTTCCAGTCAAGTCTGGGACGAATAAAGTGCAGATCATGGTTCCGGGAAGCAAAGTAGATAAGACCTGAGACCGCCGGGATAAGCTGTCCGAAGCCTGTTGCCAGCGCCGCTCCCGCGATACCCATCTGCAGAGGCCCCATCAGTATATAGTCCAGGACAGCATTGGTAATTCCTCCTGCCACAGTGACAGCCAGACCTATACCCGGGCGGCCGGCAGTTACAAAAAAGCTCTGGAACAGCAGCTGAAGCATACAGGCAGGTGCAAAGAACAGCAGAATACTCAGATATGTAATACAATCTTCCATAATCCTTTCGGTTGCCCCCATTGCCGTTACCAGCGGGTGGATGAATACGTTGCCCACCGCCAATGCCGCCACTCCAAAGAGAACTCCCACCGCAACAATCAGGGTGAAATTTTCTTTGGCCTCCTTCTCTTTCCTTTCCCCTATCTTTTTAGCAATGATAGCACTTCCTCCGGTTGCCAGCATAACTCCTGCGGCAATGAGAATATTTACCGCCGGATATATGATGTTAGCCGCAGACAAAGCGTCACTGCCTACCAGTCTGGATATAAATACCCCGTCAATGATTGTGTACAAAGACATGAATACCATCATTGCCATTGAGGGCAGCGCAAACTTTAGTAATGTAAAAAATTTAAAGTCCTGTCCAATTGATTTTGTCATAATATCACCTCATTTTCTTGCTTTTTGCGCCTTTATTAGATATGATATGGTATAGGGTAACCCGATAGTCAAGAGGAAAAAATCATGAATCAAAAAGAAATGTATTTAACCACCGGTGAGTTTGCCAGACTTACCGGAGTGACCAAACACACCTTATTTCATTATGATGAGATTGGCCTGTTTTCTCCTGCGGTAAAGGGAGATAACAATTACAGATATTACACCGTGTCCCAGCTGGATGTATTTGATGTGATCTGGACATTAAAAGAATTGGATATGCCGTTAAAAGAGATCAAATCTTATCTGGAGCATAAAAGTCCCAGGGCTCTGCTTGCGTTACTGGAAAAGGAAGAGGCCATTATTGACGGAAAACTGACCCAGCTGAAAAAAAACGAAAAAATGGCTCCGGCGCAAAAGACAGTTTATCACCGACGCGCTGGAGCAGGATTACACTAAGATCCAGGAAAAAGAATGCACTGCCCAATATTATATAGCCTCCCATGCAGATGCAGCAGACGATTTTTCTCTGGCTCTGAAAATCGGAGAGCTTATTGATTACTGTGCAAAACTGGGGTTCAAAAGTACCCACAATATCGGATACCTCCACAGCAGAACTCAGATAGAAGAGGGAATCTATGACGATTACCGGAACATTTATCTAATCCTGGATGCTCTGCCATCCAAAATCAGATACCAGTTAAAGCCCGGGGGAAGGTACCTTTTTGTGTATCATATAGGGCACTGGAAAACCATCGGCGACTCCTACGGCCGGCTGTATTCCTATGCACAGGAAAACAAACTGAAGCTTGGAGATTTCTTTTATGAAGACTGTTTATTTGACGAGCTTACCATGTATGGTTATGAAAATTATATCACCCAGATATCCGTACAGATCGTATAGACTGCTTACGACCGGGAATCTTCGGATCCTTCCTTCTCTTCTTCCCTTTGGTGGCTCAATTCATACTCCTCCTCTTCATTTTTAATCTCCCAATGAATAAGAACTGCCAATATGGTCCTAAGAATGATGATTGCTCCAACCATAATAATCTCTGACATATCCCTGATAATCACTGTGCGCAGAATCTCTCCTCCAAGCTTGAATTCGAGCCCCATAGAAAGTCCTTTTGCCAGAAGCAGCCTGGTATTGGGTTTTCTGCGTATGTAGTTGACAATCCCCTGGAGGCCTGAAAAGGTAATGACGCCCACTCCAATGCACTCGAAAATCAGGATCGCTGCCCGCGTTACCAGAATCAGTAAATCTTCTAAATATTCCATAGGCACCTCCCTCATTGATTATTTGCATCCAGCCAGCGGATGGTGTCTGTGACTGTATCATACAGATCTCTCGGAACATACCCCAGCTCACTAGTGGCTTTATCATGGGAAAACCTGTCGTTGCTGGTCAGCGTATACAGGGAATAGCTGGTATATAGGGGGCGTTTGTTTCTGCATCGGCCGTAGAATCCGATCCATGGCGCAAACGCCTTTGCCACCCATACCGGCAGCACCGGCAGACGGTGTCCTCCCTGAATCTCCCGGATCATTTTAAGAATTTCACGGATCTCATAATGGCGGTTGGATAGAATGTAGCATTCCCCGCACCGCCCCTGTTCTGCTGCAGCAAGACAGCCTTCCGCCACGTCTCTGACATCGACAAAATCATAACCGCCCTTTACCCCTGCGGGCAGACTGCCTTTCATATAATCGTATACAAACTGAACAACATAGTTCCCTTTTTTGTCATAAGGCCCAAGTATCCCGGAGGGATGTACCACCACAGCATTTGTACCCAGTCCGGAACTTCTCAGTACCTCCCTGGTGGCCTGTGCCTTAGTCTTGGCATATCCGCCCACAACCAAATCAGGGGAAAATTGTTTTACTTCTCTTATCACATGCAGTGTGTCGCCCTCTGGTATCGCATGTACAGAACTTACATAGACCAGTCTGTCTACCTTATACTTTCTGCAGGCTGCCAGGATTGTTCTCGTTCCCAGCACATTGACTTCATACATCCTTCTGGTTAATTTCCCTGAGATATCTACGATCCCTGCCGTATGCAGCAAAATGATACTGGAGCCCTCCGTTCCCGCAAACAGGGGTTCCAGTTCCCGCAGATGCCGCACATCACCGCAGACGTAATCCACTCCCTTCAGAAGGTTCTCTTTTTCCCCCGGAAGTATAAGCCCCCTTACATTCTCCTGCCTTTTTTTGAGCAGTCTGATTAAAGTACTGCCCAGATGGCCGTTGGCCCCGGTAACCAGATAAATTCTTTTCTTCATCCCCTGTACACCTCCCCAAACACCGCACGATGTATAAACACTTTTATATTATCTATTATAATGTAAGAATTCAGGGTGTACAATACTATTTTATCTCACGTTTCTTCGTATCACTTCTGGTTTTCAATATACTCTTTCAGAAAATCGTATACCTGATTTTCCGTAGGCGGACAGCCCTTCAGATAGCACTGGCAACCCCTGGTACAATTTCCGATCCCCAGCAGCCCCTTTTTGCCTTTATAACCCTGTCCAATGGAGATCTTCGTATGCAGCTGTTTCAGAAGCCCTTCTTCTTTTAATCTGTCCAGGGCCGGTATAAGGTATCCGTAACAGGCACTGCAGGAGTCCACCTCTTCCACTGCGTCCTGAAGCTCTACAATTTTTCTTGGAGAAGATATCTTCTGCAGTTCTTCCTCCTGGCCGCAAAAACGGATCACAGCCTTTGTAAGATCACAGCAGCCAACTCCCAGCTCAGCCGCCAGTTCAATATACGGCACATCGGATATGTCATACTGTAAAAGACTGCACGCATAGGCATCACAGAGTACCGGATCTGCAGCTGTGAGAATGCGGTTCATAACTACCGGATTTCCACCATCCTCAAAATCCAAATCCCCGCAGATATTATCCACTACAATGAAATCCTGCCGGATTCCCGCATTCAGATGGGCAATAGGCTTGTGTAGACCCATAGTATGGAAACGCCTCTTTTCTTTGTTCGGTATCAGGCCCTTCATGTTCTTCAGGGCACAGGTTATCTTTGTCTGGCAGTGGCCTTTTAAAACCGGTACATTAATTAGAAAATCCAGGGCGGAAACACTGTCGCAGATCTCAAGATTCATCCCTGCGCAGCTGCAGCTTTTGTGTCCGTCCTTCTGGGTATCTGTAAATTCTACCTGGTATTCAGAAAACAGCCTGTCGTAACCGCATGCCTCTACAGTATCCCAGGTTTTATCCCCTACCCAGGATCCTTCCAGAACCACAAGATTTCTATAGCCCCGCTCCTGCAGGTATTCGATGATGCCTGCTACAATCTCCGGGTGAGTGGTAGCTCCCCAGGAAGGTGCAGAAGGAGATACCAGATTGGGCTTTATCCCGATACGGAAGTTTTTGTCCGGTATACGGGCTTCAAGATCCGATTCCTCCAGAATACGTTTTGTCATCTCTTTATAATCTTCTCCGCTGATAATCACGATTTCATTATTTCTCATTCTCTCATCTCCTCGTATAATGATCACTTTCAAAGTATTGGCGTTCTACAGATATATAATCAGGATTCCCACCATCATACCCACAATTACGGAGAATGCCGGGGATTTGCTGCGGTACATAAGAATAGCCTGGGGCAGAATCTCCCCGAATACAACATAGAGCATGGCACCGCTGGCAAAACAAAGACTTAAAGCAAGCCCCAGAGGGCCGATGTCACCCAGCCAGAAACCAAGCAGAGCTCCTATTATAGTAGGGGCCCCGCTCAATGCCGTCACTGCTATGGCTCTTCCCCTGCTCATTCCGCCGCTTATGAGGGGCACTGCCACTGCCATTCCCTCCGGTATGTTGTGCAGCCCGATGAGAACTGCCAGTACCAGAGCAGAGCCCGTAAAAAGACTCTTGGAATTTGCAAAGGATGCCCCTATGGTCATTCCCTCCGGCAGATTATGCAGCGCTATGGCGCAGGCCATAACCGCCCCGGCAATAAACAGAGATGCTCTGGAATCTTTATTCCTTCTGTGCGTCTCAAGGTGATCGCTGTGAATTAACTCCTTCAGGTCGTCTGCCGTGCGGGGATGATCCGCATCTATGTGAGGCACCTCAGAGTTGGTACGTTTGTCAATGATATAATTCAAAAGAGACACCAGGGCTATTCCTATAAGAACCCCGGCAATAATGATACCTATATTGGTCTTAGTGTTGATTGCACTTATTAATAAATCAAAGCACACGATGCTCAGCATGACTCCCCCTGCAAAGCTTAACAAAAGACTCACGGTTTTCGTAGAGTCCTTTTTAAACAGACCTCCTATAATCCCGCCCAATCCGGTTCCTCCGACTCCCGCGGCCGCTGTAATAAGTATCACACTTTCTAATGCACTCATACTCTTTATCTCTCCCTGTCTCCTTATATTGGCTCAAAGCTTGTTTTAAACAGTATCTATTTTACACCATTTTATACTGCTTGTCCGCCAAAATTTGACATTATTTTTAATGTATAGAGGGGACACCTATCGAGCGGCTTGACATCCCCCGCGGCTGCATTTATCATCTAAGTAGCATTGCATACATAAACATTCAGAAAGCAGGAATCTATATGAATCTTTTATCTATCGGAAGGTCCGGTATCCGGACACCTTATATTTCAATGGGCACCTGGGCTATCGGCGGAGGCACCTGGTGGGGAGAAAATGATGACGCGGTCTCAGTGAGAACCATAGAAGAAGCTGTTGCTCTGGGTATCCGATGGTTTGATACCGCACCGGTTTATGGGATCGGTCACAGTGAGGAGGTTCTTGGGAAGGCACTGAGAGGCAGGCGCAGTGAAGTTATTTTGTCAACCAAATGCGGCCTGGAGTGGGACTATGAGACCCCCTGCTTCCATAAAGTAATGGAGGGCAAAAATGTGTACCGCGATCTCTCCCCCCAGGGAATCCGAAAAAGTCTTGAAAACAGTCTACTCAGACTTGGAACCGATTATATTGATATACTGTACACCCACTGGCAGACCCCGGATCCTGCTCTCTATCCTCTGGAAGAAACTGTAGCGACACTCATGTCCTTGAAAAAGGAAGGGAAGATTCGGGCGGTGGGAGCATCTAATGTAACTCCGGAGATCATACGAAGTTACTGCCGATACGGACAACTGGATGTGATTCAGGAAAAATACAGTATCCTTGATCCCCATATCGCCAGGGACCTGGTTCCCGTATGCCGGGAACTTGGGGTCTCGGTCCAGGCCTATTCTCCGCTGGAACAAGGACTGCTGACAGGGAAAGTAACTGCTGACACTATCCTTTCCCCGGAAGATATCAGAAACAAGAACCATTACTGGCAGCAGGAAAACAGGAAGTATGTCCTCCGCCTTTTGGATGACTGGAAACCTCTGACAGAAAAATACAGCTGTTCACTGGCGAATCTCATCATCTGTTTTACAGCGGCATCCATGAAAGAACTCAACATTCTCTGCGGTGCCCGCAGGCCGGAGCAAATACGTGACAATGCAAAAGCGCTCACGCTTGAGATAGAGCCTGCAGATCTGCTTTCCATGCAAAAACAGGCAAACGCCCTCCAATCCATACTCATTCAGGGAGGCTCAGATCATGATTGATTTTAAAAAGGCACATCAGGCATTTGAAACTTATCTGGACAGCTACAATCGGAAGGATGATAAGATCCGGCTTAAAATCATCCACACCTACGGAGTTATGACATACAGCGAAGAAATTTCCCGCCGCATGAAGCTCTCCAGCCAGGATACCGATCTGGCAAAAATCATAGCCCTTCTCCACGATATTGGCAGGTTTGAACAGCTAAAACGCTTTGACAGCTTCCAGCCAGATACCATGGACCACGCAGCCTACGGAGTACAGATACTATTTGAGGAAGGCATGATCCGGCAGTTTATAGAGGATCCGTCCTGGGATTCCGTAATCCGTACAGCCATCGCTCTCCACAGTGATTATATTCTGAGAAGCATACCTCATCCCCAGACCCAGCTTCACGCGAAGCTGATAAGAGATGCCGACAAGCTGGATAACTGCCGGGTCAAATTAGAAGAGCCCATAGAGACACTGCTGGGCATATCCCCAAAAGAGCTGGGACATTCCCAGATAAGCCCTCATATTGCAGATGCATTCTTTCACAATCAATGCATAGAATCCTCCCAGCGGGTCACACCTATGGATTACTGGGTATCTTATATCGCCTACTTTTATGACATAAACTTTCAGGCAAGCCGTGATATCATCCATGAGAAGAACTATATCTCCCGCATAATACACAGAATTCCTTATGAAAACCCAGAGACCAAAACACACATGAAGCAAATGGAGATACATCTAAAAAGATACTTTGGAAATTTGGGGACGAATTTTGGGACGTGTTCTTTCTAGAAAGAACACGTCCCAAAATAGGCAAGGGGTGTCCCTTTTTACAACTGCCCTGTCCCTACTTTACTCTTTGCGTATAATTATTTCTCTATTTTGTGATAAATAAATTTAATTGCTTTTATTTATCATCCGTGCAAAATAAAAAAGCAACACCTCCGGGCTGCGAGGTGTTACTTTTTTATTTGCCGTTATTTCGTTGTTCTTCTCCTTTTATAGATGATTGCACCACCTACTGTTCCGGACAATAAGAGAGCCAACATTGCACTGCTTATTGGTGTATTGTCTGCTGTCTTTGCTCCTTTGGCCTTTGAGGTTGCAGATTTTTTCGTATTGCTGCTCTTCTTGGCTGGTGTAGTAGATTTTTTGGTTATCTTAAATGTTTTCTTTATAGTTCCGGTATAATTACCCTTGAATATAATTTCTACGGTTCCGGTTCCCACTGCTGTGTTTTTGCCGTATTTCAGGTCATAATCTGTATCTTTTTTTAGCTTTTTATCACCAAGTTTAACGGTAGGTGTAGGTTTAATTTGTTTGCCAGTCGAAGGATAAGATGAAGAGATACCTGTGATTTTTACATCATCAGCAGTTAGTTTCATTGGATCAACGGTAATGTCTAGTGAAGCTGACGCTGATTTATAGTTCGCATCTTCTTCCTTTGTTACCTTAACCGTTGCTTCGCCTGCAGCTTTAATCGTAACTTTTCCTTTCTCATCCACTGAGATAACGTCTTTGCCCGCTTCTACACTAAATGTCAGCTTACCGTTTCCTTTAGCCCCTGACACATTAAGCTCAAATGGTTCATCGCCGAAGACTTTATTTTTTACTTCTTCAATGGAAAGAACTTGTTCCAGCTTGTTCGGTGTAACCTCAATCACAGCATCTTCTTCAGCACTGCTGTAATTGGAATCAGCATCCGGCTGGTATTCGGCCTTAAATGACAGCTTCTTACCTACTTCGTCTACCTTATATATATATGTTGCTATCCCATTTTCAAGGGCTACAGGATTTTCATCCCGCAGTTCTGTTCCCTGAGAAAACTTAATTGCCCCGGTAGGCGTATTTCCGGTTCCGTTCGGTGCGGCAGTAACTGTCAGCTCAATTGCCAAACCACCTTTATCCACAGCTTTCGCTTCTATACTCAGTTTAGTTTTAGCTTTTACAATCTCTATTTCCCCAGAATTTACTGTCACATTATATTTAGGATTAGAAGCCTCTCCTGTAACATCAGGATATTTACCAACAGCAGCCCCAGGATCCTGTGCCTTAGATTTGTAGGTCAAACCTAAGTCATCTCCGTCAATAATTGTCCCAGCTGTTACGTCATATGGATTATTTAGAGAAAAAGTATCTCCATATGTCATTTTTAAATCCTTTTTTATGTCGATTGTTACTTTTCTGGGCTTCACCGGCACTGTTACACTTACATCGCCTGCCTCATATGCTCCCGGATCATTTGGCGTAAATGTAGCTTCATATGTAATATCTCCTACATCACTTAACACCGTTGAAGGATCTTTCCAAGCATAAGTCCCCTTGTCACCAGAAAGACTAAACTTCTCTAACTTATCTCCATATTCAGCCTCTCCGGATACTTTAGGTGCAGGTATTGAATTTTTAATTACTTTAGCCGTCTTATCGCTTTTAATATTACCGGTAAAGCCAGCTGTACCTGATACCGTTACCTGTAAGGTATTACCCACATCTGCATTTGTTATTGTATAGGTGCTGGCAGTAGCCCCTGCAATATCCACAGGCTGCTTCCCATCCTCGCATCTCTGCCACTGATATCCAAGGCCCTGTATAGCATTAGAAGGATTCACTTTACTTACATCAGCAGTTAATGTCTGTCCCACTGCCGGAGTGCCAGTGACAGCAACTGTTCCTAAAATCTTGTTTACTATCTCCACTTTATCGTTCTTCACCAGATTACCGTCCCCGGTTTTCTTAACGACTGCACCCACAGGGGTTCCGGCATCCAAGCCTTTTGCAGTGCCGTCCAGCACTAAGGTGCCTGTCATTCCCTGCTTGCCCAAGGTAAGCACAGCGTTCTCAGCCGTAACATCAAACATATCTCCGGCGAATTTATCCGCTCTGGAGATTGTCACTTTTGGAACATCTTTGGGAACAATAGAAATCTTCTGGCCTTTTTTCAAGACTAATGTCTTGTTAATAGTCTGATCCGCTTTCAAATCAATCTGTGCCGTTGCCCCTTCGCTCACCGCGTTCAATGCCGCTTCCAGGGACGGATACCCGGTGTTTTCAATAAAAGCCGTCTCTGTTGTCTTTGGGGTTCCGGGTGTCTCTGTTCCTGTGCTGCTGGCCATAACTGTAACGCCCAGATCGCTTCCCACCGTGGTTCCCACCAGCAATCCGGCAAGCAGAAAGCTCAGGACTCTCTTCCTATACCCTTTCTTTGCCATTTTATTACCTCCTTTGTCTTCAACAAAAATCTTCACCCTCTATGCAGGCAGACTCCTACATTGTTTAAATTATACTAAAAAAGCCTGACATTTACAATAGAATTGGAAAAAACCGGAGATTATTAAGATTTTTTTAAGAACCCACGGCACAATTATACATCCAGACCTTCAAAGAACTCGTCGTAGCTGCATTTGTACAGCTTATGCAGCGCAACCAACAGCTGAATCGGCACATTCAGTTCACCGGTTTCATATCTGGAGTATTTACTTCTTGTTATGCGAATGCCAAAATTAGTATCCAGCTGTGCGATCAGCATATCCTGAGTAAGATTGCTGCGCTTTCTCAGCATGCGTAAATTATTTCCTATGTTCATTTCCCCACTTTTAAGTTTCTGCATAATACCCGCCTTTTCGCTCACTATATTGAGCATATAGTAAAGTATATGTTATGCTGTAAGCAAATAGGCTCAAAATATTGAGCAGAAGGAGGCAATCATGAAATTTACTGAAAAATTAAGAATCATCATCGAAGGAAAAATCATTGAAAGCAGATTAAAGCCTGATGAGGCAGACAATAGGAAACCCCCGGAGGAGTTATACCAAAGAATAGTTGAAGAACTAAAACAGAAAGGAATCTATCGGGAAGAGGAATCGGAAGATTAAATGATGGAAAAAACACCGCAGTAGGTGGAAAAAGCAGGAGACTTGACACTATTTCTCGTGCCAAATCTCCTGCTCTTGAAACAAATCTTCAACAATAGATTCATATGCTGCCAGCTTTTCACATTTTCTTATCTTCTTTACATACTTTCCACTGTTCGTAAAACTGGAGCCCATATAGGACCACAGCTCTTTCATCTTAAAAAGTACGGTTTTTTCGCCAAAGAGAACCTTTTGATATTCCCCATAAACCGCATCATGAAATTCTCTGTATCGCTGTTTCTCCGGCAGCTCTCTTTTTTTCATCCGGCAAATCAGACCGGGATCTGAAAGTATTCCCCTGCCAAGCATCACCGTATCCGTCTCAGGAAACTGGCGGATAAAGCCTTCAAGATCATCCGGCGTAAAAAGATCCCCGTTGTAACATACCGGATTTCGGCTTAGCTTCCAAGCATCTGCAAACACTTGAAGATTGGGTTGATTTTTGTAATAATCTCTCTGGATTCTCGGATGTATAATCAGCTCTTTTAAGGGATATTTATTATATATTTCAATAAGTCTGTAAAACTCTCCCGGGTCATCCCGGCCAATTCTTGTTTTTATGGAAATGGAAAGATCCAGACTGGAGAAAACATCCTCCAGAAACTGATCCAGCTCTTTGGGACAAGCCAAAAACCCGGAACCCCTGTTTTTGGCAACTACAGTTCTGGAGGGACAGCCCAGGTTCAGATTTACCTCTTTATAGCCCAGGCCTTTCAAATCCCGTGCAGTCCGGATGAAATCTTCCTGCCTGTTGGTCAGTATCTGCGGGACCAGCACCATCCCCTCATTATGTTCCGGAAGTATATCATTTAATTCTTTGGAGTTAAAACTCCGGTTCTGATTGGGTGCTATAAAGGGAGAAAAATATTTATCTATCCCTCCAAAATACGTGTGATAAGCCGACCTGTAAATATAACCGGTAATTCCCTCCATAGGTGCAAAATAAAACTTCAAGTCAGTTTTTCTCCTTATTACAATTGATTTTTTTCCAGCTTAGCCATCTTTTCCTCTGAAACCAACAGTATTTTTACTGCCGCCCTTCCCTCTTCTATCAAATCGGGATCCATCAAAAGAACGGCCGCCGCTCTGCTTTTTCCGTCCCGAATCTCATACTCAACAGTCTCAAATATAAGATCCTCTCCCGCCGCTGTGATACTGGCATCCTGTCCCATTCGAAAGGTAACTGCAAAGGCCGGGACTGAGCCCTCCATATTTTTCTTATGTATGACTGCTTTGTCCAGTACCTCCTTCTCAAAGGCATAACCTCTGATGCTGTCAGCCAGATCATGCAGCTTCACATAACCTGTATAATAATAATTTCCTTCCTGTCTTGCATCCTGTACTCTTACTCTCATATAAATCTCCTTTCGGAACCTAATTCAACAGAACTGTAGTGGGTTAACCCACTACAGTTCACCGGAGGGTATATAAAAAGTATATCATACTTACACTGCGGCGTACACTGCTACCCGATATCTCAGGTCATCATTGTAACTTTGCCTCTTTACACAAACTGATGATAAACTCTCCTGCCGTGACAGCATCCTCTACTGTCAAATAATGATCTGCATTCTTTTGTACCAAAAGCCTTGCCGACGCAGGGAATTCCTCATCTCCAAACCATAGATTCAGCATTATCGGATAGCGTGGAAGAAGTGGAAATATTGCACACAGGTCCGCTCTGGATTCTGCAATTTCAGCCCCAAGAAGCCTGCAAATATCCTCCGCCTTTTCCTGGGACAGTGCACCGAAAAAGCTTCCCAGCTGTTCATTCACTGTATGATCAAACTTTGTACCTCTGATTAACCCGTCTTTCAATTCCCCAAATGATATCCATTCTGGGGAGACAGGCATTCCATCCGCAAGGTTCAGATAATGCAGCACCAACAGATGGTGCCAATGATTCAGTTTCTGCCTGATTTCAAATCCAGGCAGCTCTATATCTATCATCTGTGAGAGACTTTTTACTCTGAAAGAAGAAGTCTCCTTCACATATTCAACTCCGGCTTTCCCTGCTATATCCTCCGGACTGCGGCTCACCAGAGATTCCTGCGCATGTTTCAGCATCTCACAAAATGCACGGTCTGCAGACAGTGTCGGATCCCCGCAGGGAATTCTCTTATTTTTCATATCAGTATTCATCCTCTGCTATAAATTTTATCAGGTGTACCCCATCCGGAATAAAATATCCGCATTGTGTGCAGCTGCTTTCTCCCACAGTCAGGCTATCCTTTTCAAATACTTCTATTCCATTTGCCTTCTCACAGGAAGGACAGTCTATTTCCTTTATACTAATCATATTCCTCGCATCCATACAGCCAGCAAATACACTCATAACTCTGCCTCCATGATTTCAAACAGTTTCCCTAGAGTTTAAGTTTATCTATAATCCCGGCCAGAGCGGTGCGCACCTGGGAGTCTTTGGGAAGCTGGACTGTTGGCCTTCCGTCACAGTCATAGCGGTAGACCATATCATCATGGGGAACAACCCCCAATAGTTCCAGGTTTTGACTGCAGATTTCTTCCATTGTTCCTTCATCCAGCTTTCCGTCCGGCGCCCGGTTAATAATCAGTCCCGTCTGCTTTGGCTTGAAATTCAGTTCCTCCATCAAACCTGCGATTCGTCCGGCGGCCTGTACCCCTCTTCTGGAGCAGTCGCTTACCAGAATCGCCGTTTCCATCGTGGGGAGGAGTCCTCTGTTGATATGTTCCATCCCAGCCTCATTGTCCACTACAATAAAAGGGTAGTGGCTCTGCAGTTTCTGAATCTGCGTCTGTACCAAACCATTTACAAAACAGTAGCATCCCTGTCCCTGGGTGCGCCCCATCACCATCAGATCATAATCATCCTCTTCTGTTATGGCATCCGCAAGTCTCATCTCCAGATATGCCTGTTTTGTAATTCCTGCAGGTATCTGGTAACGGCTGTCTACCCCTGCTCTTTCCAGCTCCTCTCTCAGCTCTCCTAACGTCACTTCTGTCTCCACACCCAGAACTTCATTCAGATTAGAATTGGCATCAGCATCCACCGCCAGCACCGGTCCCCGTCCGCTTTCGCATAAATATTGAATCAGCAGGCCGCATAAGGTTGTCTTTCCCACACCGCCTTTTCCTGCAACTGCTATTACATGTCCCACACTCTTACCTCCATCGTATTATAATTTATGAACAATGTGTTGATTATTTCTATATTAATGATTATAATATTTGATAATAAAAAAACAAGAAACAATATTTGGGATCTGTACGATTTCTGAACATATCTAAAATATTGTTGATATTTTAAGGAGGTTTTATGTCAGCTGATACACGAAAGGAAGACCGTCGGACAAAATATACCCGGCATATAATAAAGGAAACTCTTTTTAGACTCCTTGAAAAAAAGTCTTTTTCAAAGCTTACGGTTACGGAGCTGTGCAGACAGGCAGAGATCAATCGGGGAACCTTTTATCTTCATTATTATGATATGGATGATGTGCTGGATGATATCTTAAGTGAAATGATAGAGAAAACCACGAATATCATTGATCATGTGCTATGTCCGCGGCAGCTTACTTCCAAGTGCTCCTACCCATTCTGTGACCTGATACATTCCAATGAGCAATACAGGGTTTTATTTTCCGACGATTCCATTACACCAAGAATCATAGACAAAATCGCAGATTTAAACAAAGAAGACTATGTAACCTGGCTGATGTCACATAGCCTTCTTACCTTTGAAGAAGCAGAAGCTATTTTTTATTTTCAAATGAATGGGTGCCTGACCATTAACAAACTGACTCTGCACAACAAGTGCAATGATTGGAGGAAGGTACAGAAAACGATTGATGCCTTCATCAAAGCCGGTTTCGAAAGTTTCCTGATTCACGATCAGAGAGAGAAACCAACAGGTTCCTCCTAAACTCTGTAAAGCATTCAGAAACGCCTTTTATTCTTCTCCTCCCACCGCCGGCAGTATTTCAGCATACTTTTCAGATGCTCAATACTGATTGGCTTTGCCAGATGATCACTCATGCCGGCCATCTTTGCTTTTTTTACATCCTCGGAAAAGGCATCTGCCGTCAGGGCAATAATGGGCAGCTCATGGATAGCCTCCTTGCCGGAGGCTCTTATCTGTCTGACCGCCTCGTAGCCGCCCATCACCGGCATCTGGATGTCCATAAACACAAGATCATAATAAAAGGGGGGATTCTCCAATACCTTATTTACCGCCTGCCGTCCGTCTGACACAATCTCCACCTGCACCCCCAGAAGTTCAAGCATCTCCGATGCAATCTGCTGGTTCATCTCATTGTCCTCTGCCAGGAGGATACGCATGCCCTCAAAATTTTCATAAATATCCTCTGCCGGAGAGATATATTTCTTCCCGGGCTCTACACACTTTTCCATGGAAAAGGTGAGAGTAAACCGACTGCCCTTTCCATATTCGCTCTCTACCTTAATATCCCCGCCCATCATCTGCACAATATTCTGTACAATCGTCATCCCCAGACCTGTTCCTGGAATTTTCCTGTTTCTGGTATCGTCGGCCCGGCTGAAGGGCTCAAATATATGTTCCAGAAATTCTTTTTTCATTCCCATGCCGGTGTCTTCTATCACAAACCGGTAAATGCCCATATGGTTTTCTTCTTCCCCCAGTTCTTCTGCAAAGATACGGACAGTTCCTTTCATCTGCGTATATTTGGATGCGTTTTCCAGTATATTCACCAGAACCTGAGAAAGCCTCTGCTTGTCTGTAAGGACCTTTCGGTGCATATCCTCTGAAAGTGATACCTCTAATTCCTGCCTTTTTTCACTGACTCCAGGCTGCACAAGAAGAACCACTTCCTGCATCAGTTCCCCCAGATCTGTCTCTGACTCTGACAGTTCGACTTTACCGCTCTCAATCTTGTTCATATCCAGCACTTCATTAATTAGCCCGAGAAGGTGCGCGCCGGAAACCTCTATCTTATTCAGATAATCTAAGAGTTTTCCCTCTTCCCCTATATGGAGCTTTGCCAGAGCTGTCATCCCCATAATAGCATTCATAGGAGTCCGGATATCATGACTCATCCTGGAGAGGAAATCACTTTTTGCCCTGCTTGCCGCCTCTGCTTTTTCCAGCGCCTCCTTTAACAGTACTGTAGCCATGCGTTCCTTTTCCAGATTTTCTTCCTGCTGCTGCCGCTCTTCATCTATATCCTTAGACATGGTAATCTGAAGCACATCATCTGAATCCGGATTCTCCACCCTCACTGCCTGGGTGGAATTCCAGTGATATTTTCCGTCGTCCCCCATCTGCCGCATTTCCATCGTAACCTTTTTCTCCCCTCTGGAAAAGGCTTCCAGAAGAGCTTTCCGGGAAAACTTATCTTCAAACTCCCGGCGGTAATCCGGGTCCAGGGTAGACATCCCAACTTCTATCAGATTGTCAAAGCACCCCGATTCCTGTGCTTTTTTCGTGGGAAACCTGTCGTACTCCAGCATCTGGTAGGTATTTTGTGTAAGATTCACCGCTATCAGCATCTGGTAAGCAACTCTGGCTGCTGTAGCCAGCTGGCTCATGTCCAGGTCCCGCTTCCGCTCCAGTAGGTATTCCTCGTTGACATCCCGAAATACCAGTACACACCAGTACTCATCCCCCAGCTCCAATGTCCTGGTTGCGGTAAATTCAACCATATGGTATGTCCCGTCTCCCATTTTTCGCCGCAGCCGCTTTGCAATCTGGTTTTTTCCGCTTTTAAAAATCCGGAGCATAGATTCTCTGGAAAAGTGGGCGTCAAAGCAGTCCATATCATCCGGATGTATCGTCCGGCGGGAATATTCTCTATTCTCTGCCCCAAAATTTCCCCTCTCCGGAATATCTGTCCACATCACGTCCTTCTGACAATTTACATAAAAATCCTTCGTAAGGTTCGCAATGATGCATTCGTTAAATACAGTAACCAGGCTTTTGGAATATATTTTCTCGATCTGCCGCAGCCCCTGTTCTTCCTCATAATTAAGCTTGTGAGGAGTAATAATTATAACAAATGCAGGAATCCTGCCGTTCCACATCATTCGGTTTGCTATGATATCCACTACTTTTCCAAAAGGGTCATTATAGTGGATGGAATGGCTGGTATCCCTGTCCCCGATAGTGAGAAGAGGACAATCTGAACAGGTGCCTTCCCACAGCTCATGGCACTTCATTCCCAGCTGTGCTTCAGGCGTAACATCTTTAATTCTCCGGTTAAAATAAAGCAGTCTGTGTGTATCCTGTTCTATGACATATACGCCTGTCTCTTCCAGTGAGTCAAGCATTGCTCTTATATTCCAATCCTCCATGTGGCCCCCTCCTGCTCCGCTTCTAAGCCATATCGTACTATTATCTAGACAAATTATACTATAAAACAAACTTTTTATCACTAGTATTCCTTGTATAAACCAATAGAAATATTATGTAAAAAGAAAGATTGCGCGAAAGCGCAATCTCCGCCTGCGGAAATCTTCCTTTTTTGTGCAGTACTGCTGCATGCCTGTCATCTGATCTTTTTTATATGGAAGCGGAAACTCTCATATTCCACCTTAGCTCTGGGAAGGGGAATGCCCCCCTCCATAAGTACACCTCCGGGGTACTCCCTGTGATTCACCAGGTATATGCCGTTCTCCTCCAGCCCCTTCACTTTCATCAATACAGACGGACCGTTGGGATGAATCTTTAGAGCCACCACACACAACAGGGCCTCGCTTTTATCTTCTGCGGCGAACTCCCAGGCGTGATACCCGTCGTTGTATTCAGGATCTGTCAGGCGGAAATAAAGCCCTTCCTGAATCAGCGGATAATAGCTCCTATACTCCTCAATCTGCCGGCGGACAGCCTGTTTTTCCTCCCCCGTCATCTGATTCACATCCAGTTCATAGCCAAAGGTTCCCGCCATAGCTACCGTGGCTCTTGTCTCCAGGGGTGTATTTCTCCCTGTCTGTTCATTGGGACACTTGGATACATGAGAGCCCACTGCGCTTATTGGGTAGCCGAAGGAGGTACCGTACTGAATCGTCAGACGTTCAATAGCATCCGTATCGTCGCTGCACCAGCTTTGCGGCGCATAATAGAGCATCCCCGCATCGAAACGCCCTCCCCCTCCGCTGCATCCTTCCAGAAGGAGATCCGGATATCTGTCCGTAAGCCGCTCCAGAACCTCATACAGACCCAGGATATAACGGTGTGCCACCTCCCCCTGCTTCTCCGGGGGCAGTACGGCGCTGTAAATATCACAAAGACTTCTGTTAAAGTCCCATTTTACATATTCAATCCTGGCATGGTCCAATATACTGCAGAGCCGGCCGAATATATAATCTCTCACATCCTGCCTGGAAAAGTCCAGAACCAGCTGATATCGGCTTCGGACCGGTGTCTTTCCCGGAATACGAAGCGCCCAGTCCGGATGTGACCGGTACAAATCGCTGTCTTCTGAAACGCCTTCCGGTTCAAACCAGATACCAAACTTCATCCCCAGCCTGTGAATCCTCTGTGAAAGTTCTGAAAGCGTGCATCCCAGTTTTTCTTCGTTTACTGTCCAGTCACCAAGTCCGGAAGTATCTGTATCCCTTTTTCCGAACCATCCGTCATCCAGTACAAAAAGTTCAATGCCCATAGATGCGGCCTCTTTTGCCATAGAAAGCAGTTTTTCCCCTGTAAAATCAAAATAAACCCCTTCCCAGCTGTTGAGCATCACCGGCCTTCTGGCTGTTTTATATTTTCCCCGGCAGAGATGCTTTCGATAGGCACGATGGTAAATCTGTGACAGGTTCCCCAACCCTCCGGGGGCATATGCCATTGCTGCCTCTGGTGCCGAAAAGGATCCCCCGGGTTCCAGCCGGTATCTGAAATTGCCGGGATGAATACCAAGTACAGCTCTAGTCTGATCATACTGATCCAATTCCACTTCTCCCAGAAAGTCCCCGCTGTACAAAAGAGAAAATCCATAACACGCTCCATGTTCTTCTTCTGCTGTTTTCTCACAGAGAATATAGAAGGGGTTCTGCTGATGGCTGGATGTCCCTCTGGTGCTGCCCACAGACTGAATCCCGTGTCGGAGCCCCATTCTCTGGGGGGTACGCTCTTTCACATGTCTTCCATAAAAAGTCTGCAGCTCCCAATCCTTACCCGGATAATCCACACAGGTGCTCATCACACGCTCCAGACAGATGGGAGCCTTACCTGTATTTTCCACCACAGCTGTTCGGGTAATCAGATCCAGTTCCTCTAAGACACCGTAAATTAAGGTGACCAGCACTTGTCCTGTGGTATCCCTCATGTATACTTCCAGTGTCTCCGCCCCCGTCTCCTCTTCCCAGTACAGAGCCGGAAGGCCGGGAATCCTGTACTTCCCCTGTCTCACTTTCACACCTGCAAACCGCAGTTCACAGGAAGTGCTGCCATCCGGAAACACCACCTTCAAAGCGCTGGTACGGTAGTCCCCGCTGCCAAAAGAAGGATACTCCTGAGGCAGTGCGTCCAGGGAATAGGTTCTGTCGTTCCCCTTATCGTAGGGATTTCCTGAAAACCCCCGGTCCTCGCAGATTATCCGGTAAGAATAATCCCAGACAGCGGTCTTTTTTCCATAGTATGTGTGCAGCAGCACTCCCGCCTCGTCCACCTTCATCTGATACATGGTATGGGCTGTCTGCAGTGTAAAAAGTGTCTGACTGCTGTTAATTAGGATTGCCATAAAATATCTCCTCGTCTTTCTTTTATTTCACCGCCCCGTTTACAACGCCGTTTAATATCTGTTTCTGGCAAATCAGATAAAAGGCCAGCACCGGCAGCAATGCCAGCAGATAAGAGGCGAATGCCAGATTATAATTTGTTCCGAATTGTGTCTGGAAGGTAAGCTGCGCCAAAGGCAGAGTGTTCTTCCCTGTTCCCGCCATAATGACCAGAGGCGTCATCACATCATTCCAGGTACCCAAAACTGTGAGGACTGCTGCTGTTGCATGCATGGGCTTCATAATAGGAAAAATAATACTCCAATAAGTCCTCCAGGTGCTTGCTCCGTCTACTCTTGCCGCTTCCTCTAACGCAAGGGGAATATTTTTCAGATACCCGCTGTACAGCAATAGATTCATAGGCATATAAAATACCACATAAAGCAGGATCACCCCAGCCCGGTTACCGATTCCCATCTGCGAAGTCTGTTTTACAAGCGGCATCATAAGAATGGCAAAGGGGACAAACATTCCGCTTACAATATAGAGATACACGAAATTGTAGAATTTGCTGCTTTTCATGTTTCTGCCAATGGCATAGCCTGCCAGAGAGTGGATCAGAATAGAAAGGATCACAGCCGCTGCTGAGATTAACAGACTGTTTCCCAGGGAGTTCCAGAAGTCTGTGACACGCATAGCCTCTGTAAAATTCCCAAGGCTCCAGTGTTGCGGAAAAGACAGGGCTCCTGCAATATCGTTTGTCATCTCAGAAGGCTGTTTCAGCGCAATCATGACCGCCATATACAGAGGAAAAAAGATAGTTATGCATCCTAAAATAAGCAGAATGGTTACCGGCCAGTTTACTTTTTCACTGTGTTTTCTCTTACTATTCATTATAACTGCTCCTCCTTTTTCCCCAGCACCGTAAGTTGGAATACAGAAATCACAACAATTACCACAAAAAACAGAAATGCGTTGGCACTCTGAAAACCGAACTGTCCCCCGTTCATACCATTTTGGTAAATCAGATAAGAAATAGATTCTGTACTCTGCGCCGGACCGCCTTTTGTCAGCGCCATGATCTGGTCGAATACCATAAGGAAATTTTTCATACAGAGCACCATATTGATGGTGAAGAAAGGAAGAATCAGCGGGAAGGTCAGATGCCTGAACCTCTTCCACCCTGTTGCGCCGTCCAGTCCTCCGGCTTCATAGACATCCTCCGGTACGGTCTGAAGCCCAGAAATATAGATGATAGTGTTCATAGCTATTGACTGCCACGCGCCTACCGCAACAATCGCCGCCCAGGCAGTCTTGGTATTAGACAGCATATTCTGACTCAGGAATTCACTTCCCATAGCTGACCCTGCCGCGGGAAGAATATAGGTAAAAATGAAGCTGAAAATATAGCCGACTACCAGCCCTCCCAAAACATTTGGAAGAAAATAGACGCCCCGAAGCGCACTCTTTGCCTTAATCCTGCTGTTCAGACCAAACGCAAGAACAAGACTTAAAACATTTACTATGATGGTGCACACCACTGCGTATTTAAATGTGAACAGATACGATTTGCCGATTCTTCCGTCTGTAAAAAGGTCTGTGTAATTGCGCAGCCCAACCCAGTCATAGCTGCCGTACCCTTTAAAATTGGTAAAACTGTATACAAACCCTTTAAGCAGCGGCAGTGTATTAAACAGAAAAAACAGGATCAGTACAGGTATCGTTATGAGCAAAAATGTTCTTTTTCTTTCATTGGTTTTCTCCATCTCTATCTTCCCCCTTCTTTTTCCCCGTCTCTTTCAAATTCTTTTACTTTCCTGATGATATCCCGGTTGTATCGCTTCCAGTCAGCATCGAATTTCCCAAGAAACGCATCCGGATCCCCCTCCATGAGGTACGTCTGGATCATAGCATCTACTGTCATCTCTGCCGGATAATAATGATCCTGATAATCCGCCATCTTTCCTTCCCTGATATAAGGCAGCATGCCATCCAGCATGGAAGGCAGTTCAAAGTCTCCTTCCTTACATGGAACTGCATTCTGAGCGTCCATATATTTTTGTACATTTTGATCCTCCTGCAGGAACCTTAAGACCTCATAGGCTGCCTCTTTATTTTCACACGCCTTCATAACACTGAATTGAAGGTCGATCCCGGAATTCAGCAGATTCTGTTCCGCCTCATCCGCTGCGGGGAAAACAAACGAGTCAATATCCATGTCAGGATTCACAGATTTAATCTGGGGAACCGCATAACTGCCGATTACATACATAGCTGATTCTCCTCTGGCAAATGCTGTACAGGCATCGTTATAGCTGTAACCATAGGGATCCTTCTGCGCATAAGGAATAAGCTTCAGAATTTTCTCAGCAGTCTCCCGGTATGCGTCCTTAAATACTGTCTCTCCCCGGTTTACCCTGGCACATATATCCGCCGGCGCAAGGTCTGCACACATAGCATTCCACGGGGCCAGACACGTCCAGGTATCCTTAAACCCAAAGTACAGAGGCTGCTGTCCCTGATCCTTTATCCTCTCACACAAATCCAGAAATTCCTGCCATGTAGTCGGTATTGTCCAGCCATTCTCCTGAAACATTGTCCGGTTATACAGAACCCCTGCCGCATTTCCCGCATAAGGTACAGCATAGGTTCCCTTTAATGGAACAAACTCCAAATTCTTATCGATTTCCAGGTAAACTTCTTTTACCTCTGATAATCCTTCATAGTCAGAGATGTCCATGAACATATCTGCATCCAGAAAATTGGAATAATTAATATCTCCCCCGATTCCCACGATATCCGGGATCTCCTCTTTCACAAACATGGTTTTCAGCACTGTCATGGCATCGTTTGGGGATTCTATGGTAAGCTTTATGTCTTCATGAGTTCTGTTAAATTCATTCTCCAGTTCTTCAAAAACCTTGACCGCTTCCGGCTTATACTGTACCATCCTCACCTGGGTCCTGGCGTCTTCAGATGTCTTCCCGCATCCTGCCGCAGAGAGTGCCATAACCGCAAGTACAGCGGCCGGCCAGACAGCTGATTTTACTCTTCCTTTCATACCCTCATTCTCCTTTTCTCCTGATATTTCTTTTCCCTGTTACCTAATCGTTTTATGCCCTACCTTCTGCGTGTCCGTCAGTTTGTATGCTCTATTCTCTTTTCTTATTTAAAATAGTAGCATTTTACCCTTTTTCCGTAAATATTTCTATGAGTCAGTTTTTATTTCCTTATTCGTCTTTTCACGAAAATAGTTGAAGTATAGACGCATTTTGGTATATAATAAAACAAAATCACTAATATTTGTCGGATATAGCTAAAAATATATCTATATTTTTAACTACTATTACCTGTTTATCTATGCGCAGGAGGTGAAATATGCCCAATGTTTTATTTTCTATTTTTCCGGACGAACATTTTATGGATTTAACTTTATACCAATTTGGGTATGAAAAATGCGCTCCTCTTCATTCCTTCGGGCCTTTTGTCAGAAATCACTATTTATTTCATTACGTAATCTCAGGAAAGGGAACCCTGCACTCCAATGATGCGCATGACAATGCTGCCATCTATCACCTGACGGAAGGATCCGGTTTTTTAATTGAACCGGAATTTGTCAATCTTTATTATGCGGATGAAAAAGAGCCCTGGGAATATATTTGGCTAGAATTCGGCGGATTAAGAGCCAAAGAATTTCTGGAGATTGCCGGCCTTTCCAGAGAGCATCCCATCTTTACCCCGGATACTCCTCTCCATGGGGAAGAGCTCCTCAACGAAATGTTTTCTATTGTCCGGAATACCGCGGCCTCTCCTTTAAGCCAGATTGGCCATCTCTATCTGTTTATGGATCGGCTCATCGCAGGTTCCTCCTGCAAACAGAAGCTCCAGGGAGGAAGGCTGAGCGAATTCTATGCCAGGGAAGCAGTAACCTTTATCGAACAAAATTATTCCAGAAATATCACCGTCTTAGATATGGCCAGACGCTGCAGCCTGGATCGCAGTTATTTCGGCAAAATTTTTAAAGATGTCATCGGACAATCCCCTCAGGACTTTCTCATTCATTACCGTATGACAAAAGCCGCAGAGGCTTTAAAACTGACCGATTCCTCAATCGGGGAGATAGGAAGCTCTGTGGGATATCCCAACCAGCTTCATTTCTCCCGGGCTTTTAAAAAGGTCTTCGGGATTTCACCCAGAGAATACCGGCAGAAGCACAAGATCCTACCCTCCGGGGAACCATAAATACCCGCAGAAAAAGCAGCAGGCAGGGAAATGAACGTTTTTCTCTGTCTGCTGCTTTTCTCTATGTTCTGTGCAGTCTTATTATATTCTCCTATATCTGAGCAGGCCGGATTTGGTCAGCAGCCAGCCCTTTCACATCCACATGGTTTTACTGTAATTGATGAAATCTTCTGCCGTTCCAGATACCCGCAGGCGGACAGCCCGGCTCTCACCACGGTGTTCCATTTCTGGGCAGAAAGATGGTACACGGTCTCATCGTCTAACACAACCGTGCAGGCGTTCTCCATAGAGCAGTTTTCTGAGTATGCTACTTTATACATATTTTTTCTGCTGATGGCGCCTATCTCCTCCAGAACATTCACCATGCGGTATACCGTAGCGGCACCGATTCTATCATCTATCTTAGCAGCCATATAAAATATTTCCTTGCAGCTTGAGCACTCATTTTTAAGGATAATATCCAGCAGCGTCAGGCGCTGTTTGGTAATCCTGCAGCCACGCTCCCGCAGTTTATCTATGATAATTTCCCTCTGCATCTGCGTACGCTGATAGCTTCTGGAGTCCGGAAGTTTTCTTTTTTCCTTAGTATTGCCTCTATCTGTCACCTCAGCCTTTTTCCTTTCTAGTGTCTGCAGTGACCGCCGCAGTGTTTGCAGTCACATCCGCATTGGAGGGATTTTCCATCTTTTTTGCCACGTACCATGCTTCTTACCGCCAGGCCAGACACACCTATGACAATAATTCCAACTACAATGGTTCCCATACACTTTCACCTCCTTATACTCTGAGCCTGCATGTCTATGCAGCCTCGTGTGGGGCTTTATGCTGCTTACTATTTCGCATTCGCCATTCTTTTTAGATTTACATCCAGTGTCTTGCTTTCTCTGTACGGTCTTACCAGCAGATAGATAAACCCAATTACAAGAAGAATCGCTGCTGCAGTTCCGATTCCAAATACCCCAGCTGTCATCCAGTTACCCAGCTGGTATACACAGAGGGATACCGCATAGGCAAGAAGCGTCTGATATCCAATGGCAAACCAGAACCATTTCACATTGTTCATCTCTCTCTTGATCGCACCCATTGCCGCAAAGCAGGGTGCGCACAGCAGATTGAAGACCAGGAAAGAGTATGCTGCAGCTGCTGTCATACTGCCGGCAAGGGTTCCCCAAATCTCGGTTCCGTCCTCTGCAACCTCTGCGAAGCCATATAGAATTCCAAAGGTTCCCACTACATTTTCTTTTGCCACCAGTCCGGTTATTGCTGCCACCGCAGATCTCCAGTCCCCCCATCCGAGAGGAGCAAAAATCCAGGCCACTCCGTTGCCTATCGCCGCAAGAATACTGTGATTCAGTTCCATATCCTCCAACATTCTGAACTTGCCCCCTACCCATCCAAAGTATGAGGTAAACCATACAAAAATGGTCGAGAGAAGTATGATTGTACCGGCTTTCTTTATAAAGGACCAGCCCCTCTCCCACATGCTGCGAAGCACATTGCCAACAGTAGGAAGATGGTAAGCAGGAAGCTCCATAACAAAGGGCGCCGGGTCCCCTGCAAACATTTTTGTTTTCTTTAATATAATTCCGGAGCAGATAATTGCGGCGATTCCCACAAAGTACGCACTGGGTGCTACCCACCAGGCGCCTCCAAAGAGGGCCCCTGCAATCAGAGCAATAATAGGAAGCTTGGCACCGCAGGGAATAAATGTTGTTGTCATAATGGTCATCTTACGGTCTCTGTCATTTTCAATGGTTCGTGACGCCATAATTCCCGGTACCCCGCATCCGCTTCCAATTAACATAGGGATAAATGATTTTCCGGACAGACCGAATTTGCGGAAGATTCTGTCCATAATAAATGCAATTCTGGCCATATATCCGCAGGATTCCAAAAATGCCAGGAAAATGAAAAGCACCAGCATCTGGGGCACAAAGCCAAGGACGGCGCCCACACCGGCCACGATACCATCCAATATCAGGCCCTGTAGCCAGGCAGCACAGCCCACCGCAGTCAGAGCAGACTCAAGCAGCACGGGAATGCCGGGTATCTCAAGTCCAAACAAGCTCCATCCGTCTCCGAATACTCCGTCATTCGCCCAGTCAGTGGCCCAGGTACCCACTGTAGTCACAGAGATGGAATATACAATAAGCATTACCACCGCAAAAATGGGCAGTGCCAGGAACCGGTTTGTAACAATCCTGTCAATCTTATCAGATACAGTAAGTTTATCTTTGCTGTGCTTCTTATAACACTCGCCGATTATAGCACCGATGTACGCATACCGCTCGTTGGTAATAATACTCTCTGTGTCATCGTCCATCTCTTCTTCTATCTGCCGGATCTCCTCCGAAACATCAGGCACATGCTTCATCTGAGATTGAATTTTATCATCTTTTTCCAGAAGCTTGACGGCGAAAAATCTTTTCTGCTCCTGAGGAACTGTGCCATCCATTTTATCTTCTACTGCTTCCAGAATTTGTTCTACCTCTGGCGCAAACTTATGCACCGGAGGAGTTCCCTCTTTTTTGCCTGCTGCGGCAATGGCTTTTTCCGCAGCCTTCTGGACACCGTTTCCTTTCAGCGCTGAGATCTCAACAACTTCACATCCCAGCTTCTGGCTTAGTTTTCCGATATGTATCTTGTCGCCTGACTTCTCAACTACATCCATCATATTGACAGCCATCACTACCGGAATTCCCAGTTCCATCAGCTGTGTGGACAAGTACAGGTTTCTCTCAATATTCGTCCCGTCTACAATATTCAGGATAGCATCCGGCCGTTCACTGATCAGATAGTTTCTTGCCACCACTTCCTCCAGTGTATATGGAGAAAGGGAATATATCCCCGGCAGGTCCATGATCATAACATCTTTATGACCTTTTAATTTTCCTTCCTTCTTTTCTACCGTAACCCCGGGCCAGTTTCCAACAAACTGATTGGAACCTGTAAGCGCATTAAATAATGTAGTCTTCCCACTGTTAGGGTTCCCTGCTAACGCAATTGTAATTGACATGTTCTACCTCTTTTCTGCCAAATCGGCAATTCTTTTTGCTTTATCTGCTGTATATTGCAACGTCTGTACATACTAATTCTGATTTGTTAAGACTATCTTTGATTAGTTTACACTAACCAATGGGCAAAAATCATTCCACCTGTATCATTTCAGCATCTGCTTTGCGCACGGACAGCTCATATCCTCTAACTGTGATTTCCACGGGATCTCCCAGAGGTGCAACCTTTCGCACGAAAACTTCCACACCTTTGGTAATGCCCATATCCATAATTCTTCGTTTTACCGGCCCCTCACCGGCAACTTTAGTCACTTTTACGCTTTTCCCACAGGGAATTTCTTTTAGTGTCATTCTTGTCTCTCCTTCTTTATCCTACCATGATTTTATTGGCCATATCTTTTCCGATAGCCACACGGGATTCCTTAACGTTCACAATCATATTACCGCCAATCTCTGAGACTACTGTAACAGTGCTGCCTGTTATAAAGCCCAGATTTTCCAGGAATCTTCTTGTCTCTTCTTTTCCTCCAACCTTACGGATTATGTTGGGTTCTCCGGCTTTTACCATTGTTAACGGCATCCTATCCCCTCTGCTTTCTTTAAAATTGAAATTGATAATGGTTTTCATTTCTATGGTTAGTATATTCTAACATCCAATTATTGTCAAGAACCTTATTGATACTTTTTCTCAATTACCTTTTGTTTGCTGTTGTGTGCCGGATATGTTATACTAATTGAATCTGACATACAAACAGTGAATATTATGGAATTAAGGTGGGAATACCATGCATGTGAATGAATCTGCTGAAAATTATTTGGAAACTATACTTGTCCTGAGCAAGTCACATCCTGTTGTCCGCTCCGTAGATATTGCGGAAGAATTAGGTTTTAAAAAATCCAGCGTCAGTGTGGCTATGAAAAACCTTCGGCAAAAAGAACATATCGTCATGTCAAAAGAGGGTTACATCACCCTGACAGCGTCAGGAAAAGAGATCGCGGAGATGATCTTTGAGCGCCATGAGCTGTTAACAAACTGGCTGGTCCGTCTTGGGGTGGATGAGAGGATCGCCGCAGAGGACGCCTGCAGAATAGAGCATGTGATCAGTAAAGAAAGTTTTGAGGCTATAAAAAAACATATCAAGTGAAGATCAAACTTCCATATGCAGGAGGCAGCTGATTCCAACCAGCTGCCTCCTGCTTCATTATACGTAATCAAAGTCATCCGGCGCGTCAAACCATTTTCCTTTTCCCAGATTCAGGATAAAACAAATTACCGCCATCACCAGATAAGCCAGGGCAAAGGGAGATGTGAGATGCAGCCCCAGCTCAGCGCTGTGGATAAATCCAAAGGCAGACAGCAAAGCACCCACCAGACAGGTAAATCCCACTGCGTTTAACTTTTTTTCAATTATAAACACGGTCATTGTGCCCAGAAGAATTCCTATGATAATTGCCCCTGACTTTACCGCCGGCACTCCGTTCCACATAACCCCGGCATCGATAAGCTTTTGGTTAATCTCCGGGGCATATCCGGAAAGCCCATTCGCCATTGTCTCTGTATAAGTCCCTGTAAGGCTTACCGCACCTGTAATCTGTGTAAACAGGTAGTCAGCAACCGGAGGCACCATTGCTATCCCCACTGCCGCGTAGTGCCTTACCGGCGTATCCTTGAACGCCTGGGATACCATAACGATGGCACACCAGATATATGTAATAGCACAAACAGCAGGCGGCACCAGATTATTCAGGAACGTAAACAGTCCAAAGATGCCGGCCAGCCCGAATACGATGCCCGAGACTGCCGAATAGCCGATTCCTGCCTCTGCTTTCTTAAGTCCTGCATGCCCCAGCCATACAGTGTTGGGAACTACGCCTCCGAATAATGCGGAAAACATGGTACATATCCCATCGGCAAACTGTGCTTCCCGGACACTGTAATTGTCACCTGCAGCGTTAGCCGCCTCCACATTGTCCATAGTCTCTATAAAATTATAGATCTCAATAGGGATAATGATTGTAAGGTAGGGTGCTACAACAGCGAATCCGCTGACAAGGGCCTGCACTGTTGTTACCGGATTCGGGAAATAAAAGCCTATCCCTGAAAAATCAAAGTGTGTCCGTCCAAGACAAAGTGCATAGATAATGCCTCCCACAATTGCCACTACCAGGGGAGGAATTTTTTTGGGAAACAAATATCCTCCAAATACACCAAACATGGCGACTATGAAAATGGGCAGCCCTACCACGGGATCCCGGAACACGTCAAACACACCCTGGGTTGCCATCCAGATAAACCCGATCCCGGCCACAGTGCCGAGGAGGGCTGCTCTGGGCACCTTTTTCTTAATCCATGGGCCGATGATACCCCCGCAGAATTCCACAAACCCGCCGATAAAACAGGCGGCCACTGCTGCAGACCAGGCAAGCTGCGGATCGCCCAGCGCATAGTGAAGAGGGGTGATTACCCCGTAGAGCATTACAAACATAGCAGGAGTGGAGACACCGGAAGGCAGTGCCGTTACGTCGCTGCGCCCCTCCTTTTTAGAAAGCTTGTATCCCATATAGCAGTAATACAGTCCTCCCAGAAGGAGTCCGATGGACATTCCCGGTATCACCCGGCCATACACAATTTCATCCGGCCACTGCAGAACCCCTGATAAAGTAGCAATTACAATAAGATAGTTGACAATGTTATTTGTCACAATATATGTGATGCCGCCCAGATCACCGCGTTTAAAAAAAGATACCGTAAGTTTTGTCTGATTCACTTTTCCCATCCTTTCTCCTGCTGTAGCTAAAAGCAGATTCCCATGGTCCTCAGCTCTTCTTTCACTTCCACATACATGGCTTCCCACTCAGGAACCGGAGTTACTGTCTCCATGTCATACGCCTCATCAAAGCGTTTTCCTTTATTCTTATCCTCCATCTGGAATATATGCTCATATTTTTCCAGAAGCTTTAATACGATCTCATTTGCCTGCGACCGGGTCATTCCCTGTCTTGCCACAGCTTTTCCTACCTCGCCCATCAGTCTTACTTCAAGTCCTGTGCCGTTGGGCTCCCTTCCGTTTGCTGATCCAAGCCCTTCCAGATGCCCGCCGCAGACGGTTACAACAATAGAGTTCGCCGCCACTTCATAGAGAAGCTCTTTGGTAAGCGCACCGCTGCTTGGCCACAGATCACATACGATAATTGCCGGAGCACATTTTGCAAAGATCTGGCAGAGTACAGCCTGAAGCCACAGGCAGCCCCTGGCTGTGGTAGCCACTTCCTTGATATGGATGGGATGACAGAGGTGATAGTCTGCCAGACACAAAATATTAGCCGCCAGGATAGACGCGGTCATTACAAGGGTAGCGCCCGGTGCATCTCCCGCCAGGCCTCCCACCATGGTACAGGCCAGAGAGGCATTTTTCATGCCGTAATCCAGGGAGTTGGCGGCACGTATCAGATTCCCGTTGTCAATAATCAGTTCGTTAAACATTGCCACCAGATGGGAATCGCATGGACGCAGACAGCGCTCATAGGAGGCACTCAGATCTCCCATCTCCGTAACCGCACTCTCAGCCGCCAAAAGCCCCATACCGGGCCGTCCCACAGCTTCCAGGGCCTTGTGGAGATACTGAAGTTCCCGCCTCACGGCAATCACCTCTGTAGGATCCCCGCTTTTCACAGTATGGCCGTCCACATCTACCAGAGAACCGCAGGTCAGCAAATCGACCACCGGTTCCTTGGCAGAGCTTAGCACATTGGCATAATACATACGTTCCGGCGTAGGACACCCCGGATTGCCGGCCCAGACAGCCGGCTCTCTTCTGTCCTCTATGCCTCTGGCTACCAGAGTATACGCATCTTTGCCTTCCCCCATCACAAGCTCCTGTTTCATGTTTCGTATGCCCTGTTCAATCTCTTCCTCCGTAAATGTGATAATACGGCCTGTGGACATATTATAGACACCGATTTTCAGAATCAGGGTTTTAGCAGCCGCCAGCATATCCTCCAAGAGACGGTCATCCTGAGGAATAAGAACCTGTTTGTCCCAGCTGAAGCTGTACTCCTCTACTAATTCCCGGACTTCATCTATCAGATAGTCCATGTCCCACTCATTCTTTGTTACCTTCGTTCCAGTATAACTCCTGGAACAGATTTCCAGATACTCCTTTGCATTCATCTGTTCGTCCTCCTTATCCTATAACGATTTGCCAGGTACTTACCGCAACAAGCACCGCCTGTCCCACATCCAGCCAGTTCTTCCGCAACTCTGAACTGCAGTACTTATGATAATACTGAAATCTGTTTCTCAGATTTCTATATATCAAAAAAGGACGAAAAACCTTTAAATCTAAAATTTAAATAGGTTTTTCGTCCTTTTATACGGTTGTTATAAAACTATTTGTAACATAATACCATATTTTGTTGAATTTATCAATATTTTCCACCGTTATCAGTATTTATTTCTGCTAATCCTTTTATAAGCCCTGCTGATAAAAGGAACTTTCCGGTAACTTATTGATTTTACAGAACATCTGTACTATACTGTAGGCAAGCTTAGAATCGAAAGGAGAAATGATTATGTTAAATAATAAAGTAGCTGAACTTTTAAATACACAGGTTAATAAAGAGTTTTATTCCGCTTATCTCTATCTCCACTTTGCTAATTTTTACGTAGAGCAGGGACTGAACGGCTTTGCCAACTGGTACCAGGTACAGGCACAGGAAGAACGGGATCACGCTATGTTATTTATACAATATATGCAGAATAACGATGTCCCCGTCACTTTTGAGGCAATTGAAAAGCCTTCAGCGGATCTCAGTGGGAATATGGACGCCCTGAAGGAGGGACTGGCCCATGAGCAGTATGTCACCGGCCTGATTCACAACATCTACGATGCAGCTTACAGTGTAAAGGATTTCAGGACCATGCAGTTTTTAGACTGGTTTGTCAAGGAACAGGGGGAAGAGGAAACTAACGCGAATGATTTAATCAAAAAGATGGAGCTCTTTGGTTCAGATCCAAAAAGCCTCTATATGCTGGACCAGGAGCTTGCCGGCAGGGTATATGCTGCGCCTTCACTGGTATTGTAACACTGAAAAGAGGGAGGAGACACCTATATGCGCCTTGAACAGATACAGGCTGTGCTGAAAGAGCGTCAGCAGCCATACTCCTATGTGGAAGAGGATGGATGCGGCAGCATTGACTTTGAATACCGGGGAATTGCCTATCACGTCTGGGAATTTCAGGATGAGTCCTGGGGGGCTGAAACGAATGTGAGAAACGGCGGCTACAGCGAAGATCTCTTCGGGGATTATGAAGCCCAGATCATACAGATTATGAAAGAATGGAAATAAACCCGGAAACCCGGAAATCAATCCGTTGGTTTTCCGGGTTTTCTCTTTGGTACTGCTGCTATTTTCTGGTCTTCCAGGTTGGGCAGCCGTCCATGGTACATCGGTTTTTCCAGCCTGCCGCAATACAGAACGCTGAGATCAGCAGCAGAATGATAATGCCAAATAAGACCGGACGGTAGTCATTCATAAAATCATAGATAAACCCGTAAGCGGGAATCAGAAGGATAGATGCCAGAGGGGCACCCATGGAAACCTTTGCGTATATCTTCTCATAATCCTTCTGTCCATAGAAGGTAAGGGTCAAGATAGGTGCCAGCACCATAACACCGGAGCTGACCAGGCCATGCATAAAGGTAGCTAATCCAAAGATCAAAAAGCTGTGGGATGCAAACAGAAAGCCTGCTGCCGCCAAAAGCCCGATCACAATGATGCCATAGCAGGTCTTCAGACTGCCGATACGATCGCTGATCATGCCTATGGCCACGGAGCCGATGGAACTTCCCACTGAGGCAAAGGCCAGAGCCATTCCTGTACTCTGGGCAGAATAACCCAGCAGCTGCCCATAGGTGGGAATATGCTGAACAAATACCCCCACTCCCGTAATCGCTATCATAAATATCAGCAGCAGATAAAAAGAGATTGATTTTAAGGCTGTCTTCTCCTCTATCTCTAGCTGCTGTCTGGGCTTTTCCTTGTCTGCCGCCGCTGTCTTTTCCTCTGCTCCATAGGGAAGCATGCCGCTGTCTTTGGGCGAATTGCGCAGGAGTATCAATGACGCCAATAGAATGACGGCAAATGTAACCCCTCCAACCAAAATATAAGCAGTTCTCCATCCGCTTCCGGCTATGACAGCAGAGGTGACCGGCTGAAGAACGGCTCCAAACAAACTGACGCAGGCCATCTGAATACCGAGCATAAGGCCTACATTTCTCGAAAACCACCGGTTAATCAGAATCGGCCCCAGAAGATTTACTACTATGGCCGCCCCTATGGCCTGGGGAACTGCAAGAAGATACCAACCATAAACCTTATTTAAAAACCCGCAGGCCGCAAATGAAACAGCCTGCAGCGCTGCCCCGGCCAGCGTCACCATCCGGATATCGTACTTGTTGATAAGCTTTCCCGCAAGGGGAAGAAAAAGTACCAGCACTACAGAGGAGATGCTCATGTAGAGGGAGAGACTTCCTATACCAACCCCGATTTCCCGGGATACCGGCAGAAGGAAGAGACCTGAGGTCATATTGATTCCGCCCCCCGCAAATCCCCGTATTAGTATTACGCCCAGCAGTATATTCCACGCATAATGCCATCTTCTTTCAGTCATAGCTGCCCTACCTTTTCTATCTGTTCCAGAATCTGTTCCATAGAGAGCGCCCCGAATACGGTCTGCTTTTCATTTATAATCAATGCCGGTACACTCATAAGACTATACGTTTTCTTCAGCTGGGGAAACATACTGATATCTATCATTTCTGCCTCTATCTGGGGATTTAAGATAGCCAGATGCTGTGCGGCTATTACGGTCTCCGGACAGAAATGGCAGGACAGAGAGATTGCGATCTGCAGCTTAACCCTCCTTTTGACAGCCATTACCCGGTTTTGCACCGACTCTTCCACTCCCTGGCCAGGACCTGACAGATTATAGACAGCCAGCACGAAGGAATTAAACTCGTGGCCCGCCGGGATTCCTGAAAATTTTACTCCGCTGTATTCTTTTGTTTCCTTCAGAAGTGCAATCATAGGGTAATTCTCAGCATTTACTTCTGCTTCCAATTCCTTATCCTCCCCCTTCCTCCGGATTACCATATGAATCCTTTTGCAAATACTGCATACCTCTTCACAAAATTTCTTTAGCTCCTCAGACTTTCTGCTGTCGTCCAGGATAACTGCCAGGTAAGTCTCTCTCTCCAGTTTGTCAAACACCGTCTGTACCTGAGAACGTAAGTCCTGTGAGATAATAGCAGGCCCGTCCACAGAGTCCGCCTCTGTCTGCTCTGATACATTCAGGTTTTTTTCCTCCCGAATGCCGTGCTTTTCCTTGTATTCTGTGATGTACTTTTCTACCTGTGTTGCCGCGATCGCTCCGTCAGCAGTAGCGGTCACCAGCTGCCTGAGGAGCTTTGGCCTGAGATCCCCGGCGGCATAGACACCGGAAAGATTTGTTTCCATCCGTTCATTGGTTATCACATGCCCGGCTTCGTCTAATGTAACCTGTCCCCGATACAGTTCTGTAGAAGGCTGGTAACCGATAAATACAAAGATACCGAAGGTTTCATCCTCCTCTGACACCTTGTACTCAAAGGTCTCTCCTGTCTGATTGTTTTTAAATACGGCGCCTCTGAGCACAGTATCCCCGTATGCCTCGGTAATCTCCGTATGAAACATCACTTCAATCTTCGGATGGGAGAGCACTTTGTCAGAGATAGATTTTGCACACTTAAAAGCGCCTTTTCTCACCACAACAGTCACTTTTTTACCAAAACGGGTAAGGTAGAGAGCCTCTTCAGCAGCACTGTAGCCGCCGCCGATTACAAAAATGTCTTTACCCTCAAAGAAAAAGCCATCGCAGGTAGCACAGTACCCGATTCCTCTCCCTCTGAACTCCTCTTCCCCCTGAAAGCCCAGCTTTTTAGGCTCCGCCCCTGTGGCCAGTATAACAGCCCGGCTTTTCAAAACCCCGGAGCTTGTCTCTACCTCTTTGATCTCCTGGGTAAGCTTCAGGTTAACTACATCCTGCTGCAGAAATTCTGTTCCAAAGGAAGAAGCCTGCTCCAGCATTCTTTCTGCCAGTTCCGTCCCGGATATTTTTCTAAATCCAGGATAATTCGCAATCTCATCTGTAATTGCCGCCTGCCCGCCGGCCCCCTGTTTTTCTACTACAGCTGCCTTAAGTTTTGCACGGCCCGCATAGATCCCCGCAGTCAGTCCGGCACAGCCCCCTCCCAGAATCAACAGATCATAAATACCATGTTCCATATCTAAATTCCTTTCCTGACCGTATTCAAAAATGCCGCATGGGGACCAGCTGCAGGTCCCAGCGGCAGATTCTTATAATTTTCCGATTAAATCAAGGCTTGGAGAAAGTGTTTCCTCCCCTGGTTTCCATTTTGCCGGGCATACCTGGTCTCCGTGAACTGCTACAAACTGTGCGGCCTGTACCTTGCGCAGAAGTTCTTCCGCATCTCTTCCGATACTGTTGTCGTTTACTTCATATGCCTTTATGACTCCTTCGGGATTCACAATAAAGGTTCCCCGAAGAGCAAGTCCCTCCTCTTCTATGAGTACTTCGAACATACGGGCCAGTTTTCCGGTAGGATCCGCCAGCATTGGGTACTGAATCTTTCTGATGGTATCTGAAGTATCTGCCCATGCTTTGTGGACAAAATGAGTGTCCGTAGACACAGAATAGATCTCACAGTCAATTTCCTTAAACTTCTCGTAATTGTCAGCCAGATCCCCAAGCTCAGTAGGGCACACAAATGTAAAATCTGCCGGATAAAATACAAAAACCGACCAGTGTCCCTCTATACAGTTTAAGGTTACTTCTTTGAACTCTCCGTTCTGATAGGACTGCACTGCAAAATCCTCTAATTTTCTTCCAATTAACGCCATAATTCACCTCCTGATTTATTCTGTTTTAGTATCTGCGGACATGGCTGGTTTATGCAGAAAACGGAATGTATATTTTGCGTACATCCGATAAAACTAACTGTAACATTATAAAATAAAGGTGGTAAAACATGAAAAAACTCCAGAACAAAACAGCTCTTGTTACCTCTGCAACAAAGGGCATCGGCCTGGCCTGTGCGTTAAAATTAGCAGAGGAGGGAGCCAGGGTATATATGGGTGTCCGCAGAATGGAGGATACTCAGAAGATTTGTGATGAATACAAAGAGAAGGGGTTTGATATGACCCCAGTATATTTTGAAGCCACTAAGGAGGAGAGCTACGCTTCTATGGTGGATGACGTGATGACTCAGAGCGGCAGACTGGATATTCTCATCAATAATTTTGGTGTCGGCCGTCCCTCTGAAGATCTGGATCTGATTCACAGTTCCGAAAAAGCCTTTTTTGATCTTCTGCATCTGAATCTCGGGAGTGTATACCGCATTTCCAAGCTGGTAATCCCACATATGATTGATAACGGATGGGGAAGTATCGTAAATATATCCTCCGTGGGAGGATCTATCCCGGATATAACCAGAATCGGCTATGGGGTATCCAAAGCTGCCGTTAACAATATTACGCAGCAGATTGCCCTGCAGTATGCCCGGGATAACATCCGCTGCAATGCCGTTCTTCCCGGTCTGACAGCTACCGACGCCGCGCTGAATTCCATGCCGGAATCCTTTGTGGCATCCTTTCTGTCTCATGTCCCCCTGAACCGCATGGGCAAGCCTGAAGATATGGCCAATGCAGCACTTTTTTTCGCCAGCGATGACTCCTCTTATATTACCGGACATATCATGGAAGTAGCAGGCGGATACGGCCTCGGAACACCGCAATATGCAGATATGGTTCGGAAGTCCTTATAGGGAAGTCTGTTAAACCAATATTTCGAAGGAATCTGCCAAAAGAGAGCCTGGAGCAATCCGGCTCTCTTTTGCATCACACTGACTCTTGACTTCTCTTCTGCTGCCACTTATAATTAGCTTATATTTATTACATATGTAAGACTTACCCGGCTCTGAAGGAGGGTCTTTTCATGAACGAGTTTGGTTTACGGTTTATACTCAGTAACCTGTTTCTTACGGTTATGATAGCTGCTTTTCTGGCAGTAAAAAAACTATTTCACAGACACATGCCGGCCAGCCGGCAGTATCAGCTCTGGTTCCTGTTTTTACTGCTGTTGGTTCTGCCTTTTCTTCCCGTTAAGAATTCCGGTTTTTCTGTGTATTCCTTGATATACGGACATAATGCCGCCGAAAAAGGCAGTTTTCCTGCCCCTGACACAGTTACCGTTCCAAATGGGGATGCGCTTCTTTTAGGGGATTATGTGCTTCCGGTAAAACAATCAGATGACTTCTGTCCCGGTACCGTTCTTATAAGCCTGTGGATTCTGGGAATGGGAGTTATGTGCTGGTACACGCTGCGCTCTAACGTAAGACTATGCCGTCTTCTCAGCGCCGCCCTTCCCATACAAAATGTCCGTGTCCGGGACATTTACCGGCAATGTGTCAGAGAAAGCCGGATAAAACGGGATATCCCGCTCTTCAGCAGTGCTTTCCTGCACTCCCCCATATCCGCAGGATTCTTTCACCCCCGGATTTATCTTCCTATTTCTCTATTATCCGATGCCGACGAGAATGACCTCCGATACATCCTGCTCCACGAACTCCAGCATCTGAAAAGAAAGGATCTTGGGATGAATCTGGTGTTATGTCTGGTCCAGATTGTATACTGGTTTCACCCTGCCGTATGGTATGCTCTCAGACGGATGCGTGATGACAGAGAACTGGCCTGCGATGCCCAGGTGCTGCAGATATTGGATGCAGGCAGCCGCAAAGAATATGGAATGACTCTGCTTAAATTTGCGGGCAGCTTATCAGGAGGCGCTTTCACTGCTGCTGCAGGCATGGGAGGGCCAAAAAAACAGCTTGAAAAGCGTATACTGGGAATTCTCAGTTACCGCAGAGAATCACCTGCTTCTAAAGCCAAAAGCATTCTGATAATTTTTCTGACAGGAATTATGGTCTTGAGCTGTGCACCTGTCCTGTCAGCAGGTGCTTCCCCGGAACCTTATTCCGTCCCTTCTTCCCGCGTCCATAATCTGGAAGCAGATTCTTTTTTTCAGGGATATCAGGGCAGCTTTGTACTGTATGATATGAACAGGGACCGATGGGATATCTACAATAAAGAGGGAGCCGCTGCCAGATATTCCCCGGATTCTACCTATAAAATTTATAACGCTCTGTTTGCTCTGGAAAGCGGAATCATTACCCCTGAGTCTTCCGGCCTGTCCTGGGATGGCTCTGCCTATCCCTTTGACTCCTGGAACCGGGATCAGGATTTGGATTCCGCTATGAAGAACTCGGTCAACTGGTACTTCCAGGCATTGGATGCAGCACTTTGCGCGGATAATGTGGGAAGGTATCTGGAGCAAATCAGCTACGGAAATCAGGATATATCCGGGGGCGTGACCCGATACTGGCTGGAGTCTTCCTTAAAGATATCCCCTGCCGAGCAGGTAGAACTTCTGGTTGATTTTTATAAGAACGATTTCAAATTTTCACAGAAAAACATACAGGCTGTAAAAGACTCCATATTTATCACCGCGGAAGACGGATACCGTCTGTACGGTAAGACAGGTACCGGAAATATTGAGGGAGAGAATAAAAACGGATGGTTTATAGGTTATGCAGAGACGGACAGCAACACCTATTTCTTCGCCGCAAATCTTCAGGCTGACGCAAATGCCGACGGTTCTCATGCAGCCCAGATCAGCCTGGATATTTTAAAATCACTGGATATCCTGTCATAAGGTGTATATCCTGAACGCCACTCAGACACACGCCTGCTCCGGGGCGTACGCAGTTACATTCTTTAGGTTTGCATTCTATTAGGAGGTTTTAAATATGAAGAAATTACCTCAAATTACAGAGGCAGAATATGAGATTATGAAAGTTGTCTGGAAAAAGGCTCCCGTCAGCACGAACGAGATTACAGAATTTCTCGTTAAGACAACAACCTGGAGTCCCAAGACCATTCAGACGTTAATCAAACGTCTGGTAAATAAGGGTGCCCTCACCTATGAAAAGGAAGGACGTGTCTTTGTCTATACGCCCTTAGTGCGTGAGGATGAGTACCTGGAATATGAAAACAACACTTTTTTGAACCGGTATTATGATGGGAATCTCACTTCTATGATCACCAATTTTCTGGAAAAAGAGCGCCTTTCCGGGGAAGAGATCCAAAAACTGAAAGACTTGCTGAACCGTAAGACAGACAGCAGGTAAAAAAGAATTCTTGCCCTAACAACGTTTTTTTTATTACCGTTACCCTTGTCAGCTTAGGGTAAGGAGATGAAATGCTTAAACGAAATCCAAGGAAAAGTTTGGTCGTCCTCGTGAAAAGCAGCATACAGAGGCATCAACGTATATTTCTCTCTTTATATCTCTTGATAAAACAGTCCGTGTTGATTGCAGTACCAAAGTAATCTGCCATGCGAAAAAACAGGAATACGCACTTGTAAGTCCCATTCGGGATATTGCTTTCGGAGCATAATGCTGTCGCCGGTCAAAAGTGCTGCAAACGAAATATAGTGTTCTCGTTCCATTGGATGTTGGGTGGTAATGTAAAAATCATTTTCAACCCGCTCAACAATAAGGCATTCATTTTCGGACGCTTTTTTCGGTGGTAATAGCTTCAGCTTTTTTCCGCAACAGGTTATATTGGTGTCTGCCAATGCAGTAATTATATTTCCGCAATTAGGGCAAATATAAAAGCACATTCTTTTCATGTTTCCTCTTAAAATATCGTTATCAACTAATTCACCGGAAAGAAATTTTTCCAAATCAACAGTAAATATTTTTGACAATTCAGGAAGTAATGAAACATCTTTTTTCTTTTCGTAATTGATAAATCAATTTTCCAATTTTTGCATTATCCATTCTTTCACTCCCTCATGTATCATTATAGTGTCTCAAAAGATAAAAACAATAAACGCTCCGTTGAGTTTCAAAATCGTTGTCAACGGTCCGCGTTGGAACGAACTTCTGGAACGGATTGAAAACGGAGAAAGGGCACAGCCACAAGCTACGCCGGCTCCATTTTTACTGCTCTGAAAAATACTGTTCTAATATGTGATTTACATGTTCCACTACACAGCCGCTCCCGCCCCTGTCCTTTACATCCTCTGTCATGTTCAGCAGCAATAGTGGTTTCTTCTCATTGGGATCCGCCGTAAAGATTCCAAACCACCCCAGCTCTGTGCCCCCGGTATCTTCTTTGGTAGCCTTAATCTCTGCTGTGCCTGTCTTTCCTGCCAGCTCCACATCCTCTCTGTGGGCAGCATATCCTGTTCCCTCCGGCGTATTGATCACTTTTTCCATCCCCTTTTTTACCTGTTCAGCAATTTCCGGAGTAAATGCACCGGGAATCCAGTATTCTGCCCCCGGTGTCTCTCTATACTGCAGATAAGGCTTTATCACACTGCCTTCATTTACAAAGGCTGTATACAATGCCGCCAGATGCAGGGGATTTATCAGAATCTGCCCCTGCCCATAGCCGCTGTCTGCCAGCATTACTTCAGAGTCAATCTCTTTGCTGTTAGAATACTGTGATTTTCCCATAGGGATCTCAAATGGGATCTCCCGGCCAAAGCCCAGTTTATCCAAGGCCTCCTGCAGAGGTTGGGCTCCTATTCTGAGAGCCGCCTTTGCAAAATAGATATTGTCCGAACAGATTAGCGCATTTTCCAGGGTCGCTGGCTCACAGGCGTGAAGAGTTGTCACAAAATAGTTCCCCCAGCTTTTATCTTTCTGCCAGCTTATTCCCTCACTGCCATAATCCTCATCCGGGTCAATTGCCCCTGCCGCCAGCCCAATAGCTGCCGTTATGGGCTTAAAGGAGGAGCCCGGTACCAGTGTCTGGCGATAGCGGTTAACCAGGGGCGTAGACGCATCCTCATTCAGTTCTGACCATCTTGTCTCTGAAAACCCTCTGATAAACTCATTGCTGTCAAAAGATGGTGTGCTTACAAGGGCTAAAACCTCCCCCGTATATGGATTCATAGCCACAGAGCAGCTTTTTTCCTCCCGGAACTCCTCATAAAGACGCTGTTGAAGTTCCGCATCAATAGTCAGCTGTATATTCTTCCCGTCCTCTTTGGCAGAGAATGCCAGAGTTTCTTTTTTGTTTCCTTCTTGATCTATAATCTCAATTTCATATCCGTCCCTGCCTTTCAGCTCTTTTTCATAGAGACCCTCAATACCGCTTCTCCCGATTACACTATTTGTCCCATACCCTTCCCCCTCATGTTTTTCCAAATCCTCAGCAGTCACCTTCTGAACATAGCCGGTCAGATGGGACGCACTCTTATTCAGAGGGTAAACCCTTGTATCTACATCGGAAAGCATAACCCCCGGTATTTCCAGAAGCGCATCCTGCAGCTCCTGGTTCTGCTGTGTCTCTTCCTCCGGCTCATAAGTTAAGGTATCCAGCTCTGAAATCTTCGGCAATGTGGCGATGGGCACAAAAGTATCCTCCCTCACCCATTTTGCTTCCAGCCTGCTTTGAATCGCATCTGCAGATATTCCCAAAAGCCGGGCCATTTTTTCCAGATCTCCGGCAGCATCCTCTCCCATCTTTCCCGGAACCACTCCCACTGATGTCGACATCCCCTGACCTGCCAGTACTACACCGTTTCTGTCCTGAATCTCTCCCCTTGCTGCTTCCTGGACAGACACCCGTACCTTATCCTCCTTCTCCAGGCCGGGAAATATCACATGATCGTCCCACTGAAGAGCATACCCCTTCTCCTTCACAAAAACTGCCTCATTATCAAAGAAAAATTCTCCTGCCACTCCTTTGATAGTCTGCTGATAAGATACTGTCACCTGAGACTTGTGTTTTTTTATCTCCACAACTTCTGTGCTGACCTCAGAAGTCTCAATCCCCTCATAAATTTTCTGATTGCGCAGGATAAATGCTTCCTCTGTATATGCAGTCCGGCTCTCATCGCTTAACATGGCATACATGCCCTTATAGTCCTTCTTTTCAATACACTCCATATAGCGAACCAGCAGTTTTTCCGGCTTTTCATGAAACCCGGGAACAGCCCACAGAAACATCCCTGCGGACACAGCTGCCGCACCACATATTCCCAGCACGATTACCGCGGCCTTCCATCTTTTTTTTCTTGTCTTTCTCTCCTTTTCTGTCCTGTTCCCCATAACTCTGCCTCTCTTACTATTGTTTTGTACTCCCCTAATTATCTGTTACACCTAAATATTACATTTGTAAGACTTAAATGTCAAGTTTTTTCCTATGTCCTATCTTGCCTTTTCTTCTCTATTCTGTATATAATATAAACTAACATCCAAAAAAGACACTACATATAATTAGATACTAAGGAGGTTTTTCTATGGAAAACATGAAAAAGGTCCCGGAATGCCCTGTTGAAATAACGCTGCAGCTCATCGGAGACAAGTGGAAAGTCCTTATCATCCGGGATCTCCTCACCGGCACAAAGCGTTTCAGCGAGCTGATGCGTTCCGTAACAGGCATCACCCAAAAAGTCCTGACCAGCCATCTGCGGGCCATGGAAGCCGCCGGCCTCGTCTCCCGCAAGGTCTACCCGGAAGTCCCCCCAAAGGTAGAGTACTCTCTGACTGAAACTGGGTATAGTTTAAAGCCAATATTAGATTCCATGGTGTTGTGGGGGATGCAATATAAAAGTAAATTATAGTTTTGTGTATGTGAAGTTCGGGGTTATGTAGTCGGCGAGCGAGGCGTTGCAGACGGACGGATATAGAAGGGAGCACCGGGGAGACAAGGCCAGGGGCCGGGGGATAAGGGCAGGTCAGCTCGAGGCTCCCTTCTATATCCTGGCAGAGACTCACTTCACATTCACGGAAAACGGGTGGGGAAGGTCGAGAGTGGTACACTTTTCCTCTTGTTCCGCACTATTGTCCGCTTGATGTTTTGGATAAACTGCCAAAAACCTCCCTCATCCTGGAACTTTCCTATACTCAGGTGAGAGGAATCTTGCGACGGAGGTGTCCCCGGAACTTAAGCCTTTCTCCCGTCCGAACCAGACAGCCCGCTGCCGCGGGATTCACCGTCACCGTCCCCCCTGCTCCCTCAGATCAATACACCTGGTGCATACCTTCTTTGCAAGGGCCTTGTTGTGTGTCACCATTAAAAGCCCTATATTCCTCTCCTGCACTTCCTTTACCATCAGATTCCATATCTGGGCCTGTGTAATCACATCCAGCATAGTACTCATTTCGTCCGCCAGCAGGAAGTGGGTTCCCTGAAACAGAGATCTGGCCACACAGAATCTCTGGAGTTCCCCTCCGGACAGCTCCCTGGGATATCTCCCCAGCCATTCCTTCTCGATGCCCAGAGCCTCCATCACTTCCTCCCGGAACATACCGGATTCCTCCAGTACTTTTTTCATCTTCCACCTTGGATTAATTGCCTTTTCCGGATGCTGGTAAATCAGCTGTACCGGGCTGATCCCCTTTTTTTCCAGTGGTTTCCCGTCCAGAAGAATTTCTCCGGAAGCTGGTTTCAAATATCCCCCCATCAGCCGAAGAAGGGTACTTTTCCCATAGCCGCTGGGGCCAATCAATCCCACACGCTCCCCTTCTTCTACCGTCACAGTCACCTCCCTCAAAATCCACGGAGAACGCTCATTATACCGGAAGCTGACATTTTTTGCCTCAAGTCGCATGGATACACCTCACTGTTCCCCCACGCAATTCCTGCATGGGTATTGGTTTTTCACATTCCTCTGTACGGTTTGGACATCTGGGCGCGAATAAGCACCCTTTCGGCAGTGCCTTCGCATATGGCTGAAATCCAGGGATGGGGACGAAACCGTTCTGGGGCAGTGCCCTCCACAGAGCCTTTGAATAAGGATGCCGGAGAGCCTCCGGGCCTTCTCTAAAGTCTTTTGATGGGGCAATCTCAACCGTCGTCCCCGCGTAGAAGACAGCTACACGGTCTGCTACATGGAATGCCAAATCGATGTCATGGGTAATCAAAATCACTGCTTTGCCTTCGTCTGCCATTTCCCGGAAACAGGTTAATGCCTCCACTGCCATCTCCAGATCTAGTCCCGGGGTAGGTTCATCAGCGATAATCAGATCTGCACCGCTGATCAGTGCCGTAGAAACCAGAACTCTTCTGGCCATGCCTCCTGACAGCTGAAAGGGATAGAGCCGTTCCACGTGTTCTTCCAGATGCAGCCTGGAGAATACCTCTTTTTGTTCCTTTCGCTTTCTCTGGTCCGGCTTTTCCCCCAGTACCTGTGTTCCGACTCTCATAGAGGGATCCAGATAGGCCACTGACTGAGGCACCAGTGCGATTTCTTTTCCTCTCAGCTGCTCCTTCTCTTTCTGTATCAAAGGCATTCCTTTATAATACATCTCTCCTGTTGTGGCGGCATTTTCCGGCAGCAGTCCCATCACTGCATGGGCCAGCAGACTTTTCCCCGATCCGCTGGAGCCTGCTACCGCCACAATTTCTCCCTGTTTCACATCTATGTTCAGGTTTGATATTACCTTCAGATCATACTGCTCAAGCCCCGTATCATACATACGAAAGGACACGGAAAGATCTTTAACCTCCAAAAGAGGATGTACATACTCTTCCTTTGTTTTCTTCTCCATTCCTCTGCCTCCTATTCATGTGCACTGTAGGGATCTACAATTTTTTTCAGGTTCTCTCCCAAACGGTCAAAGAGCAAAACCACGATAACCAGCATCAGACCCGGGAAAAAAGCCAGCCACCACATACCTGTAGAAAGGTATTTCATAGATTCCGACAGAATAATTCCTATGGCCGGCTGCTCCGGCGACAGTCCGAATCCCAAAAAGGTCAGGGAAGACTCATGCATAATAGCATGAGGAAACATCAGAATCAGCCCGATGAGGAACTGAGGAATCATGTGAGGAAGAATATGGTGTATGGTTATCCACCTGCTGTTATGACCCAGCCTTCTGGACACCTCAATGTATTGCTGGGAACGAATCTGCAGCACCTCGCTTCTGATAAGACGGGCCAGTCCGGTCCAATGAGTCACAGCCACCCCGATCAGTACTCCCCTCAGTCCTTTTCCGCAGGCAAAGGATATTAATATGAGCAGTACGGTATGGGGTATCCCCATAACCAAATCGATCAGCCAGTTGATAAAATGATCCAGTCTGGAGGATCCAGTAGCTGCGGCCACCCCTACAAACAATGCGATAACCGCACTTACTGAGGAGGCCACTGTGCCCACCACAATGCTGATGGACAGCCCCTTTATGGTTCGCACCAGCATATCTCTTCCCAACAGATCGGTGCCAAAAGGATGCTCCCAGGAGGGCTTTAAGCCTTTTTGGGAAAAATCTGCCTGTATCAGTTCATCAGACATGATAGTTCCTGCCAGGTAGATGCCGAAAAGAAAGGCAAAAATAAGTATCAGGGTCAGTATAGTTCTGGTTCTCCTGTTTACTGAAAACCTTCCGGTCCTACTCTTCATGTTCATAACCCTCCCTTATCTGGGGATCTGCAATTCCATAGATGATATTGGCCAGCATATTTCCCACAAACACAAATACTGCGCTGAATAGCGTAATCCCAAGAAGCAGGGGGATATCAGATCCCATTCCCGCCGCCGAAGCTGCCGCCCCCAGGCCCGGATAAGAGAATACAGTTTCTGCCAGCACAGAACCGCCGAACAGCTCACTGAAGGAGCCAAACTGCATGGTTACTGCCGGAAGCAGGATGTTTCTCAGACCGTGGCGTTTCCAGATACTGAACCGAGACTCACCGCTTGCTTTTGCAAAGAGAACATAGTCGCTTTCCAGAACGTCCACTAACTTTTCTCTGGTATGCAGAGCCACATTTGCAAAGGACAGGAAGCTCAGGGTAAGCGCCGGCAGGACTAGGTGGTGAATGCGCTGGAGTAAGGTCACCTGATCCGCAGGAACTCCTTTGGGTACGCTCATTCCCATGGGAAACCATCCCAATTTAACAGAAAATACCATCAAAAAAACAATTCCTATCCAAAATGTAGGGATGGCGCACATAGTCAGGCAAACCTTTTTGAGAATCCGGTCCGGCCACTTTCCGTTGTAAACACCCATTATGCAGCCTATAGTGAATCCCAATATACCCGAGAAAACCCAGGCGGTCAGCATAAGCGCCAGGGATGCCGCAAATTTTTCCCCGATGATATCAAGGACCGGCCTGCGGTAGATAAGGGAGGTTCCAAAATCTCCGTGAAGCAGAGATTTGGCCCAGATTGCAAAGCGTTCTGCCGGGGGATCGTTCAATCCCCAATATTCAGCAATTTTTTCTCTCTGCTCTTCACTTACATTCGGTACAGCCCCAACATACTGCTGTACCGGATCCACCGGTGACAGGCTTACCAGGATAAAACTTATGATGCTGATTGCGATAAGAAGAGTCACAAAGCGAATCGCATACCGCCCGGTGCTTTTTACTATTCTTTTACTGTTCATCTTTTGCTCCTTCTGTCCGCCCCTGCCTCAGGTTATTCCTTCCATTCCCACTCAGCAAGGTTGGCAATCAGAGGCCACGCTGCCCCGTGTGCATGGATTCTCTGTTCTCCAATATCAAGTCCTTCTCTTACGTAATAAAGGTGAGACATATTCACATAGAATGCCCAGGGCGCCTCTCCTCTCATAGAAGTTCCTGTAGTTCCGTCCCACTGGGCCTTCTTCCACCACTCCAGAGACTCTTCCATTGTTTTGGAATTCATAGCCTTGTCCAGATATCCGTCCACAACTTCACTCGTGAAAAATTCAGGATTGTAAAAATCTATCTTTCCCGCATTGCTGCTGTGGAAAAGCATATAAGAAGTCATTGGACTGTCTGACCCCCATCCCATGATCATAGGCTCGGAGAACATCCTCTTAACCGTATCGTCTGCACTGACCCCTTCCACATGGATGGCAATTCCAAGCTTCTCCTTTGCCTGATTCGCCACCGACATAGCCACTGCCTGTCTCATGGAATCCCCGGCAAAGTACATTAGGTTAAATTCTGCCTTCACATCGCCCTTTTCCCGAATGCCGTCTCCATCGGTATCCTTCCAGCCGGCCGTCTCCAGCTGCTGTACTGCATAATCTATATCTGTCTCAATGACATCTTCCTCGTTCCACCAGGGCAGGCCGTCACATTCGGAGTACGCAGGCTTTGCAAATCCATTTAGGGCCTCGTCGATGATCTGTTCCCTGTCAATTCCGTAACTCATAGCCTTGCGGATTGCCAAATCCGAAGTGACATTATTGCCAATTTTATATCCATCCTCTGTCGTCTTTCCTTCTTCCGGCAGCATAGGAAAGGTAATCCCCCGGTTATCTACTGATTCTACCGACACTACCTTCATCCCTTCAATTTCTGTGCCGGCCAGAGTTGCCGAGGTAAGCGCAAGATCTACCTCTCCGGCCTGAGCAGCCACAAATCTGGCATCCTCCTCCTGCACAAGAAAGACTGCCTTCTTTATCTTCGGCTGTTCTCCATAATAATCTTCATTGGCTTCCAGGATAAACTGCTGTCCCTTATCCCACTGGGTCAGTTTGTAGGGACCGGAGCCGACAGGCTCCATCCCGAAGGAATCCGAATATGCATCCTCAGGCACGATTCCTGCCCCTGCCACTGTATAGATAAAAGTAACGCAGGGTTTGTTTAATTTAAACTCAACGGTAGTTTCATCCACCGCCCTGCAGCTCTCCAGCATGGTAAGGTCCACATAAGTTGCCTTATCTTTCGTGGTGTTAAAGGTAAACGCAACATCTGAGGCATCCAGTGTTTCACCATTTGTAAACTTCACGTCACCGCGGATTTTGAATGTCCAGGTAAGGCCGTCCCCGCTCATACTGTATTCGGTAGCCAGGTCATTTTCCAGCTGATTTTTTCCGTTTACTTTTACCAGAGTGCTGAACAGAGGAGAACCTGCATATCCAAATCCACTGCAGGGATCCCAGCTGTCTGTATCGTTGGAGAATCCTACCGTGATTTCTGTCTTTGCTTCCCCCTGAGTTCCTTCCTCACGGCCGTCTGTGTCTGCTTTTTCATTGCTCTGTGCTTCTTTCTGCTGCTCCTTTGCCGCTTTTGTTCCAGAGTCTCCGGAACCGGAACACCCTGCCAGCAGAGCTGCTGTACATATGAGAGCCAAGATAGCTTTCCTTCTCTTTTTCATGCTTTACTCCTTTTCTTTGTCTATGCCCAAAGGGCAAACTCTTAATTTTCTACAGGATAACCAAGAATCCGCACCTGCACAAGCCACCCCCAGGGATATTTCATTTATCTTTTTTCCTCCAGAAGAGAGGCAGAGAAACGGCTTTTTCAAAAAGCTCCCATCCCTAACCGGGGGTTCCCCTTCTCCTCAGAAATTAATGAAATCTTGATTTTTGTCACCTTAATGTCACCTGAAACGGCTATGATGGTATTATCTAGATAAACCCAGAGGGGATCCGCAGCATATCCCCTCAGAACCTGCATGCGGCCCGGCCGTATGGCAGCAGAAAGGAGACTATTTATGGAAATACTGCGATGCAGCCACCTGACCAAAACCTACGGCAGCGGCTCTAATAAAGTAACTGCACTGAATGATATCAGCCTGTCCCTGGAGAAGGGCAGTTTTACTGCAATAGTTGGCACTTCCGGCTCTGGAAAATCTACATTATTACATATGCTCGGAGGCGTTGACCGCCCAACCGGCGGAAACATCTATATTGAGGACACAGATATTTCAACACTCTCCATGGAGCAGCTGGCAGTCTTTCGCAGAAGAAAAGTTGGTCTGGTATATCAGTTTTACAACTTAATCCCTACATTGAATGTTCAGAAGAATATACTCCTTCCGGTTCTTTTGGACGGGCAAAAGCCCGATATGAACCGTTTCCACCAGATTACAGGGGCCCTGGGACTCTCTGACCGCCTCTCCCATCTGCCCCGGGAACTCTCCGGGGGACAGCAGCAGAGGACGGCAATCGCCAGAAGCCTTATCTACCAGCCAGCTATCCTCCTGGCCGACGAGCCTACCGGTAATCTGGACCGAAAGAATTCTGAGGAGACCATAGAGCTGCTGAAGTTATCCAACCGTGAGTACGGACAAACAGTTCTGCTGATTACCCACGATGAAAAAACTGCGCTGGAAGCGGACCGCATCATTACACTTGAGGACGGCAGGCTGCTCCATGATGAGGCGGTGGCATTATGAGAATAGTAAGAGAATATGTATGGGATACCCTCCGGCAAAATAAGCGCACCAGCATTGCCATTATGACTGCCCTTTATCTTATGACAGCCATGATGTCATGCTTCTGCGGATTTGTATACACCATGTGGACGGATTCCCTGGCTCTGACAAAGCTGGAGAACGGGAACTGGCACGGGGAACTTTTTGATACAACTTACGGCAGGGATCTGGAGCAGATAGGCAATTATGCCTCGGTATCTGCCGTACTTGTAAAGGGTCCCTGGGAAGTGGCACAGCTTGGAGACAAAGGCCGACGCAGCTACATTATCTCCCGCGGCGCCAATAAAGCATATTGGGAATCCATGCCTGAAAAGAACATACTGCTGGAGGGCCGGATTCCGCGAAAAGAGAATGAACTGGCTCTCTCAAAGCAATACTTTGACGACCATCCGGAGGCAGATATCGGAGATACGCTCACCCTTCCTGTGGGACAGCGAATGTGTGAAGGCAAGGTATGTCAGGAGACGGCAGGCTATCACGATAATGAAAGCTTCCGCCAAAGCGGCACAAAGTCCTATACCCTTGTGGGCAAGCTGGATGTTACAACCTCCTCCACTGTTCCCGCCTACACCGGACTGACCTATCTGGACACCAAAAACCTTCTTCCTGACGATCAGATCACCGTTTATCTGCGGTTTGATCCTATGCGCAGCACGTATCGGGAGCTTCCTCTGCTGGCAGAGTCCATTGGCTATGAGAAAGATGAATATGAATCCTATTCTCTGAAATACAACACCAAGCTCCTGGCGCACTATGCCATCCTTCCTCCTGAACTGAAAGGAGGTCCCGCACGCCTGGAAGCTTTTGCGGTTCCTCTTATGTTTCTTGTAATCGCAGCCCTTATTGTCGGTGTTTTCGTCCTGATGATTCACAATGCATTTGCGCTCTCTGTCAGTGAAAAAATAACTCAGCTGGGCACCCTCTCAGGCATCGGAGCCACTCCCCGGCAGATTATGTCCGCTGTGACCTTAGAAGGTTTTATACTCATGCTGCTTCCTCTGCCTTTCGGACTGGTCACTGGCTGGCTGCTAAATACAGGGGTATTCGCCCTGATTAATGCTACCAATGATGTGGGAAGATCCGCCCCTGATATTGCGGCATCCTTTGGGATTCCCTCCATCCTTCCCGCTGTCCTCCTGTCCTGGATCACAGTCTGGCTCTCCGCGCGGATACCTGCAAAAAAAGTTGCTGATATGATGCCTGTGGAGGCTCTCCGTCAGGGAGACCAGATGAAAGGAAAAAGACTGAGAAAAAGCCATATTACCAGCCGTTTCGGAATTATCGGAGAACTGGCCGCCAATGCGCTGGCCGCCAGAAAGAGGTCTTACCGGACAGCAACCATCTCTCTGTGCCTGTCCTTTTTGCTGCTGACTGGTTTTTTATATATTCTTACAGCCCAGAAGGCTGCTCAGGATGTCTACCAGGCAAAATCAGACAGAAACCAGCATATCTCCTTTACCATAAGTGACGGACGCCCTCCGGAGCAGGAAGCCCTGGATGCAATTAAGAGTATTCCCGGCATCTCCACGGCTGCTATTTTCAATGATCTGGCCTGTGCCACCTGGGTGACAGAGCAGGATGCCTCCGACGATATAGAAACCTATTTGGGGGGATTTGACAAGATTGTATCAGAAAAAAAATATTCTACCATTGAGCGTGACGGAGAATACAGGATTTTTTCTACTCTGATCGGACTGGAAGAAGACAGCTTCAGAGATTACTGCCGCCGGCTTCAGATCGATCCCGCTCCTTACTTTGCTGATGCTTCAAAAGCATTGGTTTACAATCGCACCGAGGACCCCAATGTGAGTACCAAAAAAACAAGTGTGTACAGAGATCTCCTGAAGCTTTCGGAAGGCCAGCGCATTCAGTTTACAGAACAGGCTTATGATGAGGACACCGGCACCTATGAATTTGCTCTGACCGCAGGCGCACTGGTGGATGAACTGCCCTCCCCCGCAATGCGGTTTTCCAGATTCACACTGATTGCTGTCATGCCTATGGAGCATGTTCTGGAAATCGGTGCATCCTGCAGCGAAAAAAGGCAGTTTTCCTCCAGCAGCGTTACCGGAATCCTTGTCACAAGCGAAGACGGCAGTGTCTCCTATCCCCGGATCCAAAAAGCCTCTGAACGGACAGAGGCTGTGCTGGCAAAGTATTACGGAAGCGGAGACTATGTCGTATCTGATCTGGCGATGATAGAGAAGATGCGCGAAGACTCCAGTCTGGCTATGAGTATCATTGTCTCCTGCCTCACAGGCCTGCTTGCCCTGATAGGTCTCTCCAATGTGTGGGCCAGCATCTCCGGGAATCTCCGCCTTCGCAGCCGGGAGTTCGCCATGCTGAAATCTGCAGGACTCTCCCCAAGACAGCTCTGGAAGCTGCTGTATCTGGAAGGTATCTCTCTGGGTTTGAAGCCGGTTCTGTTAAGCCTGCCCTTTCAGGCGGCTATTCTGGGGACATTCCTCTCCATTAATGAGATATCCCTGTCCCAGTACCTGCCTTACGCCCCTGTCTTTGCCCTGCTGGGATATACCCTTCTGATACTGGCTGCTGTCATGGGGGCCTACCTTGCAGGGGGACGGCGAATACAAAGAGAGACTATTATAACAGCCGTGAAAAACGATACCCTTTAGCAGTCTGCATTTGGAATACTATGAGGATCAGGATAAAAGCGCAGACGAAAGCGGGCATGTCCGGCGGGGGAATTCTCCGCCTGGATATGTCCGTTTTGGCTTTCCACAATCGCCTTAGCCAGAGCCAGGCCAATTCCTGCACTGTCTTTAACCGCCCCTTCTCCTCTGTAGAAGCGTTCAAAGAGATGAGGGAGATCTTTCTTTGAAAATCCCCGTCCCCCGTCCTCCACCTGAATCTCCGTGTACAGTGGATTCTTGCTGTAATTGACACAGATCCGCCCCTTCCTGGGCGTGTGCTCTATACAGTTTTTCAGAATATTAAGCAGGGCCTCGCCCGTCCACTGTTCGTCAGTGAAAAAAAAGACACCGTCTTCTCCCTCCGATGTAATCTCCAGGGTTATGTTCTCCCTTTCCAGAATTTCCCTAAGGGGCTCTGCCGCGTCTTTAATTAGCTCCAGAGCCTCCACACGGCTTTGCTGAAACAGAATCACATGGGAGTCCAGCCTGGCCAGCGTAAGCAAACCGTTTACCAGACGGGTCAGACGCCCTACCTGGCGCTTCAGATGTGCCATATATCCGGCCGCCTCCTCTGTCTGATACTCTTCCAAAAGTTCTGTCATCAGGGACATAGAGGTAAGAGGCGTCTTCAGCTGGTGGGCAATGTCCGCAATCCGCTCGGACAGGACCTCATGTTCCTTCACTGCCTTTTCTTTTGTGCAGGCCAGCTCCATCACTGTCTTATATATCTCATCCTCCAGGCGGGAGAACTCATCTTCTGTTCTGGAAAGAGCACTTGCCTCTCCCCGGTTCACTGCCTGCAGATATTCCGTCAATTCTCGGATCCTTTTTCTCTGCATACGCTGTCTCTTCATTCTGTGAGCATAAAGGCATCCCCCTGCCGCCGTGAAGATCAGGGTGTGTATCCCCCAGGCAAACAGAAGATTTTGTTCCAGATTTCCATAGGGACGGTATCCGTATTTTTTCAGATATTTTTCGCCCCTTTGGACATCCTCGTCCGATTTTCCCTTAAGGCCCTCTGCCACAGAATTGCCCTCCAGTACGGCTCCCGTCAGAACGGCAGCTTCCCGGTATTCATGAGCTGTTAAAAAAACAGCGGAAATACTTCCCGCCGCCAATCCTACTATCACCCAAACAATAATTGCCTTTGCAAACCCTTTGCTCCCAGTCTCCCTCATCTGTTTTCCTCCAGGCGGTAGCCAATTCCCCTGACTGTTACAATATATTCCGTATTACCCAGTTTCTCTCTCAGACGTTTTACGGTAACCGTGAGGGTATTATCATTTACAAAGTTGCCCTCTGCGTCCCAAAGTTTTTCCAAAATCAGCCTTCTTGGCAGTGTTCTGCCCTTATTCTCCATCAGTACCAGAAGAAGCCGGTACTCCAGCGCGGTTAATCCGATTTCCTCCCCCTCCAGAACCGCCTGCATCCGCTCCCTGTCAAGTGACAGCGTGCCGCAGGAAAGAATGGCTTCACGATGTGACAATACCCTCCTGAGAACAGCCCCGATACGGGATTCCAATACGGAAATATTGAATGGCTTTGTGATATAATCATCCGCTCCCATATCCAGACCTTTTGTAATATCCCTCACTTCATCCCGAACCGTAAGAAAGATAACCGGAGTATCCATGCGCTGCTTCACCCATCGGCAGAGCTCGTATCCGCTTCCGTCCGGCAGATTCAGATCCAGCAGAATCAGCTGATACCCCCCTGGAAGCAGGCCTTTTGCCTGTTCCATTGAGGAACAGGCAGTCACCTGATAACCCTTTTTCTTTAATGCCGACGAAATACCAAAGGAAATGGCATCATCATCTTCTATTAGCAATAATTTTGTCATTTTATTTCCCTTTCATCTCCTATTTACTCAGCTCGTAATCACCGTCATATCCTTTATTTTAACACTTTTTCTGCCAGAATTCTATCCGCATTCTGTATCTGAAAGCCGCTGTCAGGATTCATCATACACGAGTTCTGTATCTACATATTTTCTCTCCATCTGATGACGGGCCTTTCTCTTTTCTACACTGTCAAAGATAATAGAAAAATCATAATCTTCCGGATAAAGCTGCCGGGCTGCAACCTGCAGCTTAATTCGTTTATGGCTGATCCATATTTTTTTGTCCTGCAGCTGTACCCGCAGGACGCCTTTTTCATTGGCTGTCTGACACACAATGCCAATCTTTTTATCGGGGTAAACCATAACACTGTCCCCTAACTGATATTTCATTGCATTCTCCTGGCGGGATACTTTTTTTGCCTTCTGTATCCGGGGATGTGACGTCTTTTGGAATTCTTCTCCTCCAGTGATGCCGCCCCACCGTGCATTATAGCTCTCCGCGTAAGCTGCCTTTGCCGCTCTTTCCAGCATACGCGCCGGCATTCCCAGCTTTCCTGCTATATAAAAGGCACAGCTCTCTCCTGCCTCGCCGATAACCAGCTGGTATAAAGGCTTCAGGCTTTCTTTGTCAAAGGTCATCCTGGCATTCACGATCCCCGATTCCTGTTTTGCATATTCTTTTACCTCCGGATAGTGGGTTGTAACCAGGAACAGGGCGCCGCTTTTTTTCAATTCTTCCAGGATTGCGATGGCAATTCCCATTCCCTCCGCAGGGTCCGTGCCAGAACCCAATTCATCCATGATAACCAGGCTGTCCCGGCTCACAGTGCGCAGGATATCCAGCACATTCGTAATATGGGCAGAGAAGGTAGACAGGTTTTCCGATAGATTCTGTCCATCCCCGATATCACATAAAATAGCATTGTTCATACATATAACTGCCTTCTCACAAGTTACATGGAGTCCGCACTGAGCCATCATACAGGTAAGGGCAACTGTCTTAATGGCAACTGTCTTTCCACCTGTATTCGGACCCGTGATAATCACACCGTTTACTCCTTTTCCGATCTCAAAATTAAGGGGGACATTCACTTTCCTGTCCATGAGCGGATGTCTTGCATTCCTCAGACGTATATACCGCTCCGTATTTACTTCGGGAGGGATTCCGTCATATTCTATACTCAATTTTGCCTTGGCAAACATAAAATCCAGCTTCTCAATGGTATGGTTGTTCTGTTGGATTACCTCGGCCTTATCTGACAGCATTGCGGTTAACGTATATAAAATCCTGATTTCTTCATTCTCCTCATCGATTCTTAGCTCCTGCATCTCCTCATATAATTTAGCCACGGAAGAAGGTTCTATGAATAAGGTATTGCCAGTGGAGGATTTATCAATCACAGAGCCGCTGATTCTGAATTTATATTCTTTTTTTACCGGGATGCACAACCGTCCGTTTCTCACAGTGCTGAAGCTGTCCGCCATATACTGCTTATTCGCCTTTATCACAGAATCTGCTTTTTCATGCATTTTTGCATCCGTCCGATCAATGGCTTCTCTCAGAGTTTTCAGCCGCTTTGAGGCATAATCGTCTATTTTTCCACCTCTGATTTTCTGGTTCAGCTCCTCTCTGATATCATCCAGAGGTTCCAGATTCTCTTCATAGTAAGCCATCCCTATTTCATAGGACTTGCCTCTGTTCAGGTAATCCTTCATTCTTTTTACAGCGGAAAAGGTGATCGAAACAGCCTCCAGCTGCTCCGGAGTCAGGCATCCCCCCTGTTCTGCCAGCTTAATCCATGCTTCAATCCCCTGCAGGGCTGTCAGCGGCGGATTGCCGCATGTCTCTATCATAGCCTTTGCCTCAGTAGTCTCTCGCAGCTTTGCTTTTACTTTTGTCTCTGATAAATAGGGGGTTAAATCCTGTATTTTTTCTTTGGCTTTATCTGTACATGCCAGTTCTATTAGTTTTTCTTTAATTTTATGGAACTCAAGTAATCTTTCTGTATCTGTCATTTAACTCACCTGTCTCTTGCCTTTCTTGTTTTTGTAAAAATAAATGCCGCGGAAGTATCGCCCTATCAGACATACAACTCCCGCGGCACACAGATTGACTGTATATAAAATAAGCATAAGAAAGATTGCGCGAAAGCGCAATCTCCGCCTGCGGCGGGCTGTCGCAGACAGCATCTTCCTTTCCGCCGCAGTGTGATCCCCCGGAGGTTTTTTATTACATAGGGAATGAAGTTTCCTATGTAATAAAAAAGCACAGCCGTAGAGCCATGCTTTTTCCGTTCATTTTATATACAGAGTTCTGCAAAATGTATGTTAGCATTGTATAAGGCAGATAAAAGGGCGCAACAAACCTCCTGACGGAATCTGTTATCCCCTCACAACTATTTAATTAGCTGTATTCTCCATTATAACCACACGTAACATACACTACCTCTTTTTCATTTTATTTTTTTTGATTATAAGCTATCTTTCACCCGCTGTCAATAGATTTCCTGTTTTTTATCCGCAGTCTATGTACTACAGGGTAAAATATTCATTCTCCCGCCGTACGTCCTTCAGTGCTCCCAGCATTTGCTCCATGCGCTCCTGCAGGGGCGGGGGAAGGATCCGGGACTGATTGGGACAGACTGCGGTACAGGCCATACAGAGAATACAGGTATTGGGATCTGTGGCAATGTGTCCTTCATTCACTGTAATGGCAGCTGTGGGACAGACCTCTTCGCATTTGCCGCACAGGCTGCAGGATTCCAGGGATATGGGAGGGGCTGGGATCGTCATTGCCTCTTTATAAGGCTGATTTCCCGGAACCGTAACCCCTGTCCGGATACAATTGTCCAGCTTGCTTTCTACTTGTTTGGCAAACCCGGTGATTTCAGAAACGTCCTTTTCATCCGGTCTGCCCTTTCCTACCTCTGGGGCCATAGAATGCTGAGCAATGCAAGCTCCCGAGGCCGCAATCTGGAATCCCTGATGGGAAACCGCTTGATTCAGTTCCAGCAGCGCATCCTCATACGCCCTAGTACCATAGACAACAAAGGTGACTGCTTTCTTACCGCTTCCCTCCAGTGCCTTAATCTTCTCTGAAACGAGGGCCGGTATCCTTCCACCGAAAACCGGTGCTGCAAATACTGCCAAATCCCCGGTGGGATCGGCTGTCTCCTTCCCTCTGATACCTAAGTTATGTTCCTTCACCTCGACGGAAATCGCTTTGCAAAAAGCTTCCCCTGCCTTTTTTGTCCCTCCTGTGGGACTGAAATAATAAAAATCTGTCCTGCTCACCATAAAAACACCTCCAAACATAATTCATATATTATCTTCAGTATAATCCCCGTCCGCTGTATTGTCCACCCCGCCTTTATCTGTTATCCCTCACACAGAAATAAAGGCCATCCCCAGTGTTCTGTGAAAGCAACAGAAGCAGCAGGGAAAGCCCTGCTGCTCCTGTTTCCATTATGGCTGTTTGCTGCTTTTTACGGGAAGCATTTCAATATATCCTCTTGTGCCGATGGGTTCCAGCTGGATACGGGGATTCCCGGTATCCCACTGATATCCTGCGGCGGCCGGCTGATATTTTTTGATGGCCTCCTGAACTTCTTCGATCGCCTGGCAGTAATCCTCCTCTGCAAAGGGTTCCCCCTGAAACATCACATACTCTGCCTCCGGAAGCTCCACCACATCAAATCCCTCCGGAACTTCCCCGTGGTAATCAATAGGCACTTCTACTCCCTGCACATACTCGGAGGTACCCGGTCTGCGCATTTTCTCCGGAAGCCAAAGACATACCGGTTCTCCGCTGATGGATTTTATGCTGGTAAGCAGTCCCCAAACATCGCATCCCACTTCCTCACAGTACGTAAAGTATTCCGTGGCTGTTTTCCCTCTTTTAATCAAAGCCTTTCTTACAGGCTTGTGTACCATGTGAATGTATACATTTTTTACCTCTGCCATCTTTTTGTTCTCCTTTCGAATTTCGTTATATAAAACTCCATAGGGGATAAAAAGATACAAAGGAACCGGATGTCTGGCATATTCACGGGGATTGCACCCGAATTCACGGAAAAAGGCTCTCTGATATCCTTCCGCGCTTTGAAAGCCTAAATCAAAAGCCACATCAATCACCTTGGCATCTTCATCCCGCAGCCGCAAAGCTGATTTGGACAGCTTTAATCTCCTGATATAATCTGCCGGAGTATAATTCGTATACTCCCGGAACAGGCGGTAGGAGTACCAGGGTGAGAACATGGACACCTTTGCCAGATCTGCCAATGTAATCGTTTCCTCTAAATGCCTTTCAATATAGTCCTGCATTCTCTGAACTGCCAAAGTCTGTTCCATCATCTGTTCACCTCCTGATGTGGCTATCATACCTTATCCCGTCATTTTCTTCTCGACTTTTTTTGCTGTATTGGATTCAGACTCCCTGCCGAAACAGAGTATCTGCCTTTTCCATCCGTTCCACAACGTGTACTCCAAAGGGACATCGCTCCTCACAGCCTCCGCAGCCGATGCAATCCCCTGCATTGGCGGAAAGGCCTATGTAATGGGCCCGCACAGCGGAAGGCACTTCCTCCTGCATAACGGCCAAATCATAAAGTTTATTTACCATTGCAATGTCGATCTCCGCGGGACAGGGTGCACAGTGTCCGCAGTAGGTACACTGACCTGAATAGGCATGGCGGGGTGCATTTGCCAGCACAGTTGCATAGTCTTTCTCTTCCTCAGAGGCAGTTTCGTAGGCCACCGCTGCCGCCACATGCTCCGGAGTGTCATATCCTACCATTACACTGGCCACAGCAGGTCTGGTGAGTGCATAGTGCAGACATTGCACTGGGGTAAGGGCTACTCCGAAGGGAGATGACTGGGCAGAAAACAGACGTCCGCCGGCGTAACCCTTCATAACTGTAATGCCGATTCCCCGTTCTTCACAGATCCGGTACAATGCCTCCCTTTCCGGTGCGATTCCCTGTAAAGCTTCGTCATAGGTTTCTGCAAAATACTCATTCATATCTTCTGTTGCAGGCAGCAGGTCAAAGGCCGGATTGATACTGAATAAAATCATCTCAATCTCTCCGCATTCGGCTGCCAGTTTTGCAACATCAGGATTATGGGTGCTCATCCCAATATGGCGTATGATACCCTTCTGGTTCAGTTCCCGGACATATTCTATAAAGGGGCCTGTCATTATCTGTTCAAACTCTGCGGCCTCATCTACAAAATGGATCATGCCAAGATCCACATAGTCCGTACGCAGGCGTGTCAGCAAATCACAAAAGGCCTCTTTTACTTTTTCCATGTCCCGGGTACGCACATACTGTCCGTCCTGCCATGTGGACCCCAGATGCCCCTGAATAATCCATCTGTCCCGTTTTCCTTCTATTGCCGCTCCAATGTTGGAACGAACCTTAGGCTCTGCCATCCAGCAGTCCAATATATTAATTCCCTGCTTTTCGCAGCATTCTATCACTTCTTTTACTTCCTCGGCATTATGGCGCTCCAGCCATTCCGCACCCAGACCGATCTCACTGACCTCCAGACCAGTATTTCCCAATTTCCGATATCTCATCCCGGACTTCCTCCTTTGATTTTACTTACCCTTTTATTCTACTCTGTCTGTTCCTAAACTGCCAGCACAATTTGAGCAGTTTTCAGATACTTAGGTTCCTGTTCCGCACTGTCACTTTTATATCTCCAGTAACTCAGCAAGTTCATGTACTATGTCGGGTATGCAGATTTTCTGGGGACAGCGCTCACTGCAGGCACCGCATTGCCTGCATTCCTTTGGACTGTGCCCTTGATTCATGACTCCGGCAACTCTCCATGTTTCTTTGCTAATTCTGTATTCATTGTAGCCTTTTATAAGCAATGGTATGTCCGAGTATCTTCAGAATCACCGTTATGATAGGTTTAAGCCCCAGAGTTATTTCTGTGCCTGGATATACTGCACTGTCTGAAACTATCCCCTGGGGCTCACTCTAATCTTATAAATTATCCGTTTAGTTTTGCTGCGAAATCGGCCATGGCTGCTGAAATCTTTATCTGCTGGGGACAGACTTCCTCACAGCTTCTGCATCCAACACAGGCTTGCGGCTGTTTTTCTTCAGGAACCGCCATCAAGGCCATAGGGGCGATAAATCCTCCCCCGGTGAAACAGTGCTCATTGTAAAGTTCAAGAAGCGAAGGAATATCCAGTTCCTGAGGACAGTGGCTTGTACAGTACCGGCATCCTGTGCAGGGAAGTGCGATCCCCTTCACCATACGGTCCGCCGCATGCAGAAGGGCGTCCATTTCTTTTTCATCCAGAGGTTTATGGGTCTCAAAGGTCCTGATATTTTCCTGAAGCTGCTCAAAGCTGGACATTCCAGAGAGCACTACCGTAACCTCAGGCAAGGTTTGGAGAAAGCGGAAAGCCCAGGCAGGCATATCCTCGTCAGGACGAAGCGCATGCAATATGCTGGCATGCTCTTCTGAGAGAGCAGCCAGACGCCCGCCGCGAAGAGGCTCCATGACCCATACAGGAATTCTATATTGGTTCAAAAGCTCTATCTTATCTTTTGCATTCTGGAATGACCAATCCAGATAATTCAGCTGTATCTGACAGAATTCCATATGTTCCCCGTATGCTTCCAGGAAACGCTTCATCACCTCACAGCTTCCGTGGGCAGAAAATCCCAGATGACGGATGCGTCCCTTTTCTTTCTGCTCCATCAGATACGAAAAAATGCCGTAAGTTTCATTCAGATAAGCATCAATATTCATCTCACAGACATTGTGAAACAAGTAAAAATCAAAATAGTCCACACCACATTTTTCAAGCTGCTGCTCAAAAATCTCCTCCACCTTATCCATATTGGAAAGATCATATCCTGGAAATTTGGTGGCAAGATAATAGCTGCCCCGGGAATAATCACTCAGCACTTTTCCCATAACCCTTTCTGAGTTCCCATTGTGGTATCCCCAGGCGGTGTCATAATAGTTAATACCATGTTCCATGGCATAGCTTACCATCTCAGAAACTGCATTCTCATCGATCCTTGCATCATCACCATCAATAACAGGCAGCCGCATGGCCCCCATTCCTAGTGCCGATAATTTCAAATCCTGAAATTCCTTATATATCATTTTACAGTACCCCTTTCTGTGATATAAGTTCAAATGAATGTCTAGTCCTGACCAGAGCCTTTTCTTTCCGGTGCTTTCTGTATGTAGTACATCCATTCCTTTACTTATTCTATAGGATACTCCCTGGAGTTAACTCAAAGTCAAGCACTTTTATACATGTTTCGCTAACATGTAATAGTATCGTATTCCCCATCCTGAAAAGAGGATGCCTATAACCCTTTGACTGATATCCCTATCATTACAGTCTCGCTGCTGCAGTTATTCCAAACTGCATGGGGAACTTTCCCGTTTACCAAATAACTTTCATCCTTTTTTACAATAATCGTTTCCTCACCAACTTCAATTCTCGCCTCACCTTTTGTCACTATGAACAAATGATTATGTTCATGTGTATGACGCTGTATAGGGCCACCGCCGTTCAAATCAACATAAGCTACCGAACCGTCTATGATCTGTCCCATTTCTCCAAACAGCCTCTTTGCTTTAAAGTTCACATGATTTGGAGGTGTTATAAATTCATTCATCTTCCAATTCTCCTTTCGCCCGACTTTTCTAATATCACAGTATCTTCTCCGACTCCCCTGAACTCTCGGTAATATCATACAAATCATCAAAGGAAATCTTAGTATTTACAATTTTTAGAACTCTTGCCGTCTCATCAATTCTGGATACCATCCCTGTCAGTTTGATATATTCATTTTTACAGAAATATACAACTGTTATAATGTCATTTTTATGCACCTGCCTCAGTTTTCGATCCAGTTCTTCCTGATAGTCTTCCGACAGCGTTCCCTTTGGCAGCACTACCTTTTCTTTCCTGCGCAGGGCATCCGGATAGCCTTTCAGGGCAGCAAACGGCATAAACTGCTTTGCCCTTTCCTCTCTGCTCATTTTAGATACCACTTTTATGCCCTCCTATCTGCCGGTTACGCTCCATAGCGGTCGCTCCCTCCTGAAGGTTCATGCCTTTTAGAATCGCATTCTTTCCATATTTTTCTTTAATGTTAAGCATAGCTTCCTGCATTTTATGTTCCCGCTCCAGCTCTGCCGGATCTGTAAACAGGTCATACTGCTGATACCTCTCGTCCACCACATGATTAAAGGTAAGGTTTATCCTGTGAATAGGTACAGACTGATCCACAATCCGTTCATACAGCTTCATTGCAGATGCGATTATCTGCTTTGCGGAACTGGTGGTAACTGTCATAGAAGCTGTCCCATGTGCGGATTTCTTCTGTAACCGGCTGCTGTATCCCACATGCAGGGTAATGGAATCCGTCACTAGCCCTTTATCCACAAGCTCCAGAGAGAGCATATCAGCCATTTCCTTCACAACCAGTATGGCATCCTGATAGGAATAGTCGCAGGGAAGTACCTGTCCGCTTGATATACAATTTTCTTTGGTCCGATACGCTTTGATGTCAGCCATGGTAACGGGTTCCCTTCCCCATGCATGGTCAATGAGAAGCTCCGCGTCAACCCCGAACATCTTGTACAGCATCACCTCATCGGCCTTTGCCGCCTGCTCCATGGTAAAGATACCAGCCCGCTCCAGCCGGTTTGCTGTCCCTGTCCCGATTCTCCAAAAGTCTGTAAGAGGCCTGTGGCTCCACAAAGTCTCCCGGTAGATCATCTCATCTAAAACGCCGATGTGATCCTCCGCATGCTTTGCCGTGATATCCAGAGCAATCTTAGCCAGATAAAGGTTGCTGCCGATTCCCGCAGTTGCAGTAATCCCTGTGGTGTCCAATATATCCTGCATAATCTTAATGCTCAGTTCCTTTGCCGTCATCTGGTACATAGACAAATAGTCCGTAACATCCATAAAAACCTCATCAATAGAGTAAATATGAATATCTTCTTTTGCGATGTATTTCAGATAAATACCGTAGATCTCGGCAGAATAATCAATATAGAGCTGCATTCTGGGAGGTGCCATAATATATTCTATTCCTGCCGGAATCTGAAATACTCTGCATCTGCCCGGTACTCCCAGCGCTTTCATAGCTGGTGAGACTGCCAGGCAGATTGTCTTTTCCGTACGCTCCGGATCCGCCACCACTAGTTGGGCCTTCATCGGATCCAACCCTCTCTCCACACATTCTACCGAGGCATAAAAGGATTTCAAATCAATACACACGTAGATTCTGTTCTCTGTCACTTCCGGCCGCCTGCTTTCCTTCTTAATTATCTTCACTGCTATCATTTTACCAGAACAGGAGTTTGTTTTCAACCGGCAAACTGCCCACAGATTTCCCGGTCAATTCATGGCTGCTGCTCCCTCTGCGTCCCATAACCAGCCCTGTAAGCTTTTGGATATCAGCAGTGTATCGGCAAATTATTTTATATATATAAAATTTCCTGCGATTGTTTTTTATATATATAAAACCAAAAGTAAGGCATGGAGTATCCAAAATTCCTCTTACCAGCCGCTTGCCCCCCGCCCATTGCGGAAATAAAAAAGGTACAAAGGCATCTACATCCGCCTTTGCACCTTCTAATTCTAATGACAATTATTAATCTGCTTAATCCACAGACTTGAACAGGGTACTTCCGAAAGATTACTGAGGCTGTGCTTCTTCTTGGAATCCACATAAAAAGCATCGCCCTCATGAAGCACAAACTGCTGTTCGTCCAGCGATATCGTCAATTCTCCTTCTAACACGAATCCTATCTCATCGTAGGCATGGGTCCATTCCTTCTTATATTCGCAGTGGGGCTCCACAACAATCAGAAGCCCGTCCAGTCTCTCCGGGCCAAAATTGATTGATTCATAGCGAATCTGGCCCTTCTGCTCAAAAACGATTTTTCTGTCCTTCGCACGGATTATATTCTGTCCCCAATTCTTATCATCCAGCAGTTTCACAAGTTCTATATCTAAGGCCGCACAGATACGCTGTATATTATCAAGCGTGGGACTGCAGAGGTTCCTTTCCAGATTACTGATAAAAGCAGGGGAAAGCCCAGTCTCATGTCCCAGCTGTGTGAGTGTCACTCCCCGCCTTTTGCGCAGATTCCGCACCCTTGTTCCTATCCCTTCTCCCATTAACCTTATCTCCTTTTGCCTCTGTGTTTTTACCAACGACAAAATCATATCATTTTTTAGGAATAAATTACAAGTAAAATTTTTTACGATTGTAAAAAAATCTGTTGACTTTATTTGAAGCTGCATTTTATAATACACATAATCATAAAATATTTTTTATAATTATAAAATTTTAAGGAGGGTTTTTATGCAGCGCCAAAGTCCAAGTATTTTTAATGATATTGTCGGTCCCACTATGATTGGACCTTCCAGCTCGCACACATGCGGGCCCTCACGCATCGGTTTTCTGGCACAGCAGCTTCTTCCGGGAACTTTGAAAAAAGCTTCTGTGGCTTTCGCGCGGGAGGGAGCCTACACAATGATGTATAAGGGGCAGCGCTCTGATATGGGGTATGTGAATGGTCTCCTGGGCCGGCGTCCTGAGGATCCCAGGCTTCGCAATGCCTTTGGGGAAGCCGAAAAAGCCGGTGTGGAAGTCAGCTTTGAAATACAGGATTTTCCTGCTATTGTACCTAATATCTCACATATCACTTTAGAGAATACAGAAGGAAGACAGGTTACTGTGCATTCCGATTCCACCGGGGGAGGCACCGTAAAGTTATTAAAAATTGATGACTTCGACGTGTCCATCGTAGGAGACTGCTACGAACTCATCGTGAGAGCAGACTGCGATACAGCTGAGCTTGGGCACATCTGCACCTACATACAGGCATTGAATGGCAGAGATGAAGGAAGCAGCGTATCCGCCCTCGAAGGACGCGGACTGATTAATCTAAAATACCGGACTCCTTTACAGGAACAGGTTCTTGAGCAAATAAAAAAAATACCATCTGTCTCTGAAGTCATTATGATGGAGCCCGTCCTCGCAGTTCCCTCTAACCGGCACTGCAGACTCCCATTTGCCAGTGCAGAGGAAATGTTAGCAATGTCACACTCCGAGAGCAAGGAGCTGTGGGAACTGGCCGTGGAGTACGAGATGGCCCGCAGCGGCTGGAGCAAGCAGCAGGTTTGGGATTATATGAAATACGTTGTGGATACCATGGAGCACAGTGCAAAAGAGGGCCTGAAAGGCGGGATCGATATGCGCGGCATCATCTCCCCCACTGCAGGCAAAGTTGAGAACTATATAAAAAAGGATTCAAAAGCGCTGGATATGGGAGTATTAAATACAGCCGTTCCCTGGGCCATGGCTACTATGGAATACAGCAGCGCCATGGGAGTTGTTCTCTGTGCCCCCACCGGCGGTTCAGCCGGGGTCTTCCCCGGAGCTGTGCTGGGCGTTGCCAATCATCTGGAACTCTCCACAGAAGAAAAAATTCGTGCTATGTTTGTTACATCCATCATAGGTATTGTCATGAGCAAAGATTGCAATTACTCTGCGGAATTATACGGGTGCCAGGTTGAACCAGGAGCAGCTTCCGGTATGGCAGCAGCCGGACTGGTATACATAATGGGCGGTACCTCCGAACAGATGTGTCAGGCCGCATCCTGTGCCGTACAAAATATTCTTGGTACCATATGCGACCCGGTGGCGGGATTAGTGCAGATCCCATGCATTAACCGGAATGCCATGTCCGCGGCAAACGCTGTGGTATCCGCTAATATGATTCTGGGCGGTTTTGATCCCCTCATTCCTCTGGATCAGACTGCAGAGACGCTTTTTCGCGTAGGACGGCAATTGCCTTCCGAATTGCGGTGTACCTGCCATGGCGGATTATGCACTACTCCCTGCGGTCAGCAATTAGCGGCAGAACAAGAAGCCCGGGATAATAACAGAGCGTAAGACACTGCTCCGGCACTTATCTTATGCAGGTATAGTTTACCTGTGAATACCAGTATATACCATTATTTTCTCACCCTTAGTATCAAATTTTCCATTGAACTGAAAACCAAGCTGCTTATACAGGTGTATTGCTGCCGTATTGCTCTCATATACGCTCAGATACACCTGTTTTTTTCCATATTCTTGGTACAGCCGTTTCAGCAAAGCGGAGACGGCCTCCCTTCCATACCCTCTGCCCTGATGTTTTCCATCTATCAGGATGCGATCCAGCCATACTTCACCCTCCGGTTTAGAAATTTGGAAACAGCCATACATAGCAAACCCTACCAGCATACTGCCGTCATAGATGCCCACCGGCCGCCATTTTGGACATGCGTCCGCCTCCTTCATACAGTCACGGACACTCTCAATAAATCCTGCCTGTTCCGGTAACGTCTGTAAGTTCTCCACTTCTTTCCTGATTGCCGGATTTACCGGCACAAAATGTAAATTCATAGTCTTACACCTGTTCTCTTTCTGTTTTTATATCTCTGTACAATAATAACGGGGAGTACAAGCCTGTCACCTGCCTCTGAACGAAAAAACCGGACAAAACAGGGTCAATTCCGGCTGCCTTATGATGAAGTTGTACGCAAAATCATCTTAGCAGCCGGTTTGGCCAAACTGTTTTATCCGGATCCTTGCAGGTACGCCCGCATTCCGTATATCTATACTAACAGACAGCAGGAAATTCGTCAATCCTGTGCGGCAGTTTAAACGTCATACCCAAATATGCTTATCCGTAACCATTTTATTTTTTTCTCATACACTTTATTAAAAAGAGGAAATATCTATGTGTTATAACGACTGTCACTGCAATTGCAGCAAGCCGCAGGAACTGTGCTCCTATGCGCAGTATGGCGTCCAATCCAGCCCTCCCTCCAAAACGGATCTGCCCATGTTGACTCTCTTTCAGGAGGGGAAACAGATATCTCTAGCAGATACTAAAATCATACTGGAACCAGGATATTTATACCTGATAGATTTTATATTTTTAGCAACACCGGAGGCTGATAGTTATATGCAAATTACGCCTAAGATAAACGGAGCGCTCAAGCTATTATACTCATATTTTGCTCCAACCGGATCTGCGTCACGTAATGCTTCTGCATCCGGAAGTTTCACAATCCCCGTTACCGAAGACAGTACCTCCGTGTCATTCAGTCTGACGTATCCGGAAACTGTCAGAAATATAGATATAACCGGCGCCATATCTGTTACTGCGCTGCACAAGATTACAGGAAGCAAATGCTGCTAACGTAACCTGCTGCGCCAGCGGTCTGTATATATGACAAAATTTCCCGCAGATGATGCGTCCTTACTGTCAAAACGATTGCTTCCAAAGTCCGCACGCTTTTCATCTGCGGGGAACTTCACTGCGTCACTGCCTGTACAAGATACCCGCCTCATAGGCTCCAAGCATACCGTTTTTCCCGCTGCTCTCATTGCAGATAAGTGTCTCGGCATCCCGCCACTTTTCCGGCAGGGAAAAGGCCGCCTCTTCACTGCTAAAGTTCGCATACACAAGTATTTTGCCGCTCTCGCAGCTCCTCGTATATGCAAAGATCCGCTCATGGTCCCTTGCAAGCAGTTCAAACTTGCCGTCTACAAACACCGGATATTTCTTTCTCAATCCAATCAGTTTCTTGTAGCAACAGTAGACCGAATTCTCATCCTCCATCTGCTGCTTTACATTGACTTCGGTATAATCAGGGTTCACCTTGATCCAGGGGGTTCCATCGCTGAATCCGGCATTCACCCCATCGTTCCACTGCATGGGTGTTCTGGCGTTGTCCCGGCTTCTGGCATGGATGGAATCCATAATATCCCCCTCGGAAAAGCCATTAGCCAGCCGTTCCTTATACATGTTGATCGTCTCTATATCCCGGTATTCCCCGTACTCATACTGTACGTTCTTCATGCCAATCTCTTCCCCCTGATAGATGTAAGGCGTTCCCTGCATTCCGTGAAGCACAATGGCAAGCATCTTCGCGGACTGGCTGCGGTACTCCCCGTCATCCCCCCAGCGGGAGATTATTCTGGGCAAGTCGTGATTTTCCCAGAACAGGCTGTTCCAGCCGCACCCGTACAGTCCCGTCTGCCATTTCTCCATGATTTCCTTGAATTTCACCAGTGAAAATGGCGCAAGATCCCACTTCTCTTTTCCCTCCTGCTGATCGATTCCCATGTGTTCAAACTGGAATACCATGGAGAACTCGCTTCCGTCCGGATTGCTGTAGAGCTTTGCCCGCTCCACGTCTGCACCCCAGGCCTCCCCTACAGTAATAAGATTACCTTTCCGGAAGGTCTCACGGCTCAGCTCCCGGATAAATTCATGGAGCCGCGGCCCGTTTCCTGTAATCAGGCGATCCGGTTCCTTGGCTATTTGATCGATAACATCGAGCCGAAAGCCCCCTACTCCTTTTTTCATCCACCAGAGAATCATCTCATAGATCTCCCGTCTCACCTGCGGATTCTCCCAATTTAAATCCGGCTGTTTTACAGAGAACTGGTGGAAGTAATACTGAGAAAGCTCTGGCACCCATTCCCATGCTGAGCCGCCGAAGGCCGCCTGCATCTCATTGGGCGGCTGGCCTTGTGCACCGTCGCGCCATACATAATAGTCATGATACGGGTTATCCCTGCCCTTTAGCGCTTCTCTGAACCAAACATGCTCGTCTGACGTATGGTTAAGCACCAGATCCAAAATGATTTTTATGCCCCGTTTTCCGGCTCCGGCAATCAGCTCCTCCATATCTGCAAGGGTACCGAACATAGGATCAATATCCTGATAATCCGAGATATCATATCCATTGTCATCCTGGGGAGAACGGCACACTGGAGAAAGCCATACGGCATCTATTCCAAGATCGGCAAGATAGTCCAGTCTGCTGATGATTCCCTGCAGATCTCCGATTCCGTCTCCGTCACTGTCTTTGAAGCTGCGGGGGTATATCTGATAGATTACCGCCCGCTTCCACCAGTCTTTTTCTAATGCTGCTGTCACTGTACTCGCTGTTGTCATTGTACTTACTCCTCTCTGCTGCATCTCTTCGCCCACACAAATTCATGGGGCAAAAGCCAGACATCCTTCATCCGCCTGTCTTCTCCGGTAAATAAATCAATGTACATGCCCTCTTCCTGCATCCAGGCTGTCCTCCCCTGACTGCTGAAGTTAAAAATCCCAAAAAACCGTTCTTCCTCTGTCTCCCGCATTATGCAGAGAACCGCATCGTCTTTTACATCATATGTATAGACGTCTGCCTCTTGAGAAAATACCTTCTCCCGGCTGCGAATCTGTTCCAGCCTGAGAAGTGCCGGAAATATCTGCCCCTCCACCGTTGTCCCGTCCTTACGAAGCCCGGCAAGATCCCAGCGGAATTTCCCGCGATGCACATAGCGGGAATCCATGGATTTCAGCGGGTCCTCTTTATAACTATAGTCATTGACCTGGCCAATCTCATCTCCGCTGTAGAGCATCGGTATTCCCGTCTGCGTCAGCATATATGCGTGCAGCATGATATCCAACTGAACCGCTGCCTTTAGCCTGACTGCATTCTGCTCAAATCCCGCGCTCTCTATTCCGCACATAGAAGCTGTTGTTCCGCAGAACCTTGCGTCTTGTGTGACCGGATCATCGTTGTACAGCTCCCCTCTGCTCACGCTTCCATAAAACCTGCCGGTGAAATAATCATTCAGGAACCGCTTGTGGGGCACCTCCTTCATTCCCCACCATTTTAAGGTATCATAGTCAAGTCCCCAGCCTATATCATCGTGACACCTTAAATAGTTCAAAAAGGTGTATTCTTTGGGCAGGCCATTGACAGCGTCCAATTGCTTTCTCAAAAGCCGGATATCACCGGCCGCCACACTGTTCCACGTAGTAGCCATAGTTGTCACATTATACAGCATATGGCACTCCGGTTTTTCTACTGTTCCGAAATACGGCACCACCTTTTCCGGTTCCATCACAACCTCCCCCAGCAAAATAACGCTGGGGCAGACGATCTCGCTGATGATGCGCATCATGCGCACAATCGTATGCACCTGGGGAAGATTGCGGCAGGAAGTTCCAAGCTCCTTCCAGATGTATGGAACCGCATCAATACGTACCACATCAATACCGCGGTTTGCCAGATATAGAAAATTGTACATCATCTCATTGAACACTCTTGAATTGCGGTAGTTCAAATCCCACTGATAAGGATAAAATGTCGTCAGCACGTGGGCATTTTGCTCCGGGAGATAGGTGAAGTTACCCGGCGCGGTAGTCGGAAACACCTGCGGCACTGTCCGTTCATACTGTCTCGGTATCTCATAGCTGTCGTAAAAGAAGTAGCGGCTCTTATATTCCCCGTCGCCTTGTCTCGCCTTTATCGCCCACTCATGTTCCTCAGACGTATGATTCATTACAAAATCCATACATACGTTTATTCCTTTTGCATGGCACGCATCGGTAAGTTCGCTCAGATCCTGCATCGTGCCAAGCTCCGGTCTCACCTTCCGGAAATCAGCCACCGCATATCCCCCGTCCGAACGCCCCGCCGGTGTGTCAAGGAAAGGCATCAGGTGCAGGCAGTTTACATTACATTCTTTCAGGTAGTCAAGCTTTCCCTGCACCCCTTTTAGAGTACCTGCAAAATTATCGATATAAAGCATCATGCCAAGCATATCGTTTTTTTTGAACCAGCCCGGGTCCCGAAGCCGCCTTTCGTCACGGTTGTGGAGCTTCTGCCTGCGCATATTATAATATTCATACATCTGTGTACACAGTTCTGCGAACATATCGCCATTTTGGTACAATTCCATGTAGAGCCAGCGCAGCTCGTCATGGTGCCTTGCCATTCTGTCTTGAAAAATATCTGCTTTCTTCCCCATCGCTTCACTCCCTACCTGTCTCCGCCTGAGAATAGTTGCTTCACAGGGCCGCTTATCCCCCTTCCCAGGCCATAAATCACATTGCTTAACACATACTGTCCCTGATTCACGAAAACCTCAATTAGATTAGGCTCCGCAAAGATATCAAGCTCATACCGTCCGCAAAGGGAAGGCGTACTGCTTGTCATGCGGTACTGCTCTGCCTCTTTTGTATCCCGTTCGTAATCTTTTCTTGCAAATACCCTGGTTCTGTCTGTCCGGATACAATCGTTCTCAGCTTTGATACAGTATCCGCCGATATCCAGCATATCTCCTTCTTTTAACACCGTCTTTATCCGAAAAGGCTTGTGATAATCGATCTCTTCCCTTCGCAGCATTTCTTTGCTAAAATACCGCTCCGTCTCTGGGTGCACGCGGAAATAAATGTGCCCCGCCTCTTCCTCCACCACCCTCGGAAGACACATCATGCCCTTCCACGGATTCCTGTCCGGTGCATCGGCTGCATATGGCATCCGCATCCACGCAATCATGACCCGTCTGCCATCTTTGTCAAGAGTTGTCTGCGGTGCATAGAGATCCAGTCCGTAATCCACAAACTGACTAGGTCTTAACAGTTTAAGCTCACAGCTTTCCTCCTCAAAATCCACCGGTGCACATATGGATTGATGGGCATATTCCAGACCATCGTCCAGAATGCCCATAGGAGAACCCATGAACACATAGCCTTCCCCCGCCATAAAAATATCAGGGCATTCGAGTATTTTACCAAAGACTTTATCCCGGCACTGGTTGGCATATGTCCAAGTCCTGGCGTCCCTGCTCTTGTAGAACAGCACCCGTCCGTGCTTCCCTTCCAGGGTGCTCCCAAGAATCATATAATAAGTATCGCCGCTTTTCCACACCTTCGGATCTCTCGTATGGACAGCATCAGCGATTGTCACATCTGCACTTACTGGAATAATCTGCCGTTTATCCCTCCAGTTGTCGAATTGGTACCCATCCGGAGAGGTAATCATCGCCTGGCTGGTCTCAAACTTTTCTCCCGGACACAGATGTATATTTTCCGGTTCCTCCTTCAGATACCGCACCGCTGAATAATAGAGATACAGCATACCGTCCTTTTCAATGGCACTGCCTGAAAACACCCCGTTTCTGTCATAATCCTTCGTAGGGAAGAGGGCAATCTCCTTATGCTCCCAGTGAACCAAATCGTCACTGACCGCATGTCCCCAATGCATGGTCCCCCACACCGGAGCATAGGGGAAATGCTGATAGAACAGGTGATATTTTCCTTGATAATAGATAAAACCATTCGGGTCATTGATCCAGTTTCCCGGAGCCTTAAGATGTAATATATCTTTTATCATATTATTTCCTTTTCTTTCCTCATGTTATTTATTTTACCGCCCCTGCAACAACGCCGCTGATAATCTGCTTTTGAAGTATAATATACAGAATCAGAATCGGTATTACGCACAGCAGAAGACCGGCCATAATTGTTCCGTAATCTGCAGAGTACGTGCCGTAGAAGCTGTAGGTCGAAAGCGGAAGCGTCAGAAGCTTTTTATCTGTCAGCACTAGTGATGGAAGCAGAAAGTCATTCCAGAACGCCAGCGCATTTAAGATTACCATCGTAGAGATAATCGGCTTAAGCAGCGGGAACACAATTTTGAAAAATGTCTGTCCGCGCGTACACCCGTCTATGTAAGCCGCCTCCTCCAATGCGATGGGCACACTGCCTTTGATAAATCCATGAAACATAAATACCGACATCGCCATAGAAAATCCTGTGTGCATGAATATCAAGGTAATCCTGTGGTTCAGCATATTCAAGGTTCCCCCGTAAATGCTGACCAGCGGAATCATAATTGCCTGAAACGGTATAATCATAGATGCCACCATCAGTGCGAATGTAATTTTGGATATCCTATTGTTGTGACGCACGATGTAATATGCCAGCATGGCTGCGAACAAGGTCACAAGAAGTGTCGCCGAAACTGTTACAATCAAAGAGTTCTTAAAGGCATTCATGAAGTCCATCTGTGTAAACGCTTTAACAAAATTGTCAAAGGACAGTCCCTTAATAGTGTACAGCCAGGAGAACGGGCTTTTAATAATATCTCTCTTCTGCTTCAAAGAGTTGATTACTACCATCAGGAACGGGAACATATAGGCAAGAAATATAATTATCAATCCTGCCGTAGCCAGTATATTGGCCGCTTTTCTTTTATTTCCGCCGATTGCTGTCTGCTTCATTATGCTTCCACCTCCTTCTTTTTCGTCAGGTACACCTGAATACCGCTGATACATGCAACAATCAGAAACAGGATAAGCGCCTCCGCCTGCCCCAGCCCAAACTGTCTGGAGGTGAACGCTTTCTCATACACATGCATGGCGGCCATTTCTGTCGTTCCGTAAGGCGCTCCTGCAGTCAATGAAAGGTTTACATCGTACACCATAAACGCACGAGACAGTGTGAGGAAGAGGCAGATTGTCACCGATGACATCATAAGCGGCATTACGATACTCCTCATCTTTCTCCAGCCGGAAGCTCCGTCGATGCTGGCCGCTTCCATAACATCCTCGCTAAGTCCCATAAATCCAGCCACATAAATAAGAATCATATATCCGGACAGCTGCCACACAGATACCATCACCAGCGCGAGGAAAGCTTTCGTGGGATCAGAGAGCCACGATACCCCGAAGAGGTTCCAGCCGGTAGCCTCGCCGACATTTACAAACACTCTGGAAAATACAAACTGCCATATATATCCCAGAACAATACCTCCGATTAAGTTAGGAGTAAAAAATCCCGCTCTGAAAAAGTTCTGGCCTTTCATTCCCCGTGTCAAAAGATAGGCCAGCAAGAAGGCAATTACATTTACTAAGAGAACCACCAGTATTACATATTTGAACGTCAGACCTAGAGAGGTCCAGAACTGCCCGTCCCGCAAAACCCCCGCAAAATTCTTAAAGCCGATAAAATTCTTCACTTTAGCCACACCGTTCCAGTCTGTCAGCGTAAGGTATACCCCATAGATAAACGGTATCATTACCACAGCAAAGAAGCAAAACATACCCGGCAGTGCAAACATACAGAAATCTTTTCCTCTATTTTTATTTCTCATCCTTTTCCCTTCTTTCCTACTCCTACTCTTGCTCTTTCCAATATTCTGCGATAGATTCTGTCAGTTCCTCCCTGTCGCTTCTCCCGGCCAGATATTTCTGCATCGCCGCACCCAGCACCGCCCAGTGATCGTTGGGTACGATGGCTGACGCGTTAAATGTCTCACCGGCCTGTACCTTCTCGTAAATATCTGCGCTCAGGGGATCCGCCGGCTCATATGGATTGTTGATAAAAGGTGGTATCACATTGCAGGTCTTTACAAGCATCTGCTGTCCGATCTCAGAAAATACGATCCAGTTTAAAAATTCCCTGGCTGCGGCCTGCTCCTTCTCCGACGCCATTTGCCCGTCCAGCATTACCTGCTTCGACGGAGATGCCTGAATCTTCTGATTTGCAAAGTCACCGGCATCGCTGTTTAAGAAGTACGGAAGGAAGCCGTACTCATCTTCTTCCCCCGCGCCCGCTTCGGTAAGATTGGGCCATGCCCAGTTTCCGTTGAACCAGAACGCCGTCTTGCCGTCCGCCAAGTCTATCGCCATCTCATCGTAATCGGCTCCCAGCGGATCGCCTTTCGCCACATTATATTTTTTCAATACGTCGAACATATCCAAGAACTCTTCCAGTCTGTCATATGTGTCAAGATCACATTCTCCGTCCTTAATCTGTTGAATCATCTCCTGTGCCCCTTCTGAAGTGCCGTCATAGGTCTCATAGATATACTGCAGATGATGCGCTCCAAGTGACCAGTCCTCCTTCGCAAGCGATACAGGCTTCTCAATTCCGGCGGCTTTTAGCTTTTCAAGAAGCTCTGTAAAGTTATCTAATGTGGCAATGGACTTCGGGTCAAATTCCTCACCCAGTGCTTCTTCAATCACTGCTTTGCTGTAAATCAGCCCTCTTCCCTCAATACATAGCGGAAAACTGTAGACTTTCCCATTGACCTCTGTCAGATATTCCCCGGCCTGCGCAGTCCATGCTTCCCCGGTCAAATCTGCGGCCTTTTCCTCTGCCAATGCAATTACATCCGTGGTATCCAGAATTGCCATTGTAGGCGGTGTTCCGGAATTATACATGCTGACCACCTTAGTGTAGGGCGAATCTCCGTCTGTCACCGGCATGACTTCCACATGCACGCCAGACTTCTCTTCAAATGCAGCTGAGACCTTCTCCAGCGGAGCCTGTATCTCTGCCTTTGAGTTTAGAAGTGTAATCTCTGTTCCCTCTAAAGACGCATCATATGTAAATGTGTCTGCGGATGTGTCAATCGGTACTTCTTTTACTTCTTCATTCGGATCGTCCGGATCACTTGCAAATCCGAACCGGCAGCCCGTCAGTGTTGTCACCGCCAGCACTGCTGCAAGCAACCCTGCTATCCCTTTTGCCCTTACTTTCTTTTTCATTCAGTCAATCCTCCTAATCTCCCGTTACTCCCTATACCCGGCTTTGGGACTTTTCATTTACACGTTTCGCTTAACCGGTAAAGTAACCGGTTACTTTTATGATTCCAGCATAGCATAGATATACTTCTTCGTCAATCACCAAGCTGATTTTCAGCAATAATATACGATATGGACTACCCCAAATTGTAGACATGTTACAAAACCGGTTACTTAACCGATTACTTATTGCCCTGGTATTTGAATTTTGTTATACTTGTACATAGAATTACATTATAAAGAAAGCAGCGTGATAATTATGGCCCAGAAAAAGAGAGTCACATTTGACGATATTGCAAAATATACCAACTTTTCCAAAACAACGATCTCCCGATACTTTAACAATCCGGATTCCCTGACGCTGGAGAACCAGCAGATCATCTCCGATGCGCTGGTGAAGCTGGATTACAAAGAGAATAAGGTAGCGCGCATTCTCGCCAGCGGGAAAACTGAGTTTATCGGCATCATCGTGCCCAATCTGTATCTCCGCTATTACTCTGAGATGCTGGATCAGATACTCTCCACCTACGAGACCTTTGGCTACAAGTTTTTAGTCTTCATCGGCAACGGCAATGAGGAGAGCGAACGGCGCTACATTCAGGAACTTCTCTCCTATCAGATAGAAGGAATGATCATCCTAAGCCACACCATTCCCTCCCGTGAATTGGCCGGACTGTCTATTCCAATCGTTACAATCGAACGTGAGGACCGCTTTGTATGCAGCGTCAACACCGACAATTATATGGGTGCTGTACAGGCCACGAGCCTCCTTGCCAGACACAAGTGCGATGTGCTTATTCACGTGAATTCCCCAACTCCGGAAGAACGCCCGGCCTACGGACGGATCCAGGGCTTTCGGGATTTCTGTAAGGAACATCACTTGAAACATCAGGTCATCATCGAAGAGCTGGGAAACACCAATGAGAGCAGTCAACGTCAGATGAGCCATATTTTAAACCAGATTGAAATGAACTACCCCAACCAGAAAAAAGGCATCTTCGTATCAAGCGATACATATGCCAATGTCCTTCTCAACCTGCTCTTTCGCAAGTACGGTACCCTGCCGCAGGATTACCTGATTATCGGCTTTGACAATTCTCCCGTTTCCGAAGAAGCTATTATCCCGATCAGCACCATTGGGCAGCAAATTGAAAAGTTGGCGTACGAGGCTGTCAGTATGCTCGTCACACAGATGAACGAACGTAAAAAAAGACGGCCCGTTCCTTTGAAAGAGCCCATTCACAAGATGGTCACTCCCATCCTTATCCGCCGGGAAACCACGGAAGGATTTTTAGAATAGCAATAAAAGCTCCCGAAACATCCGGGAGCTTTTATTGCTATTCGTCTTCCGTAATATAAAAGTTCTTAAGCATTAGCATTTTCTTTATCTTTGAATAAATGCAGCTTAAATATGACAAATCGGGCAATAGGCTGTGCAATGCACATCTCCACAAACAAAGAAATTGCAAAATTTCTCGGCCATTTATAAAAAAACATTCTTATGGGCTCCATCGTGACAGAACGTGTCCCAATCCATGTGCCAAGCACTGTTAAAAACACAGACATTAAAAGTACCGTACATAATATATTTACAACAATATGTGCGTTAAAACTGTCTCCCTCTGATATTATTCTAGCTGTCATCCTTTCAGCGGGAATATAAGTCAATAGAACAATGGCGATCACGCATAACCAAACAAGCGGTAAGATACTTAACACGTCAGCCCATACATATAAATGAAAGCCTGCCTCAAAGCAAGTAATAACAGGTGCTATGATATTCACGGAAATAATAGAGATAATCCCCATAAATAATGCAAATTCTTTTTTATTGCGTGGTAACTTCATATAAAAATCCATAGCTTTATTTCTCCTTTTCAACAAAAAAACAGCATGAAATCATTTGATTTCACGCTGAACCATTATACGCGCGCATTTTTTACAGACAAATTATACCACATAAACTTCTAAATCTTCAAGCGAAAATTTCAAAATCCTCTAAATTGGAAGCCTTACTCGTGTTCTCCTTACTAATTTCTATTGCTTCATTATTTTCTTCAGAATCCACTAGTTTTGCTAAATCCATTCGTTCTTTGATTTCATTAACCCCATCCCATGTGATTGTAATATCTTTGCCTGCAGAGTATATTTTGCCTGCACTTCTTGTTTTAGGTACATTATGTTGTGATTTAATTAGTCTGCCTAAGCTGTAAAATAAATTATCGCTTGGATAAACAGATTGTGCGTAAATAGTTGTTCCAATTATAAACATCTACATATGAAATAGGCATATCTGAACCCTTCGGGATATTAGAAATTCGCTCCCCCATTCCGGGCATTGCATTTTTGGCTATAGATAAATTGCCCTTTGGGCAGCAGCCTGTCCATGGATGTGCGTGGAATCAAAGACGGGAAGCACGGAATCCTCCTGTTTTATCAGCATTCCAATCTCAGTACATCCCAGGATAACGCCCTCTGCACCATCCATTTTCAGCTTTTCTATAATTTTCTGGTATTGCACACGTGAAGCATCCAAAACCATGCCAAGACACAGTTCATTATAAATCACACGGTTTATCTTCTCAATATCCTTTTTCTCTGGTATCACTACAGCAATGCCTTTTTCAAACAGCCTTTTTTTATAAAAATCCTGCGTCATTGTGTACTTAGTCCCTAATAACGCAACCCTTTTTATATTATGTTCCAGTAAAGCCTCTGCAACCGCATCCGCGATATGAAGAATGGGAACCTTTAGTTTATCCTGCATCTGCGGTACAATCTTATGCATTGTATTTGTACAGATAACAATAAAATCTGCCCCTGCCTTCTCAAGATTTTTAGCGGCTTCGCTGAGAATGCTCTCGCTTTTCTCCCAGTCCCCCTTTGCCTGACATTCCTCTATCTCTGCAAAATCCACACTATAAAGTATTATTTTAGCCGAATGCAGACCGCCAAGTTCTTTCTTAACATACTCATTAATAATCTTATAATATGATATTGTACTTTCCCAACTCATGCCACCCAGCAAACCTACTACTTTCATACCACATACTCCTTAACTCATTTCATTATTTATTTTTCTTCTTATCCATACCAAGTGCAATAAATCCTGCCGTGACAGCCAGTGCAAGCATAATATCATGTTCTCCAAGGGGATCGATGACTATAGAATACAGCAAAAATGCTGTACAAATCAGTAATACGGCTAATAGTATCCATCGTAAAATTTTTTTGTCCATCTGCAGACCCTCCTTCTTCCAGTTTTCCTTCCGTCCAGTACCAGACCACCACCATCACCACATGCCATAGTCCAAATAGCAATGCCTGAATCTCAGAATATTTCCTGCGATGCAGATGGATACCGCAGCAAAGGAGACCCCTGGTACTGCTTTTTCAGCGCCTTAAATCCACGTAGGAAGCGGCAACCATAGAGGCAATGCCGTGAATGTAAAACACCATCTCAGTCTGGAAACGTAAACTTCGCTTTTGGCGGCATATTCTTCCACATCTCTTTCACTTACTAACATTCTAAAACACATGTATTAAAACGCCTGTATTTATTATAGGAAAAATGCTCGCTGTTGTCTAGAGCGGGTTTTGTTTTAGAACCCCAGATCGGAAAGCCACTTTGTAAGCTTCTGTTCCCTGCTTTTCAAGCTTCCCGCTTCTCCCTGATATTTTCCCAGATGCTTTTCTCCTGCTATCACACCATCCATCATGAACAGTACCCTCTGTGTTTTCGCCGCCACCTTTATATCATGGGTAACAAGAAGGACCGTTGTACCGTTTTCATTTATTTTCAGCAGTATATCCATAATCTCTCCGGCAGCTTTTGAGTTAAGCGCCCCGGTAGGCTCGTCTCCGAAAAGAATTTCCGGCTGGTTCATCAGTGCCCGGCAGATGGATGCCCGCTGAAGCTGACCGCCGGATGCCTGTGTAATAGGACGGTCCGCCAGCTGCAAAATTCCAGTCTGTTCCATAAGCTTTTTGCCCCGCTCCTTGATTTCCTGCTTTGTTTCCCTTTTTGAGAGGCAGGCGGACAGAAGGATATTGTCAAATATATTCAGGTTTTTCAGAAGGTTATTCTGTTGGAAAATAAAGCCCATCCTAGACAGACGGATTTTTGCAATCTCGTCCTCTGACATTGCAGAAAAATCTATATCGCAGAACCTGACGCTTCCCTGTGTTGCTCTGTCCATGCCGCTGACGGTGTATAAAAGCGTGGATTTCCCGGATCCGGAGGGTCCCATGACAGAGAGAAACTCCCCCCTCTCTATCGTCATACTGACATCATGCAGCACCCTCTGCCTGCTGTTTTTTCCCACGTCATATTCTTTGATTAGATGTTTCACTTCGAGTATAGTATTCATATTAACCTCATTTCTGTTTTTTTAATGGATATTTAAAGTTCTTCCCACTCATGGAAAATAAGTGCCTGCTCTATTCTGCTGCCATCATAACGTGGATACTCCGAACCGTCTTTCTGCACAGAATCATGACTGCGGCTACTGCCAGCATCAATGACAGCGGGCATAAAAGCCAGGTATACAGGGGGTTTACCACAAATCTCATATCCGATATTCCTGATATAAGCAATCCCGCCAGCTTCCCGCCCAGCAGGTTGGCCGCCAGCACCCCACAAGCCACTCCTGCTGCCAGGATTACTACGGCACGTGTAAGATACTGCTTCATGATATGGTTGACTGTAAAACCCAGGCTTTTCATAACCGCAGTCTGTCTGGCCTCCTTCGTCATAAGCATCTTGAAAAACATGCCTGTTATCAGGGCTGCCACTGCAAGTGCAAGTACAAAAGCGGATTTTACCACCAAACGCAGCTGATCGATCACACCGCCCAGCGTCTGCTCCACATATTCTGTTACATCCGTCACCTTCGCCGGATGGAAGGTTTCACTGTATTCCAGCCTCTTTTCCTCCAGGGAAACGCCGTCCTTCAGGTCGATATTCACCGTGAACCATATCACTTGCTCATGGTCCACAGGAAGAATGGCTTTCGCTGTCTTCCCCCCGTTGGTGACATCCTGATAGATACCGGATACGGTCATCTGCCGTTCCCTGCCCCCCACAATCAGGTTCAGATTGTCTCCAGGTTCCTTCTGATACTCCTTTGCATTCATGGACGACAGTGCAATTTCATTTTCCTTCTGTGGTGCAGATCCTTTCGTATACTCCAGAGGAAACAGGTCAAAATCTCCGATTTCTACCTTCATGTTATCGTATGTCCCATTACTGTTCGCCGCCTTATACGTGCAGGTAAACATAGCCCCATACTTAGAAACATCCCCATCCTTTTTCAAATATTCTTCCGTTTTCTTATATCTTGCAATCATATCCGCCGTATGCTGCAGGTCAAGACGGAGATCGCATTTTCCCGCGCCCATATAGGTGACAAAGTTTGATGACTCTAGTGTATTTAAAAGGTTAATGGGAACGATCATCAAAAAGGTGCAGAGGGCAAACACAAAACATAAAAGTCCGTACATCCGGAAGTGTCCCAATACCTCATTCACTCCCAGAAACAGGTTCACATCTTTTATCCGGCTGTGGGAAAGAGTATATGTTCCCGCCTTTCTGCCCTTGTCCGGTGCCGTGCCAAGGCGCAGCGCTTCCAGTGCAGAAATATGGCGGAAACGGCGCAGAACCAACATACAGAAAACGATAATTGCGCCAAAGACAATTCCAGCGCCTGTTACGGGAAGCAGCCAGTTCCATATGGTCTGCTTTCCTCTTCCCATGTACAGAGAAATATTTGCTGTAAACAGATTCCCTGCAAACAGAGAAAGCAAATATCCCACCACACAGGCCACAGCAGAGATCAACGTATATTTCACCATATAAAGTTTCCTGATATCCTGATTTGAAATCCCTATTGCCTTCAGCACTCCGATCTCCCGGTAATCCTCCTCTATGGTGGTGAGCATGGTAAACCGCAGACAAAGCGCGGCAATCAAGACCAGCAGGCAGGCAATAAAGATAATGACAGCTGCGGCAATCCCGTCAGACATTCCATTAATCACCTTTACCAGAGAATAACCCATTGCCGTACCCTTCTGGGGCATATTGGAATCCTGGTAAAGCGTTTCCAGTTCCCTTACTCTGGACGTATCATAGAGCTGAAATTCAATCAAATATTCTATATCACCTAAATGCTCACGCAAAAGTTCCCAATCTCCGTCACTGACCAGAAAACGTTTGGAGTTTATCATGGAAGGATTCATCAGGCTGTCACGCAAAAACGCCACGATGGTAAAATCTCTCGCAAAATTCCCAGCCGCGACCTGTACTTTGTCCCCGGGCTTTAGATTGTATCGCTGCATATGATAAATCGGTACTGCTATTTCCCCATCGGATACCTGTAATACCTGATTATTCGTATCCAGAAGATAGTCAAACTGCTGATTCTGCCGGACGAAGGAGTTTTCCATTAAGCTGTCGGCCTCAGATTGCTCCTGACCTCCTATATAAATATTAGCTCCATTGATACCCAAAAGCTCTGTGGTCTGCTGTGCTTTAACAAGCCGGCGGTTTTCTTTTACGAAATCATCCAGCTCCATCTGCTCTACCTCCCCTGCATGGAGCTGTGAGAAATGCGATGCATCCGCACTCGCAAGCAGCGTATCCATGGAGCCTGACAGCGTAAGAATAATGGTAATCGCACCGGATACCAACATTGCTGCCAGGATAAAAAATCCGCATAGGGCGGCAGTAATCATCCGGTTTCTCCTTAAATCATTTTTTAACATGCGCAGCATCATAAGCCAGCCCATCCTTCCTGTGTTCGAAATTATACTGATATATTTTTATACGATACTAGTTATTAGACCGTCAGTCTGTCGATAAATGATTAAAAAACAAAGAGACTTTTTGTCCCCTTATTTTTTACTATCCTGAAAAAGAGGTAGTATTGCTTCCTGCATGCTGCCCGGCTCCATACCCAGAAGCCGTTCCAAATTGTAGATAAGTGCCTCTATTTTCTTTTGTTTTATTTCCTTACCATTCTGCGCAAGATCATCAAATACCGTATTGGAATACAGCAGAGTCATTTCCACCACTTCCGCCGGGTAATCTGTGTGGCATATTCCCTGCTCTATGGCTTCTTCTATCAGTTCTGTAACCAGAGGATTGACTTCCGCCAGCAGGCTTTCCTGCAGTTTCTGATGCAATAACGCATTCTGGGGCTTATGTACCTGCTCCAGTATCACACTGCCAACAGGACTCTCTACATTGAGTGCACGTACAGCCAGCGTAAGACGCTGCAAAACCGGCACTTCCTTTTGATGGGTAATCCACTTTGCCTTGGCGATTAACCGATCTGTGATTCGATCTATCATGGCGTCCAGAATGTCTTCTTTTGACTTAAAATGATAGTATAGGGTTCCTCTGGCAATTCCAACCTCATTCAAAATATCGTTGGTACTAGTATGGTCAAACCCCTTTGTCCCAAACAGTCTTTCCGCCACATCCAGTATTTCATTTCTGCGTTCCTTCGCTTCTTTTACCTTGCGCATTGCTTCTACCACCGTTTCATTATAAACTCGTATACCGACAATCTGTCGATAACACTTTATCATGAATGTACAGGAATGTCAATTTAATCCGACACATCTTCGCTGTCGCAGGCTGTTAACGGTTATGGTTCTCCAGGCTGTTTTTCTGTATCAATATAATATTCTTTCGTCAAATCCAAAAAGAGGTTTATCACAGGGTTGTTATTATTAGGATTCACCACACACACATAGGCATCCGTATATTCCGAGTCAAACTTGATAGAATGATAATGCGGATTATTCAATGATGTCGGATCATATGGATTTGAAATTGTAAGTCCATTTTCTGACAGCACCTTAAAATAAGCAATTTCCGACGAAGGTACTTCGACCTGATGCACATCTGTGAGATCAAAACGGCCTTTGAATATCTTATTCACCTGATAGCCATTGGGCCCTGTAAAATAAAATGTTTCCCCTGCAAGATCATGATATTCCAGTGACTGTTTGCCTGACAGCCTGTGATGTGACGACATAACAATAAGAGCATCTACTTTTTTCAGCTGCTTGACATCAAATCCCAGTTCATGCCAATGAGGGAAATCAAGACCCATTGCTATATCGATGCTTCCATTTGTCAGTCCTTTAATCTGCTCCCAGGAATACAATTTGCTGCACTGTATTTGCAATGACGGGAAGTCTTCACGGAGTTTATTGATGATTGACAAAAAAATATACTCTGCATAATATCCCGCCTGAAAAGAGATTGATAAAGAACCGCTCTTCCCTTCTGTAGCCATCTCCGCCATTCTTAGGGCATAGTCCATCTGTAAAAGCGCTTCTTTCACACCATCGTACAGTATCTGACCAGGCTTTGTAAGACGCAGAGGTTTGCTGTTTCGATTGAAAAGCGCATACCCCAATTCGTCCTCCAACATCTGTATCTGTCGGCTGATTGTCGGCTGAGATGTGTAAACCTGTCTTGCCGCATGAGTGAAATTCCCGGTTTCGGCAACGGAAATAAAATACTTGAGCTGTAATAAAGTCATAACAACCTCCACAGAGTATTCCTATACTCGTATCCTTAAAAATCCATTTTCACTATAGCACACAAACAGGGCATCTGCAATAAGATGCCCTGTTTGTGATTCTGGTTCGAAATTATTGATTTCCCAGCTTCCTACAATGCTCAACAGAAGTTTTTACAAACTCTTCATACATTTCATCAAAACCCATAGATTCGATTTTTTCCAAAGCAGTTACGGTAGCCCCTCCCGGGAGCCTGAGGGCAGTTTCAAGATCTTTCAGACTAATATCAGAAGAAAGAATCATCTCCGCGCTCCCCTTCATTGTCTGGGCAAATAACCGGATTGCCGTATCAGGATTCAATCCGTATTTTTCAGCCTCTTTTATCATTAAGTTAGAAATATGATAGAAGAATCCCGGAGCCGAACCATTGAACGGAAGAATCTCTGCCATCATGCCATCCGGAATCTCCTCTACGATACCGGATAATCTGAGGATAGACGTGACCTTCTCTACATCTTCATCTGTACAGTTTGCATTACGCGATACCGCAAATGCCCCTGCTCCTACCCGTGAGCTCATGTTCGGCATACAGATAACTACTTTACAGTCCTCACCCAGATGTTCCGTATACCATGGCTGCTCAATACCCGTAACAACTGTCAGCATTAGCTGTCCCGGCCTGTAGCACGCCTTCAGCTCGTCGATAATAAGTCCTGCCACTTTAGGTGTCACTCCCAGAACCAGCATTTCTGAATGGTCAACCAGTTCTTTCATGTTGTCAAATGTCGCATAGCCTTTCGATGCATAGTCTTTGCGGGTATCTTCATTGATATCATAGATACCGATTTCAGCCGGATTATAATCCTCATTAAGCTCTGCTCCTGTGTGCATTGCACGAATAATGTTTCCTGCGGCAATAAAACCATAACGTAACATAATTGTTTCCACCTTTCTTAAATGATCGTTTTAATATATTTATTTGTAATACTCATACACCACTCCATGTATTCTTTTGAAGGTGTTTTAACATCCGGCAGCTGATATGTAAGCCCCAGTTTGCGGTAAGTATCCGTCCCCAGCCGATGATAAGGCAGCAGCTGCAGGCAATCCACTCCAGGCAGTCCCATAAGAAATTGCCCTAGCTGCTCCAAATCTGTTTGTGAGTCATTCACTCCCGGAATCAACGGTCTGCGGATAATCAGCTTCATACCACTTTTCTCAGCCCCGGCTTTCCGTATATTATGCAAAATAATGTCATTGGGTACACCCGTGTACTTCATATGAGCCTTGGTATCCATAAGTTTCAAATCCACAAAAGCGGTGTTTGTATTTTTTAAAATCGGCTCAATCTTACTCCATTCTCCATAAAAAGAGGTTTCAATACAAGTGTCAATGCCCTCCCAGCATGCGCGGCTCACCAGATAATAAGTAAATTCCGGCTGAGCAAGGATTTCTCCGCCTGACACGGTCATCCCTCCGCCTGAATGGAAATAAAACGGAATATCTTTTCGGACCTCTGCCATAACTTCTTCAACCGTCATGACAGCCCCATAGGTTATGCTTCCATCCAGGGTAGTCTGGATTCCTTTCTGATGACTTTCCGGAGTTGAACACCACCGGCAGCGCAGCGGGCACCCTTTCAAAAACACAACTGTCCGTAATCCATCTCCATCATAAATAGAACTTTTTTCAATCCGAAGCACAGACCCCTGAAGATCCATTTTTTCATAACTTTGATATCCCATTTTTCCGCCCTTTCAATCAGCCCCAGTTTGCAATCTCTGTACGCTGGATTATGTCGTCCTGGATATCCTTGCCCAGTTCGACAAAGAATGCAGTATATCCCGCAACTCTCACCAGCAGATCCTTGTGGTCTTCCGGATGCTTCTGTGCATCTATGAGCACCTCAGGATCAATAATGTTGTATTGGGTATGATAGATATCCAAAGTACACTGTGTTTTAAGCAGAACCATCATGTTAGTTAACCCGCGCTCGCCTTCTAAGAGTTTTGGATCAATCTTCAAGTTCATCTGTGTCCCCTGCGTAAAACGTGCATGCGGCAAATTACTGATAGATTTCAAAAGGGCCGTAGCTCCATTTACATCCGTACCTCCCGTGGCGCCAATCCCATCTGCAAGCGGCGTCCATGCCTTCCGTCCGGACGGAAGCGCTCCTACACTCTGTCCGATCGGCACATTGCCGGATACCGGAAGCATGCCCGCAGTCAGCTTTCCAAAGGGAGAGTCATATTTCTCAATCTGATCTACCAGATAATTGTAGATTTCTCCCGCACAGAAATCTGCTTTCGGATCATCGTTGCCGTATTTTGGCGCCTCCATACACATCTTATGAATCTCCTCATATCCATCGAAGTTGGCATCCAATGCTTTGCAAAGTTCATCCATGGACACTTTCCTTTCATCGTAGACAAGATATTTCACATCTGCTACAGAGTTTATGATATCTGCCTGCCCGATGATATTGATTCCATTTCCCACATTAAATTCAGCTCCTCCATTGGCATAATCTTTACCCACCTCCATACAGTGCGGATAGGTAAGAGAAAGTGCCGGTACCGGCCGGTAGTTCTCACTGAGATAATCCAGATAAGAATTCATGGTTGCCATCGTATGTACAAAATAATCTATTTGCTTTTTAACTGCTGTCATAAAATCATCAAAAGTCTTGAAATTGCGAGGATCACCTGTCTGAACGGACACCTGTTCACCTGATTTGCGGCTCTTGCCATTTGTCATAACCATATCTAAAACTCCGCCCATGCTGATTTCCCCAATATCCGTGTAGGATTTTAAGCGGCCTTCCAGATTCGTCTCCACACAGCCGCACGGAGTCCAATCCCATGCCTGTGACAATGGAATCCCCTTATTCAAGAGCATCTTAATCCCTGCATCATCATGATAAACTGCCGGCATAGTGCGTCCCATCCGAATACACTCTGCTGCTTTTCTTAAAAATGAATCCGGGTTCTTGGAGATATTGTAGCGCACTGTCATGTTTGGCTCTTTCAATGCAGTATCTTCTGTTGCCTGAATCGTCATATAGGATAAATCATTCACAGCATCATTACCATACTGGTCGATGCCTCCTGCACAGACCTGAACCGTCATATTATAACCTGCAGAAAATGCAGCACTCTCGCCATCCTGAAATAATCCCATCTCCGCAATCTTAATCCAGAAACAATCCAAAAGCTCCTGTGCATCATCCGGTGTTAATGTACCTTCTGCGATGTCCTTTTTGTAATAGTCAATCAAATACTGATCCATACGTCCCAAGTTATAAGAAGACGCATTTTGCTCCATAAAGATACAGAACTCATAAGTAAGCATACTCTGCAGCGCCTCGTAGAAATTACGCGGAGGATTTGCCGGGACATTACGGTTCACCTCGGCAATCTTAAGCAGCTCGGCCTTACGTATCTCATTCTTTTCTCCTGCTGCCATCTGTTCTGCCAGGTCTGCATGACGGTTAGCAAGTGATATGATACCTTCGGCTGTAATAATCAGAGATTTATAAAAAATAATCTGCTTCAGCACATCTTCGCCTGCTGCATCATCAAGTGCTGCCAGTTTTTCTTCTGCTTCCTTCTTAATGCCATTGATCCCTTTTTTCAGCAGTGTTCTCCACCCCGGTGTGTTTTCTCCATATCCGCGGACAAACTTTTTGTCTACATACAGCATACCGCCATCGCGCATGGTTCTGACATCTTCCGGCATCATCGCATTCCAGCGGTCAAGAACACATTTTCCTCTCCAGTATGGGGCAACTTCTTCCATAAAAAGCTTCTTGTTTTCTTCTGAAAGGTAAAAAGGGTCGTATTTACGTGTACTGATTGTATCTAACTCCTTCTCGATAACAGAACAGGCGGAATCCGGGTTAAGAATTCCTGCACGCGGTTTGAATGCAACTCCTCCTACTAAGAGTTCACGATCCTGTATGAAAATCGGTTTGTTTTCATACACCATCTTCATAGCTGTCGCCTTCTGAATCTGCCACGGCTGACCTTCTGTCGCTTTGAATCCCTGTGTTACATAATAAGCATCCAGAATATCCATTTCCACACGGTGGGACATATAATTTTCTCTCAACGCCTGTATTCTTTTCATATAAGCTTTTGACATGATATACTTCTCCTTTATAAAAGTTTTTAATAAATACCTGATCCGTTATTTAGGGATCGTTGTGCATTCACTCTTACCCAGCTGTTACACTTTAACGTCCTTCTCTTGTTAAAATAATAACACTACTGCCTCCAGATGTGAAATATCCATGTCAAATACTGACATTTAAAAAGTGAATACCCTGCGAGCAGTACTCACACTGACACAAAGTTACTTGACGGGCGCGCATCGGGACACCTTCACGGTCACATATTTTCTATATTCGCAAAATACTGCTCCTCAAGGCCGGATTTCGCCAACACTGCTTTCACCCTATTTTTTATCTCCTCATCCAATTGCGGGCGATGAGTTTCGTGATATTTTAATAGTCTGTTAGTCTCAGCGTCAACACTGTCCCAGAAATAATCCGCACCTTTTGCGCTGCGGGAACCGACACGCGGGGCATACAGATCCATAAAATTATCCAGTGTATAATCTGCATCTACGAAACTGCCGTCATGGCCGACTTCTTTGATTTCCTCAAGATTCAATGTCTCTTCATTCACTTCAATCGGTGTGAAGGCAAATTTAACCTGACGCATAATCTCAAAGTCAATCACCATCTTATCAAAGGATGTGGCATTTACACTATCCATAACGCCTCCGGCCTCCATTACCAGGTTAATCCCGTGACGATATGCAGATGAGAATGTCAGCATAGATTCGTATCCGGCCTGACAGTTGATTACCGGAGCATCTGTCTGGCATCCGCCGCCTCTGGAAGGCATTCCGTAAAATCTAGCCATATTAGCTCCAAAGCCCTGCATCAGTGTTCCTTCCGGCGCTGCACATGCGAAGGTAATCCCGCCCCTCATATCGGCTGCTGTTGACTGGATACCAAATACAACCGGAGTTCCCGGACGTATCATCTGTGCCAGCGCAATTCCCGCCAGATTTTCCGCTGTGCCGCTTGCGAGGGAACCTGCCATGGAGAGGGAGCCAGTCGCCCCCAGCATTGTAGCCGGGCATAGGATTGCCGGCTGTCCATATTCAGCCAGCAGCATTAAACAGTCCAGCATTCTTTCATCCAGAGACAGCGGTGAATTAGTATTGATCAATGCGATCATTCTGGGTTTTTCAATCAGAGCTTCTTTGCTGCCAAAGACTTCACAGCTTGCCTCCATAATCAACTTCATCTCGTCAATCATGCCCGTCGGCAGCATAATCGCCTTGTCTGAATTCAGCAGTGTTGCGTAGAACATCTCGATAGCTGCAGTCTCCTCCGGCACGTCTCCCGGTTGAATCATAATACCGCCATTTATAGAATAATTATCGTCTGCATCTACAAGCCTCAGACATTTGATATAATCCTCCATCGTTCCTCTGCGGCGGTTGCCATCCCGATCATCGATAAAAGCACATCCGTAGGTGGGGGCAGGATTGACATGGTCACCCCCTATCACCATATCGTATTTAGGATTTCTTGCATAGATTTCAAAGGATTCCGGCGCCATTTTCACCCAATGCATCACCTGCTCCTCGGTGAAATATACAATATTGCCTTCTACTTTAATCCCATTTTCTCTGTAGATTTTAAGCGCCTTCTCATTGTGGATCTTCACTCCCACCTCGCTCATAATTTCCATTGCTGCTTCATGAATCATCTGCTCTCTTGACTTTGACATTTCAGTTACCTCCTTATGGTATGTTGTTAACGGTTTCTCACACCTACTTTTAATTCGTTTCTCAAGTATGCAATGCTTTCCTCGCATGCCTGCCATTCTCTGGCCCGCGCCTCTTCGATTGGTTCATCCGGTCTCAAGAATGGAATTTCATTTTCAAAAATTATACGATCCATCGGTGATGCTTCTCTGATACGTTTCAGAATTTTCGGCATATCAATGGAACCTTTGCCGCTGGATACTCCCACGTCATGCACTCCCATCGGATCGACCACGATCAAATCATCACTGAAGTGACAGCAGGTAGCATAAGGAAGCATCTTCTCCACCGCTTCCTCCGGGCCCTCGATAACTTGCAGGGAATTCACCGTGTCAATGCAGGCGCCTACCAGAGGGTGATCCAGCTTTTTGATTACCCACAGAACTTCATCTGCGTAAGTATCTGTATGGTTTTCAATTGCAATCTGCAATCCCAGTTCTTCCGCCAGAGGCAGCGCCTCCTTAAACTGTTCATATCTGACTGCCAACTGGCGCATAACGTCCGGATGACAGCAGGAGCCATACAATACTCTGGGACGGATGATATCCAAACTGAATTTTGTCAGTTCACCTCCTATAGCCTTTGTGATCCGCAGAGCTTCTTCCACAGTACAATTTACTCTGGAATCACTGCCCGCCTGGAAAGAAGAATTAAACTCAAGGAAAAGTCCACGCTCCTCTGCCGCTGCCTTCACCTCAGCAAGATGTGCCGGGTCCGTAGACTCCAGATCTACCTTTGTGACCTGAAGCCCATCCAGCTCCCACTCTACTGCCTTGTCCATCAATTCCATCAGACTCATAACCCGGGGAAAGAAATAATCCTTTCCAAATCCCCAGCTTTCTCCGAATCCGAAGAAATGAAGTGTGTAGGTATGCATACCCAGTTTAATTGGTCTGTCACTTCTCTTATTCATTGCATTTCCTCCTTTTTATTTAGTTAACTTGTTTACTTTTTTCTCTAAAAAATTTTTACAGGGTAACCTGTGTGTTTGGATTAATCTCCAAACACACTTTCATGCATTTTTTCACTTCACCCTTTCGAATACCTGCTGCATATTTTTGCGTATCAGTCTGTTGCACCTCAGTTCCAACTCCGCACATTTTGCAGACTCCTCATCTATAGCAGATTCCAGCATCCCCTTGACAATCAGGGGATTCGTCCAGCTAAAATACTCTGCCTCCTCGTCGCTTATCAGTTTCATATTTTCAATACGCCGCAATATGATGAAATCACGCTTTCTCATATCGCCGTCAAAAAGCAAGGTGAAATAATGAGCCGTATATTCTTCTGAACCGCTTATCGGGAATAACTCAAAATAATCCTGGACTGCATTTCCAAATACGGAGTTTCTGGCTCCCCAAAATAGCCGATAATATACATCCGGTCTTTGAAACGCATAGTGATCGAACAATTCCCATCCCTCTATGTAGATTTCCAGAAGATTCTTCCCTGAATCCAGCAGTTTTCCATAATTCACCATGTACTCATCCAGAAACCGGACGGATGCAACGGCTATCAGATACTCCAGGCTGTCAAAGTGCTTATACAAAGCTGCCACCGAACATCCATTTTCCTTTGCGAGTTTCCGTACTGAAATTTCTGATGAATCCTGTACCAGAAGCTTATTATAAGTAGATAAGATAAATCTTTTCTTCGTCTCTATTCCCTTGGAATATACTGCCATTTGCAAACTCTCCTCATCCTGTGAACAAGTCATTTCCTTCATAATAATGCATTTAGCTCAAAACATCAATATTGAATTTCATGACCTGCACTCAGCATGTAGAAGACGCTTCTTAGCCCGCTCTGTTTTCCTCCGCTTTTAATCTTTTTGCATATCTCGTAGTAATGAGAGCTACTATTACGCCTAATATACCGCATCCAATCGCCCACATCCAGATATAGTCGTAACCTTTGTTTCCAAATTTATCGATCCAGGAGCCTGCAAGCTTTGCAAAATACACATCCGGCAAATAGCAAAGGGCTGAGATTACGCCCGTAGCAATTCCTGTGTATTTCAGCGGTATTCCCACTTCCCCCAGTGTGGCAAAATAAATACCACGCATGCCGGAATAAACGATAGCAAATGCAAATGAAACAGCAATGCAGAGAACTACCACGCTTTTCGTTACTATCAGTGCCACACACAGAATACTTGATACCATCAGATATATTCCCAGAGTTTTGGATTTTGACCCTATTTTATCGGAAATAAAGCCGATCAGGAATGTCATGATTGCCGCAATAATATAATTTCTGATGATAGCAAACAGACTGGCCTGCGTAGCAGATATTCCTAATACACTTGTAGTATATGCTCCCAGATATCCACTTCCTGCTGACGTAAAAGAGTAGCAGAAAAAAATCAACGCCGATATCAACCAGGTTCCGGGGAGTTTTAACACTGCTGCAATGTTTTTCATGCTGAATGCTGCCTGTTCTTTCTTCGCATCATCCCCTTCCTCAGCCCCGATTACATCAGCAGGAACAAAGATAAACACCAGCAAGGTAAATAACAGGAAAAGTCCTCCGCTTATGAAAAGCAGCATTCTCCACTGCGCACCTACTGCTGCGGGATCCATATCTCCGCTTGCCAGAGTTGCCTTACTCAGCAATCCCACACCCACAAAGCCTATAACAGTTCCAAAAATGCCTCTAACAAATTCTGACGTGGAGAAAAGCCGCCCCTGCTCGTTCTCATCTCCCATCTTTCTCGTAAGTTTAAGGTAAGCCGACCAGATGAGAAAACTCGTCCCGACACCATAGAGAAAATGGATGATCATGATAGAAGTGCGCCCCGGGACAATGCCAAACCAGAAGGAACACAGCCCCATCACAAGTCCTCCCAGGATGATCAGCCACTTTTCCTTAAATCTGTCTGCAAAAATTCCTCCAAATATATAGCCCACCATAGAAACCACGCCGTATACCAGACCAAAATCACCGATAAATTCATTCACATAATCCACTGAAACAACCGGTTTATACTGCGTAAATAATACAACCATCTGATCATAGTAGCTGTATCTCAAAAACGTCACATAAACCATCACGCCCGACAACAACGCACATAAAATGACGATAAACCATCTCTTTGCTCCTGTTATCTTCATTTGCTTGTCTCCTCCTAACCCATTTCTGCATCTCCCCTTTCGAGAAGTGTAAGCTTTATCTGCTTGCAAGCTAAAACTAACGCGTTAACTTTTTAGTTTTAAAAAAACCGCTCACTGCTTTCCGTATGGTTTCATACAAATGTGAGCGCGTTAGCTTTTGTGTTTACATCATATGGCATTTATTTTATATTGTCAAGTTTATATTGGAATGTTTTATTTTTTTGTGAATTATGCACAGTTTTGTTTCAATAATTTCTCCATCATTTTTTTATGCATTAGTGTTTATTAGCCACGATCACTACTATCTTTCCGGCTTCTTAAAGATCAAACTCCGAGGTGCCGGCCTTCGTATCGTATACCAGCTCATCTGACGTGACAATGACATGCTGGTTGTCGTAGTCGGCGCACGGGAAGATGACGAAGTCTATGAGATTGCACAAAATCTCAGCATAGCTCAACACTTGACATGAAAAACACTTTTTGTAACAGCCCTTTTTATTCAGAAAAACGCACTACCTCAAATGGCAGTGCGTTTTATAAGTTCTTTAACCATATAGCCTCATGTTAATAAACAAGCAAAATTCTCATTGAACACTTGAGTATCACTTTTTACCCAATCAGCTACCCATCTGCTTTGCTACTTCCTCAGCAAAATTCTCTTCTTTTTTCTCAATTCCTTCACCAGTCTCAAAACGAACAAATCCTTTGATTGTGATGTTGGCATTGTTTGCCTTTGCTACCTCTTTTACGTAAGCGCCAACGTTCTGTTTTCCGTCTTCTGCTTTTACGTAAACCTGATCTAAAAGACAGATTTCTTTTAATTCTTTATTAATACGTCCCATAACCATTCCGCTGATGATCTTGTCATTGGCGTCTGGTTTTTCGTTCTTGGCCTGTACGGTTAAGATTTCTTTTTCGTGCTCGATGTAAGCCGCATCCACCTCATCTCTGTTAGTGTACAGAGGTTTAATAGCTGCAACCTGCATAGCAACGTTTTTAGCCATCTCTCTTACTGCATCATTTATAACGTCTGTTTCCACGTCTACCAAAACGCCGATTTTGCCGCCCATATGAGTATAGGATGCGATAAAACCATTCTCCTCAGACATCTGCTGGAATCTTCTGATATTCATATTCTCTCCGATTACTGCAATCTGTCCTGCCAAAGCTTCGGAAACCGTTTTAGAAGTATCAAATTTCCATGGCTCTGCCAGGAAAGCTTCGATATCTGCTGCGCTTGTCTCTGCTGCCTGCTCTGCAACCTGAGCCACATACTCCTGGAACTTTTCGTTTTTCGCAACAAAGTCTGTCTCTGCATTTACTTCTACAACCACAGCCTTTTTGTCGTCATTTATTAATAAAGTTCTGCAAAGTCCTTCTGCTGCAATTCTTCCAGCTTTTTTCTGTGCTGTAGCAAGTCCTTTTTCTCTTAAGAACTCCATTGCTTTATCCATATCGCCTTCTGTTGCTGTAAGAGCTTTCTTACAGTCCATCATACCAGCGCCGCTGATTTCTCTTAATTCTTTAACCATTGCTGCTGTAATAGCCATTGTGTTTTCCTCCTGAAAATAATATGGTAATTAAGCTTCTTCGCTTTCTGCCGCTACAATCTCTTCGATATCATCAGTTCCCTCTGCAACATCTTCAAAGATTTCTTCTTCTGCTGTTGCGCCCTGATTTGCCTCGATTACAGCGTCAGCCATTTTGGAAACGATTAATTTTACTGCACGGATTGCATCGTCATTACCCGGAATTACGTAATCTAATTCTTCCGGATCGCAGTTTGTATCTGCAATACCGATAAGAGGAATTCCTAATGTGTGAGCTTCCTGCACACAGATTCTCTCCTTCTTAGGATCTACGATAAAGATAGCATCCGGAATCTTCTTCATCTCTTTAATACCGCCAAGGTTCTTCTGAAGCTTTCCTAATTCTTTTCTAAGAGCAATAACTTCTTTCTTAGGAAGAACATCAAAGGTTCCGTCAGCTTCCATTGCTTCGATTTCTTTTAATCTTGCAATTCTGCTCTGGATCGTTTTGAAGTTTGTAAGCATACCGCCTAACCATCTCTCGTTGACATAGAACATTCCGCAGCGCTCTGCCTCTACCTTGATAGCATCCTGAGCCTGCTTCTTAGTTCCCACGAAAAGAATTGTGCCGCCTTCTGCAGCAATATCAGCGATTGCTTTGTAAGCATCATCTACCATTCCAACGGATTTCTGCAGGTCGATAATGTAGATTCCGTTTCTCTCTGTGTAGATATACTCTGCCATTTTAGGGTTCCATCTTCTTGTCTGATGTCCGAAATGAACACCGGCTTCTAACAGCTGTTTCATTGAAATAACGCTCATGTTTTTACTCTCCTTTTGGTTGTTTTCTTCCGCATTCTTCATCTCCCGCAGGAACGTCATTCTTCCTATATTCATATAGAAGAATTCAGCACCCTCCTTTGGAATCCGACTGCGTGTTTATTTTTGACCTTTAGCATTATAGCATGACTCTAATTGGGAATGCAAGGTATTTTTTGCCTTATTTCCTCTTTTTGTTCCATAATATGAAATTTATTGAAAATCCTATTGACATCATATCGCTCAGTGCTATAATCGGAGTTAAGATATCACATTGCGAAACTTAGTTTCATAATACGAAACTCAAAACAAATATATAAAATAAGGAGAAATGAACCATGCATGAAGTATTAGAGCAGATCCAGAAGCTTGGCATCGTACCTGTTGTTGTATTAAACGATGCGAAAGATGCAGAACCTCTTGCAAAGGCCCTGTGTGACGGAGGCCTCCCCTGTGCAGAAGTGACTTTCCGTACTGCAGCGGCCGAAGAATCCATCCGTATCATGGCAGAGAAATTTCCACACATGTTAATCGGCGCCGGAACCGTACTCACTACAGATCAGGTTGACCGCGCAGTAGCCGCGGGCGCCAAATTCATCGTAAGCCCGGGTCTGAACCCGCGAATCGTAAAATACTGCGTAGAAAAAGGAGTCCTGCTCACCCCCGGATGCTGCAATCCAAGCGATATTGAGCAAGCTTTGGAAAACGGGCTGGAGGTAGTGAAGTTCTTCCCAGCGGAACCTGCTGGCGGTTTGAAAATGATCAAAGCAATCGCCGCGCCTTACGTAGGACTTAAATTTATGCCCACAGGCGGAATAAATGCAGCTAACGTGAAAGATTATCTGGCTTACGACCGTATCGTTGCCTGCGGGGGAAGCTGGATGGTTAAGGGCAGTCTGGTAGATGAAGGCAACTTTGCAGAGATTACCAGACTTACCGAAGAAGCAGTTGCCATTGTAAAGGAAGCAAGAAAATAAAAGATTCAAAACTCTCTTTGTATCATAATATATAAAAACTTTTTAATTAAGAAAGGACGAAGACTCATTATGGCAAAAAAAGTAATTACCTTTGGTGAAATTATGTTAAGACTGGCTCCTGAAGGATACTATCGTTTTGTACAGGCAGATACCTTTGGGGCAACCTACGGCGGAGGAGAGGCCAACGTTGCCGTATCACTTGCCAATTACGGATTTGATGCTAAGTTCGTCACCAAGCTTCCAAAGCACGAAATCGGCCAGGCTGCAGTTAATTCACTGCGCAAATACGGCGTTGATACCTCGTTTATCGCCCGGGGCGGAGACAGAGTTGGTATCTATTTCCTGGAAAAAGGAGCTTCCCAGAGACCCTCTAAGGTTATCTATGACAGAGCAGGTTCTTCCATTGCAACAGCAAACAAAGCGGATTTTGACTGGAACGCCATCTTCGACGGTGCAGACTGGTTCCATTTTACAGGTATCTCACCTGCGTTAAATGATGATGTTGCTGCCATCTGCCTGGAAGCCTGCAAAGCTGCCAAGGAAGCCGGTGTTACGATTTCCTGTGATCTAAATTACAGAAATAAATTATGGTCCAAAGAAAAGGCCGGACAAGTTATGGGTGAACTGTGCAAGTATGTGGATGTATGTATTGCCAACGAAGAGGACGCCTCTGATGTCTTTGGCATCAAAGCTGCCAATACCGATGTTACTGCAGGTACTGTAAACCATGAAGGTTATAAGGATGTGGCAAAGCAGCTGGCTGACCGCTTTGGTTTCTCCAAGGTTGCGATCACACTCCGGGAGTCCTTGTCCGCCAATGACAATAACTGGTCTGGTATGTTATATGATGGTACGGACTACTATTTCAGCAAAAAATATAAGATGCACATCGTTGACCGTGTAGGCGGCGGCGACAGCTTCGGCGGCGGATTAATCTGCTCCTGCTTAAATGGATGTGATTCTCAGACAGCCATAGAATTTGCAGTTGCCGCATCCTGCCTGAAGCATTCAATCGAAGGCGACTTTAACATGGTATCCATGGATGAAGTGAATAAACTGGCGGGCGGAGACGCTTCCGGACGTGTCCAGAGATAGTTTTTAAATTAACCTAATAACTTTTACTGTTTACATTTCCCTATTGCCATTGGGATGTAATTCCTGGGGATGCTGTTGCCATGCAGCATCCCACTTTTATAGAGGAGTTTTTTAATATGAAAAACAAAAAAGATTTTGATATACTGGCACTTGGAGAATTACTGCTGCGTTTGTCCCCGCCCAACAACGAGCGCCTTACCAGGGGGGAAACCTTTCAGAAGCAAGTGGGAGGAGCTGAACTGAACGTTGTCTCCGGCGCCTCACTTCTGGGTCTGCGCACCGGTATCATTTCAAAACTGCCCTCTAACGATATGGGTACTTTTATTAAAAACCGCGTGCGGTTCTGCGGAGTCAGCGACGATTATCTGGTATACGATACCAGCAAGGACGCACGCCTTGGAGTGTATTACTATGAAAACGGGGCACATCCGAGGAAGCCCAGCATCGTTTATGACCGTATGTATACCTCCATGAATAAAATAGACGTCTCTGACTTTTCTGAAGACCTCTACGCTTCGGCCCGCTGTTTCCATACCAGCGGGATCACCCTGGCCCTCAGCCCCCAGGCCCGCCGCACAGGCATCGAAATGATCAAGCGGTTTAAGGAACAGGGGACTATTATTTCCTTTGATGTTAACTTCCGTGGAAACCTCTGGTCCGGGGAAGAAGCCAAAGCCTGCATCGAAGAGATTCTGCCCTATGTGGACATTTTCTTCTGCTCCGAAGACACCGCCCGCCTTACCTTCCTGAAGGAGGGGAATCTAAAGGACATTATGAAAAGCTTCACTCAGGATTATCCTGTCTCCATCGTTGCGTCTACCCAGAGGATTGTCCACAGTCCCAAAGTCCATACCTTCGGTTCCGTTGTGTATGATGCCAAATCAGACACTTATTTTGAGGAAGATCCTTACAGGGATATTGATGTTGTTGACCGCATCGGCAGCGGGGATGCCTTTATCTCCGGCGCCTTATACGGCCTTTTGGCCCACGACTTCGACTGCCAAAAGGCTATGGAATACGGCGATGCCACAAGCGCAGTAAAAAATACAATTCCCGGGGATCTGCCTTCCTCTGATCTTACCGAGATTAACCGGATCATCTCTGCCCATAAGCAGACAGGAAGACAGTCTGAGATGGATAGATAATCATTTATCTCCTGATCATTTTCCCGGCAGCCGCCAGCAGAGCACCGCTCCCCACCATTATCCACTGTATCGGCACCCGATCCGCCATAGGGCCGAAGATGAGCATTCCCAGGGGCATAACACTTCCTGAAATTATTTGAAATACAGAAAACACTCTTCCTAATTTGCCTGCCTCTACCTCTTCCTGGAGCATGACTGTAGACGCTGTGGCCAGGGCAGGCATAAAGGCCCCTGAGATCATCATCACAGCCAGATACATCCAGAAATATGGAGTCAGTCCAAGCAGCAGAAAGGTAACGCCAAACCCTATATAGGAAACTGCCATGACTCTCCACTTGTCTTTAAAATTACCCTTCCAGGCCACAAAAACCCCTCCCAGAAGAGAGCCTACGGTCCAAACAATTTCGTTGGCCGACAGCCTCCACACTTCACTTCCAAAGGTTCTCTCTATCATAAGTGGTGTTAAGAAGGCAGCGGGGGTTATGAGAAAGAAGGCTATTCCGTAAAAAACCAGAATTCTGGAAACAATGGCATGTCCTGTGGTATATTGAATTCCTTCTTTTAATTCCTTCCACATAGAAATCTGTCCTTTGCTTACAGGCTTTTCCACCTTTAAAAAGGCCATGACACATATGGCAAGGGCTGCAGTTATCACATCTACCAGCATCGCCCAGGCAATCCCCACACTTCCCAGAAGGACGCCTCCCACAGCAGGAGAAATCATCATAAGGACCGAATTACACGTCTGGTTAATTCCATTAATTCTGGTAAGCTTTTCCTGAGGAATAATTTGAGGGACAATGGCTCCTACGGCAGGCGTCTGCACTCCCGCTCCCACTGAACGGACGGCTGATACCAGCATAAGCATCCACATCGAATCTTTTCCAACTAAAAACATCAGAGCAAGTCCCAGCGTTGAGGCAGCAATAAAGCCATCGGACACCATAATCAGCATTTTTCTGTGATACCGATCAGCCCACACCCCGGCAAAGAGAGAGATGAAAAGCTGGGGAAGCAGAGAGCACAGGATTGAAGCAGTCATCCACATACCCGATGAGGTTTTCAGTGTAATATACCAGGTAATGGCATATCCAACCACAGAAGACCCAAAAAGGCTGATATTCTGACTGACAAGAAACAAGATACATTTTTTCTTCCATTCTTTCATATATACCTCACATTTTAGTTATCAGGCACCGGAATGCCTTTTTCTTTTTGAGTAAAAAAAGCAACAGACAAACGTTCCCTTGGAACCTTTGCCTGCTGCTTACATCCGCAAAAAGAGCATAGTTTCAGAATATACACTCTGTAAAATACAGAGGCAATCTGCTCATGCTTCAATTCCGCAAAATAAGTATCAGAAAAAAGCTCCCATCGGAACTTAGCTTCTCCCAAATCACTTATCTTAAACGAGTTGAAAACATGAACACTACCTCCTGAATTCTATTGTTGTTATAACATATCACAGCTCTCCATCTCTGTCAACAGTTCTTTGAAATCCTGGGGAAAATCCGCTGCCAGCATGATTTCTTCCCCGGTAAAGGGGTGAATCAGTTTCACTTTCCAGGCGTGAAGCGCAGTTCTTTTTATGTGCTCCATGGGACCTCCGTACAGAGAGTCTCCCAGCAAAGGATGCCCCAACCCTGCCATATGGACACGGATCTGATGTGTGCGTCCCGTTTCCAGACACAGGGCCACCGCCGAGCAGGAATCCTCCTTTCCCCTCCCCATAACCCGATAATGAGTCACCGCAGTCTTTCCGCTCTGGGATAATTTCATCTTCATAAGAGAGTTCTCATCTCTTTCTATTCTGCGGCATATTGAACCCTTCCATATATCAGGCACTCCCCGGACAACAGCTATATATTCTTTTTGAAACCTTCCATTTTCTTTTTGCTGAAAAAGACGGGCCGCAGCAGCCTGGCTCTTTGCAAACACCACAATACCGGAAGTCTCCCTGTCAAGCCGCCCCACAGAGCGTATACGTACCTTCTCACCTCTGTTTATAAAATACGCTGCCAGCATATTAGACAATGTCCTGCTGTAATGGCCGGGGGAGGGATGGATGGTCAGACCGGATGGTTTGTCTGCAATTAGAAGATCCTCATCCTCATAGAGCACATGCGGCGTTTCCATACATGGAATCAAATGGCTTGATCCGGTATTCTCATCCTCTAAAAGTACTGCTACCTCGTCGCCCTTTTTTAATATAGTATTACTTCTGCTTCTTACTCCATTTACACAGATACCTTCCTCCCTGAACTTAGCCTGACGAATCTGCCGCTTGGTCAGTCCCATCGTACGGTTCATAAAGGCGCTGAGAAGCATGGAGTCTTCTTTATCTGTGACGGTATTCCTTACTGTTTTTTTCATTTTTCCGGCCTTCTGCCTCTCATTTTTTGTCTGTTACGACTTATTTTAGGAGCATTGAGACGTAAAGTCAACAACTTAGATTTTATGATTTACAAAGGGTGTCGGCTATGCTAGGATGATCATATCCAGGTACGCCAAGCCGGCATTCCTGTGACAGACTAAACTATATAATGTATGCCGTTTTTTGGCAGAGGAGGTACTATGTTAATTTTAAAGAACTGTAATTTCATCACAGATTTAGTGGAGGGTTTCGGGGAGGCAGCCGGAGATATCCTTGTAGATCAGGACAGGATTAAAACCATTGCCCCCTGCGGGACACTTCAGGCCAATGAGGGAGACCAGGTTTTGGATATGCAGGGGCAGTACGTTCTTCCCGGGCTCTTTGACCTCCACATTCATCTTACCCTGTCAGGAGGTGAGACTCTGGTAGACAATGCCAAATCTCCCATCCAGCAGGCTCTTGATGCCGTAAAATATGCAGCCGATACTTTGATGGCCGGCTTTACTACAGTCAGGGATGTGGGTTCTTCCTATAATGTTGCCGTAGAGCTGAGAAATGCTATACAGGCAGGAAACTTTTACGGCCCCAATATTATTGCCTGCGGCAGGATCGTCACCGCAACCGAGTGCGGAAACGACTATTTCCAGGGCATGTATGCGGAGGCTGACGGAAAAACGGAGATCTGGAAGGCAGTGCGGGAGGAGATGAAGCGCGGCGCTGACTTTATTAAAATCATGGGTACAGGAGCTGTTATGAATCCCGGCGGAGAACCCGGGCAGCCTATTTACACCTTGGACGAACTGAAGGCTGTGGTAGAGGCGGCAGCGTTTAAAGATACATATGTAGCAACACACTGTCACGGCACACAGGCAATTAAAAATTCGATTCTGGCAGGGGTACGAACCATTGAGCATGCCACTATCCTTGACGACGAAGCCATTGAGATGCTCAAAGACAGCACTACATCTTATATTGTACCCACCCTGACCAGTCTTTATGCTTTGGCTGACAGTGTCCCCGATACTTCTATTTTTATGAAGGCAAAGGCACAGAAGATTCTGGGATGTTTGAAGGAAGGGCTCCGCAAAGCATATGAAGCAGGCCTTGTGATTGGTTTCGGCACCGACCAGGGCGGTGTTCCTCTGGTACACGGGGAAAATGCGGATGAATTTGCACTGCGAAGAGATTTCTGGGGAATGAAAGAACTGGATATCATTAAGCAGGCTACCATCAATAGCGCCAAAATTGTGCGCGTGGAACAGGACTACGGAACTTTAAAATCCGGAAAAGTTGCTGACATCATTGCCGTATCCAAAAATCCTCTGGAGGACATCTCCGCTTTCAGAAATAATCTGACGACCGTAGTTAAATCCGGCTGTGTTGTAAAAGCATGATATCTGCATACCCTTCAGCAGCTTCAGAAATTCGAGAGGAGACCTAAACTTATGGCTTTGGTAGATCAGAAATTAAAAGACGCCGTTATACATTTAAGTGATGAAATATTCGAATTTTCCTCCTGGCTGACCAGACATCCTGAGATCTCAGGGGAGGAAGAAAAAAGCTGTGCCTTTATCGTTGATTTTTTGCAGAAACACGGCTTTGAAATAGAGTCTCCCTGCGGAATCCCCCATTCTTTTAAGGCGAAGCGGAAAGGTACTCCCCGGGATCTCTATCCAAAAGCTGCCGTAATGTGTGAGTATGACGCACTGCCCGGTATGGGGCATGGATGCGGCCACTCTGTCAGCTGCGGGATCAGCGTCCTGACTGCGCTTGCCCTGCAGGAGGCATACCCGGAACTGCCTATGCAGATAGATCTTGTCGGAACCCCTGCCGAGGAAACTATAGGCGGCAAGATTACCATGGTAAAGGAGCACGTATTTGACGAATACGATCTGGCGATTATGTCGCATCTGGCCAATGACAATTCCGCGCAATGGCCTTTGTTGGCTTCCAATGACATGTTAATTACTTTTTATGGAAAACCGGCTCACGCCTCCAGCAATCCCTGGGACGGCATCAACGCCTACAACGCGGCACAATTATTTTCCCACGGGTCAGATATGCTCCGCCAGCATCTTACCCCTGACTGTCAGTTTCATGGAATTATTACAGAATGCGGGAGTGTTCCCAACATAGTTCCCGATAAAGCAGTTCTGGATTATTACCTCCGTTCTGCCACGCTGTCAGGCCTCATAGACCTGAGAGAGAAGCTTGAGAATTGTGTGAAGGGTGCTGCTGTTGCCACAGGATGCACTTACACCATAGAACAGCGGTGGGATACTTATTGCGAACTATTCCCTGCCAGGGAGGCTTGCGCAGATATCCACAAAATCTATGAAGAGCTTCATATGCCTTACTGGCCCTCCCAGCCGCCCAGCGGGAGTTCAGATCTGGGAAATGTAGACACTGTGGTTCCAACCATAGGTATGCGCTGCTGCTGTTCCGATGAATTTACCCCTTTCCATACCCCAGAACTGGAAAAACTGCTCTACGGCGACAGGGGAAAAAAGACACTTATCGACGGGACTATTGTCATGGCGGCCTACCTGGCTCTCCTGGCATATCAGCCGGATCGTCTGGCGGCACTGCAGAAAGAGCATTCCGCATACAGAGCGCAGAACAGGAGGGAGGACTGAATTATGAAACTCTCGGAAAAACTTAATGCATCCATCGACAGTTTATTTGAGCCCTGCTGGAAACTGGGAGATTATATTACTAACCATCCTGAAACAGGCGGCTGTGAGAAAGAGGCTGTGAGCAAAATCACAGAGTTTCTGGCCAAACAGGGCTATGAGATCACAGCTCCCTACGGAGACATGCCCCATAGCTTTCTGGCCTCTGACCAAAGGCCCTCCTCGATTTCTAAGCCGAAGGCCGCCCTTTTGTGCGAGTATGACGCCCTACCGGAGGTGGGACACGGCTGCGGCCATTCCATCAGCGGAGCAATCAGCATCTTATCCGCCCTGGCCCTGCGGGACGCCTATCCGGATTTTCCCTTCCGTCTGGACATTATAGGGACCCCAAACGAAGAGGCATACGGAGGCAAAGTTGCAATGGCCAAAAACCACGCTTTTGACGGCTATGAGTTTGCGATTATGGGACACTTGGACAACCGTAATTATCCCCAGATCAAAATTGTAGCCTGTGACGGCATCTATGTTATTTTCAAAGGAAACGCTACCCACGCTGCCTCCAGCCCTGAGCTGGGTGTCAATGCACTGAATGCGGCTCAGTTTTTCATGCATGCCTCAGATATGCTCCGCCAGCATATTCCCCCTGACTGTCAGATCCACGGGATCGTAGAAAAAGGCGGTGAAGTTCCCAACACAGTGCCTGACAGAGTGGAACTGGATTTTTACTACCGCGCTGCCACTATGGATCATATGAATATGCTGAAAGAAAAGCTGATGAACTGCATCCGAGGTGCCTGCATTGCCACCGGCTGTACCTATGAATTAAAAGAAGGCTATACAGAACTCTATGCGGATCTCAGCTACCTTCCCACTGCCATTCGTACCATCGGAGAGATTTTTGACGCTCTGCATATGCCCTGGGAAGAAATGAAAAAAGCAGAGGGATCTACAGACGCAGGAAACGTAGATCTCATCATCCCAACTTTCCATCTGGAACTTCAGTGCACCGACAAGTTTGCCGATTTCCACACCAGAGAGTTCGAACAGGCCATGCATGGAGAACGGGGCAAAAAAACCCTCCGGGACGGCGCCCGTGTAATCGCCCAGTACATCAACCATCTGGCCGAAAACCCCGAAGTACTCAGACAAATCCAGATAGAGCACAGGGAATACCGTGGAGTCATATGATAGTTTTGTGTATGTGAAGCTCGGGGTGAAATAGTCGGCCAGCGCAGCGTTGCAGACGGACGGATATAGGAGGGAGCACCGGGGAGACAGGGCCAGTCCAGGGGCCGGGGTATAGGGACAAGTCAGCTCGAGGCTCCGTTCCCCTCAGCTAAGTCCTACCAGCTGCTAAACTCGTCAGGAAAGCCTTCCTCGTTAATCAGCTGGTGGACTGGATCTTCGGCTCACTCCGCTTAACCTCCCTGACTTGTCCCTA
>NZ_FQVI01000038.1 GCF_900129135.1 Lactonifactor longoviformis DSM 17459
GAGGGGAACGGAGCCTCGAGCTGACTTGTCCCTATCCCCCGGCCCCTGGCCTGGCCCTGTCTCCCCGGTGCTCCCTCCTATATCCGTCCGTCTGCGATGCGCTCGCCGACTACATAACCTCGAACTTCACATACACAAAACTATAATTTACTTTACATCTCCCCCTCAACAAGCTATGATAAAAATCAGCTGATATTTTACATATCTGCAAAAAGGAAAGGATAAAATAATAAAAAAATATGAGTCTATATAATATAGAAGAAAGTATTTTATTTGAAGATGACTGTCTCCTGGTATGCTACAAATGTCCGGGTGTGGCGGTACAGACGGCTAAGGTTGGTGTTATGGATATGGAGAGTATGATCAAAAATTATCTGTCGAAAAAGTCCGGTTTGGGGAAGCCTCCGTATCTTGCGGTGGTTCATCGGCTGGACCAGCCGGTGGAAGGTGTGATGGTGTTTGCCAAGACTCCCCATGCTGCCAGAGAATTGAACAGGCAGTTGACCCAGGGAAAGATGGGGAAGGAATATTTGGCTGTAACTATGGGGATTCCTCCGGAAAAAACGGGAATTTTGGAAAATGAGCTGGTGAAGGATGGGAGGAATAATGTATCCCGCGTTGTGTCTGAAAAAACATCTGACAGTAAGCACGCGGTGCTGGAATATGAGGTTATGGAAACGAAGGAGGGAAAAGCGCTGGTCAGGATTATGCTGAAGACAGGAAGGCATCACCAGATTAGAGTTCAGATGGCGAACATAGGATGTCCGCTGCTGGGAGACAAAAAGTACAATGCCAGCCTTATAGAGGACAAGGGAACAACTTTCCCTGCGCTCTGCGCCAGCAGGCTTTGCTTTTTTCACCCAAAAACAGGAAAGCCAATGGAGTTTACCATGATCCCAAAGGGTGAGGGTTTTATTCTTTAAAATAGCTGGAAGCTCTGGCAAAGTTTCTACAGTATAGCTGGAGTGGGGCCGCACATACTAAAATCAGCAGAAAAAAAATACACTGCTGACAAAGGTGTGTGGTGCTTATGAAATGGAAGAATACAAGTATTATCATTGGAGTCGCAACAGGAGTTTATCTCTTCATGAAATACCTTTTTCCTGTTTTGAGTCCTTTTTTCATTGGCTGGATTCTGGCCCTTATAGTTTACCCAATTGGAGAAAAATTAAGCAGACTGTCCGTAAGTAAAAAAGTACATCTCACAAGAGAGAGGGCCGGCGGAGTGGTGATCCTGCTTTTTGCCGGTCTGGCAATTTTTTTGCTGTGGGAAGCCATGGAAACGTGTGCCAACCAGGTTCCCGGCTGGCTGTCCTGTCTTCCCGGATTAAAAGACGAGATGAATCATTTTCTCGCAGACTGCTGCGATCACCTGGAAAAAATAACAGGAATTTTATCTGAGGACAGCCAAGGCTTTGTGGTGAAGCAGATGACTGCGGTGGAGAAGGCTTTTGTGCAGGGCGGAGGACTCGAATTCTGGGGACAGGCCGTGGATTCGGTAAAAAAGTGTGTTGTGTTTTTCGGGGGTGCATTTCTCAGCGTACTGTCGTCCATATTATTTTTAAGAGATCTGGATGAGTTCAGGGAGAAGCTGCAGGGATATTCACTCTATGTCAGAATACACAATGTATGTATAGAGCTGTGGTCAAAAGCGAAAAAGTATATTCTTGCCCAGCTGAGAATCATGGGAATAATCGGTCTGCTATGTCTGGGAGGGTTTTATCTGCTTCATGTAAAACACTTTATTCTCTGGGGAATCGGGCTGGGTTTGCTGGATGCTCTGCCGCTCATAGGCACAGGGACAGTTTTACTTCCATGGTCTGTCCTTGCATTTTTTCAGGGGAACACGGCAATGGGAGCAGGCTTATTGGTGCTGTACCTTGTGACCAGTCTGGCAAGACAGTTTCTTGAGCCTAAGCTGGTGGGAGAAAGCCTTGGCATTTATCCGATTTTCGTTTTACTCACCATCTATCTGGGGGTATATCTCTATGGCGGGCTTGGGTTTCTCCTTGGGCCGGTGTCAGCACTGCTCATATGGGGAATCATAAAAGAGTGGGATTTGTTAAGCTTAAGAAAAATTTAATAAAAATTTCCTAAATTCTTTTACAAAAATGTTACAAATGCATATGGACTTCGGAAAAGTATCGTGTATAATGAGACTGTAACGAATTTTTCAGGATTATATTAAGGGGAGAATAAGAATGAAAAGAATCGCAGTAGCATTATTATGTATGATACTGTCGGTGAACCTGCTATCTGGCTGCGGTCAGAGTAAGAACGTAGAGGCCGGAGAACTGCCGAAGGATCAGGTAGTTACCAACCAGCCGCAGGACGCCGGCGAGGAAAGCACTGAACCTATAGAACAAGAAAAGAGCCAGGAGGAGACAGAGGAAGATGATTACACGAAGGATCTGACAATGACGTCAGTCAAAGGCAGCAGCGGTGAAATCAGCTATACCTCTGTAGAGAATATTCCTCTGGAAAAAGGCGGACATATTGCTGTTGTAGTAAAGCAGCCCAAAAGCGAATACTGGTCTAAAGTACGTAAGGGCATGGAGGCAGCTGTGAAGGCATTGAATAAGGAGCTTGGTTACAAAGGGGAGGATAAAATCCGCCTGACCTTTGAGGGCCCTTCAGATGAATCCGATGTGGAATCACAGATTAATATCATTGACGCGGTTCTGTCAGAGAACCCAAGTGTTCTCTGTATTGCAGCAGTGGATATGAATTCTTGTCAGGCCCAGCTTGAGACCGCGGCTGAGAATGGAATTCCGGTTGTTGTACTCGACTCCGGGGTTAACAGTGATTTAGTACAGACTGTTTGTTCCACGGACAATTACCAGGCAGGGGCTGAGGCAGCCAGAAGACTGGCTGAGGCAGTAGGAGAGTCTGGAAAGGTTGCAGTTATGGCGCACAACAGCAGCTCAGAAAGCAGTATGGATCGGGAGAGAGGTTTCCGTGAGGAGATGGCGAATCACCAGGGGATTACTGTCGTAAGCACTTCCTACGAAAGTGAAGAGGAATCTGTGGCAGAGATGGTGAGAGCAGTACTGGAAGCACACCCGGATTTGACAGGTTATTTCTGCACTAACGGCACGATGACGGAAGAAGTGCTGACCGCGCTGAAGGATCCGGAGGAAGCTCAGGTTAAGGTAGTGGGATTTGACTCAGGGAAAGCGCAGATAGAGGCGATTAAAGACGGAAGAGAAACCGGAATGATTGTTCAGAATCCCTATGGTATGGGCTATGCTACGATTGTGGCGGCGGCAAGAGCTGAGGCTGGTATGACAAATGATACTTATATTAGCTCAGGTTTCCAGTGGATTGATGTTAACAATCTGGAATCGGATGATTTTGCTAATTATTTGTATGAATAACTATTATTACCAAAGGTTAAAAAAGGAAACTGTTTTTATTTGTACAGTTTCCCTTTTTTTTATAAAAAAATCAATAAGTGGGCATTCTATCTTAGAGGATCTGACGAAAAAGTATGATAATAAATTGACAATATGTCTATTTCATAGTAGTATTAAGTTATTGTAAAGGTGGTGATATGGTGGTAGAAGAAACGATTAAAGCGATTAAGGAAACGGAAGTCCAGGCAGAACAGATAGTAAAGGACGCCGAACAACAGTGCGCACAGATTCTCGAAAAGGCAGGAGAGGACGCACTAGCTTTAAAAGTGGAACGAGAGAAGGAGGCTAATAGGAAAGCGGACAAATTAAAGGAAGACGCCAAAGCAGAAGGTGATCAATTTGCCGCAGAAGCCTCCAAGAGGGTGGAACAGGATATTGAACAGTTGAAAAACCTGGCCCAGAAGAAAAAAGAAGATGTTGCGAAGATGATTGTTTCACAGCTAATCTGACGCAGGCATGTTCGAAAAGTTAAAAGTAAAGGAGGGATGCGGATATGGCAATTATGCAGATGCAAAAAGTAAGTATCTGCGCGCTGAAAAAAGACCGGAAGGCGATTCTGGAAAAGATTCAGTCCATGGGGATTATGGAGATTACCCCTGTACTGGAGGATGAAGAAGGTCTGGAAAAGCTGAATACAGCCAGCTCCAGGGCGGTTTTTGAGAAGAGAGCTCAGGTTGCGGATCAGGCTCTGGATGTGTTAGACCTTTATGTGCCGGAAAAGAAATCCATGTTATCCAGTCTTGAAGGTAAAGCTCTGATTGACAGGGAATCCTACGAGAAATTACTGGAAGACAAAGGAAAAATCCTGGAAAAAGCAGGAAAACTGGTCTCTATGAATAAAGAGATCGCGGAGAAACGTTCTACGATTTTGAAGTTGGAAAACCAGATTGAGGCAATAACGCCGTGGCTGTCTCTGGATATTCCTATGAATTTTGAAGGAACCTCCAGGACGGCTGTTTTAATAGGCACCATCTCGGGGGCCTTGACCCTGGATCAGGTCTATGCTGTTTTGGCTGAACAGGCGCCGGAAGTTGATGCCGTAGATGTTTCCGTAGTTTCCGCTGATAAGGATGTCGCCTACATTGCAGCAATCTGCCTGAAGAATGAGGCGCAGGAAGTAGAAAATGCCCTGCGGACAGGTGGATTTGCCAGATTATCCGTAAAGTCAAGAGATATACCTAGTGTATATAAGCAGAAACTGGAAGAGAAAATTGAAAAACTGAATAAAGAAATAAGCGAAACTGAGGCAAAGATTGCCGAATATGCGGCAGCGAGGAGTGAATTCCGCCAGGTATCCGACTATTTCCGGGTGAGGGCGGAAAAATATGAGGTACTGGGTACCCTGCCTCAGTCTAAAAAAACATTCCTGCTTGGAGGCTTTGTGCCGGCAAAGGTAGTTCCGGCTCTTGAGAAGGAAATTGGTGAACGATTCGACTGTACTCTGGACGTTGAGGACGTGAAGGAGGATGAGGAAGCACCTGTTCTGCTCAAGAATAATAAAGTATCACAGGCAGTAGAGGGCGTCCTGGATTCTTACGGACTGCCTGCCAAGGGTGATGTTGATCCCACGGGAATAATGTCTATATTTTATATTATCTTTTTTGGAATGATGTTATCCGATGCTGCGTACGGTTTAATTATTTCAGTGGTATGTTTTGTATTGCTGAAAAAATATCCCCGCATGTCCAGAGGTATGTATAAGAATCTGAGCCTGTTTATGTACTGCGGTATATCTACCATAGTCTGGGGTGTATTATTCGGAGGGTACTTCGGAGATGTGGTAACGGTAATCGCAAGGGTATTCTTTGAGAAGGATGTAGTGATACCTGCACTTTGGTTCGTTCCCCTCAATGATCCGATGAAGTTATTGATTTTTGCAATGATCTTTGGTCTGATTCACTTATTTACCGGCCTGGGAATCAAAGGGTATATGCTTCTCAGAGACAAGGCATACCTGGATTTCTTCTGTGATGTGGTACTCTGGGTGTTCCTGTTGGCAGGACTTTTGATCATGCTGATCCCAAGTGCAATCTTTGCATCTATCATCGGAACACAGCTGGTATTCCCGGCTGCTGTGAACATGCTTGGCAAGGTATTGGCAATCATAGGCGCAATCGGTATTCTGTTCATGTCCGGGCGTTCTTCCAAGAACTTTGCTCTGAGACTTGGACTTGGGGCCTATGACTTATACAATATTACCGGCTGGTTAAGCGACGTATTGTCCTACTCCCGTCTGCTGGCACTTGGCCTTGCAACCGGAGTAATTGCTTCCGTAGTAAACCAGATGGGAAGCATGGGCGGAAAGAGTGTATTCGGAGCGATATTATTTATAATCGTATTTATCTTCGGACACATTTTCAGTATGGCTATTAATATGCTGGGTGCCTATGTGCACACAAACCGTCTGCAGTTTGTAGAATTCTTCGGTAAGTTCTACTCAGGCGGCGGAAAAGAATTTGAACCATTTCACTCAGATACAAAATATGTTGATATTAAGGAGGAAACTTATCTATGAGCGAGTATATAGGAATTGTTTATGCATTACTGGGTGCGGCAGCAGCAGTATTTCTTGCAGGTGCGGGATCATCCATGGGAGTTGGTATTGCAGGTCAGGCGGCAGCCGGTGTTATTTCAGAAGATCCAAGTAAATTTGCCAAGGTTCTGATTCTGCAGCTTCTGCCCGGTACACAGGGTATCTATGGTCTGCTGGTTGGTTTTATCGTATTATCTAAAATTGGTTTATTAGGCGGATCTATGGCTGAAGTATCTGTACAGACCGGACTGCTGATTCTGGCTGCCTGTCTGCCAATCGGTATCGTAGGTCTTGTTTCCGGTAAATATCAGGGAAAAGCAGCCGCCGGAGCTATCGGCGTTGTTGCTAAGAAACCTGAGCAGTTTGGTAAAGCAATGCTTTTCCCGGCCATGGTTGAGACATATGCCATCCTGGCTCTGCTGATTACGATCCTTGTAGTAAGTGCTATTCAGGTTTAATTTATTTCGTTACAAACTAAGTAAAAGGAGAGCTTGAGAATGACTGGATTAGAAAAAATGAAAAACCAGATTCTGGAAGAAGCAAAAAACTCCGCCGACGAAAAAATCAAAGATGCTAACGCGAAAGCTGAAGAGATTCTGGCTGCAGCCAGAGAGGAAGCAGAAAAAACAGCTGAGCGTATCTCCAAAAAGTCTGAAGCAGATATCGCTAACTATAAGGATAGGGTAAAATCTTCCTGTGACCTGAAAAAGAGGACAGCAGTGCTGGAAGCAAAACAGGAGATGATATCTGAAGTTCTGGATAGAGCATTCGAGATGCTTAAGTCTATGGATGAGGCAGAATATTTTGGCATGCTGAAAAAGATGCTGGAGAAATATGTCCTGCCCCAGGAAGGAGAGATTTATTTTTCATCTGCCGATCTGGAAAAAATGCCGGAAAGCTTTAAGAGAGATATAGATGCTGTCGCAGAAGCAAAAGGCGGCAAGCTGACCCTTTCTAAGGAAGGCAAGAAGATAGAAGGCGGGTTTGTACTTGCTTATGGCGGAATCGAAGAGAATTGTACTTTCAAAGCCATCTTTGATGCGGAGAGAGACAGACTTTCAGATAAAGTACATGAAGTATTATTTGTATAAGCGCAGAACCGTAAAAAGGAGGATTATACATGTCTGATATAGATTTTACCTATGCGGTTGCGCGAACACGTGCGTTGGAGGTGCATCTGTTTTCCGCATCCACCATTGAACAGCTTCTGGCCTGCACTACCTATGAGGAGTGTCTGGACTATTTACTGGAAAAGGGATGGGGAGATGATGACACACCCAGAGACGCTGAATCGATACTGTCCAGGGAAAGGGAAAAAGCCTGGGAGACGGTCAGGGAGCTTGCTCCGGATATGTCCATGTTTGATGTGCTTTTTTATCCGAACCTCTTTCACAACCTGAAAGCGGCCATCAAAGAGGTGTGCACGTCAGAGACGAACGCACATATCTTTTATGAGGACAGCCCGATTTCCGGGGAACAGATGATGGAAATCATCCGGGAAAAAGATTTTGGGCGTTTGCCCCAGAGTATGGTAAGAGCGGCGCAGGATGCATATGACACGCTTCTCCATACCAGAGACGGACAGTTATGCGATGTAATTGTGGATAAAGCGGCATTGGATGCTATCTATGCGGCAGGGAAGGCAGCAGAGGATGATATTATCCGGGATTATGCCGAATCTGTGGTAGCGGTAGCAGACATTAAGATTGCCGTACGTGCGCAGAAAACCGCGAAAACAGCAGAATTTATGAAACGGGCGATGGCAGACTGCAGTACCATCAGTGTGAATGATCTGATCCGTGCTGCGGGCAGCAGTATGGAAGCAATCCAGGAATACCTTTCCGGCACCGTATATGCCGCAGGGGCAAAGGCCCTGGAGGAGTCAACCTCCGCCTTTGAGCGCTGGTGCGATAACCGTATCATTGAGACCATCAAGCCTCAGAAATATAACTCCGATTCCGTAGGACCCATTTTCGCCTATGCCATCGCGAGAGAGAATGAGATTAAGACGGTGCGAATCGTTCTCACAGGAAAACAAAATGATTTGCCTGTGGATTCCATCCGAGAAAGGGTAAGGGAAATGTATGTATAAGATTGCAGTAGTTGGCGACTATGACAGTATCTACGGCTTTGCAACCTTGGGACTTGATACATTTCCAGTAACAGCCCCTAAGGAAGCCGGAGAAAAATTGAACCAGTTGGCAGGCAACGGATATGGAATCATCTATATTACAGAGGTACTTGCGGCTGAGATTAGACAGGAAATAGAAAAGTATCAGGACCAGGTAATGCCGGCAATTATCCTTATTCCCGGGGTGAACGGGAACACAGGAGAAGGCATCGAGAACGTGAAGAAATCTGTAGAACAGGCCGTTGGTTCCGATATTCTGTTCAGTAATAATTAGAAAGGTGGGTGATTCGTCCCAATGAGTAGAGGTACGATTAAAAAAGTAGCAGGGCCGCTGGTTATTGCCGAGGGTATGAGAGACGCGAACATGTATGACGTGGTTCGTGTAAGTAATCAGCGTCTGATCGGGGAGATCATCGAGATGCACGGAGATCAGGCATCTATTCAGGTATATGAGGAAACTTCAGGCTTAGGACCGGGAGAACCGGTGGAGTCTATGGAGGTTCCCATGTCTGTAGAATTAGGTCCTGGGCTTATTGCCAGTATCTATGATGGTATCCAGCGTCCATTGGATGATATTATGAAGATTTCAGGAAACAGCTTAAAGCGCGGTGTTGAGGTTGCTTCCCTGAAGAGAGATAAAAAGTGGACATTTGTTCCAGTTGCAAAACCGGGGGATGAGGTTGAAGCCGGGGATGTGCTGGGTACGGTTCAGGAAACCATTGTTGTAACACAAAAAATCATGGTTCCCTATGGTATAAAAGGTAAAGTAAAAGATATAAAAGCAGGTGAATTTACCGTAGAAGAGGTGGTTGCCACCATCGAGACGGCTGACGGAGACAAAGAGCTTACTATGATGCAGAAGTGGCCGGTTCGTAAGGGCCGTCCCTATCTGAAAAAGCTTCCTCCGGAGATGCCTCTGGTAACCGGACAGCGTGTGGTGGATACCTTCTTCCCCATTGCAAAAGGCGGTGTAGCTGCCGTTCCCGGTCCTTTCGGAAGCGGCAAGACAGTGATTCAGCATCAGCTGGCAAAATGGGCGGAGGCTGACATTGTAGTTTATATCGGGTGCGGTGAGCGTGGAAATGAGATGACCGACGTTCTGAACGAGTTCCCTGAACTGAAGGATCCCAAGACGGGCCAGTCTCTGATGGAGAGAACCGTTTTGATTGCAAATACCTCTGATATGCCTGTTGCCGCCCGTGAGGCTTCCATCTATACAGGTATTACCATTGCTGAGTATTTCCGTGATATGGGATATTCCGTAGCTCTTATGGCCGACTCTACATCCCGCTGGGCTGAGGCTCTCCGTGAGATGTCAGGACGTCTGGAGGAAATGCCCGGTGAAGAAGGCTACCCGGCTTATCTGGGAAGCCGTCTGGCCCAGTTCTATGAGAGGGCCGGACATGTAATCTCTCTGGGTAAGGATCAGAGAGAAGGCGCACTGTCTGTTATCGGTGCTGTATCGCCTCCCGGAGGTGATATTTCCGAACCTGTATCTCAGGCAACTCTGCGTATTGTTAAGGTATTCTGGGGACTGGATGCATCTCTGGCTGCAAAACGCCACTTCCCGGCTATTAACTGGCTGACCAGTTATTCTCTGTATGTGGATAATATGGAGCACTGGTTTAATGAGGAAGTTGCGGCTGACTGGATGAGCAACCGTCAGAAACTGATGGGTCTTCTTCAGGATGAGGCAGAACTGGAAGAAATCGTTAAGATGGTAGGTATGGATGCCCTGTCACCTTCTGACCGTTTGAAAATGGAAGCTGCAAGATCTATCCGTGAAGACTTCCTGCACCAGAACTCCTTCCATGAGGTTGATACGTACACATCCCTGAGAAAACAATACCTGATGATGAATCTGGTAATTGCGTTCTACGAGCAGTCAGTAGACGCGCTGGAAAAGGGTGCGTCCGTGCAGAAGCTTATCAGCATGGAGGTACGTGAAAAAATCGGACGTTTTAAATACACTCTGGAGAACAATCTGGAGGAAGAATATAAGAAAATCAGCGATGAATTGGTTACAGAGATCGCTAATGTATTAGGGAAGGAGGACTTCTAATGCCAAAAGAGTATAGAACCATACAAGAAGTTGCAGGTCCTCTGATGCTGGTGCAGGGTGTAGAGAATGTACACTTCGATGAGTTGGGTGAGATTGAACTGGCCAGCGGAGAAACACGCCGCTGCAAGGTACTGGAAATTGACGGAAGCAATGCGCTGGTACAGCTGTTTGAGAGTTCTACAGGTATCAACCTGTCTAACAGTAAAGTAAGATTTTTGGGACGAAGCATGGAGCTGGGGGTATCCGGCGACATGCTGGGCCGTGTATTTGACGGTCTGGGACGCCCGATTGATGACGGACCTGAAATTCTCCCGGATGAGAGAAGAGATATCAACGGTCTCCCCATGAATCCCGCGGCCAGAAGCTATCCTGAAGAGTTTATCCAGACAGGTGTATCTGCTATTGACGGTCTGAATACCCTGGTTCGTGGTCAGAAGCTGCCTATCTTCTCAGCATCTGGTCTTCCCCATGCCAATCTGGCAGCACAGATTGCCAGACAGGCCAAGGTTCGCGGATCAGGCGAACAGTTCGCCGTTGTATTTGCAGCTATGGGTATCACCTTTGAGGAATCCAACTTCTTCATTGAGAGTTTTAAGGAGACAGGTGCCATTGACCGTACCGTTCTCTTTATAAATCTGGCAAATGACCCTGCGGTAGAGCGTATCGCGACTCCCCGTATGGCCCTTACTGCAGCAGAATATTTAGCTTTTGAAAAAGATATGCATGTTTTGGTTATCCTGACAGATATCACTAACTACGCAGATGCGCTCCGTGAGGTTTCCGCAGCCCGTAAAGAGGTTCCGGGACGCCGTGGATATCCGGGATACATGTACACTGACCTTGCCTCATTATATGAAAGAGCAGGGAGACAGAAAGGAAAGAACGGAAGTATCACTATGATACCAATTCTTTCTATGCCTGAAGATGATAAGACACATCCCATCCCTGACTTAACGGGATACATCACAGAGGGACAGATCATCTTAAGCCGTGAATTATACAGAAAAGGTATTACGCCGCCTATCGACGTACTCCCCTCTCTGTCACGTCTGAAGGATAAAGGTATCGGTGAAGGGAAAACACGTGCCGATCATGCCAACACCATGAATCAGCTGTTTGCTGCATATGCCCGAGGCAAGGACGCCAAAGAGCTTATGGTTATTCTGGGTGAGGCTGCCCTCTCTGACATGGACCTTATCTATGCCAAGTTTGCTGATGCATTTGAGGAAGAATATGTATCACAGGGGTATATGTCCAACCGGGATATTGAGGAAACTCTCCGTATCGGCTGGAAATTGCTCTCCATTCTGCCGAGAAGCGAACTGAAACGTATTGATGACAAGTTCTTAGATGAGTACTACGGTAAATTCTAATGTTTCAGGAACTACTAAGAAAGAGGTGATTGTGTGGCATCTACCCAGGTGAATCCAACCCGTATGGAGCTGACCAAGTTAAAGAAAAAACTTGTCACCGCAACCAAAGGCCATAAGCTTTTGAAAGATAAGCGTGATGAGTTAATGCGTCAGTTCATGGATTTGGTTAGGGAAAATATGGCCTTGCGCCAAAAAGTAGAAGCCGGCATCCTTTCCGCAAATAAGAACTTTGTCATTGCAAGAGCAGGTATGTCTGAGGAGATCTTAAACACAGCTCTGATGGCTCCCAAACAGGAGGTGTATCTGGAAGGCTCAAAGAAAAATGTTATGAGTGTTGATGTCCCGGTCTTTGAATATAAGACCAGGACAGCCGATGACAATGACATCTATTCTTACGGCTTTGCCTTTACCTCCGGGGATCTGGACGACGCGGTGAAGTCTCTGGCAGACATACTGCCCGATATGTTACGGCTTGCAGAATGTGAAAAGGCTTGTCAGCTGATGGCGGCTGAGATAGAAAAAACCCGCCGTAGAGTAAATGCTCTGGAACATGTAATCATTCCGGAGACCAGAAAGAATATTAAGTATATTACCATGAAGTTGGATGAGAATGAGAGAAGTACTCAGATTCGTCTGATGAAGGTGAAAGATATGATGCTGGAAGAGGCGCATCATTACAAAGAGAGAGGGTATTGATAGAATATCTTTGGCTTTGCTGGTTAGAGGATCTGCTGCTTGAAAGGGCGGCGGATCCTTTTTATGTAAATTTCAGGTTTTACTTTTTTAGCTTGAGATCTTCCAGCCGGTAGGGCAGTGTGAAAGGGGGACGGTGAGAGAAATCCCACGGCGGCGGGCTCACCAGAGACATTGAGCTAACAAAATGATAGACAAGGTGTAAAGTGTACAACTCACGACCTTCCCTACCCGTTTTCCGTGAATGTGAAGGGCGTCTCAGCCAGGATATAGAAGGGAGCACCGGGGAGACAGGGCCAGGGGCCGGGGGGTAGGAAAAGGTCAGGGAGGTTAAGCGGAGTGAGCCGAAGATCCAGTCCACCAGCTGATTAGCAAGGAAGGCTCTCCTGACGAGCTTAGCAGCTGGTAGGGCTTAGCTAAGGGGAACGGAGCCTCGAGCTGACCTTTTCCTACCCCCCGGCCCCTGGCCCTGTCTCCCCGGTGCTCCCTTCTATATCCGTCCGTCTGCGACACCCCTCCTGCCCACTAGTTTACCTCAAACTTCACATACACAAAACCCATCATTTTTACAGATGCGGCTGAAAATACCCTTCTATTGCTGACACTGTCTGAAATGCTATAAAGGAATGAGGATCCAGTGCATGGACCTTCCGTCTCAGTTTATTGACCTCATATTTGGAGAGTACGGTCATATACACATGCATTTTTGTATGACTGTATACTCCCTGTCCGGTCCACTCGGTGCCTCCGCGGCTGAGATCCTGGGTTATGACATTTGCCACCTCCGGGTTGGAGGTTACAATAAATGCGCTTACCTTTACGGTCTGATAATGGAACCGATCCAGGGCAAAGGAGCTGGTGAAGGTGAAGATAGCGGAATATACCACAACTTCGAAGTCATAGAGAAACAGGCAGGTGGTAAATACAAAGATTGCCACGATGACTACTACCTTGCCCACGCTGAAATTAGGTCTTTTTTGGGCGAAATACATACCCAGGATATCCAGTCCGCCGCCGGAGCTTCCTTCCCGGAGGATCATGCCTGCGCCGAAGCCGGCCACAACACCGCCGATGAGACAGGCGGTCAGGGGATCGCTGATTATGGGTTCCGCGGGAACCGGAATCAGAGAGAAGAACAGGGAGATCAGGGCAGTAGTAATTACTGTTTTCACAAAGAAAAACTTGCCCAGCTTGAGGAATGCCAGAGTGAGCAGGGGAATATTTATAAGAAATAAGATAATACCAGTAATGTCGAACCCCCTGGGCAGGGCCACATGGGCATAATCCACCAGCAGAGTCCGGAGGATCTGGGCGATACCGGTGAAGTTGCCGCTGTATAAATGCATGGGGGTGATAAGCAGGTTGTAGGGGAGTACAAAGATGATGGCACCTACCCCAACCAGAAACTGTTTTTTAATAAACTCTTTCTTAGCCGTATCCATAAGCTACCTCCTAAAATGGGCCATGATTCTTTTGATATATAAGAATTATATCATGAATCATGGCCCATTCATAGGCTGTTAAAATCTGGATTCACAGCTCCCGGAAAATTTATTCCTTAGCTGCTGCGCGTGTCTTCACGGATGTCAGGCCGATAATAAAGACAAGGAACAGGCAGACACCGAAGATCAGAAAGATCTTGGTAAGAGACTCTTCCAGAGGTGCGTCACTGTTCAGGATTACGCCCGACACAGCACCGCACACGGTTCCTGCGGCAGAACCGGCGAAGATCAGCATTCCCTGGGCAGCCCCATAGTTTTCCTTTGGCATGGTGGACTGAAGGTAGGGGGTGTTCACTACCTGATCACAGGCGTATCCCGCACCGCCTATCAGTGTTGTAATATAGATAAGGATAACCGATGAGCTGGGTGTCAGGAAAAAGGCCCATGCCAGAAGCGGTATGGCTCCGCAAATCCCCATGAAGATATAGATCTTCTTGTAGTTCTTAGCGCTCTTGGATATGTACAAGCCCACAAAGGAAGCAAGCACGGCGCTGCAAATGGTCTGGGGCATGGCAAAGGTGGAGCTTACAGTTACCGATACTTTCATTACATTCTGTCCGAACAGAACAAGATAACCGCTTACCACTACTATGTACATGGTATATAGAAAGTGACAAATCCAGGCAATGCGGAACTCTTTGTATTTAAAAAGTCTTACGGAAACTACCGGGTTCTTTGCATTGTATTCAAATACGATCAGGGCGATGAAGCCTACGATCCCCAGGATTAAAAGGGCAATACCAATAGGGGAAGTTCTTGGGAAAATAACATTTCCAAAATTCAGGAAAAATACAATGGAGCAGATGCTGACTACCAGAAGGAGAAGCCCCAAGATATCAATTTTATTATTTTCAGAGACAACTCCCAGCTTTACATGCGGATAACAGGAGGCATAGAGGCAGATAACCACGATGCCAAGGGGAATTCCCACAAAAAACGGTCCCCGTACCAAACCGTTGTCCGCCAGTACCCCGGCGAGAAGAGGGCCGACAAGCTGTCCTACTGCCGCAGCGGTTGCCAGGTAGCCGATGAACTTGGGCCTTTCCTCAATGGTGGTAACGTCTGCAATCATAGAAAAGGAGGCAGAGACAAAGAAGCCGCCGCAGATTCCGGTGAGTGCCCAGAACACCATGAGAATCCAGCCGTTGGGGGACAAACCTGTAATCGCTGCACAGATTAGGAAGCCGGCCAAAGAAAAGATGGTGATCCATTTACGGCCCAAGGTATCACCAAGCTTTCCAGACACCGGGGAGGCAATCATAAGGCCTACAGAGCTGAACACCAGTACAGTAGCGTAAATATCCATGGCATTAAGTCCGCCTAAGAGCCTGGGAAGAGTCAGGCCGCAGCCCATGTTTGCAAACATGTAATTGAAATACATAATAATGGAGGCGAGGATTACCAGCCTCTTTTTCTTTGGATCTAAAACAATATTTACTTCGTTATTCATTTTAACCTCCTCTTTTAAGTAGTACCGTTAAATTAACGGGGTTTGGTTCAGCTCTCAGCTGGCTGTACATGATTCCTGAAGTGAGTAATAACTCATATGCCATATGATCAGCACCTGCATCGCCCCCCTTCGATTCTTTTCAGTCCTTTATTCAATAATTATAATCGGATTCTTATATATTCGCCTAAAATTAACCAAACACGTACTTTTGGTCAGATTCATTTTGCAGAAAACCCTTTTCTGTAAATGCAAATTTCGTTAATTGGGCAGATGTTTTATTTTTTCGGACAACAGCCTAAATGTCTGCACATAAGGAGGCGGAATGAGAACTTGAGCGACAAAAAAACATCCTCTCCAGAGTCTCTGATGTCTTACAACATAGACTCCGGTGAGGATGTCATTTACGTTTGCGGATGGGATCTGCAAACGCTTTGTATTTAATTTTAGAGTGGTCTTACAGCCGTGACTCGTAATTGCCGGATACCTCTGTAACCTGCTGGAATACGATAAAGGCCTTGGGATCGATCTCCCGTACCTTCCGCTTCAGCTGACCCATCTCATATTTAGAGATGATAGTCATAAATACGTAGGTATCCTGGTGCGTATATGTACCCTCTCCCCGCCAGGTGTTGGCGCCCCGGCCCAGGTCATGGGTGATAATGGGTCCCACATCAATATTCTTGGTGAAGATTGTTGCGGACATTTTGATATTCTGGAAATGTGTTTTGTCCAGAGCAAGGGAGCAAATAATTGTAAAAATTGCCGAAAAAATAACGGTTTCAATATTATAAAGGAAGGCGCATATCGTAAAGATAACTGCAGCCATCATCATGGTAATTTTGCCCACGCTGAAATTGGGATTTTTCTTCGTGGCATACATACCTACAATATCCATACCGCCGCAGGAACCGCCGTAACGGAGAATAATACCGCCCCCGAATCCACTGACAACACCGGCTACCAGACAGCCTGCCATGGGATCGCTGACTAAGGGTTCTGCAGATACCGGGATGATGGAGAAAAAGATAGTCATCACCGTAACATTAATGATTGTCTTGTAGAAAAAAGTTCTGCCCAGCGTTTTAAACGCCAGAACAAACAACGGTATATTGATCAAATACAGGATAATACCTGTCCAGTCGAAGGTCATCTTAATGTGTGCGTAATCTGATAAGAGTGTCCTCGCAATCTGCGCAATACCCGTGAGATAACCACTGTATAAATGCATCGGAGTGGTTATGAGGTTGTACGGAACTACATAAAGGAACACGCCGATGGTGATGATCAGCTGGTCCTTCCAGAAGTCCTTGCTCTTTAGTTCATTCATTTTCATCCTCCCAAAAAATTTTCATATACATGAAATAAATAATATAAATTTCTCCCAGCCCAATTATAGCACAAAGTATTCCCAGGGACTATACTATATATAGTAAAATATAATTATTTTTTAAGGGGAAAACAGTGTATTACGAAAAACCATTACCATTTTATATGACGTATCCGTATGCTGATATGTATGACCAGGAATGGATGCTGGAACAAGAGATGGAAAAAATGAAATCCTATTACCCAAAGAATGCAGCTATGGTACAGAAATTCGTGGAAGATGCCTGCGATAAGATAGAATATGAAGGAAGTATGATATACGATGAATATCCGGACCGGTTTATGATGAATCAAATGTGTGATCACATCTACAGCCAGGTAAAAGAAGAAAATGCACGATTGGAAATGATGGAACTGGAAAAGATACAGAAGGAAGAAGAGAAAGTAATACCTATAGAGCTTCCGGAACGGCTGAGAAGAGAGCTGGAAAGGGAGAAGGTACCCGGGGAAGATAAAATATATGAAGAAAATAAAAGGTATGAGGAAGATAAAATGCCTGAGGAGGAGCCGGAAGAGGATATGCCAGAGGATCCGGGATATGGCCAGGAGAAGATAAAGAAGATTGAAAAAGATATGGCTGAAAAAATGCAGACGCAGGAAATTACAGATCGGGCGCTGAGGGAACTGGTACAGGTTTTATTCTTTAACGAAGTGTACAGAAGACGCTGCAGAAGACGCAGATGCAGACGTTATTTTTAGGAATATTGGGTCTTGTGGTTTATCTTTAAAACCTTTACAATAATATCATGAATGAGCCGTGAGTTTTTCTCACGGTTCTTCTGAAGTGACAATAGGACAAACTCTCGCAGATGGAGATTATTATATGACAGATTTAATAGAATTTTTAAATAGATATGTGGAACAGGGGCTGCATCAGATGACGATCAGCGGTCCAAGGAGTAAAGAAGGGATTCGTAAGATTAAGATACGTCCGGTTATGTTGAAAGGCCAGCTGAAGTACCAGGTGTCTGAGTCTCTGGGACAAAAGGAGCTGCACCATAATTATAGAAAGGAAGAATTGATTTCCTATGTACAGCAGAAGATGGAAGGGCAGTTCCGGCAGCTCCAGATGGAGAGCAGCAGTGCCCGGGGAAACGTACTGGTGAGCAAAAAGGGGAAAATGACGATCCAGGTGAAGGGGAGGCAGGGCTCCTGCAGCAAACAGGAGAGTTCCCTGGAGCATAACCGCAGAAAGAAATATCTTCTCCGGGAAGGAATTCCTGTACCGTTTTTAATAGACTTGGGGGTTATGAATCAGGAGGGCAGGATACTCAAACCCAAATACGATAAATTTAAGCAGCTGAATCGTTTCCTGGAATTTATTGAGGATGTCCTTCCGGAGCTTGACCGGGAGAGAGAGATTACAGTCCTGGATTTCGGCTGCGGGAAATCTTATCTGACCTTTGCCATGTATCATTACCTGAGGGAATTAAAAGGGTATGATGTAAAGATTATAGGTCTGGATCTGAAGGCGGATGTGATAGAGACCTGCAGCGGCCTGGCCAGAAAATATGGGTATGAGAAACTCCAGTTTCTGCAGGGGGATATTGCTTCCTACCAAGGGACCGGCCGGGTGGACATGGTTGTGACTCTGCATGCCTGCGATACTGCCACGGATTACGCATTGGCCAAAGCGGTAGCATGGGATGCCTCTGTCATTTTGTCAGTTCCCTGCTGTCAGCATGAGCTAAACGCCCAGATATCCAATGAAATACTGGAACCGGTCTTTTCCTACGGGATTTTGAAGGAGCGCTTTGCCGCGATCCTCACCGACGGACTCAGGGCCAAAATCCTTGAGAGCCAGGGGTACGATACGCAGATACTGGAGTTTATCGATATGGAACATACCCCCAAGAACCTGCTGATCCGGGCGGTAAAACGCTCTAAGGGAAATAAACAGGGGAACCAATACCGGGAATGTATGGAATTTTTCCATGCCAGGCCCACTCTGGAGCATTTGCTGTGTGCAGGAGAGGAGGCCGAAGATGAAGCGAATTCTTACTAAGATTGGCATTTTGGCGGCTGTGTTTGTAGTTGCCGTACTGGTCATAAGCAGCAGAATGAACAAACAGACAACGGACAATAAAACAGATTTGGAGCCTGCCAGCCTGCCTGTGCTGTCGATGGAGATTGACGGCAATGAGCTGAATCAGCTGCTGGGATATAAGCAGGAGATGCAGGTGGATTTTATGCGGGACAGTCTGACCCCCATTGATACGGATAAAGAGATTACGCTGGCAATTACTCCCTTCGGTCACAAGATTAAAAGTGTGGCCTACGAGGTGCGTACCTCAGACGGCAGTAAGGTGGTAGAGAATGCAAAGATAAAATCATTCTCAAAAGAGGAAAATACGCAGAAGGCTACATTTGCCATACAGCAGCCCATCCGGATGAACCAGGAATATTCTCTGAGATTTGCGGTGGAGACAGATAAGGAGACAGTGTATTATTATACCAGGCTGATACAAAGAGCAGGGCTGAATACCGACAAATATCTGGAATTTGCGGAGACGTTTTACCAGCTGTGTCTGGATAAGAGTTCCCAGTCAGAATTGACCAAATACCTGGAGACGGACAGCTCTATGAACAGTCAAAGCTATACGGAGGTAAATATTAAGTCTACCAATGATATGGTGAGTTGGGGAAAACTGGAGCCTCAGCTGTACCGGAAAGGAATTCCAACCATTAAGGACATTAATGAGACTACCGGGAGCATTTCTATTGAGTATATGATTTCATCCAAGGATGAGGAGGGGAACCAGGAGCTATACCATGTGACAGATTTTTACAGGATGCGGTATACGCAGGCCAGGGTGATGCTTCTTGACTTTGAGCGTTCTGCAAGGCAGGTGTTTGACGGGAATCTGCCCGTGATAACTAAGGATGGGATTAATCTGGGCGTGGCCTCCAAAGAGGTACAGCATGTGACGAACCAAAATGCAGACATTGTGGCTTTTGTTCAGGAGGGAGAGCTTTGGAGTTATAATAAGACGGCCAATAAGCTTACGAGAATACTCAGCTTCAGAGAGGACGGAGAATCCGATATCCGATATGAAAGTACTGCCCATAATATGAAGATTATCCGTGTGGGCGAGACTGGTGATGTGGATTTTGTGCTGTACGGTTATATGAGCAGGGGCAGCCATGAAGGTGTTGTGGGGACAGGCGTCTATCATTACAGCAACGATCAGAATGTATTGGAAGAGAAATTCTTTCTTCCAACCACGCAGTCCTATGAATTTTTAAGGAAGGATCTGGAGAAGCTATCCTATATCAGTACTCAGGATCAGCTGTATCTCCTTCTTGAGGGCAGTCTGTACCGGTTTGACACGCAGAGTAAGGAATACGAGGTGCTGAAATCCGGAATTCCCAAGGATGGGTTCTATGTTTCGGCGACAAACGCTCACGCTGCCTGGATGGAGGGAAATGATGCAAATAATACAACACAGATTACGGAGATAGATTTTGAGTCAGGGGAAACCAGAACGATTGCCGCAGCAGAGGGAACCAGGCTGAGAGCGGTAGGATTTATCAATGAGGATCTGGTTTACGGAATTGCCAATGAGCCGGATATCCTTACGGATGCAACCGGAAATATCCAGTTTGCTATGAATGAGGTTAGGATTGAAAGTTTTGACGGCACCCTGGTAAAGAATTACCAGCAGGATGGGGTGTATATCCTGGGGATAACTCTGCAGCAGGGTCTGATTGAGCTCTCCAGGGCTAACTGGCAGGACGGAGCTTATGTGCAGATTAACAGCGACCACATTATGAACAATGTGCAGCAGGAGGAGAAGGCAATCACCGTGAATGCCAAAGTGACAGAGCGGCAGGGAATGCAGATACGGCTGAATTTCAGCACCAGTATCAGGGATAAGAATCCCCTGGTAATGGTTTCAAAGATGATGGAAAGCCAGGAAAACCGGACTCTAAATATGGAAGTTGAAAAGACGGAAGACGGTCAGGCATACTATGTGTATGCGAAAGGAAAGCTGGACAGTATTTTCACCAGGCCAAATGAGGCCATAGTAAGGGCAGATGAACAAACCGGGGTGGTTCTGAACCGTGCGCAGCAGTATGTGTGGGAAAGAGGAAACCTGAAAACAAGGGTTACGATAGAGCTGGGAGATATACCGGAGGTATTTAAAACAGGAGAACTGGATACTGACGCTCTTGCAGAAGGGCTGGGAGGTTCCGGCACTGTGCTTAATCTCACCGGCTGTTCCCTGCAGAGTATCCTCTATGAGGTGAGCGCCTCCCGCCCGGTTATCGCTAAGATCTCAGATACAGAATCTGTTCTCATCATAGGATACGACCCCTATAACACGATTCTTTACAATCCTGTTACCCAGGAAACGTACCCCTATGGTCTGAATGACAGCACTGAGCTGTTCCAGAGTGCAGGCAACGTATTTATCAGTTATATAGAATCCATAGATTAATCAGTAACAGGAGGACGCGATGGACGAGAGATTAAAAAAACTGGCCAGAGGGCTGGTACAGTATTCCTGTCGGGTACAGGAGAATGAAAAGGTTTATATCCACTATATCGGAGAGGAAACCGGGGAGCTGGCCAGACAGCTGGTGAAAGAAGTATATGCCGCCAAGGGAATTCCGTTTGTACACTATACGGATCCCCGCCTTCAGAGAGAGATTCTTCTCTCTGCTGCAAAGGAACAGATGGAGCTGATGGCAAAGGTGGATGCTCTGGAAATGTCAAATATGGACTGCTATATCGGAGTAAGAGGCAGTGACAACGTATCTGAGCTGTCAGATGTGCCGCCGGAGAATATGAAGCTGTATGAACAGTATTATTCCACTCCGGTTCACCATGAGATCAGAGTGCCCCATACAAAGTGGGTAGTGCTCCGTTATCCCAATGCCTCTATGGCCCAGCTGGCCAATACCAGCAGGGAAGCTTTTGAGGATTTTTATTTTGATGTGTGTACGCTGGATTACTCCAGAATGGAAGAGGCTATGAAACCGCTGGTAGAGTATATGAACCGGACTGACCGGGTCCGCCTGGTATCTCCGGGGACAGATCTTACCTTCTCGATCAAGGATATCCCGGCGGTTCCCTGCAGCGGAACCTGCAATATTCCCGACGGGGAGGTATATACGGCACCGGTGAGAGATTCTGTGAACGGGACCATCACTTACAATACGCCTTCTCCGTATCAGGGCTTTGTGTTCGAAAATGTGAAGCTTACCTTCAGGGACGGAAAGATTGTGGAGGCAGCAGCCAATGATACCACAAGAATTAACCAGGTCTTCGACACGGATGAAGGGGCCAGATATATCGGAGAGTTTGCCATCGGGGTGAATCCTTATATTTTGGAGCCCATGAAGGATATTCTGTTTGATGAGAAAATACAGGGTTCTATCCATTTTACGCCGGGAAACTGCTACGATGAGGCGCCTAACGGAAATGAGTCATCCATCCATTGGGATATGGTACTGATTCAGAGGCCGGAATATGGCGGGGGTGAGATTTATTTTGACGATGTGCTGATCCGCAAGGACGGAAGATTTGTAGTGCCGGAGCTGGAGGGACTGAATCCGGAGAACTTAAAATAAATATAACTTTGCATCCGGGGTACATTTGCATTACAGGCAAGGTTTCCGGACGCAGAGCGGGAGATCCGCCGGGGGCGGTGCCGAAGCAGCTGAGGTGCGACGGCACCGCCCTTTCTATGCGGGTTTCCTGTTATTGAGAGATAAAATAGATTTCAGATGCAACAAAAGGAAGTATGGCGGACACTGTATCTATGAATTCGAACTTCAGATCAGCATCTGAAGCAGGGTACCAGTGAAGGTGAAATCCATGGATGAGAGGTGAGGAGATGGGAGAATACGGTGAATTGGCCCGAAAAGCAAGGGAAAGGGATCCCAAAGCTTTCGCCGGTTTGTATGAGATGGTTTATCAGGATATGTATCATATGGCTCTGTATACATTGAGAAATCCCCAGGACGCAGAAGACGCTGTGAGTGAAACCGTGGCGGACGCCTATGCGGGAATTCATAACCTCCGGGATGCTGAGGCATTTCGGGGCTGGATATTTAAGATCCTTTCCAATAAGTGCAAGAGAAGACTGAAAGAATATCTGAATAAGCCGGTGGAATTAGGGGAGGAACTGACAGACTCGGTATCCCTGGAGATGTATACTCCGGATCCGGATGAGAATATGCAGGTCAGAGAGGCTTTTTTCCGGCTGGGGGAAGAGGAGAGGCTGATAGTTGCCATGAAGGTGTTCGGCGGTTATCAGAGCAAAGAGATCGGTGCCATATTACATAAAAGCCATAACACAGTACGCTCAAAGTTGAGCCGGGCGCTGGAGAAGATGCAGCGCTATCTGGATGAATAGAAAGGAGGAAGGTGACATGAATGAATTGGATTTATTAGAAAAAATCCGTCAGTCGGCCCAGGCAGATGAGATACCGGAAGAACTCCGTCCGGAAAAGATAGAGAGAAAGCTGGAATCCTCCTCACAGGGACAGAAAAGGCATGCCATACGCCGATGGGCGGCAGGCGCAGGAGCTGCCGCGTGTGTAGGACTGGCCGTATTTTCATGGTTTGTCAGCTCTCAGACGGGAGATATGAAGAACAAGATGGAATCGTCAGAATCCCAGGCTGTCACAGACTCGGCTCCCAGCAGCGGCGGGAAAGCCGATGCCGGGGCGGAGGGAGAGATTGCGGCTGTAGAGGATGTTGACAAGGTAATGGCCTCAGCTGCAGATTACCGGCAGGTCTATGATACGGTAAAGTATCCTCAGGCGGAGGCTTATCAGGAGGACCGGGGAATTCTTGGGACCATTTCCGACTGGTTCAGCGGGGGGAGTAAGTCCGATGCTGCGGAAAAGTCTGAATCTACCGCAGATACCGCAGCTGTTCCGGAGTCAGGCGCTGCCGCAAATGACCAGGCAGCCGGTGCGGATACATCCGCAGACAGTGCAGGGGGCAGTTCTTATTCTGATACGAATGTGCGGGAAGCAGGAGTGGATGAGGCTGATATTATTAAGACGGACGGAAAATACATTTATCTTCTTACCCGGCAGGGAATGCTTCAGATAGTGGAAGCCAAGGGCGGAGACATGAAACTGGCATCTTCGCTCCGGCTGGAGTCTGCGGGAGAGGGAATACAGGAGATGTATGTAGACGGGGATGTGTTAAGTGTGATAACGTCCCATTATGAGACTGCACTTTACGAAAGGGAGAAGAATACCTACGATACTCTGGAACAGGAAACCACACATTTATATACGTATGATATCTCTGACCGGACCAAGGTAAGGCAGATTGGTCATGTTTCCCAGGAGGGGTATTACCAGTCCTCCAGAAAATCGGGACAGTATGTATATCTCTTTACCAACTATTCACCGTATAATACAGAGGATCCGGAGGCAGTGGAGGAGTATATCCCCAGGGTTAACGGGGAACTGCTTCCCGCAGAGGACATTTATCTGCCCAGGGAACAGAATATATCCAGCTATATTGTAATAACCTCAGTGGATACAGAAAGGCCCGATAAAGTAAAGGATACCAAGGCACTGGTTGCCGGAAGCGATATGATGTATGTGAGCAGCTCTAACATTTATATCACCCGGCCGGATTGGTCCCAGAGCGGGAACAGAACTTCGATAGTCCGCTTTGCATATAAGGACGGAAAGATCAAGGCGGAGGCAGCAGCCTCTTTCAATGGGTATCTGAATGATTCTTTTTCCCTGGATGAATATGAGGGGAATCTGCGGCTTGTTCTCACTGCCAATGATACCCGGGGAATGGATACCAATGGACTTTATATCCTGAATCAAAAGCTGGAGGTCACAGGTAAGATTGAGAATCTGGCAGAGGGAGAACAGATAAAATCAGCGCGGTTTATGGGGGAGAAGGGATATTTTGTAACCTTCAGAAATACAGATCCCCTGTTCTCTGTGGATCTGTCGGATCCCCGGAATCCTGTGGTGCTGGGGGAACTGAAAATCCCGGGTTTTTCAGAGTATCTGCATTACTATGGAGACAATCTTCTTCTTGGCATCGGCCGGGATGCGGATCCCGAGACGGGAAAGGAGCTGGGACTAAAGCTGTCTATGTTTGATATCAGCGATCCTTCCAATGTGACGGAGAAGAGTAAAATGATTCTGAACACAGTTTCGGAGTACAGTGTGGCAGATAATTATAAAGCAATTATGATAGATCCGGAAAAGAATCTCTTTGGGTTCGCCTATACAGAAGGAAGCTATTCTTCCTCAGGTGACTATCCCGACGCATATTACGGTGTATTTTCCTACGAGGAGGGAACCGGATTTGTAAATAAACTGGTCTGGCCTCTCTATGAAAATCAGGAGGAGCACTATAGTGAGTTTAGGGATGCCAGAGGTCTCTATATAGACAATACGATCTATATTTATAATGGGAGCAGTCTGACAGCCTTTGACATGAATCAGGAGTATCGGCAGACCGGGAAATTGGAATGGTAGTTTTTATGTTAGTCCTTGCGTCATAATTTGCAATGCGATATACTAAAAGGTGGAGTAAGCCAGGGAGAACTTACTCCGCCTTAATATTATAAAAGGAGTAAGAATATGGATCTTATAACAGTAAAGGATATTTACAAAGACAGAGATAAGTACATGGACCGGGAAGTAACCCTGGGCGGATGGGTTCGAAGCGTAAGGGACTCTAAGACATTCGGATTCATTGTACTTCATGACGGTAGTTTTTTTGAGACAATGCAGATTGTATACAGCGACAGTATGGATAATTTTACCCAGATTTCTAAATTAAATGTAGGTGCGGCTATTTTGGTAACGGGAACTCTTGTGGCTACGCCTCAGGCAAAGCAGCCTTTTGAGATTCAGGCCAGGGAAATTCTTGTTGAGGGAGAGTCTGCGCCGGACTATCCTCTTCAGAAGAAACGTCACAGTCTGGAGTATCTGAGAACCATTTCTCATCTGCGCCCCAGGACAAACACATTCCAGGCAGTTTTCCGCGTGCGCTCTCTGATTGCCTACGCAATCCACAAGTTTTTCCAGGAGAGAGGCTTTGTCTATGTGCACACGCCTCTGATCACAGGAAGTGACTGTGAGGGCGCAGGGGAGATGTTCCGTGTCACCACTCTGGATCTGGAGAATCTGCCGAGAACAGAGGACGGCAAAGTCGACTACACCAGGGACTTCTTTAATAAGGAGACAAGCCTTACGGTGAGCGGACAGCTGAACGGAGAGACGTACGCCCAGGCTTTCCGCAGTATTTATACCTTCGGGCCTACGTTTCGGGCAGAGAATTCGAATACCACAAGGCATGCCGCGGAATTCTGGATGATCGAGCCGGAGATGGCATTTGCGGATTTGGAGGATAATATGGCGCTGGCTGAGGCAATGCTCAAATATGTCATCCGCTATGTTATGGAGGAAGCGCCGGAGGAGATGAAGTTCTTTAATTCCTTTGTGGATAAAGGGCTGCTGGAGCGCCTTCAGGGGGTTGTAAACGCAGATTTTGCCCATGTGACTTATACAGAGGCAATTGAGATACTGGAGAAGGTTAACGACAAATTTGAATATAAAGTATCCTGGGGATGTGATCTCCAGACAGAGCATGAGCGGTATCTGACAGAACAGGTATATAAGCGTCCTGTCTTTGTGACGGATTATCCCAAGGAGATTAAGGCATTCTATATGAAATTGAACGAGGACGGCAGAACAGTTGCAGCCATGGACTGTCTGGTGCCTGGAATCGGGGAGATTATCGGGGGAAGCCAGAGAGAGGATTCCTACGATAGGCTTACTGCCCGTATGGAAGAGCTTGGGTTAAAACCGGAAGATTATGAGTTTTACCTGGATTTGAGAAAATACGGCTCTACCAGACATTCGGGCTTTGGACTTGGGTTTGAGCGCTGTGTGATGTATCTGACTGGTATGGGCAATATCCGTGACGTGATTCCATTCCCCAGAACGGTTAATAATTGTGAGCTATAAGCCATTGTGCTTAGGAGATGAGTGATTTTACATGAAATTTATTCACATTGCAGATGTACATCTGGGGGCAGTGCCCGACAAGGGATATCCCTGGAGTGAAGAGAGAGAAAAAGAAATATGGAGAAGCTTTCAGAAAGTCATTCGTCAGGTCGGCCGCGCAGAGGCCGACCTTCTTCTCATTGCCGGGGATTTATTTCACCGGCAGCCGCTGAAAAGGGAGCTGAAAGAAGTGAATTATCTTTTTTCTACCATACCGGATACAAAGGTTATCCTGATGGCAGGAAACCATGATTATCTCAAAAAGGATTCCTTTTATCAGAGATTTCCCTGGAATCCCAACGTTTATTGTCTGTGGGGAAGAGAATGCGGAAGAGTCTGCCTGGAGGATCTGGATACTTGTATCTATGGGCTGAGCTACTACAGCCAGGAGATCCGGGAACCGGTCTATGATCTCATACGCCCTGTCAGGACAGAGGGATGTACGAATATACTTCTGGCCCACGGAGGAGACGAACACCATATTCCCATCCACCGGGAACTTTTGAAGGCAGCAGGGTTTGACTATGTGGCTTTGGGGCATATCCACAAACCGGGAAAGGTTCTGGGCCACAGGGGCGCATATGCAGGGGCGCTGGAGCCACTGGACAGAAATGATACGGGCCCTCACGGGTATATTTTGGGGGAATGCGGCAGTTCTGGAACCACCATTCAGTTTGTGCCTTTTGCCTGCAGATCTTATATTCCGCTGATTATTACGGTTTCCGAGGAAGACACGCAGCTGTCGGTAGAGGCAAAGATACGCTGTGAGATACAGGAGAATGGAAGGGACAATATTTTTCAGATTTTTTTGGAAGGGTTCCGGGATCCCGATCTGGAATTTGTACTGCCGGATCTGTATAAACTGGGAAATATTGTTGAAGTATTGGATGATACCCAGCCGGATTACGATTTTCAGGCCATCCGTGAGAAATACGGGGGCAGCCTGATTGGCGAGTATGTGGCGCATTTTATGGAAAAGGACAGAACAATTATAGAAAATAAGGCTCTGTACTATGGGCTGCGCGCCCTCTTGGGAGAAGAATAAGTGCCGGTGGAGATTATGTATGATTATAGAACATTTATGGATAAAAAACTTTGGCAAACTGCATAACAGAGAGCTGGACTTTGGGGAGGGCATTACGGTTATTTTCGGCGAAAATGAGAGCGGGAAGAGCACTCTTCACACCTTTATCCAGGGAATATTCTTCGGTATCCGAAGGATGCGGGGAAGGGCAGCAAGAAATGACGTGTACAGCCGTTTTGAACCCTGGGAGAACAGCAGCTACTATGCCGGGGGCATCCGGTTTTCCTGCGGGGGGAAAACCTTTCGGCTGACCAGGAACTTCAGCAAGGAGAGTCAGCGGGCTGAACTTATCTGCGAGGACGACGGCGAGCTGCTGTCGGTGGAGGATGGGGATCTTGGCATTCTTTTGGGGAATATCAGCCAGGTGGTTTATGACAATACCGTATCCGTGGGGCAGCTGAAGAACCAGACCGGAGAGGGGATCGTGGCAGAGCTCCGCAATTATATGTCCAATTATCAGAGCGACACAGAGGGACAGATCGATATTGAAAAGGCTGTGGCTGCCCTGAAAGAGAAAAAAAGAGAGTTTGATCAGGCAAGAAAAGAGGAGCTTAGAAAACAAGAGGAGCTGCTTAACGGACTTAAGGGAAAGCTTTTATTCCTGGAGGAAGAAAGGGCGGAGCTGGAGGCCAAAATCAGTGAAGCCGAGACAAGAAGGGAAGGGCTGAGGCAGGGAGAAGGGAAAGCCGATAAAAAGGATCGGCCTTTGTTTTTGCGGGCAGAACATCGGGGGAGCATGGCTGTCCTGCTGGCAGGTGCCGTGGTTATATTTCTGAGCATTCTTCTGCTCCCGGGAATGATAGGAGAAGTGACAGGGACAGCAGCCGGCCTGGCGACTATAGGTTTTCTGTTCCGTTTTCTGAAAAAAAGTTCCCGGAACCCGAAGGAAAAGCACAATGCGCCGGAGGAGGAAGGGGAGATACAGGAAGAAGAAAAGAAACTGGACTGGAAGCTGGAACATCTCAGGGAAGAGGCGGAAGAAAAGGATACCTTCTGTGAAAATCTGAAGGAAGAATACCGGGAGCTGCTGGCCAAGCACAGCGGGGAGATGACCCCTCTCCAGGAGGAGATAGAGGGGATCGATCTGGCCATTGCCACAATACAGGAACTCTCCCGGACAATGCAGTCCAAGATTGGAAACCGTCTGAAAAACCAAACCTCCAAAATATTAGGCCAGTTAACCGGAGGCAGATATACACAGATATCCATCAGTGATGAATTCCGGATCCACCTGAATACCGGTGAACACTATACCCCTCTGGAGCAGCTGAGCAGAGGGACCATAGAGCAGGTATACTTTGCGCTGCGGATGGCAGTCTCAGATATTCTGTGCAGAGAAGAGGAGCTCCCGGTACTGCTGGATGAACCTTTTGTCATGTACGACAGCCGGAGGCTCCAAAACACGCTGAAATGGCTGTCAGAGAATAAACAGCAGGTGCTGATATTTACCTGCCAGGAAAGAGAGATAGAGGCGCTGGAAGCGCTGGGACTGGAATATCATCTGGTCAGGCTGTAAAAAGGGACAGGGCAGTATTCAAAAGGGACACCCTGGTTCGAAAAGGGGGCTGTGAAAAAATGGAGTTGCTCTAACTCCATTTTTTCAGCCCCTCTTTATTTTGTGGAAAGCGTAAGAAAAAAGCAGTAAAAAGCGCATAATCCCCCTTACCCCAACAAACGTGCGCTCTTTCTTCTTTAAGCCACTTCCCGGAGTCTCATCTGCTTATTATAGATTTTATAGAGATTATGGCCGATAGAAACAAGAAATATCTCTACTCTTACCGAATCCAGTCCTCTTCTTACAATTCGCTTATACCTTCGGTCGTATTTGATGATTCCAAATGTCCCTTCTGCCTGGATGGAGCGGTTCATGCGGAGCAACGCCCCATGGATA
>NZ_FQVI01000005.1:0-9401 GCF_900129135.1 Lactonifactor longoviformis DSM 17459
GTCAGGGAGGTCAAGCGGAGTGAGCCGAAGATCCAGGCCACCAGCTGATTGGCGAGGAAGGCTCTCCTGACGAGCTTAGCAGCTGGTAGGACTTAGCTAAGGGGAGCGGAGCCTCGAGCTGACCTGCCCTTATACTCCGGCCCCTGGCCCTGTCTCCCCGGTGCTCCCTCCTATATCCGTCCGTCTGCAACGCTGCGCTGGCCGACTATTTTATCTCGAACTTTACATACACAAAACAATTACACAAAACTATCATTTATCAGCCGTCCTCCTATATATATTCGCCAGCACAGCCCCAGATGTATTATGCCATATGCTAAAGACGGCCCCGGGTATGGTTGCCAGAGGATACTGGGCAAAGTGCGTGGCTGCCAGAGATGTTGCCAGGCCTGCGTTCTGCATGCCCACTTCAATAGAGACGGCTCTGCATTTTCGGGTATCCAGTTTCAGGGCCTTGCCTACCGCATAGCCGGAGGCATACCCCAGGAGGTTGTGCAGGACGACCACGATGCCAATGACAAGACCAGACGTCATGATTTTGGAGGCATTATCGGACACTACTGCGGCAACAATAGCAACAATAGCGGTTGTGGAGATGAGTGGCAGGATCTCTACAATTTTCTCTGTCACGGCTTTAAAAAAGTGATGGATGATAAAGCCGCCTGCGATGGGTATAACAACAACTTTAAAGATAGATAGGAACATGCTTAGTACATTCACCTCTACTCTGGTACCTGCAAAAAGATAGGTCAGGGGAGGGGTCAGAAAGGGTGCGAGCATGGTGGAAACACTGGTCATGCCTACGGAGAGTGCTACATCTCCCTTGGATAGATAGGTCATTACGTTGGATGAGGTCCCTCCCGGACATGTCCCTACGAGGATAACGCCTATGGCCAGGTCCGTGGGAAGGGAAAAAAGCCTGGTCAGCAGAAATGCCAAAAGAGGCATGATAGTAAACTGGGCCAGGCAGCCGATGATAACGTCTTTGGGGCGGCTGAAAACCACTCTAAAATCGTTTGGCTGTAAAGTTAATCCCATGCCGAACATGACAACTCCCAGAAGCGTGTTCACATAGGCAGTTTTTACAAAACCAAAGCTATCCGGTGTGAAGAGAGCCAGGGCAGAGACTGCTATTACAATAACCGCCATATAACGGCTGACAAAGCTGGTAATTTTTCTTAAGGTATTCATGTGGGTGTCTCCTTTGACAAAAGTATCTTGTGCGTTTTATCGGTTTAGTAAGGAACAGAAAGGCCCCTGCCTCTACAAAGAGACAAAGGCCTAACCTTTGCGATACTGCTTCTATCATAGCAATCTGTGTTACGAATGTCAATATGGGATGAAAACTGAGATGTTTAAAATATAAGAAATATCAATTTATTATAGGAAAATAATTTATTATTTCATATAATAACCTTATGCTATAATACAGACAGAAGGCAATGGACATAAGAAGACAAATAAAGGGGACAGTGGAACCGTACAGAACGCTGTGAACCTGTAAGACGTAAAGGAGAGGGAGCATGTATACGATTGATTTAAACAGTGATATGGGTGAAAGCTTCGGAGCCTACACCATTGGCGGAGACGAAGAGATTATAAAATATGTGACTACGGCAAATGTAGCCTGCGGCTGGCACGCCGGAGATCCTATGGTGATGGACAAAGTAGTTGGTATGGCCAAGGAACATAATGTCCGGGTCGGCGCTCATCCCGGGTACCCGGATCTGCTGGGATTCGGGCGCAGAAAAATGGTTCTGTCCTTTTTGGAAGTGAAGAACTATATAAAATACCAGATTGGTGCACTTCAGGCCTTCACCGCAAGTTATGGCATGAAATTGCAGCATGTGGCGCCTCACGGCGCCCTGGGGAATCTCTGCCAATACGACAGGGAGGTTTCAAGAGCTATCTGTGAAGCGGTATACGAGGTAGACCCCGGCCTGATGATCTATTACTGCGCGGGTGCTGTGCTGGGTGAGGAAGCCCAACAGATGGGCTTAAAGGCTGCTGCAGAGATCTTTGCGGACAGGGCTTATATGGACGATCTGTCCCTTGTGCCCAGGAAGATGGAAGGGGCTATGATCACCGACGAGGTGCTGGTTATTGAGCGGTGTGTCAGAATGATTAAAGAAGGAAAGGTAACCTCCATAACAGGCAGGGAGCTAACGATACAGGGGGATACGCTTTGCGTTCATGGTGACGGGCCCAAAGCCATTGCTTTTGTAAAAAGGATCCGTGAAGTTTTTCAATATGAGGGAATTACTATAAAAAATATTGAGTAAATGTATTTATATAGGAAAAAGCGTGTCCCTAAGGTGAGAACTATCGCCTGGGGGGCACGCTTTTATTTTAACGCTTACCCATAAAGCATTTCCGAATAATGCACAAGTAAGACACATGTATCAAAAGACGTACGGACTTACCGGGGGACCTGCCGGGAGGTGCCATACAAGCTGTCTGAAAGGGGTACAAATTAAAACAAAATATATGTAATAAAACAAAATATATGTTGATTTAAGGACGGGATTATGGTATATTGATGGTGAATCCGGATAAAACATCAAGGATATTGGGTGAAGTGCACAAAAACTCCGGATAAAAAAGAACATATAGAAAGGGAGGAAAAGGATGAGAAATAAGTTTTGGAGAAAATCAAAACGGGGACTCGCCTTGTTTATGGGTATTACCGTGAGTCTGACTTCCATGAATATGCCGGTTCTGGCGGCTGAGACGGATGATCTTCCGTCTGCAAATGAGGCTGTTCTGGATGAGGAATCCGGAACCTATGAAGGTGATGTTCCAGATCCCTCACAGAATGAAACGAGTGGGGAACCCCAGGAGGACGAAACCGGGGATAACACACCATCAGAAGAGGACACAGACAGCGGGGAGGCTGCCCCTGCCATATCCTATCAGGCGGCAGGCGCAAATTATACCAACCAAAGCCCGTCCCTTCCGGGTATGGGAGACCAGCTGTACATCAACGATTTTACAAATATGGATGAACTGGATACCTATCCGGGGAATAACGCCGGTGAGTTCAACTGTGCGGATAATGCACTTACTATAACCGGAGGAACAGGGAATAAGGCGGTAGTAAAAGATCAAAGCTTTACAGATTTTGTAATGGAAGCAGATGTTTCCGTGGATGCTCAGGCAGATATGGGTGACAAGTCCAGCTCTCAGGCAGGTATCCTGTTTCGTGCCTCTGAGGCTTCAGGCAATGCAGCTGATGGATATAATGGCTACTATTTCTGTGTAGATGCTAAGAACAGCAAGGTCACCCTTGGAAAAACCAGGGGAAACCAGTGGACAGAACTTGCCTCCAAGAAAACAACCGTTAATTTCGGTGAGACTTATCATCTGACCGTAGCTGTCTCAGGGGATAAGATTTCCTGTTATGTAGATTATAATGGAAACAATTTTGCCAAGATTGAAGCAAAGGACAGCGATCATGCGGCAGGAAGCGTAGGGGTCAGAAACTGGCTTTCTAATGCATCCTACCGGAACATCAGAGTGTCTGCCTATACAGAACCGGAAATCGAAGGGGATACGTATACCAATCCGCTCCTTTCTATGTGTGCAGATCCTGATGTACTGTACTACAACGGCACCTACTATCTGTATCCTACCAATGCAGGGGATGCCAACGATGATCAGGGAATTAAAGTATATACATCCACCGATTTAATTCACTGGGCCGACAAGGGCTGGGCGCTCTCAAAGGATGATGTCTGGGGAAACGCAAACTTCTGGGCACCGGATATTATTGAGCGTGACGGTACCTTTTATATGTATTATGTATCCGAGGAACACCTCTGTGTAGCAACCAGCAAGTCTCCTCTGGGTCCCTTTGTTCAGGAAGAAAAGAAGCCCATGCATGATGATATCAAGGAGATTGATGCTCATGTATTCCAGGACGACGACGGACAGTATTATATTTATTTTGTAAGATTCGATAACGGAAATGTAATTGAAGGCGCAAAATTAAATGATGATATGATGACCATGGATGACAGCACCATTACCCGTGTTCTGACACCGGATACAGGCTGGGAGACGGATATGGCCAGAGTGAATGAGGGGCCGTTTATGCTGAAGAAAGATGGTGTCTACTATCTTACATACTCAGGCTCTCACTTTGAGAGTAATAATTACGGATCCGGATACGCTACCAGCGATTCCCCTCTGGGACCGTATACCAAATATGAGAACAATCCTATTATGCAGTCTAACTCCATGGTACACGGCGCCGGCCATCACGGAATCGCGGAATCACCCGACGGCCAGGAACTGTTTATGATTTATCACTGCCATAATAATCTCAAAGAGACAGAGCCCAGGCGCCTGTGCATTGATCGTCTTCAGTTTACAGAGGACGCAGACGGCAATACAGTACTGGAAGTAAAAGGTCCTACTGTGACACCTCAGGCGGCTCCCTCAGGATCTGTGAATGTGGATAATCTCATTGAGGTAAAGAGCCCGGAAGGGGAGAATGTAGTAGAAAACGGAACTGCTCCGGAAGACTGGAACATTCAGGCAAGCCTTATCACCTCTGCACAGGAAAAAGGGGTGGAAAAGAAAGCTGCCGTAGAATGGAATGCAGAAGGCTACGATCCGGCAAATAAAGAGGAGCAGAAACTTCAGGTAACTGGAACCGTGATTCTGCCCGAAGGTGTAGAGAATCTGGGAAATATTCCTTTGACCGTCACAGCCAATGTTACAGTTAAGAGAGATATGTCCGCAGAAGAATCCCTGGACGAGATTCTGGGCAAGGTTGAGATCCGAAATAAGGATAACATTATGGAAAACATCACCCTTCCCACAGAGCAGGACGGCCTGGCGCTTACCTGGAAGTCTGATAAAGAATCCGTAATCTCAACAAAAGAAAAAGAGAATGATAATTATTACACCACACCTGCGGGCGTTGTTACCCGTCAGGACAAAGATACCGTAGTAACCCTTACAGTTTCGGCGGAGAAGGACGGAGTGACCAGATCCCGGGAGATCAAAACAACCGTAAAGGCAAAACCGGAGAAAAAAGAGTATGTTGCTTATCTGTATGCTCATTTTAAAGAGCATCCCGGAGAGGTGGGAGAACAGGATATCTTCTTCGGTGTCAGCAAGAACGGCCTGGATTGGACAGCTCTGAATAATAATGAAGCAGTATTAAAGTCTGAGGTTGGCGATAAAAAGGTCAGAGATCCTTACATTATCCGTTCCGCGGACGGGGATAAATTCTATCTGATCGCTACGGATCAGAATATCTACCAGTACAGCGGCGTTGACTGGGACAAGCTTTCCACCCAGGGAAGTCAGGCACTCACTATCTGGGAATCTACAGACCTGGTAAACTGGACAGACCACAGAAGAGTGGTAGTGGCAGATTCTGTCAATGCCGGCTGTGCCTGGGCGCCGGAGGCTATCTATGACGAGGGCACCGGAGAGTATCTGGTATACTGGTCAAGCAAGGTGGCTGACGACAATTATGCAAGGCAGTATAACTTCGTATCCAAGACAAGAGACTTCTATACCTTTACAGAGCCTGAGGTATACAATGATCTGGGCAGCAATATTGACACGTCTATTCACAAAGAAGGCGATAAGTATTATAAGCTGATTAAACTGGAGGACGGAGATAACACCCATGTGATCCTTCAGTCTGCAAAGGATCATCCTCTGGCATACGGGGAAGAAGTAAATGAAGTAGTCATCGGAGACAAAACCTACAAGAACCTGGGCGCAAATTATACCCAGATTGACAACTCTGCAGACGGCTGCCTGGAATCCTTCAGAGGTTCTTACGAGGGCGCGACCATGTTTAAGTTTAACGACAGGGACGAATGGTGCGTCATGGTAGATGAATACGGCGGACAGACCAGAGGCTATATCCCCTTTATCAGTGATGACCTGGATAAGCCTAACAACGTAAAAGCACTGTCTAACAATGATTATATTATGCAGGACGGCGGTAAACACGGTGTCATTCTTCCAATTACTCAGGAGGAGTATGATGCTTTAACCGCTAAGTGGGGTGTTGCAAAAGAAGAGATCAATGAGACAGAGCAGAAAGATCCTGTTATTTCCTATGATTTTGAGGAAGAACTTGCGGACGGTACAGTAAAAGATAAATCAGGAAATAATTTAAATGCCGAACTGTTCGGAAATGCTGCATACAAGTATGACGAAGAGAAAAAGAGCAATGTATTGTATCTGGATGGTTCTAAGGGCACTTATGCACAGCTGCCTACCGGGTTCTTCGACGGTATGGAAAACCTGACCATAAGCATGGATGTAAAGCCTGAGACAACAGAGACAAATCATGTGGACTTTAGTATTGGACAGGATAATAACCGGTATATGTTTCTCCGATTCCGTGACTATGATATTACTTCTGGCATCACAACCAGGAGCTGGCAGAATGAATATAAACTGGTAGACGGAGAGACTGGAAGACTAAATAAATGGGTGAATGTTAAGGTTGTGGTTGAGGGGCACAAGATGTCTATGTATGTAGACGATCAGCTCATTGCTGTCAATCCCCATGTGAGAAGTATCCAGGAGTTGGGAGCTGATCTGATCTCTTATCTTGGAAAGTCCTTCTATGATGACCCTTACTTTAAGGGATGCTACGACAATATCCAGATCTACAACAGAGCCATGAGTTCTGATGAAATTGTAACTGAGAGAAAAATGAAGGTAAAAATGGAGGCGGAGAACGCGAGACTTACTTTGCCTGCCAAGGCGGTGGACAGAGGGGATGCTTCCGGCGGAAGAAAAGTAGGAACAATTGATAATTCCAGCGCTACAGTAACCTTTACCCTGGATGCTCCAAAGGCGGGAACCTACAGAATTGATATAGTATCGGGAAGCGGTACGGATCAGCCAAATGCATCCGCAAAATATTATGTAAATGGTGATATCTCCAACGCAAAGATTGTAGATTATGTTCCTAAGGGATGGGATGTATGGACAGCCTATCCGGTAGAAGTGGAATTGAACAAAGGACTGAATACCTTTACCGTTACACATTCCGGAAGAGCAAACAGCTTCTCTGAACTGGATTATATTACATTCTACAACTATAATCCTAAACTGGACTCTATCACGTTAGACGGTGAGCCTCTGGAAGGCTTTGACACCAATACCCATGAGTATTCCGTGGAGATCAAAGATCTGAGCAAGGTTCCGGAGATCAAAGCCCAGATGGCAGAAGAGTCTAAAGATTACTTTGATGTAAAGGTAACCCAGGCAGACAACGAGCTGCTTACCGGGAAGGTTGAGGTAACCTCCCCGCTGGATGAGAGCTTCCACGAGGAGTACACCATCCGCCTCTACGACAGCAGCGCATTTTCCAATCCTCTGGTGAACTATGGGGCTGATCCCTATGTGACCTACCAGGATGGATATTACTATTATGTGAGGGTACATAAGGATAAAGAAATCTATGTATCCCGCTCAAAGGAACTGAACAGAATCGCTGCAACACAGCCGTATATGGTATATACACCTGCGGAGGGTGAGCCGGACAGAGAACTCTGGGCACCGGAAATCCACTATCTGAACGGCAAATGGTATATCTATTATACCGCAGGAGCCGGCAATGACCACAGAATGTATGTGTTGGAAAGCAAGACAGACAATGCACTGGGCGAATATGAATTCAAAGGTAAATTAGCGCCGACTACGGACAAATGGGCCATTGACCAGACAGTGCTGGAATACAACGGAAACTTATATGCCGTGTGGTCCGGCTGGGAAGGCGATGTAAATGAAGAACAGAGAATTTATATTGCAGAGATGTCAGATCCATGCACCATTTCCAGTGAGAGAGTGGAACTCTCCCGTCCGGAATATGCATGGGAATTAAACGGAACACCAAGAATCAATGAGGGCGCACAGGTTGCAGTATCACCGGACGGAATAACCAACATTATTTACTCTGCCAGCGGAAGCTGGACGGATGACTACTGCCTGGGCAGACTGACCCTAAAGAAAGACGGAGATCCAATGAATCCGGATGACTGGGAGAAGGGAACAGAGGCTGTATTTATGAAGAATGCTCCTTCTACCTACTCCACAGGCCATGCTAGCTTTACGACCTCACCGGACGGCACAGAATCCTATATTGTGTACCATGCAACAAGAGGAGCCGGACAGGGATGGAACGGAAGAGGCGTGCGGACTCAGAAGTTTACATGGAATGAGGATGGAACTCCTAATTTCGGCAAGGCAATTGCATATGACGCAAAAGTAAACAAACCTTCAGGAACACCGGATACCGAGCGGACTCGTATAGAGGCAGAAAGCGGAGAGCTTGCCAACGGCGCGGCTGTGGAAGAAACCTATAACTCCTCTGCCGGAAAGAAGGTAACAGGACTGGACAATGAAGGGGCAAATGTAACCTTCAAAGCTGAAGTAAAGGATAAAGGCACCTATAAGCTGTATCTCGGCGCAGCTACCAGCGCTGACAATGCCGGGCTGGCGGTATCTGTAAACGGAGGAGAAGCTGTTAATAAAGAAGTGGTTTCTTTCAACGCTTCCCCAGGAAACGGATTGTGTGTAGACAACTGGATGGGTTATGAGCTGGAGATAGAGCTGAACAGAGGTGAAAATACCATCTCTGTGGGCAAGAGTGCGGAACTGACAGCAGCAGATCTGGACTACATTGAGTTAGAACTTCTGGAGAAAGCGCCTTCCGCTGCGTGGGTTCAGGACGGTGACCGCTGGATGTATCAAAATGAGGATGGGTCTTTTGTTAAGGATGACTGGAAACTCATTGACGGCAAATGGTATCATTTTGACCAGGAAGGCTACCGGCAGTCCGGCTGGATCCAGGATGGAAAGACCTGGTACTATCTGGCGAATGACGGAGTGATGGTAACGGGCTGGCTGTCATATGGAAATGCCTGGTATTATCTGAAGAGCAGCGGAGGAATGGCTACCGGCTGGATTCAGGACGGACAACATTGGTATTACCTGAAGGGCGATGGAAAGATGGCCACAGGCTGGCTGTTGGATGGAAAGACCTGGTATTACCTGAAAGGCAATGGAATGATGGCAACCGGCTGGCTGCAGGATGGAAAGACTTGGTATTATCTGAAGAGCAATGGAACAATGGCAACCGGCTGGCTGCAGGATGGAAAAACCTGGTATTACCTGAAAAGCAATGGAGCAATGGCAACCGGCTGGCTGTTGGATGGAAAAACCTGGTATTACCTGAGAAGCAACGGAGCGATGGTAACGGGCTGGCTGCTGGACGGAAAGACTTGGTATTATCTGAAGAGCAATGGAATGATGGCCACAGGCTGGCTGAAGGACGGAAAGACCTGGTATTACCTGAAGAGCAGCGGAGCGATGGCTACGGGCTGGCTGTTAGACGGAAAGACCTGGTATTATCT
>NZ_FQVI01000005.1:9436-185983 GCF_900129135.1 Lactonifactor longoviformis DSM 17459
GCTGTTAGACGGAAAGACCTGGTATTATCTGAGAAGCAGCGGGGCGATGGCTACCGGCTGGCTGAAGGACGGAAAGACCTGGTATTACCTGAAGAACAGCGGAGGGATGGCTACCGGCTGGCTGAAACTTGGCAGCACCTGGTATTATCTGAAAGATAATGGAGCAATGGCTACAGGCTGGATTAAGGTGCAGGGCAAATGGTACTATTGCCAGTCAAGCGGTAAAATGGTTGCAGACGCATGGGTTGGTAAATATTATGTAAACGAATCAGGTGTATGGACCAGAACAAGGTAGTATGAAATAAGGAAAAGAAAAGGAGATGGACTGCTCCCCTAAAGGGGCGGTTCATCTCCTTTTATTCATTCCTGTGCATTGTTCGAAATACCTTAGGGGTTACCCCCGTAAGTTTTTTAAAACATTTGTTAAAATAACTGATATTGGAAAAGCCTGACGTGAGGGCAATGTCCAATATTGGCTGCTGTGTGGAGAGAAGCATACCGCAGGCCTTCTCGATTCGGAGATAATTCATATACTCCATGAGCGTTTTCCCAAAATGCTTTTTAAAGTACCTGCAGAAGTATTTGGGGGACATATGAAAGAAACCGGCAATCTCATTCAGATATAGTTTCTCAGAATAATGCTCCTCCAGATAGGAGAGAATAGACTTATCAAAGCCGGAGGACTGCACAGTTTTCTGCTGGGAGACCAGCATATGCTCTTCATACAGACAGCTGATAATCTGATAAAGCATGGCCTTTGTATAGAGCTGGTATCCGGGACACTGCCGTTTGTTTTTTTCGATCAGTGTGAGGATACAGTCTCGTATACTATTGCGGCAGGCAGCCCCGTCAGGAATGCAGGTGGGAAACAGAAGTGTTCCCTGCACAAGCGGCTTCAGGTAAAAGGTCTGGCTGTAATCCTCCCGGGCAAATGCCAGGGACTCCATTGGAAATACATAGGCATAGTATAGAGACTGGGGATCTTCTGATCTGAATTGGTGAATCAGTCCGCTGTTAATGAAGTAAATATCACCAGGCAGCACATGGTATACGGTACCCTCCACTGTAAGCAGAGTAGTCCCCTGGATCTGGCAGATTACCTCTATCTCTGTGTGCCAATGGGCACTGACAAACAAGTGTCCTGTCTCGTTATACATTTCATAGTGCTGAAAAGGGAAGAGAAAAGTCCCTCTCTGCCGTATTTCCTGAAAAATTGAATCCATATAAGTCCTCCCTTTGCAGGTGGTGAAAATAATGTTATTCCAAAGGCGAAAAAGCAGAAGAATCCTATAGCTATGTGAGATATAATTCCAGTATAATAAAAATCTGATAAAAATCAAGGAGAAAACAAATGGAGAAAAAATGGTGGCACGATAAAGTAGCATATCAAATCTATCCAAAGAGCTTTTGCGATGCCAATGGAGACGGAATAGGGGATCTGCGGGGAATTATAGGAAAACTGGATTACTTGAAAGATCTGGGGGCAGATATTATCTGGATATCTCCGGTATATTGTTCTCCTATGAAGGATCAGGGATATGATATTTCTGATTATTATAACATCGACCCTGTCTTCGGAACCATTGAAGACATGGAGGAGCTTTTGAAGGAAGCGAGGAAAAGGGAACTCTATATTCTTATGGACCTGGTCATCAATCATTGTTCCTCAGAGCATGAATGGTTTCAAAAGGCACTGCAGGATCCGGAAGGGGAGTACGGGCGGTATTTTTATATTCGGAGAGGGAAGGATGGGATGCCTCCCAATAACTGGAGAGGGAACTTTGGGGGCAGTGCATGGTCCCGGATTAAGGGTACAGACCTGTATTATCTCCACACATTTCATGAGACCCAGCCTGACCTGAACTGGGAAAACCCTGCAGTCAGGAAAAAGCTGTATGAGATGATTAACTGGTGGCTGGAGAAAGGGCTGGCTGGATTCCGTATTGATGCAATTATTAATATAAAAAAAGAACTGCACTTCAGAAATTATCCTGCAGATCGGGAGGACGGTACCTGCAGTATCCGGTGCATGCTGCAGGAGGCACAGGGAATCGGGGAATTCCTCACAGAATTGAGGGAGAACACATTTGACCGTTACAATGCATTTACAGTGGCAGAAGTGTTTGATAATAAACCAGAGGAACTGGGAAAGTTTATTGGAGAAGACGGGTACTTTTCGACTATGTTTGATTTCAGCATTGAATCTGCACGAACGGGAGATAACTGGTACGAGATGAACCAGCTGACTCCGGAGGAGATAAAAAAAATCATCTTTGAGAGCCAGGAAAGGACCCGGGAGATAGGGCTTCTGGCAAATATCATCGAAAATCATGACGAACCCAGGGGTGCCAGCGCCTTTTTTATGGAGGAACCGGACTGTGAGGAGAGCAAAACGATGCTTGCTGTTTTACAGATTCTCCAGAGAGGCATTCCTTTTCTGTATCAGGGTCAGGAGATTGGGATGACAAATGTTGTTTTTCAGGATATTGCGCAGGTAGACGATGTGGCTTCCAAAGATCAGTATCAGGCAGCGCTGGAGGCAGGATACAGTGAAGAAGAGGCCCTCAGAATTGTAAATTTGCGCAGCAGGGATAACTGCCGCACTCCCTTTCAGTGGAGCAGCGAAAAGAATGCAGGATTTACTGAAGGCACGCCCTGGCTTATGGTAAACAGCAATTACAGAAAAATCAATTTAAAGAGCCAAAAACAGGATGAGGGCTCGGTATACTCCTTTTATAAAAAGCTAATCCGGCTGAGAAAAGATGAGGAGTATAAAGATACCTTCATATACGGTACATTTTGCCCGGCATACGAGGAGCGCAGCAATATTTTTGCTTATTACCGGGAAAGTGAGAGACAGAAAATAGCTGTGATAGCAAATTACCAGAAAGAATCACAGGAACTTATGCTCACAGACCAGTGGGAAAGGGTTCTCCTGAATAATTACAGAGACCTGAGATTCAGGGATGGGAGACTGTATCTGGAAGGATATCAGGCAGTGGTACTCCTGCTGAAAAAAAATTAGGGATTGATTATTGTATAAAACAGACAAAAAGTACCATGCTAAATTGTAGAAATAATGGAATTTATTTTTAAAACTTGCGGCACACTGTAAAGTGTGCTACTATAAAATCGTCAATTGGAAACGTTACCGGTAAAGATACCGATAACGTTTCCGAACGAGGAAAAGAATAACTGAAACTTTAAAATATTAAAGGAGGATTCATCATGAAGAAGAAGCTGGTCGCAGCAGCGCTGTGTATGGCAATGACTGCTGTTACATTGGCAGGGTGCGGAGAGAAAAAGGGAGCATCAGCAGCAGAGGGGAGCGTATATTACCTGAACTTTAAACCAGAGGTTACGGACATCTGGGAGGAGATTGCCCAGAAATACACAGAAGAAACCGGTGTAAAGGTAAAAGTTGTCACAGCAGCGGGAGGTAATTACGAGTCAACCCTGAAGTCTGAGATTGCCAAGTCAGATGCACCTACCCTGTTTCAGATTAACGGACCTATCGGATACCAGTCCTGGAAGGATTACTGTGCGGATCTGAGCGATACAGATTTCTATAAAGCTCTGACCGATCCGTCTCTGGCTATTAAAGGAGATGACGGCGGGGTGTACGGAGTTCCCTATACAATTGAAGGCTACGGCATTATTTACAACGATGAGATCATGCAGAAATATTTTGCTATGGAGGGGGCAGCGGCTTCTTCTGTTGATGAAATTACAAGCTTTGATAAACTGAAAGCTGTTGTTGAGGATATGCAGAGTAAAAAAGATGCTCTGGGAATAAAAGGCGTGTTCGCCTCCACCTCCCTGCTGCCAGGAGAAGAGTGGAGATGGCAGACACATCTTGCCAATATCCCCGTGTATGCCGAATACAGGGACAAGGATGTAGAAGACTTAAAGGAAATTGACTTTACCTACGCAGATAACTTTAAAAATACCTTTGACTTGTATCTGAACAATTCCAGCACAGAGCCTACCATGCTGGGAAGCAAGGGTGTGAATGATTCTATGGCAGAATTTGCCCTTGGCCAGGTAGCTATGGTACAGAACGGAAACTGGGCCTGGAGCCAGATTGGAGAGGTGCAGGGCAATGTAGTCAAAGAAGAAAACATTAAGTTTATGCCTATCTATACCGGCCTGGAAGGGGAAGAAAATCAGGGTCTCTGCATCGGTACAGAGAACTACTTCAGCATTAACAGCCAGACCTCAGAGGCAAACCAGAAGGCATCCATTGATTTTGTGAATTGGCTGATTAATTCTGACACAGGAAAAGATTATATGACCAACAAGCTGGGCAATGTAGCGCCGTTTACTACCTTTAACGATGAGGAAAAGCCGCAGGATCCTCTTGCGAAATCTATGCTGGATTCCATGGAAAGCGGCAAAGAGTCCATTCCGTGGGTATTTACGACCTTCCCGAGCCAGACCTTTAAAGACAACTTTGGGGCGGCACTTTTAGAGTATGCACAGGGCAGCATGGAGTGGAGCGATGTAGTAAACACAGTAAAAGAACAGTGGAAGGCTGAGAAAGCAGCCGTTCAGGAATAGGCAGCAGGGCGGGCAGCTTTGGCTGTCCGCCCATACTACCGGATAAGGAGAAGGAAATGGATAAAAATCTAAAAAAATATTTTCCTATATTTGTACTTCCTACTCTGCTTGCATTTTTTATTGCTTTTGTGATTCCCTTTATTATGGGTGTATACCTGTCATTTTGCGACTTCACTACAGTAACGAATGCAAAATGGGTTGGAATCGATAATTACATCAAGGCGTTTACAAACAAAGAATTCCTCAATGCCCTTTGGTTTACCATTCGATTTGCAGTGGTAGCAGTTATCTCCGTAAATGTGTTTGGATTTCTGCTGGCCCTGCTCTTGACCAGAGGAATCAGGGGAACGAATGTATTCCGCACCGTATTCTTTATGCCAAACCTTATCGGAGGTATTGTGCTTGGTTATATATGGCAGTCTATGATAAACGGTGTACTGGCCAAATATCAGGTCACTATGCTCATGGATGCCAAGTATGGTTTCTGGGGGCTGGTAATCCTTATGAACTGGCAGCTCATTGGCTATATTATGATCATTTACATTGCGGGACTGCAGAACATATCGCCCGATCTGATGGAAGCTGCGAAAATCGACGGTGCCACCAGTTGGCAGGCATTGATTAAAATTAAGATTCCTATGGTGATGCCGTCCATTACCATCTGCCTGTTCCTTACAATTGCCAATTCCTTTAAGATGTTTGACCAGAATCTGGCACTCACTGCCGGTGGACCGTCTAATAAGACAACAATGATGGCCCTGGATATCTATAACACATTCTACGGGAAGGTGGGATTTGAGGGTGTGGGCCAGGCAAAAGCGGTAGTATTCTTTGTTATCGTGGCTATCATTGGAATCTCACAGGTAGTATTATCCAGAAAGAAGGAGGTTGAAAGCTGATGAAAAAACAAAAAGCGGCGGATACAGGCATTCTATGCCTTTTAATTGTGCTGGTAATTGCCTTTATCACACCTATCTTCTTTGTGCTCATGAACTCTTTTAAAGGAAAGCTTTATATCAGTGAGAATCCTTTTAGCTTTCCCAGAGGAGAATTGTTCGCGGGCATTACCAATTACACGGAGGGAATCCGCAAGACCGGTTTTTTTCAGGCTTTTGGGTATTCGGCGTTTATCACTGTATTCTCTGTGTTTGCTATCGTTTTATTCACCTCTATGACGGCGTGGTACATCACCAGGGTAAAAAATAAGCTTTCTTCAGTTTTATATTATACCTTTGTATTTTCCATGATCGTACCCTTCCAGATGATTATGTTTACTATGTCAAAGCTTGCAGATACCTTAAAGCTTAATAATCCTCTTGGGATGGTGGTGCTTTATCTGGGGTTCGGGGCAGGGCTTTCGGTGTTCATGTTCTGCGGCTTTGTAAAGAGCATCCCACTGGACATTGAAGAGGCGGCTATGATCGACGGCTGTACGCCCATACAGACGTACTTTCAGATTGTATTTCCTATACTGAAGCCGACAGCCATTACAGTGGCAATATTAAATGCAATGTGGGTATGGAATGACTACCTGCTGCCATATCTGGTGATCGGGGTATCCACAAAATATAAAACCATTCCCGTAGTAGTCCAGTATCTGATGGGGTCCTACGGGGCGAAAGACTATGGTTCTTTGATGGCGCTGCTGGTGCTGTCAATTATACCGATTATTATATTTTATTTATTCTGCCAGAAGTATATCATTGAAGGTGTAGTTGCTGGCGCAGTAAAAGGTTAGGAGAATTGTAAATGCGATCAAGTGGAATATTACTGCCTGTTTCCAGCCTGCCATCGGAATATGGCATTGGATGTTTTTCGAAAAGTGCATATGAGTTTGTCGACAATTTAAGAGAGGCGGGGCAGAGATACTGGCAGATTCTGCCTTTGGGGCCTACCAGCTACGGAGACTCTCCGTATCAGTCTTTTTCCACTTTTGCAGGAAATCCTTATTTTATTGATTTAGAGACACTGATACAGCAGGGGTTATTGACAGAAGAAGAATGCAGAGCCGTGGACTTTGGTGAAGATCCCCAATATGCAGATTATGAAAAATTGCATAAGGGCAGGGAGACACTGCTGAGGACGGCATGCCAGAGGAGCGGACTGAAGGAAAGCCAAAAGTTCAGGGACTTTTTGGCGGAGCAGAGGGAGTGGCTGGAGGATTATGCCCTATATATGGCAATAAAGAAGAAAATGAACCATGTCAGCTGGCTGGAATGGCCCCGTGAACTGCGGGACAGAGATCCCGATACCATGGAGGCCTGCCGGAGGGAGCTGGGGGAGGATATTTACTTCTGCCAGTTTGTACAATATGAATTTTACAGACAGTGGAATGAGCTTAGACGCTATGCCAACCGGCAGGGGGTGCAAATCATTGGGGACATTCCTATCTATGTGGCCCTGGACAGCTCGGATGTATGGGCTGACCGGGAGTTGTTTCAATTCGGGGAGGATGGACTTCCAACAGCCATAGCAGGCTGCCCGCCTGACGGTTTTTCGGCCACCGGACAGCTGTGGGGGAACCCCCTGTATGACTGGAACTGTCACCGGGCGACCGGATATGAGTGGTGGATCCGGAGGATGAGATGCTGCAGTGAGTGGTATGACGTGGTGCGGATCGATCACTTCCGGGGGTTTGACCAATATTATGCCATTCCTTTTGGGGATAAGACCGCAGAGCACGGCCAATGGCAGGATGGTCCGGGTCTGGAACTATTTCAGGCTATACAGAAGGCGCTGGGAGAGATACAGGTCATTGCAGAGGATCTGGGATTTATCACGGAAGGTGTGGAGAAGCTGGTAAGGGATACGGGGTACCCGGGAATGAAGGTACTGGAATTTGCCTTTGACTCCAGAGAGGCCAGCAATTATCTGCCCCATACGTATACTTCTAACTGTGTGGTGTATACAGGCACCCATGATAATGAGACCATTGCCGGCTGGTATCAGAATCTCTGCCCGGAGGATCTGGAGTACTGCCGGGATTACATGGGGAACTGGCGGCCCCCCCGGGAAGAGATCCACTGGGATTTTATCCGGCTGGCTATGATGAGTGTAGCTGAAATATGCATCATTCCCATGCAGGACTATCTGGGGTTAGACAACAGAGCCCGTATGAATCAGCCTTCCACAGTGGGAGGAAACTGGAGATGGAGACTGCAGAAAGGCCAAACCGATCCAAAATTGCTTGAAAAAATACGGAAATTAACTATAATTAGTGGTAGAGGTAACTACTGATGACAAAGCAGGAGGAGAGGAAGCTGGCATGGAGGAAGTCACAATTAAGGATATTGCAAGGCTCTGCGGAGTTGGGGTTAGTACGGTGTCCCGTGCTATTAACAACCATCCGGATATTAACCCTGAGACAAGGGACCATATATTAAATATCATAAAGGAGTACAATTACATTCCGAATAACAGTGCCCGTAACCTGAAGCGCACGGAATCCAAAACCATAGCAATCTTAGTAAAAGCCATAGACAATCCTTTTTTCTCCAGTATGATACGAGTCTTTGAAAAAGAGATAAAATATGAACGATTTGATTTTTTTCTCCAGCACATAGACAATAATCAGGATGAGATAGAGGTTGCCATAGGGCTGGCCAAAGAAAAAAAACTCATGGGGATTGTATTTCTGGGAGGGTTCTCGGAACACAGCGAGGAGGCGCTCAGGCAGCTGAAAGTGCCCTTTGTAGTAAGTACGGTAGAACTGGATAATTCTGTGGAGGACTGCCTGTATTCTTTTGTATCAGTGGATGACAAGAGAGAGAGCAGAAGGCTTGCGGATTATCTGATTGGCCTTGGGCACAGGCGGATCGCCCTTTTGTCTGCCCAAAAAGACGATGAGAGCATTGGCAGGCTGCGTATGGAGGGTTATAAAAGTGCCCTCTCCCAGCACGGAATTCCCATAGATGAAGATCTGATTGTCTACACTCCAAAAGACTGTGAAGTGTATTCCAGGCGAAGCGGTTATGTAATGATGCAGCAGCTTATGGAGCGGGAGAAGGACTTCACTGCGGTCATCGCGATTTCCGATATGGTGGCAGTGGGAGCCTGTAAGGCAGTCTTTGAAAATGGAAGAAGAGTACCTGAGGATTATTCTATTGCAGGATTTGACGGTCTGCCGGAGACTTTCTATTATGAACCTTCTATCACAACCATAAAGCAGCCGCTGGAAGAGATCGCGGAAAGTTCCATTAAAAATCTCTTCTATATGATCCGGCATGAGGAAAAAGCTCCGAACAAGAAGTTTGAGGGAGAGCTTCTGAAACGGGAGTCTACAAGGAAAATTGGATAAGCGATACAAGTGATTGAGACGTGAGGGATGTCCCTCACGTCTCAATCGTTATCTGGCACTGCGGTATTCTCTGGGGGTCATGTTAAACTTTCTCTTGAAGAGGCGGTTAAAGTAGGAAAGATTGGAGAATCCGCATTGTTCCGCAACCCACAGAATAGATTCTTCTGTCTCGGAAAGATATTTGGCAGAGATGGACAGTCGGTAGTCATTCAGGTATTCGGTAAAGGTCATATCCATATTCTGCTTAAAAAACCGCATAAAATGAGACGGACTAAAATTGAGAAATCCGGCGGCGTCTGAGAGGGACACAGGATGCATATAATTTTCCTCCACAAAGGTAAGGACCTTCTTCATCCGCTGAATATTCTGTTCTCTTGCATAGCTGACTTCCTGTCTTGGCTGTGCCGAGAAAAGAAGAAAGAAGAAGCGGTACAGGATGCTCTTTATAAAAAGTTCATAATAGGGTTCCTGCCTGGAACATATATCGTCCAGTTCTTCGATGCACGCATAAAGACTGGGATAATAAGGGTATCCGCTGTGAATATGGGAGGGGACGAAGTACCTTCTCTCAAAAAAAGGCCGCAGATATTCTGTGGTGCAGATATCAGGGTGCTGGGCGTAGAGTAGCCGGGTGTCAAAAAGAATGTTTTCGTATTCCATATGCTGATCGCAAAGCTGGGATATAGAGTGCAGCTGCCCGGGCAGCACCAGTATGATATCACCTGCCTGTACCTCATGGGAAATCAGATCCACATCTGTCCTGCCCTGCCCCTTTTTTATGATTATCAGCTCCAGTTCATCATGCCAGTGGGTGGAAATGGCAGTAAAGTCCAGAGGAATGGTGCACAGATAAGTATTGTAGGGAAAGCGGGGATTCACATGAGGCTTTGTCTCGTGATAATATTCGTAATCAAAGGCTTTCATGTTTGGCTCCTTTTACGGTGATATGATAGTATTGTATCACTTTTTTCTGGAATAATGCAAGAAATCAGGGGATAATAAACGTATAATATGTAAAAGAGCTATTGAGAACTGAGTGAACGGTAACATACAAGTGCTACCATAAAAATGAGGTGAAGAGATGGAATTTTTAGAGAGATTTCAGGGATTACTGAAAAAGGATATCAGAGAGGCAGCTATGGAGGAGATATACTGTGCCCTTCTTGAGTCGGTAAAGGCGTGTGCGGCAGAAAAGGTGCAGCAGGGGGAAAACGGAGAGAAAAAGGTATATTATATATCCGCAGAGTTTCTGATTGGGAAGCTTCTCAGCAATAACCTGATTAATCTGGGGGTATATGATGAGGTTAAGAGATATATTGAGGATGCGGGCATAAGCTTCGGAGAAATTGAGGAGTTTGAACCGGAACCCTCTCTGGGAAACGGAGGACTTGGGAGACTGGCCGCCTGCTTTTTGGATTCTATTGCCACGCTGGGGCTGAATGGAGACGGTATCGGTCTGAACTACCATCTGGGGCTGTTTCGACAGGTGTTCCGGGGGAACCAGCAGAAGGAGATGCCCAACCCCTGGATAGAGAAAAAGAGCTGGCTGACAGACACCGGAATTGGATTTCAGGTGCCTTTTAAAGACTTTACCTTAAAATCCAGGCTTTTTGATATTGATGTCATTGGGTATGAAAACGGTGTCAATAAACTGCATCTTTTTGATGTAGACACCGTAGATGACAGCATAGTAGGGGATGGTATTTCCTTTAATAAGAAGGACATTGCCAGAAACCTGACCTTATTCCTGTATCCGGATGACAGCGACGAGGACGGGGAACTGCTGCGCATCTACCAGCAGTATTTTATGGTAAGCAACGGTGCTCAGTATATTTTGAAGGACTGTGAGGAGAAGGGCTATGATCTTCACAGACTGTACGAACACGCGGTGATCCAGATTAACGATACCCATCCCTCTATGGTGATTCCGGAACTGATACGGCTTCTCACGGACAAGGGTATCCCTGTGGAGGAAGCCGTAGAGATTGTTTCCCGGACCTGTGCCTATACCAACCACACCATTCTTGCGGAAGCGCTGGAGAAGTGGCCGGTATCCTATCTGGAGGAGGTTGTCCCCCACCTGATGCCTATCATCCGCATGCTGGCGGAGAAAGCGGCGCATACCTACAAGGATCCCCAGGTACAGATCATTGACGGAGAAAACAGGGTGCACATGGCCAGAATGGATATGCATTATGGATTCAGTGTAAACGGAGTGGCAGCCCTCCACACCGAGATACTTAAAAATGTAGAACTGAAAGCATTTTACAAAATATATCCGGAAAAATTCAATAATAAGACTAATGGAATCACGTTCCGGAGATGGCTCCTTCACTGCAATCCAAGACTGACGGAGTTTCTGGATACCTGCATAGGGACCGGGTATAAAAAAGACGCCTCCGAATTGGAGAGACTGCTGTCCCTGAAAGGTGACCGCAAGGTGCAAAACCGGCTTCTGGAGATTAAAGCTGAGAATAAAAAGGAACTGAAATCCTATCTGGCAAAGACATTAGGCGTACAGCTGGATGAAAACAGCATCTATGATATACAGATTAAGCGCCTTCACGAGTATAAGCGCCAGCAGATGAATGTACTGTATGTCATCTATAAATATCTGGAGATTAAAAAAGGAAACCTGCCTGAAACGCCTGTTTCCGTGATTTTCGGGGCAAAGGCAGCGCCTGCTTATACCATTGCCAAGGATATTATCCATGTGATTTTATGCCTTCAGGAGATCATTGACCGAGATCCCCAGGTAAGCCCATATCTGAAGGTGGTAATGGTAGAAAACTATAATGTTTCTATGGCAGAAAAGCTGATCCCCGCTTGTGATATCTCAGAACAGATTTCCCTTGCCTCGAAGGAAGCCTCCGGTACCGGCAACATGAAGTTTATGCTGAATGGGGCAGTTACCATTGGGACGGAGGACGGCGCAAATGTAGAGATTCATGAATTGGTGGGGGATGAAAATATCTATATCTTCGGGGAATCCAGCCGTCAGGTCATCGGACACTACGAGAAATCCGATTATAGGGCAGCGGATTACTATATCGAAGACCCGCTGATCCGTGAGCTTTTGAACTTTATCATCAGCCCTGAGATGATGCGGGCAGGAGATCCATACCATCTTCTCCGAATCCACGCAGAGCTGATCCAAAAGGACTGGTTTATGACGCTTTTGGATCTGAGAGACTATATTGAAACAAAAGAGCGGATATACAGGGATTATGAGGATAGGGAAGCATGGGCAGAGAAGATGCTTGTGAATATTGCAAAGGCAGGATATTTTTCCTCTGACCGAACCATCAGTGAGTACAACAGGGATATCTGGAGGCTTTAATTTAGTTGGATAATGGATAATTAAAATTTTTCTTGACTTTTATCACGGGCAGTACTATGATAAAACCGAAATAAATAAAGAACTGAAATTCCAGGAAGAGAAAAAGTAGATAAGATCAGGCAGCACAGAGAATTAACGGCTGGTGGGAGTTAATGTGCAGGGTTTTATGGAAAATCATCTCGGAGAAGTAAAGCTGAACCTGTATAAAGTAAGCTTTGCCGGCCGTCCCCGTTACAGGACAGGCGTATGAACACGTACGCAGTGAGAGCTATCGTTTAGTTTTAGAACCAGGGTGGTATCGCGGAGTTAAGCTTCGTCCCTCAGATTGAGGGATGAAGCTTTTTTGGCGTGCGCTTTGCTCTGCAGAGAGGGGAAGACAGGCATCCGGGAGTGTCAGTTCACATAGAAGAGGAGAATGAGAAAATGAATGCAGCCAAAAAAAGCAGCAAATGGTTATCAGATCACACATCTTTCTTTGTCATTGCGGTGGCAGTTGTAACTTTTTTTCTACCAAATCTGTTTTCCTGGGTACAGGGAAATAATCAGAGTCTGATTCTGGGTATTATTATGTTTAGTATGGGATTAACTTTATCGACCGATGATTTCAGGATTCTGGCCAAAAGGCCTCTGGATATATTTATCGGTGCAGCCGCACAATATCTTATTATGCCGTTTCTTGCCTTTGGTCTGGCCACAGCTTTGCATCTTCCAAACGAGATTGCTGTTGGCCTGATATTAGTGGGGTGTTGTCCGGGAGGGGTTTCTTCTAATATTATGTCATATCTCTGCCGGGGAGATGTTCCCTTTTCTGTAGGCATGACTACGGCATCTACTCTGCTATCCCCCATTATGACGCCTATGATGGTGCTTCTGCTGGCCGGAACCAGAATTGAGGTGGATGCTGCCGCTATGCTATTTTCTATATTAAAGTCTGTAATTATTCCTGTATTTATAGGATTTGTTCTCAATACCTTTTGGGGGGAGAGAAAGGCGTTTAAAGATATACAGCAGGTTATGCCAGGGATTTCTGTGATTGGTCTTGCTCTGATTGTAGGGGGCGTCATAGCTCTTCAGGGAAGTAACTTCTTTCAGTCAGGGGTAGTGATTTTCCTTGCCGTATTTCTGCATAACGGGTTGGGATATCTGTTAGGCTACGGTGTGGGGATGCTTACAAAGATGAGCACGGCTAAAAAGCGCACCATTGCCATTGAAGTAGGAATGCAGAATGCAGGTCTGGCTACGAATCTGGCAGCAGCTCATTTTGCAACAGCTCCCCAGGCAGCTATGGCGTGTGCGGTTTCCTGCGTATGGCACTCTATATCAGGAACCATTCTGGCCGGATGGTTCGCAAGAAAAGATGCAAAAAAAGCAGAAAGGGAACTGCCCGGTATGCCGGAAAAGTCCGGTGCAGCCATAGGCCGAACGAGACTGCGGTAATCTATGGATTGACGAAAAATTGACATTTCTGTGGTATAGTAGGGAGAGGAAGGAGGGAGCAGGCGTGCATCAGACACAATACTGTATCTTAATTGTAGACGACGAGGCGATGATAAGAGAGCTTTTGTCTGATTTTTTTTCAGAGGAGGGCTACCGGGTACTGACGGCTCAAAATGCGGAGGAGGCAATGCATGCTCTTGGCAGGAAACCGGACCTGGTATTGCTGGATATCAACATGCCCGGAACCGATGGGCTGACGTTCTGCAGGCAGATCCGCAGATTTTACCAGAGCCCGATTCTTTTTCTCACTGCCAGAGGAACGGATCAGGATCAGATACAGGGACTTCGCATGGGCGGGGATGATTATATTATGAAGCCGTTTCATCTGGATGTTCTTGCCCAGAAGGTAAAGACACATCTTATCCGGGAAGAGCGCAGCCGGGATATCCATTCATTGGGGGCCGGCTGCCGCATTCAGGAGAACCTTGTGATTGATTATGATAAGCACCTTATTTACGGGGCTGATCATGAGATAGAATTTTCAAAAACAGAGTTTGAGATTATCGAATTGCTTTCCCTTCATCCTGGCCAGATTTTTGATAAAGAGCGAATTTATGAGAGAGTACGGGGATTTGAAGGAAAGGGAGACAGTCAGGTAATCAAAGAGCATATCCGAAAGATACGCCAGAAACTGTCCGCAGGGAAAATAGAGGACCCGATTAAAACGGTATGGGGAGTGGGATATACATGGGAAAAATAAAAGAAGCATTTAAGAACATGCCGATTCGGAAAAGCCTTATGCTCCTTATGGGAACTATGCTGATCCTGGTTGTCCTGCTGACGGTCCTGACCCTGTCAGGCCTTCGGGCGCTGCAGAACCGTCTGGAGAAGGGAAGAGGACTCCTAATTCAGGGCTACACCCTAGAGATAGGGGAGACGAGCGGGGAGCTGAAAGTAAATCCCAGGGAGTATGAATTTGAAGACTTGCATGGGGGGAAGAAGTTTTTATATGAGGCGGCAGGCGCAGGGAACATAATTTTTCCTGTTATTTACAGCATCGGCGGAGTTGCCGCGGCTGCCTGTCTGTTTTACCGCAGGAAATTGAAAGAACCAATGACTCTTCTTTCCGGGAGCACACAGAAAATCGCAGAGAACAACCTGGATTTTACGGTTTCTTATTCTTCCGGGGATGAGCTTGGACAGCTCTGTCAGGCTTTTGAGGAGATGAGAAGCGCTCTGGAAGAAAATGAAAAGAAGATGTGGAGGATCCTGGAAGAGAGGAAGGAAGTAAATGCTTCAATCGCCCATGATCTGCGCACTCCCATTACTATCATTCAGGGCGCGGCGGAGTATCTGGAAAAAAGCGCAGCGAAAGGGGAGCTGACTTTTCCAAAGGCAGAAAAATATGCGGGTATGGTCCGGACGGCATCCGAGCGTATGGAGTCCTATGTGAATTCTATGCGGGATCTGATGAGTCTGGAGGAGGTGCGCCTAAGCCCCGGGAAGCTTCAGGTTCAGGTCTGGGCCAGGGGGATGGAGAGGGAGCTGGAGCTTCTGGCTGAACGGGCGGGAAAAAGCCTGAAGCTTATACTTCCGGAAAGGGATTTCTGCCTGTCTGCGGATCCCGCTTTGATGAGGCGTGTGATTGAAAATCTTACGGCAAACGGACTGCGGTTTGCCTCCCGGGAAGTGACAGTTACCGTTACCGGGGTGGAGGAAGGGCAGGCATGTGCCGTAAAAGTGGAGGACGACGGCCCCGGTTTCGGGGAACAGGAGGCTGCCAATGCCTGCCTTCCTTTCTATTCCAGAGAGAAAGAGGGAGAACAGGGGCATGTGGGGATGGGCCTGTATGTCAGCAAAGTTCTCTGTCGGGCTCACCGGGGCTCTCTGACTCTGGAGAACAGACCAGGGGGAGGAGCCGCCGTTACTGCGGTGTTTTATTCCGTTTCCCAAGAAATGTCCAACGAATTATATTTAAAAAATTGACAGACTTTTGACCTGGGTTCGTTATACTCTCCTTAAGCTGATGCAGACAGCGGAAAGGAGAGTATTTTTTTATGCGTATTGAGATGCTTGGAATAGAGAAATGGTACAGGAAAAAGCAGGTGCTAAACGGACTGGAATGGAGGCTGGAGCCTGGAATGTACGGGCTTCTGGGAAAAAACGGAGCAGGAAAGACGACGCTGATGCGGATCCTTGCCTCTATCCTGAAACCAGATGCAGGGGAAATCCGGGTGGACGGCAGCCCCATACGGGATATTAAGGAGTATCGCAGACGAATCGGCTATCTTCCTCAGGAATTCGCTGTGTACCCTGAGATGCGTGTGACCGAGGTTCTGGAATATCTGGCTGTTCTTTCAGAGCTCCCCCGTGCAGCTTACAGACCCCGGATAAAAGCGCTGCTTAAGCAGGTAAACCTGGAGGAGCAGGCGGCTAAGAGAGTAAGACAGCTCTCCGGAGGGATGAAGAGGCGTCTGGGAATCGCCCAGGCTTTGCTGACAGATCCGGAGCTTCTGATCGTAGATGAGCCAACGGCAGGCCTGGATCCCGAAGAGCGTATCCGTTTCCGCAGCCTTCTGACAGCGTCTGCCAGAGACAGAATAGTCCTGCTGTCCACCCATATTCCGGGGGATGTGGAGGCTGCCTGCGGGCAGGCGGCTGTGCTTGACGGGGGCAGGTTCTTGTTCCGGGGCAGCTGCCGGGAACTTGCCGAAAAGGCAGAGGGGAAGGTATGGCAGCTGGAGGTGCCTGCGGCGGAGGAAGAGACATGGAGACAAAAGTGTGAGGTGCTGGAGATACAGGGACAGGGGAAAGAGCTCCGCCTGAAAATATTAGCCGATAAAGCACCAGATCCGAAGGCAGAACGCTGTGGGGGAAATGTGGAGAACGGCTATATGGTTCTGATACGCAGCCAGGAAAAGGGGGGACTCGGATGAAGCTATTGGCCAGGGAGTGCAGAAAGCTCAGTAAAAGCATTCTTTTTTGGGGATTTGTCCTTATAATATTAATAAACTGGAAGACGCAGTTTCAGGGGGTTACCAGGCAAGAGATAAGCAGCAGCTCCAGGGAAGGGAGCATTCTGCATCAGCCCCGTAAAGGGGAGTCCTATTATGGGGAGAAACAGGCGGATTTGGATACGGATCAGAAAGTTCAGGAGAAGGTAATAGCGGGAGCTGTGCAAACCATGGTACGGGAATATCAGAGTAACCTCTATGCCTGCTATCCCCTGGGATATTATAAAGAAAAGTCATTAGGCGGAATGGAACAGGAAAAGGTTGCGGGATATATCAGAGAAATTACCGGCCATTCGCCGGAGGAGATAGAACATATGCCCCGGGGCTATTTCCCTGCAAATCCAGTCTATGTGGAGATACCTGCTGACAACGAAGAAGGGGACAGCCCCTTTACTATCAGGGAAGACGGCGGCAGATTTATAATAGAAACAGAGCAAGACGATGGGAAGGATGCCGCAAAGACCTTTGTGTCCCGGGTTAGTTTTGCACGTTTTTTGGAGATCGCCGGGGATATGGAAGATATGATAGGAAAGGATTCCAACTATAGCCTAAGCCTCTTGAAGGCCTATTACGGCAGCACGGAGGTTTCTTATGAAGAGGCCGTGGAGCGGTTCGAAGACCTGACAGAGAAGGACGGCATTACAGGTGCATTCGCCCGGCTTTACTGCGACTATATGGGAATTATGCTGGGGATACTCCCTGCGTTTGTGGTGACAGGACTGTTCCTCAGGGATAAAAAAAATCAGATGGGAGAGCTGATAGCTGTGAGAAGTGCGGGCAGCTGGAAAATCATAGGAGCCAGATTCGGCGCGTGCATTCTTATGATGCTCATCCCTGTACTTCTGTTGTCCCTGGAGAGCCTTCTGCCTCTGGCGGAATATGGGAGGAACATGCAGGCTGCTGTGGACTATCTGGGATTCTGCAGGTATATTGGCGCATGGCTTCTTCCTACCCTGCTGGCAGTCTCAGCAGCCAGCATGTTTCTGACCGTGCTTACGGGTACCCCTGCCGCAGTCTTTGTGCAGAGTGCTGTGTTTTTTCTGGCTCTGCAGAATACGGGCAGCTTAAGCGGTGAATATTCCCTATTTGATCTGAACATACGCCATAATATGCTGGGGGGATATGAACTGATTGAAAAAAATTACAATATCATATGTTCCAACCGGCTGTTCCTGGTGGGATTAGCCGCGCTATTTGTGGGGCTGACTGCAGCAGTCTACAGTAGAAAAAGAAGAAACGGAGAGAGGAATCATGTATTGGAAAATAAATTTCAAGCTCTGCATCGCAAATAAATTACTCCTGACCGCCGGTTTGTTCGCATGCATCCCGTTTCTCCACGGGGTCACGTATCTGGATGCCCAATACAGCGCTGACTGTCTGGAAAGATATGTGGCTCTGGCTGGCTTTCTCCTGTTTCCCGCTCTGGCGGCGCCGGAGCAGGAGAAGGAAATCCGGGAAATGACAGCTGCCCGCCCCAAGGCTCACTGGACAACTTTAGGGGCGCGGATCTGTATGGCATGCATAGCTTCGTACCTTTGTATTCTGGCCTTTGGGGCAGTGCTTAGGGCCGGACACTGTGAGTTCCCATACTGGGCCTATACTGCGGGAACCTTCTGTTCGGCAGCGGCCCTGGGAAGCTTTGGACTGCTGGGCGCTGTCATATCCCGGAATCATATAGCCGGGTATCTGGTTTCCCTGGGATATTACCTGGCCAATTTGTTCGGGGGTCCTGATAAGATGGGACTGCTTTTTCTCAATGGTATGACAGCCCAGTCCGGGGGACAAAAGCCTGTGCTGCTCTGCATTGCAGGGGTATTGCTGATTCTGAGTATGCTTATAACAAAATATCAAAAATGAAGAGAGCATTGCTGCTGCCTGTATACTGTCCGGGGGATATTTTTCATGGCAAAAATCGCCGCGGTTGCTTGACTCAGGGGAAAATATGTGATATAGTAGACAAGCGACATGGAAGTAGGTCTTTTTTTTATGCCTAAAATTGCGGGTATGGTAACCGCAGCAGGCGGAGAAAAGTCCGTTGTAACTTGGTAGAACGTGAACTACCAGCGATATTGAACACATGGAGGTGGAAGTCGTGCGCGTAAAGATCACATTGGCATGTACGGAATGTAAACAACGTAATTACAACATGACAAAAGAAAAGAAAAATCATCCAGAGAGAATGGAGACCAAAAAGTACTGCAAATTCTGTAAGACCCACACAATGCACAAAGAGACCAAATAATCCGGTCCGCGAGAGGTGAAACCATGGCAGAAGAAGTAAAGAAAGAGAAAGCTCAGAAAAAGAGCTGGTTTGCGGGACTCCAAACCGAATTCAAGAAAATTATCTGGCCTGACAAAAAGACATTGGGAAAGCAGACAGTTGCCGTTGTGGTGATTACTGTGCTCCTGGGTGCTATCATTGCAGTTCTTGACAGTGCGGTCTTAGAGGGAATTAATTTCTTAATCAGGTAAGGACAAGGGTGATTATATGTCAGAAGCAAATTGGTACGTTGTCCATACCTATTCAGGGTATGAGAACAAAGTAAAGGCCAACATTGAAAAGACAATTGAAAACAGACATCTGGAAGATCAGATCCTGGAAGTCCGTGTTCCCATGCAGGACGTTGTAGAACTTAAAAACGGCGTAAAAAAACAGGTCCAGAAAAAGATGTTTCCCGGATATGTGCTGCTGAACATGGTTATGAACGATGACACCTGGTACGTTGTAAGAAATACCAGAGGTGTGACCGGATTTGTAGGACCGGGTTCCAAGCCAGTGCCGCTTACAGAAGAAGAGATGAAGCCTCTTGGTATTCATGAAGCAGATCTTCAGGTAGACTTTGCAGAAGGAGACAGCGTGGTTGTCACCGGAGGCGTATGGAAGGATACTACCGGAGTGATTCAGAGTATCAATGAAGGAAAGCAGATTGTTACCATCAATGTTGAGCTCTTCGGCCGCGAGACGCCGGTAGAAATTAGTTTCGCAGAAGTTAAAAAAATGTAACAAAAGGAAGGGCTGTCCTGACGGATGGCTCGTGGGAGGGAAATCCCCGACATTACCACATTAGGAGGTGCCAAAATGGCAAAGAAAGTTCAAGGCTATATTAAATTACAGATTCCTGCTGGAAAGGCAACACCAGCACCACCGGTTGGACCTGCACTGGGTCAGCATGGTGTAAACATTGTACAGTTTACAAAAGAATTCAATGCTAGGACTGCTGACAAGGGCGATGTAGTTATCCCTGTAGTGATCACTGTTTATGCAGACAGAAGCTTCAGCTTTATCACAAAAACTCCGCCGGCTGCAGTTTTACTGAAGAAAGCCTGCAATATTAAATCAGGTTCCGGTGTTCCTAACAAGACAAAGGTTGCTACAATTTCTAAAGCTAAGCTTCAGGAAATTGCAGAGACAAAGATGCCGGACTTAAATGCAGGATCTTTGGAAGCAGCGATGAGCATGGTTGCAGGTACTGCCCGCAGCATGGGAATCACTGTAGAAGATTAAGATACCCATCTCCGGCCTCATTGATTCATGCTCCGGGCATGAGAGGAATCACTGAGAGATGATACCGTATAATTACGACACGTGGGAGGGAAATTCCCGCAATTACCACTAGGAGGTTATTTAAGATGAAACATGGTAAGAAATATGTAGAAGCTGCCAAAGCAGTGGAACGCTTCAAATTATATGATCCAGCTGAAGCTGTTGCAGTAGTAAAGAAGACAGCTGTAGCTAAGTTTGACGAGACAATCGAAGCTCATATCAGAACAGGCTGTGACGGACGTCACGCAGATCAGCAGATCCGTGGTGCTGTTGTTCTTCCTCACGGAACCGGCAAAAAGGTTCGCGTATTAGTATTTGCTAAGGATGCGAAAGCAGAGGAAGCAAAGGCAGCAGGAGCTGAATTCGTAGGAGGGGATGAGTTGATTCCCAAGATTCAGAACGAAGGATGGCTGGACTTCGACGTTGTAGTTGCTACTCCTGACATGATGGGTGTTGTAGGACGTCTGGGACGTGTCCTGGGTCCGAAAGGCCTGATGCCTAACCCAAAAGCAGGAACTGTTACAATGGACGTTACCAAAGCTGTTCATGATATTAAAGCCGGTAAGATTGAGTATCGTCTTGATAAAACAAACATCATTCACGTGCCAATCGGAAAAGCTTCTTTCACAGAGGAGCAGTTAGCGGACAACTTCCAGACGCTTATGGATGCTATTAACAAGGCGAAACCAAGCGCATTAAAAGGAACCTTCTTAAAGAGTGTTACCATCGCTCCGACTATGGGACCTGGCGTTAAGATCAACCCTGTTAAGTTAGTATAATAGATTTGCAACAAAATGTATTGACAGCCCGTCCGGCTTTTGATACAATACCAAAGGATTATATGAATTATCATATATCACTGCCGAAGACAGCAGGTGCCGTATGGCATAAGGATGAAACCGCCTGCCGAGGAATGATTTTTTCTTTTAGATAAGAATCAATGCGCCCTCTTTGTCCTCGGATAAAGAGGGCTTTTTCATTGCTATAATGGAAAATCCGACGGCGGTACACTAAAATTTATAAGGAGGTGCACCAATTCATGGCAAAAGTAGAACTGAAAAAACCAGTCGTAGAAGAGATCGCTGCCACTATTGCCGATGCCCAGGGTATCGTATTAGTAAATTACAGCGGACTGACAGTTGAACAGGACACAAAACTGCGTAGGGAATTAAGAGAAGCTGGTGTTGTATACAAAGTATACAAAAACACAATGATGAACTTTGCATTCCAGGGAACATCTTGTGAAGCGTTATGCAAACATCTGGAAGGAACCAACGCTCTTGCAGTGAGCAAGGACGATGCAACGGCTCCTGCCAGAATCCTCGCTAAGTTTGCTAAAACAGCTCCCAAGCTGGAATTAGTAGCAGGTGTCGTGGAAGACGCATATTACGACAAAGCCGGTGTGGAAGCACTTGCAGCAATCCCGTCAAGAGAAGAACTTCTCGGAAAACTGCTTGGAAGCATCCAGTCACCTATCGCAAACTTTGCTCGTGTTATCAGCCAGATTGCAGAATCTAAAGAAGCAGCAAACTAAACTATAAAATTAAATTATTGGAGGTAAATAAAATGGCAAAATTAACAACAGCTGAATTTATTGAAGCTATCAAAGAGTTATCCGTATTAGAATTAAATGATTTAGTAAAAGCATGTGAAGAAGAATTTGGTGTATCTGCAGCAGCAGGTGTTGTTGTGGCAGCAGCAGGCGCAGGCGCAGCTGAAGCAGCAGAAGAAAAAGATGAGTTCGACGTAGAATTAACAGAAGTTGGACCAAACAAAGTTAAGGTTATCAAAGTTGTTCGTGAAGCTACCGGCTTAGGCTTAAAAGAAGCAAAAGAATTAGTAGACGGAGCTCCTAAGGTAATCAAAGAAGCTGCATCTAAGGCAGAAGCAGAAGATCTGAAAGCTAAGCTGGAAGGCGAAGGCGCTAAGATTACTCTGAAATAATTTTGGTGAAAATATAAAAGCTGTACATACCTCTGCGGGGGTAGGTACAGCTTTTTATTTTAGCCGCAATTCAATCAGCCGTTCCTGGTAACCAAATATTCTGGACAGACTTTCTATACTGGAATCCGGGAATTCGTTCAGCCGTTCATCACAGATCAATAATTCCATGGCAAATTTATTGGCCTCCATCTCCAGCTTATTAACTGATAAATACGTATTTGCAAATAAAAATGGGGTATTAGAGTCAGGGTGCAGAACAGCGTGTCCGAGTTCATGGGCAGCAGTGTATAACATAGCATGTTCATCCAGATTACAGTTAATGTGTATCTGCTTCTGACGCAGAACTTTATTGTAGTATCCCCGAATACTTCCCAATTCCTCCCGCATTACCAGTATTCCCATGGAAGCGGCGATCTCAAAAGGGCTGTTGGTCTGGTATTTTTTTTGTAAATGTTGGACTATTTTTTTAATATCCAATAAAACCACGTCCCCTCATCTTACTTTCTATATTTATTAGGCGTGAATTTCTGCTTTGCATTAATCTTTGCAATCCGCAAACTATTCTCGAGACTAGCTGTAAGCAGCTCTCTTGTCTCATCATCCAGTGGCTCTCCGCTGAACATAAGCGCGCTCTGACGGCTTTCCAGTTCAGACAGCATGGCTTCCAGCCGCTTGGAGATATCGTTTTGGTCCCGTCTCGTTAACTGCGGTTCACCTGCACCACTCTCCAGTAAATCGTATTTAGTAATACTAAAATAGTCGGCGATCTTCTGAAGCTTGGGCATGGGAGGGATTACCTTGCCAACGCACCAGGTATTGAATGTTGTTGGACTTATTCCCAGATCTTTAGCAATCTCCTTTTGCTGTTTCCCGCTTATGGATATAAAATGATTTAGATTTCTAGAAAATATCTTTTTTTGCTCTTCCCCTGTCATGGCAATGACCTCCTTTTATAATGATAATACTATATTATAGGATTAATTTCAATAAAAATCCTATAAAATAATATCCATATATTGACAATCCTATAAAATAGGATTAAAGTATAAAATACGCTGACAATCCTATTTTATTAGATTTCATGACGGTATAGCAATATGTAAATTGGAGGGGTAATAGTGAACAGGAGAGAATTAAAACTAAATGAATATGGGATAAGCAGTAAACGTTTTAAGGAATTAAGTGCTTTTTGTGAACAGTATCCGGAATGGGTAGAGGAACTTAAAAAGAGGTCACCGGCTGTTTGCGCTGATGCAGTCCGCAGGTCAGAATTGGAGAATAAGTGCCGTATAATTGAGACCGCAGCTTTAGAGGCGGATGAGGAACTGGGAAATTTTATCATCAAATCAGTCTGCTATGAGAAACCATTTTGGTATCTTCGGGATATCTTAGAAATTCCCTGCAGCCAAAGCGCGTTTTATGACAGACGGAGGTATTTTTTTTATCTGTTACATAAGAGAAAGAGGATGTGAACACCTCCGGGACATCAGGTACAGATATAATAATATCATCGAAAGGACATGAATATATAAAATTTGTTTCTTTCGGTGTTTCTAAATGGCCATTGGAAACGGAGGTATTGGATTGTGGGTGAGAAGGATAAAGGCAGAAGAGACATGGACTTGAATGCAGACAAAAGAGGTTTAGTATTTATGAGGTGTGCAGGAACAGACAGCCGCGGGCAGCCGTGCAACAGACTGTTGGGCAAGGTGTCCGGGAATGCTGAAATCAAGTGCAGAAAATGCGGCGCATTAAATTTCTACAATTCTATAACAGGACGAATAACCTGCAGTCGGTGAATAGAAAACACCAATAGTAAAGGTAGGTGATGATATTGCAGGATTATTTTGATACGGTATATAACCGTCTTACATCTGCGGTGAAAGGTGTATGCCAGAATGCTGGCAAAGAAACCATAGGCCTCCCGGCAGCATTTCCATATATGGATGTCAGCCTCGAAGATTGTCCGGCCAGTTTAAAGGCCGCTGATTTGGAGGATATGGACAATGCTGTAGAACCTGTGATTAAAATTACTGTTTATACAGAGGGACAGGAGCAGGCAGATTTGGCCAGAAATATTTTATCGTTGGCAGGTGCTGAAATGCAGCAGATGCTCTTTCGCAGAAGCCTGGGACCACAAAGAGTAACTGTTCCTGATACCGGAAACATTTTCTGTATCAGTGCCCGGTACACCAGGGTTATCTGTGACGGAGATTTATCTTAAAAGAGACAAAAGAATAACAATTTAAAGGAGGATGCTTAAATATGGCAGGAGAAGTAGCAAAAAAAGCAGTAAGTACTATTAATACAATTCTGGAGACGTCAGAGGACGGAACTACATGGACAAAACTATGCAGGATTAAATCTTATCCGGCGCTGGGAGGGGCTCCTGAACAGGTGGAGACCACAGATCTGGAAGATGATACTCAGACATTTGTACCAGGTGTACAGACGATGGAGGCCATGGATTTTGTGGCGAACTACACACTGGAAGCATATACAACTGTCAGCGGAAAAGCAGGAAAAAGCTTACGCTACAGGATTTCCATGGGCAAAGATGGCGTGGACGGTGTAGCGAGCTGGGAAGGACAGCATACAGTCTTTATCAATGAGGGTGAGGTCAATGGGGTCAGAGAGATGACAATTTCCGTAGCTCCCGCATCCAAGATTACAATTGCAGCCAAGGCGTAAAAGGCAGAATAAAACGAATTCAGATGGGAGATAGAACATGAATATAAAAATAAATCAAAAAAATTACTCTGTGGCAGAGCTTAGCTTTAAAGATATGGTGCATATGGAGGATATGGGGTTTTCTGTCATTGAGATGTTCCAGAAGGCAAAGGTATTCTCTCTGGCAGTTGCATTTGTAGGTGTCTGTGCAAACTGCAGCCGTGAGGAAGCGGAGCATCTTTGTGAGCAGCACGTTCTTGGCGGTGGTAAAATTGAGGATATTTATGAAGCTTTTAATAAGGCGGTAGAAGATTCGGGTTTTTTCAAAAAACTCCTCGGAGTGAACGGGGACAAGAAATAGAAGAAGGAATCCCGGATGCAGGAGAAGCTTTCAAAGTTAGTGAGAAAGTGTTCAGCTATAGAGATACCATATATGATGTGTGGCTGCCTGCGGCATTAAGGTTCGGCATACCGTATGGGGATTTTTGGAGCATGAACCCAAGAATCATTATGATATACCAAGAGGAATATATCCGAAGAGAGAAAAAAGAGGCAGACATGCTGGATTACGCAGCCTGGCTCAACGGCCTATATATTGTAAATGCCATACAGGCAGCTCTATTTCCCAAAAAAGCTAAGTATGCGCGGCATGCATTTTCTCTGAAGGAGGAAGGGGAAACCATGTCGCCGGAAGATAAATTTAAAGAATGGATTGCAGCGTTTAATAAAAAGTTTGATAAAGCATAGAAAATTTTAGAGTGCCAAGAGTACCATGAAAGTGTGGTGATTATATGGCACAAGATAATTTAGATTTACAGCTGAATATTCAGACCGGAAAGATTAATGCCCAGCTTGTACAGCTAGAGGTAAATTTGAACAAAATATTAACCGTCATGCGGGCAATGAATCAGGAACAAGTCAAGGGACTGGAAAAAGGGGTAAAGTCTTTAGCAAAAAGCACGGACAGTGCGCAGTCAGGATTTGGCAAGATAGGAGAAAGCATAAAAAAGGTCACGTCTCTTTATGAATCAATGGCAAACAGTGTCAAGAGTGCTTCAGATACGGTAGGCCAAATAAAATCTATGTATGCTGATTTTGACAAGGTAAAGGAAAAGATAGAGAGCCTGGCAACAAGTGAAGCTTTAACAAGTATGTTTGGAGAAGGGGGAACCTTTGCGCAAATGGGTGCGGCAATCACGAAGCCTTTTACAGGTCTTGCTGCTTCCATAAGCGGTCCGGTGGCACTCGTGGTAGGTGCATTGGCTCTGATTGCTCTTGGCATTGCAGACCTGTGGGCTACGTCCGCAACCTTCCGGGACGGTATGACGGGGGCCTGGGAGTTGATTTCAGGTGCTGTACAGGGGGCCTGGTCAATGATATGGGAAATGGGACTGCAGCCATTGATACAGAACTTACAGGAACTTGGTATGACCCTCTATAGTTTTTATGAATCCAGCGGACTGAAATCACTTTTTGAAATGGTGGTAACAGGGATCACGTGGATTGCAGGCATTTTAGGCTCTACCCTGATTGTGATGGTGTCGGGTGCTTTTACAATAATTCTTGAGGTAATCAGCGGTATTATAGGCTGGGTTACCACTTTGGTAGAGAATATTACCTGGTTTTTCAACAATTGGGATGTGGTATGGGCCGGTATTGTGGATATTGCGACACGGTGTAAGGATGCAGTTCTTGCTGTTTGGACTATGATTGTGCAGAAGCTGCAGGCGGTTTCAGCATATATAAGCAGTATATTTAATGCCGATTGGTCAAAGAATTTTGGCTTTTTAGGCGAGATTTTAAATGTATTTTTTCAAGGAGTGCAGGGGGCTATAGATGGAATAAAACGTGTACTCCAAGGTATTATACAGTTTGTTCAGGGGGTATTTACCGGGAACTGGTCTAAGGCTTGGAATGGAATTAAAGAGATCTTCGGAGGAATATGGGACAGCTTATCTTCTATTGTAAAAACTCCGATTAACGCAGTGATTACCTGCTTAAACAAACTGCTGGACGGAGTGGAGAATGTAGTAAATAGGATTGCAGATGCGTTGAGTATTCATCTGGACCTGCCAGATGCAATTGAAGAGGTTACAGGATGGAGTTCATTTGGGATATCATTACCTCATATTAGCATTCCTTCAATTCCTCATTTGGCGGGAGGCGGTATAATTCCTAATATGGGGCAAGCCTTTATTGCCAGAGAAAGAGGACCAGAACTGGTAGGCACGTTTGGCAGAAAGTCAGCGGTTGTGAATAACAGCCAGATTATAGAATCAATAAGTGCCGGAGTTAAGGAGGCTGTTATTGAGGCTATGATGGTTTCTAAAGGTACAGCATACGGCGGTACACCTGTGGTAGAAGTAACACTTATGGCGGATTCAGAAACTCTATATCGAACAGTCCAGAAGGGCAAAGAAAAATATGGAAGAAGGTACAGTGTAGTTGCGGAAATGTAACGAGTCGAAAGGGAGGACAATGGTGAAGTTATGGCAATGCTTTATGTAAATGGTGAGCAGATAAAAACTCCTTCTACGTTGGAGTGGGGACTTCAGGATATCCTTGGAGGAGATTCCGGCAGAACGCAGGATGCAGTAATGCACAATAATAGAATCAGTCAAAAAAGGAAGTTGTCCCTTAGTTGGAACAATCCGACAAAGGAAGAGGCTTCTGCTATTTTAAAAAGCTTTAATTCCGAATACGTAGAGATTAAATATCCGGATGCTATGAGCGGTGCGGAGGAGACGAGGACATTTTACGTGGGAGATCGGTCTGCACCTATGAAGACATGGACAGTAAATCAAAGGAGATACTCTTCCATATCCTTTGAACTAAATGAAAGATGAGGCAGGTGATACAGATGCTTTTAATTAAATTGGGGTGGAAGTTATGAATAATGTATCAAATGAGTTCCGGCGGCAATTAAGTACGGATAATAGAAATTATCAGTTATATGTCAAAATTGTCCTTTCAGATGGCAGGGAACTGCATATTGAGAATAAGGATATATGGGAGAATGGATTTAAAATTGAAGATGCGGTTTCCGGAGATTCTTGTTTTGATATTGGAGCTGCAATTATTAATAAGTTCTCCCTTACACTGAATAATATAGACGAAAATTTTTCGAAGTATAATTTTAATGGAGCCGTTGTGACTGCGCTGGTAGGGTTATCGTTTCATGGGAAAACAGAAAAAATACAAAAGGGAATTTATACCGTTGACGAAACCAGCTATGATGGAGCGGTCATAAAATTGGAATGTTTGGACAATCTGTGTAAATTTGAGAAATCATACCGTACAAGTACTTTACAGTATCCGGCAACCATTGGAGAAATTGTCCGGGATGCCTGTGAGTGCTGCGGAACACCGCTGTTAAGCACAGTTTTTGATGGGAGTACGGAAACGGTTAGGGAACGTCCGGATGATGAGGCTCTTACTTTCTTACAGGTAATCTCCTGGTGTGCCCAGAGGTGCTGTAAGTTTGCCAGGTGTGACGAATATGGACGCCTTGTTATAGGCTGGTATAATACGGAAGCGTTTGCTGATATGGGACTGATTGACGGCGGGAGATTTGATAAAGGCGCAGTGCTTCCTGAGCTGTTTCCTTATTTGAATACAACAACTGGTATGTCTTGTTTAAGAGATAATGTTAAACAAGATGATGGAACAGATACGATTGCAGGTGTGTCATGGTTCAAATTCAATGGTAAAACATGCGAGACATTATATGTATCGGGGAACCATTGGATAGGATTGAGCAGCTCAGCAGAGGAGTTAAAGGTATGTCGCAGGGATGGGGCTATGTACTATCTGTATCGGCAGGAAGGGGCGGTATCGGGCAGGCGTTTTCTCAAAATACGTTGGGAAGGATACACAGCTTATAATAAAACAGAAGAACAATATGCTTTAAAGTTTGAGCTTTTTCTTTTGGAGCCGGGGATTTTATATCTAAATGTTCTTCAAACGCCGACTAATAAAAGTTATTTGGGAACAAGCTCGCTGGTGTGCGGGGACTCCACGATAAATCTCAGCGTAGCGGATGGGACTGGGAGCGGATCCGGAATAATTTTAGTTTCGGATTCAGACGGAAGGAACTGGGAGAAGGCAGAGCCGGGTAAACTGCCGGTAACGTATTTTACTGGGGACTTTGCAGATGGCGGAGATTTTAACCATTACGATGCTGGTCACACGCATGATGCCGGTGTATTTGAGAACATGGAAACTTTTCATCATATTTTTGCGGTTTCATCATTGAACATTAGTACCGATAATGTTGCTGTTACTGGCATTAAAGTTACGGCAGGGGAAAATGAACAGGAGAAAAGTTTCCTATATGGAAGCGAAGGGTATGTATTATCTGTTAGTGAAAATAAATTAATACATGCGGATGAAGTTATGTCTGTGGCGGAATTTATCGGAAGCAGGGCAGTTGGACTGTGCTTCAGACCTTTTAGCTGTTCTTGCCTGAGCGATCCTACGATGGAAGCTGGGGATCTATGCTTCATTACGGATGGAAAACAGAATTCTTATAAAAGTTTTATAACCCGGCATATATTTCAACCGGGAGGATACCAGAGTGTTCAATGCAGTGCAGAGACACCTTCCAGAAATCAGGCAGATTCCTATTCAGATATGACAAAAGCGATTGTAGAAGCCAAGAAAAATACACAGAACCAAATTTCCAATTATAACATCGCAGTTCAAATGCTTACGTCATTGATGACACAGGCCTTTGGAGTCTATAAGACAGAAGAGATACAAGACGATGGTTCGATCATTTACTATATGCATAATAAACCAACGTTGGAGGAGTCACAGACTATCTGGAAAATGACGGCAAATGCTTTTGCGGTTTCTACCGATGGAGGGAAAAACTGGAACGCCGGAATGGACAGTTCGGGTAACGCAGTGGTTAATGTCTTATCAGCTATCGGCATTACTGCTGACTGGATTAGAGCAGGGGAAATGTCGGCAGATAGAATAAAAGGAGGCACATTAACTTTAGGGGGCAGCGGCAATCAAGGGGGCGTGCTAAAAGTACAGGATGCCTCGGGAAGTCAGGTTGGTATATGGGATAAAGATGGAATCAATGTAAAGAAGGGGACTTTTTCAGGCTCACTGGATGCAGCCACAGGCACATTCAGGGGTGCATTGAATGCGGCAACAGGTACATTTAAAGGTTCTCTGAGTGCTGCGACCGGGACATTTTCAGGAATGCTGAGTGCTGCGACCGGGACATTCACAGGGAAAATAATGTCTGACAATGGATGGCATTGGGTGCAGATTGACAATGGATATATGCAAGGCGGGGAATCTAATAGAGATTTTACGGGTTATGTGGCGTTTAACACAATTGCTGCCAGTACAGGTACTTATGGGACTCGTATTGCAGGAAAAGGAATCCTGGCTCTGCTTAGCCGTGATATTGGGGTGGCGTCCTATGCCAGCATTAATTCCGATGTTACGGTAACTACGGGAGAAAGTGGCAGCATATTCGTTGCCACTGATCTTGAAATTGAGGCCCTGGACGATGGAGGGGTTTCTTGGTCATATACAAACAGAACTTTGACCTTTGAAAAGGGGTTAATGGTTACGGCAATTTAAAAAAGGAGATAGTATGACATTATATAAGGCAAGAAAAGATAATATTGAGTTTTATATACAGCCAGAAATGATAGAGGCGTATGCTGCCATGGGCTATGTGGTAATTAAACTGGATGAAAGGATTCTGACAGATGAAGAAATGAAGTCGGAAATAACATTGGGAGAGAGAAACATAGGAAGTGCAGGTGGAAGGAATGAATGAAATTGATGTTACCTTATCAGTGGTAATAGATAACACTACGTCTGAATGTGAACAAGTGATACAGGAGCTGATGGAGAAACACAGACTGGCTCCTGATACCATGGAGCTTATATTAGAACGAGTATTAGCAAATATCAGAGCAGTTAAATGCAGACTATATGCTTCGGCTATTATTTCAAAACAAAGCTGTAAAGAAGAAAAGGTGGAGAAGATTGGAACAGTAGAGGAGATGTGTAAGGATTTGCAGGAAAAAGGGATTCATACAACAGTAAAGAGTTTGGAGGCAGGTGATCATTAATGGCAATTCAAAATCGTAGAGGCGATTATGCAAGGTTTGACCCTCAGAAGCTTCTCCCTGGTGAGTGGGCAATTGTCTTAACTGGTGACAGTAATGCGGCGGATGGCATGGCGTGCTATATGTGTTTTTCGCCCGGGGTAGTAAAGCGGATGGCAACCTATCAGGATATGGTTGAAAATATGGGAAAACTCAGTGCAGATGTGGTGAAACAGGTGATGGAAGAGTTCGCGGCAGCTATGACTGCTGCCACAGCAGCAGCAAATACGGCGGCTTCAGAGGCATCTACGGCGGCCGGAACAGCGTCTCAGGAGGCGGCAAATGCGGCAAGTCAGGCGTCAGCCGCGAACACGGCGGCAACTGGGGCCAATGCTGCCATACAGAGAATAAATAATAAGCTTGAAGAAATGGAAACAGCAGGCCCGGTGCTGCAGTCTGAAAAGGGCAGAGCAAATGGGGTGGCAGCCCTTGACAGTTCAGCAAAGGTACCTGCAGCACAGATACCGGGGACGATAAATGCGGCAACAGCAGCAAAATTAACGGCGGCAAAGACAATTGACGGAATAGACTTTGACGGCTCGGCAAATATTAATCATTTTTGCATCTGCTCAACAGCCTCTGCAACAGCTGCTAAGACGGCATCTCTTTCAGGGTTTAAGTTAAGTACCGGGGCAAGAGCAATGGTTAAATTTACCTATGGATGTACAGCTGCAAACCCCACATTAAACATTAACGGTACCGGAGCAAAGGCTATTTATTACAAGGGTGCAGCAGTCCCGGCCGGGTATATATCACCAAATATGTTTGTGGAAATGATGTATGATGGTACGCAGTATTGTATAACAGGGGATATTCAACATGTAAATGCTCCGCTTACCGGTTTCGTAAAAGGAAGTCAGACAGGAGATGTTGCGGCTGCAGATACATATACAAGCGCATTTTCTAAGATACTAAACGCTATTTCGGGTAAAGTAGACGTGGAACTGGTTTCCGCTAACGGCGGGAAATGCTGGAAGTTTTCTAACGGCCTGGCGATTGCAGTTATGTGGAAAAATGTATCTTTTACTACAAGCATAGCGTGGACAAATTCTAGCTTATATTATGCAGTAATTAATGGTCTGGGAAACATGCCTATCACATTTAAAGATATTCAGTATAGAAATATTACTTTAGACTCTACAGGAGCATATTGGCTGTGCTGGAATGATGGGGGTATGAATGCATGGGCCGGCAGTGTATATCCCATTAGTCCGAACAAACAGACGACTGCTGCGTCCGGTACGTTCCGTTGTATTTGTATTGGCACCTGGAAATAATATAAACATCTAATGGCTATATGATATGCTAAAAGGGGCTGCTTTCATCGTTTGTTTCAAGACGAAAAGCTGGTCCCTTTTATTGAATCTGACATATTTGGAAGATAGTCAATTGATAAAAAGGACATGAAGGGAGGTGCAGAATGAAAGTAATTGATTCGTATAATGCGGTTGCCGGAGCAGCAGCAGCCGTTTTAGTAAGGGTTTTTGGTGAACATTGGATTCTTTTTGCGGCATTTTTATTACTAAACATAGCCGATTGGATTACTGGATGGATGAAGAGCCGGATCGCACACAAAGAAAACTCCATTTCCGGATGGAAAGGGGTACTTAAAAAACTAGGATATTGGCTGATGATACTGGTTGCTTTTGTCGCCAGTGCAGTGTTTATAGAAGTGGGCAGCATTTTACAAATAAATCTGCATGTTACTACGTTGCTTGGATGGTTTGTATTGGCGTCACTATTGGTAAACGAGATTCGGTCTATATGTGAGAATTTTATAGAAGCAGGTTATAAAGTGCCTATGATTTTACAGAATGGTTTGGAGGTAGCAGATCAGGCTGTCAATAAAGAGAAAGAAAATGTGGCCTCGGAGGATAAAAAATGATAGTAAGAGGAGTAGATGTTAGTTATCATCAGGGAGCCGTTGACTGGAAAAAGGTCAAGGCTTCCGGTATACGCTTTGCAATGCTGAGGGCGGGGTTTGGAAAGAATAATATTGATAAGCAATTTTGCGCGAATGCAAAGGGGTGTCAAAACGCAGGGATCCCCTTTGGAGCGTATTGGTTCAGTTATGCATACACTGCTGATATGGCAAGGCGGGAAGCCCAGTATTGTATACAGGCATTGAGGCCGTATGAGATAAAGTACCCTGTGAGTTTTGACCTAGAATATGACACCGTCAGCTATGCCCGGAAACATGGGGTAACAATTACCAGAACGCTGGCTACCGATATGGCAGTGGCGTTTTGCGAAGAAGTAGAACGAATGGGCTATATGGGAATGAACTATGCGAATCTGGATTATATGCGTACGATGTTTTTTAATGTCCCCTATGATCTCTGGTTTGCCAGATATTCTGCTGAACCCGGCCGAAACGATATGGCTATATGGCAGTATTCAAGTGCCGGCGCAGTGCCGGGTATCAAAGGGCGGGTGGATATGAATTATTGTTACAAAGATTTTATTGGCGGTGAATCTGTATCAATGAAAAGTATCATACAAAATGGTGACATTGGCCGGCAGGTTGGTCAGATACAGGAAATTTTAAAGAAACAAGGCTGGACAGACGGAGACGGGAGATCCCTGCAGATAGATGATGCTTTTGGAGAATGCACAAAGCAAGCACTCATCAAGGCGCAGAACTATTATGAAATAGCAGCAGACGGTATTTGGGGACCAGAGTGTGACAGCATAATTCCGCAGCATTGGATCTACAGGCTGCAATTTGCAGTAGGTGCTGGTTTGGATGGAATCCCAGGACCCGAAACATTATCTCATACTCCCACAATTTCCCGATTTATTAACCAAACACACAAGGCGGTGCGCATGGTTCAGGAACGGCTCAGTGCCTTGGGATTTCCAATGGGAAATGTAGACGGCATTGCCGGTCCCAAATTTGAATTGGGGGTTAAACAATATCAGAAACAGAAGGTTGGCCTGAAACTGCCTGATGGAGAATTGACCGGAGGGAAAAACACATGGAGATTCTTGTTGGGGCTATAGGTAAAAAAATATATGTATAAGAAGCAGACGGGGTTCAATCGTATTGACAGTATTGTTGTGAGTTGGGCAATTAATGAGCAGATTTATTCATCTTTCGGTCACAGAAATGCTTTACGTGTGACTTGCGTGTGACAATTTCCGGCTATAATACAATCAGATAGTGAATCATTCTAAACATGTTTTTAGATTTTAATATAAAGGAGCTGGAATATGAAGAAGAAAATAGCGCTCATAATTACGGCAGCAATCATGATGGTTGCGACTATTATAGGGGGGACGATGGCTGCTATACAAGCAACTACATCAACAGACAGAGAGATTTCAACCTCGAATCTGGATGTTAAATTGCTTCAAGAGGATGTGGATCCTGACAAAAAAGCAGAGATAATTCCAAATGGTCTTAGTTATGTAGGGCTTCCCGGAGACAAAGTAAAGGAAAATGTGTATGCACAGAACGTGGGAAGTAAGGATATGTACTTGAGAATTACTATTTATAAGGCGTGGTTTGATGCCGATGGAAATAAAGTGTTTGATCTGGGGGATAAGGTTTCTTCGGAAGAATCATTATATTCTGCGAAAGAAATAGAGATTACCAAAGGGTCAGCCGATGATTGGTTTTTTGTAGAGGATCAGGAATATGGGGAATATATCTACTGCTATTATAAAAAAGTACTTGAACCCGGAGCTGAAACCTCTAAAGTGATGACGGAGTTTAGCATATTAACTGGAGGTTCTGGTACTACTGATGCAACTAAAAATAGTAATCATTATTCTGGTCTTTCTTCTCAAATTACATTTGATGTAGATGCTATACAGACGACTGCTGGTGATGATGCAATACTTGCAGAATGGGGCATGGAAGCGACAATTGATGCAAATGGCAATATAACGAAAATAGAAGAGCAGTAAGGAGGACGAATATGATTAAAAAGAATGTTTTTTCAGTTGTTCTGGCAGCTCTATTGGTCCTCGGAACAGCAACCACTGCTATGGCAGCAGATGAGGTTATAACTTTTACAGGGGATGCAGCAAAATTTGTAACGGAACAAGAGGCAGGAACGGGAGAAGGTTTTACAAATATGGAGCCTGCGGAAACCAGAACTCAAACAATAACTTTAAAGAATGATGATTATCAGCAGATGAAATTTTATCTGAGGACAGAACTACTGTCTAATATAGCTGACGAAGGTAAGAACAGGAAGCAGGCAATTTATACAGTTGATCTTTCAAAGGATGGGGAAAACTTTTTTGCGGCTGTAATTGGCAGTGAGCAAAACGCATCTCTCGGAAAAGAATTCCTGGTGTCTGAACCGGGCAGTGAGCAGGATAATAATATATTGCTTGCCTCGCTGAAAAAAGGCGAAAGTGTAGATGTGGAAATCGCAATTACACTGGATGGGGATTCCACAGGCAACGATTATCAGGAAAAAGATGGCCAGATTCAGCTTATTGTCAGTGTGGAAAAAGATGAAGGTACCCCTGGTAAAATAAGAAAGACCGTTACGAATACCAAAACAGTTACTGGAGCAGGAAAGACAATAACAAAGGTTGTCAAGACCGGAGATGAATTTCCGGTGGAAGCCTTGCTCGTTTTAGCAGGGCTCAGTCTTGTATGTATAGTTCTGGCTGCAGCAAAACGGAAAAAGAAAGTTGAGGAATAGATTATGATGAGGACAGTGAATAAACTGAAAAACAGAATAAAGTTATTGCTTTCAGTTAGCGTGCTCGCTGTGATGGTTTGCTCTGCTGTTCCTGTTTATGCTGAAGGCAGAACTTATGATGTGGTATTTAAGGCGGGTTCCCATGGGACACTTGAAACAAGTGATGAAAAAGGTTTATCAAGTATAACGTTCAAGCAGGCATATGGAGAGTTCACTAAGGCTGGTGACGTTGGAATTAAGGAAGAAGACGGTTATTATTTTACGGAGTGGAGCCCTGAAGTGGAGGATACCGTGACAAAGAGAACGGTATATGTAGCTCAGTATGCAAGGCTGGTTGATTCTGTAATGTATAAAGTGAATTATGTAGATGCTGAGGGTTCCTCGGTAGCAGCGCCCAAATTTCAGGAGTGTAATGTGGGAGATTCAAGGACGGAAAGGGCTGTGACAGTTACTGGATATACTGCCGATGAAAATGTAAAAACTGCTGTTATTAGCAGCGGTAACGTAGAAATTACATTTACATACACGGCAAATGGTCCGGAAGTTGAGACTGTGACAGAGACAAATACAGTTACAGTACCAGGGCCTACCACAACAAATGTAGTAACCCAAACCGGTACACCTGGTACTACCACGACTCCGGGGGCCGCCGCAACACCTGGCACCACCACAGCACCTGAGGCCACAACCCCTGAAACAACTGCTCCAACGGAAGAACCGGGAACAACGACAATTCCGGACGAAGAGGTTCCTCTGGCAGAGAATCCTGGGGGCGGAGAAGATAATGAGGATCAGGATACCACAACCATCGAAGACGAAGAAGTGCCCTTGGCTGATAAAGAATTAAAGAAAGATAATTCCAAATGGATCTATTCTGCAATCGCTGGGGGAGGCGTCCTTGTCTTAGGTGCAGCTGCTTTGATTCTGGCGCGGCGCAGAAAGATGTAAAAGTAAAGTTAGCTTTGCGAAAAAAGTTTATCAACAGGGTCTGGTATCTGATTCCGGACCTTGTTTTTGCGTAAATTTATACACTTCGTATATCCAAAACTGCATAAAATGTACCGAAAACTGCCTGAGCGGACTGGAAAACCGCCAGGGTTTTTGTTATACTGTAATACAGAACGAAGACGATAAGAATTTGCGCACAGTGAAGCAGGGTCAGATGGGGAATAAAAAGATGGATGATAACTACATATTAAAAGTTCATATGTTTGGTGAGTTTCTGGTCAGCGGAAGGGAAGGCAGGCTGGATGATGATAAGATTCGATCTGAGATGATGACAAAGCTTTTGGCTTATATTTTCTGCCACCGGCGTAAAAAGGTGACTGTCATGGAATTGGCAGAGGCACTTTGGCATGATGATAAAAGTGACAATCCTGCAGGCGCATTAAAGAACTTGATGTACCGTGTACGAAATATAATGAAAAAGGAATGGGGAGAGCTGGATTTTATACTGACAGGAAGAGGAACCTACAGCTGGAACCCTGAGGTTCCGGTATGGATCGACACAGAGGAATTTGAACGTCTCTGCAGACGGGCCAATGCCGGGGGAAGCTGCGGGGAAAAGATTGATGGTCTGCTTCAGGCAGTTAAACTTTACCGGGGGCCGTTTCTTCCTAAACTCAGCGGAGAATACTGGGCGGCATCTCTTTCTACCTATTATCACTCTATGTATCTTACGTCGGTGAAGGCCCTTGCCGCTCTTTTGGAGGAAAACGGCCGCTATGAGGAGATGGGAACGGTCTGCCAAAAGGCAATCCTGCTTGACGGGCTGGACGAAGAGCTGCACTGTTGTTTTATAAAGGCGTTAATCGGTCAGAACAAGCAGAATCTTGCCCTGGAACATTATCAGAAAGCAGTAGATATGCTGTATGATAACCTGGGGGTCAGGCCTTCCAGAGAACTCCGGGAGGTCTATGAGGAATTATTAAAGCAGAAACATTCACAGGAACTTGATTTGGGCAATATCCAGGATGAATTAAAGTCTGAGGATGACGGCAGCGGAGCATTTCTATGCGAGTACGGCGTATTTAAAAAGTCGTATCATCTGGAGCAGCGCAGAGCCAGCAGGCTGGGACTTCCTGTGTACATCTCTCTGATTACAGTTTATCCGTCTATCGATGTACAGGAAGACAGTGAGGCGTATCTGAAACTGATCAACAACGGGATGGGGGTAATGGAAACGGTACTTATATCCTCCCTCAGGACAGGGGATGTCATATCTAGATACAGCGGCAATCAGTTTATTGTAATGCTTCCCAACTGCCAGTATGATGCCTCCCAAATGATTATGAAGCGGATACAGGATAATTTTTATACCAGAGATAAGAAACTTAAAGTAAAGATTCAGTACAGTGTAGATGAGATTGAATTAAACAGAAATCGGATTGAGCGATAAAGCAGGGAGGCGGATGTGTGGAGAAGTATCTAGGCGGGTTTCCGGTTAACAGTATCCGCGTATGTGTGGATGAACAGGATAAAGATGAAATCCGGGGGACCATATGCGGGGTTGGATTGGAACATGAACTTCCCTTTTATAATATGACTAATCTTATACTGGTAATTGAGGAGGCTCTGAACAGGATTGGGACGCCTCAGGCGTACCAAAAAGTGAGGACATTTCATGAAGAGAAGGCAGGCGAGAATCATTCGGGCTTCTGCGGAAACCCGACACGTTACAAAGAGGCATCTGAAATACATGCCAGGGAAGGCAGTATTAAAACCTTAGACATTGTAGTTTCATCCAGACAGCATACCAGTATGCAGGGTATTGTAAAAAACATAGAGGGAAAAGTTGTGGGTGAATTTAACAGCGATTTGGATTTGATAAAACTGATAGCTGATGCATAGATTATTTCAGACCCCCCCTTGCTGGGACATATAGTTTTAGAAACACGAAATTAGGACAGAAAAGAGATGATGTGGATGGAAACAGAAAAGCAGAACAATGAAATATGGAATGTCCGTCTTTTCGGACGATTTGAAGTTTCCGGTCAGAACGAAGTTCTGGATGAGGAGAAGATCCGTTCAGAGATGGTAACAAAGCTGCTGTCCTATATTTTCTGTCATAGAAAAAGAAATATAACAATCCAGGAACTGGGAGATGCCCTGTGGCACGATGACGGAAGTGATAACCCGGCAGGTGCTTTGAAAAATCTGATGTACCGGCTGCGGACGATTATGAAAAAGGAGTGGGGCAGGACCGATTTTATAGTTACCGGAAGAGGTACCTATACCTGGAATCCGGAACTACATATAGAAATTGACGCGGAGGAATTTGAAAAGCTATGCAAAGACGCCCCCAGGGAAGAAAATGCAGACGATGAGATTGCCGCTTTGGAAGAAGCAGTCCGCCTTTACCGGGGAGCCTTTCTTCCCAAATTAACAGGGGAATACTGGGTGGCGCCTCTTGCTACCTATTATCACTCTATGTTTCTGACGGCGGTGAAGCGTCTGGCGGGGTTGCTGGAGGAACACAGCAGATACGATGAGATGTCTCAGATCTGCAGCAGGGCTATTGAGCTGGATGCCTTGGATGAGGAGCTGCACTGCTGGCTGATTAAAGCTTTAATCGGCCAGAATAAGCAGAATCTTGCCATTGAACACTACCAGAAGACAGTGGATCTCCTCTACGATAACCTGGGAGTAAGGCCTTCTGAGGAACTCAGAGGTGTATATGAAACCCTTTTGAAGCAGAAGCACGAACAGGAGCTGGATTTGAGTAAGATACAAAAAGAACTGAAGGCAGATGACGACGGAAGGGGGGCCTTCCTGTGTGAGTATGGAGTTTTTAAAAAGTCCTATCATCTGGAGATAAGGCGGGCAGGCCGCCTGGGGATGTCTATCTACCTGTCCCTGATTACCCTGTATCCCTCTATAGGTGTAAAGAAGGACAGTGCCGCCTATACCAATATTATTAATAAGGGAATGGATATCATGCAGCAGGTGCTCCTTAGCTCCCTGCGGACAGGAGATGTGATTTCCAGATACAGCAGCACACAGTTCATTATTATGCTGCCCACCTGCCAGTATGAGACGGCTATGATGGTCATGGAGCGGATACAGAACCGGTTTTATTCCTCTGATGAAAAGACAAAGATTAAGATACAGTACAGTGTGGATGAAATAGACTTGAGTAAGCTGTAAACGGTATAGAAACAGGGGTATGGGAAGAGAATGTTATCAGTCACATAACGTTCTCTTTTTTGCTGAAAAAAAATCTGAAAACCTGGCGTTTGTGACCAATGTGTGACTTGAAATTGGTATAGTACAGTTGTAAAACTTAAAAAGCAGTTTTATGCCTGCAACATGAAGGTAACGAAATAGAATGCTTCAGGTACATATTTCGATTTAAATAAAGGAATAGGAAAGGGGAACGTTATGAGAGCAGATAAGAAGATAATGAGATATATCGCGGGACTTTTGTGTATGGTGCTGCTGGTTACCACGGTATTTCCTCAAATGACAGTGAATGCGTCTGCAGAGCAGACGGATACGGAAAATATTGCGGAAGGAGAAACAACGGATTCTAAGCCTGAAGATGACGGGTTAGAGGAACAAAGTTCGTTAACAGATATCCCTGAGCCTTTGTCTGATGTTAATGTGAAAGATACGGCGGAGGACGAGGAGATATCTTCACAGACAGAATATAGCTATGAAGATGGAGAGATTAAGGCAGTAGTCAATTTGCATAGCCCTGAAGCAGTTCCGACCGGTTCTGAACTGAAGGTTCGTCTTATTAGTAAAGGTGATGAGGAACAGAAGGACAGATATGCAAGTATCTCAGCATATATGGCAGAAAAGTCTGTACAGGATCAGTTTGCAATAGATGCTTTTCTTGCTTATGATATCTATTTTGTGTATGACGGACAGGAAATTATACCATCTGAAGGCGGTATTGATGTAACACTCTCCTTTAAAAATGAAAATGTACCTGATTCCTATAAGGATTCTTTGAAGGACAGTAAAGAATTAAAATTATATCAGCTTCAGGAAGCTGCCGACAGTACAGGGAATCTTTCGGTCAATGACATGCAGGACAGAATCAGGGATCTTGTGCAGAACGATAACGGCAGTGTAGATGAAATAGGCTTTACTATGGACAGTTATCTGCCTCTTATTATTACCTGGAAACAGGCGCCTGTATTAACATATGAATACAGCGACGAAGAGGTTCGGGTTCAGGCATCTGTGTCCGAGATGGGGGTGTTGCCTCAGGGGGCGGAGCTTAAGGTAGAAAAGATAACTGATATAGAAAATTATAACCAAATAGAAACTAGCATACAGGAAATGCTGGGTGATGCACAAAAGGCAATTTTAAAATTGGTTCCATACGATATTTCTTTTTATAAAGATGGAGAAAAAATAGAACCAGACGGTACAGTTAATATCAGCCTGCAGGTTACAGAAGGGGTTGAACTGCCGCAGGATGGCGCATTAGCTCTTATTCATCAAAAAGATGATGGAACGGCAGAAGAAAAAGAAGCGTTTGCTGCCGCAGAAGACGGCACGGTTACAAACATAGAATTTGAGTCAAATGATTTTTCTGTGTACACATTGACGGTTCTCCAGAATGTGGAAGACGGGGAGGAGATCAAAGGGATAACATGTGTTTCTTTTACAGATGCAGGACCTCTTTTGGGTCCGGTATATCTGACGCAGCAGAACAGACTTAGAACTGCTAGTGCATCGGCAAGAGATGTACAGCCGGATAATGGTTTGGAGTTAAGGAAGAAAGCTGTTAAGGATGGCGATGACTATAATATTCAATTAGAGGCATATGCCACAGGAACTGTCAGCAGTAGTGATAAGGTAATTCCTACGGATATTGTATTAGTATTAGATGAATCTGGCAGTATGACAACAAAGGATATGTATTCATATACCGAAGTAAAAGGAACACGATACTATTCAAATAGAAATTACAATTATGGTTTCTCGTCAGGGAACTACTCCATAAAATTAGCTGATGGCACCTACCAGTCGGTTACGTGGTATGGACGGGATGCTAATAACATTGATTACTACAGGTATAGAACAGGCGGAAGATATGTGTATGTATATCCGGTACTGGAAGGCTCATACAATTCCATTGGCAGGGCACAGAATTACGATGTGGTCCAGTTCTATGAGTACGAGGTAATTTCCAGACAACAGGCCTTAAAGAATTCTGTGGAAAAATTCGCAAATTTGGTAGCTGAGAATGCGCTGGAAAACGAAGTTGATCACAGGATTGCGGTAGTCGGATATTCGAATGAAGGAGTGCTTTTTGACGGAAGTACAAGGCGGAGTAATCCTTCCACTTCTCAATACCGGAATGCTTTCAAGGATATGTCTACGACGAACGGTTTAAATAGCATTCTGTCATCTAAGAATAATATTGCTGCCAGCGGTTCTACATATGTTCAGTATGGAATGTCAATGGCACAGAATTTATTCTTAAACGATACAAAAACAGGGGAAAGAAATAGAGTTGTTGTCATGTTTACCGATGGCAGACCTGGATACTCTACTAATGGTTTTTATAATTCTACAGCAAATAGCGCTATTGATTATGCAAGACAGATAAAGAGTCCTATTACTGCATCAGGAGGATGCGGTGCCACAGTTTATACGATAGGTGTATTGGATAATGGCGATCCTGATGATATGAGCTATAATTTTACCGGTAACAGTGACAGTGTATCTAACCCTCCCACTAACCGGTATATGAACCTGGTTTCCAGTAATTATCCGAATGCGAGAAGTATGAGCAACACTGGCGCCGGCAGTAATCAGGGATACTATCTTGTGGCTGGTAATGAAGAGGAATTGACAGAGATATTTGAAAAAATACAGGGCAGCATAGAAACGCCCAAAATAGAGTTGGATTCTTCTACTGTTATAAAGGACTATGTGACACAGTACTTTGACAACATTTCCAATGTGAAAGCGTATATTGTAGATTATAAAGGCAATGACAAGTGGGCAGATAGAAATAACTGGACAGAGATACCGCAGAGAAATATTTCTGTTAATGGAAAACAGGTGTCTGTTACAGGCTTTAATTACAGCGAGAATTTCGTGACGGATGATGATGGCAACGGGAAACCCAGAGGGAAAAAGGTTGTTATTGAATTCAATGTAAAGAGAGCCGATGGATTTATCGGAGGAAATAATGTACCTACCAATGAGAATACATCTGCGGTGTACAGAGGCAATGGAACAAAAGTAGAAGCGTTCGAGGAACCGCTGGTTGATGTAGAACTGCTTTATGACTATGAAACGCAGGATCGCAGTATCTATATCACAAATGACTGGCAGTCAGTAGAAGAGTTCCTGAAAGGTACTTCAGGCAGTATCCCTTATCTGATTGGAGGGGAGTCCTACAATGTTAATGGGACTAACAATCATTTTGCTGACATTGTCTACACGGTTAAGGACAAAGACGGCAAAATGGTTGGAAAATACACAGTAAAGGCTGGAGATACTTCAGGCACATGGAGCAGCAAATCCATTGACACTACAGGTCTTACCAAAGATACAGTATTTACAATTACTGCTAAAGTTACAGCATCCGTTGATAAGACTAATGGAGTGGATGACCTGAATGTGGATGGAAAAGATGCAACATTATACGTATGGACACCTACAGTGAACAGTACCGACACAGAAATCTTCTTAGGAGAGACAACAGACCTTGCAGAAAGGGTTGACGGTTCTGTGGCATGGGGGCACAGCAGCGGCAATGCTCCCGAGCCTTCTACCGGTAAGCCAGAGTTGACTTGCGATTATACTGCAGTGAACGGCGGAACAGAGATAGGCAATGACACATCTCAGTATGCACCGAAAAAAGATTCCGATATTAAGCTCACTGTAACAGCAGGTGGCAAAAATATTACGGCCCACACTGAATTTACTAATTTAAGTCCTACTCACCAGGGCGCGGCGGATCATCAGTTTACAGTTTATGTTCGTCAGGTGGTTCTGACTTTTGGTAAGGTAAATACAAAGAATGAAAAACTAGAAGGCGCAGTTTTCCAGGTATATAACCAGGACGGTGAAATCGTCGGCGAGGGTACCTCTGATGAAAAAGGCGAGGTGAGAATTGAGGGACTTCCAAAAGGCGAGCTGACCATGAAAGAGGTGGCAGCGCCCGACGGTTATGTTACGGGAAATATTATCTGGAAAGTGATCGTAGATGAAGACGGGAATGTAACACTGAAAAATACAACTGATGAAGAAGTTCATGAAATTATAAACTATACTCCGGATGAATTCCTGGATAACAGTTTGAAGTACAGTAAGACTGCAGAATTGGCAAAAGAGCAGGGCAGCTGGGACAACAGAATTTACAATATTAACATTAATGCTCATTCAGAACTGCTGGAAAGTTCATCCTCCACTATAGGGGGAGTTGCTGATACCGTTATGGTATTAGACCGATCTGGATCCATGAGATATGGGAATGGTGCTTCGTCTAACAGCTATATTACTTCCTATACACAGGTAGACAGAGATGACATGGTGACGAGTAAAGTATATTATTATAATAAATCGTATCAGAATCCTATCAAATATATTGATGGACAGTGGAAACGTTATTCGAATAGTTCATGGAGCAGCATGACAGACCGTGATTATTCTTATGTATATACATGGATTGCCCGTATGACATCATTGAAGGATGCGGCCAGTGCTTTTATAGAGAATACAGGAGCACGCTCACCAGAGAGTAAGATTGGTGTAGTATCATTTGCGGCAAGTGAGTCCAGAGATGCAGATCTAATTACAGCAAGCAGTAATACAGGAGTACTGCTGGAGGCCGTTAACCAGCTGAGACCAAACGGGGGAACCCGGCCGGATCTTGGGCTTAAAGAGGCATTAGACCTTTTTGACAGCACTAGCAAAGTCCCGAAATATGCAATTTTATTTACAGATGGTAAACCTGAAAGTGGAGGTGCGTCGGAAAGCACGTTAAGGTCTTATGCAGAGAATGCTGCTAATGCCTTAAAAGAGGCGGGCGTGAAGGTGTTTGTTGTTGGATTAGGCCTCAAGGATAATGACGGAGATCAATCTAATGAATGGCTGTCTACCAAGGAATGGATTACCACTAAAATAGCATTCAGTCCGGAATACTGCTTCACAACGGATGAGGCTTCTGACTTGGAACAGATTTTTGAAAAAATCTCATCTACGATCACAAAGGCAACGGACATTGCAAATGCAACTATTAAAGACGTTGTCTCACCCGGATTTGAGATAGTAACAGCTGACAATCAGACAGTAACTAAAGCTATGATCGATGCAGCTAAAAAACAGGGCAAGGATGGTTATGAGCTTGAGGGCGGCTATGTAAATATTGAGACAATTAATGGAAAAGAGTGCTACACAATTACCTGGAAGGGTGAAACAATAAAGACAGCAGAGGGCGGAGGATGGTCCGGAAGCTTTAAGGTGAAAGCGAAAGACACCTTTATCGGAGGCAATGATGTAGCAACGAATGTATCACCGGATTCAGTTATTGAAGCACCAGGGCTTGGAACGGCAGTTCTTCCGGAACCTACCGTTAATGTTAAAGCTGCTTTTCAGGTTAAGAACGCTGAGAACACAATTTTCTGGGGTGACGGCATTCCGGTTGACGCGGCTTCGATTGCCAGGATTTTTGATGAGAACGCAGTTACAAACACTGTAAACGGCAGTAAGGTTACCTTTGAGAGCGCCACAGCTACAGGAAGCTTTAAAATGACCTGGTATTCTGACAAGGAGTGTACGAAGGAAGTCATCGCTCAGCAATGGGAAAATATGAAACCTGAATTTGACCAGGAATTTTACTTAAAAGTAGAATTCCAGCCTAAGAGTGACGGTTCAGCTTCGGCAGAGGCATCCGGAGGAAACGTGGTTAGCACTGTTGTAGGAGTCAATGAAAAAGATGCAGGTAAGGAATATGGAGTTTATACGATTCATGTTGTAAAGGGACAGCTGGATATTACAAAAGAAATTAATAAGCAGTATACAGATGTTCAGGCAATTAATTCTCAGCAGAGCTTTGTGTTCAGAGTGGACAGAAGAGAAACCCCTGGGACAGAGATTACAGATACTTACTATGCAGTGCTGGGATTTGATGCCAACAGCGGCAACCTTACAGATACGGATACTCTTTCAGGACTCAAAAAGGGATATTATACAATAACAGAGCAGACGGAATGGTCCAGTAAATATACCCAGACAGAGGTAACTGATAATTATGACGGCAAGATTGCTGACCATGAAAACGCAGTAAACTTATTTATCGGTGAAAAGCTGGAGGATAAGAACAATAAATGTGATTTTTATGGAACAGAAGACGGAACATATGACGCGTATGCAAACAGTCATAAAGCTGCAGTTGCATTTGAAAATGAGTTGAAGTCTGATTGGAAGTGGCTCAGTGATGTGGCCTCTGTGGTAAACGAGTTCACGAAATAATGAAGATATGTTATAATGGATTCGAATGGAAATCATGTAAGTGCAGGGAGGAAATATAAATTTATGAAAACAGCATATAAGTGGGTCACAACAATATTACTCGTTGTACTTATAGCATTTGTAGCAGCATTGTTTTTGCCAAGAGTATTTGGTTTAAAGCCTTTGGCAGTATTGAGCGGCAGTATGGAGCCTACGTACCATGTGGGGAGCCTTGTCTATATCGATGAGGTATCCCCGGAGAAGGTACAGGTGGGAGATCCTATTACATTTAACATTGGTGAGGATACTGTGGTAACTCACCGGGTAATAGAAATTGATGAAGAGAATCAGTCTTTTAAGACAAAAGGGGACGCCAACAATACGGAAGACGGAGGGGCTGTTGCTTTCTCCTCTGTGATTGGGAAACCGGTATTCTCTATCCCATATATGGGATATGTTGCAGTCTATGCAAACACCAGAACCGGAATGATTCTTCTTGTCACACTGATACTTGTAGTCCTGATTTTAACATTTTTGCCGGATTGGTTGAACAAAAACGACAAGGGTGAAGATGGAGGTGAATCATGAAAAAGCTAAGTAAAAAAGCCAGAGTATTTATGGCAGCAGCTGGTTCAGTTCTGGTGCTTACCTGTGCGATAGGCGTGACATTGGCACTTTTGAAGACGCAATCCGAACCGGCAACAAATGATTTTAAGGGAACTGCTGTAAACATTGCAGTAGTAGAAAATGGAAATGATTATGAGAATGAGTCTAAGGAAGGTTTACAGAATGTAAATACTTTTGAAAAGATTCAGACAGGAAACAAAGTTGCTAAAGATGTTAAGATTAAAAATCTTACATCAGATGAGTTTCCCACCGGCGATACTTATGTGAGGGTACGCCTGGTCCCCATTCTCAGATACCTGGGGGGGGACAGAGACGGAGAGATTGTTCCGTTTACCATTGAAGACAGTAAACTGGAGTATACAATGGCAGGAGATTTTGGTGATAAGTGGGTAACTACGGGAGAAGGTGCAGATACTTATTATTATTACAAAAAATCCCTGACTCCAGGCGAATCTACTGATTCGTTGATTTCGGAAATTGCATACAATGGTGAACTTCCAAGGGGAATTGACTGTTATCTTGAGCTACAGGTTTTGGCTGAAGGAATTTCTGCAAAACAGAACGGCTCGGTGGATGATAGTTGGGAGGGTGTGCATGTAGATGGAGCCGGGCTCATTGCAACAAAGTAGCAGGCCCTGATAGGCGAATATTGTTATAGAAAGGCTGTAGTGAAAACGCAGAGATGCGTTTTTGCTGCAGCTTTTTTTGGGGCTTATAGCGAAAAAAGTGCAATAAATGTTTTTGTAAATACGGTATTATGTGACCGCAGTGTGACTGACAAAGGCCATAATATAAACATAAAAGAAATTTTTGAACAGGTCTCTACGGTAACATGGAAACTTAAAATAAAATAAAGGTATGTGACCGAAATGTGACTTCCAAAGTTCATAATAAACGTATAAAGTGAAAACACTCCGGAAGAGAGGAATGTGGAATGATAAAGAAGAATAAGAAGAGGTTAAAGTTTCTGATAGTATATACTTTAGTAGCAGTCTTGGGAATAGGAGTCACACTTGCATTGCTGCGGGATGTCACGGAAACAAAGAAGAATACTTTTGCATCTAATAAGAAGATATCATTGTTGCTGCGGGAGCCCAGCTGGGACGGATATGAGTTTGCGGATGAGTCAACATCAAATGGTCAGAGCGCTAAGCCGGGAATTACGGGGGATGCATTAAAGGCTCTGGGGGTTGAAAAGGCTGCACAGTATGTACCCGGAGAAATAATCCCAAAGAATCCCCAGGTAAAGAACAGCGGGAATAAAGAAACAGGAGTTCCGATATATGCAGCTGTTAAAGTACAATTTATAGATGATACAGATGCACAGGTTACATACGAGGAATTCAAAAACAGGTATTTAACGTCTGCGGGGATCACTTTTAATACAGAACACTGGAAGGAACTCGCTACGGATACTACAGATAAGCTTTATATGTATAAAGAAATTTTAGCTCCTGGAGAGGATACTTCATCTGCACCGTTGTTTTCAGAGGTACCTATCAGTTTAGAGCTTATGCCAGATTCGGCATCAGGGTTGTTCCCTCAGTTCCGCATCAAAGTAACGGCATACGCAATTCAGTCGGAATATGTCAAAGAACCTGAAAATGAGATGTTAAAGTTTGTGAAGGGCACCACCAAATAAGTATTAAAAAGAGAATATCTTTTTATTATAGAGGAATTTAAATTAAATAAAATCAGAAAATGGAGGATAAGATTATGGCAAACAAGAAAAGATTAGCAACAACGGTTGGAGCAATGGCTCTCACAGCAGTATTGGCAATTGGCGGTACATTGGCTTATTTATCACAGGTAACAGAGACTAAGAAGAATATGTTTACCGGAAGTGACAACCTGAAAACAACCATTACAGAGACCGAGTGGAAGGGTGGAGAAGATTATACACCAGGTAAGGCTATCGCAAAGAACCCGGTAATTACAAACCAGGCTGATTCAAGCACTTCAATTTATGCAGGTGTGAAGATTCAGTTCTATGATCACAATAATAACCCAATCAGCTATAATACGTTCGTAGAAAAATATGCTACGGTACAGTACAAAGATGCAACAGGCGCATTTAAAGATGGATTTAATCCGGCTTGGGTAGTAGATTCTACAACGGCAGACAGTACAAAAGGACTTTTCCTGAACTACAATGCAGAGATAGCACCCGGCAATCCTACCGCGGCAGTATTTGATCAGGTAACAGTTAACTATGGCATTAAAAAAGAGTGGAATCAGAAGAGTGAAGTTACAACTGTATATCCTGTACAGACCGATAAAAACGGAAATTATGTGACAGATGAAAATGGAAACTATGTACCTGATACATCAAACCCCATTGATTCTACCACTGAAGTAGGGGATACATCTGTAACATTTGTTGACAGCAATGGTGAAGTGGTTGATGCATTTGTATTACCTCAGTTCCAGATTGATGTAACTGGTTATGCTGTGCAGTCCGCAGATTTAACACTTGAGAAGGGCGTTGTTGAACTGAAGGCTTTAGCAGGACTTAACAAATAATAGTTAATTAGAAGATGAAGGAGAGCCGATATGAATAATAAAAAATTAAGAAAATCATTAATTGCACTGGGATTGGTTGCAATCGTCGGAATTGGCGGTACATTAGCATACTTCAGCCAGAAGACGGAGGAAAAACAGAACGTATTTACCATGGGAGCAGGCCTTACCGGAGAACTGAAGGAACCCGAATGGGATAATGTAGACTTCGGCGGCGGTTCAGCAGGAATTGAAGAAGGCAAATTAGGAGAGAAATTAGCGGAAAACTTTACTCCCGGCTTAGAGATTCCTAAGGACCCTGCAATTAAAAACACCACAGTTACAGAGGAAGGCAAAGCTGCAGATGCATGGGTAGCTATCAAGATTAAATATGTAGGTGCTGACAGAGAAACCGCAACTACATACGCAGCATTAGATAAATTTATCAATGTTACCTTCGGAGATAAGTGGACACTGAATGATGACAAAACAATTGCTTACTATAATGTTAAACTTCCGGCAGGAGAAACCACACAGGATCTGTTCTCCAAAGTAGTGATTGACAATAAAGCAATCACACAGGCGCAGTATGACAATAAACAGTTCAATGCAAGCCTTTATTCAGATGAGGATCCGGCATCCAACTACATTATGAGCAACTTCAACATTGAACTTCAGGGGTATCTGGTACAGACAGAAGGATTTGAAAATGCGCAGGCAGCAATGGCAGGAGCTTATCCGGACGAATTTTAATTATAACGGAAGGAAAGCAAATTAAAATGACAAGGAAAGGTGAATAATATGATGAACAGAAAAAAACTCACAGCAGTTGTTGCATCAGTTGCCCTGGTTGCTGTACTGGGAATCGGCGGAACATTGATGTACTTTACGGATAAAGATGAAAAAACAAATGTTATTACTTTAGGCAAAGTTGATGGTACTTTAGATGAAGATTCTACAGACGGCGATAAGACGGATGACGGTATTGAATACGGAGATATCCAGCCGGGAGATACTTTGAACAAGGTGCCGACTGTGACTTTAGCTGATGATTCGCAGGATGCGTATTTGAGAGTAGAGATGAAGATTGACGGGCTGGATGACTATGAAGGCTATGCGGATGCAATTGAGAGCGGATTGGACATAGGAAGCAATTGGAAAAAGGGTCCTGATGGATATTATTATTACAATGTTAAGTTATCAGCAGGCGATGAAGCAAGTAAAACATCACAGCCACTGTTTACAACAGTTGTTATCCCGGCAACATGGGGCAATGAAGTGTCTGAGGCAACCTTTAAAATCAATCTTGTAGCAGAGTTAATTCAGGCAGACAATTTTGAGGATGGCCAGGGAAATATTATCCGGGATGCTGATACTAATATGATTATAGGATGGAATAACACAGGTACTATTGAGCCTGCAAAATAATTGAACAAAAGCTACATACCCCCAACCGTCCGTCCAGGCCGGCTGGGGGCATAATAAGAAAAAGCAGAAAGGGAATGAAGTATGGGTGAAGAACACAAAACTCAAGTGATTGAGGCGGCGGGACAGAGTTTCATCGTCGAAATAAAATGCGTTCAGAATCATACCTGGCAGGGGGTTGTGACCTGGGTGGAACAAAAAAAGAAAGTTCCTTTTCGAAGTGCTTTAGAATTAATCAAGTTATTAGACTCTGCAGTGGGATCTGAACATTTAGAAACTATGGAGGAATGGAAATGATAGGAAGAGTACTTAATATTCTCGGCACTGTCATTGTATTAGGAATCATCCTGATATCCATTCCTTTTTTAGTGCCTAAAATTATGGGCTATCATGTATACGATGTGATCAGCGGGAGTATGGAGCCTGAGTATCCCAAAGGGTGTCTGGTTCTGGTAAAACCCCTGGAACCCGGACAGGTGCAGGAGGGTGATGTCATTACCTTCCGGGTGAGCAGCACCTCGGATGCAGTCACCACGCACCGGGTGGTGGGGATAGATGAGGACAAACAGATCTTCCGCACCAAGGGTGATGCCAACAGCGGGCAGGACGCGGAGCCGGTGGCCTTTCAGCGGCTGGTGGGAAAGGTAATGTTTAAGATTCCTCTTCTGGGAAATTATGCCCGGTTTATCCGTTCTACGCCGGGAACTGTGACGGGAATCTTCCTATTTATAATAGCTATTTTGCTGTGGTATATGGGCTCGCTCCTTACACCAAGGAAAGCGAAAAGAGAATGAGTGTATATGCAGGCAAAGGAATGGGACTCCTTCGGCAGAGAATACAGGGGTTAAAGTTTAATATAAGGGACGTTGTTGCTTCATCATAGACAACGTCCCCGATTGTTTTTCTTGCAAAACAATGAATAAAAAAGAAAAATTAGATGTTGACAGGCTGAAAAGTTTGTGATACAGTAAAAAATGCACTATTATGGCAAGATATGCCTACTCGTAATAATGCCGTGGGCTGATGTTATAATAAATTTAAAATATACAAGGGGTGACACGTCAATGGAGAAAAACAGAATCCGTCCAATAGCAACCGGAAAGAGCATGCGTATGAGCTACCAGCGACAAAAAGAAGTGCTGGAAATGCCCAACTTAATCGAAGTGCAGAAGGATTCCTACCAGTGGTTTCTGGACGAAGGTTTAAAAGAAGTCTTTGAAGATATATCTCCAATCGCAGATTACAGCGGAAAATTGAGCCTGGAATTTGTTGACTTTACTTTGTGCGAAGATGAAATAAAGTACACGATCGAAGAATGCAAGGAACGCGATGCCACTTATGCGGCTCCTTTAAAAGTCAGAGTCAGACTGTACAACAAAGAAAACGATGAGATTAACGAGCACGAGATCTTCATGGGCGATCTGCCCTTAATGACTGCAACCGGCACTTTCGTTATCAACGGTGCAGAGCGAGTTATCGTAAGCCAGCTGGTGCGTTCTCCCGGTATTTATTATGCTATCGCACATGATAAAGTGGGAAAGAAGCTGTATTCCTCTACCGTTATTCCGAACCGTGGTGCATGGCTTGAATATGAAACAGACTCCAATGACGTGTTTTATGTACGTGTAGACAGAACAAGAAAAGTTCCCATCACTGTTCTTATCAGAGCATTGGGATATGGAACCAACGCAGAGATTGTAGAGCTTTTCGGGGAAGAGCCTAAGATTCTGGCCAGCTTTTCAAAGGATACCTCTGAGAGCTACCAGGAAGGTCTGCTGGAATTATATAAAAAAATCCGTCCGGGCGAGCCTCTGGCAGTAGAGAGCGCAGAGAGCCTGATCATGAGTATGTTCTTCGATCCGAGAAGATACGATCTGGCAAAGGTTGGACGTTATAAATTTAATAAAAAGCTGATGCTGAAGAACAGAATCACAGGTCAGGTGCTGGCTGAGGATGTGGTCGATGCAAGTACTGGGGAGATTCTTGCGGAGGCTGGCATGGAGGTTACCAAGTCCATGGCAGACGACATCCAGAATGCAGCAGTGCCTTATGTATGGATTCAGGGAGAGGAACGCAATATTAAGGTCCTGTCCAACATGATGGTAGACATTACTAACTTTGTGGATGTGAAGCCCAAAGAGGTGGGTGTCACAGAATTAGTATATTACCCATGCCTGAAAAAAATTCTGGAAGAAAATGAGAATATCGAGGATATTAAGGAAGCTGTAAGAAGAAATATCCACGAACTCATTCCAAAGCATATTACAAAGGAAGACATTCTGGCTTCCATTAACTATAACATGCATCTGGAGTACGGCCTCGGAAATGACGATGATATCGACCATCTGGGCAACCGCCGCATCAGAGCGGTCGGAGAGCTTCTTCAGAATCAGTACCGCATTGGTCTTTCCAGACTGGAAAGAGTAGTAAGAGAAAGAATGACAACACAGGATATTGAGGGAATCTCTCCTCAGTCCCTGATTAATATTAAGCCGGTAACAGCGGCGGTGAAGGAATTCTTTGGTTCCTCCCAGCTGTCCCAGTTTATGGATCAGAATAACCCCCTGGGTGAGCTGACCCACAAGAGACGTCTCTCTGCGCTGGGTCCCGGCGGTCTGTCCAGAGACAGGGCAGGATTCGAGGTGCGTGACGTACATTATTCCCATTACGGAAGAATGTGCCCTATTGAGACGCCTGAAGGTCCTAACATCGGTCTGATCAACTCTCTGGCTTCCTATGCCCGTATCAATGAATATGGATTTGTAGAGGCCCCCTACAGAAAGGTTGATAAATCGGATCCTAAGAATCCCCGGGTAACAGACGAAGTAATTTATATGACGGCGGATGAAGAAGACAATTACCATGTAGCACAGGCCAATGAGCTTTTGGATGAGAATGGATACTTTGTGCATAAGAACGTATCCGGACGTTACATGGATGAGACACAGGAGTATGAGCGTCAGATGTTTGACTACATGGACGTATCTCCTAAGATGGTGTTCTCCGTGGCTACTGCCCTCATTCCATTCCTTCAGAATGACGATGCCAACCGTGCGCTGATGGGTTCCAACATGCAGCGTCAGGCTGTGCCCCTTTTGATAACAGAATCCCCTGTGGTGGGAACAGGTATGGAGTCAAAGGCTGCCGTAGATTCCGGTGTCTGCGTAGTTGCAAGAAAATCCGGTGTTGTGGAGAGATCCACATCCAAGGAAATTACAATAAAGAATGATGACGGAACCAAGGACGTATACCGTCTGACCAAATTCCTGAGAAGTAATCAGAGTAACTGCTACAACCAGAAACCTATTGTCTTTAAAGGAGACAGAGTAGAAGAGGGCGAGGTAATCGCAGACGGACCCTCCACTTCAGAGGGGGAACTGGCATTGGGCAAGAACCCGCTGATCGGCTTCATGACTTGGGAAGGCTACAATTATGAAGATGCGGTTCTGTTAAGTGAGCGTTTAGTGCAGGACGATGTGTATACGTCTGTGCACATTGAAGAATATGAAGCAGAGTCCAGAGATACCAAGCTGGGACCGGAAGAAATTACAAGAGATGTTCCCGGCGTAGGTGACGATGCCTTAAAGGATCTGGACGAAAGAGGTATTATCCGCATTGGAGCAGAGGTGCGCGCAGGAGATATCCTGGTGGGCAAGGTTACTCCTAAAGGAGAGACGGAGCTGACAGCGGAGGAAAGACTGCTCCGGGCGATTTTCGGTGAAAAAGCCCGTGAAGTCCGTGACACTTCTTTAAAAGTGCCTCACGGTGAATATGGTATTGTTGTTGATGCCAAGGTATTTACCAGGGAGAACGGCGATGAATTGTCTCCCGGAGTAAACCAGGCAGTCCGTATCTATATTGCTCAGAAGAGAAAGATTTCTGTTGGTGATAAGATGGCCGGACGTCACGGCAACAAGGGCGTTGTCTCCCGTGTGCTGCCTGTGGAAGATATGCCGTTTCTGCCAAACGGCCGTCCTCTGGATATCGTACTGAATCCTCTGGGTGTGCCTTCCCGTATGAACATCGGACAGGTGCTGGAGATTCACTTAAGCCTTGCGGCCAAGGCCCTTGGATTTAATATTGCCACGCCTGTATTCGACGGAGCCAATGAGAACGACATTATGGATACACTGGATCTGGCGAATGATTATGTCAATATGGAATGGGAAGAGTTTGAGAAGAAGCATAAAGAAGAACTGCTTCCCGAGGTTCTGGATTATCTGTATGAGAACAGGGATCACAGAGAGCTTTGGAAGGGAGTTCCCATCTCCAGAGACGGTAAAGTACGACTTCGTGACGGAAGGACGGGAGAGTATTTTGACAGCCCGGTTACCATTGGACACATGCATTACCTGAAACTGCACCACCTGGTAGACGATAAGATTCATGCCCGCTCTACCGGCCCGTACTCCCTGGTAACACAGCAGCCTCTGGGCGGTAAGGCTCAGTTCGGCGGACAGCGTTTCGGAGAGATGGAGGTTTGGGCTTTGGAGGCTTATGGTGCTTCTTATACCCTTCAGGAAATCCTGACGGTGAAATCAGATGATGTCATTGGCCGTGTGAAGACTTACGAAGCAATTATCAAAGGGGACAATATTCCTGAACCCGGAATTCCTGAATCTTTCAAGGTTCTCTTAAAAGAACTCCAGTCCTTAGGCCTGGATGTGAAGGTGCTGAGAGAAGACCAGACAGAAGTAGAGATTATGGAAACAATTGATTATGGTGAAACAGATTTGCATTCTATCATCGAGGGCGACAAAAGAGAAAAGCCGAATGAGGACTTCGGTGACTTTGGCTTCAGCCAGCAAGAATTCGAAGGAGAAGAGCTCGTAGACGTGGAAGAAACGGACGACGAAGAAGATGATGCATTCTTAGACCTGGAAGAAACTCTTGACGATGAGGAGTAGGAGGAAAACCATAAATGCCAGAAACAACAAATAAAGAAGTTTACCAGCCAATGACCTTCGATGCCATAAAAATTGGATTGGCATCTCCTGAAAAAATCAGAGATTGGTCAAGAGGCGAAGTTAAAAAACCAGAAACAATTAACTATAGAACCCTGAAACCGGAAAAAGACGGCCTTTTCTGTGAAAAAATCTTCGGCCCAAGCAAGGACTGGGAATGTCACTGCGGAAAATACAAGAAGATTCGCTACAAAGGCGTTGTCTGTGACCGATGCGGCGTTGAGGTGACAAAGGCCAGCGTCCGCAGAGAGCGCATGGGCCATATTGAACTGGCTGCTCCGGTGTCACACATCTGGTATTTTAAAGGGATCCCGTCCAGAATGGGACTGATTCTGGACCTGTCTCCGAGAACACTGGAAAAGGTTCTGTACTTTGCCAACTATATTGTCCTGGATCCGGCCAATTCGGATCTGCAGTACAAACAGGTTCTTACAGAAAAGGAATATCAGGATGCCAGAGAAAAATGGGGCTATGATTTCCGTGTGGGTATGGGGGCAGAGTCCATTAAGGAACTGCTGGAAGCCATTGATCTGGAGAAAGAGTCAGCAGAACTGAAACGAGGTCTGAAAGAGTCTACAGGGCAGAAGCGTGCACGTATCGTTAAACGCCTGGAGGTAGTGGAGGCGTTCCGCGAATCCGGAAACCGTCCCGAGTGGATGATTATGACAGTTATCCCTGTCATTCCTCCGGACCTTCGCCCTATGGTACAGCTGGACGGCGGACGTTTTGCAACGTCTGACTTGAATGATTTATACAGACGTATTATTAACAGAAATAACCGTCTGAAGAGACTGCTTGAGCTGGGCGCTCCGGATATTATCGTCCGGAACGAAAAGAGAATGCTTCAGGAGGCTGTGGATGCGCTGATAGACAATGGCCGCCGGGGCCGTCCTGTGACAGGGCCTGGAAACCGTGCCCTGAAATCCCTGTCTGACATGCTGAAGGGTAAGTCCGGACGTTTCCGCCAGAACCTGCTGGGCAAGCGTGTAGACTACTCGGGGCGTTCTGTTATCGTAGTAGGACCGGAGCTGAAGATTTATCAGTGCGGTCTGCCGAAAGAAATGGCCATTGAGCTGTTTAAACCTTTTGTTATGAAGGAACTGGTAGCAAACGGTACCTCCCATAACATTAAGAATGCGAAAAAAATGGTTGAGAAACTCCAGCCTGAGGTGTGGGATGTGCTGGAAGAGGTGATTAAAGAGCATCCGGTTATGCTGAACCGTGCTCCTACTCTTCATAGATTGGGCATTCAGGCATTCGAGCCTATCCTGGTAGAAGGTAAAGCTATTAAGCTGCATCCTCTGGTATGTACCGCGTTTAATGCTGACTTCGACGGAGACCAGATGGCTGTGCACCTTCCTTTATCTGTGGAAGCTCAGGCAGAGTGCCGTTTCCTGCTTCTCTCACCGAATAACCTGCTGAAGCCCTCTGACGGCGGCCCTGTGGCTGTTCCCTCTCAGGATATGGTGCTTGGCATCTACTATCTGACCCAGGAGAGACCGGGCTACAAAGGCGAGGGAATGCATTTCAAAAATGTAAATGAGGCAATACTGGCTTACGAAAACCAGGTTATCACCCTACAGTCCAGGATAGTTGTACGCTGTACAAAAACTATGCCGGACGGAAGAATATTGAGCGGCAATGTAGAGTCCACACTGGGCCGTTTTCTGTTCAATGAGATTCTGCCCCAGGATCTGGGATTTGTAGACAGAAGTGTTGAGGGCAATGAGCTTCTTCTGGAGGTTGACTTCCATGTGGGCAAAAAGGGTCTGAAGCAGATTCTGGAGAAAGTTATCAACACCCATGGAGCTACGAAGACAGCGGAAGTGCTGGATGATATCAAGGCTATGGGTTACAAATATTCAACAAGGGCTGCCATGACGGTATCGATTTCCGATATGACTGTGCCGCCGGAAAAACCAGAGCTTATTCAGAATGCTCAGGATACTGTGGATATGATTACCAAGAACTATAAGCGTGGTCTTATCACAGAGGAGGAGCGTTACAAGGAAGTTGTTGAGACCTGGAAGAATACGGATGATAAGCTTACAAGAGCACTGCTGGACGGTCTGGATAAGTATAACAACATCTATATGATGGCTGACTCCGGCGCCCGTGGTTCTGATAAGCAGATCAAGCAGCTGGCAGGTATGCGTGGACTGATGGCAGATACAACCGGTCATACCATTGAGCTTCCGATTAAGTCCAATTTCCGTGAAGGTCTGGACGTACTGGAATACTTTATGTCCGCCCACGGAGCCCGTAAAGGTCTGTCCGATACTGCGCTTCGTACCGCTGACTCCGGATACCTCACCAGACGTCTGGTTGATGTATCCCAGGATTTGATTATCCGTGAGGTTGACTGCTGCGCGGATAAGAATGAGATTCCGGGCATGTGGGTAAAAGCGTTTATGGACGGCAAAGAAGAGATTGAAAGCCTTCAGGAACGTATTACGGGAAGATTCTCCTGTGAGACCATTAAGAATGCCAAGGGAGAAGTTATTGTCAAGGCAAATCATATGATTACTCCCAAGCGTGCGGCCAGAGTTATGAAAGAGGGCATAAATGCTCAGGGGAAACCATTTGACTCCGTTAAGATTCGTACGATTCTTACCTGTAAGTCACATATTGGTGTGTGTGCTAAGTGCTATGGTGCCAATATGGCAACCGGCGAGGCGGTTCAGGTAGGTGAGTCTGTAGGTATCATCGCGGCACAGTCTATCGGTGAGCCAGGTACACAGCTGACCATGCGTACCTTCCATACCGGCGGTGTGGCCGGCGGAGACATCACACAGGGTCTTCCCCGTGTGGAGGAGCTTTTTGAGGCAAGAAAGCCGAAGGGTCTCGCTATTATTACAGAGATCAAGGGTGTTGCCAATATTAAAGACACGAAGAAAAAACGAGAAATTACTGTTACAGATAATGAAGAAGGTAATTCCAAAACCTATCTGATTCCTTATGGTTCCAGGATCAAGATCCAGGACGGCCAGTATCTGGAAGCCGGCGACGAGCTGACAGAAGGTAGCGTTAACCCTCACGATATTCTGAAAATCAAAGGGGTACGTGCCGTACAGGATTATATGATTCAGGAAGTTCAGAGAGTATACCGTCTGCAGGGTGTAGAGATTAACGATAAGCACATTGAAGTTATTGTTCGCCAGATGCTGAAAAAAATTCGCATTGAAAATAATGGAGATACAGACTTCCTGCCCGGAACTCTGGTAGATGTATTAGACTACGAGGAAAAAAATGAGGAACTGGCAGCTGAAGGCAAAGAGCCGGCAACCGGCCTGCAGGTGATGCTGGGTATCACAAAGGCATCACTGGCAACGAATTCCTTCTTGTCTGCAGCGTCCTTCCAGGAGACAACAAAGGTTCTGACAGAGGCCGCCATTAAGGGTAAGGTAGACCCATTGATTGGTTTGAAGGAAAACGTAATCATAGGTAAGCTGATTCCTGCCGGAACCGGTATGAAGCGTTATAAAGACGTGAAGCTGGACACGGATATGGAAGAAAATGATGAGTTGTCTTTCGAAGAAGACTTTGAACTGGATATGGATGAAATTGACGATGAGACCGCCGCTGAGATGTTTATGGACGAAGCGGAAGAAGATATGACTGAAGATGAAGAAATGTTAGTTTCTGAAGACACAGAAGAGTAATGATCAAAGTATAAAGGGCGGGAATTCCTGGGGAATTCCCGCTTTTTTTGTCGCAGATGCAAAAGTGCGGGGGCACAGATGCATAAAAAGGGAATAGATGAGTGGATATCAATTATTAGCAGGCGGAGCTGTGGCTCTCATAAATGTCCTAATATCCCTGTATCTCTTTGCCTATATAGAGAACTACAGGGAGAACCGCAGGTGGGGCAGGCGGGTGACTGCAGGCTATATCGCTTTGTTTCAGATTTTCTGCAATCAGGGTACGGTGACGCACATAAGTCTGACCGCAGCTTTGATTATCGCAGATACTGTTGTTATGTTTTTGCTCCTGACGGCATTTACCTGGGATGGATTCCGGAATTTTTTATTATATAAATTCTATGATGGGATTTCAAATGTCGTGTACCGGATACTCTGTATGCTTTTTTTTAGAGTGACCGGCAGGAATGTCCTGATTTATACAGACTCAGGAGACGTATCTCCCCTATGGGGCGTGGGCGTGGTATTTTTGCTGCTTTCTTTCGCCACAGTGGTTATCTGCTGTAAGAACAGAGTATTTTATAAAGTTAAGATTAAGGTAATTGAGGTATTGTTCCTGCTTCAGGTTTTTATGATTGCCATGGTGATAGCACTGGATATGAGGAGTATGCAGCGCAACCTGATTATGGATGTAATTTTTTTTGGTATGTGTACGCAGATCCTTTATACCTATCTGGGATTCCTCTGGAGCAGGAGGGCCGGGAAGAAGCGTGAGAATGAGATCCTTCAGGCCAGCCTCAGGGAGCAGTCCCGCTACTATCAGGAATACTATCAGTCCCAGGAATCTATAAAAAGAATGCGCCATGACCTGGCTAACCATGCTGCGGTGATTGACCGTATGGAAAAAGCAGGGGAGCATGACAAGGCATCTGCATACCGGGAACAGCTGGAGCAGGCGCTTGACCGGGCAGTAGATTCTGTGAAGCAGGTGTCCCTGGCCCCCAAAAAAGAGAGGCCTGCGGTCAGCAGATGGGAACGGTTGGTCAGGGACGTATCGCTGATTGCCTGTCTCCTCAGTTTTGGCATTTTAGCCGCTTTAATTGTGAGCGGGCGTTATCTGATATGGATTTACATTTTTACGCTTGTGATGCTTTTTTTAGCAAGTGTTTATGTCATGCTTTTTTACCATGAGAAGCAGATAGAAAGGGAAAATGCCTGGCTGAGACAGCAGCTTATGCACTGGGAGGAAGGTCAGCAGGAATTTGAAGAGCTGGCGGAGCAGGTGCGCAGTGTCCGTAGGTGGCTGCAGCAGAGGGCAGAGGGAGAGGGATATGAAAAGGAACTGCTGGAACAGTGCGACGCGGCTATCGATGAGGGGATCACAGGCAGTTTCCCTGTGGATGCCATGCTTCACTCCAAGCTGCATTTGTGCAGAAAGTTTCATATTTTGACTGATATACAGGTCCTTCTTCCAGAGGAGTCTCAGATGGAGGATATACATACCGTGGGGCTTCTGGGCAATCTTCTGGACAATGCCATAGAAGCCTGCCGGAAAGGGCCTGCCGGTTCCGGGTACATTTATCTGAGAACTGCAGTTCAGGCTAATTTCTGGGAAATAAGAATTGACAATTATACAGAAAATGAGGGATATTCCTCTATAGAAAATCATTTTGCCACTACAAAGGAAGACAAAGAAAATCATGGGTTTGGAATGAAGATTGTGCGCAGTATGGTGGAGAAGTACGATGGCGTACTTCAGGTTGAGGAGAAGGACCATTTGTTTTCTGTTACAGTAATGGTTAAGATATATTAGAGGGGATGAGAATGTGAAGAAATTTGCGATTTGTGATGATGATACTGAGGTGACCCAAGGATTAAAAGAGAAGGTCATGGAGATATATGGGGGTGAGGCGCAGATTGCTGTATTTCAGCGCGCCGAAGACCTTATTCAATGGCTGAAAGAAGAGCGTGGGGATGTCATCGCTGTTTTTTTAGATATAGAGCTGGACAACGAAAATGGGATAGACACAGCAAAAAAAATTGAAGATTTTTGTGCGGAGATTCCAATTATTTTTATTACAGGATACATTAAATATGTACAGGATATTTTCCGGGTCCGGCCTGTGGCACTGCTTTTGAAGCCTGTGGAAGAACATCGGCTGAGAGACGCCCTAAGAAGGTGTGAGGAGGTCAGGGACAAGGAAAAGAAAAATATAGTGACGCTTCATATTAAGGGGGTTCTCCATCAGCTGGACAGCAGAGACATTGTATATGTAGAAAGCGATAAGAGAATCCTGTACATATACGAGAGAAATCAGGTCTATAAAGTATATATGAAGCTGGATGAACTGGAAGCCATGGAACTTCCGGGTTTTCTCAGATGCCATAAGAGTTATATGGTTAATATGAATTATATTAAATATCTTTCTGCGGAGGGAATTATCCTAAAATCAGGCAAAAAGGTACCGGTGAGCAGATCGAAGTATCAGGAGTCCAAGGAAGCTTTTATGAAGTACTTTAAACTTTAAGAAACTTTGTCTAAAGTGACGGAGGAAAAAGTGATATAATTACAGAACAGACAGAAGGTTGGTAAACGTTACAGGCAGAAAGGAGTTGTCTATTATGAGATATCCTGGGAAATGGAATAAAAAGCTGATTCTTCCTCTAAGCATAGGGGGGACCTGTATAGTGCTGATAATCGTGCTGGGAGTGATTTTGGGGGTGAATCAGACAAAGGCCGGCCACCTTCAGGAAAAGCTGGATTTGGGAAATAAATATCTGGATGAGATGGATTACGACCAGGCGAAAGCCGCATTCGGCGATGCCGCAGATATTGATCCTTCCAATGCGGATGCTTATGTGGGTCTGACCAGGGCCTGCCGGGGGCTGAAGGATGAGGAAGGTGCTAAAAAGATGATTACCATAGCAATGGAAAAGATCAGTGATCTGCCTGAGGAAGAAAGAGCGTCAGCCGGAGAGATACTCTATGCGGAGGCAGAAACCATATACGCGGAGACAGAGGATCTCATAGGGGCAGATGCGTTAAAGCAATGGGCGGATGACAATAAAATTCCTGTTAAGCCGTCAAAGCCGTCAAACACCCGTGATGAGGAGACAGATAAGGATAAACCTGCACAGGAGGCCGGAACAGAGACCAAACCATCAAAGCCCCAGGCGGAGGACCCGCATCAGGTTTACATGGACTATGTAAAGAATACTCTAAGCACTCAATTCCCATTCAGTGAGATGAAAGGAGCCGCCGCGGAATACCCGAATCTTGAAGCACTGGGAACACAGGAGGAAGTAAGTAACTTTAACACATATACAGAGGAGTACCAGAATACCCTGAAAGCCCAGGGAGGAATCCTGGGGATTGCCTATGCAGATATGGATAACGACGGAACGGATGAGATGGCGGTGCTCTATACCCGTCAGATACCGGAGGAATACCAGTATAACTGGCTGCAGGCGGATATCTACAAGGCCGTGGATGGACAGGTGAAAAAGCTGGAAGGAGAGGAACTGAGAGTTCCCTGCAGGAATACCTTCCCCAGTGAGGGGAATAAGGAAAAGGTACAGGCCTTTTTAAAGGTAAACAGCGGGATAACCTACCTTGGCTTCATCAGCCATACATACGGCGTGTACGGCACAAGCGGAGAGCGCACGGCTTTCACCCAATTCCTTCTGGGAACGGTAGAGAATGGAAAAGTAGTCTGCAGGCTGCACCTGGAGGAAGATACGGGAGTGTATCTGAGGGATATACTGGCAGAGAAAAGGGAGAAGGCCGCCGCATCCCCTCAGGGCCAGGAGACCTATGTACAGGGGAAACTTCTTGCAGATATGACAAGTGACAGCAGTACAGATGTAAAAGACAGACTTTACCAGGAACTCTCCCCATACGGTTTTTCCTGTACCTGGATGGACAGCTATTTCGAAGAGATGCAGAGAAAAAAGCTGGCGGCGGAAAACTGGATATTGGCATCCCTGGAAGAGGTGAAATCACCCAATCCCTTTGAGGAGAAGCTTTCAGGAAATGAGAAGGACACCACGGACCTTGTGTCTGTGACAACGGAAGTTACCGGATACAGCCAGACACGGCCTGCATTTGCGGTTGTTCAGTTTGACAGTACAGATGAAACAAAGCTGGCAGAGAACAAAGAGAAGTATGGATTTGACAAACCAGTTACAGCCGGGGCGCCGGCTGCGGGGACACTGAAGAAGCAGTACCAGGAGGAGATCGCGCAGATCGAGAGTAAATGCAGTGAAATATATGCGGATCTTCAGACGAACAGTTACTCCAATGCAGAGATGGGGCAGAAGTGCACTGAGATCTATAATTTATGGGACGGTGAACTGAACAAAGTTTATCAGGAGCTCATGAACCATATAAGCCCCCAGGAACAGGAGGTCTTAAAGTCTGAAGAGCGGGCCTGGATTGAGAGCAAGGATGCTGCCGCAGAGGCGCTTCAGGAGGAATATCAGGGCGGCACTATACTGGCAACTGAGATACCGGGCAAGATGGCCCAGATGACAAAAGAGAGAGTATATGAACTGGCAGACAGGCTGCCGGAAGTATAAGGGAAGAATAAATTATGCTGGAACGTATTTCGGACACCTATGACATAATAGGAAAGATCGGCGCCGGGAAGGGCGGCACGATCTATAAAGCCTATCACAAGCGCCTGCAGAAAGAAGTTGTGCTGAAAAAGATCAACAGCAGCATTTTGGGGTTCAGAGACAGCAGAATCGAAGCAGATATTCTGAAAAACCTGCGTCATTCCTGCATCCCCCAGGTGCTGGATTTTCTGGAGATAGACGGGGATGTGTACACTGTAATGGACTTTATTCCCGGTCATTCCTTTCAGGAATATCTGGATAAAGGGCGGACATTCTCCCAGAAGCAGGTAGCAGGGTGGGCGGTGCAGATATGCTCTACCTTAAGCTATCTCCACAGCAGGAAGCCCCCCATTGTGCACAGCGACATTAAGCCGGCCAATATTATGCTGACACCGGAGGGAAATATCTGTCTGATTGACTTTAACGTATCAGCAGTGCTGAACGGACAGGGTACCAGAGTGTATGGCTACAGCCCCGGCTATGCAGCCCCCGAGCTGATTGCCGCTGCAAAGCACAATCGATCTGTGAAAGAAAAAAGTCAATATCGTACAGTAGATGCGCGTGCGGACATCTACAGCCTTGGAGCAACGCTCTATCACCTTATGACAGGAAGGATACCTGCCAGACGGCCGGGTGATATCAGAGATATCAGAGAGTACAGAGCTTCCCGGGGAGAATCCCAGGGGCCGGGAGAGAGGCAGAGACAAAATGGTGTCTCAGGGGCGTCTGTGACAATCAGCGAGGTATTCGCCGGCATAATAATGAAATGCCTGGAGGCAAGGCCGGAACAGCGGTTTCAGAGCGCTTCAGAGCTTCTTTTGGCCATTCAGGGCATGGGAAGGCAGGATAAACGGTATCAGAGGCTGGTATTCCGCCAAAGAGTGATTTACGGAGGCCTGGGGGCAGTCTTTTTACTGTGCGGGGGTCTTACAGTCAGAGGAAATATCCAGATGGAGCAGGACAAAGCCCGGCAATATGAAGGCTATATAAAAGAGGCATCCCACAGCATTGAGGAAGCAGACTTTGAGAAGTTCGAAACGTTCTATCAAAAAGCACTTAAGGTATTTCCCCACCAGATAGACGCTTACTATCAGAAAGCAGCAGCTCTGAATGCCCAGGGCGAGTATGAGGAAAATATTTTGTACATTACGGGCACAATTCTTACGGACAGCAGGCTTTTGGAACAGGATGAGATGCTGGGGAATGTGTACTATCTGCTGGGAAATGCGTATGAACATACAGAAAAATATCCTGACGCGGCCAGAAGCTACGAAAAGGCGATTCGTGCAGATAGCCGCAACAGTGACTATTACCGGGATTACGCCATCGCACTTGCCAAAGGCGGGGATCTGGACGCTGCCGAAAAGGCTCTGGACGAAGCGAAGGAGAACGGGGCAGACAGCGGAGACCTGGTTTATGTGAAGGGTGAGATTGCGTTTCAGAAAGAGGATTATACAGCGGCGAAGGGATATTTTGTGCAGTGCCTGGAAGAGGCGGCGGATGACTATACTCGTATGCGGGCCTGCGTGATGGCCTGCAGGGCCATTGACAGTGCTGGAAAAGACAAGGAAGGGTGCCTGGAAAAAATTGCTCTGCTGGAAAAGACAAAGGCGGGTCTGCCTGCCGGACAGCAGGTGGCTGTGCTGGAGGGCTTGGCCCAGGCATATATGGATATGGCGGAATACAGCCAGGATAACACATATATAGAAAAAGCGGCGGATACGCTGCTGAGCATCAGGGACAATGGCTGGGGGACATACACTACAGATGAGAATCTGGCAGCCTTATACCGTCAGCAGAAGAAATTTGACCTGGCTCAGGAGGAACTGGGACGCATGCTGGAAACATATGGGGAAGATTACCGCATTTATAAAAATCTTGCATTTTTGGAGGCTGACCGGCAGGCAGAAAAAGAAAACAGCAGGAGAAGCTACCAGAAATTTGGCCAGTATTATGAGAAGGCTGAGGAATTATACCGGAAGCAGCTGGACAATAATGAGACGGATCCCCAGATGAAGCGCCTGGAGGAACTCTACCAGCAGGCAGTTAAGGGCGGATGGATAACTTGAGAGGGATCAGGAAAGCGGGGGAGCATATATGGCAATTACCACAGGAACAGTTATGTTTTACGGCGGGATAGCGGGAATGGCGTTATGCCTTCTGGGAACGGCTGTACTGCAGAAGGTATTCAAAAAACAGAGAAAAAGACTGCTGGAGGATATCCGGCAGGAAGAGTGAACAAAAACACCGGAGCAGCGGGGCATATCACCCCGGCTCCGGTGTTTTGATATAACTTATTCCGTAAAATACTGATCCACACCGTCGGCAATACCTTCTGCCATCTGATACTGCATAGCTTCATCCGCCATCCTGGCATCATCCTCCGGATTAGACATAAATCCCATCTCTACGATAGTAACAGGGATTGTACACCAGTTGATGCCGCTCATGTTATCCACTTCCATGACCGAACGCTTTTTGAATCCTGTGGCTGCACAATAGCAGTCAAGTACATCCCCGGAGAGCTTCTGAGAGGCTGCAGCGATATTGCTGACATAGGGATTTCCGGAGGTAGGCGCCATAGTGAGCGCGCCGTTCACGGAACTGTCGTCAGAACCGTTGGCATGAATTCTCAAAAAGATCTCCGCGCCGGACCCATTGGCAATCTGGGCTCTCTCTGCGTTGCTGATATTCACATCGTTGGTTTCCCGTATCATGATTACTTCATACCCTCTTGCCTGAAGCTCGTCTCTGAGTTTCAGGGAAACCTGAAGATTGAGCTCATACTCCTGCAGGCCCGATACGCTTCCGCTTGTTCCGGACGCGACCTTTGCCTTAGTTTCCCCGGCCCCCGGGCCGATGGGCTCCTGTTCGCTGTTTCCCTGGGCCTGATGTCCGGCATCAACCGCAACAATATGCCCGTTTCCCTCAGGCTCAGGAGGACTCGCCGGCTGTTCCTGGGGAGCCGGTGTCTGAGCCTCGGGTGTCTCCTGGGTCTGGGACGGTGCTTCTTTGGATTCCTCCGGAGGAGTAGCAGTTATGGTTTCAGGTTCCTCCTCCTTCTTTGGGGTTTCCGGAATATCGGCATTCTCCTGGGCGTCTGACAGTGCATCGGCGTCCTCGTTCTCCGAGAGGACTGTATTCCCTGCATCAGCATTTTTGCTGCGGGAATCCCTGCTGCTTCCGGTAAGCTTTGGAATAAGAAGAAAGAGAACAACTGCCAGCACTGCAACCCCCAGCACTGCACAGAGAATAACTACATTTTTAGGCCTTTTCTGCGGCGACTGATCCATAGGTACCTCCAATTAAACGTTTTGTATTTGTGCTTCTTATTTTATAGTATTCAGGCGCAAGCGTCAACAATCTTGGGAAAATCAGGCTTTTGAAAGAAAAATTTGCAAAAAATTCCTTGACACGACTTGCTGCAAAAGCTATAATACATAAGTGCGCATGGAATTACACGCTAGTCGTGCGCCCAAAAAAGGTTTTTATTCACAGGAATAACAACCAGCAGCCACAATATTCCAAAGAATTAAGGAAGAAAATAATACAGGAGGTGAATTGGAATGCCAACATTTAATCAGTTAGTAAGAAAAGGAAGACAGACATCTGTAAAGAAGTCTACTGCACCGGCACTTCAGAAGAGCTTCAACTCTTTAAAGAAGAAATCCACAAACATGTCATCACCACAAAAAAGAGGTGTATGTACAGCAGTTAAGACAGCGACTCCTAAGAAGCCTAACTCAGCTCTTAGAAAAATTGCCAGAGTTCGTCTTTCCAACGGTATCGAAGTAACAAGCTATATCCCGGGAGAAGGTCATAACTTACAGGAGCACAGCGTTGTTCTGATCCGTGGCGGCAGGGTAAAGGACTTACCAGGTACCAGATATCATATCGTACGTGGAACACTTGACACTGCAGGCGTTGCTAATAGAAGACAGGCACGTTCTAAATACGGTGCTAAGAGACCAAAACAGAAATAATTAACCGAAGGCCAGAAAAGCACTGGTAATACGGACTAACTAATTAAACAAATCAATAGAATCACAAAACGCTATCATTTGTACCGGGATTCCAGAAGAACCTAGCGGTGGCTGCGGGTTTATCGATAGAGAATTTACCGAGTGCGAACACATAGTAGGTGTGAATACGCCATGTGAGTACCTATGATTTAATCAAAAGCAGATGAATTCTGCTATATCAATGGAATGATTAAGGAGGGAAGTAACGTGCCACGTAAAGGACATACTCAAAAAAGAGACGTTTTGGCAGATCCTCTGTACAACAACAAGGTAGTTACCAAACTTATCAACAACATTATGTTAGACGGTAAGAAGGGTGTAGCTCAGAAGATTGTATACGGAGCATTCGCTAAGATTGAAGCAAAAGCTGAAAAACCAGCATTAGAAGTATTTGAAGAAGCTATGAACAATATCATGCCTGTACTTGAGGTAAAGGCAAGACGTATCGGTGGAGCTACCTACCAGGTGCCTATCGAAGTAAGACCTGAGAGACGTCAGGCGTTAGCACTTCGTTGGATTACATTGTACTCCCGCAAAAGAGGAGAAAAGACAATGGAAGATAGACTGGCTAATGAGCTTTTAGATGCTATGAACAATACAGGAGCATCTGTAAAGAAGAAAGAAGACATGCATAAGATGGCAGAAGCTAATAAGGCATTTGCTCATTATAGATTCTAAAGGAGGAAAATCCATTGGCTGGAAGAGAATATCCATTAGAGAGAACCAGGAACATTGGTATTATGGCCCACATTGATGCGGGTAAGACCACTCTGACCGAGCGTATCTTATATTATACCGGTGTTAACTATAAAATTGGAGATACACACGAAGGTACTGCTACCATGGACTGGATGGAACAGGAGCAGGAAAGGGGTATCACAATCACTTCAGCCGCTACAACTTGCCACTGGACTTTACAGGAAAACTGTAAGACTAAGCCGGGTGCTCTGGAACACCGTATCAATATTATTGATACTCCGGGACACGTTGACTTTACAGTAGAAGTTGAGCGTTCACTCCGTGTATTAGACGGCGCTGTCGGTGTCTTCTGTGCAAAGGGTGGTGTTGAGCCTCAGTCTGAAAACGTTTGGCGTCAGGCTGATACCTATAACGTACCCAGAATGGCATTCATCAATAAGATGGATATTCTGGGAGCTGATTTCTACAATGCAGTAGATCAGATTAAGACAAGATTAGGTAAAAACGCAATCTGTCTTCAGCTGCCAATCGGCAAAGAGGACGATTTCCAGGGAATTATTGACCTGTTTGAGATGAAAGCTTACATCTACAACGATGAAAAGGGCGAAGACATCTCAATCACAGATATTCCCGAAGATATGAAGGATGATGCAGAACTGTATCATACAGAATTAGTTGAAAAAATCTGTGAGCTGGACGACGACCTGATGATGGAGTACCTGGAAGGGGAAGAGCCGTCTGTAGAAAGCCTGAAAGCGGTTCTGAGAAAAGGAACCTGCGAATGTGCTTGTATTCCGGTTTGCTGCGGTACCGCTTACAGAAACAAGGGTGTTCAGAAACTGCTGGACGCAATCCTTGAGTTTATGCCGGCTCCTACAGACATTCCCGCAATCAAGGGTATTGATCTGGATGGAAACGAGATCGAGAGACATTCTTCCGACGACGAACCATTCTCCGCGCTGGCATTCAAGATTATGACAGACCCATTCGTTGGTAAGCTGGCATACTTCAGAGTATATTCCGGTTCTATGAATTCCGGTTCTTACGTATTAAATGCTACTAAGAATAAGAAAGAACGTGTTGGCCGTATCCTTCAGATGCATGCCAATAAGAGAGCTGAGTTAGATAAAGTATTTGCAGGAGATATTGCAGCCGCTATCGGTTTCAAATTCACAACTACTGGCGATACTATATGTGATGACCAGCATCCCGTTATTCTTGAGTCTATGGAATTCCCCGAACCAGTTATCGAACTGGCTATCGAGCCTAAGACAAAAGCAGGACAGGGTAAATTGGGCGAGGCTCTTGCAAAACTTGCCGAGGAGGATCCAACCTTCCGCGCACACACAGATAAGGAGACCGGACAGACAATCATCGCCGGTATGGGTGAGCTTCACCTGGAAATCATCGTGGACAGACTTCTGCGTGAGTTTAAAGTGGAGGCAAACGTAGGTGCTCCTCAGGTTGCTTACAAAGAAACCTTTACAAAATCTGCAGATGTTGACAGCAAGTACGCCAAACAGTCCGGTGGACGCGGACAGTACGGACACTGTAAAGTTAGATTCGAGCCTATGGATGCCAACGGTGAAGAACTGTACAAGTTTGATACCGCAGTTGTGGGCGGTGCCATTCCGAAGGAATACATCCCTGCAGTAGGAGAGGGTATCGAGGAAGCTATGAAGGCCGGATCTCTGGGCGGTTTCCCTGTTGTTGGCATTCATGCTACTGTATACGATGGTTCTTACCATGAGGTTGACTCCAGTGAAATGGCATTCCACATTGCCGGTTCTCTGGCATTCAAGGAAGCAATGCAGAAAGCTGCTCCTGTACTGCTGGAGCCTATTATGAGAGTCGAGGTTACTACTCCGGAGGACTACATGGGTGATGTTATCGGTGATATCAACTCCCGCCGTGGCCGTATCGAGGGTATGGACGACATCGGAGGCGGCAAGATGATTCGTGGATTCGTTCCGCTGGCTGAGATGTTCGGCTATTCTACAGACTTGCGTTCCAGAACACAGGGACGAGGCAACTACTCCATGTTCTTTGACAGATATGAGCCGGTACCGAAGTCTGTACAGGAAAAAGTTATTTCTGCAATAGGGAAATAATCCCGTTTTATCCTATAACTTGTTAAATTTTCCTTGCAAATATCCCTGTTTTGCAATATAATCAAGGATAGCAGGTTCAGTAGTAAAATAGCGAAAAAAAACAATTTGCCCAGAGGGGCGCATATGTATTAAGGAGGACATTCAAAATGGCTAAAGCTAAATTTGAAAGAAACAAACCGCATTGTAACATTGGTACCATCGGACACGTTGACCATGGTAAAACAACCTTAACAGCTGCTATTACAAAGACTCTTCACGAAAGATTAGGTACAGGTCAGGCTGTTGCTTTCGAAAATATCGATAAAGCTCCCGAAGAAAGAGAACGTGGAATCACTATCTCTACAGCTCACGTTGAGTATGAGACAGAGAACAGACATTACGCACACGTTGACTGCCCAGGACATGCTGACTACGTTAAGAACATGATCACTGGTGCTGCTCAGATGGACGGCGCTATCTTAGTTGTTGCTGCTACAGACGGTGTTATGGCTCAGACAAAAGAGCACATCCTGTTATCCCGTCAGGTAGGTGTACCATATATCGTTGTATTCATGAACAAATGTGATATGGTAGATGACGAAGAATTACTTGAGTTAGTAGACATGGAGATCCGTGAGTTACTGAACGAGTATGAATTCCCAGGCGATGATACTCCTATCATCCAGGGTTCCGCTTTAAAAGCTCTGGAAGATCCTCAGAGCGAATGGGGCGATAAGATCCTTGAGTTAATGAAAGCTGTTGACGAATGGGTTCCAGATCCTCAGAGAGATACAGACAAGCCATTTATCATGCCTGTAGAGGACGTATTCTCTATCACAGGACGTGGTACAGTTGCTACAGGTAGAGTAGAAGCTGGTACTCTGCATGTATCTGAAGAAGTTGAAATCGTTGGTATCAAAGAAGAGACACGTAAAGTAGTTGTAACTGGAATCGAAATGTTCCGTAAATTACTTGACGAGGCTCAGGCTGGTGATAACATCGGTGCTCTGCTTCGTGGTGTTCAGAGAACTGAAATCGAAAGAGGACAGGTTCTTGCAAAACCAGGTTCCATCAAATGCCATACAAAATTCACCGCTCAGGTTTACGTTCTGACAAAAGATGAAGGTGGACGTCATACTCCTTTCTTCAACAATTACAGACCTCAGTTCTACTTCAGAACAACTGACGTTACAGGTGTTATCGAATTACCAGCTGGTACAGAAATGTGCATGCCTGGCGATAACGTAGAGATGACAATCGAACTGATCCACCCAATCGCTATGGATCAGGGTCTTACATTCGCTATCCGTGAAGGTGGACGTACTGTAGGATCAGGACGTGTTGCTCAGATTATTGAGTAATTGTCCATTATTCGTAAATATCAAGGCTTCCGAGGATTTCCTCGGAGGCCTTTTTATAATTCTGAAAACTAAAATGCTTTGCAGCGGCGTAAACGGTATATTTCTGGCCTATCAACGAGAGGCACTTCGGGATGGGCTTGCTTCTTTCGGCAAAGAGGTGTATACTATATCTAATTGTTTGTTCGTGAAGAAAGAGAAAAGATATTGTGGTGCAGCTATGAGAGATCATTGCGCAGGCTTTTAAAAAGTGGTCATATCTATTTTTCCCAATCGGATAGGGCTGTTTTATGAAAAGAAATGCAGACAGTATAGTAAATAAAAGTAACTATAATTGCAGTCTGCCAAAATGGCTGACAGAGCAAGGAAAACAAAAAAGAAAAGAGGTATTATTTGAATCAAAAAGAAAAACAATTGAAAATGAGCAAAGAGGTAAAGATTATTCCCCTGGGAGGTCTGGATAAGATCGGCATGAACATTACGGCTATAGAATATGGGGAAACCATTGTTGTGATAGACTGCGGGATTTCCTTTCCGGATGATGACATGCTCGGGATTGACAAGGTGATTCCGGATGTAACGTATCTGGTACAGAATCGGGAGAAAGTGAAAGGCTTCGTTATTACCCACGGACACGAGGACCATATTGGGGCACTGCCTTATATTCTGCCTCAGATTAACGTACCTGTCTATGCCACCAGGCTTACCATGGGTCTGATTGAGCATAAGCTGGAGGAAGCAAAGCTTCTGAAGAAGACGAAGCGTAAGGTGGTCAAGCAGGGGGGCTGTGTGAATCTTGGGGAACTGCGCATAGAATTTGTCAAGACAAATCACAGTATAGCAGGTGCAGCGGCACTGGCTATCTATACGCCGGCGGGTATGATATTCCACACCGGAGATTTTAAGGTGGATTATACCCCTCTGTTTGGGGAAGCCATTGATCTGCAGCGTATGGGCATACTCGGCAAAAAAGGAGTTCTGGCAGTGATGTGTGACAGCACAAATGCTATGCGCCCCGGTTTTACCCCATCGGAGACGAAGGTGGCAAAAACATTTGATATGCTGTTCGCAGAGAATAAGGAAAACCGGATTATTGTGGCGACCTTTGCCTCCAATGTTGACCGGGTGCAGCAGATTATGAATACCGCATATAAATTCGGAAGAAAAGTTATCCTGCAGGGCCGGAGTATGGAGACAGTGATTAAGATTGCTGAGGAGCTTGGATACGTAACGGTTCCTGAAAACACCCTGATAGAAGTGGAGCAGATGAACCGGTACCCGGATGAGAAACTGGTGTTTATCACCACCGGAAGCCAGGGCGAGGCAATGGCTGCACTGTCCCGTATGGCGGATTCCACCCACAAAAAGGTAGTGATAAAACCAAATGATGTCATTATTTTCAGCTCCACACCTATACCGGGAAATGAAAAAGCGGTATCCAGAGTGGTAAATGAACTGGCTAGGAAAGGTGCAAATGTTATATTCCAGGATACCCATGTCTCGGGACATGCCTGCCAGGAAGAGATAAAGCTCATCTATTCTCTCTTAAAACCACAGTATGCAATCCCTGTCCACGGTGAGTACAGGCATCTGCTTGCAGGCGCCAATGTGGCGCAGGACCTGGGAATAGAAAAGGATCATGTGTTTGTGCTGGATGCAGGAGATGTTCTGGAACTGTCCCAGGAGAGGGGAAGAGTCACCTCGAAAGTACAGGCAGGGGGCATCTACGTAGACGGCCTTGGAGTGGGCGATGTGGGCAATATAGTCATTCGGGATCGGCAGAGTCTGTCCGAGGACGGGATCATTATCGTTACCATGAGCTTTGAAAAAGGAACCAACAGACTTCTGGCAGGGCCGGATATCATATCCAGAGGCTTTGTGTATATCAGGGAATCAGAAGAACTAATTCGGGAGATGAGAAAAGTTGCTCTGAAAGCTATCGAGAAATGCGAGGGCAGGAAGAGCAGAGACTGGGGGTATATAAAGTCAGAGATCAGAGATGGGATGGATCATTATCTTTGGAAAAAGATTAAGAGGAGTCCTATGGTACTGCCGGTTATTATGGAAGTTTAACATGGAGGCTAATTATGGCATATAATGAAGATGTGGTGAAAGAACAGGCAAAACGATATGACAGTTTTTATTTGTATGATGAGAGTCAAATTGTCGCGCGAACTCAAGATTTAAAAGAGCATTTTCCTAATATCCGGTTCCTTTACTCCATTAAATGTAATTCTAATGTAAATGTCCTCCGAAGTGTTTTTTCCCAGGGGTTTGGCGCAGATGCTGCAAGCGCAGGAGAAGTCCGCAAAGCTCTTGCCGCTGGTGTGAAAAAAAAAAATATCTATTACTCTGCTCCGGGAAAATCAATGGAAGATATTGAGCGTGCAATCAAATCTTCGGTCCTTATTGCAGACAGTATTGACGAAATCAAAAGAATTCAGATGGCAGCAGAACGAATAAATTTCATAGCCGAAATTGGTTTGCGAATCAACCCAAGTTTTTCTTTTTATGGGGGAAATGGGATATCTTCTAAATTTGGAATTGATGAAGAACAGGCAATCGCTTTTATAAAAGAATATGATTTTTCTAATATTAAGATTACGGGTATTCATGTACATCTGCGCGGTCAGGAATTGAACGCTGATATTCTTGCGGCATATTATGAAAGTGTCCTCCAAGTAGCAAAGCGTATACAAGATGTTAACTCCACCCATCTTTCGTTTGTTAATATGGGGTCGGGTATGGGCATTCCTTACGCTGCTGAAGATGTCCCTTTGGATATAGACAAACTAAGTAAGTCGGTTAATACTGCGTTAGACACATTTCGCAATTCGTTTCCCGATACAAAGATTATTATTGAAACAGGCCGCTATATTGTTGGAAAAGCGGGCGTATATGTAACGAAAGTAGCAGACCGAAAAGTATCCTATGGGAAAACATACATTCTTTTGAAAAATACGCTGAACGGCTTTGTTCGTCCCTCGTTAGCCCGTTTGGTTGCACACTATTCATTGGATCCATCTCCGAAAGGAAGCGAGCCGCTATTTACCAGCACAGCCGCTTTCCAATTTAATGCATTGAGCCAAAAGAAACCATTTGAACAAGTTGATTTGGTTGGAAATCTTTGTACAGCGACAGATGTAATTGCAGAGGATATTACAATGCCGTACTTAGAATGCGGTGATATTGTAGTTATAACAAATGCTGGTGCGTATGCAGCCGTGTTGTCACCCATGCAATTTTCTACCCAGCCTCAGCCAGCAGAATTGTTCTTGCACCTTAATGGGAAAGTTGAAGGATGACAGGATTTCCTATTTCATAGAAGCAGCAAAGCCAGGCGGGGCTTCAACGGTCAGGATGAACGGCGCTTTAAGCGCCTACCTTGACCGTTGAAGCCCCGCCCATTAATTTATATCGAGCTTCTCATACGCAAACCTACAATTTCCTTCCGATAACCTCCTCATACATAGCAATCAGGTTCTCCGGCGGAACATTTGCCACGATATTATGTATGGTATTAAACACATATCCGCCGTTTTTTCCCAGGATATCAATTCTTTCCCGCACTTCTCTGCGCACTTCCTCCGGTGTACCGAAGGGCAGTGTCCTCTGTGTATCAACGCCCCCTCCCCAGAAGGTAAACTTATCTCCATATTTCTCTTTGATGGTCTTAGCGTCCATTCCCTTTGCTGAGAGCTGCAGGGGATTCAGGCAGTCGAGGCCCATGTCTGCGAAATCATCCAGAAAACTGGAGACGGCGCCGCAGGTGTGGTAGAAGGTCTTCCAGCTTGTGTGCTGATGTACCCAGTCGTTGATTTCTTTATAAAAAGGCTTGTATAGCTCGCGGAAGGTTTCCAGGCTCATCATACCGGCCATTTGGTTGCCGAAATCTGTTCCGGAGATCCAGACTACCTGGATGCGGTCCCCTACGGCCTGGCGGTATATTTCCAGGTTTTTGAGCATGATATCTGTCTGGTAGCGGAATACGGCCTTGATGTAATCCGGGTACATGGAATGGGCCATAAGCCAGTCATCCACCCGGCGGATGCCCTTGGGATGCTTGATCCCCGGTCCCGGGATGACGGCTGCGTCACCCAGGGCGCCGCCCCCTATCATGCCTACGATCCCGTAGTCTGTATTCTCATATAATTCAATTGATTTTTCTTCCCAGTAACGGGCTTCTTCATCGGATACCACTGAGAAGTCATCTTTAAAATCTTCCAGGGGTGTCAGATCCTCTTCCTCCAGATCCCAGTCAAATTTTTCTCTTGGAACACAGTCAAAAAAGGTTCCCCCTTTGGGAAGGATGGCGCTGTACTCGGCGCTGGTGTCGCCCTGTGGATAGACATAGAGCTTTCCGGTCTCATCCCGGTCGTAGGCAAAGCCGCCGCCCATCCACACGGGAGTGCCGTCATCCATCTCCCATTTTTTCCAGTTGTCATTTTTATAGCCGAAATAATTGGTTGTGTTAAACAGGCCAACTACATCTACACCCAGGAGATCCAGGAGATCTTGTTCCACCTCTCCCAGAAGCTGTCCGGGTTCGATGATTTTCAATCTGTGTTCGTCCAGGTGAAGAGCTTTGCGCAGCTGATACAGGGAGCTGGCATTGATGCCTGTCTGGCTGGTAGCCCCCAGATCCAGGGGAAGTCTGTCTGGTGTCTGATGATTTAAAGTTGCAATTAATCGTTCTCTGGAAGTCATATGCATTTCTCCTTTTTTCATATTGTTGTATAGGATATTTACCGCAATTAACAGGTGTTGTTGAGTCTTATTATAAAGGGGAGGGAGAAAAAGTCATTATAGAAATTTGCCTATTAATTGCAAAAAATTGCTCTTAATAATAATAGATTCAAATTGACCGCATCCGTGGTGTCAAATATAATAATAAGTAGAGAGTACAGAAAGAATGAAAGGCGGTGAAGACAATGCTGGCCCGGGAAGAAAAAGTGAAAAGAAAGTCGGAATACTTTGTTTACACACCCAGTACGCAGGCGAGGGAAATGTTTTTCTATCCTCTGGTGACTGGCCACTTCTTTTATGAAAAGGATTATTTTCTGCACAGGGAAAGTTTTGACAGTTTTTTGATTATGTATATCAGAAAAGGGAGCTGCACGGTATGCTCTGACTCCGGGATATACAGGGCAGAGGAGGGGCAGGTGGTTTTGCTGGACTGCTACCAGTCCCATGCCTATTATTCCGAGGAGGAGTGGGAGGTGCTGTGGCTCCACTTTGACGGACCTATGAGCAGAAAATATTTTGAGATGATTGCGGAGAAGGAGTGCAGTGTGATAACTCTGCCCAATCCGGTGAAGTTCGAGGCGGAACTAAACCGTCTGTACCAGCTGTTTCACAAAGGAGAGAACATCAAGGAGATTGTAATGTCCGGCTATATTATGAAGCTCCTCACAGAGCTGGTTTTGGCGCAGGAGGCCGCTATCGGGAATTCCCAGTTTTCCGGTGTGATTGAGGAGAGCATGGCCTATATCAGAGAGCATCTGTGTGAGGAGGGCTTGTCCCTGGAACGTCTTTCCTCTAATGTGAATCTTAGCCTGTATTATTTTACCAGGCTTTTTAAAAGAGAGACAGGATTTACACCACATGAATATATCATTTTATCCAGAATCAACAATGCAAAGTTTCTTCTGTGGAGCACACAGGTTCCGGTGAAGGAGATCTGTTTCCGCTGTGGATTTTACAGTGAGAGTGCATTCTGCAATACGTTTAAGAAATGGGAAGGCATGACTCCAAGGCAATTCCGGATGAAGAATAAAACCAGCAAAGTATGAGAGGGCAGGTACGATATGATACATATAAAGGAATGGATGAAAAGGGTCAAAAAAGAGTTCTACCGGAAGAATATTGCGGAGAGAATTGTTATGGTTATCGCCGCGCTCATGATTGTTACCACCATCTGTTTTGTCAGCAGTGTGTTTATTATTCTGCAGAAACAGCTGGTAGCTACCACTTCTACCTCGGCAAAGAAGGATTTGGAGATGGTACTGGAGAAGATGGACATGTTTTTTCAGGGAGTGGAGAATGATGCGGTATCCGTACTGGTGGGGGAGAGCTGCCAGACCCTGCTGGAGAATTCCGGCCAGTTTTTACAGGGGGATATTGTAAAACAGCATGAAAAATATGTACTCATACAGCAGGTGATTAACAGCTATATCGGGCAGAAGTCCAGCTATAGTGCTATTACATTTTATGATTTAAAGGGTAATTACTATGCCAATGAGGATTTGGTGGAAGAGGCGGAGTACCTTCAAACGCAGATGGACCGGGTAGAGGAGTTTATCGAATCAGACAAGAAGTCAGAGCTTATAGAACTGCACAAGAGTCCCTGGAAACAGTCTAAGGCAAAGTCATATGCGGACTGCATCAGCTATGTGAGAAAGGTTTACAGTATGGGAAGCGGCAGGCTCATCGGAGTGGTGGAGATAGAGATTCCCAACAGAGAACTGAGCCGGCTCTATGAGACAGTGATGAGTGACGGGATCAAGATGTATTTTGAGAGGGATAATCATATTATTCTGGCGGGAGATGAAGCGCTGCTGTACCAGTCTCTGGAGGACCGGCGGTGGTATAAGGCTGCCGGTGCTAAAAACCCGGATGAGGACGGCTTTATAATGGCCCAGGATAAAGGCGCCTGGTATTTTATGAAGGAATACAAGGGGCAGAACTGGACCGCAGTCAGTGAGGTCTCAAAATCTATTTATCTCACAAGTGTGACGGTGTATGCGGTGACCATGGTGCTGCTTGGAATTGCAGTGTTTCTGGGCAGTCTGGTCTTAGTGAAATTCCTGGTGAAATCTATTACCCGGCCCCTCAGCCAGATTACCCAGACCATTGTTGAGATTGGAAAAGGGGATTACCATAAGCGGGTGGTGGTAAAGGACGGGGGAGAACTGGGGACACTGGCTTCTGAGTTTAACCGGATGGTGGATAAGACAGAGATTCTTCTGCTGGAGATTGTTGAGAAGGAGGAAGACAAAAGAGAATCGGAGCTATCTCTCATCCAGATGCAGATGACACCCCACTTTTTCTACAATATTCTGGAAAGTATCTGCGGGCTTATTGTGATGGACGAAAAGAAGCTTGCCATTCACACCATTCAGCTTCTGTCGGGATTTTACCGGGGGGTATTGAACAAAGGAAAGGAGATTATCACCGTAAAACAGGAGCTGGATATTGCCTCAAATTATCTGGAGATTATGAAGGTCTGTTATCCCGGAAAGTTTACCTATGAGATTACCTGTCAGCCTGAGCTGGAGAATCATTTTATCTGTAAGCTTACCCTTCAGCCTATTCTGGAAAATGCCATTCACCATGGGTTTCAGGAGATGAGCGGGGGCGGACTGCTGAGCATACGCGTCTTTGCCGGTGAGCGCGGGATGGTAATCGAGGTAGAAGATAATGGGATGGGAATGGATGATAAGACAAGAAAAAGTATTCTTTCCGGGGAGAGCAGGGGGTTCAGAATGGAGAGCTTCGGGCTTCGCAATACCGATGAAAGAATAAAGCTGTATTTTGGAAGCCGGTACGGGCTCAAGATACTGCCTCTGGCGCAGGGAACAAAAATCAGAATTTTCCTGCCCACAAGGGAGGATTATACAAGTTAACGCTGTGGCCGAAGAAGGGATGAAAAAGAAAATGTTTAAAGTGATTATTGTGGACGATGAGATGCTGATACGAAAGAGAATACGGCTGGGATTTGACTGGAATGCACTGGGTTATGAGGTGGAGGATGACGTGGGGAGCGGCGGGGAGGCACTCAGACTTATCACAGAGCGTGCATATGACCTGGCAATTGTTGATATTGCCATGCCCGGAATGAACGGAATTGAGCTGGTGAAGAGGCTGCGGGAGGAAAATCTTCCCATTCATATTATTTTCCTCACAGGGCACAGTGATTTTGCCTATGCCCAGCAGGCGATCAAATACGGGGTATATGACTATATTCTGAAACCGGTGAATGAAGAAGAATTCACCAGAATGCTGGAAAAATTAAGGGACAAGCTGGTGGAGGAAAAGAGGGAGCATAAGCTTTTAGAAAATCTTTCACTGGGCCAGAGCGATGCACGGCTTATTATGGAGGCAAAGTTTTTCAGCGATATTTTTCAGTATGGAATACAGGAAGAGATCGCAGATGAGATTGCCGTGCAGGCAGGTGAGGCGGGAGTGGATACGGATGCAGAGTATACTCTCTCTGTTTTCCGCATTCAGCTCTATACACAGGAGAGCCTGCCTCTGCTGGAGCAGAGCCAGAAGATCTATGAGGCCGGCCGGCGTGTGATGGATAAGGGGGAGGGCTTTACCGTACTTTTTGATCTCTTTAATAATTACTGTATTTTATTTAAAGAATGGTCTGTCAGGGACAGCAGGGAAGGCGTTAAGGGGGTAATGGAACAGGTGCGTAAACTGCTGGAGCAGAAGCTGGAAACCGTCATCCGGTGCGGAATCAGCAGCCGCAAAAAGGGGATCCGGCAGCTGGTAAACGCATATACGGAAGCCGTCTGTGCGCTGAACAACACCAAGGCATTCCGGGAAAAGACCATGGGCTATGAAGACGTGGACAAAAGAGGAGACAGTCATTACCGGGTTTCGTCGGCAAAGATTAAAGAGGTACAGAACTGTGTGGGGAAAAATGATCCCATGGGCTGCGAACGGATGATCCGGATGATTTTTGACGAGATGATCGGGAGACAGTGCAACTACGAATGTATCTCCATGAATGCCAACAGACTGCTCCTTGGGATCTCCGAGGCGTGCATTGCCTCGGGTCTGGAAATCCGCAGATTTATGGGAGAATACAAAAGCCTGGAGGCTGCGTTTGAATACCTGATGACTTTGGGAGAGATAAAAGAGTGGTTCTGCGGCATGGTAAAAGCGCTGATCGAAAGCAAGAGCACGCAGGCAGCAGCCGGGAAAAATATGCCCATTGTGGGAAAAGCATGCGAATATATGCAGCGGCACTGCAGCGATATAGAGCTGACTCAGGCGGAGGTGGCGGAACAGGTGGGAGTCACTCCCGCCTACTTAAGCGGTATTTTTAAAAAAGCGATGGGAGTGACTATGATGCAGTATTTATCCATGGTCCGTCTGGAAAAAGCCAGGGAACTGCTGCTGGGAAAAGAAATTGAAGTGAGGGAGGCAGCTGCCCTGGCGGGATACAGCGATGAATACTATTTTAGCCGCTGCTTTAAAAAATATTACGGGGTATCACCTTCACAGGTGAAACATTTAAAGACAAGGAACAGTGAAAGCAGTACCACCTAAAAAATTTACAAAAACAGAAAAAAGCAGCACATGGAGTTTTAGGGGGAATCCCTGTATGATAAACCTATCCTAAGTACTGCAGTACGAAAAAGTTAAAGTTTTCAAAAAAAGAACAGGGAGGGTATTATGCAAAAGAAGATTATCAGCGTTTTATTGGCATCCGTTTTAGCAGTATCTGTTCTCAGCGGCTGCGGGAATTCCGGAGGGGATTCCAAGGACAGCAGTAAGAAATCGGAGGAAACTGCAAAATCAGAAGATGGAAAGGTGAAGGTCAGGATTCTTACCAGATTCAGCAACCCGGACAGTGTGCGTGAGAGATATTTCATGGATATGGTAGCAAAGTTCCAGGAGGAGAATCAGGACATTGAACTGGAGGACGTATCTATATCCGATGAAGAATCCCATGACACTTTATTTAAGACCTCTGTGGCTTCGGGAGATCCCATTGAAGTATTTAATTTTCTCGGCTATGCGGCAAATATAGATTATGTGAAAAACGGCGTGGTGACAGATATCTCTTCTCTGCTGGAAGAGGATCCGTCATGGACGGAGAACTATATTGACGCACTCTTTGCGCCGGTAGACTATTCCGCCTATGGAATCGAGGGTACCTACGGACTTCCCACTTCTCCCTACGGTGTCTGCTGTTTCTACAACAAGGCTATTTTTGATGAACTGGGAATGGAAATGCCGGAAACCTGGGAAGGAATTGAGGCGGCGGCTCCAAAACTGATTGAAGCGGGCTATATTCCCATGGCCTTCGGAGCAAAAGACAATTACCGTGCGGGACATTTCCTCACAGCGCTCTCTATGAAATACTACGGAGATCAGCTGAAGACAGATTTAATTGACAATGAGAAAGCATGGAATGATCCGGAGATGCTTGGGCTGATCGAGAAAATGCAGAAATGGCAGGAGGACGGACTTTTCGGGGACAACAACCTTGCCTATGATGCCAACGGTGAGCTGGCGAAGCTGGAAAATAAGGAAGCGGCTATTATCTTCAGCGGTTCCTGGAACATTGCAACGATCAATGAGTTTTCCAATATAGATGACATTGTCTGCAAGGGATTCCCGTATTTTGAGGAAAAACCGGAATACAAAGATGAATGGATGGGCGGACCGGATGATTTTATGGCTATGACCTCCCAGCCGGGGGATCCGGACTATGACGCAACGGTTCGTGTGCTGAAATTCTTTACCTCCCAGGAGTATTATCAGGGACTGTATGAGGCACAGGCAGGTGCAGGGACCTATCCGGTTACATTCGGGGAGACGATCCAGGCAGACGCTCTGACCACAGAATTCAATGAGTACTATGGAAAAGCTTCTAATATGATAGGGGAAATCGAACAATTCTCACCTATGACCTCTCTGCTGGATGTAGTGAGAACAGAAGTGACAACCATTTTCTCAGGGGATAAGGCAAAGGATATCGCCGACAGGATCCAGGGAGAAGTAGATACGTATAACGCAAGTAATTAGCAGATCTTGTACAGCATGGCGGGAGAATTTCTCCCGCCATATTAAAAGGAGGTGTTTCCTATGTTTGGCGTAATGAGCAGGAGAAAGAAAATAGAGGCCATACTGTTAAGTCTGCCGGCATTTCTGCTGTATTCTTTCATTTTTATTTATCCCATGATCTCAGTATTCCGGCTTTCGCTCTTTAAGTGGAACGGAATCCCCAATTCTCCTCTTCAGTTTGTGGGCATCCAAAATTATCTTGCACTATTCGCAGACAGAAAGTTTTTTACCGCATTAACCAATGTTGGAATTTTTATCTTATCAGGGTGTATCCTGATTCTGCCGGTGGCAGTATTTCTGGCAACTGTTGTTCAGTCTAAATTAAGAGGAAAAAGATTGCTGAAGACCAGCTATTTCATGCCCCAGGTTATCAGTCGGACGGCCATCGCCCTTATGTGGTACTTCCTGCTGTATCCGGAAGGCGGTCCGCTGGCTACCCTGATACACGGTCTTGGCTTTGACAGTGTAAATGTCAACTTTCTGGGCAGCCAGACCTATGCTATCTATGCCATTACGGTGATTAATGCCTGGACCTATGCGGGGTTTAATATGCTGATATTCTCCGCGGGCCTTACGGCGATTCCCGAGGATGTGTATGAGGCGGCTAAGGTGGACGGCGCCAAAGGCTGGCAGAAGCTTCGCTATATAACGATTCCCATGTTAAAGAGCAGTTTCCAGATCTTTCTGCTGAACTGTGTGGTGGGTTCGATCACTACGTTTGAGATGGTATATGTTACAACAGGGGGAGGACCCGGAAGCGCATCAGAGGTGTTTGGTACATTGCTTTATAAAAATGCTTTTACCTATAACAATTATGGTTACTCTAATGCCATGGGTTCATTCCTGATTATTGCCTCCTTCCTGGCAAGCGTACTGCTCACAGGATTGTTTGCAAGAGGACAGAAAGAGTAGGTGACAGCATGAAAAGATTAAAAGCAGGAGATATTATTTACCGGTTGTTTGCCATAGTATTTTTCCTTATCTTTATATATCCGATATATTTTACTGTGGTATCATCTTTTAAAACAAATACAGAGATATGGAATACCATGTTTGCCCTGCCCTCGAAAATTGAGTGGAGCAACTATACATCTGCTATTTTCGATGTGGGGATCCTGCGGGCAGTTCTGAATTCCTTTATTTTCTCTTTTGGAGCGTGCATGGTGGTGGTGGTTTTTGTAACCATGGCAGCTTATGTGGCGGCAAGAAAACTGATTCGCTTTTCCGGCGCACTGCGTCTGTACTACCTGCTGGGACTTATGATTCCTCCGTATGCCATGCTGATTCCCATTGTTACCATGTTTACTAACTTTGGCTTTCGGGATAAATACTGGCCTATGATTCTGCTTTACGCAGCCATTAACTTTCCTATGAGCTTTTATCTCATTACAGGATACATAGAGGGGATCAGCAAAGAGCTGGATGAGGCGGCCATTGTGGACGGGTGCAGTACCACAGGAATTGTCTTTCGGATCATCTTCCCCATAGCAAGCCCGGGGATTTTTACAGGAGCGATTATTTCGTTCCTCGCAGTATATAATGAGCTTATATTTGCCAATACCCTTTTGACAAATCAGGCTATGAAAACCATATCGGTAAGGCTTTTGGGCCTGCAGGGAGAGAGATTTACCAGTTACGGACCAATGTTTGCCTCCATAGTGCTTTCCATAGTGCCTATCCTGATTATCTATCTGATATTCCAGGAGAAGGTAGAGAGCGGTATGGCGGCAGGAGCAGTGAAAGGATAGGTGAGAGTATGGTGAAAAGTAAAAGACTGCAGCATATCGGTATTCTGGTTCCGGACGCTGAGGCTGCAGCAGAATGGTATATTGAGAAGTCTGATTTTGAAAAAAAGGCGGAGTTCACCGCCCAGGGAAGCCGGGTTATCTTCGTATATTCCAGGGATACAAAAGTAATGTGCGAGCTGATACAGCGTCCGGCGGGGAGTGACGAGGCCGCAGATGTTGAGACGCACGGCGGAAGGATCGATCATATTGCCTATGAGGCAGAGGATCTGGAAAAAGAGTTTGCTCATGCCAAAGAGGCGGGGATGGATATCATCGAAGGCATAGTGGAAGTTCCGGAATTCTGGGAAAACGGATTCCAGTATTTTCTGGTGTACGGGGCCGGCGGTGAAAAGGTAGAGTATTGCAAAGTGCTGTAAAACTAAAGATTCTGAAGGATGGGAGGTTTATTTATATGAAGACAAGAGTTGTGCCGCTGCAGTTTGCCAGTGTGGAGGACAAGGAGTTTCACCGGATATTAGATGCCCTGAAGAACATTTACAGGGAGGAAGTGGAGTTTTTGGACCCGGTCAGTGTTGGGGAGCCGGTTCCTGAGGCAGATGCTGTTTTATTTCCGGTCTTATGGGTGGAGGTATATAAGGAGATAGACACCCTTCTGGATACGATTCATCTTCCGGTGATTGTTTTAACCACAACAGTTGGAGTATCCCTGATGTTTGACTGGGAGGCAGTTGCCTATATGAAGTCAAAGGGGCTGCAGGTATTTAACCCCCACAGTGTGGAACTGGCAAAAACAGTGTTCCGGGCACTGGCCTTGAAGCGGGAGATGAAACATCAGAAATTCCTGATTTTCCAGGATACGCCGGGGGATGGGTTGATCCCGGAGCAGTTTAAGATCTTTTACTGGTGGAATGAAGAATGTACCCGCAGCATGCAGGAAAAATTTGGGATTACTATAGTAAGAAAGTCGTACAAGGCTCTGGGAGAGAAGGCAAAATCTATATCCGATGATGATGCGCGCCGGGAGCTGAAGCGGTGGAATTTCCCCGAAGAGATCCCCTATGAGCGTCCGGTGCTGGGGGCGATTAAAATGTTCCTGGCCTTGAGAGAGGAGACGGATGCAGAGGGAGACGTTGTGGGCTGCGGTGTAAACTGCCTTAACGAAGCATACTTCAGCGATACAACTCCTTGCCTTGCATGGAACCTCCTGTATCAGGACCGGGGGATTATGTGGGTGTGCGAGGGAGATACTTCTTCTCTGATGACACAGTATCTAATGGGAAAGACGATAGACAGCGCAATCTTTACCACCAATATCTATCCTTTCCTCTCTGGGATGCCTGCGCTCTCCCATGAGAAAATTCAGGAATTCCCCGATGTCCCGGATCCGGATGATCACGCACTTCTGGTGCACTGCGGTTATCTGGGCTGCGTACCCCAGTGTATGTCCAGAAAGTGGACCCTGCGCCCGCCGGTACTTGGCTGGCATTCCTGGGATTTGGTAGGCGAAAATGGCGTGGCAGTGGATGCAGAGGTTGAGACCGGGGATGTTACATTGTGCAAGCTGCACGGAGACTTTGAGAAGATTTTTGTGGAGAAGGCTGTTTTAGAGGAATATGTCCAGTATCCGGGATCGGACTGCCGGAACGGGGGACTTATCAAGGTGGCTGACGGATATGATATGATGGAACGGATCTGCTCTCACCATGTGGTTGTACTGACCGGGAAGAGAAGCAATCAGATGAAGGCAGTGGGGGAGGTCTTTGGGATAGAAGTGGATTTGGGATAGTGTGACAGGGGGAATCCCCTCCGGAGCACCGTTCGCATGCCCAGAGAATGCTTTATGTGCATTCTCTGGGCATTCTCTCTTTTTTTCGGCCTGGACTGCCGAAAAAATCTCCTGCGGAAATCCCGGTTTTGTCTAAGACTCTCTAACACTTCTGCGGAATCGTCCCCGGGAAACAGGCATCCCTCCCGGAGGCACAGGCAGCGCCCCAACGCGGACTCTCTCTCCTGGTTATCGGAAGCATTGAGTTAACCTGCCCGGACCTGTATCCGCCGCCCCCTTCTATATCTGTCCCCAACGCAATTAATCTAAACATTATATGGTCTCTCCACCCCAAAATCCTCCCACGGCGCCCAGGGATCCTGGACGATGAATTTGCCTCCGGAGATATCCAGGATTTCTCCGGTAATAAATGAGGCGGCGTCAGATGCCAGGAATACTACCGGCCTGGCCACTTCCTCGGGTGCTCCCAGTCTCTGCAAGACAGAGGTATGGCAGAGATAATGCATTCCCTTATTTTTTAAAATACTATTTTTAACCATGTCTGAGGCTATCACTCCGGGGGCAACTGCATTTACCCGGATGTTGTACGGAGCAAGTTCCGAGGCCAGCATTCTTGTCATGGCATTGATTCCGCTTTTTGTCACGCCGTAGGCACCGATAGAAGTGGTAGGGATTCTGGAAGCCAGTGAGCTGGTGGATAGAATGCTTCCGCCGTGTTCTTTCATGTAGGGAAGTGCATATATAACCGCCCTCCAGACGGAAGACAGGTTGGAAGCCACAACGGAATCCCATGCGCTGTCCTCAAGCTGAGTCAGATAGCACATATGACTCTGGGCCGCGTTGTTAAATAATACGTCAATTCTCCCATAGGTGCTGCCTGCCTCCTCAATAAAATTTTTCAGCTGTTTGGGGTCTGAGATATCTGCAGCTGTCGCAGAGACAGATAAGTGCTTTTCCCGGGCCTCTTCCAGAAAACTTCTGATTTTTTCAGGGGAGCGGGAGCATACGGTTACAAAAGCGCCTTCCTCAGCAAACTGGAAGGCCGCAGCCTTTCCGATACCGGCGGTTCCCCCTGTTATTACTACAATTTTATTTTTCAGATGTAAATCCATAGAGCGGTGCTCCTTTCTGTTCAGTACATAATGTGTATAGTTGTCTGAATAAATGGAAGCGTTTCCACGTCAAAGGACAGGAGTATATATTTAAATTATCATATAATAGTAGAAAAAACAATAAAATGGCTAGAAAAACTTTTGAAATATGCGATTTAGACAAAATGATTTGCGTGAAATTGTATAAAAATACTATTGAAAAATGTAAAAACCTGTGATAATGTACATATATAGCAAATGGAAGCGATTCCACAAAAGGAGTATATACGTGCAGAGTAAAATGACAATTGAAGACATTGCGGAAAAGGCCGGTGTGGGCAAGGCAACGGTATCGAGAGTATTGAATCATACCGGGTATGTCAGTGAAAAGACAAGGAAAAAGATAGAGAGAGTAATAGAAAACTGTGACTATGTGCCCTCCGCCACGGCCAGGAATTTTGCCAGACAGGACAGCAATATGGTGGGAGTCATTGTTCCCGAGGCACATAATCCATACTTTGCCGCTGCGGTAGAGGGAATTTCAGGAGTCTTGGAGGAAAGTGAACTGCTCTTGATCCTGTGCAATTCCAATAAGAATTTTAAAAAAGAAGAGAGAAAGCTTCATTTACTAAAGCAGCAGAAGCTAAAGGGGCTCATTATCACTCCATCCATCAATGATATGGATCTAAAAGAAATCAAGGAATACAAGGAGCTGATCCACTCTCTGCATATCCCGGTCGTCTTTATGGATTCCGGTCTGGATTTTTATGAATGGGACCTGGTATATTTTGATAATGTGGCGGGAGCCTATAATGCAACAAAAGCCATGATCCAGGAGGGCTGCAGAGATATCGGAATTATAACAGGGGATCTTAATACAAAGACAGCCCGGGATCGGTATGAAGGTTATTTAAGGGCATTGGAGGAGAATAGTATTCCCTTGGATCAGAAAAAGGTATATCAGGGAGACTTTACCACGCAGACCGCATATGAGATGACGAAAAAGATTCTGCAGTCAGGGGAATATCCAAAAACATTTTTCACTACAAACAACCTGACGACCATAGGATTTATCAAAGCGGTTTATGATGCAAGGCTGGAGCTGGGGAGGGATATCAACTGTATTTCTTTTGATAAGCTGGATACCTTTGAGGAGCTGAGATACAGTTATATTGAACGGGATCCTATGAAGATGGGCAGCCTGGCAGCCGCTATGCTGATGGAGCGCGTAAGAGATCCCGAACTGCCTGCCAGAAAATATTATATGCCGTCCAAGATTAAGATCGACTTATCCTGATAGTCCGGACAAAGGTTATTTTATAATCCAGATAATTATCTGGATTATAAAAAGGGAAAATATGGAAGCGTTTCCACAAAAGAAGGAGGAAGCAGAATATGGTAAAGAAAATCATGAATGAACCACAGAACATTGTAGATGAGATGCTGGAGGGGTTCGTATTTGCCCATCCGGAACTCCAGTGGTTCAGGGAACACAGGGTGGTATCTCTGAAGGAGAAGAAAAAGGGGAAAGTAGGGGTTATGTCTGTGGGAGGAAGCGGGCACGAGCCGGCCCATGCAGGTTACATAGGTAAGGGAATGCTGGACGCTGCGGTGGCAGGAAATCTGTTCGCCTCTCCCTCCCCGGATCAGATGCTGAAAGCCATAGAGGATATTGATACAGGGGCCGGCGTGCTGGTAGTCCTGAAAAACTACTCCGGGGATCTGATGAACTTTTCCATTGCAAAGGAATTGGCAGAAGCCCAGGGAATTTCTGTGGAAAGTGTAGTGGTAAAGGATGATGTTGCCGTACCGGACAGCACATATTCTACGGGACGGCGGGGAATCGCAGGCACGGTATTTGTACATAAGATTGCGGGGGCGCGGGCGGCAGAAGGTGCCGATCTGACGCAGGTAAAGCGGTCTGCCCAAAAGGCAGCGGACAATGTGAGAAGTATGGGAATGTCTATGAGCGCTTGCATCCTGCCGGGGCTGGACAAACCAGGATTTTCCCTGGGAGAGGATGAGATAGAGATAGGAATGGGGATTCACGGGGAACCCGGAATACAGAAATCAGGTGTAAAAACAGCGGATGAACTGGCAGAGATTCTTCTGGAGAAAATCATGGAGGACTTGGATTACCGTTCCTGTGAAGCAGCGCTTATGATTAACGGACTGGGGGGAACGCCTCTGATGGAACTCTATGTACTGGCGGCCAGTGTGAAAAAACTGCTGGTACAGAAGGAGATCTGTGCCTGCCGGGTTTATGTGGGAAATTATATGACATCCCTGGAGATGGCGGGCTGTTCGCTCTCTATGCTGAAGCTGGACGATGAACTGAAGAGGCTGCTGCAGGCCCCGTGCGCATCTCCGGCAATGACACTGCAGTAAAGGAAGGAGGATTACGATCATATGTTTCATCTATACAAAGAGGATTATCTCCGGTATCTTGCAAAGGCAGCCGGAGTGATTCGGGGAAATAAGGAGTACATTACAGAACTGGATTCTGCTACGGGTGACGGCGATCACTGGCTGAATCTAACCATAGGATTTGAAAAGTTGCTGGAAAAGTCAAAAGAATGGGAGAGCGTAACCTACCAGGAGCTCTTCCAAAATATAGCCATGACCATGATGTCCGCTATGGGGGGCTCCTCAGGGGTTTTGTACGGCAGTGCATATCTGAAGACAGCTGGCCTTCTGGAGAACCGGGAAAGCATAGATCAGGGACTTCTGGGAGAGATCCTGCAGGGATGGGCAGAGGCTATTCGGTCCCGGGGGAATGCAGAATTGGGATATAAGACTATGCTGGATGCGGTGTATCCTGCAGCCTCTGCTTATGCAAAGGGACTGGAGGAAGGAAAAGACAGCGGGGAATGTCTGAGGCAAATGGCCCGGGCCGCCCGGGAGGGTGCAGAAAGCACGAGAGATATGGAGGCAGTGAAGGGAAGGGCAAGCTACAGAGAGGACAAATCTGTGGGCTTTCTGGATCCGGGAGCCGTTACTATGGCCATGCAGTTAGAATGCCTGGCAGACTTTATCCTGGAAGAGGATAAAGCATCCGCTGCGAAAGACAGCAAGCAGATCTAAGAGTAACTGGTTAGTATGCCATATGGTATCGCGACACTGATCCGGAGCAGTGCAGATATGAGGCAGAAAATAAATAGTAAAAAAAGAGAGGTTAAACGTATGAAGAGAAATTTTAAAAAAGTAATGGCCGCTGTATTGACAATGGCGCTGGTATCCTGTCCCCTTACCGCATGCTCATCCGCTGATGACGCAGGAAAGGAAACAGAGCCGAAAACAGAAGAAAAGAAAACGGAAGCAGACAGCAAGGACTCTGCGTCAGGGGAGAAAACAGAAGTCACTGTAGGAATCGCCTGGCCATCTCTGGGAACACAGGCCTGGTCTGCCATGGCAGATTATCTGAGATGGTACGTGGATGAATACAATGAGAAAAATGATGTGAAGGTAAAATTGATCGAGACGACAGCCGGAGATGATGCTGCTGCCCAGGAGACGCAGATCCGGGACTTGCTGAATCAGAATGTAGATGTGGTAGTTTCAGGAGCCATTGACACAACCGCCATATGGTCCTCTATCACCGAGACACATGACGCGGGGAAAAAATTCATCTCTTTCTGCCGGAGACTGACGCCGGGCGGTCCTGAGGCTGACTCTACCGTAGCGCCGGACACCTACGACACTGCATACGTCTCTGTGGACGCTGCCATTAAGAAAATGATTGAGAGCGGAATATCGGCGGAAGACATCAAAGTGATCCGGGTACAGGGTGATCTTAAAGACCAGAATGCAATGAGATACGGGGAAGGATGCGAGGCTGCAGTAAAGGACAATGGAGCGGCAATCGCGGCAGACATTGAGAGCAACTGGTCTGTGGAAACTGTTATGAATAAACTGGCGCCAACCCTGCAGGCTAATCCGGATGCCAATCTTATCTTTACCCCAAATGAAGACCTGATGCTTGGGGTCCAGAGTGTTCTGGAAGGCCTTGGCAAGTGGATAAAGACAGGAGAGGAGGGTCATATGTATCTGGCTGCTGCAGGAGGCTGCGAGATCGGACTGAATATGATACAGGAAGGTTATCTGGATGCTACGGGATATGAAAATCTGCCTGAAGTATCTACTAATACTATTGACAATGCAGTAAAGCTGGCGCTGGGGGAGGAGCCCGGGGACTTCTTTGTGAAGTCAGAAGCCATTACTCCGGAGAATATACAGCCGCTGCTGGATAAAGACTATTTTTGGGTATACGACTATGTAAAGAAGACAGAAAAATAGAACGACAGAATGCCCCCGGTGCAGCCCTGTGCTGCCCGGGAACCTGAAGGAGGTTTCAAATGAGTATACAGAGGTACTGTGCTAAAAAGAAAAATGCCTTTATGAACAGAAGGGACAAAACATTTATTTTAGCCAGCCTGGCAGCCGGGGCAGCTCTTCTGCTGGCTATCGCGTTCGCCAAACCAGGTTTCTATGCGGCAAAAAACATATCCAGTATCCTTATCCAGTGCAGTGCCGTGGCGATTATGGCTGCGGGGCAGATCTATGTGATGGTCAGCGGAGGAATCGACCTGTCCATTCCTTCTGTGATGATGCTGTCTGGCTGCATCGGGGCTCTGGTGATGCGTCAGACAAACAACATACTGCTTGGGATTCTGTCTATTATGGCAGTGGCAGTTCTGGCAGGGCTGTTTAACGGATTTTCTGTGGCAAAGCTGAAGATAAATGCGTTTGTGGCAACCATGATTACCATGCTGGTAGCTAACGGACTTTCTCTGAAGGTTACTAAGTCCAGCAGTATTCCTGTGCCCCAGGAATTCACCGGCCTTTTTGGAAAATATTACGGGCCTGTCCATGCCAATATTGCGGTGATGATCCTCTGCCTGATTGTTCTGCAGTTCGTTTTAACGAAGACAGGGTTCGGCCGCTGCATTTATGCTATAGGCACCAATGAGAAAAGCGCCCAGGCGTGCGGGATTAGGACAGATAAGGTAAAGATTCAGGTGTTTTTAATCTCCGGAATCCTGTCAGGAATCGCGGCGATTGTTTTAACCGCCAGGATAGCTTCCTCTTCCCTGTCACTTGCGTCAGATTCTACGTCCCTGGATGTCATAGCCGCGGCGATTGTGGGCGGGGCAAGCATTAAAGGCGGTGTGGGAACCGCAGTGGGCGCATTTGCAGGTGCCTTTATTATCAACGGATTGTCAAACCTGTTAGTGCTCTTTGGGATTGACTATTATTCGATACAGATTATAAAAGGTATGGTATTTATCTTTATTACCTATTTTGATACCATCCGTGCAAAAGCAAGGAGGGCATAGAGATGGAACGCAGATCGTATTTTGAAGCAGTAAACTTACATAAATATTTTCCCGGAGTGCATGCGCTGAACGACGTGACCATAACAGCGGATAAAGGGTCTGTACTGGGGATCATCGGCATCAACGGAGCGGGAAAATCCACCTTCATGAATGCCCTGGCCGGAGAACTCGCTATTGATTCCGGAGAATATTACATCGGCGGGGAGAAGACGGAGATCCGAAATCAGAAGGACTCTGAAAAAAACAGGATTGCCCTGATTCATCAGGAGGCAGTAGTCTTCAAGGATCTTACAGTGGCAGAAAATGTCTTTATCTATAACCTGAAGGACTATACAAAGGCGGGGCGCCTGCAGTATAAAAAAATGTATGAGGACGCTTCCAGGTATCTTTCCATGATAGGCGCACAGGTGAACCCAAGGGAGCTGGCGAAAAATATTACAGTGGGAGAAAAACAGATGATAGAGATTGCCAGGGCCCTGGTGAGGGATGCTGAGATAGTACTGTTCGACGAACCTACTTCTTCTTTATCCCTGGAGGAAAAGGAGAATCTGTTTCGGATCATTCATCAGCTGAAGGAACAGCAGAAAATCGTGATGTATATTACCCACTTTCTGGACGAGGTGCTGAAAATCTGTGACAGGACCGTTGTCATGCGGGACGGCGAGGTGACAGGAGACTTCCGGATTCGGGAGGTGAGTACCAGGGAACTGATTACGGGAATTGCCGGTCATGAAGTAGAGACCGTAGTGAATCAGGGGGAAGAAAATGAGGGGGAAGAGGTTCTGAAAATTGAGAACCTGAACTGCTATCCGGCGGTTAAGAACATTAATTTCTCAGTTCATAAAGGAGAGATTCTGGGACTCTGGGGGCTGCTGGGATCCGGAAGAACGGAGATAATACGAAGCATCTTTGCCCTGGATAAGCCGGACAGCGGGGCAATTTATAAGAGAAACAAAGAAGGCAAAATGCTTAAAATCAGCGGACATAAGCTTCTGGAGGAATGTGCCTACGTGACGGAAGATCGGCACTATGACGGGCTGTTTATGGCCATGCCCATCTGGAAAAACATTACCATGGCCAATATCAGGAACTTTTCTAATGGAATGATGGATGTACAGAAGGAACATGAATATTCAATAAAAATGATTGAGGAAATGCAGATTAAGACACCGGATGAAAACGTGCTGGTGGAAACCTTAAGCGGTGGCAATCAGCAGAAGGTTATCATGGCCAGATGCATAGGGAAGAATCCGGATGTGTTTTTTATAGATGAGCCTACCAGAGGGGTTGATGTGAATGCGAAATCATTTATACACAGGAAGATCCTGGAGCTGGCCCGTCAGGGATGCGCCGTTGTCATGGTCTCCTCAGAGATTGAAGAGAACCTCAACCTGTGTGACCGGGTACTTATTGTCAGAAATGGAACGATTACGGACGAAGTCAGAAAAACGGATATCAGCAAACAGAATCTGATGGATCTCTGTCTGGGAATTAAGGAGGGCCAAAATGAATAATAGCATAAATATAAAAAACTTGAAGCTGACAGCCCTTAACCATGCGGTTTACATTTTCGGTGTAATCACAATTATTGTTTTTTCGTCTCTGTCAGAGCATTTTCTGACCTCTACGAACTGGATTACTATCCTGAGAAATTCAACGCTTATGCTATCAATAGGAATCGGACTTACCTTTGCACTGATAGTGGGAGAGCTGGATCTTTCGGTTGGGGCTAACTGCAGATTTGCAGCGTCGGTGAGCGCCCTGCTTATGGTGAATCACGGGTGGAATCCCTATCTGTGCATGATATTAATGCCTCTTCTGGGAGGGTTTATAGGTCTCATAAACGGCCTGCTTGTAACCCGGGTAAAACTGAATGCCTGGCTGGTGACATTATCTATGAAGCTGGCCCTTGTGGGCATTGTAGTAAAGCTGACGAACACGGTTGCAATCAATATGCCGCAGGAGGTTTTGAATTTCAGAAATATAAAGATATTCGGACTTTCCAGTTTTATCGTATTCATATTAGCAGTTATGATTCTGATGCAGATTATCCTGCGTTACAGTACATTTGGCAGAAAACTGGTGGCTGTGGGCTCTAACTATGCCGCAGCAGAAAAGCTTGGAATCAATGTGAAAAATTATAAACTGGCGGCCTTTATCATCAGCGGCTTTTTTGCCGGGCTGGGCGGTATGCTGATCTCTGTGAACCTGGGAAGCATTACCCGTGAGCTGGGAGACGGATATGAGTTTACCGCGGTATCTGCTGTGGTTCTGGGGGGAGTTTCCCTGGCCGGGGGCGAAGGAAGCGTATTTCCCAAGGCATTCGCCGGGGTTCTTATCCTGACGGTCATTGAGAACGGACTTACTATGATGGGAGCAGACATTTATCTCTTCCAGATCGCCAAAGCGCTGATCATTTTTGTCATGATGTATATAGACTCCATTAAAAATAAGATGTAGCAGGTGAGACGATGGACAGAAAAGTATGGATAGGGACCTGCACTGGCAAAACGGACGGCGGGGGAATCTATGTCTGCGGTTTAGACGAGGATACAGGAAAGTTACAGATAAGGGGAGTTCAGAGGGAATGCAGCAATCCGGGATTTCTCGCCCGGAACAAGGAGAAAGGCCTTCTGTGCGCAGTAAATGAGGGAGAGGACAGAAACTGGGTATCGGTATACCGGGACTCAATGAGCGGCATTCCCCGACTGACAGATGAAAAAGAAATACCGGGGGAGGGCCCCTGCCATATCAGCATGGGCAGAGACGGGACACGCATCTATTATGCCAATTACGAGAGCGGTGATATCGGAATGCTGTACCTGAACGGGGAGGGAAGGTTTCTTCCGGATACTTACAGAATTGTGCACCGGGGAAGAAGTGTGGGGGAGCGGCAGAATAAGGCCCATCCCCATGAAGTGCACCTGCTGGGGAAACAAGAAATGCTTCTGGTTCCGGATCTGGGTACAGATGAGATTGTTCTCTATGACCTCAGATGGGGGAGACCTCAGAAGATGGGGGAAGTAAAGGTCTGCCCGGGGGACGGACCCAGGCATCTGGCTGCACATCCGGGGGGCTGCCGGCTCTATCTGGTCTGTGAAATGGAGAATATGGTATATGCCTTTCAATGGACAGAGGAAAAGAAACTGCAGCAGATGCAGAGGATTTCTCTGCTGGGAGACGGCAAAACCGGAGAATATATTGCAGGGGAGATAGCGGTAACCTCTGACGGCCGCTGGCTCGTGACATCTACAAGGGCATGGGGCAGCAGAAAAGAGGAGGAGGGATATCTGTCCCTGTTTCCCATAACAGCAGGCGGAATCCTGGAACCGCCCCGGCTTTTCCCCTCAGGGGGATGCCATCCCAGAATGTTCTCGATTACAGAGAATGACAAATATATTTTGACAGCAAACCAATACTCAGGAAACCTTGTGAGCTTTCGTCTGGATAAGAGACTGGGCGCAGTAGAGGTGTGTGACACAGTACCTATTCCGGGGGCGGCCTGTGTATTGTGCGGAGAAAAAGAATAAAGGAGAAGTGAGACATGAGGAATAAAAAAGCGGCAATTACCGGCGGAAGCAGGGGAATTGGACGGGGAATTGTAAGAAGACTGGCCAGAGAGGGGTATGACATTTCTTTTACCTACAGCTCTCGGAGGGGAAAGGTCCAGGCAGAAGCCCTGGTGGAAGAAATTACAGGACAATATCCGGTGAAGTGCTTCTGCCATGGAGCAGCCCTGAATGAGAAGGGGACGGCAGAAGAATTTGTGCGGGAGGCGTATGAGGAGCTGGGGGGACTGGATCTTCTGGTCTGCAATGCCGGCCAGTCGCTGGTTCACAGTATCTATGAGATGGATGAGCAGACCATTGACTTTCTCATCAATCTGGACTTCCGTTCCTATCTGATGGCAGCCCGGGAGGCGGGAAGAATCATGGGAGAGAACGGAATAAAGGGAAACATAATTTTCATCTCTTCCTGCAGGGGGCTTCGGGCGTTTCCCTATGATGAGCTATATGGAGGGCTGAAGGCCGGGCTGATCCGCTCTATCCAGACCTTTGCGCTGGATCTTGCACCCTATGGGATCCGGGCAAACTGTGTATCCCCGGGGCCCATCAGAGTCCGGACCAGCCAGGAGATGCGGGAAGAAGGGGTCTGTGAACAGGAGATTGAGGATCTGGATAACCTTTGGAAGCAGCTGCCCTTAGAGCGGATGGGTACACCGGAAGATGTGGCAAATGCGGTGGCATTTCTTGCCAGCGATGAGGCTGCCTATATCACAGGCACCAATCTGGTGGTAGACGGGGCCGCATCACTGCCTGGAATACCGGAAAACAGGCCCAAAGCAGATGAGGAATTTAAAACATGGTGCAATTTTAAGCGCAGATGGTAGGTGAGAGACGATGAAGATTGTAAAAGGCAGCAGAGAGAGGGACACAAGATCTAAGACGATATTTCAGGATGGAAGTCATGCCTATGAGCTGGATAAGGATTTCCTTAAGCTTCCGGACTTTTTAAAGTATGTGCCGGCCTGCACGGGATGCTGTGACCGGAACGATTATCTATACCTGGCTACCCGGGACAGAGACCATCCCATCGTTGTGGTGGATCCCGACGGAAATTATGTACGGGATTTCGGAAAAGGGCTGTTTCAGTTCATACATTCTGTATTTGTAACCAGCCGGCAGACCCTTCTGTGTGCGGATTCCAACAGTCATGTGATCCGGGAACTGACCATGGAGGGAGAATTGATCCGGGATCTGGGAAACTACGGGGTGCCCAGCGACAGCGGATACCAGGGAGATGCCTGGTGGAGAATGCACAGCAGCGGGACGGTGATTCCTATGAATCTTCCGTATCAAAAGAACTGGAGCTTTATTGAGAGTATTAAGACCATCACCCACGCTGCTCCGCCCTTTAACCGTCCAACCTGTGCCGCAGAGACATCAAAGGGAGACATCTTTGTGAGCGATGGCTATGCCAACTGTGCACTGCATAAGTTTGCTCCTGACGGAACCCTTCTTCATACCTGGGGGGCTCCGGGGACGGGGCCGGGAAGGTTTTTTGTAATGCACAGTTTATGGGCGGATAAAGAGGATAGAATCTGGGTGGCTGACCGGGAGGGCAACAGTATCCAGGTATTCCGGGAGGATGGAGAACTGTTGGCTTACTGTTCAGAAGGGCTGTATCAGCCTTCAGAAATATGGGCAGACAGCAAGTATATCTATGTAGGGGAGAGAGGCGGCATTACTATATTTAATTATGACATTGAAGTTGTGGCCCAGCTGGGATATTATATGTCACCCCTGATGACTCACGGCTTCTGCGGGGATTCCAGAGGAAATCTCTTCATGATGACCCTGAGTGAGGAACTGCCGTACTCCCTTATGCGGCTGAAAAAAATGTAGGAAGAACGGAGGAATTGTATGCTGGTAAATATAAATGGAAAAGAGATTGGGGAAGGTCTGAAAAAGCTGGAAATCACAAACCCTGTGGATGGCTCTGTGATAGACACAGTGCCGGATATCCCGGAGGAATACATCAGCGAAGCTGTCACTGCAGCCAGACAAGGGCTGAAGGAGTGGGGAGGACTTTCCCAGGCAAACAGAAATGAGATTATCTATAAGTATATACAGCTGTATGAGGAACAGAGGCATGAGATCGCCAGGCTGCTGACGCTGGAGACGGGCAAAACTCTGGGGGAGGCAGAGGACGAGATTACTGTGTGCACCAGGGTGACCCGGGGATACTGTGAGATGGCTGCGCATCTGTACGGAAACTGCCTTCCCGGAGGAAGCACCCTGGGGAATCAGGAAAAGGATATCGTATTTACGAGAAGAGAACCCCTTGGAGTTATGGCCATTATTCTTCCGTTTAACTATCCGGTAGATCTGTATTCCCACAAGGTAATGTCTGCTCTTGTGGCGGGAAATGCTGTGATTATTAAGCCTCCAAGTTATAATCCTCTTGCGGTTATCCGCATGGTTCAGCTCCTGTATGAAGCAGGGGTGCCAAAGTGCGCGGCCCAGGTGGTGACCGGAAAGGGAAGCGTGGCGGGAGACTGCCTGTGCAGGAACCCCGGGCTGGATGCGATTTCTATGACAGGCAGCACAGAGGTAGGAAGGGATATCTATCAGAAAGCTGCGGCTAACCTTACCAGGGTGTTTTTAGAGCTGGGAGGTAATGATGCTTTTATCGTAATGGACGACGCTGACGTTGACCTGGCGGTGGAGGAGGCCGTGGGCAGCCGGATGGGAAATGCCGGACAGATATGCTGTGCCAGCAAGCGTTTTCTGATTCACCAGGCCGTGAAGCAGGAGTTTGTGGAAAAGCTGGTGAAAAGGCTGAAAAAAGTGAAAATCGGAGATCCTCTGGATGCAGAGAATAGTGTAGGCTGTTTAATCAGCGAAAGTGCCGCAGCCCAGGTGGAAGAACAGGTTGCGCTGTGCGTAAGTCAGGGGGCAAAATGTATCCTGGGCGGAAAGCGTCTGGGAGGAGCCTTCTTTGAGCCCACGGTGCTGGATGAGGTAACCGGCGCTATGGATGTGGCCAGGGATATGGAGGTCTTCGGGCCGGTATTTCCCATTATCACAGTAACCTCTGAGGAGGAGGCTATTGCCCTGGCCAATCAGTCCTGCTACGGCCTTTCCGGAGCGGTTTTCAGCAGAAATACAGGAAGGGCAGTCTCCATTGCCTCCAGACTGGAAACAGCGGGAAATGTCATAAACGGCGGAAGTGCCTACCGGACCCCGGATCTTGCATTCGGCGGTTACAAGAAAAGCGGGATAGGCCGGGAGGGGATATCCCGGACTCTGGAGGAACTGACCCAGGAAAAGAACTACATTTTAAAAGGAGTACTGTAGGAGGTGACGGAAATGCAGGGTATCTATACGGCAATTGTGACAGCATTTAAGGAAGATGGTTCTGTGGACGAGGCAGGAACCAGAGCGGTCATCCGCCACAGCACAGACCACTGCAGAGCAGATGGGATCTTTGTGGGCGGAACTATGGGAGAACGGTTTAAGATGACCACCAAGGAGGTAAAAGACCTTTTGCGCATTGCAGCGGATGAGGCATCTGGTAAAGCTGACCTGGCTGCGAATATTACAGCGCTGGCAGATGAGGAAATTCTGGAACTTGCGGAGGAAGCCCACAGGCTGGGGTATACGGCGGCAGCTCTGGTGCCCCCGGTATTTCACGGATATTCTCAGGAGGAGATTGTAAATCATTATCTTTATATAGCAGATCATATCCCTCTGCCTCTGCTTGTGTACGTAATCCCATCTTTTTCAAAGGTTGATTTTACGGAAGAGATGCTTGTGAGACTTCTGGAACATCCCAATATTATAGGATTGAAATATACCCACAATGATTATTATCTGTTGGACCGGGTGAGAGTGAGATGCCCTGAGGCCTCTATTTTTACGGGCTTTGACGATGTACTTCTGCACGCTCTTCTTATGGGGACAGACGGTGCCATCGGGGGTACCTTTAATCTGACAGGAGCTTTTGCAAAGAAGCTCTATGAGGCGGTAAAGGCAGGAGACTATGCACTTGCTCTGCGCTATCAGAGAAAGATCAATGATGTGGAGGATATGCTCAATGAGACAGGGCTGTTTCCCACGATAAAAGCGGCACTTGCCTGTATGGAGGTGCCGTGCGGACAGCTGAAACGTCCAAGCGGGCCTGTCACAGAAGCCCAGATAGAACAGGGAAAGCGGATCTGTGAATATCTGAAGAGGAACGGGGGATGACAGAGGGGACAGAATATACCGTCAGCAATGGCTTTCTCTCCCTGACGGTGGCTTCCCGGGGGGCTGAGGTGGTGTCACTGCAAAGCCGGGAAGACGGCACAGAATTCATCTGGCAGGGGGATCCCCGGTACTGGGAGGAACATTCCCCTCTGCTCTTCCCCGCTGTTGGAGATTGGAAGGATAACCGGTATCTTTATAGAGACAGAGAATACGAGATGCCTCTGCACGGGTTTGCGAGAAACCAGATTTTTGATGTCCGGCGGAATGAAAATCAGATCATATGCACCCTTGCCGCAGGGGAAGAGACAAGGAAGTATTATCCCTTTGACTTTCTGCTGAAGATTGTCTATACCCTGGACAAAAATGTACTGCTGACCGAGCAGTATGTCCATAATCGCTCCGAAGGCCCAATGCCCTATTCCATCGGAGAACACATTGGCTTCCGGGTTCCCCTGACCGCGGATGAGAGCTATGAGGATTATTATATAGAATTTGATAAGCCCGAGACTGCTCCCCGCTATCCTCTCATAGATGGGAGGGAAATCGGCCCCCCGGTTCCATGGCTGAAGGAGACCAGACGGGTCAACCTGACCAGGGATATGTTTGAAGAGGGAGCATGGAATTTTGAAGGGCTGGTCTCTGAGAGGGCTGTTGTGGGGAACACAAGGAACAGCAGCAGAATCATTTTGGACTATCCCGGCTTCAGCCATTTTTCCCTGTGGTCCAGACCGGATGCTCCCTATCTGTGCATGGAGCCGTGCAACGGAATGGCTGCGGGAACAGAGGAGGGCTTTGATCCCTATCAAAAGAGAGGGATTCGGATCCTTGAGGCGGGGCAGAGAGATAGTATCGCTTACAGCGTGACGGTTCAGACTGCCTCCACAGACAGAAAAATCAGGGAAACGTACCAACAGTCAGTCATAGAGAAAAGGACCTCTGTCAGAAAATTTATAAACAGAGTGGTGACAAGGGAAAAGATTCTGCGGATTCTCAGATATGCTATGACATCTCCCACCGCGGCAAATAACAGGGAATGGGAATTTTATATAGTAACGGCTCCCCGGGATCGGGAGGCAATTTCTAAGATGAGTCCTTATGCCGGGCCTGCCAAGGAGGCAGGCGTGCTCATTATCCCATGTCTGAACCGGGAGAAAGTAAGGCTGGATAAACAGGGCAACAGCTGGTGGGTGGAAGATCTGGCGGCCTGTTCCCAGACCGTTCTCCTGGGGGCAAAGGAAGAGGGGCTTGACGGTGTCTGGCTGGGATTCTATCCCGACCAGGAAAGGGTGGATGCATTGTCTGAATATCTGCAATGCGGCAGCCGATATGTGCCCTTCTCTGTACTGGCGCTGGGATACGCAGAGGGAGAGAGGAAGAAAAGGGACAGGTTCGATCCTGACAGCATTCACTTTATATAATAGGCATATCGTTTTGAGGAGGAAGACTTCTGCTGATTTATACGGAAGCTTCCTCCTTTACGTACACATTTTTATGTATTTCTATGGGTTCTGCGGGTTGAAAGGGCATCTTAGACCGATACACTGGTTGTTTTTAGCAGTGTAGCCGCAGATGATTTTTTCCGGCTTCTCCATCCGGACATCAAATTTTTCCCGGATAAAGTCTGTGGCTTCCAATACAGCAATGGTTGAATTACGTTTACAGCAGCGGGGTCCTCCGATTTTCGCTTCGTGAGCCAGAACACGAGATGTCATCTCATTGCACCATCCCCAGGATTCCTCTGACAAAGGACTGGCTCCGGTGATAATGGAGACAGTAATTCCAGTGCTGACTGCGGCGCCGCAGCTCCCCCATAATCCACAGATACTTCCGGGTACCTGGCGGCCGCGGCTTTGCATCTCTAGCAGTGCCTTTTGCAGATCTATCCCGCCGCCGGCATTTTTATAGGCGGTCAACAGGCTGCTGCCCACCAAAATATGGTGTTCCGGTCCATGCATATGACAGGAAGGAAGAGTCATCAGCTTAAGCAGGATATCGTAAGGATTTTTTGAAGTTTCACTCAGGCATACCCCCAAAAAGCTGTCGATACCTTTCATGTGACATTCACTGCACACATAATGTCCGCTTGCACAGCGGCAGTTGCTGGTTTCAATCTTATGGCACAGGGCACACTCCATCTGTTCTGCTTTCTCCAGATAAACCAACCGTTCTTTACAGATTAAACATTCGTCGTTATTTTTCTGCATCGTATTCTTCCTCCTTTTATGCTCAAAACTTTTCGGTATCTTATTCATCGAGACTCCGGAACCGGCGTATTTCCAAGCTTCCCTGCCACATCAGCCATGTAGATAGAAACCTCCCCGCACTCCGGGCAAACCGCCACCTGTGGTTTGCCGATCCGATTGGGGAATAACTTTCTGTCGTCTGTTGCCATCACAATACCATATCCGGCACCTTCTACTTTTATGGAGCAATGCTCAACCATCTCCGTGCCACATCTGATACATTTCCTCATAGCCATGTCACCTCCCTTCACTGAAAAAATAATCACAGAGATTTAACTGTCTGTTACTTTACTATACAAAAGACATTGAAGTTCCACTTTTTTCGTACCCAATTTTAAGATAATATCCTTTTCACCCACACGTTCAAATCCTCTGTGCTCATAAAATTGGTAAGTGCATGCATTGTCCGTATAAAGGTATATTTTTTTCCCCTTTTCCCGTCGCTCGAATTCTCTGAGAAGAAAACTGCCGATTCCTTTTATTTTTAGTTCCGGGTTTGCAGCCAAAAAAACGATTTCACCGTCCGGAAGGTTCTGTTTGCGATATTGTATAAACATTTCCTGATTCGCTTTATCATAGACACCCACACCATCTTTCGAAAAAAGATGCTGTAAAAAGTCGAAAACCTTCACATACAAGAGACTCCAGAAGGTTCGGTATTTTTTATCTCTGCCCTTCATTTCTGCAAGCAATACGCCGGCAAATTCATCGCCTGCGTAGGCCGAAATGATATGTGTAGCACGGCCCATCTCCAGATACCAAAAGTATCTGCCATATAAATACAGCAGCAGAGGACTGTCCATATACCAATCAAAGTGCATGCCTGTGATAGCAAATTGTATGGCTTTTTTATAGTCCTTATGCTGTAGTTCCCGGATTTCCAATTCCATAAATGCATTCCCTGCTCATTCTAATAATTGAACTGCACTTATCCAAATAAGGCGGACAAGAGCCGTTATCGTCAGTGTAGAATAGTGTACATTACTTGTCAATCTTTTTATATTCTTTCCATACTATTGGGGGAGCATAAAATTTAGGTTGAAAGGCAGTTACAGGAAAGGTAAAATATATGGTATAGTAGTAGTTGACTGGGACAGGAAAAGAACTGCAGAGATTGAGGGGCCGTATGTACACAAAGATACTGAGAACTATATATAAGATTGAAAATAACAATATTTTTTCTTCCATTAGAAAGGGCTTTATACTGCTGATCCCTGTACTTTTGCTGGGATCCTTTGCCCTTTTGTTCCGTAATTTTCCCTTAGCGATCTTTCAGTCCTTTATAGAGGAATGGGGCGGAGGATTTTTCCTGACGATATTGAATTTTACATTTGATTCTACCGTTGGCTTTATGTCTGTCTACCTTGTAATGAGTATCAGCTATTATTATTCCTCAACTATGAAAGAGAGGAATCCTTTTCTCAGAGTGATGGCGATGGTAGTATCTGTGGTCTGCTTTGCTGCCAGCTTCGGGGCAGCCAGCGGCTCTATGGAATTAAGCGATCTGGGACCTGTTGGGGTCTTTACAGCAATGTTTTCCGCGATAGCGGGAACGCGGCTCTTTTATCTGTTTTACACCTGGATGGCGAAGGAATACCGGTTCCGCTCTCCGGGAACAGATGTGGATTACCGGAACTCTCTGGCATCTTTGTATCCACTGCTTTTCTGCTCCCTCATTTTTATCGGAATTAATCTGATGATACAAAAGTCATTCCAGGCAGAGAATCTGAATGATCTGATTACAACCATTATTGTAAATATATTCCATGATATAAATGACGGCCTGGGTGCAGGGCTTTTGTATGTGTTTGTTCTGGATTTCCTTTGGGCCTTCGGTATCCATGGGGGGAATGCCCTGGAGCAGGTGGCACAGACTTATCTGCTTCCCAATGATACGCTGTCAGGGGTTGTCATATCCAAATCTTTCTTAGATAATTACGCCCTAATTGGAGGCTGCGGTGCCTCTATCTGCCTGCTGCTGGCGCTTCTTTTGTTCGCCCGGGGCAGAGATAACCGGTATCTGGCCCGTTCTGCCGCACCCGCAGTTTTCTTTAATATTAATGAAATACTGGTCTACGGGATGCCGGTGGTCCTGAACCCTGTTATGGTGATTCCTTTTATTCTCACGCCAATATTTTCTCTGTTGATTGCTTACGGGGCTGCTGCCTCAGGGTTTCTGCCAATCCTGCACAAGACTGTAACTTGGACCACACCGGTATTTTTCAGCGGCTATCTGGCCTCGGGATCCTGGAGAGGGGTCCTGGTACAGCTTGTAATCGTTGCGGCGGGAACAGCTGTCTATGCACCCTTTGTAAAAATTGCTGAACGGGTAAGGAAGAATCAGGCGGAACTGCTCTTGAATGAGCTGACGGCACTTGTGAAGGAAAGCCAGAATGAGGGACGGAAGGTTATTCTTCTGGACCGCCATGACAGCATCGGACTTCTGGCCAGAAATATGGCCGCACAGCTCCGTGTAGATGTAGAGGAGAACAGACTGCCCCTGGAGTTTCAGCCGCAGTTTCACAGCAGCCGGGGCCTGGTGGGGGCAGAAGCTCTGCTCAGGTGGAAGTATATGGGAGAAAATGTTTACCCTCCTCTGGCAGTATCCCTGGCTCAGGAGGATGGTTTTTTTGACAGGATGACAAACTGTGTGATCAAAATCTCCATGGGAGTATGCAGGGAACTGCTGGATCTGGGATGGGATGTTACAGTTTCTGCTAATGTATCGGCAGATCAGCTGAACTCCCCTAAATTTACGGAGGGAGTGCTCCGCATGGCAGATACCTATGGAGTGAACGGCCACTACTGCCTTGAGGTGACGGAAGAAGCCTCCGTAGATAAAATGGAGGAGATACCGGCGCACATTAACCGTCTGAAAGCAGCAGGCATCCAGACCGCGGTGGATGATTTCAGTATGGGAAGCACCAGCCTGAAATATCTGCAGCACAATAGTTTCTATGCGGTAAAGCTGGACGGAGGTCTTGTCAGGGGAATTGCCGGGAACAGCAGAAACCAGGAAATCATTGCCTCTATTATTTCTCTGGGCAAGAGTCTGGAGTTTCAGGTGATTGCCGAATACGTAGAGTCAGAAGAGATAAGGGATACCCTAAAAAAGCTGGGGTGTGACTTATACCAGGGGTATCTGTACAGCCCGGCCGTGCCGCTGGAGCAGTTGAAAAGGATGAAGGACCCACAGATAGACTCTAAGAGTCAAGCCGGCAGCCCAAAGGAGTAAAAGAGCCATGTACAATACCATTCAATGCCTGTTATCCTGTATATTTCTATTACTAGGCTTTCTCATTCTTTGCAAGCACAGATATCCCCTCAGAAGGATGCTGATCGGTTCTGCCCTTATCTTGCTTTTATGTTTTGGCCTCTATGTGATGGGACTGCGGCTGGGACTGAAGACTCCGGCAGCAGCAGCGATCTGCCTGACGGTTCCTTCCTTTCTGCTCTGCGGGCAATTGTCCGTATACCGGGACTTCCGGTATGTCTTTACTTTTTGCAGCGCAGACTTATTTGGGATTGTGATTATGGGGCTCTGCAATTCGTTCAATATAGTTTTGAATCTCGATGTAGAGAATAACAGACTGCTGGCTGCAGAGTACCTTCTGATGTTTTCCGTGCTTTACATGTTTTTGTGGAGAGTGCGCAAAGAGTATCTGGAGATTCAGGAAACCCAGAAAAAGGGATGGGGGAGTCTGGCACTTTTATCCGTTACCTTTTATGCCATGATCTATGTGCTCATGGGCTATCCTGCACCAATCAGAGAACGGAAGGAATATCTGCCCGTATTTACATTTGTGCTGATCGCTATATCGCTCACATATATTGTGATTTTCCAGTTCATACAGAAGATGAAACAGCAGTACGAGGCGGGGGAGATGGAACAGAGGCTCCGGACGGAACAAAAAGAAAAAGAACTGTACTCCCAGATGGCCTATGTGGATTATATGACGAAGCTGAAAAACAGGGCATATCTTGCAAAGAGAGAGCAGGAATTTCAGGCTGACTGGGAAAAGGTGCTGCCCATGACGTGCATTACCATGGATATCAATAATCTGAAGCAGGTAAATGATATGAAAGGGCATGCTGCCGGTGACAGCGTAATCCTGAGGGTGGCGGGAATTCTGAGGAAGGTATTTCCAGGGACAGAAGATTTATACCGTCTGGGCGGTGATGAATTCATGATCCTTTTGATTGGGGAGGCATCCTGGAAAGATTCCGTTGCTTCCATTGTCCGGGAACTGGAACAGGACAATGCAGAGAATGAGATTCCGATTGCGGCAGCGGTGGGGGCTTTTGTCCAGAGAGAAAAGGGTCTGGAGTCTTTCATCTTTAGTATGAAAAAAGCTGACGAATATATGTATGAAGATAAACGAAACTACAAGGAGAGGTGTCATGACGCAGAAAATAAAAGTTACCTGTGAGATGGAAATTACGCTGAAAGTTATCGGAGGAAAGTGGAAGCCCCTGATTCTGCATTATCTGCAGGAGGAGGGGCCGAAGCGCTACAGCGAGATCCTGCATTTTCTGGAGAAAGCCCCTAAAAAGACGCTGACAAGCCAGCTTCGGGAGTTGGAAGAGGATGGGGTGATTTCCAGAAAAGTATACCCTACCACGCCGGTTCAGGTGGAATATTCTGTCACAGCGCATGGTCAAACACTGTACCCTATACTGGAAATGATGTGCGAGTGGGGCAGCAGGAATGAGGACGGCAGGTACGAGATAACGAACCGGCAGTGCTGCTGACATAAGGCAGGGAACCAAAGGGTAACCTGGGCAGATGAAAGTGCCTTCTTGCGGCAAATCGGGGAGGAATCTATAATGAAAAAATAATGAGAGAGTACAGGAGGACAACATGGATAATTTTACATTTTATGCACCGACATATTTTGTGTTCGGCAAAGATACAGAGAAGGAAGCGGGACATTACGTGAAAAGATTTGGAGGTACGAAAGTTCTGCTTCACTACGGAGGAGGCTCCGTGATACGCACCGGTCTTCTGGAAAGAGTAAAGGCATCTCTTGAAAAAGAGGGAATTACCTACGCGGAACTTGGAGGTGTGAAGCCGAATCCGAGAAGCGGGCTGGTCTATGAGGGAATTGAGCTCTGCAAGAAGGAAAAGATCGACTTCATCCTGGCAGTGGGCGGAGGGAGTACCATCGACTCTTCCAAGGCAATCGCAGCGGGGGCAGTTTATGACGGCGACTTCTGGGAGTATTACCAGGGTAAGCTGGTAGAACAGGCTCTTCCCGTGGGAACTATTCTCACCATCAGTGCGGCGGGAAGCGAGGGTTCTCCCGACTCTGTAATTACCTGCGAAGACGGCATGTATAAGAGAGGGGCAACCGGCGAAGGGCTGCGGCCCAGGTTTTCCATTCTGAATCCGGCGCTGACCCAGACACTTCCCCCTTATCAGACCGCCTGCGGCATTACTGATATTATGGCTCATTTATACGAGCGTTATATGACCAATACCCAGGATGTTGAGGTTACGGACCGCATGATAGAGGCCCTTATGATGACTATGATTCATGAGGGGCCGAAGGTAATTGCGGATCCGGATGACTATCAGGCCAGGGCCAATATCATGTGGGCGGGTATGATGGCCCACAATAATTCCTGCGGCGTGGGAAGAACCCAGGACTGGACCAGTCATGATGTGGAACATGAGCTTTCCGCCCTTTATGACTGTGCCCACGGGGCCGGACTGGCAGTGGTTATGCCTGCGGTTATGACCTACAATATGGGACACAATGTGATGCGGTTTGCCCAGGCAGCCTCCAGGGTTTGGGGATGCCAGATGGATTTCGCCCATCCGGAGGAAACTGCGAAGGCGGGCATCCAGGCATTCAGGAACTTCCTTAGCTCCATCGGCATGCCGAAAAACTTTGAGGAACTGGGAGCCAGGGAAGAGGATATTGAAAAGCTGGCCCATGCTGCCTGCTGGGGCGATGTTAGAAAAGGAAATCTGGGCGGCTTTGTGAAGCTGAACGAGGAAGACGTTGCTAATATCTACCGGCTTATGCTGTAGGCACTTGTCTGGAACAAGAAACTTGGAAACACCGCTCTATAAGGCGGTGTTTTTTGATCTCTCCACCGGTCTTGACAGGGCATTCCTATATGAGTAAAATTGACAGCGGTGTTGTTACATCGGAGAAGAAACAGAATTGGAGGTTACAAAAATGAGTGTGATTCATATAATTTCAGGCCCTGTCATAGGAGCAGCGATCGGATATTTTACAAACTATATAGCGGTAAAGATGTTGTTTCGTCCGTACTATCCCATAAAGGCAGGACGGTTTACTCTGCCCTTTACCCCGGGGATTATCCCCAGAAGAAAGAATGCGCTGGCCGAAGCCGTGGGGAGAGCGGTGGGCAGTTCTCTGCTGGGGGAGGGCGAGATAAAGCAGATCCTTCTTTCCAGAGGAGTAAAGGAGGCTGTATCGGGAGGTGCCCTCAGTGCTTTGTCAGGCGGCAAAGAGGAGGTAACGGTAAGGAACCTTGCGGCCTCTTGTATGAGCAGTGAGACTTATGAGGTCTATAAAGCACAGCTGGTAGATTATATCACTGACAAGGCAGCAGAAGGGATAGATAAGATAGAGCTGGGCAATGTTATCGCAACCCAAGGCGCCGGGGCATTAAAAGGCATGGATCTTGGCGTGATGGCCATGTTTATTAATGACAATACCATTGCCGCATTTGCGAAGCCCATGGGGGATAAGATAACAGAGTATATAAAGAGAGAGGGACGGGATAAGATCCGTACCTATATCTATGAGGAGGTATGCAAAGGGGAGGAAAAGGATCTCAGGGAACTGGGCCGAAAGTATGAGCAGATTGATATAAAACAAATTATAGAACAGGCATATACCAGGATGATCGACAGCAAAGCCGATGATATTGTAAAGGAATTCCATATTGCCGAGACCATCCGCGAGAAAATTCAGAATATGGGAGTCAAAGAATTGGAAGAACTGGTGCTGTCTGTTATGAAAAATGAGCTGAATATGATTGTTAATCTGGGTGCCCTGATCGGGTTTGTGATAGGGCTGCTGAACATTCTCCTATAGATTGACTCCAGGTTCACCTTGGGAAGAAATCCAGATATCTGCTGTATAAATGTTTGGGAAAAATAAATAAGCGGGGATTATTTGCGTACATGGTCCGTCTAATGAGTATAAGCGCTTACAAGAGACTGCTGCAGCAGCAGAAAGGAAACCTATGAAGGATTTGGTAGAAAAAGCAAGGAATGGGGATAAAAAAGCATTCGATCACCTCATCCGTTCTCAGATGGAAAATATGTATAAGACAGCCATATCCTATTTGAAAAATGATGAGGACGCGGCGGATGCCATACAGGAAGCTATTCTGACCTGTTACGAGAAGCTGGATACATTAAAAACAGACGGATATTTCAGAACCTGGCTTACCAGGATTCTCATCAATAAGTGTAAAGATATGCTGAGAAAGAGGAAGGTTTATTACCTCGAAGATGAGTTGTCTGAGATTCCGGTGGAAGAAGACTTTTCTATGGTAGAGTGGCGGGAACTGCTGTATATGCTTCCTGAGGAGTACAGGATCGCGGTGCTTTTATACTATGTAGAAGGCTTTAAGATTCGGGAAATCAGTGAGATTCTGGATGTGAAGGAAAGTACTGTCCAGTCCAGACTTGCGCGGGCAAGAGGGAAGCTGAGGCAGGAATATCCCCAGGTGAAATAGGAGGACGGAGTATGGAACATAGAGAGAAAGATTATATGGAAAATTTGAAACGGAAGGTAGAGGTGCCGGACATCGTATGGCAAAAGGCGGAGGATGCGCTGGAACAGATCCAGCAGCAGGGGAAGAAAAAACGGACTGTTTTCAGGAGATGGACTGCAGGAAGGGCGGCTGCGGCTGCCATAGCCGCTACCCTGGTATTGGGAACTGTAACCGTGGGAGCGATGTCTCTGGCCGGATGGCATCAAAATGTGGCGGATGAGATGCAGGCTTCTGAGGAACAGCAAACGAAGCTCTCCGGGGAGGGGATGGTAACTGACGGGGCGTCATCTGCTGCGGATAACGGCATTACTGTGGAGAGTATACAGACCATAGCGGACAGCCGCTATATTTACTTCTGGTTTAAGGTGATAAATGAGAATCCCAAAATCAAGCTGACGGAGGACGATACCTTCCGTGAGTTTGATATCCGGGTGGAGGGCCAGGACGCGGGATTTGGCATCAGCGGCAGAAGCTTCGAGGAAACGGAGGAAGAGGGTGTGTATCTGTGCAGCTATTACGGGAGCTTTGACAGAGAGATGGATCCTGGAGCTATAAGGGTAAAGGCGGATTTTAACGGCATCAGCGCCTACGATAACCATTTGCAGGAGACTGAGACCTGCCAGGGGACCTGGAACCTGGAATGGGATGTCCAGGTAGGTGCGGCAACCAGAAAGATTGAGGTGAACAAAGAAGTTCCGGGTTATGGGCCGGTAACCCTTGACCGTCTGGAAGTGTCCCCTATTTCCTGCACTGCCTATTTTGGATCCTGGGAGGGAGATCCGGAGGAAGAGACGCCGGTACTGGCGGGATTCCGTATGAGAGACGGGAGTATTGTGACAGATTTTAGAGGCGGCCCGGGAATGTCGTCAGAAGAGGATGGTATTTTCAAATCCAGCGAGGGGTTTGCAAAGGTAGTGGATGCAGATGACATCACAGGAATCTTCTTCATCCGGGCGGATTATGCTGATACAGGAGAGAAAGAATTGACAGAGTCAGATATGGTTGAGATAGCTCTGGAATAGTAAGGTATAAGCAAAAAGGCAGCGGTTCTGAGTGGGGAAACGCTGCCTTTTTGCTTATGTATTTTACAAAAAGAAAGTTTCAGGATTATTTAGTTATCGGCAGCCGGCACGATACCGGGAATCCGGTTCAGAATTTCCTGATACACTTCTTTTGTTTTTCCGCTGTCTTTGCCGTTGAATACCACTGTGCCTTCCGGTGTTTCCAAAATAATATATTCTTTACACCGGTTATAGGAATAGAGCACATACTTGCCGAACCGGTCATTTTTAAAGTCCCCGGCCCGCAGCACATAATTTCCCAGCCCGAATACTCTCCGCCCCGGTGTCAGCTGATCCGTGTATTCAATAGACTGGATATCGCTGTACAGGATTTCCTTATCCTCCCACCCGGATGTGTGGAGGGAGATTCCGCTGTTATCCAGAGTAATGGTAAGTGAACCGGTAAACATAGTGATACCCACCAGCAAAAAAGTGACTGCAACAAATCCCAGAATAAGCGCCTTAGAGCGCTTTTCTTTTTTTAGATCTCTGGGTTTGGGAGGCACGGAGACGGGAGATTTGTTCTTGCATATGGTATTCATGGCAATGAGCATTCCAATGATTATGACAGGAATTCCCACACCCAAAATGATAGGAAACACACGGGAATATCCAAATCCCTCCAAAGCGGAGAGCAAAAGCAGGGCGGTAATGAGTGCTGTCCCTGTCCCGGTAACACGGCAGAGCTTTTTTTCATCATATTTTGCCTTTTCTTTGGCACTTGAAGTATTGTATCCCGCAATCAGAAAGCCCCCTCTTCCCGAGAGCAGAACAGCTGAGAGTACAGCGAACAGTATGATAATAGGCCATAACATAGAGCTCCATATCCTTTCTTTGTATACAGGGCACAGCTTGTGGTCCCTGAGTCTGCATGTTAAATTGATTGTAACATAAGAGGCATGTAAATTCATTAGTATCCTATCTTTTTTTACCTCTATGGTGTTATACCTAATAGAGAGCGCTTTCTAAAAAATCCTGAAAGGAGGTGCAGCGTTGGACCAGGACTTTTTTCTCCTGCAGAAAATGAAATCCGGTGATGAATCGGCTGTAGAAGAGTTTGTGAAAAAATATTACCCTGCTATTCTCAAATATTCCTATTACCATGTAAATGATCAGGGTAAAGCAGAGGATATTGCCCAGGATACATTTGAACGGTTTTTCCGTTCTTTCTCGGACTACCGGCACTACGGAAAGGCTAAAAATTATCTCTACGTCATTGCAGGAAATTTATGCAAAAACACATACAGAAAAAAGAAGGAGGAACCTCTGGAATCTGTTCCGGAAGAGTCTGTTTGGCCCTTAGACAGAGTAATTAATTCCCTTGCCATGGAACAGGCCCTGCTCCAGCTGCCGGAGGAGATGAGGGATGTCCTTATCCTTCACTATTATCAGGATTTGAAGCTAAAGGAAATCGCGAAGATTCAGGAAATCGGACTTCCTCTGGTGAAATATAGAATAAAGGCTGGCAAGGAACGCCTGAGGGAGATTTTGGGAAAGGAGGAACTGTTATGAAAGAGGGAAAGAAGCGGGACTATATGACGATCCGGCAGCCGGAAGGACCGGAGGTTCGGACAGAAAAAATAGAGGAGACTTGTCTTCTGTCAAAACAGGCATTTTACCGGTATGCAGAAGAAGAGAGCATAACGCCAGCAGAGTTTTTAGCAGTTCAGCTCCGGTTTATCAATAAAAGCATGTGGGTTCTGCAGATTGGTATCTACTTTTTGCTGTGGCTGACTCTGCACTGGCAGAAACATGGGGCGCTTCCGTACAGCGGCTTCAGTGTATGGGTTCCCCTTCTGGGCATGACACTGATTCCGGAGCTATGGAAGAACCTGAGAACCAGAACCATAGAGATAGAAAATGCTACGTATTACGGACTGAAGAAGGTTTATATAGCAAGGGTGCTGCTCATAGGGATGGCAGAGCTTATACTGGCAAGTATATTTTTTATTTTCACGGCTGCAACTATAAGAATTTCCCTTTATGAAGCTGTTATTAATTTCCTTGTGCCGTTTAATGTGACCTGCTGTATCTGCTTTGCTGTCCTGTGCAGTGTGAAAATGAATTCCCAGCTGATGGCTGTAGGTCTCTGCACCATATGGTCCTTTCTCTGGTACCGGGTGGTTATTATGGAAAGGCTGTACCGGGCCATTGCTCTGCCGGTGTGGCTGCTGCTGGTTGCGGTTTCTATGATTTTTCTTGTTTATGTGATTATGCGGGCGGTAAGAGTTACCGCGCGGTATTGTGAAGGAGAGTGGATATGGAATTACAAATAAAAAATCTGACGAAAGAGTTTAAAGATATGAAGGCCGTAAATCACGTGTCTTTTACTATGGATCGGGGAGTATACGGGCTTTTGGGGGTAAACGGGGCAGGGAAGACGACACTGATGCGAATGATCTGCACTCTGCTGAATCCCACAAGCGGAACGATCCTTTGGGGGGGCAGAGATATCTTTTCCATGGGAGAGGAGTACCGCAGAGTGATCGGGTATCTGCCCCAGGATTTCGGATATTATCCGGAATTTACCCCGGAGGATTATCTCAGATATATATCCGCCCTCAAAGGGATAAAACCTGTAGCAGCGAAAAGAAGGATTGAGGACCTGCTTCGCCAGGTGGGACTGGAAAACGTCAGAAAGAAGAAAATTAAAAAGTTTTCCGGAGGAATGAAACGCCGCCTGGGCATAGCGCAGGCCATGCTGAACCGTCCCAGGCTTCTGATTCTGGATGAGCCTACTTCCGGCCTGGATCCCAAAGAAAGGATTCGTTTCCGGAATCTGATCAGCGAACTGGCAGAGGAAGGCATTATCCTGTTGTCCACACATATCGTTTCTGACGTGGAATCCATCGCCAATGAGATCCTTTTTATGAGAGAAGGACAGATTATAGACTCCGGTTCCCCTGCTGAACTGATAGAGGGCATCTCCCGAAGAGTAAAAGTATGGGAGTGTGTGATGGGGAAACAGGAGGCAGAAATCTATAGAAAACGCTATTGCGTATCCAATCTGAAAATAGAGGCAGAAGGGGCAAGACTACGGATTTTATCAGAGGTACAGCCCTGCCCCCAGGCTGTACAGAGCCCTCTGAGTCTGGAGGATGCATTTTTATACTATTTCGGAGAGAAAGCAGGTGAGGAACATGTACAAGTATGAGCTGAAAAAGGTAACCGGCAGGCTCAGCACAAAAGTGACGCTGGGAGTATTCTGCGTCTACCTTATCTGGATGCTGGGTGCCTTTTATATTAGAAGTGAGGTGTGGGTAAATCCCCGGGGGGAAGAAGAACGGGGCATTCATGCCATTCATAATCTGAAAGAAATGAAAAAGGAGTGGGAAGGCCCTGTCACAGAGGAAAAAATTGCCCGGGTGCTCGAGGCCAATGCCCGCATCACGTCGGACCCCGAATATGCCCTGGAAGGCGGAGGGCTCAGCAATACAGGGTATGCCAAAAGACAGGGGTTCGCAGACATCAGGGATTTGATTAACCAGTCTTTTTGCAGTTTTCGGGAAAATGATTATTATATGGCGGACCGTTTGGGTCCCGAGGATGCACAACAGTTTTATGTCAACCGGACAGAACATCTGAGGGAGTGGCTGTATGGGGAGTACAGCAGCAGCTTCAGCGATAAGGAAAAGGCTTATTATATACAACAGTTTGAGAAAATGGAGATTCCGCTGGAATACAGATACCAGACAGGATGGAGCAAAACTATAGAGTTTACAATGGTGGTAATCATGGGTGCCGCAATTGTTGTGTGCATTCTTGTGGCATCTGTATTTCCCTGGGAATACCAGACAGGGGCTTCCAGCGTGTTCTATTCCAGCTGCTATGGACGTTCCCGGGGAATAAAGGCCAAGATAGGGGCAGTCCTCACAATCGCTGCGGCAGTCTATTGGGCGGCAGTTCTTGTATCCAGCGGGATATTGCTGGCAGTGTTTGGAACAGACGGAGCCGGCTGTATGATTCAGGCCAATGGATTCTGGAAAAGCCTGTACAACATTACCAATTTGGAAGCCTATATCTTATGCATCCTCTGGGGGTTTATCATATGCCTTTTTATGAGTATTCTCACTGCATGGATCTCTGCAGTGACAGGCTCCTCCATTCTGCCTATCGTGACAAGCTTTTTGCTGATTATGGCTCCGGCAGTTGTGGGACAGTACGTTACCGGCGGACTGGCAGGAGACATCCTGGGGCTTCTTCCTCACCAGCTGATGCAGGGGACCACTCTTTTGAGACTGTTTACGGTGTATACCATAGGAGGAAAGGTAGTCAATCTCTGCCAGATCCTGCCTCCGCTTTATCTGGGACTGACAGCCGTTTTGCTGCCGGCAGTATATCTGGTCTACAGAAAAAAGGAAGTTTATTAGAGCAAAGTATCTCGATCTTGTGATATTTCCAAAATTGCGGTTTATGTCCCAAACACTTATAATAGAGAAAAAAGAAGGAGTGTGGGAGATGAACCGCATTTTAATTATAGAAGACGACAGGGCTCTGAACCGGGGCCTGCAGTATGGATTCGGCCAGGAGGGCTGGCAGGTGAGGGGGGCTTATTCCGCGGAGGAGGGAAAAACTCTTTTTTTAACCGAGGGGTTTGATCTTGTGATTTTGGATGTAAATCTTCCCGGCAAAGATGGATTTGAGTTCTGCCGCTGGGCCAGGGGGATACGAAGAGTTCCTATTATTTTCCTCACAGCCAGGGACCTTGAGGAAGACGCGGTAAAGGGCTATGACCTGGGGGCGGACGATTATGTGACAAAGCCGTTCAGTATGGTCCTGCTGAAGAGAAAAGCAGCAGCAGTTTTAAAGAGAACAAAAGGGGTAAAAAAGGAAGACATTTATGAGGATGGGTATCTTTGGATTGATTTTATCAGGTTCAGGGCAGAGGTGCAGGGAAAAGAGGTGTTTTTTACTCCTACAGAGTATAAACTGCTGCGTGTTTTTATTGACAACAGGGGTCAGGTGCTCACCCATAAAATCCTGCTGGAAAGGATCTGGGACAGCAGCGGACAGTTTGTGGACAAGCATGCTCTGGCCGTTAATGTGAACCGGCTGCGCGGGAAGATTGAGGACGGGAAGCATAAGTACATTGCTACCGTCTATGGGATGGGATATCAGTGGACAGGAGAACAGGAGTGACAAAGGACAAAACGGAACAAAGGAAAAGACTTTTAAAATGGTTCGGATTTGCCGTAGGGGCCATGACTTTAATAGGCGTGCTGTATGGGGGTCCGGGAAAGACAGCCAGACTTCTTGCAGCTCTGGGATATCTGGGAAGTCTGGGCATCTGGGCTGCCTATACCTGGTGCATTAAAAGGGATATCTGGAGGTTTACGGATTCTATGGAGAAAAGTCTGGATTATATGATCCAGGGAAGGGAGGATCCGGAGTTTGATGAGACGGCAGAGAGCCAGCTTTCCAAGCTTCAGACAAAGCTGAAGCAGCTTTATGAGATACAGAATCATTATGTGCAGAGCAGCCTGGAGGAGAGAAAGAAGATGCAGGAGCTGGTATCAGACATTTCCCATCAGACCAGGACACCGGTTTCCAACATCAAAATGTATGCGGAGATGCTGGGGGAGAAGTGTACAGACAGAGATACAGAAGAAGAGTTTCTGGCTCAGTTAAAAGAACAGGCTGACAAGCTGGATTTTCTGATACAGAGTCTGGTAAAAATGTCCCGGTTGGAGACAGGAATTCTGAAGATCCGTCAGGAGGAGACTCCCTTGTATGATACCCTGGGCAGGGCGATTGGAAGCGTGTTGCCCAGGGCAGACCGCAAAGACATTCAGATATCTGTAGACTGTCCGGAGGAGCTTTTTATTTATCACGATCCCAGGTGGACGGAAGAAGCACTTTATAATATTTTGGACAACGGGGTAAAGTATACGGAACCCGGGGGGAAGATAGATGTCTCAGTGAGGGAACAGGAAATCTATGCCCATATTACTATCCGGGACACGGGTAAGGGGATTGAAGAGAGCCGTCAGTGTAAAATCTTCGGAAGATTTTACCGGGAGCCTGAGGTCCGCGGTCAAGAGGGTGTCGGGATAGGACTGTATCTGGCCAGAGAAATTATCACCAGACAGAAAGGGTATATCGAGGTCCGGTCAGAAGCAGGGAGGGGAAGTTGTTTTCATATCTATCTGCCGGGAAAATCACAGAATTGAGAGATTAGCCGGCTGAGATAAGTTTGAGATATTTCTTTGATAAGCTGGGTCTATCAAAGAAAAAGGAGCTGAAAAGAATGTCAGAAGAAGTTGTAAAAACTATAAAACTGAAGAAGTATTATGATATGGGAACCAATGTTGTGAAGGCGCTGGACGGCGTGGATCTCACCATAGAGAAGGGGGAGTTTGCGGCTATTGTGGTGAAGTCCGGAAGCGGCAAGTCCACCCTTCTCCATATGCTGGGGGGCCTGGATACGCCCACTGAGGGTAAGGTTCTGGTGGGAGGCAGAGATCTGAGCCGGATGAACCGGGAGCAGCTTACTATTTTCCGGAGAAGGAAGGTAGGGTTTGTATTCCAGAGCTATAATCTGGTGCCGGATCTGAATGTATATGAGAATATCACACTTCCCATTGAACTGGACGGAGGGCATATTGACCGCGGATTTATGGATACCCTCATGGGTGCCCTGGGGCTGGAAGAAAAAAGGGAGGTACTTCCCAACACCTTGTCGGGAGGGCAGCAGCAGAGAGTTGCCATAGCAAGGGCTCTTTCCACCAAGCCCGCTATTGTGCTGGCGGATGAACCCACGGGTAATCTGGACAGCCAGACCAGCCACGATGTGCTGGGACTACTGAAAGCGGCTGCCCGGCAATTCCATCAGACTCTTGTGGTGATCACCCACGACAGTGATATCGCACAGCTTGCAGACAGAATTCTGCGGATAGAAGACGGCAGAATCGCCGACAGGGGGTGAGGGGAGTGCTGGAAAATAATAATCAGAGAATTATCCGCAGAATGGCAAAACGAAGCATGCACGGCAATACCAGGAGAAATAGTATTCTCATCGCCTCCATAGCCTTGTCTGCCTTTATGCTTATTACAGTGCTGACAGTGGGAATTACATATTTTAAAGCCCAGAGAGACCAGACAATCCGAATGTACGGGGGAGACCACGATGCGGTGCTTATGGCACCCAGCGGGGATCAGATTGAAAAATGCAGAAAGGACAGAAGGATTGAAGAGGCAGGGCTGACTGTTAAATGTGCCAGTGCAGAGAGCAATGGAGTGGATGACAGCCTTCACACTACTTTTATATGGAGCGACGGGACTTACTGGGACGTACAGAAAAGGCCGGCTCTTAAGTGGATAAAGGGGGAGTATCCCAAACTGGAGAATGAGCTAATGATATCCATGGGAGCGTTAAAAGAATGTGGCTCAGAAAATGGAAGGATCGGCGACCGCCTCACTCTCACATATGGAGATAAAAACGGAAAGCATAAGAAGGAATTTATTATCAGCGGTATCTATGAGGATTACAGTGGGGAGACTGCCGCATATGTATCCGAAAAGTTCTATAGGACTACGGGACACAAGCCGTCGGATGTCACAGCGGGAGTCATGTATTTGAGCTTTTCCCGTGCTCTTTTTACGGATAAACAGCTGGATACCTTTCGTGAGGAACTGAATCTGGGGAAACAGCAGAGACTTTTCTATACAGGAATCACAGAGCATTCCCTGTCTGTATTCCTGGGGATCCTGGGTCTGGTATTTGTAACCTGTGTCTGCAGCTATCTTCTGGTGTATAATATTCTTTACCTTTCAGTCGCTAACAATATCCGGTATTATGGGCTGCTTCAAACTGTGGGTATGACAGAGAGGCAGATCCGCAGGATGCTTTACCGCCAGATGTTTCTCCTGGGGGGAACTGGAATTATGCTGGGGCTGGCAGTGGGCAGCGGAACGGCATTTATCATAATTCCTGGTATTGTAAAGACAATTGGAATCCGGGGCGGAGCCGTTTCCGTATCCTTTCATCCTCTGGTGTATGCCGCTGCTGTTCTGGTGAGCTGTCTTACTATTTACTTTGGCAGCAGAAAACCGGCGAAAATTGCAGGGCGCATATCACCGGTTGAGGCGGTGAGATATACAGCGCCCGGAGGCAGCAGGAAAAAACGAAGGACCGGGAAGGGAAGCATTGCGGGAAGGATGGCCAGGACCAATCTTCTGAAAGACAGAAAAAGGTCTGGAATTGTAATTTTTTCCCTGACACTGAGTATATCCATATTTATCTGTGTAATTACGATTATCCAGAGTCAGGGGGCCAGAACCATGGTGTCTAATTTCATGGATTTTGATCTGGAATTGAGCAATGATACTCTGGGCAAAGAAGACGGGAGCCAGTACAGGCAGATCTTTGATAAGAATTTTATAACCGATCTGGAAGAGAGTAAGGGGATAAGGGAGATTTATCCTCTGTATCTGGATGAAATTACAGTGCCCTGGGAACCAGATTTTGCGGAGACCTGGATGCGGGAGGAATATGCTGCCTGGATGGATTACCCCTATGCGGAGGCAAGGGACGAATATAAGAAGAACCCCGACAAATTTTATTCCTATATCACAGGGATAGATGAAATCCTGTTTGACCGGCTAAAGGAAACGCTATCTCAGCCAGTGGACAAAGAGGCCTTTTTGGCAGGGAAAGTGTGTATTCTCTACAGAAATGACCTTTCCCTTACAGACAAGGATATTGAGGGAAAGACACTGACCTTCTATCTGAAAAAGACAGGGGAGGAGGGCAGTGTTACGCTTCCTATAGGAGGAATAACAGATGAGAGGTATTATTCACCTTACGCCGGTCTTGCTCCTGTGATTATTGTCAGCCAACAATTTCTGCACCGTCTGAATCCGGAGGCATATATTCAGAAGCTGGGAATCTTGTACCAGGAGGAATATGACGAGTCTGCGGAGGCACAGGCTATGAGCATTGCGGAAGAAAGTCCTTACAGGACGGATATTGAGAGCAGTTCCAAGATAGAAAGTATGAAACGTATAAAAGAATCCCAGGGGAATATGATGGAATTCGGACTTGGTATTGTCTTGATTCTGGCTCTCATCGGAATTATGAATTATGTAAACACAGTGTGCAGTAATATACAGAACCGGCTGGGAGAACTTGCTGTTCTTGAAAGCATTGGAATGACAGAATGGCAGATGAAAAAAATGCTTGTGCAGGAGGGGCTTTTATTTGCCGGAAGTTCTCTGCTTTTATCCTCCACAGTGGGCATTGGAGTCACATATGTGATCTACCAGTCTGTGAATTACATGGATGTGGAATTCTATTTTCCGTTCATTCCGGTGCTGGGAGTTTATTTACTGGTAATCCTGGTGTGTATCTGCGTTCCTTTGATCCTGTACCATTGCAGCATCCGGGGGAAAAGTGCAGTTGAGAGACTGCGGGAGTGCCAGGGATGAAAAACGGCTCCGGGGGGTGTGCATTTCCCGGAGCCGCTGCTGTATGGAGAACTTTCTGTGCTGCTTTATTAAATCAGAATATATTTCAGTACAAATAAAATGGCCAGTATATACATAAGTAAACTGATTTTCTTTTCTTTCACTTTGCCTGTTGCCAGATTGATTACCACGTAAGAGATAACGCCCATGGCAATGCCCTCAGAGATACTGTACATAAAAGGCATGGCAATGATGCAGATATAGGCTGGAATTGCCTCTGTGAAATCATCAAAATTAATTTTAGTAATAGATGTTATCATTAGGAATCCCACAATAATAAGTGCCGGTGCAGTGGCGAAGGACGGGATTGCCAGAAAGATAGGTGACAGAAACAGGGACAATCCGAAGAGAATGGCGGCCACTACAGAAGTAAGCCCGGTTCTTCCTCCTTCGGAGACACCTGCTGCACTCTCCACAAAGGTGGTAGTCGTAGAGGTACCCAGCACAGCGCCTACGGAGGTACCAACCGCGTCTGCCATCAAAGCACCCTTAATCTTGGGAAGTTTTCCGTCTTTGTCCAGCATATCTGCCTTGGATGCGACACCTATCAGAGTTCCAAGCGTGTCGAAGAGATCCACAAAGAGGAAAGCAAATATAATTACAAGGAAATTCACTGAAAAAATCCCCTTAAAATCCATGTGCATAAAGGTAGGGGCAAGACTGGGCACAGAAAGACCGCCTGCAAAGCTTGGTATCACACTGAACATTCCCAGTTCCGCGTCAGGTACATAAAGTCCTGTCAGCTCACAGATAATTCCCAGAACCCATGTGGCAAGAATACCCCACAGAATATTGCCTTTAATATTTTTAGCTACCAGGATAGCTGTGATTAGGACCCCAATGAGTGCCAGCACAACAGTGATGCCTACGGAACGGAAGGTGCCGTCACCCAGTGCGCCCTTAAATGAATAGACAGAGACCAAAGTGGCGCTTCCCACAACAATTTTCGCGTTCTGCAGTCCGATAAAAGCGATAAAAAGCCCGATACCTACAGAAACCGCGTGCTTCAGATTCATAGGGATCGCATTAAAGATAGCCTCCCGGACATTTGTGAGCGATAATATAATAAATATAATACCCTCCGTAAATACTGCTGCCAGAGCCATCTGCCAGCTATACCCCATCTGCATGACAACCGTATAGGCAAAGTAAGCATTCAGCCCCATGCCTGGTGCCAGGACAAAGGGATAATTAGAAAAAGCAGCCATTAACAAAGTGGCTATAAGAGCCGCCAGCGCTGTAGCGGTAAAAACCGCGCCGCTGTCCATCCCCGTCTCCCCCAGAATATTGGGGTTCACGGCCAGAATATAGGCCATCGTCATAAACGTAGTGATACCCGCAACAACCTCTGTTTTCACTGTCGTGTGATTTTCTTTCAAGTGAAAAATTTTTTCCAAAGCATTGCCTTTTTCTCCTGAACTCATATTCAATTTTCCTCCATTCCTCCATCGCCTAAAAGGCTACATAATGTGTACTCCGCACTCTGGAAAAGCCGCTGAAGCCTTCTTAGGGGACAAAAAAAGCAATAAAAAAACCACCGGTAAGTTCCTTTATTTCCACAACGGCATAGCCAGTGAAAACTTATAGGCAACTATTACGGTAGTTGGTAGAAACGCCCATCCAATTATGGGTATATATAAGTTCTATGTACGAAATATTCAATTTTGACCAATTGGTACTATAAGAACCATACCATATTGCACAAGAGTTAGTCAAGGCGAATGTAAAAGGGGGCAAAAAAAGGGGGACGTGTTCTTTTTAGAAAGAACACGTCCCAAAATCGAACAGGGGTGTCCCAAAATGGATTAGACCTGTCCCTTGTGTTTTCCCCCACAGAGTGTTATCTTTTACTTAGAAAAGGGTTTATATAATACGAATAACTGCGGAGGAGATGTTATGATGTTTATGGAGTCGGAATTGATTAGGATTTTGAGGGAACAGGGAGCATCCCTGGTTGGTTTTGGTGATTTGAGCCGCTTTGAGACAGGAGGTATGCCGTACGGGGTATCGATTGCCCTGAAGCTTCCAAAGGAGATTGTAAGGGGAATCGCCCACGGGCCTACCCGGGAATACTTTGATACATATCATAAGTGGAATGCGAGGCTGGATGCTCTGGCACGTCTTGGAGCGGACTATCTGAAAAGCTGCGGGTATCAGGCTGTTGGCCAGACCTCAGATGTTGTGAAGCAGGACAGCCAGTACCGCACAAAGCTCCCTCATAAAACAGTGGCGGTTCAGAGCGGGCTGGGGTGGATCGGGAAGTGTGCTCTTTTGGTTACCAAGGAATACGGCAGTGCCGTCCGTCTTACTTCCATACTGACGGATGCACCTGTAACCTGTGCCTCTCCTGTGGCTGCATCCGCCTGCGGTTCCTGCCGCATCTGCCAGGAGGCCTGTCCCGGGACGGCGGTCAAAGGTGAGGTATGGGAGCCGGGCATGGCCAGAGAGAAGCTGTATGATTTTGCCAGATGCAGAGATACTGCCAGGAAGATTTCAGGGGAGAACATCGGGGAGGATATAACACTCTGCGGGAAATGTATAGAGGTCTGTCCTTACACTCAGAAATATATAAAGAGATAGAGATAAGGAAACCCCGGCTGTTATAAGTACAGCCGGAGTTGTTACACGGTTTTTATTTGCTGATATGTCTGCAGTAGGAGATAACCGTGAGCAGGAGGAACAAAGGGACTTCTATCGCTGCTGCAATAAGCATAATTTGTCCTGGCAGGAAGCTAGCATCCCCCAGATGCAGGAATTCAAAGCTGATTAATGTATAGAAAAAGCTGTTGCTCATACCCGTTCCCCCGGAAGGCAGCAGACAGCGGATCCATTTGGTCACCTCTCCCCCAAAAAACATGTACAGAAAGGAGGGGGCTACCAAAAATACAATGGACAAACCAATGGCTGTAGTATTGCTGCGGCATTTGGAGGACAGAAAAAGGGTGAAACTTACGGTAGACAGAAGGGTTAAAAAGCCTGCAAGAATCACCAGGTTCTGCACCTGCCCCAGGTTCAGCGCAGTCAGACAGACGGAAGATTCAATAATCTGCAGGGAAGTATTCCTGCATTCCCACCCAAAGGCAGTGTTGGAGATTAGCGTAAATACGCCAATGCAAACGGCAAAAGTTACTGTAAAAATCAGCAGGGCAGAGGAAATTTTGACAGCAGCAAGATGCAGTTTTCCATATCTGGTACACCGGATGATATCGTCCGCCCCTGTCTGATAGTCTGCCGTGAACACAGTTGAGGCAATAAAAGTGCAGATAAGTATCAGCAGAAATATGCAAAGCCCTACGTATTCAAGTGCGTTGGAATCGTATCCGGGATAGTATTCGTATGGGAAGGTAACCTTTTCAAAGAGTGTATCCGCAATTTGCTGCGCGGAAGGATAGTCTGTTTGCTCCATTTTCATAAGCTCCTTCAGATGAACGGGGCATTGTTCATAAAATCCCATTGCATCTTCACTGCTCAGTTCGGAGGCTTCCCTTGCTGCGCCCGTTTTTGGATCAACATAGACCTCCCGCATTCTCATAATCAGGGGACCCAGAGGATAGATGTTTTGGTTGTAGATGTCCAGAGAAAAATCGGGATCATTAATGTCTCCATAGGCTTTCTCCGTTTCCTGATACTGAAAGAGAGCTTTTGAGAGCAATTCCGGCGTGATGACGCCCGAAAAGTCTTTCCGGTTTTCCTTTTTCATCTGAATGGCATCAAGCCCTGTGATCGTGACCTCCTGCCCCTTATCATCAAGATATGTGTACGTGACAAAGGATACAGGGAAGTATGCCATCAATACAGAGAGGAACAGTGCAACCGGCAGCAGGATTCTTACGCAACGTGTCTTCAGCACACGTTTTAATTCAGCTTTCCATAAACTCATGCTTCATATCCTCCTCTCTGCGAGTATCCTGAGGAAAAAGCCACAGGTAAAGATCCTCCAGTCTGGGAGAGGCAGGTACAGAGCAGGGAAGAACAGGCTCATCGGAAATATAACGCACAGAGATTTTATGCCCTGCTTCATTGCGCAGATTGACAATTCTGTTCTCTCTTTCATATTTCAGAAGATCAGTGTCAGGGATTATCCCGTTCCACACTCGTCCCTTCATTTCCAGTACCAGTTCCTCCGTAGTGCCTTCGGCGGTAATCCCCCCATCCTTCATAATGGCATTGCAGGTGGCAATATACTCAACATCGGAAACAATATGTGTGGAGATAAGCACAATCCGGTCCTGGGCAAACTCTGAAAGAAGATTGCGGAATCTAACCCTTTCGCCCGGATCCAGGCCGCTGGTGGGCTCGTCCAGAATCAGAACCTCCGGATCGTTTAGAAGTGCCTGGGCAATTCCCACCCTGCGCTTCATCCCCCCGGAAAGTTTGACGATTCGCTTTTTCCGAACATCACTCAGAGAAAGCGTATCCAGCAGAAGATCTATTTTCTCCCTTGTTTTCTGCCTGCTTAGTCCCTTTAATGCAGCCATATATTCCAGATAATCCTTTACCGTAAACTCCGGATAGAACCCAAATTCCTGGGGGAGATATCCAAATATACTGCGGTAGCTCTCTCCCAGATCCCGAATATCTATTCCATCATAGGTAATTCTGCCGGAGCTGGGAACCAGAATGCCCGCAATCATACGTATCAGAGTGGTTTTTCCTGCACCGTTGGCCCCCAGAAGCCCCCAGACCCCGGGGGTTATCCGGAGTGATACGTCTTCCACCGCTTTTTTGTCCTGAAAATTCTTCGTTAAATGTTCTATACATAATTTCATACGTCGTACACTCCTAAAAGTTATTGTATCAGCCCAGATGGAACTGTCCTTCCATAAAACGGTCCCTTCGGCTGATGGTTTTTACCTGCCGCATACAGAACAGCAGCAGAATCAGACAGATCATTCCCCATCCGGGGGTGAAGGTGTGTCCGTAAAATGCAGGCTGCCATTTTTTCAGATAGTAGAGTCCTGCCAACAGACAGGCGCTCAGAGTGCTTCCCAGATAGGGGAAAAGCCGGTAAGCCATATGGGCCAGGATTGTCAGGTAACCGCTGGCCGTCAGCAAAAACGGGACCAGCAGATATAAAAGAATACCACCTGCTGACAGACCGGATTTTTGAATTGCAAATAATAACAGTGCTGTCAGCATGACCAAATCTCCGGAACCTATAATGCATAATCTGGCCAGCAGGAGCCTGGATACGGAAAAGCGGGCGGCCGCCTCTGTCTCAAGCATTTGAAACCGGACAGACCGGTAAAGCATGGGCACTGCTGCTGTAAGGAGGAGCACAGAACAACACCCAAGGAGGAATGGAACAAAGGTCAGACTTGTAATACCGGAACGTATGTTATAACCTGTATTTACCAATAGGCACAGCAGGAGTAAAAGAAGGGCCTGGGAGAACCACACCCTCTTTCCCAGAAACCTAATCTGCCGGACCAGAAATCCTCCAAAAGGAATACTTTGGCGCTGTGCACGCGCTCTATATTCCTGTTTGGCCAGGGGCAGTATCCGGGTAAGTGCCTCCCTGTTATCCGGGTGCTTCTCACAGTTTTGGAGAGCACTGCGTAGTGTTTGTTTGAGCAGCTTTTTCATGGATAGCAATCTCCTTTCTCTATCTGCTTTTCCAAAGCTTTCAGAGCAGCTCTGAGCCTTGACTGCACAGTCCGAAGCGGAAGGTTTAGTACTTTGGCAATTTCTCTAAGCGTCAGCTCCTGGGCAAAGCGAAGCAGCAGTACTTCCCTCTGGCTGTCCGGAAGACGAGCTGTCAACAGCCTCAGATCCACATCAGATTCCACCGTTTCAAATGCAGCCTCTGTATATGCCGCATTCTCACTTAGAGGCTCTGCGGGTTTTCTGGCCCGCCATATATCCTTACAGGTATTGGATGCCACCTTGTATAAAAAGGCTCGGAATTTGCCACGATGGGTGTACTCGTCCATATAGCGGATGACCTTCAGAAAGGTTTCCTGCACAGCATCTTCTGCGGCAGCCCGGTCGGGGGTGTGCCATATACAGTACCGAAGTATTTCTGGATAGTATCCTTCTATTAACTCTTCCAGTCCGTCCGATATACCGGACTTTAGCTCCTTTAAAATCTTATCTTCACGCGTCAAGTTTATCCTCCTAAGGGCGTCCCCTTATATAATAGAACGTATGGGGAGAGCAAAAATGATTTAGAATAAATAAAAAACAGCTGCAAAAGGATATGAATCCCTTTGCAGCTGCCAGGTTTGCTGCACGCCGTTTATGTGGGGCTGACCACGACACGATTTCCTTTCGCAAGAAAGATCTGAAAATGGAATAGCTCAGAAGAGGCGCAGAGCTTATCCGCACAGCTGATAAGCCAGGCCTCACGGCTTCTGGGCAATGGCCCCAGCGGAAACATATGAGATAAAATTGCGAGGCGCTCCTTTTCTGAGATTTCAAAGCGGTCAGCACTGTTTTGGGCGGCAACTTTTGGATGGTAGAAGGCCTGGAGTTCTTTTGTATCCCGCTTCTCTCCAAAGTTATATAAGAAAAAGTCATGAAGCAGACCTGCCCGGGCTGCTGCAGCGGCGTCACAACCGAACCTTTTTGCCAGCAGCCAGGAGACGTATGAAACGTTCAGACTATGCATGAAACGTGTAGTTTTCAGATGCTGCTTATAGTAGTTCAATTTTTTGAATTCAGCATCATCCAGAATACATTGCACGATTTCCAGAAACTCCGGGTCAATCTCCTCCGACAGTGTAATATCCATCGGCAATCCCTCCCTTTCTATTTTATATAATTAGTATGAACCGGTGGAGTGCGAGAAGTCAATGGATTTAATAAAAAAATAATATTTTGCGCATAAAATAATAAATAAAGTTAAAATAGAAGATATAAACAGGTATAATGTAGAAATAGATAGAAAATTATGATAAAATTACCATAGCGTTCTATAGGACTTGACAGGGAGGAGGAAGTTTATGGAAGCAATGAGACCGGTAAAAGTATATTCAGCGGCTGACAAAGTAGAAGCAGGAATGTTGATGAATCTCCTGGAAGGAAACGGCATCCCTTCCTTCAAACAGGGGCCTGGGATCGGCGGGTTTATGGAAATAAAATATGGGTTCTCCATCTATGGGCAGGACATCTACGTAGACGAGCAGGACGCAGAAAGAGCGATGGAATTGATCCAGGAGGTTATGAGCAATGTAGAAGTCCCGGATGAAAATGAAGAAGAGGCAGAAGAGGAAGACAAGGCAGAAATAGAATATAGAAAAAGACACAGCAGAAAACAGATCATCTTTATACGTATTCTGGTGGCCTTGGTAGGACTTGACTTATTTTTCGTTCTGCTGTTTAATCTTATGAACTAGCATCAGATACTTTTGTAGACGGGAAAGGAGGTATATATGGACATATTTGAGGCCTTGTCTTCTAGATACAGCTATAGACAGGAATTTTTAAATCAGGAAATACCGGAGGGAGATATCCGCAAGATAGTTGCTGCGGGTCTTAAGGCTCCGTCAGGGTGTAACTGTCAATCTACAAGCTTTGTGATAGTAACAGAAGGCAGTCTGAGAAAAACAATCGCAGAAATACTGCCTTCCAAAGTGACCAGAACGGCATCCGTGATCTTAGTAATCCTAACAGAGAAAATCGTCACTCCCACAGGGCAGACCTTTGAACTGGAGGACTACGGTGCTGCTGTAGAAAATATTTTGCTTGCAGTGACCGCTCTGGGGTACGCCACCGTTTGGCTGGATGGAATGCTAAAGCTGGATGGAAAAGCAGAAAAAATCCATAGGCTGCTGAGCGTGCCGCAAGAAAAAACCGTAAGAGCCATACTGCCAATAGGAGTTCCGAGGGAGACGGGAGCTCCCAGGGAGAAAAAGCGATGGGAGGAAAGAGTAGTATATAATAAGTATGAAAAAGGGACAGGCCAGTTTTGATTTGGGACAGGCTGAGTATATTTGGGGACGTGTTCTTTCTAGAAAGAACACGTCCCCAAATATACTTCCCCAACAAAATTCGTATCAAACATTTCCTGCAGTTTATCTAAATCTCTTGTCTTTGTCAGTGCCCACATAAGCTTTACCGCAGCGGCTTCAGTGGTCATGTCATGGCAGGGGATTACTTTGCGCTGCAGGAGGCGCTGTCCAATATCGTAGATGGACAGATCACACCGTTCGTAGGTACATTGACTGCATACGGCCACTGCGATTCCTCTTTTATGAAGCATTTCCAGCTTGTCCAGCAGGTTTCTGTGGGCGTAGTGCAGTCCTCCGGCGCCAAATACCTCCATAACAACGCCTTTGTAGCCGAGCTGCACAATCATGTCAAAGACTTCGGGCTTTGTCCCCGGCAGAAGTTTGAGGAGAAATACGTCTTTGCAGAGACCGGGAGTAAACTGCACTGGACGGCCGTAATCCAGACAGGAAGTGCTGGTGCGGTACACCCGCATTCCATCGGCAAAGACCTCTCCCATACAGCCAGAGTTTACGCTTTCAAAGGCATTGAATCCAAGAGTACTGATTTTGACGGCCCTGGTTCCGTTGATGATCTTACGGTTAAAGGCAACGGTAACTCCCAGAATCCCGTTTTCAATTGCGGCGACAGCGGTATAGAGATTGGTTTTGGCATCTGTCAGCGGATTATCAATAGGTACCTGGGAGCCGGTAAATACAATACTTTTATTAAGGTTCTGCAGCATAAAGCTGACAGCGGATGCGGTGTAAGCCATGGTATCTGTACCGTGGGTAACGATGATTCCGTCATATGAGGGAAGCGCTTCGTATATCCTTCCGGCTATAAGCTGCCATTCTTCGGGCTGGATGTTAGAACTGTCCATATTCAGAATTTCTTCGTGGTGAATAGTGTGCTTATGATTCAAATCTGCAACATGAGAGAGCAGACTCTGAGAGGAAATCGCCGGTATAAGACCTCCTCCGCCTTCTTGTGAGGCGATGGTCCCTCCGGTTGTGAGTAATAAAATATTCATAATGGGGTTCCTCCGATTCTTTTCATAGTTAGAATCTCCTGATAAAAAAGGATTATGTATCCTTGTTCATAGAGCAATGCCGTATCACAGACCAAAAGGTATACGGTTGAGCATAACCTGAGAGATAGAACACGGCACTAGACATATTGTACAATAAACAAGACAGGAGCAGAATCGTCATAGTGCACAAATAGAGGGAGACAAAATTGTGTAAAACAGGTAAAATGGATAAAGGATATTGACTTTTTTGAAAATCCATGATATATAGTATGTATAACATCCTACAAAGGATGAAAAGAGAGTGGGAAGGAGAATTATATCTTATGAAGGCAAAATTGGTGGGAATGATAATGGCAGCTTTGGCAGCGGCAGTGTCATTATCGGGTTGCCAAAGTTCCACGGAGACTGTACTGTCAGATTCTGGTGACAATGATTACCAGGAGATAGAACTGGTGATGGCGGTCAATGGAACGGACATTCAGATTGACACAAGGGTGGCAGACAAATTTTCCGAGCTGGTAGAAGAAGCTTCCGGCGGAAAAGTTACAGTGGCTGTGTACCCCAACGATCAGCTGGCCGGAGGAAACGCTACAAAGGGAGTGGAAATGATTGCCGTAGGGGGTGCGGATTTGGCAGCCTATGCCACCTGTACCATGGCAGCCCTTGACAATCAGCTTTCTATAGCAACAATCCCCTGGAGCTTTGACAGTTATCAGGAGGCCAGAGAAATTATTGATTCCACAGGCGGGGAATATTATGCAGGGATTCTGGAAAAAAAGGGAATTACATATTTAGGATCTTTCCATAATGGATTTCGGCAGCTGACAAACAGTAAAAGAGAAGTAAAAACGCCTGAGGATATTAAAGGGTTAAAGATTCGTGTTCCGGGCAGTGAGGTCTATATGGACTTCTTCCGCACACTGAAGGTAGATCCCGTGGCCATGAGCTGGAGTGAAGTATTTACCGCTATCCAGCAGGGTACTATTGACGGGCAGGAAAACGGTGTGAGCATAACAGAATCAGCCAAAATGGATGAGATTCAGCCCTATATGACACTTTGGAATTACAGCTATGAAAATGATCTGTTTGTAGCAAATACTGACATATGGAATGCGCTGGAACCAAAGACAAGAGAACTCTTACAGGAAAAGGCAACAGAAGCCTGCGAATGGGGACGCGATACCGTAGAAAAAGAAGAAAAGGAAATGGTGCAGGGCTTTATCGACGGAGGCATGAAGGTAACCGAACTGACGGCTGAGGAGTTGGCAGACTTCAAGGCGGCAGTGGAATCCTCCAGACAAAAATTCATTCAGAAATATGGGGAAGAGGCCTGCAGCGCGTTCCATATCAAGTAAACGATAGAGGGAAAGGGAGTAATCTTATGGGTATTATGAAAAGAATAGAAGAAATATTGTCTGTAATATGCCTGGGAACTATGACTGTGCTGGCCTTTGCCAATGTAGTGTCCAGATACGTATTCAGCGCATCCTTCTCATTTTCGGAGGAAATTACAACATATTTATTTGTTCTGTTGAGCCTGCTGGGCACAGCAATTGCAGCAAAAAGAAAGGCTCATCTGGGCCTGACGATTATAACAGACTTGGTAAACCCCAGAATACGTAAAATCATGGAGATTGTGGGATATGGGTTTGCAGTGGCATTTACCTTTGCTATCTTTTACTATGGCATCTTAATGGTAAAAAGCCAGATAGAGTTAGGGCAGGTGACTGCGGCAATGCAGTGGCCGGAATGGATTTTTGGTTCCTTTGTGCCATTTGGTTCCTTCTTTGTTCTGATCCGATTCGGACAGAACCTGATAGAAGCTATAAAATGGAAACCCGGTAAGGAGGTAAAAGAATAATGGTAGCAGCAGTATTATTTATAACCTTTGCGGTACTTTTATTAATCGGAGCCCCCATAGCAGTATGCCTGGGTGCCTCCAGTGTGATTTCTATGATTGTTCAGGGAGCCGGCCGGCCTTTGGAGGCGATTATGAGCAGCCTTCCCCGTCTGGTATCCTCTTCCACCAGCAAGTTTGTATTGCTTGCAATACCATTCTTCATTCTCGGCGGAAATATAATGGAGAAAGCAGGAATCTCCCAAAAACTGATTCGCCTGGCTGAGGTTTGTGTAGGCCATATCAGAGGGGGCATGGCTATGGTATGTGTCATCGTTGCCTGTTTCTTTGCGGCAATCTCAGGCTCCGGCCCTGCCACGGTTGCAGCACTGGGACTCATCATTGTGCCGGCAATGATCAAGGCCGGCTATAAACCGGCATTTGCGGCAGCACTTATGGCGGCAGCGGGAGCCATCGGCGTTATTATCCCTCCCTCCATTACCTTTGTAGTATATGGTTCTATCTCTGATACCTCTATCGGCACACTGTTTATCGCCGGTATACTTCCGGGGATTCTGATGGGGGCAGGGCTGTTAATCACAGCGCTTCTGGTAGGCAGAAAGACAAAACTGAAGACCCTTCCGAAAGCTACCGGGAAAGAACGCTGGCAGGCCTTTAAGGATGCGTTCTGGGGGCTTTTGATGCCGGTCATCATCCTGGGCGGTATCTACGGAGGAATCTTTACCCCCACAGAGGCGGCTGCAGTCTCCGCGGTATACGGGCTGTTTGTGGGAATCTTCATTTATAAGACCATAAAACTAAAAGAATTATATGCGATTTTAGTGGACTCCACGTCAACAACAGCAACCGTAATGTTCATAACAGCGGCTGCAAGCTTATTTGCATATGTTCTCACGAGAGCAAGGCTGGATGTTGCCATCAGTACAGCGCTCCAGAACGCAACAGGAGGCAATGTAATAGTATTCTTCCTGATTGTAAATATTCTTCTGCTGATTGCAGGATGTTTCCTGGACTCAACCTCGGCACTTTATATCTTCACACCATTGTTCGTACCGGTTGCCCAGGCGCTGGGCGTAGACATGGTGCATCTGGGTGTGGTTATGATTGTAAACCTGGCAATCGGACTGTTTACCCCGCCGGTTGGCGTTAACCTATATGTAGCCTGCGGCGTAGGTGATGTGAATCTGAAACAGATATCAAAAGCGGTAGTTCCCCTGCTGATAACTTCTATTATAGTGTTACTATTAATTACCTATATACCACAAATTTCATTGGCATTGGTATAGAAAGAGGAGGATTGCAATGAGAGATGTAAGCGTAAAAGAATTGGAAAAACAGTGTATTGAGCTGAAAAAAAAGGTTTTGACCATGATTTACAAAGCGCAGTCAGGCCATCCGGGAGGCTCACTGTCAGCGGCTGATTTTGTAACCGCTCTGTATTTTCGGGAGATGAACCTGGATCCCGGGAACCCCAAATGGGAGGACAGAGACAGATTTGTCCTGTCCAAGGGCCATGTTTGCCCCATCCAGTATGCGGCGCTGGCAGCACTCGGCTATTTTGACGAGAAGGAACTGGATACCCTTCGGAAAGAAGGCTCCATTCTCCAGGGTCACCCGGATATGAAGAAATGCCCCGGGATTGATATTTCTACAGGATCTCTGGGACAGGGGCTTGCCTGCGGCGTAGGCATGGCTGTGGCAGGCAAGGCGGATCAAAAAGAGTACCGTGTGTTTGTGGTAGTTGGAGACGGAGAATGCCAGGAAGGGGAAATCTGGGAGGCGGCACAGACAGCAAATAAGTATCAGCTGGATAACCTGGTGGTATTTGTGGACAATAATAACCTTCAGCTGGACGGAACTACGGACGAGGTTATGCCGAATATTAATCTTGGCAAAAAGTTTGAGGCCTTCGGCTTTGAGACACTAACCATTGACGGGCACAATATGGAAGAAATTGTAGCTGCTTTGGATAAGGTCCGGGCTGCTAAGAACGGAAAGCCCAAATGTATCTTTGCAAATACTGTAAAAGGCCATGGCATTTCCTTTATGGAAAATCAGTGCGGCTGGCATGGTGTGGCGCCTAACGATGCGCAGTACGAGCAGGCTATGAAGGAATTAGAAGAACAGCTGAATGCTGTTTAATGGAGGGATTAAGATGAGCGAAGTAAAGAAAGCAACCAGAGATGGATTCGGAGAAGAGATCGTTGCTCTGGGAAAACAAAATAAAGACATTTATGTGGTGGATATCGATATAGGAAAATCCTGTAAGACAGGCAAATTCCGGGAGGAACTCCCAAAACAGTACTTCAATGTAGGAATTGCAGAGCAGAACGGAGCCGGCGTGGCGGCAGGCATGGCAACCTGCGGCAAAATCCCCTTTGTGGTTACCTATGCAGTCTTCGGTTCCCTGAGAATGTGCGAGATGATTCGCCAGGAGATCTGTTATCCCAAACTGAATGTAAAGATTGCATGCTCTCACGGGGGAGTGACCCCTGCCAATGACGGAGCCAGTCACCAGAGCATAGAGGATATGGGCGTACTGCGCACTATCCCCAATATGACTGTAATCATGCCGGCTGATTATTACGCAGCAAAGAAGCTGGTAAAAAAAGCGGCAGAGATGGACGGTCCATGTTATCTGAGATTTACCAGGGATGCGGTTCCCGTAATATATGACGAGAATACGGAATTTGAAATCGGAAAAGCCAATCTGATAAAAGACGGTACAGATGTTGCGATCATTGCAAATGGAGATACGGTGAACATTGCTGTAAAAGCAGCAAATGAACTGGAAACAAAGGGAATTAAAGCAAAGGTATTAGATATGCATACCATTAAGCCTCTGGATACTGAAGCAGTAATGGACTGTGTGGAAAACATAGGCAGGATTATCACGGTAGAAGACCATAATATTATGAACGGACTTGGAAGCGCAGTGTGCGAGGTTGCTTCAGAGGCCGGAAAAGGCATAGTGAAGCGTGTAGGTATTCAGGATCAGTTTGGACAGTCCGCTCCCTACGAGAGATTGCTGGAGATGAACGGAATTACGGCAGAAAATATCGTTGCTATTGCAGAGAGACTCACAAAATAATAGGTTTTAACATCCTACATATTATATAGGATAGAAAGGAAGCGTACGAAATGTTAGATTTTAACGGACAGGTAGTAATTGTTACAGGAAGTGGTTCACCAAAAGGAATCGGTAAGACCATTGCTCTTACCTTTGCCGGGCAGGGAGCAACGGTAGTAGTTGCCGACATGAACAGCGAGGGGGTTAAAGGATCTGTTGCAGACATAGAGGCAGCAGGAGGAAAGGCTTTTGGAATTACAGTAGACATCACATCCCCGGAATCAGTTCAGTCTATGGTTGACACGGTAATGGATAGATTTGGCAGGATTGATGTATTAGTAAATAATGCAGGCATCTCCCAGAAGGTTACCGTAGAGGATATGACACTGGAAGATATGAAGCGAATCTTTAACGTCAATATGTTCGGGCTGTTCTTGTGTACCCAGGCATGTATGAAGCCTATGCGGGCGGCAAAATACGGGAGAATTGTAAATCTTTCTTCCGTATCCGGAAAAAGAGGCGGAGGAGTATTCGGAGGCGCCCACTATTCTGCATCCAAAGCGGCAGTACTCGCATTCTCTAAGAATCTGTCCAGAGAAATATCAGCAGAAGGGATAACCATTAACAGTGTGTGTCCCGGATTAATCAATACAGAAATCTGGAAGTCTCTTCCTCAGGAAGCGGCAGATAAGATTATCAGTGATATCCCTATGGGGCGGCCAGGAGAAACCCAGGAAGTAGCCAATGCCATTGTCTTCCTGGCATCTAAGGAAGCGTCCTATATTACAGGAGAAGAAATAGATATCAATGGTGGTTCCCATATGGATTAATTTCTCCTAAAGGAAGAAGGGGGTGTGTACTTTTTAGCAAAGGTACATACCCCCTTCTTGATCTGCCCTAATTCCTTCTGATAAATAATTGACAAATTCAATGGATTGCTTTAAAGTAATATGTATATTATAGGATGTAGCGACATAAATCGGAAATGGAGAGTTCTAATTATGGTAGAACGGGCAAGTTATTTAAAAAGACTGAACAGCGAATCCGTGGTGCAGAGGGTTATTAACTGTCTCACCGATGCAATGCTGACAAAACAATTAAAGCCAGGAGACAAGATCCCCACAGAGATGGAGCTGTCAGAGTCATTGGGCGTGGGACGCAATTCCATACGTGAGGCAATTAAAATCCTGGTATATCTGGGGGTGCTGGAGATACGCAGAGCAGAGGGAACCTTTGTCTGCGAGGGATTTTCTGAGAGCATGATTGACCCAATGGTTTATGGAATTATCCTGGATAAGACAGACGACTACGATAACCTTATGGAGCTCAGAGAGTTAATCGAGGTAGGGGTAGTCCACCTGGCAATGCAGAAATACCAGGAGAAAGAACTGAAGGATCTTGAGAACCACTTATTTGTTCTCAAAGAAGAAATTCAAAAGGGACTGGGAAATATAGATGCTATCTTTGAAGCAGATAATCAATTCCATGATGCCGTATCTGCAATGGGATACAATCCCCTGGTCGATAAGATTAATAAGGTGGTAAGGGTATTGACCCATGGAGTGCGCCTGGATACGGTAACAAGGATGGTTAAAACCGGAAGGGGCATGGAGCTGTATGAAGCCCATGAGAAGATTTACTGTATGCTGCTGAACCGGGATGAGAACAATATTAACGAACTAATAAAAGGAACATATTTTCAAGAGTAGCAGAGCCAATGTTTGGTATATCAATAGATCTATGGATCGCTGTAAAATGAAAGCTTTTCAGCGGTCCATTTTGTTATATATTTAACAATAGATGGATATGGGATATTTTTTCTGCGGACACCCCCCGCAGCTCTGCTGTGTGGTCTTCCGCTTACAAGTGGTATAAATTCTGAAAAAATCACGAAAAGTATTTGCTGTGGACAATTAGATTTGTGTGATATATACTAAAAATACAAAATATCTATCTGTGAAAAATGAAAAAATTGATCCAGAATAAAGTGCCGGGTCAATATGAAATAATTAGATATTACGCGAAAAGAGGCGAAACTATGGGAAAAAGATATTTATCTCCAATAAATACAAAATCAATGGTGCAGATTGTAATAGACCGGATTTCAGGAGCCATTATAGATGGAGAATTGAGACCTGGGGATAAGATTCCAACAGAGCCGGAGCTTAGTGCCATGTTTAATGTGGGGAGAAATACAGTGAGAGAGGCCATTCGGATCCTTGTGGCATATGGGGTGCTGGAGATACGCCGGGCGGAAGGAACCTTTGTATGTGACGGCTTTTCTCCCCAGATTATAAATCCGGCAATCTACCAGATTATTCTGCAGAAGGAGAACAGCTATGACGAGTTGATCGATCTCCGGAAGATTATTGAAAACGGTGTTATGCAGCTGTTAATGGAAAAGAAAGTATCACAAGAGACCTGGGATAAAATCGGCCGTAAATGCGATCTCCTGGTGAGGGAACTGGAAAAAGAGACACCTGATATTGCCAGAGTTGCCGATGCGGATATTGATTTCCATGAGGAGATAGCAAAGGCCACGAATAACTCTCTGGTTTTAGTGGTGCATGATGTTATTGTGCAGCTGACGAGGGAGTCAAGGTATCATACCATAGAGCGGGTAATTGCCAAAGGAGATAAACAGTATCTGATTTACACCCACAAAAATCTGGTGGAGAAACTCCAGGGAGAAGATATCAATGCCCTGTATGCAGCAATTAATGACAGCTATTTTTATTGGAAAGATATATATCGCTGATACAGATACCGGGAGAGGGTCTGAAGCAGCCTGTAAGTGCAGGTGCTTCAGACCCTTTTATGGTACGAGGCAGTGTCTGTGGGAAGACTTGGCGGAGAAGGGATGAAACGACGAAAGAAGGGCAGGAGAGTAAGAAGAAAAACAAAATATTAACCAAAAAACCGTAGGTAAAATAGTGCAAAGTGTAAAATATGAATAAATGCATTGACATTCCCAGTTACAGATGCTATATTTACGTCATAACATCCCATGTTAGGATGAAAGGATGGAAATAGAAAAATGTAAAGGAGAAGCGTATGAAAAAAAGAGTAGTTTGTTCAATTTTATGTGCAGTCATGGCAATTGGTTTGATGTCTGGGTGCGGAAGCAGTTCTGGTGGTTCCGGGGAAACTAATGCATCAGCCGGGGGCAGCAGTGCAGAAGCTGCGGAGGGGGATTTTGATTCTGTCAGCCTGAAATTGAGCTGCAACGGAACAGATACTGCCAATGACACAAAAGCAGCAAAATTGTTTGCGGAGAAAGTGAATCAGAAATCCGGTGGGAAGATAACGGTAACCGTATATCCAAATGATCAGCTGGCAGGAGGGAATATGTCAAAGGGACTGGAGATGCTGTGCGACGGAACCGTGGATCTGGATGTACACTCTACCAGCATTATCTCTAATCTGGACAACAGTCTCATGGTGAGTACGCTGCCCTGGCTGTTCCCGGACTATCAGGCCGCAGAGGATGCCTTTTACGGTGCAGGGGGAGAGTATATTGATTCCGTGCTGCAGAAAAAGGGAGTATACTATCTTGGCGCTGTACACAATGGGTTCAAAGCAATAACCAACAGCAAGCACCCGATAGAAAAACCTGAGGATTTGAAAGGGCTCAAAATTCGTATCCCCGGGGGAGACTTTTTTAGTGCGTTCTATGAAGCTTTCGGGGCATCTCCCCAGGCTATGTCATGGTCCGAGGTATTTACCGCGCTCCAGCAGGGCACGATTGACGGACATGACAATTCTCTGAGTACCATTAATTCAGCAAATGTACAGGAGGTCCAGAAATATATATCTATTTCGAAGCATACCTATGAGGCATTTACATTCATGGCTAATGCCAAAAAATTTGACACGCTAAGCCAGGATACGCAGGATCTGATCCGGGAATGTGTAGAGGAGGCTACAAAGGAGATGAACAAGCAGATTGCAGAAGAAGAAGCTCAGCTGGAGAAAAAGTTCGAGGAAGAAAACGGATGTGAGATTTATACATTTACAGAAGACGATATTACTGCGTTCAAGGAAGTGGTGCAGCCCCTGGTGGATGAGTATAAGGGGATATATGGTTCAGAAGCCTGTACTGCCTTCGGCGTGGAATAGACCGGCGGACATAGGGGCAAAAAAGGCTGACAATTACGCGACGTGCCTTGCACTGGCTGAAAAGGAGTAGTAAATATGAAAAAATTCATAGGAGAACTTGAAGATAATTTTTGCTCGGCGATTTTGCTGATCATGACTTTATTAACTTGCATTAATGTATTTGCCAGATACATATTTCACAGTTCCATGCCATTTGTGGAGGAACTGACCTCATTAGGATTAGTGATTATCAGTTTAACCGGTGCCGCAGTAGCTGCAAAAAGGGGGGCGCATCTGGGGTTAACGGTTTTGACAGATTTGCTCTCAAAGGAAAAACAGAAGTGGTTCACCTTGCTTGGACATTTGCTGGGGGCTGTATTTGGGGGTGTAATGCTCTTTTACGGAGTGCTGATGGCCTACCAGGAGTATACCCTGAAACAGACAACGGCAGGGATGCAGTGGCCGGAGTGGCTGTTCGGCATGTTTATCCCTATCAGCGGAGGAGTTTTGCTGATCCGCTATGTTCAGCTGTTTATACAGGTTTATAAGAGAAAGGAGAACAAAGAATAATGGTGGCTTTGATCTTATTTGGATCCTTTTTTGTACTGCTTCTGCTGAATGTTCCCATAGGGCTTTCCCTGGGTGTTTCAAGTATTCTGACGCTTCTTTATGAGAACCTGCCGGTTTCTATGGTATCCAGCAATTTATATTCCTCAACCAGTAAGTTTGTACTGCTGGCCATACCGTTTTTTATATTAGGCGGAAATATTATGGAAAAGAGCGGGATCTCCCAGAGGCTTATCGACTTCTGCAGAACTCTGGTAGGGCACAAAAAGAGCGGGATGGCTATGGTTTGTGTTATTGTGGCATGCTTCTTTGCTGCCATCTCAGGTTCCGGGCCGGCTACGGTTGCGGCTTTGGGGATGATTATTATCCCCGCAATGACAAGGGTTGGATACAATAAAGCCAGCTCTACCGCCTTGATGTCAACAGCAGGGGCTATTGGGATTATCATCCCGCCCTCCATTACATTTGTCATCTATGGCTCTATTACAGGCAACTCCGTAGGATCACTCTTTGCGTCAGGCATTGTTCCCGGCATCTTAATGGGGGTTATGCTTGTAATTGCCATGGTGTGGGTGAGCAGGAAAGAAGAGCTGAAACTGCTGCCCAAGGCAACAGGCAAAGAAAAGTGGGCGGCATTTAAAGATGCTTTCTGGGGGCTTCTCATGCCGGTTATTATTCTGGGGGGCATATACGGAGGGATCTTTACCCCCACAGAAGCAGCAGCAGTGTCTGCTGTCTACGGATTAATCGTGGGATTGTTTATCTATAAGTCTATTACGTTAAAAGATATTAAAAGACTTTTGGCTGACTCGGTATCACAGACAGCAGTTGTCATGTTTATTGTAGGAACTGCCAGTTTGTTCGCATGGGTTCTCACGGTTACAGGGCTTGCCGCTTCAGCCAGCAACATGCTGATTCAGGTAAGCGGAGGAAATAAATATATTTTCCTGCTGATCATCAATGTGATTCTGTTAATAGCCGGATGTTTCATAGACGCCAACTCAGCATCGTATATTTTAGTGCCTATTCTTTATCCCGTTGCCATTTCACTTGGCATCGACGGTGTACATCTGGGGTGTATCATGGTAATGAATATGGCGATAGGATTGATTACCCCTCCGGTTGGGGTAAACCTTTACGTGGGATGCGGTATTGCCAATGTTTCCCTCAAGGAGATTTCAAAAGCAGTACTGCCTTTTGTAGCCGCATCCATCATAGCGCTGCTTTTGACCACATATATTCCGGTACTGTCTATGTTTTTGCCAAAACTGCTTGGCTAACTCAGGTATATGTTAGAAACTCCAATGCAAGCTGGATAGCCCAGACTTGCATTGGAAGAAGTAAATTTTTTTTGACTTTAAACATCCCATGTTATGATGTTTAAATAATAGATAACGAGGTGAAATGTATGAAAAATGTGAGTGTAGAAGCATTAAAAGAGCAGGCAAAGGAACTGCGCAAGACAGCGCTGGCTATGATTTATGAAGCACAGTCAGGCCATCCGGGTGGAGCGTTTTCTGCGGCAGACCTTATAACTGCTTTATACTACAGAGAAATGAAGCTTGATCCCCAAACCCCCAATTGGGCTGACAGAGATCGGTTTATACTGTCCAAAGGGCATGCATGCCCCATTCAGTATGCTGCGTTAGGGAGTCTTGGATATTTTGACAGAGAGGTTTTCCACACACTTCGGAAGGAAGGATCCATTCTGCAGGGGCACCCGGATATGAAAAAGTGTCCGGGCATTGATATCTCTACCGGTTCTCTGGGACAGGGGCTGTCCTGCGGCGTGGGTATGGCTCTGGCCGGTAAGAGAGATAACAAAGACTACCGGGTATTTGTAATGGTCGGGGACGGGGAACTGGATGAAGGCCAGGTATGGGAGGCGGTTATGGCCGGCAACGCGTGGAAGCTGGATAACCTAACCGTTATGATCGACAACAACAGCCTGCAGCTGGACGGAACCTGCGACCAGGTGATTCCCCATCTGGATCTGACGAAAAAGTTTGAGGCCTTTGGGTATGAGACCTACGAGATTGACGGAAACAATATGCAGGAGATAGTGGATACCCTGGATAAAATCAGGGAATCTAAAACAGGAAGACCCAAATGTATAAATGCGCATACCGTTAAGGGAAAAGGAGTGTCTTATATGGAAAATCAGTTGGGATGGCACGGAATGGCACCTAATGAGGAACAGTATAAAATTGCGGTGGATGAGCTGGAAAGGGGATTTTAAATATGGAGACAAAGAAAATTGCAACCCGGGATGGATTCGGAGAGGCTATAGCAGAGCTGGGAAAAGAGAACAAGGATATCTATGTGGTGGACATTGATATCGGAAAGTCCTGTAAGACAGGAGAGTTTGCAAAAAAGTTCCCCAGGCAGCATGTAAATGTGGGGATAGCCGAGCAGAATGGCGCCGGTGTTGCTGCAGGTCTTGCTACCACTGGAAAAATCCCCTTTGTGGTAACTTATGCAGTATTTGGCAGCCTGCGTATGGGGGAGCAGGTGCGCCAGGAGATTTGCTATCCGAATCTGAATGTGAAGGTTGCCTGTTCCCACGGAGGACTGACCCCGGCTAATGACGGAGCCAGCCACCAGAGCATTGAGGATATGGGGGTCTACCGTACCATACCCAATATGAAGGTGATCATGCCGGCTGATTACTATGCCGCCAAAGCACTGGTCAGGGAAGCAGCCAATACTTATGGCCCTATGTACCTGCGCTTTACCAGGGATGCAGTCCCTGTTATATACAGCGAGGATACAAAGTTTGAGATTGGGAAAGCTGTTCAGCTCTCTGAGGGAAAGGATATTGCTATCATTGCCAATGGGGATACGGTTTGTATTGCATTAAAGGCAAAGGATATTCTGGAAGAGAGGGGGCTGTCTGCAAGGGTGCTGGATATGCATACAATCAAGCCTCTGGATACTAACGCGGTTATGAGCTGCATAAAAGATATTGGCAGAATCATAACGGTAGAAGATCATAATATTTTAAATGGACTTGGAAGCGCTGTCTGTGAGACAGCCGCAGAAGCCGGGGGAGCCAGAGTAAAACGGGTAGGCGTACAGGACAGGTTTGGGATGTCCGCCCCCTATGAACGCCTTTTGGAGATGAACGGAATAACGGCAGAACACATTGCAGATTTGGCAATGGAAGAATGGTAGAAAGGAAATTTCAGGTATGAGGGCAGGATTCATAGAAAAGCCGGGAGCAGCTTATTTTAAAGAGGTAGAGGAACCTCAAATCGTAAATGATACAGATGTTAAGATTCAGGTGAAGGCAGCGGGAATCTGCGGTTCAGAGGTCCATGCGTTTCATGGCAGACACCCTTTTCGTATCCCTCCGGTGGTATCCGGACATGAGTTTGCCGGTATCATTGCAGAAGTGGGGAAAGGCGTGACAAAATATAAGCCCGGAGATCGGGTGACGGCAGAACCTCAGTATGGCTGCGGAGAGTGCCCAGCCTGCAGAGCGGGCAGATACAATATTTGCAGGGACAAAAAAGTATTGGGGTCCAATGGATGGAGCGGATCCTTCGGAGAATTTGTTGTGGTTCCTGAGAAGACAATTGTGCCGCTGAAAAAGGAGGTCAGCTTTGAGCAGGGCGCATTGATTGAACCCATAGCGGTTGGCATGCATGCGGTAAGGCAGAACCGCATCTCTATCAGTGACACTGTGCTGATCATAGGGGCAGGGACAATTGGGCTGGGCATACTGTTAAGCGTGAAAGCCTGCAATCCCAGATGTATGATAATGACAGATGTGGTGGATTTTAATCTGGAGGCAGCGGGCAAGATGGGCTGCACCCATACAATCAACAGCACAAAGGAGAACCTGGAAGAAAAAATAATGGAGATTACAGAGGGTAAGGGAGTTGACATAACATTTCTGGCCTTTGGCAACGGACCGGTGGTGGAGCAGGCTGCAAAACTCACAAAGAGAGGCGGAGTGATCTCAGAGATAGCACTTATGCAAAATAGTGAGAGAGCGCCCTATGAACTTATCCAGAGCAAAGAGATTTCCCTGATAGGGTCAAATATGTATACCTACGAGGATTACATGGTAGTGGTAGACTGCATGGCAAAGGGATTCATAGATACCAGCCAGTTTATCACACAGAGATATCCCATAGAAAAGATGCAGGAGGCTATGGATATGGCCGACAAAAGACCTGAGCCGGTGATTAAAGTTATGCTGGAGTTTTAACTGATGGAGACGAAAGGATACCCTCATGACAGGGTATCTTTTTGTCTGGGAAATTATAAAAAGTGTTATTGACAACTGAAGATAACCGTGATATATTAAGCATATAGATTAATCGTTTAACTAAGTAATTAGTATTAAAAAAATAAATATTAACGAATAATATATAAAAGTTGCACAATTAAATCTATTTTTTTTACTTTATTAGTTAATCGATTAACTGACGAGGGAGGGAAGCTGTTATGAATATGAAGGAGATTGCCGAGAAGGCGGGTGTATCCGTGGCAACGGTATCCTATGTTCTGAATGGTACAGGTAATGTGAGCCAGAAAAAGCGGGAAGAAATTATGCAGATCGTCGGAGAGGAGGGGTATGTTCCCAACAGAATAGCAAAAAGCCTGAGAACAAAGAAGAGTAATACAATTGGCATCATGGTGGAGGATATCACAGCATTTCAGACTCCAAGAATTATTAATGGAATTAATGAGTATGCAGAGAGGCATGGATATACTGTTATCCTAAATGACATGGGGCTGCTGAAGCGTGTGGGAAAAGATTTTGAGTCAATCAGCCGGTATAAGGAGATAATAGAAAAAGGCTTTCAGATTTTTGAACGGGCCCAGGTGGACGGAATTATTTATGTGGCCCTCCATGACCGAGACGTGTCACAGCTTTTGAAACCGGTAGGGGTTCCTTTTGTCCTTGCCTATTGTTATGACACCGGCAAAAAAAATTATTACGTGACTTATGACAATAAGAATATAACAAAAAAAGCAGTTCAGCACTTAATCGCCAATAATCATACAGATATCGGATTAATCTGCGGGGAGGAATCGTCAAAACCAGCGCACCAGCGGTACGAGGGATTCCGGGAGGCCATGGAAGAGAATCATCTTACCATCAACAATGACTTCATTTTCCCCGGGGATTGGGAATTTGAATCCGGGAGGCTGGCTTATGAGAGGTATAAAAAACTGATGAGCAAACCAACCGCGATTTTTGCTATGAACGATTTGATGGCAGTAGGGTTTATAGACGCCGCTCTGGATGATGGGGTAAGAATTCCGGAAGATGTATCTATCATTGGATTCGATAATCAGGAGGTATGCAGGTTTACCCGCCCCAGGCTGACAACGGTGGATCTGCCTCTGGAAGCCATGGGAGATGAGGCTGGCCGGCTGCTTCTGAGTCTGATCCGCAAGGAGAAGGTTAAGGAGAAAAAGGTAGTTCTGGACTGCCGGTTTGTGGAGAAAAAGTCTGTAGCTAAAAGGTAAATAATAAACATATGTAAGCAGGAGGTATTTTATGAAAAGGAAACTGATGTGTCTGGTAATGGGAATGACAATGGCGTCCATGCTGTTTTCCGGGTGCGGGGATAAGCAGGAATCTGACGGGGGAACAGCCAAAGAACAGGCAAAAGAAGAGGGAACAGACAGTAAAGGTGAGAAGGGGACCAAGCTTGTCATAGGTGCGGAAGCCGGGGCTCCCAACATTGCTTTCTATCAGGAGCATGCAAAGGAATTCACCGAAGAAACGGGGATCGAGATAGAGTGGGTGGAGATACCTCATGATAATATGCATGAGCGTTTTGTTCAGGAAGCTATATCCGGCAGCGGGGCAATTGACATCTACGATACGGATCAGCCCTGGATATCAGAATTTGCATCCAAAGGCTATCTGGAACCTCTGGGAGACAAGCTCACTGAGGAGGATAAGAGTGACTTTTATCAGGCGGCTTTAGACGCATCCTCCTATGAAGGGGAGATTTATTCCATACCGTTTTTTGTCCATACGCCGATTGTGTATTACAGAACCGATTTATTTGAGGAAGCAGGCATTACAGAATTCCCTAAGACGTGGGAGGAGTATGCGGAAGCTGCAAAGAAGCTTACAAAGGATGATGTGTATGGAACCATCATTGAGGCAAAACAGGCAGGTGAGCCTGTGACTCATCTGGTAGACTGGTTCTATCAGGGCGGGGGCTCTATTATTGACAAGGACAATAATGTTACTGTAAATTCCCCGGAAAATATAGAAACTTTTAATTTCCTTCTGAAAATGATGTATGAGGATAAGAGCGTTATGCCGGGTTCCCTGGGCTATGATAATGCAGATGTGCACAATATGTTTATGCAGGGGAAAGTGGCTATGGTGAAAAACTGGCCGTATATGTACGCTATGGCAAAGGATCCGGAGCAGTCAGCAGTATCAGATAAATTTGCAGTGGCAGTTCAGCCTGCAGGAAAAGAGCAGGCCACAGCGGCATGGACCTGGGGATTCGGAATATCAAACAGCTCTAAAAATAAAGAGGCAGCGTGGGAGTTCATACAGTGGGCGACATCTCCCGAACAGTTGGCAGCATTGGGAATAGCAAATACTAATCCGGTGCCCAGAAACTCCTCTCTTGAGATTGTGAAAGGTGATACCTCTCTGACAGACTTTGACAAGGAAAGTATCCAGGTAATGTCAGAGGCTTTGAATTATGCGTCCAATGCAACGGAAAATCCTAATTTTCCAACCGTGCAGAATGAGCTTTCCTATACACTTTCCAATATTATGTCTCAGCAGGTCAGTGTGGAAGAGGGACTGAAAGAGGCGGAGAAAACCATCAAAGAAGCAGTTGAGTAAAACTATATGCCCACACATATAACCCCTATGTGTGGGCATTACTTTTAGAAGAGGTGAGTAGAATGAGGGCAGTATCAGCCAGAGAAAAACGGCGGAGGTTAGCGGGGTACTCGCTGATTGCTCCTGCGGTTCTTATATTAATCATTACGTTTGCAGTACCTTTGCTTTATTCTTTTATAATCAGTATCTCGGATTCTAATGCTATTGTTGCCAATAAGTTTGAACTGGTAGGGCTGAAGAATTACATATCGGTTCTTCAAAACTCCAAATTCCAGTCGGCTTTATTTCACACCTGCTTTTTTGTGATAACAACCATTATACTGGAATTTATCATTGGATTTATTGTGGCCCTGCTGTTGTACCGGGAGACGGCCGGATCTAAGTTTTTTAAATTGATTTTTGCAGTTCCCCTGATGGTTGCCCCTGTTGTATCCGGGCTCCAGTGGAGATGGCTGTTTGCAGACCAGTATGGGATTATTAACCACCTGCTGTCAAAAATCGGCATTGAGGCACCTTTGTGGTTTACCACGGCTCAGACCTCCTGGGTAACCATTATCGTAGCTAATCTGTGGCTTGCGGCGCCTTTTGTTATCCTGGTGCTTCTGGCAGGCCTGGGCGGGCTTTCTGAGGAAATGAACGAGGCGGCGGAGATCGACGGAGCCAATAAATGGCAGGTTTTCCGCAGCATTATACTGCCTCAGCTGAAGCCTACCATTTTAATTATTTTGGTAATCCGCCTCACCGATGCCTTCCGTATCTATGACTTAATCTACATTTTAACCGGGGGAGGCCCGGGGGGAAAGACGGAGGTGCTGAGCACTTACATCTATAAACGGATTTTTACAGACTGGGACTTTGGAAGGGGATCTGCGGCCTCTTTTATTGTCATGGTAATTATCTGTCTTCTCAGCCTTCTGTGCAGTAAGCTGATGAGCGAAAAGGAGGAGTAGGGATGAAAAAGAGAAAAATCATAAACGGGACAGTGATTCTTCTTCTGTCAGTCTGTGCCATTGTTACCATATTTCCTATTCTGTGGATTCTAATCACCTCACTGAAGACGGATGTGCAGATGTTTGCCATTCCCCCGGATCTTCTGCCCAGACCGGCCACTCTGAAACATTACCAGGAGGTTATTGTAGAAGGGAATTTTCTCAGATATCTTTGCAACAGTATCGTGGTTGCACTGGTAAGCTGCGGCATTTCTATGGCGGTGGGGATACCCGCTGCCTACGGATTCGCAAAGTTCTCCAGCCGCAGTATAAAACCGGTCTTCGGGGCTGTGACTGCCGTGCGTATGGTGCCCCAGGTAGCAATGGTAATACCATTCTTTATGATTATGAGGAATCTGAAGCTGAGCGATACCGTGGCAGGTCTTATCCTTACCTATATTCCATTTGAGCTGACCCTGATTATCTGGATGCTGAAGAATTTTTTCGCACAGATACCTAAGGAGGTAGAAGAGGCGGCTGAGCTGGACGGGCTGGGCGTCTGGGGAACGCTGATTAAGGTAGCGGTGCCCCTGTCCAAATCATCCATAGGGGTAGCAGGACTTATGGCATTTCTGTTTTCCTGGAATGAATTCATGTTTGCCCTGTCTCTTACATCAACAGCCAGGGCCCAGACATTAACCATAGGAATTGCGGGATATGTTACTTCCTTCCAGACATTCTGGGGAGCCATGTCTGCAACGGGAATACTGTTTATGATTCCGGCATTTATACTGACAATAATTTTCCAGAAGGATTTAGTAAAAGGTCTGACTGCAGGAGCAGTGAAAGGATAGAGGTATGCGAGTAAAAATAAATGAAAAAAGAACAGAGATAAGAGATGCAGAAGAAATGGTTGTGGGAGCTGTAACCAATCCGGTGATTTTTGAACTTTGGGACGGATCTCAGGAAAATTCTGTGATCCGAACGGAAGCCTCTTACCAGGAGGTGAAGTATGGGGCAGATGAGGTGACAGCATCTGCAGTCCTGGAAAACGAAGGGGCAGGAAGGATTGCGCTTACGGATCGGTACAGCCAGGACAATTACGGCATTCTGTTGGAACGGACGGTAAAGATTCAGAAAGCAGGCGGCAAAAAGGGGATCCGGCTTTTGCTGGAAATGGAGCTGTTTCCGGAGGAGGAGACAGGATTCGCAGAACTCAGATACTTTGCACCGCCGGCTATCTTTGATAAGAACGATCTGGATGAAGACGGGTATGAAGATTATTTTCATACACAGAAAACTATATTTCGGGATGACAGATTTAATTATCCTGTTTTTATGGCATATTCAGAGAAACATAAGAAGGCTGTCCGTCTGGAGCGTGCGCCCCTTCCCGCCTTTGACTCTAATCCGGACCGGGGCAGCCAGGGCAGAGATGCATTATTTTTGCAGAAGACGGACATAGGAAGCATGGGAGCAGACGGGGAGGGAGAGGGAAATGTGAAGCTTGCCGCCTGCTACCCCTTCTATGAGGGGGATGCCACCATCGGCCTTTACATTGTTAAGACAGTTCCCTTCGGTGCGTTCTGGCCGCTGGAGGAGGGAGAAAGCTTTCACGTTTCTTACCGTCTGAGCAGCTGCAGCCACAAGGATTTTCATGATGCATGCTGGTACAGCGTGAAGTCGGTCATTGACAGAGAAAAACCTGAACCAAAAGCATTGCTGGAGTCTCCGGAAGAAATTGTCCGATACCGCCTGGAGGCGCTGGATAAGTACTATGTTGAGAAAACGCACGCAGAGGATGAAAATGAGCCGGCGGGCTATGTACTGAACTGCCATCCCCAGGAGGGACGGCAGCTGGAAAACATTATTCAGTATGGATTTACCGGACAAAATATTTTGAATGCATGGAATGTACTCCGCTATGGGTACCAGACGGAGAATCCCGAATATATCAGAAAAGCGAGGAAGGTGGCAGACTTTTTTGCTGATAAAATTCATATCAGGGAATCCGGACTGTTTTACAACCTATATAATATTGATATGAAAAAAGTAAATTTCTGGTGGACCGGCTTACTTCTTCCCCTGGCGTATGCCGAGGGAGAGGAACTGGAGGAGCTGATGGGGCCTCTGTATGACTACCGCAGAGAGGTCATAGATACTCTGGTAAACCTGAAAGGTGCGTACCTCAGATGTATGAATGAGGACGTGACAGCGCTTCTTCGGCTGTATCGTCTGGAGAAGGAGCACGGTGTTCTTCATGAAAACTGGCTGGAAGCCATCCAAAACTATGGGGAATTTCTTCTTACCGCACAGGAGGAAGACGGCGGCTGGTACCGGGCCTATGATTTGCAGGGAAATCCCATCACGCACCCGGAACTGTGGTTTGGAAAGAGTATCTGCGAAAAACGGTCTTCTACCGGGACCTCCATTTCATTTTTAGTGGAGATGTACCAGATGACAGGTGAGGAAAAATATCTGGCAGCGGCAGAAAAAGCAGGGGCTTTTGTAAAAGAATATATCATAGACAAGGTGAGATTCAACGGGGGCGTACATGACAGTATCTATGCAAAGGGGCAGCTGATTGACAATGAAAGTATTCTATATCCCATGTTCGGCATGCTTTCTCTGTATGAGGCTACTAAAAAGGAAGTGTATCTGGAAGGAGCAGTGAGAGCAGCTCATTATACTGCATCCTGGGTATGCCTGTGGAATGTGCCTTTGCCGGAGGACAGCACGCTCAGAAAATATGGGTTCAACAGTATAGGAATGGGAGCCTGCGATACCTGCGGCTGCGGATATGTCCACCCGTTCCAGCTCATGTGTGTGGCCGAGATTGCGCAGATTGCTGTCTATGCACAAGATCCGGAGCTTTTTGAGACAGCCCGGCTCTATTGGCTGGGGTGCAGCCAGACCGTAGCTCTTCCGGAAAATGACTGGGGCTATGCAGAATATGGGCTTCAGGAAGAGGGATATCTGGTGAGCTGGTGGGCGGTAGATGATCCTATGTTCAGCGGTGACAAAGGCTTTGGCCACAGATGGAAAGGAGAGGGCAATAAGACTTGCTTCCCATGGATTAATGCTGTGGGAGTTAAGGCCTATTGGGCTCTGCTGGATCGCTTCGGAACTACTGACTTTGAACAGATACGAAATAAACATTTCCGCTAGGAGAACAAAAATGAGACTGGAGACAATTAATCTTACAGATATAAAGATAGAAGACCGGTTCTGGTCAAAACATATTCATTTAGTAAAGGACGTTATTCTTCCCTATCAGTGGGATATTATGAATGATAAGGTGCCCGGGGCAGAGTCCAGCCGCTGTCTGGAGAATTTTAAGATAGCGGCTGGACGGAGGCAGGGAGAATTCTACGGAGCTGTTTTTCAGGACACCGATATAGCAAAATGGATGGAGGCAGTGGGATATTCCCTGTCTTCCGGGAGGAACCAGGAGCTTGAGGCATTGGCCGACGGTGTGGTGGATCTTCTGGCAGAGGCACAGCAGCCGGATGGATATATGGATACTTACTTTATTATCAGAGAGCCGGACAAAAAGTGGAAGGATCTGTGCGAGGGGCATGAACTGTATACTGCAGGCCATATGATGGAAGCTGCCGTGGCTTACTACAACGCCACAGGAAAAAGAAAGTTCCTCGACTGTGTTCTGAAACTGGGAGATCTTATCTGTGAAACCTTCGGTCCCGGGGAGGGACAGAACCACGGATATCCCGGACACCAGGAGGTGGAAATCGGCCTGATAAAGCTGTATGAGGCTACAGGGAATCGAAAGTATCTGGACATGGCAAAATATTTTTTGGATATCCGCGGGTTAGGGGAGAACTACTTTCTGAAGGAGCAGAAGTCACCGGACTACCTGCATATTTTCCCTGAATTCGAGGACTATGATCCCAGGTATTCACAGTCCCACAAGCCGGTAAGAGAGCAGGATACTGCGGAGGGACACGCGGTGCGGGCGGTTTACATGTATTGTGCCATGGCAGATGTGGCCAGTGCTTACGGGGATGAGGCAATGCTGGAGGCCTGCAGGCGGCTGTGGGAGAATATAACGGAAAAGAGAATGTATATCACAGGGGGAATCGGCTCCTCTGGAATTCTGGAACGGTTTACCACAGACTATGATCTCCCCAACGATTATAATTATTCGGAGACCTGTGCCTCCATAGGCATGGCACTGTTCAGTCTGCGGATGGCTAATATTACCCGGGAGAGCAAATATGCGGATGTGGTAGAGCTGGAGCTGTATAATAATATCCTGGCCGGGGTCGCCCTGGACGGCAAACGTTTCTTTTATGTAAACCCACTGGAGGTGATTCCCGGGAACTGTATCCCCAGAACGTCCCGGGAGCATGTAAAGGAGCAGCGGCAAAAGTGGTTCGGGGTGGCCTGCTGTCCCCCAAACATTGCCAGGACCCTGGCCTCGCTGGGACAGTACATCTATGGAACAGACAAAGATCAGATTTATATGCATCTTTTTATATCCGGCCAGACCTGTTTTCGCGTGGGAAATTCTACTGTCAGCTTAGAAGTGGAGTCAGAGCTTCCCTGGCGGGGAGAGGTCAGCACCAGCCTGACGGGGGTACCGGAATCGGGGATCTGCATCAACTTCAGGATTCCCGCCTATGCCCGGGACTATACAATATGCTCCGGGGGAAGACAGATACCGTATGAGAACTGCAGGGGATATGCAAGCGTCCGTGTAACAGAGGATACCAAGCTTCAGATTCGCTTCTCCATAGAGCCTGTGTTTGTCCGGGCGGATGTCAAGGTGAGTTCTGACGTGGGAAAGGTAGCTGTAATGCGGGGACCTTTGGTCTACTGCCTGGAAGAGAAAGACAATGGAAATAATCTTGCGGCACTCTTTGCAGATACGGAAAAAGGACTTTGGGAGGAACCGTCGGAAGAGTTTGGAGGCATAATCGCCGTCAGATTTCAGGGGAAAAAGATGGTGAATAGCTCCAGACATCTGTATGAAACTTATGAGCCGCAGTATGAGACCCGGGAAATACGGGCAATTCCCTATGCTTACTGGAACAATAGAGGTGTGGGTGAGATGGCTGTCTGGGTAAAAGCCATTATAAAGTAAATGAATAAAACAGGCTGCTGTAAAATGAAATTTGTTTTACAGCAGCCTGTTTTGTCACTTTTTTATTGTCGTTATCAGAATATGTGATAAAATAGAAAAGAATGTAGAATCATAGAAAATAGAAATGTGGAGGTTGGAAAATGGAACGTAGAAAAGTGATTCAGGTGGAAGAGAAGGTGCCTTTTAAGATGCTGGTGCCATTGAGTATCCAGCATATGTTTGCCATGTTCGGGGCATCTGTCTTAGTGCCCTTTATCTTTCAGATTAATCCTGCGATTGTACTTCTCATGAATGGTGTGGGAACCCTGCTGTTTATCCTTATCACGAAGGGCAAAGCGCCTGCCTATCTGGGCTCGAGTTTTGCCTTTTTGGCTCCCGCAGGTATTGTAATATCCAAGTTCGGTTATCCGTATGCCCTGGGCGGCTTTGTTGCTGTGGGTGTCTGCGGCTGTATTCTGGCATTTATCATCTATAAGTTTGGTACGGAGTGGATCGATGTAGTCCTTCCTCCTGCTGCTATGGGACCCGTGGTAGCCCTCATCGGTCTGGAGCTTTCCGCAACGGCAGCCAGCAATGCAGGGCTTCTGGAGGAAACAGTGGAACCTAAGAATGTAATTGTATTTATTGTCACTCTGGGCACTGCGGTATTGGGATCTGTACTTTTCAAAAAGTTTCTTTCTGTGATTCCTATTTTGATTGCTATTCTGGTAGGGTATGCGGCGGCACTCCTGTGCGGAATTGTGGATTTTGCGGAGGTAGCGGCCGCACCCTGGTTTGCACTGCCGAACTTTGTGATGCCGAAGTTCAATATCAGTGCTATTCTGATTATTCTTCCGGTGCTTCTGGTGACGGCCTCTGAGCATGTGGGGCATCAGATTGTCACCAGTAAGATTGTGGGCAGAGAGCTTCTGAAAGATCCCGGCCTCCACCGTTCTTTATTTGCAGATTATTTTTCTACTGCCTTGTCCGGAATGATTGGGTCTGTGCCCACTACCACATACGGGGAAAACATTGGTGTAATGGCAGTGACCAAGGTATACAGCGTATATGTCATCGGCGGTGCCGCGGTTTTGTCCATCGCTGCCTCCCTGTTTGGAAAGCTTTCCATGCTCATCAGCACCATACCGGGGCCGGTAATCGGCGGAATTTCCTTTCTGCTCTACGGCATGATCGGAGCTTCGGGAATTCGCATTCTGGTGGACTCCAGGGTAGACTACGGCAGCTCCAGGAATCTGACCCTTACGTCCGTCATATTTGTGACCGGATTATCAGGGATTGCCTTAAAAATGGGCAATATTGAGCTGACAGGCATGGTTCTTGCCTGCGTGGTGGGCATGCTGCTAAGTCTGCTTTTCTATGTATTTGATAAATTACACTTGACGAATGATCAGGAGGAAGAAGGAGAGGCATGATTCATATTGCCGGAAAGCTAAGTGAGAAAAGAAAGGAAAGGGGAATCACCCAGGAGGAGCTGGCCTCATTTATGGGGGTATCCAAAGCGTCGGTGTCAAAGTGGGAGACCGGAGTTTCCCATAGTTAAAGATACCACACCAAACATAACAACACCACGCTTATACGGGACTTAGCACACCCCAAAAGAACATACAGAAATCCCCCATAAGCAACAAGGTTTGCTTTATGGGGGATTTCTTGTTTTAATTGTCGTTTTTGATATTATTCAACAGTCTCAATAGAATCCACAATGCTCATTCTTGCAATAGAACGCAGAGGAATTGCCGTTGCAAGCAGGCAGGCCACAATAGAAATAATCGCAGCTTCCACAATCGCCATAACCGGAACAGCGACAAGCTGTAAAGCATCGGTCTGTGCTGCTCCGACAAAGATACAGCAGACATAGCCAAACACTGCTCCAATCACTGACGCAATGATACCGTAATAAGCGCCCTCCCACAGAAATGTTTTATAAAGGCTTGCGGCACTCATTCCAATAGCCCGCTGCATCCCGATTTCACCGACACGAGTATGAATATTGCTGTAAACGGTATTGATGATGTTCAGGATGCCAATGATACCGATAAAGATGATAAGCACCCAGCACAGCATTTTGATCTGTTCAAAGCTTTCTATCATCTCATTGCTGCTTTGGAGATAGGAAAGCCAATGTGTTCCTGGATAATTGCTGCACCAGCTATCCAACCAGCTTTCAAAGGTATCTGTATCGGCGTTATCCTGTAATGTAGGATAGACTTCTGAATAACTGTCGTTTCCGAGCAGTGAACAGTATATTTCGTCATTCACGATGAGTTGAACACCATTCGTAAAGCCATCATTATTGATTGTGATTGCTGTATCGATCAATCCTAATACAGGAAGTGTTCTGTCTCCCAGTTGAATGGTATCACCTACGGTAAGATCAGTCTGCTGAACAGTTGTATCTCCATAAGAAAAGGCAATGGGATTTTTTACAAGGCAGCCTGTTCCATCTTTCAAAGCCTGTTTATCCTGAGCAGACAAGTTAGGAGCATAGATTTGTAATTGTGCTTCATCCACATTTACAAGCTGCAAGGTTTCATGGCTCTGTACGGAAAGATCAGTTTCAAAGGGCAGTATATCACCGGCACCTGGCATAAATACAGAAAGCCGTGTAGTGGAAACACTTTCTACTGCGTCATTTTCCGCTAATGTTTTTACGGCTTCTGATGGGATGCCAACGGTTTCATTTGTAACTGCATAGTCGCTGAAATACATGTCCTGAACGGAACTGCTGGCATCAAGCAGCCCTGTAAAGCTCTGCAAGGCAACAAATACGGTAATACTCATAACCAAAGACAGAATGGTAACTGCTGTTCTTCCACGCCCTCGTTTTAGGTTGAGCCTTGCATAATAGGCTTCAAAATTACGGATGTTGCGGTTCCTTTTTATCCTGCGTTTGATTTTCACAGTCTGCCCCGACATAGCAACAGTAGGAGATACATGGGATGCGTACCGGGCAGCAGGAAAGGCAGCCAGCAGAGCAAACAGAAGTATGACTGCGATACTGGCAAAGAGCATCGGTAGTTTTACCGTACTGGCGGTGTTGATTGCAGAGTTCAATTCGGAAGTGCTGTTTGCCATGAACAGATCGGGATTGAGAAGCCCCGTAGCCGCAATCAATACACCTTTTGCCGACAATATACCGAGCAGCAATCCGATAGGAATACCGGCTCCACAGAGAATCAAAAGCTGCAAAGAAACCAAACGATAGATTTGCCCTCGTTCTCCACCAATCGCACGAAGTGTTCCGTATTCTTTGATGCGTTTTGTGATAGAGATTTTCAGAATGTTGTAGATTACCAGCCCAGCCGCCAGCAAGACCAGAACACCCACCAAAATACACGCCGCAGTCATAAATGAAAATCCCGTACCGGTATCGCTGTCTGCCGCTTCATCATAGGAAATACCAATAGCGTCAAGCAAAACCCAGTTATATTGGATATACCGTTCATCCACGTTCAAATCTTCTGCGAGAGCATAAATGATGCTTTGAAAATTTTGCTTGTCATAAGTCTTAAAATCTGTGGAATAAAGCAGATACTCTTCTGGCAACAGTTCTTCTGCGGTTCCCTCACCGACAATCCCCTCAACCGTACCAGATGCGTAGCCGATATAGCTGCTTTCCAGAATGCCCGTCAATACAAAATCAGCAGAATATTCTAACTCTGACAGCGATCCATCCATAACGGAAACACTCAAATCCAGAGAAACGGTATCGCCAATTACAGCGTCCAATCCAAGATATTGAAGCGCATCCTCCGACAGGGCAATCTCAATCGCTTCCTCTGGTAATCGTCCCTCTTTTACGTTTCCGATTGCCGGGTACATAGATAATGCGTTATCGTGATATTCCCGAAGATATAAAGATAAACTACTGTTGCCTAATGGTGTGCTGCCGATAAAGATCGTATCGCCTACATCATATAGGCGATCATCTTCATGCAGCTTTTGCGCTTGTTCCTTGCCAAGCTGATGAAAGGTTGCATAACGGTTTCCGTTCAGACCCGCCGCCTGCTGAATACGCATGGATTGCAATATACCAATAGACTGACCGATCACTGTCGTCATAATCGTGGACATGATAACTGCAACCAAGATCAGGATTGCCGTGATTTTCTGTGCTTTCAGTTCTTTCCATGCAAGAGCTAAATAAGATTTCATCTTGCTGTCACCTCCGAAAGAACACCGTCCACAATTACAAATTGCCGGTCTGCCATTCTTGCAATGCGGCTGTCGTGAGTGATGATAACAAGCGTTTTCCCCATCTTTTTCCATATGCTTTGCAGCATTTCCATAACCTCGCCGCCGCTCTTGCTGTCCAGATTTCCAGTCGGTTCGTCAGCAAAAATAATATCCGGCTTTGCGATCAGGGCGCGGGCAATCGCTACACGCTGTTGCTGACCGCCGGAAAGTTCATGGGGCAAATGGGTCAGCCGTTCACGAATACCTAACAAATCCGTAAGCTGATTTAGATATACTTCGTCCGGCTGCTTTTTGTCCAGAAGCAGGGGCATGATGATGTTTTCTTTTGCGGTCAGCACAGGGAGAAGATTGAATTGCTGAAAGATAAATCCGATGCGCCGACGGCGAAATGAGGACAGTTCTTTGTCATTAAAACGATAAATGTCTTTTCCATCGTATGTCAGACTGCCGGAAGTCGGCTTGTCCAGTCCAGACAGCAGGTGGAGCAAGGTACTTTTGCCGCTGCCAGATGGTCCCATAATAGAAATAAAATCGCTGGATGCAATTTCAAGGTTGACTTTATCCAACGCAACGACACGGCTCTCGCCGCTGCCGTAGATTTTCGATAGTTCCTTTGCTTCAATGTTCATAAAAAACACTCTCCTTGTTTATAATATAAGGAGAGTGTAAAACAGAAATCTCAAAAAACGCTCAAGGTTTCTGATTTATTTGGAAAGAAGCAGTAGCCGTTGCGCCATAACTTTTGCTGTTTTCCAGTGTAAGTGTTCCTCCATGCTTCAGACATAGTATCTGGCTGCTGTATAGCCCCATACCAAAGTGTGCGGAGTCTTCTTTCATTTTTCCAAACGGTTTCGGGCCGCTTTGTATTAACTCCACAGGATAGCCTGGCCCATCGTCTGTAACTGATAGATGCAAGAAGTTTCCTTTCCGTTCCAAATGAATTTCAATTTTACTCTTTGCAAACCGAGCCGCATTTCCAATTAGATTTTCAGCAACGGTTAAAACCAATCCATGATCTAATTGTATTGTCCCCTTATCAGGTGCGGAAACAGACGGTTCTAATGCTCCTGCAAGAATTTTTGCTGTTTCCTCTAATTCAGAATGTAGCAGTGAATAGGAATACTCGTTTATCCGCACCGGCATTTGTTCTAATCGTTGGATGCTACTCATAGCTTCTGCATACTGTTCAATCCGTAATGTATAGCTTTCCAATCTGTCAATGGCTTGTTCATCTGCTGTTCCCTGCCGCAGTAATTTTATAGTTCCCTTTAAGACCGTGATCGGATTGCGCAAGTCATGGGAAAAGGCGGCATTTAGCCTTTTCCGTTCTTCTGCCTGCCGCCACAGTTCCTGATTTGATTTCAGAAGTTCTTCGCGCATAGTATCAAAGGCGGTGCAGAGCTGCCCCAATTCATCATCAGAATGGACAGGCATAGAAAAGTCAAGGTCATGGTTCCGAATCCGTGAAATCCCATTCCGTAGCGTGGAGATCGGCTGTTTCAATTTGATATGATAATATAATATGCCGGATAGAGCCAGCCCGCCCATAGGGAGAACAATGCAGGACACAATTTGAATGATTCCAAGCATGGACAATATATTTTGCTGGGTCTCTGTGGGGGTTTCCATTTTAACGATTGAACCGTCTGCTAAAATTTCTATTCCACCGGAGGGAAAGTTGCTGCTGATTGAATTGCATATCATAAAGACTAAGCCTAACATCAGGAGAGCCACCAAAACACAGGAAGCAGATAGGACGAGAAAAGTTTTCTTTAATTCCATATTTTTCAGACGTTCCACCGATAACCACACCCCCAAACTGTATCAATATAACTGTGAAGCGTACAAGCAGCCAGCTTCGCCCGGATTTTCCTGATATGTTCCATGACAGTATCACTGTTACCCTCGCCGTCAAGTCCCCACACTGTTTCATAAATACGCTCCCGGTCAAATACCTGTCCGGCATTCAGCGAAAGCAGCTCCACAATATCAAATTCCCTTTTTGATAAAGCAACAGGTTCACCCGCCACTGTGACGGTTCGGGCTGAATAATCAATCGTCAGTTCACCAAAGAAGCGAATTGTCGCTTTATTCCTGTGTCGCTGCTCCCTCCTCAGATGTGCGGCAACTCTCGCCCCTAATTCGTCCAAATCAAAAGGCTTAATGATATAATCGTCGGCACCTGCCTGAAAGCCGATGATTTTATCGGCAGATTCGACCCTTGCCGTCAAAAAAAGAATGGGGCAAGTAATAAGCTCCCGAATTTTCTGACAAAGGGTCAATCCGTCTATGTCCGGCATATTGATGTCGAGCAGGATTAAATCGGGCTGTCTTGCTAATTTTTGAAGTGCTTCATTTCCGCAATAAGCGGTCAACACCTCATATTGAGAAGAAAAATAACTCGCCATCATATCTACAATTCCCGGTTCATCATCAACAATAAGAAGCCTTTGTTTCATGCTATCATCTCCATTTGCAATTCATAATATTTATCGTAACAGCCAAATCTCAAAAAACGCTCAAACTTTTGCCGTCAGGAAAGTATAAAATCAATAGACTGATAAATTTATTATAATATTACTCTGCTGATACAGCCAGTCCGTAAATTCTTTCGGGCTGGCTGTCTTTTCTTTTACAGCCTTTTTTCTCTTCAATGCTTCTTTCTTGAACGCTTCAAAAGCAGTCAGCATTTCTTCCAGCTGGTCAGCCGGGAATCCCGCTGTCCTCTTCGCTTTGTTGATCTTATTGCGCCAGTTCTGGCATTCATTTTTATAAAGCAGGTCATAGTTATTTTCTCTTGCCCTCTCGTCAAATTCCCGCTTGTTTTGAAGCGCCTGTGCTTTTCGGCAATTGTCGCTGCACAGCTCATACCGCTGGCTCTTTGCCAGAAAATATTTTCCACAAACCTTGCACCGCCGGAAGCAAAGCCCCCAGTTATTCAGCCTGTTCAGATAATAGGTAATCAACGGGTAGAGGGACGCATAGGCAGACACACATTCTTCTGTGCGCCGGTTGTCCGGGAACCAGAGGTCAAGCCGGGTATCTTCTGACGGTGCGCCTTTGAAATAAAGGCTGCCAGCTTGAAAATGTTTCGGTTTTCCTGTCTCCCTGTCAAAGCTCATGGTTTCGTTATGGAATACACCGGTCAGGCTGCTCATTTTATCCATGAAGCGGTCACAGGCAGCGTTACGGTCACGGGGTTCTCTGGCAAGCAGATAGCTGTTCCAAATACGGAACGCCACATACATTTTCAGAGGGTCGTTGCTAAGATATTTTCCCCAGAGAAATTCGCTTGCCGCCTGCTCCAGCTCCGGCTGTTTCCATCTGTTGGAGTGTAGGGCTTGCCGCAGCGGAGAAAGCCCGTATAAGTTCCAATCTCTGTCCGTGTCGCACTCAAAGTTTATCAAAAAAGTCCCCAGCGGGCGTGTCATATCACAAAGCACCTCTGCGTTTTGGCTCCCGTTCAGACGGAAGCGGATCTGCTGTTCTTCCCCAATCAAAATCCTCTCTTTCATTTTCTTCCTGTCCAGCGTCAGGACAAACAAAATCCTCTCAAAACATGGCTCATGCCGTATAAACTGATTCTCCATCCCTATCCCCTGTCTTTGATTATGGTAATTATATAATTCAGTTATATCCGTTACACTCATGGTATCGAAGAAGCATTGTTTTGTCAAGGATAGTCCGCTATGATGATTGCAGTTGGTAATTTCGTGCCACACAGTACCTTGACAAGTGAATGACCGTCCAAAAGGGATATGACCGGCAGGAGAAGTGACGCATCCGGCGCACCAATGCAGGGAAACACCGCAGGAATGGGGCAGGAAAACGGCTTTTGGGGAGAACGGCAACAGGAAGCATTTTAACCTATTTGATTTATGGGAGGAACAGAATGAACGATAAAAAGAGATTGAACAGCTACGAGGATTTACCGCTGGTTCTGGATGTGGCGGACATCCAGCGGATTATGGGAATTTCAAGAGCGAGCGCCTATGAGCTGGTACACACCCCCGGCTTTCCGGCGTTCCGCAGGGGCAGGCTTATCAAGGTCAGCAAGATTGCTTTCTTTGAATGGATGGCAAAAGGCTCCGAAACCGTACCGGGAAGTGACAAATAAGCGTGAGGTATCATTCCCTGACTGCAATACTGCCGCACTTTCCAAAGGGGCATACAGAGGGAAAAACCTTAAAAATGATACCGAGACGCTACACCAAAACAGCCTATCTGCGTACATCAGATAGAAACGGAGAAAGGAGCCGGTTATGGCAAGAATGAGCAACAAGCGACGGCTGGAATGGTCTTTCTTCTTAAATGACCGCAGCCGTATCACTTACAACGAACTGTGCCGGAAATGCCAGCACGAATGTAAACAGAGCTTCCGGGCGGTTGTGGTTGACTGCCCGAAGTATCTTTCCAAGCGTTCCAAGAAAAAGGACAAGACTGCCGGAAACGGCAAAATCCCTTAGGAACTAAGGGCGCACTTCTATACATAGTCTAAAGACCATGTATCGTGCGTCCTGCGGAGCTTACCTCTGCCGCTGATAAAATCAGCAATCCGAGGTCTGCGTTCGCTTTGCTCCGACAAGGTGGCTACACCCCCTTGCGCCGCTAAAGCGGCTATCCCCTGTGTACCCGCCGCAAAGAGAAATCCGCTCTGTGGTTTTCCCTTTTCATCGGGCTTTATAGAAGCACTGACACAGACTGTCTGCGGATGGTCTTTCTTTATCTTATAAGCAAAGGATGTGAGAACATGGAAAAATCTTTGGAACAGTTAAAGCAGGAATATGAAAAAACCACTGTCCTGCTGGAACGGGAAAAACGGAAAATGCAGCGTTTGAAAAACCGGCAGGCGTATCTGGAAAGCGGTTCCCGGAAACAGAGGACGCACCGGCTGATTACCCGTGGGGCAGCCGTTGAGAGCATTGTGCCACAGACAAAGGAGCTGACCGAAACGGAATTTTATTCCCTCATGGAAAGCATTTTGAATCTGCCGCAGGCGGAGCCTTTCATCCGGTCTGCCGCAGAAAACCACGCCCGTATTTCCGGGCAGGAGAAAGGCGGTGACTAAGGATAGCACTTTATCATTTTTCAATCGCACAGATAAAGCGCAGCGCCGGTCAGAGCGCCATTGCCAGCGCAGCCTACCGAGCCGGGGAGCGTCTTTACAGCAGCTACTATGGAGAAGTCAGCGACTACACCAAAAAGGGCGGCGTGATCGCTTCGGAAATCATGCTGCCGCCCCATGCGCCGGAAATATATCTTGACCGGGCGACCCTCTGGAATGCTGTGGAGAACTGCGAGAAACATCCAAAAGCACAGCTTGCCTATTCCTTTGATATTGCCATGCAGAATGAATTGACGCTGGAAGAAAACATGGAACTGGCGAGGAAGTTCGTGCAGGAGCAGTTTGTGGCAAAAGGCATGATTGCCGATCTTGCTTTTCACAGCCCGGAGAAAGAGGACGGCGGTATCCCTAACCCGCATTTCCATGTGATGACAACAATGCGCCCTTTGAACCCGGATGGCACATGGGGACAAAAACAGCGGCGGGAATATCTTCTTGATGAAGATGGAAACCGAATCCGGGATAAAAATGGCGATTATATGTTTAATGCTGTCCACACAACAGACTGGCACGAGCCGGAAACACTGGAACACTGGCGGGAGCAGTGGGCGGCTGCCGTTAATACAAAATTTGAGGAAAAAGGACTGGATGTGCGTATCGACCACCGTTCCTATGTGCGGCAGGGGCTTGACCTGATACCTACTGTCCACGAGGGAGCTAATGTCCGGCAGATGGAAGCAAAGGGCATCCGCACCGAGAAAGGGGAACTGAACCGCTGGATTAAAGCCACCAACCGGCTCATGCAGGATGTGAGGAAGAAGATCAAAGCCCTGTTTGTCTGGATGGCAGAGGTAAAAGAAGAACTTTCCAAACCACAGACACCGAACCTTGCCGACCTGCTGATCGCTTATTACAACCAGCGCAACGCAGGGGCATGGAGCAATAAAGCCAGAACCGGAAACTTAAAGCAGTTTGCCGAAGCCGTCAATTATCTGACGGAAAACAAGCTGCTCACATTAGAGGATTTGCAGGAGCGTCTTTCCTCTGTCAGTGAAGAATTTGAAGCATTAAGCGGCTCCATGAAAAAGAAATCTGCCAGGATAAAGGAATTGCAGGAATTGATACGGGAGGGCGAGAATTACCAGCGGCTAAAACCTGTCCATACGGAATTGAACAATATCAAGTTTAAGAAACAGAGGGAGAAATTTGAAACATCCCACGATGCGGAGTTACGGCTGTTTTATGCCGCCCGCCGTATTCTGAAAGAAAAACTGGACGGAAAACCCATTGCCCTGAAAGCATGGAAACAGGAATACGCACAGTTAAAAACAGAGTATGCCGAACTGTCTCCGCAGCACAAGCCACTCCGGGAGGAAGTCATACGGCTGCGGCAGGTGCAGAACGCCGTAGATACCGCACTGCGCCGGAGGGAGCAGCCACAGGAAGTACAGAGAAAGAAACATGAGATGGAGCTATGATATAACCGGCAGCTTTACCGCTACCGGTATTTTTACGGAGGGAGCATTTGAATGTATTTGAAGCGGTGAAACAGTCTGTTACCACACGGCAGGCTGCTTCATTCTATGGAATCCGGGTGGGGAGAAACGGCATGGTCTGCTGTCCATTCCACAATGACCGCACGCCCAGCATGAAAGTGGACAGCCGCTTTTACTGCTTCGGCTGCGGGGCTTCCGGGGATGTGATCGACTTTGCCGCTTTGCTGCATGGATTGGGGAAACGGGAAGCTGCGGTCAGGCTTGCGGAGGACTTCGGCGTTTCCTATGAGAAATCCGGCAATGCGCCGCCAGATAGGAAGCGTCACAACAGGTCACAGCCCCGGCAAAAATCAGCGGAGCAGAGATTTCAGGAAACGGAACGGTATTGTTTCCGGGTGCTATGCGATTATCAGCGCCTGCTGGAGCATTGGAAAACAGCATACGCCCCACAGCCGCAGGATGCCATCTGGCATCCTCTTTTTGTGGAAGCGTTGCAGAGGATAAGCTACACAGAATACCTTTTGGATATTTTGTTATACGGAGAAATAGAAGAAAAAGCGGCATTGATCGCCGCACAGGGAAAGGAGGTGCTGCGGCTTGAACAGCGAATTTCAGAGCTTGCCGCCGGAAACGCAGGAAGCGGTCAAAAGGACGATGGACACAATGGAACCGGCGCAGACACCGGAAGAAATCCGGGAGACATTAGAGGGGACGCAGAAAGGCGGCGTGAAGAACAGCATCCGAAACTGCCTGACGGTGTTCCAGCGTGACCCGCTGTTTCGTGGGGCGCTGCGTCTGAACCTTTTGACGGAGCAGATTGACATTGTGAAGCCGCTAGGCTGGGAGCGCACCAGTACCACGCTGACCGACATGGACATGAACTACCTGCTTTTGTATCTGGAAGAAAATTACGGGCTTATCAGCGAGAAAAAGGTGCAGAGCGCCATCAAGATTGTTGCCAATGAAAACCGCTACCATCCGGTCAGGGATTACCTGAACAACCTGCAATGGGACGGCACAGAGCGCATCCGTTATGCCCTGCATCACTTTCTGGGAGCCGATACGGACGAATACACTTATGAAGCCTTGAAACTGTTCCTGATGGGAGCCATCCGGCGGGTATTCAGACCGGGGAGCAAGTTTGAGGTCATGCTCTGTCTGGTTGGTGGTCAGGGAGCCGGGAAATCTACCTTTTTCCGGCTGCTGGCAGGCAGGGACGAATGGTTTTCAGACGATTTGAAGAAGCTGGACGATGAAAATGTGTACCGCAAGCTTCAAGGGCATTGGATTATCGAGATGTCGGAGATGATCGCCACAGCCAACGCCAAGAGTATTGAGGAAATCAAGTCATTCTTAAGCCGCCAGAAAGAAACCTACAAAGTGCCGTATGAGACACATCCGGCAGACCGGCTGCGGCAATGTGTATTTGGAGGGACGACCAACCGGCAGGACTTTTTACCCCGTGACCGCACCGGCAACCGGCGCTTTCTCCCCGTGACGGTGTACCCGGAACGGGCGGAGGTTCACATACTGGACGATGAAGCGGCGGCGAGGGCGTATATCGAACAGATGTGGGCGGAAGCCATGACGGTTTACCGCAGTGGGAAGTATAAGCTGTCATTCAGCATGGAAATGAACCGATACCTGAACGCCCATCAGCAGGACTTCATGCAGGAGGACACACAGGCTGGCATGATCTACGCCTATTTGGAGGACTACACCGGCGACAGGGTATGTTCCAAGCAGCTTTATGAGGAAGCGCTGGGGAACTTAAATTCCCCGGCAGACTGGGAGACACGGGCAATCTGCGAGATTATGAATACCGGCATTGCGGGCGGCATCATACAGGGCTGGGCAGCCTACAAAAGCCCGAAGCGGTATAAGAAATACGGTTCTCAAAAAGGCTGGGAGCGTGTCAACCAAGACCCGCCGGAGGGGGACGGTTTTCAGGAAATCACGGAAGAAGAAGCCCGGCAAATGGAACTGCCATTCTGAAAAGCCACCGGTTGACAGTTTGGTTAACGCTTCGGTTGACAGCCGGTTGACGGGGAAAAGCCTGATATTTGGGGCATTTCTCTCCTTTGTCAACCATGTCAACCAAGAAATCAAAGAAAAAGTAAAAAGTAATCATAGAGCGCCTATGGATTGTTTTCAAAGTCTTTTCTGCCGGTTGACACAGTTTGGTTGACATGGAGACAGTCTGCGGCTGTACACCTGCCTGACATTCCCTTGTCGGGCATATTTCATTTATGGAGGTAACTGCCTATGGCAAAAAGCAAAAACGAGAGCAATAACAAAAACAGCGGCACCCTGCTTACCGAAAAAGACGGCACCCAGTATTTTGTCATGGGGAAAGTCCGTATCAAAGTATCGGAGCATTTCGCACAGGATGGGAAGCCGCTTGACAGTCTGCTGGAAGATGTGATCCAGCACGCTGCCGCCGCTTCCTGAAAAAATACGGAATAACGACTGTCAATCAGCCCACGCTTATGATATACTTGTACCAGCGAGTATTGTATAAGCGTGGGTTGTTTCTTTTAGAAGGAGGATTTTTAACCGTGAAACAACCATACAATACAACGATTTATAACACTGCACTATATTTGAGATTGAGCCGTGACGATGAATTACAGGGGGAAAGCGGCAGTATCCAGACCCAGCGCATGATGCTTAGGCAGTATGCCGCAGAGCATGGGCTGACCGTTGTAGACGAGTACATTGACGATGGATGGAGCGGGACAAATTTCGAGCGTCCAAGTTTCCAAAGGATGATTGATGACATCGAGGACGGGAAAATCAACTGCGTTGTCACAAAGGATTTATCCCGTCTGGGAAGAAACTATATCCTGACCGGTCAGTACACGGAAATCTATTTCCCCAGCAAGGGAGTACGCTACATTGCCATCAATGACAATGTGGACACCATCAACGGAGAAAGCGAGCTTGCCCCGTTCTTAAACATCCTGAATGAAATGCACGCCCGACAGACCAGCAAAAAGGTCAAGGCTGCCATGCACACAAGATTTGCCAATGGCGCACACTATGGAGCCTATGCACCGCTGGGCTATGTAAAAGACCCGGACAAAAAAGGTCATCTTCTGATCGACCCGGAAACACGCTGGATTGTAGAGAAGATTTTTGACCTTGCCGTACACGGGAGGGGTGCCGCCAGCATTACACGGATTCTGGTGGAAGAAAAAGTACCTACCCCCGGCTGGCTGAACTATGAAAGATATGGGACTTTCGCCAATATCTACGCCGGTGCGCCCGCAGAAAAAGCCTATGCGTGGACGATAGCACAGGTCAAGAGCATTTTGAAAGAGGAAACCTACATCGGTCACAGCGTTCACAACAAGCAGAGCAACATTTCATTCAAGAACAAGAAAAAGGTGCGGAAGCCGCAGGAAGAATGGTATCGTGTGGAAAATACCCACGAAGCCATCATTTCCGAAGAAGTGTTCCAAAAAGTTCAGGAGCTGATTGCAAGCAGACGCAGACGACAGAAGAATGGCACAACGCAGATATTTTCCGGGCTGGTAAAATGTGCGGACTGCGGATGGTCATTGGCTTATGGTGTAAACAGCCAGAACAAAAATCCCTATGCACACTACCATTGCAGTAAGTACGGACAGGGATTACGCCAGTGTTCCATGCACTATATCCGCTATGATGTACTGTATGCCTATGTGCTTGCAAGACTGCAATACTGGTCTATGATGGTACAGAAAGACGAGGACAAGCTGCTGAAACGGCTGCTCAATGCCAGCGACAGGGAAAGAAACTCTGCGAAGAAAAAGCAGGCTGCGGAGCTGAAAAAGGCAGAGAAGCGTAAAGCCGAGGTTGACGGGCTGTTTGCTAAAATGTATGAGGACTGGTCTGCCGGACGCATAACCGAGTATAACTTCAATATGCTGTCCGAGAAGTACCAGAACGAGCAAAAGGAACTTGAAACAAAAATAAGACAGCTTCACGAAACGATGGAAGCCGCCGTACAGACCGCAGCGGATGCTGAAAAGTGGATTGCCCTAATGAAACAGTATGTCAACCCTGTGGAGCTGACCGCCGAACTTCTGAACACTCTAATTGAAAAAATAACCGTCCACGAAGCTGTCAAGGGCGAGGACGGAAGTCGTGAGCAGGAAGTAGAAATCTACTACCGCTTCATCGGCAAAATCGACTGACCTTTCTTTTTTACCCAACAATATCTTTAATTAAGGGAAACGGGCCAGAGCTATCCGGATATTGCGATCCTCCCCCAGCTGGCCGCATATTTTAACATCAGTATTGACGAGCTTATGGGTTACGAACCCCAGCTGGGGAAAGAGGAGATCCGCAGACTGTACAGCCGCCTGGCGGCCGCATTTTCCCAGAGACCTTTTGGTGAGGTATATGAGGAGTGCCATGAAATGATACGCAAGTATTATTCCTGCTTTCCTCTGCTTCTTAACATGGCGAATCTTTTATTAAACCATTATGCCCTGGCTCCTGATCCGGAGACCGGAAAGGGAATTCTGGAGGAGATTATAAGACTGAGCATCCGTGTAAAAGAAGGCAGCAGGGATATTTTCCTCATACGTCAGGCCAATGTTTTGGAGGCAACAGGCTATCTGGAGATGGGAGAGCCTAAAAGGGCATTGGCTCTTCTGCAGGATACCGTAATGCCTATACTGGGAGAAGAAATCCTCCTTTCCTGTGCATATGAGCAGACCGGCCAGAGAGATAAGGCAGTAGAGACTCTCCAGATAGACATGTACCAGAAGGTGATAGGCCTGATAGGTGACGCACAGAAGTATCTTATGCTTCATATGCATGAGAAAGAGGCTTTTCGGGAAACGGTACAGCGGATGACTGCCGTGTCGGACTGCTTCCGTCTGGACCAGCTGCACCCTATGTCTATGGGGAACCTCTACTATGTTGCGGCTCTTGGATTTCTGTCGCAGAAGAGCAGAGAAGAGGCTTTGGATATGCTGGAGCGGTTTGCTGAGGTATGGATACAGATAGAGCTTCCGGTAAAGCTTCACGGGGATGAGTACTTTGATAAGCTGGGCGGATGGTTCAAAGAATTTGACCTGGGGGATCAGGCGCCTTTAAACGATAATGTAATTAAAAAGAGTCTTCTGGAGGCCCTGTCCCCTGCATCTGGAGTAGGGGAGCTGGCCGGGGACCCCAGATTCGAGCTGCTAGTGAGAAGAATGAAAAATAAGCTGAATTAAGGGGATGGAAGGATGAGAAGCTATACAAAAGAGGAATTGGGAAAAATTTTAAAAGAAAGAAAGCAGGGACAGGTCCTGGAACTTAGAGAGAGCAGCTTTGAAGATATGGATCTGTCGGGATGGGACCTGGGAAACATAGATTTTGGATGGAGCAATTTCAAGAATGTACGGCTGGACGGAGCAATTTTTCGGAATGCGGATCTTTCCAATACTTATTTTCCGGGCTGTTCTCTCAGAAGGGTGGATTTTACAGGAGCGGATCTTGCGGGCACTACTATGAGATTCTGTGATCTGTCGTATTCCTGCATCTGCGGAGCTAATTTATTCTCCGGAGTATTTGAGGGGGCTGTCCTTACAGGACTGGAAGCAGATGAGAACACCAGGTTTTACCGGATGCCCTGCCCCGAGTCCGGCGCCTTTGTAGCTTATAAAAAATGCTTTGACTTCAGAATCGTGCAGCTTTTGGTTCCTGCAGATGCCAGGCGGTGTTCTGCCACGAACCGGGCCTGCAGATGTGATAAGGCTAAGGTGCTGTCCATTAAAAGTGTGGATGAGACCCAGTCATTTCCGGAAGCCAGATCTTATGTAGATGAGAACTTTGTCTACCGGGTGGGGGAGGTTTCCCGGGTGGAAGACTTTAACCCTGACCGCTGGGTGGAGTCTACCACAGGGATTCACTTCTGGATGACCAGAGAAGAAGCAGTCAATTACTAGCAGGAGAGAGGGAAGAGATGAAGAAAGTCAGAAGAGAGGGTACCGTCCGTGTGGAGGATGCGGAGATTTATTTTCGTGTAGTGGGAGAGGGGAGGCCGGTGGTTCTCCTGCACGGAAATGGGGAAGACCATACTGCCTTCCGGGCCCAGATTCAGAGGTTTTGCGAAGAATATCAGCTGGTTCTGATAGACAGCAGAGGGCATGGAAAATCGTCTCTGGGCTGCCGGAGCCTTACCTTTCCCCTGATGGCCAATGATATTCTTCAGGTACTGAATTATCTGGAGATAGAAGCTCCGGTGATTCTGGGCTTCAGCGATGGGGCAAACCTGGCCCTGCAGTATGCTGTCTTGTATCCCGGGCGGCTGAGTGCACTGATAGCAGTCAGCGGAAACTGGACCCCCAGGGGAATGAAATTCTGGTTTTACCAGGGGGTAAAATGGATGCATCTCTGGTGGAGCCTGGCCGCTCATTTTCACTGGAAAGCCCGCAGTAAAAAAGAGCTGTACGGCCTGATGGCCCTTTATCCGAAGCTGACAGAGGAGGAACTTAAGGGTATACCGGTTCCTGCCCTGGTCATTGCGGCTGACAAAGATATGATTCGGGAGTCTCACACAAGAAAGCTGGCAGAACTTCTGCCGGATGCCAGGCTGAAAATTATTAAAAATGCAAATCATATGTCCATATACGGGAGACCCGAAGCCTACAACGTTGTGATTCACAGATTTTTGCGAGAGCTGGAAAAAAAAGACGACGCTTTTTGAGCATCGTCTTTCTTCTTAGAATCTATCAAACGGTTCGTCATCAATCATGTTTGGGTATGACATCCTCACTGCTTTGCGGACCTTCCAGAAATAAGGGATCTTCTGTATCAGCAGTCTGGGGTTTCTCCGGCGCGGGCGGAGCCTGCTTTTCCAGCGGCCACCGTATGGTCACCTTGAACAGATCCGCGTCTGTGGTAATATGCATGGTTCCATTCTGTAAATCTACAAAGCTTTTGGCGATGGCCAGCCCCAGGCCGGAGCCTTCGGTATTTCTGGCGGAATCACCCCGCACAAATCGCTCTGTAATCTCTTCCGGATTAAAGTTTAATTCCTGGGCAGACACATTCTTCATAGTAATCACTGCCTCACCGGAGACGGCCTCCACAGTAATATAAACCCGTGAATGGCTCAGGGAATACTTTAGTATATTGATCAGCAGGTTTTCAAATACCCGGTAGGTTTTCTGACTGTCCAGAGTCAGGCTGATTTTCTCATCCGGGAGATTCCAGCGGAAGTCCAGGGTGGACTGAGAAATCTTATCGTTCAGTTCAAATGCTACCTGCTTTAGAAGATTAACGATATCCACTCTCATTAGATTCAGAGTAACATTCTTACTGGTTGCCTTGCTGATCTCGAACAAATCCTCAATCAGTGCTTTCAGCCGCAGAGATTTTTGCTCCAGGATATCAATATAGGAGCGGTGTATCTCCGGGGAAAGGTCTTCATTTTTCAATAGATTCACATAAGTTATGATGGCAGTGAGAGGAGTCTTCAGATCGTGGGATACATTCGTAATCAAATCTGTTTTCATGCGCTCGCTTTTGACTTCTTCCTCTACCGCTTTTTTAAAACCGGTCTGTATCTTCTGAATCTCTCCTTTAAACGGTTCAAAGACACCTAAATCTTCGTCTATGGTTACATCCAGATTGCCTTCTGCAATGGCATTGGTAGTAGATAATAATTTTTTATATTTCGTTTTTAAATCGTTAAAGTATTTCTGCAGGACAAAGAACAGTACAATGGAATAGAGGATCAGAGCCCCGATTCCGAAGAACCAGAAACTGCAGATGAGAGCCAGTATAATGAAGTTAATTCCCACTATTTTCAAAATGGTACGGTTTAATTTATCCTGAAAATCCAAATGGTCAAATGAGTGATACACTTTGACACACCCCCGTTTGATCCATGCGAAGAAACGGTAGATTAATGTTCTTTCTCTGAAGTACCGCCGCAGTCCAAGGGTAAATATATTTCTGAGGCAGGACACAATCCAATATACCAGGGCAAAGATCAGGCACCACCATAAGAGGTTCCAGGCAATGGATAAGCTTTCAATTACGTACGGGTTTTTGAGGCCGGCCTGTTTTAATGTCTTTGTTACAATTCCTTCATTGGTGATCACCACCAGATGAACAATGGCACTGACAATAAGGCCAAGAGGAACAAAGCCCAAAAGTGCTGCCTCCATGGGTGCCCGGAAAATTTTTTCGTTTCCTGTCCCCAGGGGACGGATAAACGGGAGGAGCAGAGCGGCGATCCCTACCAGGGCCACAAGGAATAGTAATGTCTGGTAAACAACTCCTGAATCAATGTACCCATGATACCTGCTTTCCAGATCCAGACTTAAATAAGCATTGGCGTTTTCCCTTGTCATACCATAGATAAATGTACGGTTTTGAGGAAACTGGAAGGAATAGCTGGCAGAGAGACTGGTGGATCCGTAATAGCTTTCATAGTAATAGTCATCCACAGGATCCTTTCGCCCCAGGGATTCCAGAAGATTAGAGAGCTCTTTGGAATTATTCCCAAAGGTATTGAGAACAGTTAAATTTCCTCCCTGATCGTACTGCATAGCGACACCCCAGAGATATTTTTGATCTTTATCCCTGGTAAGGGACTCCAGAAGACTTCCTGTTACATTTTGATCCAGAATTTGTTCGTTTTCATCCAAGACCTGATACTCCAGATTTCCCCTTACATTGTCGAAGGAGGACTGCCAGGACCGGTATTCCTGAAGAATATTGTTTTTGAAATCTGTCAGTGCCGATGCATAAGCATCCTGTTCGTCCCAGGCTTCTTCCATGCCCTCAGAGACGGAGGCAGCTTCAGCATCCTTTAAATCAGGAAAGAATATCTGATTGGGCAAAATGGTTCGCCCTTCTTTTCTCTGTGCTTCTTCTGTATATAATACGTAATTGCCGTATATTATCTGACGTAAAAATTGTGCATCGGTATAAAAATTTTCTTTGTATGCAGAGGATTCCCGATCCAGAAATGGATATAGGCGTACCATCCCAACGGAAGGCAGCAATATAACCAATAGTATAATCAGGACTGCAAGCTTATGGCTGTTTTTCGATTTTGTATCCAACTCCCCACACCACCTTTAAATATTTTGGATCTTTTGGATTGATTTCTATTTTTTCACGGATATTCCTTACATGGACCATGATGGTATCCGTGTTGACAGCGCGCTCATTCCATACGCGCTCATATATTTCCTCGGCAGAGAAGACTCTTCCGGGATTTTTCATCAAAAGCAGGAGAATCTTATATTCCATGGGTGTCAGCTTTACCGGCTTTCCGTCAACAGTCACCTCCACCGTGTCCTCATTGATTTCCAGGCCGCCGATTACATGAACATTTTCTTTTTGTTCCAGTTTATTCAGAAACATTTTGTAACGGCGGAGCTGGGAATTGACCCGGGCTAAAAGTTCCATAGGAGTAAAGGGCTTTGTCACGTAGTCATCGGCGCCGATATTCAGTCCCATGATTTTGTCCATCTCCTCCGACTTGGCAGAGAGCATAATTACCGGAAAGTCGTAATCTTTGCGAAGCTGCATGGTCATAGTGATGCCGTCCATCCGGGGCATCATAATGTCCACAATGGCCAGATGAATGACTTCTCTGTTTATGATCTCCAGACCTTCCACTCCATCTGCCGCCTGGTATACTTCGTATCCCTGGCTTCTTAAATATATTTCGACACCTTCCCGAATCTCTTTATCATCCTCTACAATTAAAACATGATTAGCTTCCATAATGTATGCTCCTTTGTTTTTCTTTCCATTATACTATATTTTCCCGCAGGGATACATGGAATTTAATTGCAGCACGATTTTGCCTCCTGTCTTTTGGGTATGGGATTAGTATAGGGTATGATTCTAAATTTACTCACGTGGAAAAACTAAAGAATTTCTAAAGAATTTCAAAAAGAGAGGAAAAGATGACTTTGGCGCATAAAAAAGCTGCCGTCATACAAACTCTTATGACAGCAGCAGTGCTTATTCCTTTTTCATTTTTTTGATTGTGTCCATGGCTTCCTCATCAGGCAAAATTTCTCCAAAGTTCCACGGAACACTTTCCCCCACGGATTTAATGGCTACATAGAGAGCAAACTCCTCAACTTTTTCTGTGACAAATGATTTAAAATTATGTAACGTATGCATTTTCTTATGTCTCCTTTTTTACTAAAATTCTCTATCCCCCAGAAACAGAGTTGGCTTTTCTGCCGAATAGCTTTCCGTAAGGAAGAATGGTAAGAGATTCCCAGATACACGGAATCATAATCAGTCCCTTCACAGAATCTGCAGAACTTATCAGAGCTATGATGCCCCAGAAGCTCATAACTATAAGTGCATTTCTCTTCATTTTCTTTCGTATGGATATTTTAGAAATTGGATTGTTCTTGGTATCACAGGGTGCTGACCAATATAACAGAACCAGAACAAAGAAGACGGACAGAATCAGGAATACAGAGTTCCACCTCAGAAACTTACTTACAACAGCGGAGATACCACAAAGTGCGATCATCATGAATGTACAACCTGCACTCGTCCTCATGTGGTATCCCCCTGCTTGGGAGCGCATGCTCCAAAACACTGCCAGTGCAAGCAGTACTTCCTGTCCCAAACCTACTGCTGATGCACAGCCGAGTATAAGGATAAATTTGATGAGAGTATCTATAATTAATTCCAGCCCATATGCCACAACCTTAACACTGTCCCCTCTGACAGCCTTGTCCCTCTGGCTGACGGCAACTTGTCCCGCGAGCTGGCGGCTTAAAGTTTTTATATTCATCCACTCACTATTTCCTTTGCAGCCATTAATTGACAAATACTCCTTTATCCATTACTCTCTAATGAGATACTATCATATATTATTCTAATTTTGCAGTTTTATGCATAAAAAGCGTAATTATTACCCTGAACGTTTCGTATTTAATGTTAGAAGGAAAAACATGGCATCTACATCTGACTTGAGAAGGAGAGTTATTATGAACGTAAACATTTTGACTAACGCCGTATTGTCTATGGCCACTTTGATTTTAGTTTGCACCAACCCGCTTCCCGGAAAACCCCGGCTGCTTCACAGGGGAATCCTTTTTGCAGTGCTGTTCTTTATGTCTATCCTGGTATTTCCCCGTATCGGACAGGCTGGGACTATTGTTTCTCTGTCCATTATTTTTATATTCCTAATGATAACGCAGAAGGGGCACAGGCTGCTGGCTTGTATCTGCTCCCTTTGCGGTTATATTATTTCTATTATGATAAATTATATCCTTCTGATCGGCGCCGATAGGCTGCTTGGCCTGGAGGTGAGTGCACTGGCCACCACGTATCTACTGCCGTTTTCTCTGCTATTTATGGCAGTGAGCGGCATTGCCACCTGGCTGCTGGGGTACTTTCTGCGAAATAAGATTAAGATACAGGACATACAGTTTAACCGACTGAATATTCTTGCTATATGTCTGAATCTAGCCATATGTGTGGTACTGTTTGTGTTTAATATCATCTATGGGGACAGACTCGGATATCCGGCCGAGGTGGTTTCATTTAACGGTATATTATTTATTGTCTATTTCGTGCTTTCCTCAGTGTTGTTTTCGTTTTCTATTTTCAGCATAAAAAAGGAGGAGGCTGCCAAACATAAGCTGGAACGCTTAGAGGCGCTGGAAGGATATACACAGAATCTGGAGAGTCTGTACAACCAGATGCGGGCGTTTAAACATGACTATACGAATATTCTTACGACTATGAGCTGTTTTTTAGAGGAAAAGGATTATGAAGGGCTGCATACATATTTTAATGAACGAATCCTGCCAACCGGGCAGGAGCTGGGACAGAAATCATATTCGGTAGGGATCTTGTCTAATATGGGGATTCTGGAACTTAAAAGCCTTCTATATACAAAGGTAATTCAGGCCATTACCCAAGAACTCTCCCTGTCTGTGGATATTCCCTACAAAGTGGAACGGGTATCCATGGATATGATAGACCTCACCCGTATTCTTGGAATTTTTCTGGACAATGCCCTGGAGGCGGCCGCCATCTCAGATAAGCGGGAACTGTACATTGGAATTCTGCAGGAGGAAGACAGGTGTATCTTTCTGATTAAGAATTCCTGTGACACGGAGAATCTGTCCATGGGCCGCCTGGGCACACCGGGATACAGCACAAAGGGTGAGAACAGAGGAATCGGCCTTTCCAATGTAAACAAGCTTTTGGAGAAATACCCTTCGGCGCTTCTGAATACAGAGTACAAGGAACACATATTCAGCCAGAAACTGGAAATACCGTGCGAAAGATAAAGGAGTGATTTATATGCTGCCCATCTACCTCTGTGAAGATGAACCGGTGCTTCTTCTGAATTACCAGACGGTTATTAAAAACTACTTGTTATTTCATGAAAACCTGGAAATGGAGCTGGTGCTTGCATCCCCGGATCCCAATGAGCTTCTAAAACAGGTGACAGCAAAGCCCCAGACAGCCGTATATTTTTTAGATATCGAGCTGCATTCAGATATCAATGGTCTGGATCTGGCGAAAAAGATAAGAGAGGTGGATCCCCAGGGATATATCATTTTTATCACCTCACATTCGGAACTCAGCTTAATGGCTTTAACCTATCAGGTAACAGCCACGGATTTTATCCTGAAGGATAACCCTCTTCAGCTGAAGGAGAGGCTGGTGCAATGCCTGGAATTGGTACACAGCCGTCACACGCAGAGGCTGGAAACATCCAGAAAAGTCCTTACTGTAAAGATATCCAGCAGGATATTCTCGGTTCCGTTTCATGAAATCATATTTGTAGAAACGCTTTCAGGATCCCACAAAGTGAGGATACATACCTGTAGTACGATCTATGAAACCTATCAAAAACTGAATGAGCTGGAGACATCTATGGACGACCGATTTTTCCGCTGTCATAAGGCCTATCTGATAAATAGAGAATATATCCGGAAGGTAGATAAGAAAGCCCGGATGATCTCTATGGAGGACGGAAGCGTCTGCCCGGTTTCTGCGAGGCAGATAAGAAAACTTTCCGAACTTTTAGGAGTCTGATAGCTCAAAAAGGGGCTGTGAAAAAAGTCCCGTAAAAAAAGAACGCTTTCAGGTATACAAACCTGGAGGCGTTCTTCTTTTTGTGGTAAAATTAATCTACTATGAACAATAATACCGAGAAATATTATACCGCAAAACAGGGAAGGCTGCCACTGTTTTTTTCGGATTGTCTGGATCTCTGTGATCCAGTATTAGCATTTGACAGAATCATGGAGGAGATTGGAATAGAAAGATATCTTAGGCCAGAGCCCTCACATAAACTGGGCCGGCCCGGATATAATCGGGTCAACATGCTAAAGA
>NZ_FQVI01000022.1 GCF_900129135.1 Lactonifactor longoviformis DSM 17459
CAAGTCGGGAAGGGATAAACGCTGAAGGCATCTAAGCGTGAAGCCCCCCTCAAGATGAGATATCCCATTCTTTAGAAGAAGTAAGACCCCTTGAAGACGACGAGGTAGATAGGGCAGAGGTGGAAGTGCAGCAATGCATGGAGCTGACTGTTACTAATCGGTCGAGGGCTTGACCTGAACACTTAGGGAAAGCCAAAGGCAGTGAGGCGAGACGCAAGTTGAGCCGGAACTGGTAAGAGGCAAATCTAAGTACAACGGAAAAGTGTTGCAAAGTGGAAAAAAAAGATGTATAATCGTGTATGTGGTTTTGAAGGTATGGAAATACTTTTAATAAAGAGAAGTAATCCTCGATAGCTCAATGGTAGAGCATTCGGCTGTTAACCGAAGGGTTGTTGGTTCGAGCCCAACTCGGGGAGCTTTTTTACTGTAAAGAAACGAGAAGGCTCCATGGTCAAGCGGTTAAGACACCGCCCTTTCACGGCGGTAACAGGGGTTCAAATCCCCTTGGAGTCACTTGACAAATAACTAATTATGTAAGATAATAGTTATGTTGTCGGCAATAACTATTGCCGATGTGGCTCAATTGGCAGAGCAGCTGATTTGTAATCAGCAGGTTATCGGTTCGAGTCCGATCATCGGCTTGTATGAAACACTTGGCGAGGTCTTCTCGGACTTGTGAATAATACACATGTTATTTTGGACCTTTAGCTCAGTTGGTTAGAGCAACCGGCTCATAACCGGTCGGTCCTGGGTTCGAGTCCCCGAAGGTCCATTGTATTAATTTAATAGGTTTATGGCCCAGTGGCTCAGTTGGTTAGAGCGCCGCCCTGTCACGGCGGAGGTCGAGAGTTCGAGTCTCTTCTGGGTCGCTGGAATTACTAACAATTTGATTATGGGATCTTAGCTCAGCTGGGAGAGCATCTGCCTTACAAGCAGAGGGTCATAGGTTCGAGCCCTATAGGTCCCATTTTCACGGAAAAGTCCGAGCCGTGATTGTATCAGGACATGCCGCAGTGGCGGAACTGGCAGACGCACAGGACTTAAAATCCTGCGAGGGTTAAACTTCGTACCGGTTCGATTCCGGTCTGCGGCACTTAAGCGAAAAACCTCAGATTCATAAGAATCTGAGGTTTTTTTGTCTACGCCCCAACTGCTGGAGAAGCAGAACGGGGTAGCTTTGGAGGCGGTTCCGCGCTATAATGCATTTATACATAAAGAACTAAAAAGCAGGAAGGGTGAAAAGACAGAATGAATAAAATGAACAGAGAGGATATGTTAGAGCTTACCCGGCGTATGACTGTGAAGAGAAACTGTTTTAGCAGGATTGCAGGAGCATATATTGACGAGGAAGGTTATATAGACGGTACTTTTAATACTAATTTTTTGAAATTATCACCATCAGATCAGGCCGCCAATCTGCAAATTGCAAAGGCAATACCATTTGCCAATACAAATGTAAATATTAAAGAGTACGGATTCACTGAAGAGGCAAAAGGTTCAGGGGATTTATGGCAGCTTTTTATGGGACTAAAGTCATGTGAATTAAAGAATGATGCTCTGCTGGATACCTTTTATGATTTTGTCAGTGAACGGTATAAATCAGATAGACCGTATGCTGTTTATCTGTTTTTTGGAGCATATGATGTCCCGTTAAAAGCAAATGATAAGGAAGCTCTTTGGGATTCAGAAGAAATATATTCTTTTCTAATCGGTGCCATTTGTCCGGTTCATGGTGAATATGAGGCGGAAGCACCTGAATCCGGATTTTTGTTTCCAGCTTTTAAAAACCGTAGCGGGGATGAATATCATATTAATATATACCATGCAGATGTAGACCATCCTCACACAGAATTGTTTCACGGTAAGATAAGGGTGGAGTAACGTATGTTATATGATAAGGATTTAAGAGAGCCTCTATTTGACTATTTGGAGGGCTATTTTGGGAAGGTAAGAATTTTAGAAGAAAAGCAAATAGGAAAATCCAGGGCTGATATTGTAATGGTAATGGAGAAAGCACTGGTGGGAATCGAGATTAAGAGCGACGCAGATACGTATGCACGACTTGCAGGACAAGTTAAGGATTATGATCTTTTTTTCGATTATAATATTGTTGTGACTGGCACAACTCATGGGATACATATTAAGGAGCATGTTCCTGAATGGTGGGGAATTATAACAGCTGAGGAGGCAGACAATTCCATTGATTTCTATATGTATCGCAAAATGCAGGCGAATAAAGGGGTCAGTTTGAAGAAACAGTTATCCCTTCTGTGGCGGCCGGAGCTGGCTCATATCCAGAATCTGAACGGCATGGCAAAGTATAAGGAGAAAAGCAAAAAGTTTGTTATTGAAAAGATAGGGGAGAAGATTCCTGCTGAGATTTTGAAACCGCAGATGAGTGAGGAATTGTTTGAGAGGGACTATAATCTGATTGCCGAACAGATCCGGGAATTCAGGGTGCAGGAAAGCAGGAATGCTTTGAGGATTAGAAAAAAAAGTTCCTGGTGAAAGAAAAAATGAGCGAATATGCTTGATTTTTAAATATTACAGGTGTAATATTTATTAGAAAGAGTTTACGTTTAAGCATTGGCAGATACATTTGAACAGAAATATTACATGTGTAGGGAATGCAAACAATATGCTGCAGAGGAAGACAAGATACAATATTCGAAGTTAATAAATGGGGGAGGTACGATGAAAGACAGAAATGAAATTCCTATGGAAAATGGGGAGAAACACACAGTAAAAGGGTACAAGGCTTTGTGGCAGCCGGTGCTCCTTATCGGCTTGCTTCTGCTGGGGGGCTGCCAGGAAAAAGAGAACCATAAGCCGGAGACCCGTCAGGAAGCAGAAACTATAAAGTCGGCATCTGAAGATAGCAAGGGAGCGTGTGGTTCGGAAAGAGGGTATGATCTTCCTGTTGAGGATAAAGACAGGAAAGAAGCAGAGGCAGACTGCCAAAACGCAATGGAAAAAGTAAGGGAAACGTATCTTAATGCCGGCTGTGGGAATGCTTCCGGAGGAGCTATAGGGAGAGAGACTGCCAGGCAAATGCTGGAAGAGCTAAAAGAGTTAGGAAACCCGGCTGCCGATCTGGGATATGGTTATAATATGCAGAACTATGAGCACATGGACCGCTTTTTGACCTCTTCTGTAAATGGGAAAGAGGGAGAGGTAACTCTCTTTGAGCTTTACCCAGACGGGGGAATCGGAAGAAAAAAATTTAGATTTGACGGGAAACATATATATGTATGGTATACCAATGCAGCTTGGAGCAGCTCAGTTACCCCTTTGATCTCTGCAACCTCTTATACCCGGATAAGAGACTGGGTGTACACGGAGAAGGGCTGGTTCAGCTATGAACTGCCGGAAGCGCCGGATATCACAGACAGTATTATGAACGGTAATACTACCATACGGGTAAAGCCCATAAAAGAAGAATACAGAGAGACAGCAGCAAAATATTTGAAACCGGTAGGATATCAGGGAAATAATCTATTCTGTTCCAATTGGGATGAGAATCATATGGAAGAACTGGATTATAACGGAATTTTTCAATATTTGTATCCTATGGAATATCAGAAAAATTTTCCCTCGGACCAGTATGGAGAGGGAATCCCCGGCGAAGAGTTCGAGAACCTGCTTACCAAATATTTGCCGGTTACCGGAGAACAGCTGAAGGAATATGCGGTTTATGATCCAAAGGAGCAGAGATATGGGTGGGTGAGGCTTGGCTGCGGCAATTATATTCCCAATGCATTCGGGAACTCGGAGCCTGAGATTACGGACATGAGGGAAAATGAAGACGGTACGGTTACACTGACGGTGGATGCAGTCTGTGTAATGACGGGGAATGATAAGGCAATGAGTCATGAGCTTACCGTAAGATTTACGGAGGAAGGGGGAATACAATATGTAAAGAATCAGATTCTGGGGGATGGCCTGGAGAGGATTCCGGAATATCAGAGAAGGTTTGGGGGGAATGCAGGGTAAGCTTCCCTGTCTCAAGTCTTTCCTGCCCGATTAAAATGTGGTATACTAAAATACAATAAGATAATGCAATCAGAATAAATGGAGCGGGAAGGGAAAAATTATGAGCGACAAGGTAGTAGTTTTAAACGGGGAAAAGGTAAATTATGACGGTAGGATTGATTATTCTGTGTTAGCCAGTGAAGTAACCGTATATGGGGATACCAGGGAAGAGGATATTCTGGAGCGAATACAGGGGCACAGGATTGTTGTGACCAAAGAGATGCCTTTAAAGAGGAAGATAATCGAACAGTTTCCTGATTCTGTAGAACTTATCTGTGAGGCAGGAACGGGCTATAATAATATCGACCTGGATGCCGCCAGGGCAAAGGGAATTCAGGTATGCAACATACCGGCCTATAGTTCCAGCAGAGTGGCTCACACAGCGGTAATGATGCTGCTGAATCTCAGTTCATCCATGCAGAAACAGATGCGTATGCTGGCCGGGGGAGATAAGCGTAATTTTACCAAATGTCTGCAGGTAGAGCATGTGGAAATAAACGGAAAAACATTAGGCGTTATTGGTGCCGGCAATATCGGGCGGGAAGTGATAAAAGTTGGAAGAGCTCTGGGAATGAACATCCTGATCTACACCAGAACGCCGGGTACGGATGAGGAGGGCATGCGGTATACGACATTCGAAGAAGTGATGAAAAACAGTGACTATGTATCTCTGCACTGTCCGCTGACACCTCAGACAAAGCATATTATTAATCGGGAAGCACTGGAACTGATGAAGCCGTCGGCATTTTTGATTAACACCTCCAGAGGTGCTCTGGTAGATGAGAAGGCATTGATTCAGGCGCTTCAGGAGCAGAAGATTGCGGGTGCCGGCCTGGATGTCCAGGAGACCGAACCCCCTGCAGAGGACAATCCCCTGTATAACCTGGAAAACGTAATCCTTACCCCTCATATGGGATGGAAGGGATTAGAGACAAGGGAACGGCTGGTACAGATTCTAAAAGACAATATACAGGGATTTCTGTCAGAGAATCCTCAAAATATTGTAGCATAACAAGAAAGGGACGGGAACCGGGGTGTTCTTCGTCCCTTTTTATGTGATTCCGGAGGTGACTATGAATAAGATACTTGTAATTGAAGATGATAGTGATTTGTTAGAAGGACTTTTATTTATGCTGGAGACAGAGGGATACCGGGCTTTCGGGGCAGGTACCATTAAGCGAGGAATGGAACTTATAAAAGAAAGGGACCCTGATTTAATTCTCCTGGACTGTAATCTTCCGGATGGAAGCGGATATGAGCTTTGCGGTCGTGTCCGGGAATTTTCCCAGATTCCTATGCTCATGCTTACTGCCAGGGAGACGGAGATGGATGAGATCAAAGCCCTGGAACTGGGAGTAGATGATTTTATGCGCAAGCCCTTTTCCCTTTCTGTTCTGAGAGCAAGGCTTAGAAACCTTCTGAAACGCAGAGAAAAGCAGAATAAGGTGAGTTCTAACGGAGTTGTGGTGGATAAGGACAGCTGTAAAGTGCACAAAGGTGGAAAAGAGGTTTCACTTTCTGCCATGGAATATAAGCTGTTGACGTATCTTCTGGAAAATCGGGGACAGGTTCTGGCTAAAGAGCAGATTCTGGAAAGGATCTGGGACAGCGAGGGCAGATTTGTGGATGACAATACCGTCTCTGTCAATATACGCAGACTCCGTATGAAGATAGAAGACGATCCGGATCATCCTGCGTACATAAAAACGGTGCATGGGCTTGGGTATCTGTGGAGGGAAATACCATGAACGAGACTGCTGCTGTAATACTTTGCTGTGCTGTATGCCTTGGGCTTGTATGGTATTACAGAGAGAAAAGTAAAAGACAGTACCGGCAGATAGAATGCATGCTGGATGAGATATTAAATGAACGCCCGGTTTCTCAGTCAGATCTGGAGGAGGGGGAGATTGCAGAGCTGTCACACAAAGCCCGGCGGATTCAGGAAAAGTTAAATCTGGAAGTACAGTCTGCCAGGAAAGAAAAAGAACAGGTGAAGAGCCTAATCTCCAATATGTCCCATCAGCTTAAGACGCCTCTTTCCAATGTTATGATGTATCAGGAGATTCTGGAAAGTTCGTCCCTGGAAGAAGAGCAGAGGAAGAAGTTCCTGGAAAAGCTGAAGACACAGTCTGAGAAGATAGACTGGATTCTCCAGTCCCTATTTAAGATGGTGAATCTGGAAAACGGGGTTATTCGGGTGCAGCCGGAAGAAAAAAATATAAAAGCAACGCTCAGCAGGGCCCTCAGCGGGGTTTATGAAAAGGCACAGCGCAGAAACATAAAGATTACTACAGAAGAATTTCCGGATAGCACGTTATACCACGATCCGAGATGGACGGCAGAAGTCTTGGGAAATCTGCTGGAGAATGCCGTAAAATATACGGACCCGGGGGGAAGGATTGTTGTACGCCTTGTCCCATATGAACTCTACAGTAAACTGGAAATCATCGACAACGGACGGGGAATAGCAAAGGAAGAGCTTTCCTGTATCTTTCAACGTTTCTACAGAAGCAATGATGTGAGAAATCTGGAGGGATCCGGTATCGGCCTCTATCTGTCACGATTGATTCTGGAAAAGGAAAAGGGGTATCTTACTGTGGAGTCCGAGTACGGGAGAGGAAGCTGCTTTCAGGTATTCTTACAAAATTGTAAGAACTGAAAAGATTCCTGTAGGATTTCTGAAAGAACCTGCTGTTACAATAGAGGTATCAAGACAGGAAATGAGGAGTCCGTATGAAGATATTAGAGGTAAAGAATGTAGAGAAAATCTATGGAACAGGGGAGACAGCAGTCAAAGCCCTGCGGCGGGTGAACTTCTCCGCAAAGCAGGGGGAATTCATTGCTCTGGTAGGCCAGTCTGGCTCCGGAAAGAGTACACTTCTGAATCTGATTGGAGGTTTGGATATTCCTTCAAAGGGTGAAATCTATATTCGGGATCACAATGTGGCAGCCTTAAAAAAGAAAGAGTTGACAATCTTCAGGAGAAGAAATATAGGCTTTGTATTCCAGAATTACAGTCTGATGCCGGTGATGAATGTATATGACAATGTAGCTTTGCCGGTAACCTTTGACCGGGGGAGGCGGGTGGATCACCAGTATATAGAGGATATACTGAAAGAACTGGGTTTGTGGAAAAAAAGAACAAAATATCCCGCAGAGCTTTCGGGCGGTGAACAGCAGCGGGTAGCGATCGCCCGGGCACTTGCCAATAAGCCCGCCATACTGCTGGCAGATGAGCCTACGGGAAATCTGGACTCGGTTACCACTCAGGATGTGATGGGACTTCTGAAAGCCAGCGGGGAAAAGTATCACCAGACTATCCTGATGGTAACACACAATGAGGCACTGGCACAGAGCTGTGACAGAGTCCTGTGTATGAAGGACGGACAGCTTTCCGGAGAGGAGGGGACGCTCTCATGAAGGCTGCGGTAAAGCTGGCATTTCAAAATGTGACATATTACAAAAAACAGACATTTGCAATCTTTCTGGGGATAGTCTTATCCATAGCGCTTTTAACGGGTATCGGTTCTCTGGTGTACAGCGGGGAAAGGAGTAGTCTGGAAAAAGACAGGCAGGTATACGGGGACTGGCACTACTATCTGTATGCATCGGATGAGCAGGGAAAAATGATTCGGGAATATGGGGAAGACAGAGAAGGGGACCTCCAGGAGATTGGAGTGATGGAAAAGAAAAGTGTAGAGGAAGAACCCTATAAACTGACATTTCTCTATGGGGATACGCAATATCTTGCCATGCTGGGACAGGAGATAGAAGAAGGCAGATATCCCAAGTCCAGGGAGGAGGTGGCCTTAGATACCTATACTATTACGAACCTGGGGCTGGATGCAGAACTGGGGGAAGCTGTGGAATTAAACGGAAAAGTGTATACATTGTGCGGAATCCTGAAAAATCAATGGTCCGCAGATGTAGGTGAGATGCGGGTTTTTGTCAGTAAGAACTTTCCCGGAGAAGGAATTCCCAAATGCTATTATCTAAAGTTTGATGAAGAAAGAAAGCTGTATCCCCAGGCAGATAGATTCATAAAAGAGCTGCATATTTCTGCGGAGCATATGCGTACAAACAGCGCCTTGGTGGAATACCTGGGGGGCGGAAATATGCAATTGTTTTTTTCTATTCTGAAAACCGGTTTTTCACTTCCAGAGGGAAGGCTTACTTATATACTTGCCAGTATGAAAGAAAATTTTCATCTGCAGGAGAAAGGGATCCTTTTGGGGTTGGGGCTCTTCTGTGTGTTCATCATCTACAGTGTATTTCATATTTCAGTTTTGAAAAGGATCTCACAGTATGGGATTCTTCAAACATTGGGAATCAGCCAGAGCCAGATCTTTCAGGTGCTTTCAGCAGAGCTGTTCGGTATTCTAATTTTAGGGTATCCCTTGGGCTGTCTCTTGGGAAACAGCACAGCCAAAGTTTTGTACTCTAAATTCGATAAGGTGTTTGTGCGCGAAGATACAGGGACGATGCAGAATGGAGTGCATGTAGGGAACACAGAAGCGTTTAAGGTGAATGCGTCATTTGAGAGCGGGGACTTCTATGTGAGCAGATATGCTATTTGCTTTGGGGGAGTGCTGCTGGTAATCCTTCTGCTGGCTGTATGCCTGAAAATAGCCGGGAGGATATACAGACTCACAGTAATGCAGATGCTGAAGAAAGAAATAAAGAACAGAGGGAGAAGCAGGAAAATTCACAGCATTCACAGCAGCAGACTAACCGGTGTGTTAACCAGAAAATTTATGCTATTCGGGAGAGGAACCTTTATCAGTATTTTGTGTTCTCTGGCTCTTGGAGGATGTATTTTCCTTTGCTGCAGCTATGTTACAGTGAATACACAGATTCACAATGAGCTTTCCTTTAAAACAGATGATGGATTGGGCTCAGAATATCAGGTGTTTGAGGAGTCCGATAACCTGGCTTATATGATTCCAAAGAAAACTGCAGAAGAGATCGCAATGATTCCGGGAATCGCGGCGGCTTATCCCGTAAGCTACTATCTGGGGGAGATCCCCCTGGAAAAGAATCAGGTCTTGTGGGATAAGTACTGCGCCGAGCTGGCAGATGACCCGGGATGGAAGCCAGATCCCATGGTGATGGAAAAGTATAATGGCAGGTGCCTGAGAGACGAGAGCGGAAATTACCGGATGAAATGTAATATCTACGGTTATGATGACGGTATGCTGGAGGAACTGAAGGACTATCTGCTGGAGGGACATTACGATCCCAAGAGTCTTTTAGAGGATAATGCTGTAATTTTGAAAACCTGGATGGATGGTCAGGGGAATTATGGGGGGCTGGATCTGAAACCGGGGGATACGTTAACCGTGAAAGTCCCCGAAAGTCCCGATGTGCCGGATACTGTGCTGCGGTTTCTGGAGGAGGATTCGTGGTACGAGAAAAAGGAATTCACCATTGCGGCCATCGTGAGCCGGCCAATGGGGAAAAATGATCAGCTCATAGGGGATGACGGGACCTCAGACCTGGGGCTGATAATGACTAATGCGCAGATGGAAGAGAATTTCGGGATAGTGGGTTACAACAGAATATGCATTCAGAAGGAAAAGCAGGCTTCGGGGGAGGATGTGGGCAGGGCCCTGGCTCAGAAGATAAAGGATATCCCCAAATGTATGCTGCAGGACTATACAGGGGCTATTGAAACACAGAATGCATATCTGCAGCAGAAAATGTATTTCTTTTATGGAATTTCTCTGCTGATCCTTGTTATCAGTATGTTTCATATTATGAACAGCATGCAGTATCTGGTGCTCTCACGGCGCCATGAATTCGGGATTCTGAGAGCTATGGGCATTACAGATTCGGGCTTTTATAAAATGATGCTGCGGGAGGGGATTTTATACGGAATCTTTGCCAGCCTTCTTATGCTGGCAGTGTACCTGACGGCAAAGCAAGTTCTTCTGTATCTGATGGTCCATGTTTACCGCTATCTTCAGCCTACAGGAAGTGTGAGCCCGGGGATTATCGCCGGGGTGATAGGGGTAAATCTGCTGGTAAGTACGGCGGCGGTCATACTACCCTCCCGGGAGATTGTAAAGGGGAATATAATACAGGAAATCAATGAGTGATTAAGAGGTTAGGCTGCGGGACAGATAAAGCTTCAATTTATTTGCATGGACTATTTAATTATCAGGGTAAGCTTTTACATCTGGGAGGAGCGAACAGGGGGATGGCCCCCTGCCGCCTCCAATCCGCAGAACCGGCAATTGCTGTCTAGGAGGAAAAATGCCGGATCCGAAGTTCGATCCCCAGGGAATCAGCCAGAGCCTGGCAGTCCTTAATCTCGTCAGGGGGCAGTACGTCTACGATGGAAAGCTTTACGGAAGGAATGTTTCCTCTGCAGGCGGTAGCAAAATCCAGAAGCCCCTGAAAGGCATCCGGCCGAAACGGACGGGATACGGCATTATATCTCTCTGCATCCGGCGCATTTAGGCTGATAGAGACAGCATCTACAGTGCCTGCCAGGAGAGGGACGATATTTTTCTTGTGATAGAGATTTCCCAAGCCATTTGTGTTTACACGTATGGACAGCCCATAGGTTTTCCTGGCATAAGCTGCAGATGCCAGCAGATTCTCCAGAGCGCAGGTGGGTTCTCCATAGCCGCAGTAGACCAGTTCCTTGTATCCGGTAAAGTCAAACGTATTCATTGCAGTCAGAATCTCGTCCAGAGAGGGATCCTTTTGGTGCCATAAGGTCTGGGCATCCCCAATTCCCTCCTCCTGTCCCCGGATGCAGAAGGTACATCTGCAGTTGCACTTATTTGTAATGTTAGCATACACCTGATGCTTGTATGTATAAAAGATTTCAGCCATAAGTAAAAGGCTCCTTTCTAATCGGCGTGAGCCGTTTTTTTCATCGGATGGATTAACTGCTCTGTTCTGGACTTGATGTGGACCTTATCCAGGGCAGCTGCGAACACCAAGAATACCAGGGCACTGCCCCCGGATTGGATGGCACTGCCTGTGAGGGATGCCAGTAGTGCGCCGAAGGCACCGAACAAGATGTAATCTGCCAGGTAATAGCCCGCAGCTGAGAGCAGAGCGGAGAGGAAAGGTGCGATGATATTTCTTTTTGTTAAAAGCTTTCCTGCCTGACTTGTAAATGGGAGTACAATCAACATTTTAATGATGATGGTAGCAGGCGCCCACATAGGAGCAGTGAGCAGATCCGCCAGGCCGCCTCCGATGGCTGCAGCCGCCAGTGCGTAGGGACGGGGCAGGATTACGGCTGCCACATAGATCAAAGCGTCTCCGAAATGTATGTATCCGCCGTTTGCCCCATAAGGGACGTGAAAGATATAGGCGGTCATTACTGTAATCATGGAGGCAAAAAGTCCTGTTAACGTGAGCAGTACAGTCGTTTTGGTATTTTGTTCTTTCATCCTCTATTCTCCTCTCTTACTGCTTCGGCAGCAGGTAATACAGATATTTTTCAAAATTCACCCCATCGTTGTAAGGGATCCCCTCTCTGACAGAATCCCTAAGTGCGTCTTCCAGAAAAGAACCGGCGAGAAGGACTGCCTGAGAGAGAGAATCTCCCCGTGCATATCCCCCGGCGAGCACAGAGGCGAAGAGATCGCCGGTACCAGAAAAACTGCCCTCCATATCAGGGAAGGAGGCCAGACCGCTTTCCAGAGGAGATACATAAAGATTCCCTATTTTTTTGCTGCCGTCCGCAAGATCCTGAAAATGAATTCCGGTCACCACTACGGACTTGGTTCCTTTTTCACAGAGTGCCTGGGCCATCTCTCTCACTGTATCCAGAAGGGCCTGTGGCTTTCCTGATTCCGGAAGATCATGGAAATCGGTACCGGATAGGAGACAAAGCTCTGTAAGATTAGGCGTTATAAGATCTGCCTTCGCGGCTAATAATCTCATCAGACGGCAAAGCTCATCATTATACATTCCATAGGTATGTCCGTTATCCCCCATCACAGGGTCTACCAGAAGAAAGGTTTCCTTTTGATAGAAGGTATCCAGAAATGAAAAAATTTCATGGATCTGCCGCTCGTTGGCCACATATCCAGTATAGATCCCGGTAAAATTCACCTGCATTTTATTCCATTCCCGGCGGTAATGCTCCATTTTATCCGTATAGTCATCACAGTAGTAACTGGGATAGCCTGTCTGGGCAGTGAGCAGAGCAGTGGGAAGAGGGCAGGCCTGCACCCCCATGGCCGACAGCACGGATATGGCAGCCGTGAGTGAGCATCTGCCAAATCCGGATAAATCGTTAATTACAGCAATCTTCTTCGTCATAATTTAGTTCCTTGTTTCCTTGTGTATTTTATAAGTGTGCATTGCATCGTAAGCAGATATACGCGTTTTTCTTGCTATGCATGATATCATATCATAAAAGTGGATATATTAAAAAGACCAGATATAGAATATTTAACCAAGCCAGTTTTGGTTAAGGTGTATGTGGTTAAAAAGTGTAGAAAAAATAGATTGTATAAAAAAGAATGCAAAAATTTTTTAGTGTAAACCAAAAAAGTTGAAATTTGTATTGTTGTTCCCGGGATTCTGTGGTAGAATGAGTGCAAGCAGCAGTTTGAAAGAAATCTATCAGTGATTGTGGGGTTTCATAGAAGTCTTTAAACCGTCTGCTGTCTTTTTAGAGAAAGTAGTGTAGCAAATCAGACGGTAAACGGACGGTGGGGGCTGTCCGTTTACACACAAGAAAACAGGAGGTTGATTCTTATGTATGAAGATGTTGTAGCATTTTGGCAGGCAAATCAGGTATCGGAACTGGAATTAAAAGAATTCTGCATGCTGTTCGCATATCACTGCAATGCCATTGGCAACCCGCAGACAACCCTTGAGGCGACAAAAGGAATCTATGAACACGGAGGGGTTTCTAACTTTACCGGAGACCTGCATACGCTCATTGAGATCGAGAATCAAAAGTATATGGCAGTTTATCTGAAGGATAAGGTAGAATCGAGAGAGCCTCTGTCTGTAGAACTGGTGAGGGCAGTACATAAAAAATTGATGGACAGATGCTATGACAGTGAGATATATACCAAAGGAGAGAGAGCAGGAGAGTTCAAAAAAGGGGGCTGCGCCGTGCGCGTAGAACTGGAGGATGTATGTTCCACCGTGAATCAGACCAGTCAGGATGGAATCCTTCGGGCAGCGGCCTATTTTCACCTGAACTTTGAAGAGATCCGGCCGTTTGCTGACGGCAATGGACGTGTAGGGGAGATACTTATGAACTATTATCTTATCACTCATAACTATCCGCCTACAATTATATTCGTGGAGGATAAAGACAGGTATTTTGCAGAGCTGCATAAGTTTGACGAGACCTCAAATATTGAAGGATTCATACAGTTTTTAAAAGAACAGACAGTAAAAACATGGAAGTTGTGCGCGGAGGGAAAATTTTAGACTGGAAAGGCCGGGGAGTTCATTCCCCGGCTTCTTTTAATGGAGGATATCAGTGCCGTCCAGGCAGGCCTCTACAAGGGTATCTCCTTCATAACGCAGTTTTAACGAGAAGAAGGAATCATTCTCTTCCAGCAGACGAAAGAATATGCGGTCACCCTCCCAGAGGTTTAGCTTTGAGAGCTGTTCTTTGGGTACCCATTCAAGGATGCCCTCGTCACAGGATATCATCTCTCCTTCATACTTGTCTGCCGTATAAAGGCACATATATTCCGGTTGCCAGCGGTCAGAAAGGAAGGTAACCAATCCCCGAAAGGAATAAGAGGTGAGCGTCAGGCCTGTTTCTTCTTTCACCTCTCTGAGCAGACATTCCTCCGGACTCTCACCGTCCTCAAAGTGCCCGCCCACGCCGATCCATTTATCCTTATTTATATCAATTTTTTTCATGATGCGGTGGAGCATCAGATAGCATTCATCCTTTTCAATATAACATAGTGTTGTCAGTCCCATAATTTCCTCCTGTAATTATTGTTCATTTTCCTTGCTATTCACACGGTGCTTCCCGGCAAAACATACTGCCGGGAACAAGGTGAACAGAAATGTATTGATCCATTATAGCGCAGAAACGGAGAGATTACCAGATGACAACAGGCTAAGATAAGCTTATACTGTAGGCATAACAAAAAATTGCTGAGACGGAGGAGTTGGCTATGATAAGACTAGCAAGGCGCGAAGATCTAGAAGCGCTGCTGGAGATTTATAATGATGAGGTACTTTATGGGACGGCAACCTTTGATTTGGAGAAAAAGACTATAAGAGAGTGGGAAGCATGGTATGCTCTTCATACCGGCAATTATGCTTTAAGAGTATGGGAGGAAGATGGCAGGGCGGTAGGATATGCCACATTATCTCCCTACAGAGAAAAAGAAGCATATCTGGGCACCGTAGAGCTGTCGGTTTACGTTCACAGAAAGTATCAGGGGAGAGGAATCGGGACAGAGCTGATAAAGGAAATCTTAAGGATTGCCAGAGAGAATCCTGCTGTCCATACAGTAGTTTCCGTTATCACGGGAAGTAATGACAGGAGCCTGAAGCTCCATGAACAATTGGGATTCTCCTATTGTGGAAAAGTCAAAGAGGCAGGGTATAAGTTTGGAACCTATCTGGATATTGATACATACCAGATCCTGGTTCCCCGGACAGAGGATTCTGGAATCCGGAAAAAGTAATATTAGGAAATTGGATGATTTTAGTTGATATTCCGTATCATTTGACTTAAAATATAGATAAGCAGGAAAGCAGAGCAGGGTACAAGAGACGGAGGGATAGCCATGGAGTATCATTACAGCCAAAAGCAGATATGGAATCAGCCAGGTTCTATTCTGGAATATATACAGCAGGTAGATATCTGTAATAAAAATAATCTGTTGCATCTGGATGAATTAATATCCTTGGTGAAGCTGTCAGGGATGGAAGAGATAGAAGGCTATCTGCAGAAGTCCATTGCTGATCTAGAAAACAGCCAGCTGTGGATTAAAATGGCCCTGTCAGCTCTGCAGGACGGGAGGTGATTGTATGGTGACGGAGAATTATTATCAGATACTGGGAGTTTCTTACCATGCAGACGAGTCTGAGATCAAAAAGGCTTACAGACGGCTGGCAAAAAAGTATCATCCCGACAGTGACGGGAAAAATAAAGAAATGTTCCAGAAGATTGCTGAGGCATACAGGGTGCTGAGTGATCCAAAGCTGCGGCAGCAATATCGTTATATGGGACATGAGGCCTTCCGGAAAAGCCACGGACGAAACAGTTTTTATTATCAGTATACGTATTCTTATGAGGAAAAGGAAGAAGACTGTTCCGGATGCGGTTCCTGCGGCGGGCATGATCACAGCAGCGGAAGCAGCCACAGCCACACAAAGGAAGGACACTGCGGGGCCTGCGGGGAAGGACGTACCAGAGAAGAGGAGCCAGAAGAGATTCCCCCATCCAGTATTCGCGCAGCAGTACATCTTACCATGGAAGAAACACTGAAGGAAGTGGTAAAGGAGATTGCTATTCAGTATCAGGAGCAATGCCCCTGCTGTCACGGAAGCAGAAAGGAACCCGGTACAGGGGGGAAAGTGTGTCCGGAATGTATGGGACACGGAAGAAACATGGTATATGTAAATGCAAGATATGATTCCGGGAGGAGAGAAGAAACCTGCCGTACCTGTCAGGGAACCGGAGAGGTTCCGGAAAAGGCCTGTCACAAATGCGGGGGACGAGGTTATATTATGGTATCACAAAAGGTTAAAGTGAAGATACCTCCTAACTCCTGTCCCGGTCAGTTTTATTTTTTTCAGGATATTGTATGCGAGCCAGGTTTTGACAGGGAGCTCAGGAACTTGTTTGTAATTGTGCTCATTGACGAGCATCCTCATTTTGAGAGGCGGGATTATCATATACATGCATCTATGAGTGTGGATTTTGTAACTATGACCTTGGGCGGAGAGATACATGTAAAGACTCTTGAGGGGATTGTCTCTTACACATTGGCGCCCGGAACAGAGGCGGGAACAAGAATACGCCTGGCAGGCAAGGGACTTCCGGCTCCCAAGAAAACAGGAGGAGGCAGAGGCGATATCTATGTAACACTCCAAGTGGGAATTCCAAAGACATTGACTCCGAAACAGAAGGAAGCCCTGCTGACATTTGGAAGGTATATGGGCAAATAAACACAAAAAAAGCCTTGTCTAATTAATAAACAAGGCTTTTGCCGTGCGTTAGAGGATTCGAACCCCCGGCCTTTTGGTCCGTAGCCAAACGCTCTATCCAGCTGAGCTAAACGCACACTTTAGTTGCTGTCCTGTAGCAACATTAGTTATTTTACAACAGAAAATATTAGTTGTCAATAGGTTTTCTAAAAAAATAAATTTTCTGATGCTGTCAGGAGAGGATGAAATTGTGTTAACTCAAAAATGGTAAAATTGACAAAATAATACACGACATATACAAAATAGTTAAGAGAATTCCGTTGAGTGAATATGAATTATATGATAAGATTAGATCATACAAAACAAAGAGAATGGAGCGATGCATATGATGGGAAACAGAGTTATTACTATTGGCAGACAATATGGAAGCAACGGCAGAATTATAGCTCAGAAACTGGCAGAAAGGCTGGGAATCCATTATTATGACCGTGAGCTTGTGGATTTGGCTGGTCAGAACAGTTCCATACCTTACGAAGAATTGCGAAAAGTAGATGAAAAACGGGCCAACCCCTGGCGATATCCGGTTGAGGATGATGTGCAGATGGAACGCAGATTCCGGTTTGAACCAATGAATGACGTTTTATTCAGCGAGCAGTCCAAGGTAATCCGCGACCTGGCCAAAAAAGAAGACTGTGTCATTGTGGGAAGGTGTGCAGATTACGTACTGAGAGCTTATCCCTCTTGCATCAAAGTATTTATATACGGAGCATTGGAAGAGAGGATCAAGGTAATTATGGAACGGGCTTCTGTGGACGAGAAGGAGGCAGCCACACTGATCCGGAAGATGGATAAGCAGAGAAGGTACTATTATAATTATTATACAGATGAGAAGTGGGGGGATTTGAGCCGGTATGATTTATCCGTGGACAGCTGCCGGTTTGGAATTGAGGGGACTCTGGATATTCTGGAGGCTGCTTACCGCACGGGAAAATAAAGTTATTTACAGGAATTTACAAAGTAAGGTTTGGGCATAATGGACTATAGTACAAATTATAGTCCATTTTCTATTTGAGGTGAAGGCAAGGCCTGTGTTTTTTAGAGAAATAAAAAATTAATTCTGTTTATAAAACCTTCAGAAAAAATACCATTGTATCTTAGCGGCCCTATGATATAATAACAGAAATGAAGCAAGTGATGGCATTCGGCGAATGGGCGGAATATGTATCCCAGAGCTGTGAATGCAGACAGCAGATTAGACAGAACCATGAGTTACCGCAGGAAAGGATGGAAAGTCACTCAAATGAGTAAAGGGGAATTTTTAGATACTTTAAGAAGTAAGTTAACCGGGGAAATCCCTCCGGGGAAAGTAAGAGAGAACATAGATTACTACAGCCAGTATATTAATGATAAAGTTAGAACGGGCATTGCCGAGCAGGATGTGATACAGATGCTGGGAGATCCCCTTCTGATAGCAAGGACAATTATCGATACGCAGGGATGCAGTGAGGCCACTGACAGCGGCACTGCGTATTCCTATGAGACAGATCCGCAGGAATCCCGGGGCAGATCTTTTGGCCGGAGCAAAACAATGAAAACCTGGCAGATCTTGGTAATCGTATTAGTGATCCTGGCAGTGCTGTTCAGCATTCTGCGGGTTTTGATTCCGATTATACTGCCGATTGTGTTAATTGGCTTTGTGATTTCATATTTTTCAAAAAGACGGTAGTAAAAAGGGGATTGTCTGTAAGGCGGTCCCTTTTTGAAAACTCAGATTTTTCATGCTTCGTCATAAATACAAAGAGAAATAGCCGGTAGGGGAGCTACCGGCTATTTCGAGGGGAGTATAAATAATTAAATAAGGGGTTATAATGTAAAAAAAATTTTTTGAAGGGTAAATTCTTTTTACTAGATTATTATAATATAAAAGGAAGAAAAAAGCAATAATTTAATTTATTTTTGTACCTTAAAGTATTTGGCAGGATTTATGAGGAATATTTCCCGGATAACAAGGAATAATAAGAACGTAACAAAAAACGTTATTCAGGAGGTAGTAATTATGTCCAAAAATTACAGTGACGAAACATCAACCAAAAACAAAATGAACAACGAGTACAATAACCAGTCTTCCAACTACTCAAACAGCGAGAGCAATTCCCAGAACAATAACTCTCAGTACAACAACTCCCAGAACAGAAGCTCTCAGAACAGCAATTCTCAGAACAACAATTCTCAGAACAGCAATTCTCAGAACAAAAGCTCTAACAAATCTTCAAATAAGAGCTCTAACAACGCAGAATCCAGATTCTAATCTTGGACGTAAAGGCGCAGCAACGTAAGTTGCCGCGCCTTTTTTCCGTTTGGGAGCTCACACAGGTAAATTTTCTCAACATATACTGAAAGAAAAAGGATAAATTTGGTATGGTAACAGTAGACACAATTTCAGTAAGTATGTTAGACAGCTATTGCGGTGATAATAGCGTTATTATTATAGATTTGCGCTCCAGAGAGGAATTTGAAGAGAGTCATTTTAAAGGAGCTGTGAACATTCCCTACGAAGAATTAGAATATGCTAAAAGGTTTCCAAAAAGCAAGACATTGATTCTTTATTGTGACAGAGGGGGTGCCAGTCTGTTCGCTGCCCGGGAATTGATGAAAAAAGGGTATCGGACAAAGTCTGTCGTTGGCGGATTTCGGGCTTATAAAGGACCTAACTTGTATTTTGGCGGTAATCATAGTAGAATGAGGTAATAACTGTTCAAAGGAGAAACTTTTATGAAATACTTGATTGCTTCAGATATTCATGGGTCAGCCTACTATTGCAGGAAGATGCTGAAGGCCTATGAACAGGAAGGTGCAGATAAAATACTTCTATTGGGTGATCTTTTATACCATGGGCCGCGCAATGATCTGCCCAGGGAATATGCTCCCAAGGAAGTAATTCATATGCTGAACAATTATAAACAGAAAATTTACAATGTGAGAGGTAACTGTGACGCGGAGGTAGACCAGATGGTTCTGGAATTTCCTGTGATGGCGGATTACTGCATTATAATAGAAGAAACGCGAACTATTTATGCGACCCATGGCCATATTTATAACCAGGATCATCTGCCCCCGCTGCAGGATGGGGATGTGCTTCTGCACGGTCACACTCACGTACTTAAGGCAGAGCGAAGGACAGGCTATACGCTTTTGAATCCAGGAAGTGTATCCCTTCCGAAGGAAGGGAATATTCCCACCTATGCTGTGTTAGAGAATGGAAGGTTCAGCATCAAGGGATTTGACGGAACCGTGGTGAAAGAGATTCAATTATAATTAAGAAAAAGAGGACAAGAATGGAACGATTGGAATTAATTGCCCCCTGCCATTTTGGGCTGGAGGCCGTACTGAAAAGAGAAATCATAGATTTGGGGTATGACATCAGCCAGGTGGAGGACGGAAAGGTGACTTTTTGGGGGGATGCAGAGGCAATAGCCTATGCCAATGTATTTCTCAGGACTGCAGAGAGAGTAATGATTAAAGTAGGAAAGATAAAGGCGACAACGTTCGAGGAACTTTTTGATAAGACAAAGGAGCTTCCCTGGGAAAACTTTATACCCAAGGACGGGAAGTTTTGGGTGGCGAAGGCAAATTCTATAAAGAGTAAGCTGTACAGCCCGTCAGATATACAGAGTATTATGAAAAAAGCAATTGTCGAGCGTTTAAAGGGAAAATACCACGTAGCATGGTTTGAGGAAGACGGTCCCAGCTATCCTATTCGTGTATCTTTTCTAAAAGATGTGGCTACTATAGGGCTTGATACTACCGGAACTTCTCTTCATAAGCGGGGATACCGGCAGTTGACTGCCAAGGCTCCTATTACAGAGACACTTGCAGCAGCTTTACTTATGCTCACCCCCTGGAAGAAAGACAGAATCCTGGTAGATCCGTTCTGCGGCAGCGGCACATTTCCTATAGAAGCCGCTATGCTGGCGGCAGACATGGCCCCGGGTATGAACCGCTCCTTTCTGGCAGAAGACTGGAAAAATGTAGTGGGCAGAAAGTATTGGTATGATGCTGCTAATGAAGCGAGGGAACGGATGGATACGAAGATAGACGTGGATATCCAGGGATATGATATCGACGGCGACGTGGTTCGATCTGCAAGAGAGAATGCCAGAGCCGCAGGTGTAGAGCATCTGATACATTTTCAGCAGAGGGAAGTGAGCCAACTTCGGCATCCTAAGAAATATGGATTCCTGATAACCAATCCTCCTTACGGAGAACGTTTGGAGGAACGGAGCGAGCTGCCGGGCCTGTATACAGAGATAGGGGAGAGCTTTGCAGCACTTGATTCCTGGTCCATGTACCTAATCACCAGCTATGAGGATGCAGAGAAATACATTGGCAGAAAAGCAGATAAAAACAGGAAAATTTATAATGGGATGCTGAAGACATATTTCTATCAGTTTCTGGGGCCGAAGCCTCCCAAAAAGACAAAACCGGAATAAAATTGAGCTTCCCATAAAGAAGGCAGTTCCATGTTGATAAAAGCAGTTGTCCTGCCCCTGGAATTGTGGTAAAATTCTTGCAAGTATTATATAAAAGAAGAAGGTGCAGGAATGAGTCGTATTATATTTGCAACCGGCAATGAGGGTAAAATGCGTGAAATCCGGGAAATCCTCAAGGACCTGAATATGGATATACTGTCAATGAAAGAGGCTGGTATTGAACTTGATATTGTAGAAGACGGAAGCTCGTTTGAAGAGAATGCATTGATCAAAGCCAAAGCCATTGCGCAGACAGATGTGTGCAGGGCACACGGAGACATTGTACTGGCGGATGATTCCGGGCTGGAGGTTGATTATCTGAATCTGGAACCTGGAATTTATTCTGCCCGGTACATGGGAGAGGATACTTCTTACAGAATTAAAAATCAGAATATTATCCAACGCCTGGATGGAGTCCCGGAGGATAAGAGAACTGCCAGATTTGTCTGTGCTATAGGTGCGGTTTTTCCTGATGGCAGGGTAATTACTACCAGAGGAACCATCGAAGGGATCATCGGCTGGGAGGAGAGGGGAAGCAATGGGTTTGGATATGATCCCATCTTCTATCTGCCGGAATATGGATGCAGTACTGCCGAACTGCCTATGGATGTTAAAAATAAACTGAGCCACCGCGGAAATGCTCTGCGGGCACTGAAAGAAAAGATGTGTCGGGAACATCTTATGTAAACAGGGAGGGGGCTGCGGATGAAGATATTAGTGGTTAGTGATACCCACGGACGGGAACGGAATCTGGAACGGGTACTGGAGAAAGTTGCTCCGGTAGACGCGCTGATTCATCTGGGAGATGTAGAAGGCCATGAGGATTATATAGAATGCCTGGCGGGGTGTCCTGCCTATATTGTCTCCGGAAACAATGATTTTTTTTCTGATTTGCCCAGAGAAAGGGAAATTCAGCTGGGAAATTACAAAGCACTGCTGACTCACGGTCATTATTACGGCGTTTCCATGGGAACAGAGCGGCTGGAGGAAGAAGGGAGAGTTCGGGGGGTACAGATCGTAATGTATGGTCATACGCACAGGCCTTTGATTGAACAGCTGGAGGATATCACGATCCTGAACCCGGGGAGCCTGTCATATCCCAGACAGATAGGAAGGGAACCCAGCTTTCTTATCATGGAGATTGACAGAAAAGGAGAGGCCCATTATACTATTAATTACCTGAAAAACTGAAAAAGTAAAATTAGAAAAATATGTATTTTGTTGATTAAAAGTGTTGACATATGGAAAATGCTATGGTATATTATATCTTGCGTTGAGCAAAAAAAGAGGTAAAGTGAGCTCAGCAGACAACAAAATACATCTCGGGGTGTGGCTCAGCTTGGCTAGAGCGCCTGGTTTGGGACCAGGAGGTCGCAGGTTCGAATCCTGTCACCCCGACTGTCGTAAAGCAATCGCAATAGAAACGACAACATTGTGCGGGTGTAGTTCAATGGTAGAACACTAGCCTTCCAAGCTAGATACGTGGGTTCGATTCCCATCACCCGCTTCTCTAATCTCATTAGAGAGGAAATGTGCTTGTAGCTCAGCTGGATAGAGCAACGGCCTTCTAAGCCGTGGGTCGGGGGTTCGAATCCCTCCAGGCACGTTGTATGGTGGGTATAGCGCAGTTGGTTAGCGCGCCAGATTGTGGCTCTGGAGGCCAAGGGTTCGAATCCCTTTATCCACCTTGCGCTGTGTACTGATGAGTGTACAGCTTTTTTTATTGGGCTATCGCCAAGCGGTAAGGCACAGGACTTTGACTCCTGCATTCGCTGGTTCAAATCCAGCTAGCCCAGTTCTGGGACCTTGCCGATTGGAGACAGGACCAGACTATGGGATATTAGCTCAGTTGGTAGAGCACTTGACTTTTAATCAAGTTGTCCGGGGTTCGAATCCCCGATGTCTCATTGTAAAAGGTATAAACTTTTGGTTTATACCTTTTATTATACGGCAAAGCCGTATGCCTGCCCGAAAGGGAAGCGTTCAAAAATGCTGCACAGTATAGAGCTATATGCGGATATGGCGGAATTGGCAGACGCGCCAGATTTAGGTTCTGGTGGGAGACCGTGCAGGTTCAAGTCCTGTTATCCGCAGTACGTTTGGAAATAAGAAATGTTCAGCTTTTCTGAATGCACAGAGTCTTTACCCAATGGTGGGGGAAGGCTCTTTTTTTCTGTGCATTTTCTTGCATTTTCTATGGCTTATATCTATAATGTTTTTTATAAAATGAATGATAAAAGTGGAAGGGATGAAATATGCCGGTAAATATATTAGAGACAAAGCGCATGAATAAAGCCAGAATTGCCAGGTTTATATCTGTCCAGGGCAGTACCTCAAAGGCGGAGATCGCAAACAAACTAAATCTGAGTATGCCTACTACACTGCAGAATGTAAAGGAATTGGTAGAAGCAGGGATCGTGGCGGAGGAGGGGGAATATGAATCCACCGGCGGCAGAAAAGCAAAGGCTCTGTCAATTGTAAGGGATGCCGGGTATGCAGTCGGTGTTGACATTACAAATAACCATATTACTATGGTTATAGTAAATACAAGAAAAGAAATAATCCAATCAGACAGAATACGCCGGACTTTCCAAAATAGTATCCAATACTATGAGTGTCTGGAACAGGGGATCCGGGAATTTATTATGAGGGCAGGGACAGAGAAAAGTAAGATCCTAGGGATTGGCTTTTCCCTTCCGGGTATTGTGGACAAAGCGCAAAAAATCCTCATACGTTCCCATACACTAAATGTTGAGAATGTCAGCTTTCGAGATCTGGAAAGCTCCTTGGGGCTTCCATGCGAGCTGGAAAACGACGCAAACAGTGCAGCGTGTGCGGAGCTGGATGATAAAATCACGAATGCGGTTTATCTTTCTCTAAGTAATACAATCGGCGGTGCTATTTGCCTTCGGGGGCAGCTGTACAAAGGAGAAAATTTTAGAAGCGGGGAGTTTGGACATATGGTAATAGAGCGCGATGGCAGGACTTGCTATTGCGGAAAAAGAGGGTGTATTGACGCCTACTGTTCGGCAAAAATTCTGCAGGACTATGCCGGCGGCAGTCTGGAAGACTTTTTTGAGAAGGTAAGGCGGCAGGATGCTGAGGTTCAGGAAGTTTGGAATGACTATCTGGACAGCCTGGCCATTGCAGTTACAAATCTGCGGATGGCCTTTGACTGCAGTATAGTTCTGGGAGGATATGTAGGAGGATACCTGGAAGAATTCATGCCGGAGCTGGCAAAAAGAGTTTTGCAGGACAATAAGTTTGATTTGGATACCTCCTATCTTAAGACAGGGAAATATAAATTTGAAGCATCTGCGTATGGGGCTACATTGGGATTTGTGGATTCATTTTTTGATCATGTATAGATATGGTGTACAAAGGCATCTTCCTATATTGGGGAAGATGCCTTTGTACATTTTTACTAAAAAAAGATATAATAATTGACTAATATATAGATTCTGCTGCAGGGGGATTGACATATATGGCATAATAGGCAATAATGAAATTACTTTGATAAAATGATTTATAAAAGAAGAAATAAAACAGGGAGGAGACAACATGGAAGGTAAGATGAAAACGGCAGTAATGCTTGGAATAGGACATATGGGATTTGAGGAGCGCGATATTCCAAAAGTGGGTGATAACGAAGTATTGGTAAAGCTCGAATATGTAGGAATTTGCGGGAGTGATCTCCATTATTACGAGACAGGTGCAATTGGTGACTATGTGGTAGAACCGCCTTTTGTTCTTGGACACGAGCCGGGAGGAACCGTTGTGGAGGTAGGGAAACAGGTAACACACTTAAAAGCGGGGGACAGGGTAGCTCTGGAGCCGGGGAAAACCTGCGGACACTGTGAATTCTGCAGGGAAGGAAAATACAATCTCTGTCCTGATGTGGTGTTTTTTGCCACGCCCCCTGTAGACGGTGTTTTTCAGGAATATGTGGCACATGAAGCAGACCTGTGCTACAAACTTCCAGAGAATGTAAGTACCCTGGAAGGGGCACTCATTGAACCGCTGGCAGTTGGATTTCACGCAGCCATTCAGGGGAATGCGCACCTTGGCCAGAAAGCTGTGGTAATGGGAGCTGGATGTATCGGTCTGGTTTCCATGATGGCGTTAAAGGCGAGAGGGGTTTCTGAGGTATACGTGGTAGACATTATGGAAAAACGTCTTCAAAAGGCAATGGAATTAGGAGCAGCCGGGGTGATTAACGGTGCGGAGGAGGACGTAATCGAACGCGTAAAAGAGATTACAGACAATAGGGGGATGGATCTGGTTATTGAGGCCGCAGGGACAGAGATTACCACAAGGCAGGCAGTCCGGATTGCTAAAAAAGGCTCTGATATTGTTTTGGTGGGATACAGTAAAAGCGGTGAGATAACACTGCCTATGAGCTTGATTCTGGATAAAGAGCTAACCCTAAAGAGCGTATTCCGCTATCGTCACATCTATCCAATGGCTATTGAAGCAGTGGCATCCGGCAAAGTGAATTTGAAAGGGATTGTAACAGATGTATTTCCCCTGGACGAGGTACAAAAAGCAATGGACTACAGCGTGAACAATAAGGCTGACATAGTAAAAGCTGTGATTCAGATCGCCTAGATAAAATAAAGTTGGAATCACCTTTTGCCGGATTTCTTGACAAAGTACCAGAGAGGATATAAGATGATAATGAAAATAGATGTCTGAAAAAGAGAACAAGTTAAAGGTGATACATATGAAGATAAACAGTAATAAAGCAGACTTGGATAAAAAGAGGGAAGAGGAGAAAGGGAAGCTGAGGCGTAAGTTTCAGATGTGCCTTCCTCTGGGGTTTCTTGTACTCTTGCTGGCACTGCTGTGTAAACAGTTTGCCTATCTGAGCGACTTTACCATTGGATTCCTTGAGGGGATCGCCATAGCTTTACTGGTGGCTGGAGTCGGCTATCTTATCTGGTGCAGAGTGAAAAAAGAAAAGCCGTTTGAATAACCATCATACCAGGCAGGAGCCCAGTGCTCCTGCATTTTTAAATTCTGCTTTCTTTTTATATTGAAATGTGATAGGATAATCAAAGATAACAATATCTTGATTTTTATAGACTATATATAAATCTTTATGATCGCTGTCGTTTCAGACAAGAAATCCAGTAGAAGCATTTCTAAAAAAGAGAGGACAAGACTATGATGAGAGAAAAGTATGAATCCCTGTCCCTTGGTGCTTTGAAAGAAGTAGCTAAGGCAAGAGGACTGAGGGGGATTTCTACCTTGAAGAAAAGTGCATTGATTGACAGAATGCTGGAAGAAGACGAAAAAGAAGAGAAAACGGCAAAAGAAATGCCTAAAGAGACAGAGGAAAGAACCGAAGGGAAGGCGGATCCTGTACAGAAGTCTGAGCCGACGCCAAAAACGGAACAAGCTGTGAAACCTGAGAATGCATCCAAAACAGACCATTCCCAGAGGTCTGAGCGTGTCCACAGAACAGAGAATACTCAGCGTCCGGACCAGACTTATGTGAAAACGGAAAGAAAGAATGATGCCAGACAAGACGAGAAGCCTCCTATGGACCAGTCACAGCTGGACAGCGGACAGACAGCCTGCGGGATTCTGGAGGTGCTGCCGGACGGCTATGGGTTTATCCGGTGTGCCAATTATCTTCCGGGGGAGAATGATGTTTATGTATCTCCTTCCCAGATCCGCCGTTTTAATTTGAAAACAGGTGATATCCTGAAGGGCAACACCAGAGTGAAGAGCCAGAATGAGAAGTTCAGCGCCCTGCTGTACGTGACCTCTATTAATGGGATCTCACCCAATGAGAGTGTGAAACGGTACAATTTTGAAGATATGACGCCTATCTTCCCCAATCAGAGACTTCGCCTGGAGCGCCAGGGCGGAAGTGTGGCTATGCGGATTGTAGATCTGCTGAGTCCTATCGGAAAGGGACAGAGAGGTATGATTGTATCTCCGCCGAAGGCAGGAAAAACAACTCTTTTGAAGGACGTAGCCAAGTCCATACTGAGAAATAATTCGGAGATGCATCTGATTATCCTTCTGATAGACGAACGGCCTGAGGAAGTGACAGATATTAAGGAAAACATACAGGGAAAGAATGTAGAAGTGATATATTCTACATTCGATGAGCTTCCGGATCACCATAAAAGAGTGTCCGAGATGGTAATTGAACGGGCAAAGCGTTTGGTAGAGCATAAAAAAGACGTCACCATTCTTCTGGACAGTATTACTCGTCTGGCCAGGGCCTATAACCTTACCGTACCCCCAAGCGGCCGTACCTTGTCCGGAGGTCTGGATCCGGCTGCCCTTCATATGCCAAAACGCTTTTTCGGAGCTGCAAGAAATATGCGGGAAGGGGGGAGCCTTACTATTCTGGCTACAGCCCTCGTGGACACAGGAAGCAAGATGGATGACGTGATCTATGAGGAATTTAAAGGCACCGGTAATATGGAACTGGTACTGGACAGAAAACTCTCAGAAAAGAGGGTATTTCCTGCTATTGACATTCCTAAATCTGGCACAAGGAGAGAAGATCTCCTCCTATCCAGAGAGGAACAGGATGCTGTGGATTCCATGCGCAGGGCACTGAACGGAATGAAGACAGATGAAGCGGTAGAGAACATTTTGAATATGTTTGTCCGCACCAGGAATAACCAGGAATTTATACAGATGATTAAAAAGCAAAAAATTGTCTAAAGAACTTGCAATTTATAATGGATTATGATATAATTTGAAAGCTGTTTAAATATCAAAACACAAAGTAACAAGAATGAAATAGATTGATGAGGTGAAAAAAATGAGAGAAGGTATCCATCCAGAGTACCACCAGGCAACTGTAACTTGTAACTGTGGTAATACGTTTACAACAGGTTCTACCAAACCGGAGATTCACGTAGAAATCTGTTCCAAATGCCATCCATTCTATACAGGACAGCAGAAAGCTGCACAGGCTCGCGGACGTATTGATAAGTTTAACAAGAAATACGGTATCACAAAATAATAATTGGACTGGTGTACGCCGGCAGAAAGTCGTGCGACAGCATATAACAAAAGAATTACCCGTGCTTGCGCGAGTAGTTCTTTTGTTCATTTACAGGAAACTTAAGTGCGGTAAATGAACAATGAGCATAGGCAGAAAGGAATGTGCATGAAATCATCTAATATTGGCGGACAGGCTGTTATGGAAGGAATCATGATGCGGCACAAAGATAAGTACTCTATCGCCGTCCGTAAGCCTGACCAGGAGATTGAAGTAAAGGTCGAGGATTATAAAAGTTTTATAAAAAGTAAAAAGCTTCTTACAATTCCCATTGTCCGCGGTGTGCTTAATTTTATTGATTCTCTGGTCGTGGGAACCCGGTGCCTGATGTATTCCGCCTCATTTTTTGAAGAGGACGAGGAGGAAGAGCAGAAAAAACAGGAGTTTACCTGTGAAGAATTAAAGAAATATGAGGAGAAACAGGAAAAACAGAATAAAATATTAATGACAGTCACTGTAATACTATCCGTGGTGATTTCTGTCGGCCTGTTTATGATACTTCCCTACTTCATTGCCAGCCTGCTTCACAAGGTAAATGCGTCGGACACCGTGGTTGCCATTGCGGAGGCATTTATGCGGATCGGTCTTTTCCTTTTATATCTGGTGGCAATCTCTAAAATGAAAGATATCCAGAGAGTATTTATGTATCACGGTGCAGAACATAAGTGTATCAACTGTGTGGAACACGGTATGGATCTGACGGTGGAGAATGTAATGAAAAGCTCCCGGCTTCATAAGCGCTGCGGAACCAGCTTTTTACTGATTGTTATGGTAGTCAGTATTATTTTCTTCCTGTTTATCAGAGTTCCTTCTCCCGTGATGCGTGTGGTAGTCCGCCTGCTGCTGGTTCCGGTGATTGCGGGTGTTTCCTATGAATTTATCAGATTGGCGGGCAGCAGTGAGAATCCGCTGGTTACCGCTTTAAGCAAACCAGGTATGGCCCTGCAGAAGCTCACAACCAGAGAACCGGATCCGGATATGGCTGAGGTGGCCATTGCCGCTGTGGAGGCTGTTTTTGACTGGAGGGCTTATCTGGAGGAAAATTTTACCCGTTCTGGGGAAAAAGCGAAGGAAGAATCGGCATGACTACGCTGAAAGAACTTCTGGATTACGGGAAGAAAGCGTTAACTGAGGGATGTATAGAAAACGGAGCTCATGATGCATGGCTGCTTATGGAGCATGTATGTAACATAGACAGAAGCTTCTATTATGTGCACCCTGAGAAGACGGTAACGGATGGAACGGCGGAAGAATACCGGCTGCTGGTAGAGAAGAGAAAAAGACATATTCCCCTGCAGCAGCTGACAGGAGAGGCATGGTTTATGGGGCTGCCGTTTTACGTGAATGAGAATGTATTGATTCCCCGCCAGGATACAGAATGTCTGGTAGAAGAGGTGTTGAAACGGGGGAGTAAGGCTGAGCGTATCCTGGATCTCTGCACCGGCAGCGGATGTATTCTTCTGAGTATTCTCCATGAACTGCGTTCAGTGAGAGGAGGCTCTGTACGGGGAGTGGGCGCCGATCTTTCTGCCCCGGCTCTGGAAGTGGCGGAAAAGAACCGGGAGAGACTGGGAATTGAGGCTGAACTGGTACAAAGTGATTTGTTTGAAATGATTGAGGGAACCTTTGATATGATTGTTTCTAATCCCCCCTATATACCTTCCGGCGTTATAGATGGCCTAATGGAAGAGGTGCGTGCTCATGAGCCTGCAATGGCTCTGGATGGTGGAGAGGATGGGTATGATTTCTATCGAAAAATTATCCGCAGGGCTCCGGCATATTTGCGCGGGGGAGGATGGCTTTGCTTTGAGATTGGATATGATCAGGGAAAGGGGCTGGAAGATCTTCTCAAAGAGGAAGGGTTTCAGGAGATTCAGATTATACAAGATCTGGCCGGACTTGACCGGGTTGCGGTAGGCCAGTGGAAGAGTTAGAGGAGGAAAACCTGTGTTTGATAAATTAGAAGATATTTTAATTCGCTTTGAGGAAATACTGGGGGAATTAAATGAGCCTACAGTGGCCAATGATCAGAGCCGTTTCCAGAAGCTTATGAAGGAGCAGAGCGATCTGCAGCCTATTGTGGATGCCTACAAGGAGTACAAGGAGAGCAGACAGACCGCGGAGGACAGTGTTTCCATGCTGGAGGAAGAGTCGGACGCTGAAATGAGAGAGATGCTGAAGGAGGAACTGTCCCTTGCAAAAAAGAGAATTGAGGAGCTGGAGCATGAGCTGAAGATACTTTTGCTTCCCAAGGATCCCAATGACAGCAAAAACGTAATTGTGGAGATACGGGCAGGAGCCGGGGGAGATGAGGCTGCCCTCTTTGCTGCTGAAATTTACCGGATGTATGTAAAGTACGCAGAGACTAACCGCTGGAAAACAGAGATGATGAGTCTGAACGAGAACGGGATCGGGGGATTTAAAGAAGTTACCTTTATGATCAACGGTAGCGGTGCATACTCCAAATTAAAATACGAAAGCGGTGTGCACCGGGTTCAGAGAGTACCGGAGACAGAGTCCGGGGGACGGATTCACACTTCTACAATTACCGTAGCCATTATGCCGGAGGCTGAGGAGATAGATTTCCATCTGGATATGAATGACTGTAAATTCGATGTGTTCCGGGCATCCGGAAACGGAGGCCAGTGTGTAAACACTACGGACTCAGCGGTCCGTCTGACCCATATTCCTACAGGAATTGTTATTTCCTGCCAGGATGAAAAGTCGCAGCTGAAAAATAAAGATAAAGCATTAAAAGTACTTCGCTCCCGCCTGTATGAGATGGAACTGGAGAAACAGCACGATGCGGAGGCGGAAGCGAGAAGAAGCCAGGTTGGAACAGGAGACCGGTCAGAAAAGATACGAACGTATAATTTCCCTCAGGGCCGGGTAACAGATCACAGGATTAAATTGACGCTGCACCGTTTGGATAGTATAATGAACGGAGATTTGGAAGAAATTATCGACAGTCTGATCGCAGCAGACCAGGCGGCTAAGCTTAGCAATCTTCAGGAAGATTACTAAGAAATACTTTGAGAGGGTACAGGAGGAACAGATGAAAAAAACAGCTTTAGTTATCATGGCGGCAGGAATCGGAAGCAGATTTGGCGGCGGCGTTAAACAGCTGGCACCTGTTGGGCCGAATGGTGAAATTATCATGGACTACTCCATCTATGACGCCTTAGAAGCGGGATTTAATAAAGTGGTATTTATTATCAGGAAAGATCTGGAGAAGGATTTTAAAGAGATTATCGGCCGGCGAATAGAAAAAATTGTTGAGGTAGAGTACGCATACCAGGAACTAGACCAGCTCCCGGAAGGCTTTCAAAAGCCGGAGGATCGTACAAAACCCTGGGGAACAGGGCAGGCAGTGTTAAGCGCCAGAGAACTGATAAGGGAGCCCTTTGCGGTAATTAATGCAGATGATTACTACGGAAAAGAAGCGTTTGTCAAAGTGCATGATTATCTGGTAAAGGAACAGCCGGGACAGGAAGAGGTTCTTTCCATCTGTATGGCGGGCTTTATTCTGGGAAATACCCTGAGTGATAACGGTTCGGTGACAAGAGGTGTGTGTCAGGTAGACGAAGACAGTCATCTGGTAAAAGTAACGGAGACACACAATATTGTAAAGACAGAAGGCGGGGCAGGAGTGCTGCAGGAGGACGGCAGTATCCTTCCTCTGGATGCGGACAGTTATGTGTCTATGAACATGTGGGGGCTTACCCCGGAATTTCTCGAAGTTCTGGAAACGGGATTTGTGGAGTTCCTTTCAGGCCTTACCCCGGAAGATACGAAGAAGGAATATCTTCTGCCAACCATCGTGGATGGGCTTATCAGAGAGAAGAGAGCAGAAGTGACTCTCTTGGAGACCAGAGACACCTGGTTTGGGGTGACCTACAAAGAGGATAAGCAGACGGTTGTGGATGCCTTTGCAGAATTAATCCGCAAAGGGATTTATAAGGAAAAGCTTTTTTGATAACTGGAAACCGCATACAGCAGACAAATTAATTGAATAAGTGAGGAGTAGAAGTATGGGCAAATATTTTGGAACAGACGGATTCAGAGGAGAAGCAAATGTTAATCTTACTGTAGAGCATGCGTATAAAGTCGGCAGATTTCTGGGATGGTATTTTGGCCAGAATCATAAGGCGCAGATCGTAATTGGAAAGGATACCAGAAGAAGCAGTTATATGTTTGAATATTCTCTGGTTGCAGGGCTGACTGCGTCAGGGGCAGATGTATATCTCCTGCATGTGACAACAACCCCCAGTGTATCCTATGTGGTGCGCACTGAGAACTTTGACTGTGGAATTATGATCTCTGCCAGCCATAATCCTTTCTATGACAATGGGATCAAAATTATTAACGGACAGGGACAGAAGATGGAAGCCTCCGTGGAGGAGCAGATAGAGGCATATATTGATGGAAAGATCCCGGAGATACCTTTTGCGCTGAAGGAGAATATCGGTCGCACCGTAGATTTCTCCGCGGGCAGAAACCGCTATATCGGATACCTTATCTCCATTCCTACAAGAGCATTCAAAAATATGAGAGTGGGTCTTGACTGTGCCAACGGGAGTGCATCCGCTATCGCAAAAAGTGTATTTGATGCACTGGGAGCTAAGACCTATGTGATCAACAATGAGCCGGACGGCACCAATATAAATACCAACTGCGGCTCTACCCATATTGAAATTCTTCAGGAGTTTGTAAAGGAAAAACAGCTGGATGTTGGTTTTGCCTATGACGGAGACGCCGACAGGTGTATTGCAATTGACGATCAGGGAAATATTGTAGACGGCGATATTATCCTTTATGTCTGCGGCAAATATCTGAAGGAGCAGGGAAAACTGAACAACAATACTATTGTTACTACTGTTATGTCCAATCTGGGCTTATATAAGGCTTGTGACAGAGAAGGGATTTCTTATGAAAAGACAGCTGTAGGAGATAAGTATGTCTGCGAGAATATGATGGATAACGGTCATATGCTGGGAGGCGAACAGTCAGGACACATTATATTTGCACACCATGCCACTACCGGTGACGGAATCCTTACCTCTCTGAAGATTATGGAAGCTGTGCTGGAGAAGAAACTGCCGCTCAGCACTCTGGCCAGTGAAGTTAAAATCTATCCTCAGCTGTTAAAGAATGTAAGAGTCTTTAATAAGCAGGAAGCCAGAGAGAATGCGAAGGTAGTTGAGATTGTAGAACAGGTGGGAAAAGATTTGGGCGATGAAGGCCGTATCCTGGTAAGGGAGAGCGGAACAGAGCCGGTGGTCCGTGTTATGGTAGAGGCCGCCACGGATGACATCTGCAGGGAACAGGTTAACAGAGTCATTCAGGTAATGGAAAGAGAACAGTTGATCGCTGAATAATAAGAGGAACGCAGAATGATAAAATATAAGGGGATACTTATTATGAGCTGTGTTCTGTGCCTGACGGCAGGCTGTGGAAGCGATAAGCTCAGCCACTACGAAGAAGGCGTACAGGCGCTGGAGCAGGAAAGCTATGAGGATGCCATTGGGAGCTTTGAATTGTCTGTGGCAGATGACAAAAAGGTGGCAGAGTCCTATCGGGGAGAAGGGATCGCTTATCTCAAGCAGGGAAACTATGAGGAAGCAATTACGGCGTTCCAGAGTGCTCTGAAGAGTCTGGATGGCAAAAAAGAAGGGATGCAGAAGGATATCAGGTATTATCTGGCCACAGCCGAATACCAGGCCGGGATTCTGGATAACGCGCTGAATACCTGCAACGATATACTGGACATGGAGACAGATAAGGATGCTTACTTTCTGCGGGGCCAGATTTATCTGGCACAGGATGACTATGATAATGCCAAGTCGGATTTTCAGAAAGCAGTAGATAAATCAGAGGATTACGAGGATTTTCTTAATGTTTACCGTGCATATCGGGAAAAGGATATGAAAGCGGACGGGGAAGAATATCTGGAGGAAGCTCTGAAAATTGAAGCCAGGGACGAACAGGATGAATATGACAGAGGAAGAGTTTACTATTATCTGGAAGATTTTGAGAATGCCAAAGAAGAACTGATTCATTCCATGAATAACGGGAATCCGGATGCCGCACTTCTGCTGGGCAAGGTGTATGTGGCCATGGGGGATACCTCCAGCGGCAGACAAATGTATCAGCAGTATCTGGCGGATAAAGGGGAATCCGCCAAGGCATATAATGGCATGGCATACTGCGATATTGCGGACGGAGAATACGACAGTGCCCTGGAGAATATCCAGAAGGGTCTGGAACTCAACGATCCTCAGGAAAATCAAAGTCTGCTGTACAATGAAGTGGTGGTGTACGAGAAAAAGCAGGAGTATGGGACTGCAAAGGAAAAGATTGCTGCATATTTGGAAAAATATCCTTCAGATCAGGATGCGATCAAAGAAAGTACATTTCTGCAGACCAGATAAATATAGAAAAAGAGCCGGTTTAAGAATGATGTGACCCCAATAAGTTAGACTTTATAGCGAAGTAGTTTTTTACTGCTTCGCTATTTTATGCCGCCTGGCTAAGTCTGTATTCTACAGGACTCATCCAAGATAGCTTTTGCTTGATCCTTTGATTATTATAGTAATCTATATACTTTTCTATTGCATCCTTTAATTCTTCATAGCTGTAATAAACGCAGCCATAATACATTTCTTGCTTCATGATGCCAAAGAAGTTCTCCATAACAGAGTTGTCATAACAGTTTCCTTTTCGTGACATACTTTGGTATATACGGTTCGATTTTAAAGTGTTACTGTAAGCTTTCATTTGATAAGCCCAGCCACGATCTGAATGAAATGTTCTTCTGTAGGGACAGTCAGATGTTCGTTTGATTGTTTCGTTTAATGCTGCCATTACATTTTGAGCGGAAGGCTGTTTCCCAATGACATAACTTAGTATTTCTGAATTAAACATATCCATAAATGGGTCAAAGTATAACTTTTGTATTGTCATTCGTCCTTTATCATCCACTTCATAATACTTGAATTCAGTCGTGTCAGTGGTTATCTTCTGATGTGGGATACAGGTGTGAAACCGACGGTGAATTCTGTTTGGAGCAATTCGGCCTACTTTCCCTTTATAAGAACTGTATTTACGACTTTTTCTTGTAAACGATGTCACCTGAAGGCCCAGTTTTTGTATAATTCGTTGGACTTTCTTTTTATTAACAATCCTACCTCGTTTCCTTAATTCTCCATATATTCTTCGGTAGCCAAAGTCTTTGTTTTCTTTACGTATTCCTGTGATGATTTCTTCCAGTTCAGTATCTGGATTTTCTCTGTCAAAGCGTTTTTGCCAGTACATGTATGTAGCTTTAGGAAATCCTGTATACGAGAGAACATCTTTCAGTTTGAAGTCTCTTCGGAGGCTGTGGATGACTCTTGCAGTTCTCTCAGACGTGCTTCGTCCTCTAAACGCAACCTCCTCAGTTCTTTTAAATATGCATTCTCAATTCGTAGTGTTAAAAGTTCATCTTCCAACTGTTTTACATGTTCAGCACTTGTATCTACGGATGCATTCTCAGGAGAAGATACTATTTTTTCCTTATTATTCTCTGATTCCAATGATTTTTTTCGACCTTTCTTCTTAGGTCTCAAAGCATCAGGGCCAGCAATTCTAAAATCATTGACCCACTTTGCAATAAGTGGAGGATTATTCATTCCTAGAGTCAATGCCAACTCCTGATAAGAAACCTCTGTTGATAGGTATAACTCTACCACATGAATCTTAAATTCAAAAGAGTATATATCGTTTTTTCTTGAACGTCTTAACCCATCATCACCAAATTCCTTATAGGCATTAACCCATTTCTGCAGCATCGTTTTATTTCCGTTTGAACTAATACCATGTTTTTTAGATAGATAAGCCAATCCCCCTTTCGCTTGCAAGTATTCCATAACTACTTTCTTCTTAAATTCAAAACTATATTTTGCCATAAAAATACCGACCTCCCAATCGTTAGATTTTTGGTCTAACTTTTGGGGGTCAGTATAGAATAACCAGGCTCTTTTTTAATATTGCAAAGCCCCTTGACAAATTTTGCGTGCATGGTATCATAATACATGCGAATGATTAGCATTTGCATAAGGAGTGATGGGATGAAAGAAAAACAGACAGAGAACATATGGGGACGGGGGTTTAAGCGCACCAAGCAGAGAGAAGAGGTATACGGGATTTTGGAAAAATCGGCGGTTCCCGTAACTGCCCAGGAGATTTATAAGATACTGCTGCTGGAAAAACCCAAAGAATGCCAATATGCATTGTCTACTGTATATCGAGTTCTGAATGCCTTCGAAGAGCATCATTTGGTGAAGAAAAGTTTTCTTCCGGGGGAGGATATGGCCCGCTATGAGCTGGAGCGAAATATTCACGAGCATTATGCAGTCTGTCTGGTATGCCATAAAAGAGTGCCTATCAGCAAATGCCCTTTTGAGAGCGGAGGAATTCAGGTGGCGGAGGATGGATTTGATATTACCGGTCACCGCATTGAGCTCTACGGATACTGCAGAGCGTGCAGACAGAGGGACAATAGGACAGGAGACAGATAAATGAAAAGAGTAACAGGATTGGTTTTGACAGGCCTCATAGCTGTATGTGTGTTATCGGCATGCAAACCAGAGGCTGGGGAAGAAAAGGATGGAAAATTAAAGGTTATGGCAAGCTTCTACACCATGGGTGATTTTGCCCAGAAAGCCGGAGGGGATGAGGTTGAGGTTACGACTATGGTTCCTGCGGGAACAGAACCCCATGACTGGGAGCCGGAAGCTCAGGATATTGCTGCACTGGAGGAGGCTGATGTATTTATTTACAATGGTGCTAAGATGGAACACTGGGTGAAAGATGTGCTTAACACATTAGAAAATAAGGAGCTAATTGTAGTAGAAGCTGCAGAGGACATAGAACTGCTGGGAAGCCATGGGCATCAGGGGGAAGAGGGAGTCTATGATCCCCATGTGTGGCTGGATCCTCGGAATGCCGAAAAGCAGATGGAGACAATAGGGGAGGCACTGGAAAAAGCGGCGCCGGATAAGCAGGAGTATTTTCGGGAAAACTGCAGCAAATATAAAACAGAGTTTGCTCAACTGGATCAAGAGTTTGAAGAACAGCTGGAACCTCTGCCGGGGAAAGACATTATTGTGGCACACGAGGCATTCGGGTACCTGTGCAGGGCTTATGGACTGAATCAGATAGGTATAGAGGGGCTTTCCCCGGACTCGGAGCCGGATCCTGCCAGGATGGAAGAAATTATAGAGTTTGCCAGGGAAAATAAGGTGAAAACCATTTTTTTTGAGGAGCTGACCAGTCCTAAGGTGGCGAATACCATTGCAAAAGAAACAGGAGCTGACACAGCGGTGCTGAATCCTTTGGAGGGACTGACGGAGGAAGAGATAGAGGAAGGAAAAGATTATTTTTCTGTTATGAGAGAGAATCTTCAGGCTTTGGTGAAAGCTTTACAGTGATAAAAGGAGAGCGAGAGACAGTATGAGTGTTATAACGATGAAGGACGCGGAATTCTCCTATGAAGGAGCCCCGGTTATCTGCAGGGGAAACCTGAGGATAGAAGAAGGAGACTTTGCTGTTCTGGTAGGGGAAAACGGTGCGGGTAAAAGTACTCTGTTAAAATTGGTTCTGGGAGAACTTACCCCGTCAGTGGGAGAGGTGCGGATATTTGGGACAGACCCTGGAAAAGTATTTAAAAACTGCCAGATTGGATATATCCCCCAGAACAGCATTGCCCTGAATCAGGGATTTCCTGCAACTGTGGAGGAAATTGTGCTGACCGGGCTTTATGCGCAAATTGGAAGGTTTCATTTCCCCAAAGCCGTTCACAGGAAAAAGGTGGCAGAGATGCTGGGCAGGATGGGGATGGAGGAATATAGGAAGTGCAGAATTGGAGAGCTTTCAGGAGGCCAGCAGCAGAGGGTTATGCTGGCTAGGGCATTGGTGGGGGAGCCTTCTCTGCTCATACTGGATGAACCTACTACCGGCATGGACTCCAAGTCTATAGAAGAGTTCTATGAGATCCTGTGCAGTTTCAACCGGGAGGCGAGGCTTACGATACTGATGGTGACACACGGAGCGCTGCGGGAATGCCAGGGAATCAACCGGATTTTCCGCATAGAGGAAGGCAGGGTGGCAGAGGAATGAGTGTACTTCAATACGCTTTTATGCAGAAGGCCTTTATCGTAGGGATTCTTCTGGCAATTATAACGCCCTGTATTGGGATGACTATTGTATTAAAGCGAATGTCTATGATCGGGGATGCCCTGGCGCATTCCTCGCTGGCAGGAGTGGCGTTTGGCCTCCTTCTGGGTATCAACCCTGTACTGGGAGCTACCGCATTCTGCATCTTTGCAGCCCTTGGCATTGAAGGGATTCGAAAGAAAACTCCCAGATATTCGGAGATGGCTATCGCTATTGTTATGTCTGCCGGAATTGGGCTGGCAGGGGTGTTGTCCGGATTTGTAAAAAATAGTGCTAATTTTAACAGCTTTTTATTCGGAAGCATTGTGGCCATAAGCGATCTGGAGCTCTGGATGGTGATTCTTGTGAGTGTTCTTGTATTGCTTGTTTTTTTACTTCTTTACAAAGAACTGTTCTATGTGGGGTTTGATGAAAGGGCAGCCAGAATATCCGGAGTTTCGGTAAAAACGGTTAATTTTGTTTTTACTCTGTTAACCGCTCTGACTGTTTCCATTGCCTCTCGGACCGTAGGGACTCTGATTGTTTCATCTATGCTGGTAGTGCCTGTTGCTTGTGGGATGCAGATTGGAAAGAGTTACCGTAATACTCTCATCCTCTCTATAATTTTAGCAGTTTTATTTACGGTGGCGGGGCTTACCGTGTCTTATTACGGGAAACTAAAACCGGGTGGGACAATTGTGCTGACAGGGGTACTGGTCTTTGTTATAATCGTGGTCTTTAAATCAATCAGGATAAAATATAAAAAGCATAAGGCAGTCCAATGAGAGGAGAGAGTGAAGATGCAGACTCTCCTCAGGCATAGGAAATAGACTGTCCCGATTCATGATAGTGCTGAGAATGCATTTTTTCTGTATGAACCCGGGGAGAGGCCGCATTCCCGGAGGAAAACTTTATTAAAGTATGTGACATTATCATATCCTACAGTGGTAGAAATATTGATAATCTTTTCATTTGTAACCAGCAATAATCTTTTGGCTTCTCTTATGCGCAGAGCATTTATATATTCTGAGAATGTTTTTCCCATTACTCTTTTAAACAAACGGCAGAAACTGGCACCGCTGAGGAAGATCAGCTGTGCCATTTCTTTTTGTCTGATGGTTTTACGGTAATTCATTTCTATAAAGTCCAAAACCGGCTGGAGACGTATCAAATCTTTTAGCTGTGTTCCAAATATTTTTGGCTGTCTAATCTGGCAGTTCCGCAATAAATATACATATATTTTTTCTATATCAGCTTTCATACTCAACTCAAAAGCCACTTCTTTCTGAAAAAATTCATTTTTTAAATCCCCAAAAAGATGATAAAGCACGTCGTTTTCTGTAATTTGTATCTTGCGCTGGAAATTAGAAGGGCTGCTGTCAAAATAATGGTGATACCTTGATATCATTGATTCTGTAAATGTAAGAGAAAATGTATTGGATTCTACTTGTATGACCATGATTTCAGAATCTGGCTCCATGGCTTTTGTTGCATGTGGTTCTCTGGCATCAATAATAACAAAGTCTCCCGGCATACATGGGATACAGGAATCATTGACCCATATTTGATAGACTCCTTTCAGACAATAGATGAGTTCTAGGAATTCATGCCAATGCCAGGAACTGTTTGTATGATAGAAAAAAACTGAAAAAGGCAGCTGCGAATCTTCACTGTGCAATGAGTTTGTAATACTGTTTTCTAAGTACATAAATCCATCTCCTATACGATACCATATGGGGAAGGGCAGGTATAAAGGGGTGCCCTTGGGTATAAACTAAAGAAACTTAGAGTGTTATTTTAATAATATTAAAGCACAACGGGAAAGTCAACGATAATAGATGAAAATAATATAAATAATTAAAAAAGTATAACATTAAATGGAATATTTTGGACAAAACTTCTAAAATGATAAAATTGTTAAAGAAAACTACAGTATGGATGTAGATAAAACAGGTAAGGGATTATATAATCAGGTCATAAAGTAACTGCTGACAAGAGAGAAAGGGAGAAGATAATATGAAGATAGGATATCAATTGTATTCCTGCAGAAATTCAGCAATGAAAAATCTCTCAGCCGTCCTGCACAGTCTAGCCGAATTCGGCTACGACGGGGTGGAATTAGCCGGGTTTTACGGACATAAACCGGAGGAACTGCGGGAGATGATGGACCGCGAAGGTTTAAGTGCCGTTTCCAGTCATGTCCCTTTGACCGCATGGGAGAGGGACGTGGAGCAAGTCATCCAGGAACACAGAATACTCGGATGTGAATACCTTGCCATCCCATATCTGGACGAGGAGTATCGGCCAGGGAACCCGGCGTTTTCAAATATCATCTGCAGGCTGTTTGAATGGGGAGAGAGGTCCCGGGAGGCCGGGATGCAATTGCTGTACCATAACCATGATTTTGAATTCAGAGAAGTTTCAGGAAAAAAAGGACTGGATTTTTTGATGGACAGTATTCCTTCCAAATGTCTGCTGCCGGAACTGGATACCTGTTGGATTAAATACGCGGGATTTGACCCGGCTGCTTATATCCGCAGATATAAAGGTCAATGTCCGGTAGTACATTTGAAAGACTACATGAGCAGCGGTAAAGAAGGGGAAGTACCCTATGGACTGTTAAAGGAAGAGACAAAGGATGGCCCTCATAAGATACAGAAAGGGTTTACGTATAGTCCCCTGGGATATGGCTGTCAGGATATAGGGCAATTAGTGGAAGCGGCAGAAGAAAGCGGTGCTCAGTGGCTGATTGTAGAACAGGACGAACCGGATGGATATGACGAACTGGAGGCTGCGGCATTAAGCATTGAGACTCTGAAAAGGTATTTGTAATACACCCATAAAAGTGTGCTACTTAACCATATAGGAAAGGAGAGAATAAGATGAAAAGAAAGTTAGCATTGTTGATGGCGTTAGCCTTGACAGTATCATTGGCAGCATGCGGGAATTCAGGAAAAGAGGGAAAGGCAGGGAAGGAGACAACAGACAGCAAAGCTGGGACTGAGGCAGAGGGGAAGGCGGAAGATAAGCCAGAAAAACTTGTCATGGTCACTACTACAGATCACGAAGACTTATATTCTTATGTAGCGGATGAATTTTATGAAAAGTATGGGATTGATGTAGATATTATTTCACTGGCATATGCAGATGTACATGACAAAGAAGTAACCATGGCGCTCGGGGGAAGCCAGCTGGATATTCTGACGGTTGACACTGTGTGGCCGGGGGAATTTGCAAAATCAGGGATTGCCAGACCCCTGAACGAATACTTTACAGAGGAAGAGATAGCACAGCTATACCCTGCATTTGTGGATGAAATGTCAGTGGGGGATGATATATATGCGATTCCTACAATGACCGAAGGAAAATGGCTTTTCTATAATAAAGAAATGCTGGAGGAAGCCGGATACAGCGCACCGCCCTCAACGTATGATGAAATGCTGGAAATGAGCAGGAATATGATGGACAAGGGGATCTGCAAACATGGAACTGCGTGGGCGGCATCCCAGGCAGAAGGATTTGTATGTGACTTCAACGCTGCCTTATATGCTTATGGCGGAGAGTGGATAAATGAAAACGGAGACTTTGTGTTTAACAGCAAAGCGGGGGTAGATGCCCTGAACATGTTTATTAACTCTATGAAGGATAACACAGCGGATCCGGCGTCTGTTTCTTACTCAGACAGGGATAATTTGGATCCGTTTATGGCAGGAGATACTGCTTTTGTGACCTGCTGGTCCTATGCTTATGATTTTACCAATGATCCTGCGAACAGCTCTGTGGCAGGAAAGGTAGAGGTGGCGATTGCGCCAGGTCAGGGGGAGGTAGAGTATTCTGCCACAACCGGAGGTGGCGGATTGGGAATAACCTCCAGCTGCAAATATCCGGAATGGGCTGTGGAGTTTATTAAAATAGCTATCAGCTATGAGGTGCAAAAAGATGTACTCGACAAGTTTGGAAATATGCCTATCTTAAAACGCGTTTTAGAGGATCCTGAGATTCTCAAGGACAACCCTGAGTTTGAGATTATGGCGAAGCAATTTGATTATGCTCATGGGCGGCCTACCATAGCAGATTACAGCTCATGGAGCAAAATGCTGCAGCTAAATCTGAGCAAAGCACTGGCTGGAGAGGTAACTGCACAGGAAGCATTGGATGAAGCCGTCCGTATCTCTAACCAAGAATATAAGTAGATGATATTCTGAAACATGGATCAAGGGTGATACGTATGTGAAGTGAGTTATAGGAGAAAACATGAAAAGAATGGTTGACAATAAAAAATTTAATCGTCAAATGCCGGCATATAAGCTGATCTGTCCTGCAATGCTCGTTATCTTCGCATTAAACATTTATCCTCTGCTCAACACATTTGTTATCAGTTTTCAATGGAAGAATATGCTGGATGCTTCCAAAAATGGGTTTGCAGGACTGGAACAGTACATAAGTGTACTGACAAATTCTGAGTTTTGGAATTCTGTGAAGGTCACGGGGCAGTTTGTAATTATGTCACTGACCATACAATCCTTTTTTGGAATGCTGATTGCACTTCTTCTTAACCAGAATTTTAAGGGAAGAAGATTTGTCCGTGGAGCAATCCTTGCTCCATGGGCAGTTCCCACACTGGTAAACGCAGTACTTTGGGGATGGATGCTGAATGCTAATTATGGATTGATTAACAGACTTTTAATGCAGTGGGGGAGAATATCGGAACCTGTGGCATGGCTGGGCGACGCGAAAATAGCTATGATTATGATAGTACTTGCTGATACCTGGAGGATGCTGCCATTAACTGTATTAATGTTCTTGTCAGGGCTTCAGTCTGTATCTGCTGTAAGCCTGGAAGCGGGGAAAATTGACGGTGCAAACGTGTTTCAGAGATTTTTTCACATTATTCTGCCCCAGATGAAGCCAATAATACTGGTGGTGCTTATTATGCGTACCACACAGACCATGAAGGTGTTTGATATTGTATATATGCTTACCAATGGAGGACCGGCCAATGGCACCATGGTAATTAGCTTCTATACCTATTACACAACATTTAAAAGCCTGAATTTTGGTTTGGGTGCAACACTGTCAATTGTTATAGCAGGGATTATTTTTTTGATAACTCTATTATATCTGAGGATTTTGAAGGAAGCTTAATCAAAGGTATGGCCTATGAAGAAAAAAGGGAAAAGTATAAAAAGAAGAATTGGAAGAGTCGGAATCTATCTGGGGGTAATACTGCTGCTGCTATGGACGTTTGCTCCTTTGCTTTGGATGTTTTATTCTTCTATTTGTGAGAAGAGTGAACTGCTGACGGGGGGGCCCGTCGTCTGGCCTGAGAATGTCACCTTTTACAGATACCGGGAGTTCTTTTCTTCGATAATAAAAGTATTCCGTGGAGGAAGAATCGCAAGCACATCAGAAGTATTTATTCATTCCATATTTAACAGCTTTAAAGTTGCTGCTGTTACCACAGGTATTTCTCTGCTTATCGGAGGGATGGCAGCATATGCCTTTGCAAGACTGAGGTTTAGAGGCAGCAATATGCTGATGATTCTGGCATTGTTTATTCAATTACTGCCAACTGTGTCATTGGTGATACCTCTGTATGAGACTGTCTCCAGACTCGGAATGATTGACAGGATCGTTACTCTTGTTGTTTTATACCTTGGAATGGTAATGGCGTATGCCATCTGGGTACTGCACGGCTACTTTAAATCAATACCGCCTGATTTAGAGGATGCTGCCAGGATTGACGGGTGCAATTATTTTCAGGCATTCCTGAGAATTATTGTACCCTTGGCAAAACCGGGATATGTTGCAGTTGGGACGTTGGTCTTTTTAATGTGTTGGGATGAATTTTTGTATGCACTCATCTTTATGAACTCAAAAGAGACAACTACACTTACAGTCGCTTTATCGCAATTTAGTACCACTCATGGGGGGATAGACTACGGAATGCTGATGGCAGGCGGCTGTATTGCAACTTTGATTCCCCTGCTGTTAGCAATCTTTTTCCAGAAATATATTGTTTTGGGACTAACTGCAGGAGGCGTGAAAGACTAGGAACAGTGAAAGGAGAATTTATGAAAGTAGGAGCAGCAGTAGGATGCTTTACACATCCTCATTATGAACCGCCGTATGAAGAAGCGGTTAAGACGATTGGAGAACTGGGATTTGACGGCATTGAATTAATTGCCTATACGGCAGAAGATTTAAATGAGTATTATACGGATGAACGCTGCCGGGAACTGGACAGGATGATTAAGGGCTATAACATGGAGCTGTCAGAATTTATCTTATATGCACATGCAGTAGAAGATTTATTAGACAACGATGACAAAAAAAGAGACAGGGCATTAGACTTTTTTGAACGGGGATTAGAGACTGCCGCCAAACTTGGTACGGATACGATTAATGTAGTTTCTAACTGGCCTAAGGAACTGCGAGCACCCGTTCCGTATTTGCCGTCATCTATACACCCGTATGCGCCTGGATTTGAACTTTTTGAGCCCAAACATATGATAGAGATGCCTCCAAACTTTGACGCAGGAGGAGTATGGGAGCGGTATGTGGAATCCTTAAGCAAAGCTGTGGAGCTGTGCGAAAAGTATAAAATCAGATTTGCTCTTGAGGGCCATGCAAATGTTGTGATTGGCACAACAGACGGTATGCTCAGGGCTTTTGACAGAATATCCAGTCCTTATTTTGGAACCAATTTTGATGCGGCATGGCAGTCCATGCAGCGGGAATATCTTCCGTGGTCTGTCTATAAACTGAGAGAAAAAATCTTTCATGTACATCTTAGAGATACAGATGGACTGCTCTGTTATTCATACCCGGTAGGACTGGGGATAATTGATTGGAATGGATTTGTCAGAGCACTTAAGGAAACAGGGTATCAGGGATTTCTTTCCATGGAACTGGGAGGCTTGAAGAGACCTGAAAAATATGTAAAAGATTCTTTAGAGTATATCCGCAGAATTTTAAAAGAAGAAGAGGCAGATGAATAATACAAGTAAGGAGAGGTTTTATGAGAATTCTTAAATGCGCGTTAGCAGGATGCGGTGATATAGCCAGAGGCAGGTATTTTTATTCATTCGAAAGAATGAAAGACAAAACGGAATTAATTGGAGTGTATGATACGGACAGTGAACGTCTTCATAAAACAGCCGAAGAGCTTCGGGTAAAAGAATATACAGATTGGAAGGAACTGCTGCAGGACAAAGAGGTAGAGGCGGTTATCGTAACCTCTTACCACACTACCCATGCCCGTTTGGTTACAGAGGCATTAAATGCGGGAAAACATGTGTTGTGTGAAAAACCGGTTGCAACTAATTTAAAGGACGCTTTAATGATCAAAGAGGCAGCTGATAAGACCAATAAAATATTTATGGCACTCCCCAACGATGCATATACACATATCAGAGAAGTGAAAAAGATGATCGGTCAGGGGCTTATAGGCAATGTTTGTGCAGTAGACGGAGTCTTTGCTCACCAGGGACCATTACACGCACCATGGTTTTTTGATAAATCAGTGGCAGAATGGGGAGTATTGGCAGATTTGGGTATATACCCAATCAGCATGCTTACATATCTGTTCGGTCCGGTGGACGAGGTGTATGGAAAAACAAATATAATGCAAAGAGAGAGGACCAGTCTGAAAGGAGAAAAGTTCAATCCCACGGTGGAAGACAATGCAGTGGTAGTCATGAGCTGGAAAGACGGAAAAATGGCCAGCATACGTGCAAACTGGTGTACTGCTGCAGATAAGGATCTCTGTGTATGGGAGTTTAGAATTTATGGGGACAAAGGAATTATTTATATCAATATGAATGATTCTGAACATCGGGTAATTGTGTATTCTCCATATCAGAAAGTAAGTGATTCCAAAATCACTTATGCCGGATTCAAAGATTGCTACAAAATCCAAGTGGATATGTCAGATTTAAATATAGATATTTTGGAAGAGTTTGCAGAGGCAGTGGATAAGAATCAGAAATTCCCTGAGGATGGATGTTCAATTACAAGACAGGTCCATGTGGTAGAAATCATTGAAGGTGTGTATGCCTCCTCGGAGAAGGGAAATGCAGTTAAGATACATTCAACATTCAGACATTGAGGTGATTATATGAAACATAAACCAAGTTATCATTTCAGGCCGGAGCAGAATTGGATCAACGACCCCAATGGACCCATATATTTTGAAGGGAAGTATCACCTTTTTTATCAGTATAATCCTTCAGGATATCAATGGGGGAATCTTCACTGGGGCCATGCAGTCAGCGGGGACATGGTCCATTGGAGTCATCTGGAGCCTGCATTATATCCGGCAAAAGATAGGGGAGAAAATTTTTGCTTCTCGGGCTGTGCATATGAAAACGACGGCCGGTTAGAGATTTTCTACACAAGTGTGGGATCCTATGGACATGGAGAGCGGGGACATATTGAGGGCGCGGAGCAGTGGATAGCCGTCACGGAGGATATGAAGACCTGGAAACAGATAGATGAGAATCCTATTTTATCCCCAGAACAGAACAGAAGGCAGGGAAAATATCTGACCCATTGGAGAGACCCTTTTGTATTTCAGTATGGGGGAGAGATCTTAATGGTCATTTCAGGAATTGTAGATGGCTGGAAGGCGGCATTTCATATCTACCAATCAAAGGATTACCGCAATTGGGAATATAAGAACTGCTTTTATACAGAATGCAGAACAACAATTTATGAGTGTCCCAATGTGATGGTCTTTGGGGAGAAAATTGTATTTGTCTATACTTGCTTTCAGGAAAATGCACAGTATGTTGTGGGGACTTTAAATGAAGACTATTCGCTTCATGTGACCCGGCACGGTGAAATTATAGATAGTGGCTGCTTTTGTGCCTCTAATGTATTCAAGGATCCCAAGGGGCGCTATATTATGTGGGGATGGCTGCGGGAAGATGACAGAAATGAACTTATCACTGACGGACCCTGGTCCGGCGCCATCTCTCTCCCCAGAGTAGTCACATTGGAGGACGGAGACATGGTAAGTTTCTCCTGCGCAGAGGAGGTTAAATTACTGAGAAAGCTTACAGAAACACATCAGCTTTGTGGGTTTTCAGGCACAAAAAAGATGTCCTGTCATTCTATGACAGCAGAAGTAGAATGCTTCTTAAAGACAGACGGAGATATCAGAATACGGGTACTTGACTCGGAAGACGGGACTGAATATACAGATATCTGGATCCTGTCCAGGGCAAAAACAATTTGGATATACCGTGAAAGATCTTCTGTGATTCCTGAAGTTGTGAAAGACTCTCTTTATAGCAGGTATCGGGGAGATGAACAGCATGTGTCTATACGTGCCTTTATTGACAATTCCGTTTTAGAAGTTTTCGTAAATGACAGCACGGTTCTGTCAGGCAGAGTATACCCGGTAAATGACAGGGCAGGCATTTCATTTACAGTAGAGAACGGAACTGCAGATGGCTGTGTGAATCTATATCAGATGACAGATAGCTGATATAGATTCGTGAAGCCTTACACAAGAAAACCGTGGATACAATATCTTATTGTTCTAAAGTGTCAATTTCCTTTTTCTTTGTATGACGCAGAAACAGCACGCACAGTACAAAGGAAAACAATTCTGCTATGGGAAATGCCCACCATACCGCAGACAGGCCACCAACTCTGGCGAGGAGATAAGCTGCAGGCAGAAGAACAACCAGCTGCCGGATGACGGATACCCAAAGGCTCAGCATTCCGTGACCCAGAGACTGGAAAACGGATGACGATATGATACAGAAACCGGCCAGCAGGTAACTCAGGCTAATGATTCTGAGGGCCGGTACCCCAATAGCGGTCATGTTGTCAGAGGCGTTAAAAATATTCAGAAGCTGGGAGGGTATGAGCTGGAAAAGTGCCAGTCCTATAAGCATGATACTCACTGCCGCAATGACACTGACAAGGACTGCCTGCTTAATCCGTGAGCTCTTTCTTGCCCCGTAGTTATAGGCAACGATTGGAACCAATCCGTTATTCAGTCCGAATATAGGCATAAATACAAAGCTCTGAAGCTTAAAATAGACACCAAATACAGCTGTAGCTGTAGAGGTAAATGCGATCAGAATCTTATTCATGCCAAAGGTCATAACGGAGCCGATAGATGCCATTATAATAGAAGGAATACCCACGGAGTAAATCCCTTTAATAATTTTACCGGACCACTTAAAACCGCGGAGAGTGATATGTAACTCCTTATTCTTTTTCAGGTTAAACCAGACAGCCAGGATGGCTGCGATGATCTGGCCGGTTACAGTTGCGATGGCAGCTCCTGCCACTCCCAGCTTAGGAAAACCGAGAAGTCCGAAGATCATAATGGGATCCAGAATAATATTGATAATTGCCCCCAGGCCCTGTGTAATCATAGTATAGAAGGTTTTTCCTGTGGACTGCAGAAGACGTTCAAAGGTTATCTGAAGAGACATACCAAAGGAAAAAATACAGCAAATTTTCATATAGGATGTACCGTATGATACTATCTGGGCATCCTGGGTCTGAATGGTATAAAATAATTTAGAAAAAAAGATACCTATTAAAAGAAATACAACAAAACTGATAATGGTGAGGATAATTCCGTGATTGGCTACTTTATTTGCCCGATCAATTTTCTTTTCCCCAAGGCTTCTGGATAGAAGCGCGTTAATGCCTACTCCTGTACCGGTGAGAATAGAAATCATTAAGTTCTGTACCGGAAAAGCTAAAGATACCGCAGTCAGAGCATTCTCATTCAATTGTGCTACAAACATACTGTCTACAACATTATATAAAGCCTGTACCAACATAGAAATAATCATTGGCAGTGACATGGTAAGAAGCAGTTTGGGTACGGGCATAACGCCCATCTTGTTCTCTGCCTGCGGTGCACGTGTGTTTTCCATATAATACCTCCATAGATTAAAAAAATTATTAGTTGAGTCGCCAACTAATAAATGCACTATTGATAAGTATAAAGCTTTCTGATTTTATTGTCAATCTTTTTCATATTTGCCATTTGAACTGGGAATCAGAGGTGGACAGGCTGCTATACTTGTGGTAGCCTGTGATTACAGAACGATTTCTCAAGGCGCTGAGTGAGGGAATGAAAAGCCAGCGGGAATATCAATTGGGAAAAAGTCTTATAATAATATCTATGAAAACCCAAGGGAAAGGAAGAATAAGACTATACCATGCAGTTATACGATATGAGTCAGATTGAAGAGAGAGTCATCCTGGTGGGAGTACAGGAGAACGACAGGGAGAATACAGAGGAATCTCTGGAGGAACTGGGAGAACTCGCTAGAACCGCCGGGGCACAGGTGGCAGGTACGCTAATCCAGAACAGGGAAGCCATACATCCTGTCACATATGTAGGAAAAGGAAAGCTGGAGGAGCTGAAGGGGCTTGTTTATGCACTGGACGCCACAGGAATTATCTGTGATGATGAATTGTCTGCAGTGCAGCTGAGAAATTTGGAGCAGAGTCTGGAATGTAAGATCATGGACAGGACTTTGCTGATTTTAGATATCTTTGCCGCCAGAGCTACCAGCAGTGAGGGTAAGATTCAGGTAGAGCTTGCACAGCTTAGGTACAGAGCTGCAAGACTGGTGGGACTGCGCAATTCGCTGTCACGCCTTGGGGGCGGAATAGGAACCAGGGGGCCGGGAGAAAAGAAATTAGAGATGGACAGACGGCTGATCCACACTCGGATTGGTTTGCTCAAACGGGAACTGGAGGATGTAAAGCAGCACCGGGAGCTAATAAGAAAGCAGAGAGCAAAGACGCATAAAAAGGTGGCAGCACTGGTGGGGTATACATCGGCTGGGAAAAGCAGTATGCTGAACGCCCTTACAGATGCCGGCATCTATGAGGATGAGATGTTGTTCTCTACACTTGATACCACCACAAGGGCACTGAAGCTTTCCGGCAAGCAGGAGATCCTGCTCACAGATACCGTAGGTTTTATACAAAAGCTGCCTCATCACCTCATAGAGGCATTTAAGAGCACTCTGGAGGAAGCCAGGTATGCGGATATTATTATACATGTAGTAGATGCTTCCAATCCCCGGATGGATACACAAATGCATGTAGTGTATGAGACTCTCCGCCAGCTGCAGGTAGAAAATAAGCTCATAGTTACATTGTTCAATAAACAGGACAGACTGTGTGTACCGGGAGGCTTCCGGGATTTTCGGGCAGATTATTCTATTCTAACCTCGTCAAAAACAGGACAGGGCCTGGAGGAGCTAAGAGAAGTACTGGCAGAGATTCTCAGAGAAGGCCAGATTTATATTGAAAGGCTCTATCCTTATGAAAAAGCAGGGCTTCTTCAGCTTATCAGACAGGGAGGAGAGTTGTTAGAAGAGGAATATCTTCCGGAAGGGATTTCCGTTAAGGCATTTGTCTCCAAGGAAATTTACCCTAAGATTTAGGCGCATTGTGAATGTTGCACAAAGAAACTGGTAAATAATACCATAACTAGTAAAGGGTAATTCGTAAATGCGGACAACTTTTTGAAGACAGAGATCTGAGGTGGAGGAAGGCAGTAAATGTTCGGCAGTATTTGCTATTTACGGAAAAATCTCTTGTTCAGCAACAGCTTTTACAAAATAGAAGATAGAAAATAGTAGTCAAAATTACACCATATATTGTTTCTTCATAAAAGCAGACACAATATATGGTGCTTTTTGCTCTTGACTCTCCCATATGTCTCTGATACAATGTTACGTACAGGAACCTGCCTTGGAAGGGAACAGATAAGCAAAAGCAGGTGCCGGGGAATGATAATTAAGGGAAAACACTACATAGATCGAGGAGGAAATACAATGTTTCAGGTAGTAAAAAGAGATGGAGAAATAGCAGAATTTAAGATGAACAAAATTACCCGTGCCATCGGAAAAGCCTTTGCTGCTAATGAGAAACATTTCAGCGATGATATGCTGGAATTATTAGGACTGCGCGTAACCTCAGATTTTCAGAAAAAGATCAGAGACAACCAGATAACGGTGGAAGATATCCAGGACAGTGTTGAGAATGTTCTGATCCAAACCGGATATTCTGAAGTGGCAAAAGCATATATTCTTTACAGAAAACAGAGAGAAAAAGTCCGCAATATGAAATCTACCATTGTAGACTACAAGGATATTGTAAATAGCTATGTTAAGATAGAAGACTGGAGGGTAAAAGAAAACTCCACAGTAACCTATTCCGTAGGAGGACTGATTCTCAGCAACTCCGGTGCTGTCACAGCTAATTACTGGCTGTCTGAGATTTACGACGATGAGGTTGCTGAGGCACACCGCAATGCTGATATTCATATTCATGACTTATCTATGCTTACCGGCTACTGCGCGGGGTGGTCTCTGAAACAATTGATTCAGGAAGGCCTGGGAGGAATAGAAGGAAAGATAACATCCGCTCCTGCCAAACACTTGAGCGTGCTCTGCAATCAGATGGTCAACTTCCTTGGCATTATGCAGAACGAATGGGCAGGAGCCCAGGCATTCTCCTCTTTTGACACTTACCTGGCGCCTTTTGTAAAGACCGACGACCTGAGCTACCAGCAAGTGAAGAAATGTATTGAATCCTTTATATATGGAGTGAATACACCGAGCCGATGGGGGACACAAGCGCCGTTTTCCAATATTACACTGGACTGGACAGTTCCCGACGATTTGGCGGAGCTTCCCGCAATTGTAGGCGGAAAAGAGATGGATTTTAAGTATAAAGACTGTAAAAAAGAGATGGATATGATCAACAAAGCATTTATTGAGACCATGATCGAAGGTGACGCCAACGGCAGGGGCTTCCAGTATCCCATTCCGACCTATTCCATTACCTCTGACTTTGACTGGTCTGATACAGAAAATAACCGTCTGCTGTTTGAAATGACATCCAAATACGGAACCCCGTATTTCTCCAACTATATTAACAGTGATATGGAGCCCAGCGATGTGCGCAGCATGTGCTGCCGTCTGAGACTTGATCTGAGAGAGCTCAGAAAGAAAACCGGGGGATACTTCGGCTCCGGGGAAAGTACAGGCTCTGTGGGTGTTGTTACCATTAATATGCCAAGGCTGGCATACCGCTCCAATACTGCAGAAGAATTCTACAGGCATCTGGATCATATGATGGATATATCCGCACGTTCCCTCCATATTAAGAGAACGGTTATCACAAAGCTTCTGAACGAGGGACTTTATCCATATACCAAGAGGTATCTGGGCAGCTTTGACAATCATTTCTCTACCATTGGCTTAATTGGCATGAATGAAGTTGGGCTGAATGCAAAATGGCTGGGACAGGATATGACAGATGAAAAGACTCAGGCATTTTCAAAAGAAGTGCTGAACTATATGCGAAACCGTCTTTCTGATTATCAGGAGGAATACGGTGAACTCTACAATCTGGAGGCAACTCCGGCAGAATCCACTACCTACCGTCTGGCAAAGCATGACAGAGAACAGTGGCCGGATATTAAAACCGCAGGCGCTGAAGGGGATACACCATACTATACCAATAGCTCTCACCTGCCTGTTGAGTATACGGAAGATATATTCGACGCCCTGGATATTCAGGATGAACTTCAGACACTATACACTTCCGGAACCGTATTCCATGCTTTCCTGGGAGAAAAGCTTCCGGACTGGAAAGCAGCGGCATCGCTGGTGCGCAAGATTGCGGAAAATTATAAACTGCCTTACTATACACTGTCTCCAACGTATTCTGTGTGCAAGGAACACGGGTATATTGCAGGGGAACACTTTATATGCCCCACCTGCGGTAAATCCGCAGAGGTATACAGCCGTATTACCGGATATTATCGCCCGGTTCAAAACTGGAATGACGGTAAGAGCCAGGAATATAAAAACAGAAAACTATACAATGTGTCTCACTCCCAGATGAAGCCTGCCCATAAGAGTCTGGTTAAGATATCCCAGGAAACTGTGGAGGTGACACCAGTGGCTGATGACAAGAAATTATTGTTTACCACAAGCACCTGCCCCAACTGCCGGATAGCGAAACAGATGCTGGAAGGGGAAGAGTTTAAGATTATTGATGCGGAGCAGCACCCGGATCTTGCTCAGAAATATGGAATTATGCAGGCTCCCACTTTGGTGGTGGTAAGTCAGGGAGAAGCCACAAAGTATGTAAATGCTTCTAATATTCAGAGATATGTGGAGAATAGATGTTAGAATGAAAGATGGATAAATAAAGAGGTATGCCGCGTGATGAGCGGCATACCTCTTTATTAACAAAATTATTTATTATTTTTCTCAGCCTCGGCCATTTTCATAGCGCGCACTTTTAAGGGAAGACCAAACAGGGTAATAAAACCGCTGGCATCGTTGTGATCGTATAGCTCGCCTGTGGTGAAGGAGGCTAAGGATTCGCTGTACAGGCTGTACGGTGAGGTGGTTCCGGCTTTGATAATATTTCCTTTGTAAAGCTTAAATTTAACTTCACCGGTTACATATTCCTGTGTTGACTCTACAAATGCCTGGATAGCCTCGCGAAGAGGTGTAAACCATTTACCTTCATACACGATCTGGGCAAATTTATTTCCCAGGTCCTTTTTAGTCTCCATAGTTGCCCGGTCTAATACAAGCTCCTCCAGCTGCTGATGAGCTTCCATCAGAATAGTTCCTCCCGGAGTTTCATAGACGCCTCTGGATTTCATTCCAACCACACGGTTTTCTACAATGTCTACGATTCCAATGCCATGTTTTCCGCCCAGTTCATTCAGCTTGGTGATGATCTCGGAAACTTTTAGACTTTCTCCGTTTAAACGCACAGGAACACCTTTTTCAAAGGTCATGGTTACATATTCTCCTTCTTCGGGAGCTTGTTCAGGAGTAACTCCAAGTACCAGCAGATGTTCATAGTTAGGCTCATTGGCAGGATCCTCAAGTTCTAAACCTTCATGGCTGATGTGCCATAGATTTCGGTCCCGGCTGTAGCTGCTGTCTGCGGAGAAAGGCAGGTCAATGCCGTGCTGCTTACAGTACTCAATTTCGTCTTCTCTTGACTGCATAGTCCAGACATCTGTCATTCTCCAGGGGGCGATAATTTTAAGATCGGGGGCCAGCGCCTTGATGCCAAGTTCAAAACGGATCTGATCGTTTCCTTTGCCGGTGGCTCCGTGACAGATGGCAGTTGCGCCTTCCTTTCTGGCAATTTCCACCAGACGCTTGGCGATAACTGGACGAGCCATGGAAGTGCCCAGCAAATATTTATTTTCATAGACTGAGTTGGCCTGTACGCATGGTACAATATAGTCGTCACAAAATTCGTCTATTACATTTTCTATGTAAAGCTTGGATGCTCCGGAAAGCTTGGCTCTTTCGTCCAGTCCGTCTAATTCGTTGCCCTGTCCGCAGTCTATGCAGCAGCATACTACATCATAGTCAAAGTTTTCTTTTAACCAGGGAATGATCGCTGTGGTATCCAGTCCGCCGGAATATGCTAAAATTACCTTTTCTTTCATGCTTATATCCTCCTAAATTTATACGGCCGTCTTTTGTGCGTGCCTTATACTAATGGTTAATATACATCATTTGTTATAATTATGCAAGTATAAATAGCAAAAATGATGAATTTTTTTATACCGGGTATCTGCAGGAACCTTTATAACAGAGGAAATTTAAGCGGACGCTTCTATATTAATGAAAAAACAGAAAAAAGGTTGCATAATATACAATGATAATGTATAATTATGCAAATGAAAAGAAAGCTGCCACAGTTCTCACATCACTGTTCTGCGAAGTGTTCTGCCGGGCAAAACTGAATATCATATCTTGAAAAGCCCGGAGAAGTATTATATCATTAAGAATGAGTAAGCAGGACTACTGTAAAAAATAGAAAGAAATGAGGGAAAATCAATGATTAAAGCAGGAATCATCGGATCTACCGGCTATGCGGGGTCAGAGCTGGTACGTCTGTTGCAGGGACATAAAGAGGCAGAGATTACATGGTATGGATCCAGAAGCTACATAGACAAAAAATACAGTGAAGTTTATCAGAATATGTTTCAAATTGTAGATGATGTATGTATGGATGATAATATGGAAGCATTGGCAGAACAGGTAGATGTGATTTTTACCGCTACCCCCCAGGGATTCTGTGCATCTATGCTGAATGAGAAGATGCTGGAAAAAGTTAAAATTGTAGATCTGAGTGCAGATTTCAGGATTAAGGATGTAGCAACCTATGAGGAGTGGTATAAGATAGAGCATAAATCCCCCCAGTTTATAGAGGAGGCGGTGTACGGGCTGTGTGAAATTAACAGAGAGAAGGTAAAGAAGGCCAGACTGGTAGCTAATCCGGGGTGCTACACGACCTGCAGTATTCTTACGGTGTATCCTTTGGTAAAAGAAGGGATCATTGACCCCAATACCATTATCATAGACGCTAAGTCTGGTACCTCCGGAGCAGGAAGAGGGGCGAAAGTAGATAACCTTTTCTGTGAGGTGAATGAAAATATGAAGGCATATGGGGTGGCTACCCACCGTCATACGCCGGAGATTGAAGAGCAGCTGGGATACGCGGCCGGGGAAGAAATTAAAATCAATTTTACTCCTCATCTGGTGCCCATGAACAGGGGAATTCTGGCTACTGCCTATGCTGGACTGAAGAAGGACGTCTCGTATGAGGACGTAAAGGCAGCTTATGATAAGTATTATGCCGGGGAGAAGTTTGTGCGGGTACTGGATAAGGATATATATCCCCAGACGAAGTGGGTAGAAGGCAGTAATTACGTGGATATTAACTTTAAGATTGATGCCAGAACGAACCGTATCATAATGATGGGTGCTCTGGACAATCTGGTGAAGGGAGCAGCCGGTCAGGCGGTACAGAATATGAACCTGCTATTTGGATTTGAAGAATGGGAAGGTCTGGATTTGGTTCCCATGTTTCCATAAAAACACAGAACAATAAGAGAAAGGAAGAGTGAATCATGAAAGTATTTGAGGGAGGAGTAACCGCTCCTCAGGGATTTCAGGCGGCTGGCCTTGCAGCAGGCATTAAAAAGGAAAACACAAAAGATATGGCTATGATTTACAGTATTGTGCCATGTAAAGCAGCGGGGACATTTACTACGAATGTGGTGAAGGCAGCTCCGGTAAAATGGGATCAGAAAATTGTGGCCGAGGAGCCTTTTGCTCAGGCAGTAGTGTGCAACAGCGGAATTGCCAATGCCTGCACAGGGGAGGAAGGCTATGGATACTGCAGACAAACTGCTGCAGCTGCAGGTGAAGCACTTCATATACCTGCAGAGTCGGTGTTGGTTGCCTCTACGGGAGTCATAGGGAAACAGCTCCCCATGGATATTCTGGCACAGGGAGTAAAGGACATGGTTCCGCTGCTCTCTCCAAGCAGAAAGGCCGGCTCTCTGGCTGCCCAGTCCATATTGACAACAGACACTGTGAAAAAGGAGATTGCCGTGGAAGTGGAGATCGGCGGTCAAAAAGTAACCATTGGGGGAATGTGCAAGGGTTCGGGTATGATACATCCGAATATGTGTACTATGCTGAGCTTTATTATGACTGATGTGGAGATCAGCAAGGAACTGCTCCAGGAGGCTTTGAGCGACAGTGTAAAGGACACCTATAATATGATCTCTGTAGATGGAGATACATCAACAAATGATACGGTACTGCTAATGGCAAACGGTCTTGCCTGCAACCTGGAAATCAAAGAAAAAAATCAGGATTATGTAATCTTTAAAGAGGCACTTGACTATGTCAATACCTATCTGGCAAAGGCAATTGCGGGAGACGGAGAGGGTGCAACCGCATTGTTTGAGGTCAGGGTGACAGGTGCCCAGAGCAAGGAGCAGGCGGTTATACTGAGCAAATCAATTGTCACCTCCAGTTTGACAAAGGCGGCGATCTATGGTCATGATGCCAACTGGGGAAGAATTCTCTGTGCCATGGGGTACTCCGGCGCACAGTTTGATCCGGAAAAAGTGGATTTGTTTTTTGAAAGCTCGGCCGGCAGAATCCAGATCATTGAGAACGGCGTTGCCGTAGATTACAGCGAAGATGAGGCAACGAAAATCCTCTCAGAAAAGGCAGTTACAGCAATTGCTGATGTAAAGATGGGAGATGCTTCTGCCACTGCATGGGGCTGTGATCTGACCTATGATTATATTAAGATTAACGCAGATTACAGATCTTGACCTGCGTCAGATTCTGAACGGTGCATATGAAAAAATCAGGCCGGGAAGAGAGTAAAGCATGGCTGGGTCAAAAGGACAGATAGGGAGGATATATAACATGGACAATATGGAATTATGGCTGCACAAAGCGCAGGTGCTGATCGAGGCACTTCCATATATTCAGCACTTTAACGGTGCAAAGATTGTAGTAAAGTACGGCGGGAGCGCCATGACAGACAATGCGTTGAAAAAGAATGTGATTAAGGATGTGGCACTTCTGAAGCTGGTTGGATTTAAGCCAATCATTGTGCACGGAGGCGGAAAGGAGATCAGTAAATGGGTAAAACTCTCCGGTATGACACCTGAATTTGTCAACGGGCTGAGAGTCACAGATACAAAGACCATGGAAATAGCTGAGATGGTTTTGGGAAAGGTAAACAAAAATCTGGTTCAGTATATGGAAAGTGTAGGGGTGAAGGCGGCCGGGATCAGCGGGAAAGACGGGAATACCCTTACCGTAAAGAAAAAAATGTCCGCAGGGAAGGATATTGGCTACGTAGGTGAGGTGACAAATGTAAATACAGATTTGATAGATACTTTGATTGAAAATGATTTTGTCCCCGTTATCTGCCCTATTGGAATGGACGATAACTATGAATCCTATAATATCAATGCGGATGACGCAGCCTGTGCCATTGCCACTGCGGAACATGCACAGAAGCTGGCTTTTTTAACAGATATAGAGGGGGTATACAGGGATCCCCTGGATCAGTCGACTCTGATCTCCGAACTTACGGTAGCTGAGGCAGAAGAATTTCTGGCATCCGGTCATGTGGGCGGGGGAATGCTTCCCAAGCTGCAGAACTGTATTGATGCTATTAAACAGGGAGTTTCCAGGGTGCATATTCTGGATGGCCGCATTGAGCATTGTCTCCTGCTGGAGTTCTTTACTGACAGGGGAATTGGTACCGCTATTTTAGGCGATGGAGAAAGCAGGTATTTTAATGAGTAATAATACATATATAGAGCAGGCAGAACAGGTGATTTTGCATACCTATAACCGGTTTCAGACGGTTCTGGACAGAGGAGAAGGCGTCCGTCTATACGATGTGGAAGGCAAGGAGTATCTGGATTTTGGAGCAGGGATTGCAGTATTTGCGCTTGGCTACGGGCATCCGGGATATAATAACGCGTTAAAAGCACAGATTGATAAGCTTATCCATACCTCCAATTTATATTATAATGTACCTGCCATTGAGGCGGCCGGCAAACTGTGTGAGGCCAGCGGACTGAGTAAAGTGTTCTTTACTAACAGCGGCACTGAGGCCATTGAGGGCGCCATCAAGGCAGCGAGAAAATATGCATACCTTAAGGATGGAAGGACGGATCACGAGATCATTGCTATGCATCACTCCTTCCATGGCAGAAGCCTGGGAGCTTTGTCAGTGACAGGAAATACCCATTACCAGGAGCCCTTCAAACCCCTGATCGGCGGGGTAAAGTTTGCCCGGTTCAATGATTTGGAAAGCGTAAAAGCACTGATTACAGACAAGACCTGTGCAATTATCCTGGAAACTGTTCAGGGAGAAGGCGGGATTTATCCTGCAGAACCAGAGTTCCTGAAAGCTATCCGTTCCATCTGTGACGAAAAGGATATACTCCTGATTCTGGATGAAATCCAGTGCGGGATGGGAAGAACGGGGCGCATGTTTGCCTATCAGTCTTACGGTATAGAACCGGATATCATGACATGCGCAAAAGCCCTGGGATGCGGTGTTCCGGTAGGGGCCTTTGTTCTGAATAAGAAGACAGCAGATGCCTCTCTGGTTCCCGGCGATCACGGCACTACTTACGGGGGCAATCCCTTGGCCTGCACAGCAGTGAGCAAGGTATTTGATGTGTTCCGGGAAGAGAAAATTGTGGAACACGTAAATGAGATCGCACCTTATCTGGAGAAGAAACTGGATGAGCTGGTGGAAAAATATGATTTCTTCACGGAAAGGCGGGGAAAAGGCCTTATGCAGGGAGTCGTAGTCACCGGCCGTCCTGTGGGCGAGATTGTCAGCAGGGCATTGGAACAGGGACTGATTATCATTTCGGCAGGGACCGATGTGCTGCGATTTGTTCCTCCTCTTGTCATTGAGGCGGAGGATGTGGATGAGATGGTGAGAAGGTTGGAAATGAGTTTGTGATTTTGGATTTAACTTCCTAAGCTTGAGACTGCCCAGTCGGAAGGTGTGGGGAGGAGGGGGACGGTGAGAGAAATCCCGCGGCAGCGGGCTGGCTGGTTCGGACAGGAGGGAGGCTTAAGTTCCGGGGACACCTCCGTCGCGAAGAGCGTCTAAGACAAAACCGGAATCCCCGCCGGAGCACCGTTCGTATGTGCAAAGAATGCTTTATGTGCATTCTCTGCCCATGCTCACTTTTTTTCGGCCTGGACTGCCGAAAAAATCTCCAGCGAGAATCCCGTTTTTGCCTAAGACTCTCTAATCACTCCTGCGGAATCGTCCGCGGAACTTAAGCCTCCCTCCCGCCCGAACCAGCCAGCCCGCCGCCGCGGGATTCCTCTCACCTGGGTATAGGAAAGTTCCAGAGGGTAAATTTATCAGAAGGGGAATGATATTATTCACATAGGATATGACTGTAAAATTGTCAGATAGAATATAGCTGTAATGTAGCCAGAAAGTATGGAAGTGATAACGGTAACAGGTTTGGATGTTTATCCAAAAATCAAGCGATCATAAATGATGAATAATATGAAAAGTGTACAACGTTCGACCTTCCCTACCCGTTTTCCGTGAATGTGAAGTGAGTCTCTGTCAGGATATAGAAGGGAGCACCGGGGAGACAGGGCCTGGCCCTGTCTCCCCGGTGCTCCCTTCTATATCCGTCTGTCTGCAACGCCTCGCTCCCCGACTGCATAACCCCGAACTTCACATACACAAAACTATTACACAAAACTATAATTTACGAATAAACCTCACGATTCTGCACAACCTAAGAAAAATATAAAAAAATGGAGGTTGCATCTATGTGGGGTATTATAGTTGCGCTTATATCTGGGGCTTTGATGAGTGTACAAGGAGTATTTAATACAGAGCTTACAAAACAGACAAGTCTTTGGGTATCTACAGGATGGGTACAGCTGTCGGCGTTTGTAGTATGTGTGGGGGCCTGGCTCTTTACCGGAAGGGAGAAGGTGATGGCATTAGCCCAGGTGGATCACAAATACATTCTGTTGGGAGGGGTAATTGGTGCATTTATTACCGTTACCGTGATTCAGAGTATGAGTTCTCTGGGACCGGCGAAAGCAGCGATGCTGATTGTAATTGCTCAGCTTGGAATTGCATATGTGATTGAACTGTTTGGGCTGTTTGGCGTAGACAAACAGCCCTTTGAATGGAGAAAGCTTTTTGGTATGCTGATCGCCATTGGAGGCATTGTTCTCTTTAAATGGCAGAAATAAAATCGCAAATTTCAGATTCTGTATTGTAATCACCTGGCAAATTCGCTACAATAAAGATAGCTGTGCATGATGTGGGACCTTATAGCGGAATACGCTGTAAAGGAGATATGCATATGTTAAGTAATAAAATATTACCAATATACTTTTTGGTATTATTGTGGCTGTTATGCCAGGTATTATGTGCCTGTGGACAAAAAGCACCGGAAGTGCAGTTTGGACACGCCGAAGAGGAGGGCGTCCGGGGAGAGGATGGGCAGGATAACTCCCAGACAGAGACAAAAGAACAATCAAAAGAAGCAGAAGAAAAGCCGCCTGAGATCTGTATCTATATATGCGGAGCTGTAAACCAGCCGGGTGTGTATCATCTGAATGCGGGAGCGCGTGTCTATGAGGCTGTAAGTGCAGCGGGAGGATTTACGGAAGACGCGGACGAAACGTATGTAAATCAGGCAGCTGCCATGGAAGATGGAACGCAGATTCGGATCTACACCAGAGAAGAAGCACAGGAAAAAAGAGACCATGGGGAAGAAATTCCTCAGGCAGAAGAACGTCCGGATAATCCTTCGGGAGATGGAAAGGTGAATCTGAATACAGCTACTGCTGAAGAACTTCAGACACTTCCGGGAATCGGGGAAGTAAAAGCCTCATCCATCATAGAGTACAGGGAAACTCACGGCAGATTTACCTCTATTGAGGAGCTGCAGGAAATTTCAGGGATAAAGGGCAAGGTTTTTCAGAAAATTGCGGATTTGATTACCATTTAATATGAGGAGAAAATAATGAGTAAAAAGGTATTAGTCGTTGATGATGAAAAACTGATTGTAAAGGGAATCCGTTTCAGCCTGGAACAGGATGGTATGAGTGTTGAGTGCGCGTACGACGGAGAAGAGGCTTTGAATATGGCAAAGGATAACGAATATGATATAATTTTGCTGGATATTATGCTGCCTAAGCTGACGGGCCTGGAGGTATGCCAGCAAATCCGTGAGTTCTCCAATGTCCCAATCGTTATGCTTACCGCCAAAGGTGAGGATATGGACAAGATTCTGGGGCTGGAGTATGGTGCGGATGATTATATTACAAAGCCCTTTAATATTCTGGAAGTAAAAGCCAGGATTAAAGCAATCATGCGCCGTACCAAAAAGCAGGAACAGGAAGATGAAAAGTCAAAAATGATTACGGTTGGGGAACTAAAGCTGGACTGTGAGGGCAGACGTGTTTTTATCAGCGGAAAGGAAATTAATCTTACAGCCAAAGAGTTTGATGTCCTTGAGCTGCTGGTGCATAATCCTAACAAGGTTTACAGCCGGGAAAGCCTTTTGAATATAGTGTGGGGATATGAATATCCCGGAGATGTCAGAACCGTGGATGTACATATCAGAAGACTTCGTGAAAAAATCGAAGAAAATCCAAGTGAACCAAGATATGTCCATACCAAATGGGGTGTTGGATATTATTTCCAAGTATCGTAAAAAGTGAGTATCTGGATGGCCCTGAAGCAGTTTGCATCAGGGCTGTTCTGAGTAAAGGGGAGTCGATAGCTATAATCAATTTAAAAAGAAAGTTTACATTTTTTAAAAGTCTCAGATTCCGGATTATGATTATCCTGGTCGTAATCGGTATAGTCCCCAGCGTGATTATTGAAAACGGACTTGTAAAAAGCTATGAAAACCGGGCTGTGTCGCTGCGAAGTATCAATGTTAAAAATCAGTGCGATATTCTGTGCAATCAGCTGGCCAGTGAAGATTATCTGAATCACACGGATTCAGAGGTAAGCAACAGTGCTATGTCAATGTTGTCCACCGTTTACAGCGGCAGGATTCTGGTAATTAATGATGAGTTTAAGATTATTAAAGATACGTATAATCTGGACGAGGGGAAATATGCGTTATCAGAGGAAGTGATTGACTGCTTCAACGGCAATAATACCACTCACTATGACAACAAGAACGCCTATATTGAGCTGACCTCTCCCATACAGAATCTTGAGACGAAAAAGGTGATGGGTGTGATGCTTATCAGCAGTTCTACCAGTGAGATTGAGGGAAACATTGATGTACTTGAGCAGAAGGGGGCACTTCTCCTTTTGGTAATCTGTATTCTGGTCCTGGTTTTTGGCTATATTCTGGCGGGAATTCTGGTAAAGCCTTTTGCGAGAGTAACCCGTTCTATAGAGGATCTGACAGACGGATACCTGGACGAGGAGATCTCTGTTCCGGATTATACAGAGACAGAATTAATTACAAATGCGTTTAATAAGATGCTGGGAAGAATGAAAGTACTGGATGAGTCCAGACAGGAATTTGTCTCTAATGTATCCCATGAGCTGAAGACGCCGCTGACTTCTATGAAGGTGCTGGCAGATTCCCTGGTTGGACAGGAAAATGTACCTATTGAGCTATACCAGGAATTCATGCAGGATATCACCCTGGAGATAGACCGGGAAAATAAAATCATTACAGATCTTCTGGAACTGGTGAAGCTGGATAAAAAAGCATCTGAGCTTCATATAGAGCTGGTCAACATCAACGATCTGCTGGAGGTAATACTGAAACGCCTGCAGCCTATTGCAGCCAAAAAGAATATTGAATTGATCCTGGACAGTTTCCGCCCTGTGAATGCAGAGATTGATGAGACAAAGCTTACTCTGGCACTGTCCAATCTGGTGGAGAATGCTATCAAATATAATGTAGAAGACGGATGGGTAAGGGTGTCCCTCAATGCAGACCATAAATATTTCTATGTGACTGTGGCAGATTCCGGTATGGGAATTCCGGAAGAGTCTCTGGATCGTATTTTTGAACGATTTTACCGGGTGGATAAGTCTCACTCCAGAGAAATCGGTGGTACAGGGCTGGGGCTTGCTATTACAAGGAATGCCATTGTAATGCACCGCGGCGCTATAAAAGTATACAGCAAAGAAAAAGAAGGAACGACATTCTCCGTTCGTATTCCTCTGATTCATATTTCTTAGGAGGTGAACGAGTTGAAAAAACAGTGGAAATATTTCGTAATCATAGGGATGGCTTTCCTTCTTGGCGGCTGCGAAAACAAAACAGTGGAAAAATCATCGGAGTATCATAAATACTATGTCAATGCAGAGGAAACCGGAATTATCACAAAGAATTATGTCCCGGAGGAGAGAAAGACAGAGAGTATGATACAGGAAATGGCGGAACTGGTACAGGAGGAAGTGACGGACGAAACGTATAAAAGTATTCTTCCTAAGTCGGTGAAGCTCAAGGATTATACCTTTGATAACACCATCCTGACAGTGAACTTTTCAGAAGAATACAATGAGCTGTCAAACACGCGGGAGATATTAGCCCGTGCAGGAATTGTAAAATCATTTATACAAATTCCGGGTGTCACAGGAGTACAGTTTCTAATTGAGGGGGAACCGGCTGAGGATAACAGCGGGAACCCTTTGGGAACAATGGATGGGGATACCTTTGTGGAAAATGAAGGAAAGAATATAAACTCGTATCTGTTTACTACCCTGGATCTCTACTTTACCAATGAAACCGGGGACAGGCTGAAAAAGGAGCAGGTAAAGGTATACTACAGCAGCAACGTTCCTCTGGAGAAGGTGGTAGTTCAGCAGCTCATTAAGGGACCCCGTCAGGATGGAACTTATCCTACGCTGTCTCCGGATACTAAGATACTGGGGGTATCTATATCGGAGGGGATTGGTTATGTAAATCTTGACAAGACATTTTTGGATCAGGCTTTGACCGTGCAGGAGAGTATACCAATCTATTCCATTGTAAACTCTCTGGTGGATGCCTGCCATGTTACAAAGGTACAGATATCCGTCAATGGGGAGACAAAGAAAACATTCCGTGAAAGTGTGGATCTGGATCAGTTTTTCAGCAGTGATTACTCACTAGTTGAGGAGGCATCCCCATGATAAAGCGGCCGCTCTGTGTGATGTGCCTTTTGTTTATGGCTGTCATCTGGCTGTGTGATATAAGCGGGCTCTCTGGATGCAGAGAGTCCTCCCGTACCCCGGGGGTACGCAGCTGCCTGGAATCCGGAGAACGAGCGGTAATTACCGGGGAACTGTACCAAAAGGAAGAAAGAGATTCTGTCCATATCTATTATCTTAAAAACGTCGTTCTGACATATCAATCTGAATTATATCCCATTGAACAAGTAAAAGTTACATATAAACCGAAGGCAGAGGAAGCCCTATATCCTATGGGAAGACTTCTGGGAGTCAGAGGCTTTCTGAAGGAAACAGAGCTGCCTTCCAATCCGGGACAATTTAACGAGAGGGCCTATTACAGAGCCCGGAAGGTTTACTATACCATGGAAGGAGAGGAGCTTCAGTCTGCCGGAGAGAGCTATTCTGTATACAAAGAGGCGCTGTACAGACTTAGAAATGTCTTGAAAGAGAATCTGCAGAGCATTACCGATGAGCGCACAGGAGCTATTTTATGTGCCATGCTTTTAGGGGAGAAAAGCAGCATGGACCGTGAGATTAAGACACAATTTCAGATGCTGGGAATATCCCATATTCTGGCCATTTCAGGTCTCCATCTCTCCATTCTGGGCATGGGACTCTATAAAGGATTGCGAAAGGCCGGAGGCAGTTTGGGCCTGTCGGCCGGTATAGCTGTCTTTTTTTTATTAAGTTACGGACTGCTTACCGGAGGAAGCGTTGCTACACTGCGCGCATTTATTATGTTTGCTGCGGTTACCGGGGCAAAGTGGATTGGAAGGACCTACGATCTGCTCTCTGCTCTCAGCCTTGCAGGTATCCTGCTTCTAATGGACAGCCCGGGCTATCTCTATGACAGCAGCTTTTTGCTGTCTTTCGGCGCTATTTTGGGCATCGGTCTGGTGCTTCCCCTGATACAGAAGGAAAATACTGGCCGCGTAGGGCAGTATCTTTTATCCGGCCTGGCAGTTTGGATGATAAGTACTCCGGTAGTATTGTATTTTTTTTATGAAGTCCCCCTATATGGCTTCTTTTTCAATCTTCTTGTACTTCCTACTGTGGCTGCAGTTCTTATATCCGGCGCAGGGGGAATGGCAGCGGCTTTTATCTCAGCGGATGCAGGGAAAATCCTGATTTTGCCGGCAAAGTACTTACTGACCATATATCAGAGGGCGGGAAGCCATCTGCAGGGAATCCCTGGGATAACCTTGATACTGGGCAGACCTGCTTTCTGGAAGATTGTGGTGTATTATACAGTTCTTGCGCTCCTGCTGCTGACGTGGAGGTGTGGTAAGGGAGAGGCCCGGCGCTTCCTCAGGATAAGAATAAAAGGTAAAAGATGGATGGCAGCAGCAATTTTTCTCCTCTGTTCGCTTCCTCTTATGCAGACCAGAAATTATAAAAATCTGAAGGTGACTTTTCTGGATGTGGGGCAGGGAGACAGTGCTGTGATGGAGACACCTTTGGGGCAGTCCTTTCTAATAGACGGAGGGAGCAGCAGTATTGCAAAGGTTGGGACTTATCGAATACTCCCGTTTCTAAAATACGAGGGCATTCAGTGCCTGGACTATGTGATGGTATCACACACAGATTCGGATCATATGAACGGGATACAGGAACTTCTGGAGGCAATAGAGGGAAAACAGACGTCCCTGAAGATACGGAATCTGGTTCTCCCGGGATGGAAGGATACGAATGTGGAACTGAGGAAATTAGAAAAATTGGGTAAGGCGGCCGGATGCCGAATCCTCCGTCTGGCGCAGGGAGATACGATGAAGGATGGAATGCTGCATCTGTCCTGCCTGCATCCGGACAGGGGGTTCTATGGAGAGGAGACAAACAGCGGATCCCAGGTTATTGAGGTTTCCTACGGAGAATGCCGGATCCTCTTTACAGGGGATCTCGAAGGAGAGGGTGAGCAAAAAGTAGAAAAACTAATAGGAGAAGATAAGAGTTCTCCTTATGATATTCTGAAGGTGGCTCACCACGGCTCCAGGAATTCCTCCGGGGAGAGCTTCCTGAAAGCTGTAAAGCCAAAGGCGGCGGTAATATCCAGCGGTTTGGGCAATTCTTACGGGCATCCTCACAAGGAGACTCTGGAACGCTTGAAGAGATCTGGGAGCCGTATATTTATGACCTGGGAGGGAGGTGCCGTACAGGCGTTTTTGGACGGAAACAAAACCACAATTGAAAAATACAGGACCAGACAGTATAATAGACCATAGAAATGACAGTAGGAGTGAATATGAAAAGTTTACAGGAAGATATTAAAAATCAGAGCTTTAGCAGGGTGTATCTGTTCTGCGGACCTGAAGCCTATCTGAAACAACAGTATAAAAATAAAATGAGGGCAGCGCTTTTGCCGGAAGACGATTCTATGAATTACAGTTATTTTGAGGGGAAGAAGGTGGCCCCGGGGGAAGTGATTGCTTTGGCTGAGACTATGCCTTTTTTTGCGGACCGGAGAGTTATCATTCTCCAAAACACGGGGTTTTTTAAGAATCAATGTCAGGAACTGGCTGATTACTTAGGGGAAGGACTGCCCGAATACCTGTGTATGATCTTTGTAGAAGAAGAAATAGATAAGAGGAGCCGTATGTATAAGGCGGTAAAAAAGCAGGGGAGAATTGTAGAATTCGGCATACAGGACAGCAAGACTTTGATGCGCTGGGTGCTTGGGATTTTAAAAAAAGAGGGGAAAAATATTACACAGAAAGATATGGAACTGTTTCTATCCAAAACAGGAAGTGATATGGGAAACATTGAACGTGAGGCAGAAAAACTGCTCTGTTACACTATGGACAGAGACGTGATTACGGCTGACGATATTGAGGCAATCTGTACCACTCAGACGACCAATAAGATTTTTGACATGATTCGGGCAGTTACCGAAAAAAATCAGAAGAAAGCCCTGGATCTATATTATGACCTGCTGTCCCTTAAAGAACCTCCTATGCGTATTTTATTTCTTCTGGCCCGGCAGTTTAATTTGATTCTGCAGGTGAAAGAACTGCAGAATCAAGGATATGACAATCAGGGAATCGGCAAGAAGACCGGACTCCAGCATTTTGTGGTACGCAATTACCTGAGTTACGCAAGGCAATATACTTCGGAGCAGCTCAGAAGTACTGTGGAGGAGTGCGTAAAGGCTGAGGAAGATGTGAAAACCGGTCGGATAGGTGATGTGATGAGTGTGGAACTGCTGCTGGTGAAATTCAGCGGAAATTAAATAGGCAATAAAAAAAGAACCTTCACTGAATGACGGAACAGTGGGGGTTCTTTATATATTTATCTTAAGCGATTGAGTTAACGGCTTTTGATAAACGGGATACTTTTCTTGCAGAGTTGTTTTTATGATAAACACCTTTAGATGCTGCCTTATTAATAGTAGCTGTTGCTTCTGTTAAAGCAGCCACTGCTGCCTCTTTGTCCTTTGCAGCTACTGCAGCTTCTACCTTTTTGATGGATGTTTTAACTGCTGATTTAATTGATTTATTTCTTGCTGCTTTTGTTCTGTTTACTAATACTCTTTTTTTAGCAGATTTAATATTTGCCAAACCGTACACCTCCAATATATGCTTATTCTTTTTGATTCATTGTTGGATTAGAGCAGACACGGGCACCCTAATTCGAACATACTCATTTATTTTAGTTGATTATCTCCTGATTGTCAATACATAAAATATGAAAAACTGTAAAAAATAGTAAAAAGCAATTATGGCAAAGGAGACAGGATATGATAGGAACACAGAGGATTCGCACAGATCTGGCATTAGAGACTACGGAGCGGTTTGAGGAGGACAATGTAGAGATACGTGGGGTTGTAATCGACGAAGATTATAATGAAGAGAAAGACATCCGTACCACCACGGTAAAAATTGAGACAGAAAACGGGGCAAAGGCTATGGGCCGGCCTCAGGGCACCTATATCACACTTGAGGCCCCCAATATGTCGGTTCCGGACGATGAATACCACAGAGAAATTTCAAAGGTTCTGGCAAAGCATATCCGGAAGCTGATCCCCAAAAAGGGAGAGTTGACCGTATTGGTGGTAGGGCTTGGAAACCGGGATATAACTCCAGACTGTTTAGGACCGGAAGTAATATCCAATCTGAGGATTACCCGACATGTCATCAGAGAATATGGTGTTCAGGGGATGGGGGAAGATCAGGCTCACTGTGTAAGCGGTCTTGTTCCCGGGGTAATGGCACAGACTGGTATGGAAACTCTGGAAATTATTAAGGGTGTTGTGGATGAGACGAAACCGGATGTGGTAATCGCTATTGATGCCCTGGCAGCCAGAAGCACGAAACGTCTGAACCGGACCATTCAGATAACGGACACAGGAATCCATCCCGGCTCAGGTGTGGGCAACCACAGAAACGGACTTACCAGGGAGACACTGGGGGTGATGGTAATTGGCATCGGAGTACCTACCGTAGTGGATGCGGCAACGATTGTATACGATGCTATGGCTCATCTTTTGGATGCGCTGGACGAGGCAGAGAAAAAGGAATTCCTGGATGAGATGATAACTCCTCCTCTCTACAGCATGTTTGTTACCCCGAAAGATGTGGACGAAACAATGAAGAGACTTTCCTATACTATATCAGAAGGGCTGAATATTGCATTTTCTAAAGTATAATCCGTCCCAAAACTTCATATATAGATATGAGGTGATGGAGTGGAGAAAGAGACAATAATTCAGAAGGCAGTCCGCGTACTCCTTATAACGGCACTGATCGCATTGGGGGGCTATGTTCTTGGAAAAGGCTCTTTGATCATAAAGGCAGAATATCTAAATGGAGACGGGAAGATTGCAGAACGTTTTTTGGCAGATGCAGAAGAGAAGGCAATAGAAGTATACATGCCGGGACTATTATATACGGAAACGGAAGAAAAGGCACCTGAGGAAGCGACAGTCCAGTGGATTTTGGGAAGAGTACTGGAGCAGGTGCCTTTTCTGAATTATCTGGATCAGGAAAATGTGTATAAGACTGCAGTAGAGAGCAGTACCACCTATGACAAAATTGTTGCTGAGAACTCCGGATTCCTGGAGGCTAAAATACTGGAGGAGAACCAGGAGGCCGGGCCTGTGGGGGCAGGGGAAGAAGATGCGCCCCAGGCCGCAGAGGCGGAAAAAACGCAGGAGACGGAGGACGCTTCTGCGGCCGGGATACAGGAACGGGCTCCTGTCACAGACATTCCTCTGGAAAAATTCCAGGATTATGATTATGTGATTAATAACTTTTTTGTGATTGATAAGACCACAACGATTAACAGCGAACAGCTGAATGCGCCCGAACTGGTGCAGAAGGATCTCCGTATGCAGACGGGAAATGACAAACCCCAGATCCTGATATACCACAGCCATTCCCAGGAAGACTTTGCAGACTCTGTGCCCGGAGACACAAGCACAACCGTTGTAGGGGTGGGGGAATATCTGACAGATCTGCTCAGCCAGAAATATGACTACAATGTGATTCATGTGACGGATGTTTTCGACATGGTGGACGGTAAACTGGACAGAAACAAGGCTTACAACTATGCCGGGGATAAGATTCAGCAGATTTTAGAGGAAAATCCCAGTATTGAAGTGGTGATTGACCTGCACAGGGACGGGATTGCGGAGGGGAAAAAGCTCGTTACGGATGTAAACGGAAAACCCACCGCGCAGATTATGTTTTTTAACGGTCTGAGCAGAACAACTAAAAACGGAGATATCCCTTCTCTGCCAAATCCATATATTCAGGATAATCTGGCATTATCACTGCAGCTGTCCCTGGAGGCGAAGAAGTATTATCCTGACTTTACCAGATGCATCTATCTGAAAGGATACCGTTATAACCTGCATATGCGCCCGAAGTCACTGCTGGTAGAATGCGGTGCCCAGACAAATACCGTCGCAGAGGTAAAGAACGCTATGGAACCTCTGGCAGATATTTTAAATAAAGTATTAAAAGGTGAATGACAAGTCTGCATTTAATGTGTTATAATCAATGGTCAAGGATAGATGGGAGGAATTACCTGGGACCAGGTAATTCTTGCTGTCTGTATAACAGTTAGGAGGAAGTACAATGGCAGGAATTGACCAAAGTAAAATCAGAAATTTTTGCATCATTGCACATATTGACCATGGAAAATCAACGCTGGCGGATCGGATTATAGAGAAAACCGGACTGCTTACGGATAGAGAAATGCAGGCACAGGTGCTGGATAATATGGACCTGGAAAGAGAGAGAGGGATTACCATTAAGGCACAGACTGTGCGGACAGTTTATAAGGCTGAAGATGGGGAGGAATATATTTTCAATCTTATTGACACGCCTGGCCATGTGGACTTTAATTACGAGGTTTCACGCAGTCTGGCAGCCTGTGACGGTGCAATCCTAGTGGTAGATGCTGCCCAGGGAATTGAAGCACAGACACTGGCTAATGTATACCTTGCCCTGGATCACGACCTGGATGTGATGCCTGTAATTAACAAGATTGATCTGCCCAGTGCAGATCCGGAGAGAGTCATCAGTGAGATTGAAGATGTCATTGGAATAGAGGCAGAGGATGCTCCTTTGATATCTGCGAAAATGGGAACCAATGTGGAGGCGGTTCTGGAAAAGATTGTGAAGAAGATACCGGCGCCTAACGGAGATCCGGCAAGTCCGCTTCAGGCTCTGATTTTTGATTCAGTCTATGACGCCTATAAGGGGGTTATAGTATTCTGCAGAATTAAGGAAGGTACTGTAAAAAAGGGCACCAGAATTCTTATGATGGCCACTCAGGCAGTGGAAGAAGTAGTGGAGGTTGGCTATTTTGGAGCCGGACAGTTTATTCCCTGTGAGGAGCTGAGTGCAGGCATGGTAGGCTACGTTACAGCCAGTATTAAAAATGTTAAGGACACCCGGGTGGGTGACACGATTACCGATGCGGACAGGCCTTGTGAAAAACCCCTTCCCGGATATAAAAAGGTAAACCCTATGGTTTACTGCGGTATGTATCCTGCAGACGGTGCGAAATACCAAGATTTGAGGGATGCTTTAGAAAAGCTGCAGTTAAATGATGCTTCTCTGCAGTTTGAACCGGAAACATCAGTAGCCCTGGGCTTTGGATTCCGCTGCGGATTCCTTGGGCTCCTTCATCTGGAGATCATTCAGGAGCGGTTGGAAAGAGAATATAATCTGGATTTGGTGACTACGGCACCAGGCGTTATCTATAAGGTATACAAGACCAATGGAGATGTTATGGAGCTGACGAATCCCTCGAACCTGCCGGATCCCTCTGAGATTGATTATATGGAGGAACCTGTGGTGAATGCAGAGATTATGGTAACTACAGAGTTTATCGGACCGATTATGGATCTCTGTCAGGAGCGCAGGGGCCAGTATCAGGGGATGGAATATATGGAGACCACCAGAGCGCTGCTAAAATACGTTCTTCCTCTGAATGAGATCATCTATGACTTTTTTGATGCCTTAAAATCACGGTCCAGAGGTTATGCCTCCTTCGACTATGAGATGGCCGGATATCAAAGAAGTGAATTGGTGAAACTGGATATTCTGGTGAATAAGGAAGAGGTGGATGCCTTGTCCTTTATTGTGCATGGGGAAACTGCTTATGAACGGGGGCGCAGAATGTGCGAGAAGCTGAAAGAGGAGATACCCAGACAGCTCTTTGAAATTCCTATCCAGGCAGCCATTGGCAGCAAGATTATTGCAAGAGAGACTGTGAAGGCCATGCGAAAGGATGTTCTGGCTAAATGCTACGGTGGTGATATCTCCCGTAAGAGAAAGCTTCTGGAAAAACAGAAGGAAGGAAAGAAAAGGATGCGTCAGGTAGGCAATGTGGAGATCCCTCAGAAAGCCTTTATGAGTGTCCTGAAACTGGATGATAAATAAAGCTATGACTGAGGAATTAGAACTGTATCTGCATATTCCGTTCTGCCTGAAAAAATGCAGTTACTGTGATTTTCTCTCTTTTCAGGGAAATGAGGCAGAGAGAGAGGCGTATACTGAAGCCCTTCTCAAAGAGATTAGCGCATACAAAGAATTTGCCCTGGAATATGAGGTGACTTCAGTATTTTTAGGAGGAGGGACTCCTAGTATTCTGAATGCGTCACAGATGGAAAGAATTATGGAAAGCCTCAGACAGACATTTTCCATCCGGAAACTTGGAGAGATTACCATAGAGGCGAATCCGGGAACTCTTAATCGGGACAAGCTCAGAGCCTATCGCAGCATGGGGATTAACAGACTGAGTATGGGACTCCAGTCCTTTAAAAATGAAGATTTAAAGTGTTTAGGCAGGATTCATACCTGTGAGGTGTTTGCTGAGAACTATGAGCAGGCCAGAAATGCCGGATTTACTAATATAAATATTGATTTGATGTCAGGTATTCCATACCAAACCCTGCAGGGTTGGGAAGAGAATCTCAGGCAGGCTGTAAAGCTTGCTCCGGAACACATTTCCGCATACAGCCTGATTATCGAAGAAGGGACCCCTTTTTACAGACAGAAACTGACCTTGCCCCCAGAGGAAGAGGAGAGGGCTATGTATGAACTCACTCATAATCTGCTGAGGGAACATGGCTATCTTCAGTATGAGATTTCCAATTATGCAAAGCCCGGATATGCCTGCCGCCATAATGTAGGATACTGGAAAAGAAAAAATTATCTGGGACTGGGCTTAGGGGCAGCGTCGCTGATCCGAGAGGTGAGGTTTTCCAATACTTCTGATTGGACATGGTATTTGGAACATAGTTCTGATCCATGGAAGATACACAGCCAAACAGAAGCCCTGGATGAAAAAAAGCAGATGGAAGAATTTATGTTCCTGGGGCTCCGTCTCACAGAGGGGATCGGCAGGCAGGACTTTATACACGCGTTTCATAAAAACATTGAAGATGTCTATAAACAGCCGATAGATAAATATCTTTCCCTGGGTCTTCTTGAAGCCCAAAACGGCCGGATATTTCTAACCAGAGAAGGAATCTCCCTCAGCAATATGGTAATGTCGGACTTTTTGTTGTAAAATAGCTAAGAACGAAGAAATAGGAGATGTTACAGAATGAATATATTGTTTTTCCTCACACCGAAAAAAGATGTAGCATATGTATTCGATGATGATACCTTACGCCAGGTGATGGAGAAAATGGAATACCACAAATATTCCTGTATCCCTATGATTAGTATAGACGGGAAATACGTGGGTACCATTACAGAGGGAGATCTGCTGTGGGGGATTAAAAATCAGCAGAATCTTAATCTGAGAAGGGCCGAGACCATTCCTATTACAAAGATTCCCCGCCGCACAGATTATCAGCCGGTACATATTGAATGTAATATGGAAGATTTGATTGATAAGGCGATGAATCAGAATTTTGTGCCTGTAGTGGATGATCAGAATAATTTTATTGGTATTATTACTAGAAAAGATTTGATACAGTATTGCTACCGAAAGATGGATAAGTAGATGGATGATGCGGGAACCTGGGAAGGCAAGGGATGACTTTGCTTTTTTGGGTTTCTTTTTTGTTTGCGGTGTATAGAATTTAGGGATATAACTACGTGGACTTCGGCTCAAGATGCTTCATGACGGCAGGTGCTGTGTGGCAGGGGGACGGTGAGAGGAATCCTGCGGCAGCGGGCTGTCTGGTTAGGACGGGAGAAAGGCTTAAGTTCCGGGGACACCTCCGTCGCGAAGAGAGTCTAAGACAAAACCGGAATCCCCGCCGGAGCACCGTTCGTATGGTCAAAGAATGCTTGATGTGCATTCTCTGCCCATGCTCACTTTTTTTCGGCCCTGACTGCCGAAAAAATCTCCTGCGGGAATCCCGGTTTTGCCTAA
>NZ_FQVI01000009.1 GCF_900129135.1 Lactonifactor longoviformis DSM 17459
CTGTCTTTAGCATGTTGACCCGATTATATCCGGGCCGGCCCAGTTTATGTGAGGGCTCTGGCCTAAGATATCTTTCTATTCCAATCTCCTCCATGATTCTGTCAAATGCTAATACTGGATCACAGAGATCCAGACAATCCGAAAAAAACAGTGGCAGCCTTCCCTGTTTTGCGGTATAATATTTCTCGGTATTATTGTTCATAGTAGATTAATTTTACCACAAAAAGAAGAACGCCTCCAGGTTTGTATACCTGAAAGCGTTCTTTTTTTACGGGACTTTTTTCACAGCCCCTTCAAATACATACCCTTTGGGCATATACGGCCTTCGCCGTACCATAAGGCATAAGCAAAACGATAAGCCGGGTTATGTCGTGAATAATCATCTATCTAGACCTGCTGTTGCCAGCAGGTTCCAGCGACCCACCTAAAAGCGTGACGGGCAGCCACATTGCTTTTTGTTCGGTCTTGCTTCGGATGGGGTTTACATATGCCCCTCCTGTTACCAGGAAGGCGGTAGTCTCTTACACTGCCCTTCCACCCTTACCAGTTTTCTGGCGGTACATTTCTGTTGCACTTTCCTTAGAGTTGCCTCCACCGGACGTTATCCGGCATCCTGCCCTGCGAAGCCCGGACTTTCCTCATCTGACGCCTTTCGGCCTGCCAGCTGCGATTATTTATTCTACTTATGCCTGAGATATCATAGCACATAAATTCTTATAATTCAAGGTCCGGTTATATATTTGCCGGTAAGAAGTATCTCACGGAACTGGCCGGCACACCTGCCGGCCTCACCCAGGACAGTCTCAATCCCCTCTCTGCTCTGATGCCAGGTATCCCTGGCAATCCCCTGTACCTGCACCGGACACAGATAAAATTCCGTCTCCGGATAAAGGAGCTGGTAATACATTTTGCACCTCCTGGCATGAAAAGACTTGCAGCAGATAATCCCCCTTCGGATGGTCAGCCCCGCATGATCTGTCACCTGCCTGGAATATATAGCATTTTCGTAGGTATAAGTGGCTGCCTCCTCCCTCAGAATAACCTCCCGGGGCACGCCATGAGAGGTGAGTACGTGACAGAGGAATTCCCACTCAGTTTTATAGTCATCCCCATAGACTTCCTGTTTGTCTTTCACACCAGCAAAGCTTCCCTGGAGAACACTGTACCTTCCCGAGGGAAGTATCCGCGGAGCATACCCCTGCTTCCAAAGCCGGGCTGCCCGCTCCGCCATCTGGGGGTAGCCGTCCCCCGGGATAAAGATGATATCGGCACTGGCGGGTGCATCCTCAGGAAAAATAAAATCCGTAATGTTATCCAAAAACTTTTTATTTATCTCCATCCACAAACCTCTCCAGCAGCCTTTCGCTGTCTTCATAATAGGCTTTGAGATCTTTCTCTTTGCTCCACAGGGATTCGTCTATATTCCTAAGAGATATGTTCAGATTTCTCAGGGAATCCCCATCCTTCACATCTGCGAAGGCAGAGCACTCCTCCATTTTAACCGGTATACCGCCTTCCACAGCAAACAAGCTCTGATCCTTATACATCTCATACACTTCATCTGTATAAATCAGGATCATACTGGTTCCTGTCTGGGCATCCACAATAAATTTCTGCTGATTTGCCATGGTAATCTGCGGGTTGCTGCTCTCCCCGTTCTTATCCCCAATGGCATAGTTCTGAATCAGCACATGTACCTTTTTGTCATTATTTCTGTCAGCAGCAATGTTCTCAAGGACAGATTGCAGTTCATCTATCGCATCCTGGGGAATCCCCTCCCCAGTGACAACTGCCACAGTATAGTCATAGTCTATCTGTTTTACCTTATCTCTCACGAATACGGCAATTACTGCAATTGCAAAAACACCGATAATCACATGGAACTTATGGTAATACCAGAAGTTCTCCCACTTTTTCCTGCATACTTCTTTTTTTATCTCTTCCATCTTGTCTGTCATCTCTCCTGTATCGTTTGCAGCACCCGGTCTTCCGCTCCTCAGATTGCCTCCAGTCCCTCTTTATCCAGAAGACGGATACTGCCTCTCTCTGCTTTCACAAACCCTTCATTTGCAAAATACCGAAGCATTCTGGAGACTACTTCTCTGGCGCTTCCCAAATGATTGGCAATCTGTTCATGAGTGATAGTTAACACATCGGATTCTTCCAGTTCTCCCTCCTCCAGGAGAAAATGAGCCAGTCTCTTATCAAAGCTGGTAAAAACAATTTCTTCCAGCACCCACATCACATCGGACATTCTGGAGGACAAAAGTTCATTGGTATACTTTGCCACTGCCAATTCGCTGTCTGTTATCTCATTATAACACTGTGCCGGTATCCTTATCGCCTTTACCTCTGTCTCCGCGGAGACAAAGACATCAAAACTAATATTTTTCATAATACAGGAAGCTGAAAAAATACAGATATCCCGGCTCAGAAGGCGAAACAGGGTAATCTCCTTTCCCTGCTCTGTCACAATGTAAGCCCGGACTCTCCCTTCAAGGACCAGAAACAGCCCGGAACACTCCTCCCCCCCTGCATGCATTGCAGTACCTGGGGGAAAAGTGACGGGCTCTGAATGATTTATTAAGGTTTCCTGTGAATGACTGCTGATGGATTTCCAGAAAGGCAGCAGTTCCTGAAAATCCTTTTGTAGTTCTTTTTGATACATGACATTAACCTCCCAGGGACCGAGGATATTCCGATCACCTCACTCTTGTATCCTCCATCATATCAACCTGAGCATTTCTTGTCAATTATCTGCCCACCATTCGGCGAATATCATTCTCCGAGCGGACGCCTACACTTCTGGTGATTTCTTTGCCGTTTTCCAATACCACCAGAGTGGGGATACTCATAACTCCAAACTGGGAGGCCAGAGCTCCCTCTTCGTCTACATTGATCTTTCCGATTTTTACATCCTGCAGCTCTCCCTCCAGATTTTGAAGCACCGGGGCCAGCATCTTGCAGGGTCCGCACCAGTCAGCATAGAAATCCAGCAATACCTTCCTGTCACTGTGCATTACTTCTGTATCAAAATTATTAGTTGTTATCTTCATAATGATTACCTCCTTGTTTATCTTATGGCTGTATTCTACCACTCTTTTTTCCCTTTTTCTGTGAGTAAGTCACAGTCCGGGATTCCGCCATTACTCTCACGCGGAGGTTTGTCATCTTCCAGGCCTTCCAAGCAATTTACCGGGTTATAAGGCTGTTCGCAATCATCCCTGCCAGTATCAGAGTGATTCCCCCAAATCCCAGCCCTGAGGGAAGTGCGTCCCCCAGCAGCAGAATCCCTCCCAGAAGGGTAAAGATCACCTCCGCAGACTGGGTCGCCTCCACCAGCGCCAGACGGCGGGGATTCTGTTTCACCATATCTGTAGCCTTAAAAAACAGGTAGGTTGCCGTTACACCGGAAAAAAGTGCTACCAGGAAAGACTGTGCATGCTGTCCCATATCCGGCAGTCCCGCCCGGCTCCAGGCAAATACAGAGCCGGCCAGCCAAAAAGGCATGCTGCACAGAGTCATGCCAAACACTCTCTGCATTGCCGTGATCTCCGGAGGGCAGTGAGACATCATCTTACGGTTGCCCAGAGGATAGGCAAACGCGGCTACCAGAATGGGCAGAACCGTCATCCGCACATCACTCACAGCGGCTTCCCTCAGATGGGATCCCTGCATAAGGAAAATCCCTGCCAGAATCAACAGAGAGAAGGCCAGATTTTTCACCGGAATCTTATGGCCAAACAGAGGGGTGAGAAGCACCCCTGCCACTATGGTAATCTGCCAGGTGGAAGCAATCAGCCAGGACTCCCCGTAAGCTGATGCCAGAGACAGGGGTGCATAAAAAAGCCCGAATCCCACGGTGCTCCACAGAATCCAGATCCAGGGCTGCTTTTTGATCTCCTCCCAGATTCCTTTCAGCTGACGGTTTCTCCACAAAATCACCAGCAGTATGGGCATTGTATATAAGTAGCGGAGACTCGCACTCCACATCCAGTATCCACCGCCCAGGTTCATACTTCGGTTAAGTATAAACGTAAAAGCAAAAAAGAAAGAACCAGCGATTCCATACATCAGCGATTTCTTCATTCCTCTATCCCCCCTCTATAATAAAACAGGAGAAAAGACCCGTCCGTTTTGGTCCTCTCTCCATTCCGTCTGACTATTATCTCTATCTTATTTCTGCATTCCTTTTTTTACAATGGGATATAACTCCACAGCAAGCAAAGCAAATACTGCAACATAAGCGACTGTAAACATTTTGCAACACCTCTTTTTCTCTGAACTGTATTTATTATATCCCTTATACCTGCAGAAATCCATTCGGAAAATCACTAAACTTCTCCGGAAAAAGCAACTGATTTCTGCTATTATATACAAAAATTTTTAGGTAGTGCAAAATTATTTTTATTTTTTCTTCAAATAAGAATTATTATCCCAGCTGTCAGGTCGCTCTTTTCATCTCTCGTACCTTATGCTTCGTTTCAGGATCTACCTGTAGGGACTCCGTTATCTTCTGCAGTGTTCTGCGGTAGGTAAAGTCGTCCAGCCGGCAGTGCTTCAGGTATTCCATGGTCTGCACAGGATACGCCGCAAAGTACATGGATACAGCCCATGCCACCGCCATTTTTACATAATAATCTTCATGCTTTATGCGATCAAATGCTGTAAATGCGGCATCCATATAAACCTCCTCTCTGTAGTACATCAGCAGCATAACCACAGCAAACCGGATCTCATAGGTTCCGCTTCCATAAAGATAAGGCTGGAGGAAGTCCCACATCTTTTCCGGCTCTTCTCTTGCCGCCTTCAGCCCTGCACAGAAGCTGTCACACACGGACCAATTATCTATCTTGGGAACAAATCTTTGAATCTGGCAGCATCGCTGTTCAAAGCCTGTCTTACAGCATCCTATTACCATCCCCTGAAGCATAATCTCCTCATAGGATTCGTCTGAGGCATTGGAGAGATAGCTCTCCCAGTCGCCCTTTGCAATTTTCTTTGCAATCTTTCTCAATTTGGGCAGGCGGACGCCCAGAACGTTTTCCACCCCCGGCATGAGTCTGCTGGTAAAGTCCCGGAATCCCGGCTCCGCCATATCCTCCAGTTCTCTTCGCAGTGACTCGTGAAACTCCCGGTTCTCTTTCTCCATATTCCTACGTCTCCTCCTTCAGCAGTCCGGCGATCTCCTCTGAGGACATAGCCGCAACTGAGACGCCGTGCTCTGATATAATCTGATCCGACAGCAATTTCTTATCCTCCTGCAATTTTAATATTTTCTCCTCTACCGTATTCTTTGCAATCAGCTTAAAAACCGTCACCTTCTCCTCCTGGCCGATCCTGTGTGTCCGGTCTGTGGCCTGATTCTGAGCGGCAATATTCCACCAGGGGTCAAAGTGAATCACAATGCTGGCCGCTGTCAGATTCAGCCCCGTCCCCCCCGCCTTCAGGGAGATTAAAAATACCGGAACCTCATCCTTATTAAATGCTTTTACCAGCTCTGCCCTGTCCTCCTTTTTCGTAGATCCCGTCAGGATATGATATGGTATCCTCTTCTTTTTCAGATGCTTTTTCAGAATATCCAGCATTGTGGTAAACTGAGAGAATATCAGAACCTTATGTCCCCCCTCTATGGCATTGTCCACAAGTTCCATACAGGTATCCACCTTCGCAGACTCCCCTTTATAGTCTTCGTATACCAGGCCGGGATCGCAGCAGATCTGGCGCAGTCTGGTGAGTTGGGCAAGCACCTGAAACTTTTCCCCCTGGCTCCTGGCCCCAGCCGGCTGTTCCAGCTGTGACAGCAGCTTCTGTACGTTTGCCGCGTAGACTCTCTCCTGCTCTCCCTGAAGACGAGAATATACCACATGTTCAATCTTATCCGGAAGCTCCTTCAGAACATCCTTCTTCAGACGGCGCATCACAAAGGGTTTTATCATTTTCTGCAGGCGGCGGGCCGCAATTTTGTCGCTGTTGTGTACAATAGGTATCTCATATTCCTTCTGGAACCCGGAATATTTCCCCAAAATTCCCGGCATCAGATAGTCAAAGATACTCCAAAGCTCACTGAGGCGGTTTTCTATGGGGGTACCGGTAAGTGCAAATTTCACCCCGGCTCTCACGCTTTTGGCCGCCTTTGCCGACTGGGTCATATGATTTTTAATATACTGTGCCTCGTCCAGCACTTCACAGTAAAAATTCAGGCTGCGGTAATCCTCCGCATCCCTTTTTAAAATGTCATAGGAGGTAATCAGAATCTGGAATTCGCTGTAATGCTCATAAATCTCTTTTCTCTCTTCCCGGTCTCCCACCAGCACCTTTTTTCTAAGCTGTGGGGCAAAACGGTCCAGCTCTCCTTCCCAGTTATACACCAACGAGGCCGGACATACAATAAGGGAAGGCTTTGCCGCATCCCCTTCCTTTTCGTACCTGGCGCAGAGAAATGCGATCATCTGTATGGTCTTGCCAAGTCCCATATCATCTGCCAGAATCCCTCCGAAGCCCATAGCCTCCAGGGTACAGAGCCAGCGGTAGCCCGCCTTCTGATAATTCCGGAGAGTCCCTTTCAGGTGGTCCGGTACCTCAAAGTCACTGTCATCCGCGGACTTCATATTTCTGATCATAGATTTAAAGGATTGGCTTCTCTGTATCTCAATGCCTTCCTTCGCCTCCCTGAAGACCTGGTCCAGATAAAATGCCCGAAATCTGGGTATCCTGCAGCTTCCCGCTTCCAGATCCCTGCTGGCAAGGGAAAGACCCTCCATAATCTCAGCCAGAGCGCTCACAGAATTATCCTCCAGACGGAAAAAATCACCGTCCTTAAGCCGGTAATACTTCTTCCTCTGGCGGTAGCTCTGCAGCAGCGCCTCCAGCTCCTCAAACGGAAGTTTTTCCGAGGATAGGGTAAGCTCTAAAAGATCCCCGCTCAGGGTAATGCCCACTGTGACCTTGGGGGCTCTGCGGACAGACAGCTTTTTCAGGTTTTCGGATACAAATACCTCCCCCGTCTGACGCAGCTGATCCATCCCTGTGGCAAGAAGCTGGTAGACTCTGTCGTCCTGGTTTACCGGGAGGGTAAGAACTTTCTTATCCCCGGTATTGTCAAAATATGCCCTTGCAGTATAGACGGCCCGGCTTTCTCTGGCAATGTCCCTGTACATGTCTTCCACAGAAAAAGTCCCCAGCATATTAAAGCTCTTATCCCCGTATTCTGACTCCAGGCGGCAGGTAAGCTTCTCCCTTTCCAGATCCAGATAGATGCGTATCTGCACCTCTTCGGGCATATAGGCGCCGATATCCCCGTGGAGTTTCACCTCTGCATGCTCCCTGAGCATGGGATATATGGTACTGCAGAATGCATTCATATCTTTCACCGCAATTTCCAGATGAGCGCACTCCCTCCAGTTCCCATACCGGCACACCTCTTTCATATCCCTGGCAAAGTCCTCTGAACAGCAGTACACAGCTTCCCCCATCCGTACAAACAGGGATTCATCCGAGGAGAGTACCTCAAGCCGGGGAAGTACCATACAGCACCCGTCGTCCCGGGCGGTAATTTCAATTACAAGAGGGGGATTTCCCTCAATAACTGACAGCTCACCGCCGCTCTCAGTGCTGTCCGAAAAGCGGCATCTCTTTCCCCTCATCAGCAGAAAAAACTCTGCCGCCTCTCTTTCCGTGAGATTCAGCTCCTGGGGATTACGCTTGTATCTTTCTCTGGAATAGTAATAAGTTTCTGTTCTGAGCTCTTCTCTGTCTTTATATGCCATCTCCAAAAAGGAAATGAACTCCCGTGCCTGAGGGGTAAAGGCACTTCTCTCATGTATAAAGGACAGCTTTTTTCCGTAAGTTATCTTTTCCCCATTTTCCACTGCTTCCAGAAAGTCTCCGATATTTTTCAGTGCATATTTATAGTCCATGCCGATGCGGAATGTCAGCCTCCACGTCTGGGAATACTTCTTAAGCACCGGCTCCAGCTCAACCTTTCCCGCCACAGACGGTTGAAAATACCTGGCCTTTTCTCTCATAGAATAGCGGTAAATTAAGCTTGTAATCTCCGGAGACGACACCCTGGCCCCGGAGACTGCCGGCAGCTCCCCCGGCGCCTGACCGAGGATATCCTTTTGCTTCTGTTCCTGAAGGATAGACTCCCTCCAATAGTGCAGGGCCGCGGCCACGCAATGGCTGCACATCCCTTCGTGAATCAGGCTGTCTTCACATTCACAGCTGTAATCTGTAATCTTGTCATTGGCCTCGTCCACAGTAAGCTCTACCCTGTAAAGCTCCTCATCTTTTCCCAGAACTTCTGCCTTTACTGTAGAGACCCCCTCCCCCTCCCATTCACAGGAACGGCAGGTGATCACCTGTTGATTCGTATATAGAGTATTACCCCTTGTATAGGAGGCAGGGTAAGATTCCTGCCGGATCGCTTTTAACGTAATTGCCATGCTCACTCTTCCTTTCAGCAGATGCGGGTACAGACTGCATACCTCTATTATACTGATTTCCGCTGAAAAAACAATGAAAAAGGAATGCCGTCACTGCCTATGCTTTTATTTTTATCTCCCGTATCTTCTTTCTGAGTCCCAGAATATAGGAGGGAGCTACGGATAATTCATCAACCCCCATGGCAAGAAATGTCTCCGTCAGCTCCATATCTGAGGCAAGCTCTCCGCAGATTCCCGCACGGATTCCATGTTTGTGAGCATTCTCCACTGTCATCTGGATCATCCGCAGCACCGCAGGATGATGGGCGTCATAATATCTGTCCAGCTTGGCATTCCCGCGGTCTATGGCCAGGGTATACTGCGTGAGATCGTTGGTTCCGATGCTGAAAAAGTCAACCTTTTTTGCCAGCTCATCGCTTACCATAACGGCTGCAGGAGTCTCAATCATAATCCCCAATTCCGCCTCCCCCATAGCAATTCCTTCTTCCCTCAGCTCATTTTTTACCTCTTCCACAATCTCAAGGATCTCGTCCACCTCTTTCACAGAAATAATCATAGGGAACATAATAGAAAGATTGCCAAAAGCAGAGGCCCGGTACAGAGCACGCAGCTGCGTTTTGAAAATGTCTTTTCTTTCCAGGCAGATCCGGATAGCCCGGCAGCCCATAGCGGGATTTTCCTCTTTCTCCATATGGAAATAGTCAATCTGCTTATCCGCTCCGATATCCAGCGTTCGGATAATCACCTTCTTGCCCCCCATATTTTCCAGAACGGTCTTATATGCAGCAAGCTGCTCATCTTCTGTCGGATAGTCCTTCTTCTCCAGATAGAGAAATTCACTTCTGAAAAGACCTATCCCCGAGGCATCATTCTTTAGTACACCCGCAATGTCAGAAACACTTCCGATATTAGCATACAGCTTTATCCTTTTTCCATCCAGGGTAACAGTTTCCTTTCCCCTTAGTTCCAGGAGAAGTTCTTTTTTCTGCTGTTCTTCTTCCCGGCGCTTTTTCATTTCCTCCAGCACCTCTAAAGTGGGATCCAGATATAGGATTCCCCGAACCCCATCCACAGCCGCCTCTTTTCCGTCCAGATCCTGTTCCAGATCGATACCTGTATTGACAATAGCGGGAATATTCATGGTTCTGGCCAGGATTGCCGTATGCGAGTAGACAGAGCCCCGGCTGGTGACAAAAGCAAGTACCTTATCTTTGTCCAGCTGTACGGTTTCACTGGGCGCCAGATCATCTGCCACGACGATCACCGGGCCCGTAAAGTCCCTGTCCTGCCTTCCCTTTCCGATGAGATTTCGGATTACCCGCTCTGAGATATCCTTTATATCCGCTGCTCTCTCCTTCATATAAGCGTCATCCATAGCGGCAAATATATTCGCAAAATGTTCTCCGGCAGTCCCCACTGCGTACTCCGCATTCACCTTCCGGGTCTGAATCATATGCTGAACACAATCCTGATACTCTCCATCATCCAGCATCATCTGGTGCGCTTTAAAGATCATGGCGCCGGCCTCCCCCACTTCCCTCAGCGCCTTCTCATACAGCTTCTGAAGCTGGTCAGCTGCCTCTTCCTTTGCCTTCCGGAAACGGGCGATTTCCCCCTCCGGATCCTCGGTGCGCCTTTTTTTTATCGGCTGGTCTTCTTTCTTATAAACTGCAATTTTTCCCACAGCAATGGCTGCGAATGCACTTTTTCCTTTGATAATTTCCATTAGGTACTCCCTTCCGGCTGGAATTTTTACATATGATAATGATACCGCCATTTTCTTTCATTGTAAATCACTTCCAGTCACGCTGCCCTCCAAAAAGCGGATGTGACAGTCAGCACCTTTTAGCAAAGGAAAGCAAAAAGGCGGATATTACCGCCGTAGCAGCTCAATATCCGCCTTGCTGTTTTTGCTTGTTATTGCCAGTGTTACCTGTAGTGAACACCGCTCCAGTAAACATGGTCCTTTACAATAGTCTCAGGGAGCAGCCTTACGCCGTCCAGCGCCCATTTTTTATATTCGGCAAAGCCTACCCGGTCGATAATATAACCTACATGCTCCTTCCCCCCGGGCGCATTGGGGTCAATGTATTCTTTCACAAACCCATAGGTATTCAGGATTACTTTAACGATTGTATCTTCATCCGCCCACACCAGGAAGTCCTCTCCCAACCGGGGATTCCTCTTTCCTGTTCTGCCCATGATGGTAAGACGGTAATATTTCTGTCTGCTTCTGGTAAATGCCCTGGTGGGACATTTGGTAATGCACACCCCGCAGCCCACACATTTCTCTTCGCTGCGCACCACCTTATAATTTTCCCGGCGAAGAGCGTTCACCGAAAGCTGATCGCAGCCTTTTTCACAGGCCCCGCAGTTCACACAGCGGCCGGGATCATACTGGGGCATGGTCATGCCGATGATTCCGAAATCATGCATCCTTGCCTTAATGCAGTCATTAGGACAGCCGGTCAAGGCTATCTTAAAATGAAGATCATTGGGAAAGATAGCATCCTCGATGCGCTTTGCAAATGCCGCCGTATTATAATTTCCAAAGGGACAGACACGGTTTCCGATACAGGCAGAAACATTTCTTGTTCCGGAAGCCGGGTAACCGGTGCCGGGTATCTCCTGGTTGATTCCCAGATTTTCAATCACGGGCTGCAGCATTTCATTTACCTTATCCATATCCTCCAGGGAGATTCCCTCAATCTCAAACCCCTGTCTGGTAGTCAGATGTACACTTCCGTTTCCATAGGTCTCTGCAATATCCTTGACCACGCCTAATACTTCTGCGCTGCATTTTCCTCCGGGAACCCGCACTCTGGAAGCTGTGATCCCTCTTTCTTTTGAAATACGGAAGGCATTCTTTTTCACTTTTTTCGTATTGATATCCATACGGTCTGCCTCCTAATCGAATAATTTCTTTCCCTTTGTATAGTTAAACACCGGCCCGTCCAGACAGATATATGTGTCATCCATCTTGCAGTGGCCGCATTTTCCAAGTCCGCAGCACATTTTTCTCTCCTGTGAGATCCAAATTTGTTCTTCCTTTATTCCCCGTTTCAGCAATTCTGCCACTGAAAATTTCATCATTACAGGAGGTCCTACCACAATTGCCGCTGCATCCTTAAGATTCTCTATGGGAATCTCCGGAATATATGCAGTCACAAGCCCTGTCTTCCAGCCCGGATCATCTGCATGATCTACCGTCACCGTGAGATTCATCTGTTTTTCCCACCGCTTTATGCTGTCCTTGAACAGAATGTCCCCGGGGGATTTAAAGCCGGCAATGACCGAGAGGCTTTTCACCTCTTCCCTGTGCTCTCCGAAATAGTCTATCACCCCTTTGACCGGTGAAACCCCGGTGCCTCCGGCCACGATTATCAGCTCTTTTCCCCGGTAGAGATCCAGGGAGAAACCGTTGCCGTAGGGCCCTCTCATAAACAGACTCTGGCCCACACGGTTCTCGAATATTTCATTCGTTACCTTACCCACCTTACGGATGGTAAGCTCTACGTCGCCTTCCCCGATTCCGCTCACTGAGATAGGCGCCTCCCCGAACTTCGGGATGGAGACCTCGAAAAACTGCCCCGGCTGTACGTCACCCACATAAGACATACGAAAGCTGTATTCAATCTCTGTATGTTTCTGTACCTCTTTAATCTGAGATAAAAAAGGGATATATTCATTACTCATTGTCCTGTCCCTCCTTTGCCGCCCGGCCTAATTTCTGAAGACAGGCCAGATAAGAGATATATTCCGGACATACATCCTCACAGCGGCCGCAGCCCACGCACATGTGATATCCGAATCTTTTCTTATAGTCATATACTTTATGTAATACCTTGAAGCGCATTCTCTGGCCCTGGTCCTGCCGGAAGCTGATGTTTCCTGCAATATCTGTATAGCCGTCCACCTGGCAGGAAGCCCATACTCTGCGTCTCTCTCCTGCCCGGTCATTGTCCTTGTAAAAAATATCCTGCATGGTAAAACAGGTACAGGTAGGACAGACAAAATTGCAGCGGCCGCAGCCGATGCATCTGCCGGCATACTCTTTCCACATTGCGTGGTTCTGGATTCCTTCCGGCAAGTCTTCCGGAATCTCGGTCTGAACCGGGTTCTTTGTCACATATTCTACGGGAAGTTCCGTTTCTTTACCCTGAAATGCTTTGAGGATTTTGCCCAGTTCCTCATCTTGGCACTCCAGGTAAACCCCCTGCTTATCCATCTTAAGATAGGCATCATAGTCTGTGCTTTTGTTGGTTCCCATAGACACACAGATGCAGGAGTCAAAGGACTCCGGACAACCCATGAGGATAAACCTGGTATTCTCCCTTTTCCTTTTATAATAATAATCCTCCGCGCCATTTTTCAAATAGATCTCATCCAGACGCCTGACACTGTGAAGATCACAGCTCCTTACAAGAATCAGATTACCTTTCTCTTCCTCTTTTGGGACCTTCATCTCATCTTCTGTGAAATAAAGAATTGTCTGGGAGATGGGAAGCAGCACTTCTTTAAAGCTGTAGTCTGACTTTTTATCCCATACAATCTCGTCCCATCCCTGAATCTCTCCGTACCGGATACTGTCCGTGTCGGAGAAGCACCCTTCCATAGGAAATACCTTGGGGGCATAAACCCGGTAAGTTTCCAGCAGCCGCTCTAACAATGCATCTGCTGTCTCTCTCTGCAATAACGTACCCATTGTTTCCATCCTTTCTGAATATCAGCCATCTCTGCCTGTATCTGTGACCCATGATTAGGCCTTATAAAATCCGGCCAGCTCCTCAGGATCCGGAATCCAGAAATGTTTGTTTTTATAAACAATCAAATCCTGGTTGCTAAGGTTTTTACATGCCCTTGAGACATTTTCCCTGGGGGCTCCCACCAGATCTGCCATAAGATTCATAGTCATCTCTATGTCGATCTTCACACCCGCTGAAGTCTGCACGCCGAAATCTCTGCCCAGCTTCCACAGCTTCGCTGCAATCTTCCGCTCCAGATACATATTGCCTGTGGTATTTTTCAGCTGATGGCTCAGCCGCCAGATGTACCGCTCATATTCTCTCATAACTGCGCACATCCAGGCAGGTTCCTGTTCCATCATTTTAACAAACAGGGTCTGAGGGATTTTCAGCACCGTCAGCCCACTTGCCGCCTCACAGAAGACCGACGCCTGGGTTTTGCTTATGATATTGTAATTGAGAAGGCTGCCCTTCCCCAGGATGAAAATGACCTTGCGGTTGCCGTGCTTTGTAATATTATAGACTACGGCCTCTCCGTCCAGCACAATATAGACAAATCCCACTGATTCCTTTGCACGGTATATCATTTCCTTTTTTTCATAGTCAACTATCTGTGCCTGGTTCAGTATTGTCTGGATCAAACTTTCCGGAACCTCCTGGAAAATCTTTAGCTTCTTCACTTCATTTCTTACAATATCCCTCATACGGTACACTCCAACTTCCCTTTCCTGTCCCGCTTCTTACATCAGTAATTATAACGGATCCAATGCTTATGTTCGGTGACGTTTATCACATTATCCCAACTTTTTCTTTTTTCTTACAGGAATCCCAGATGTTCCAGCAGAATCTTTGCACCGATGAGTATGAGTATGACTCCGCCGGCCAGCTCTGCCTTTGCTTTATACCTGGTCCCGAAAATATTTCCGACTTTCACACCAACCGCCGAGAGGACAAACGTCACAATGCCTATGAAGGAAATTGCCCGGATGATGTGCACCTCAAGAAACGCAAAGGTAATGCCTACGGCCAGAGCGTCGACACTGGTAGCCACTGCCAAAAGAAACATTGTCTTTACATCCAGGGATGCATCGGTATCACCGCACTCTGCGCATTCCCCGGACAGGGCTTCCCTTACCATATTCCCTCCTATTAAAGCCAGAAGCACAAATGCAATCCAGTGATCCACTGCAGTGATCTTTTCCTTAAACTGCACTCCCAGCACATATCCCAGCAAAGGCATCAGCGCCTGAAATCCCCCGAACCACAGCCCTACGATCCCGGCCCTTTTTACTGTAATCTTCTGCATGGCCAGCCCCTTACAGACGGACACCGCAAAGGCATCCATAGACAATCCTACTGCCAGCAAAAACAATTCCATAATTCCCATGTTCCATCCTCCTGTATTATCCTACTAGTGTGCCGCAACTGCCCTTTTCTGCTTTTGCATGATATTCCCACACGATGGGGAAGATTTTGCAGCAGCGCGTCCAGCCCAGAGAGCTTTTTATTGCACAGAAAATTCAAAGAACTTTTCAGAGTAATAAAAAAAGACGCATGTACAGTGGGCACCATACATGAGTCTCATTATTTAAGATAAGCCAGGCCGTCACGGCCAGTATGTTGACTTACCACGTATCCACGCCAATTACTCCCTCACGAATTGTTAACATTTTATCATTAAGGGGCAGGGATTTCAAGAAAAATTTACCTGTTTTTCCAAACTTACTTGACCTGCCCCCGCCTTCAGATGGTATGATACAAATAAAAAGCCAAACGCTTAGGTAAAAAGGAGAGATTCCCTATGACGATAACAGAAGTAAGCAAAAAATTCGGACTGTCGGCGGACACCCTTCGCTATTATGAGCGGATCGGTCTGATCCCCCCTGTTCCCAGGACGAAAAGCGGCATCCGGGATTATGGCGAAGAATCCTGCGCCTGGATCGAGCTTATGAAGTGCATGCGAAAGTCGGGGGTCCAGATTGACGCCCTGATCGAATACGTAAGTCTTTTTCAGAAGGGAGATTCCACGCTGGAGGCAAGAAAGACATTGTTAACGGAACAAAGAGACCAGCTTCTGGAACGTATGCGCGATATGCAGGCCTCCCTGGATCGGCTGAATCTGAAAATCGAACATTATGAGCAGGGACTGATGCGTGTGGAAAAGAAACTTCTGGATATGAAAGCAGCGAGGAAGGGCGAAGAAGCTGCAGGATAGGACAAAGCACAGAAAAAAGTCTGAGACCCACAGGCAGCAGATGTGCCTATGGGTCTCAGACCCTGTTACGTTGTAATTAAAGTACTGTATCCATCCCTGCGCAGCCTCTGCTCCATCTTAATGGCATTATCCAGCTGTCTGAAAGCGCCTACCTGCACCTTATAGTATCCGTCCTCATCCAGCATAAATGCGGGATAGCCTTTATCCAGCAATTCGTACAGCAGATTATCTGCATTGCTCTTTACCCGGAAGAGACCAACCTGAACCCGATACAGGGTAGGTTCCTCCACGGTCTCCTCATCTAAGGTTCCCATAATAGCCGCAGCAATTGCCTGTGCAATCTCATCAAACTGTGCATCGAACCTTTGATTGTCTTCATCTGTATTGATGAATCCTGTCTCGATGAGTACCGCGGGCATCTTGGTTCTTCTCAATACCACAAGCCCCGGTCTGGCCGTCACCCCCAGCTCATTGAATCCCAGTTCTCCAAGAGCGCCGTTGATATTCTCTGCCATATCCAGCTTTTCTCCTGATTTATCGTATACCAGCGTCTCCACTCCGGAATACTGGTTGGGCCGGGGACTGGAATTACGGTGGAATGAGATAAAGAAATCAGCTCCGGACTCATTTGCTATGGTAGCTTTTTCAAAGGGTGTCTGATACACGTCTGTGGTTCTGGTATATACTACATCTACTCCGTTATCCTCCAGAATCTGGCCTACCGCCAGTGCCAGGCGAAGATTATCGTCCTTTTCCTGCCGTCCCTGATAAACCGCACCCGGATCCGTGCCACCGTGTCCGGCATCAATTACTATCTTATATGCCAATTGTAGACTCCTTGCATTGCTTTATAATTAGTGTATGCAGGCAGCCGGAATCCGGGCACACAAGATTTACATAGTCTCTGCCCGATCGTCTACGCTTTTCTTAAAATTAATGACTTCATGGTCATATTCTTCCGCCATGAATCTGGAATTCAGCATAAAATCAGCCGTAGCCTTATTAATTGCCATAGGGATATCATAGACCTGAGCAATCCTCATCAGAGCCTTCACGTCAGGATCGTGGGGCTGAGCAGTCAGCGGATCCGAGAAGAATACCACAAAATCTATGACTCCTTCTACAATCTTCGCCCCAATCTGCTGGTCACCGCCCAGGGGCCCGCTGTTGTATCCCTTTACTGACAGGCCTGCTTTATCCGTAATCATCCTCGCCGTTGTGCCGGTTCCATAGAGAGAATGCTCTTTTAATATCTCATAATTATCTTTACACCACTGGATTAATTTTGGTTTTTCATTATCATGGGCAATTAATGCAATGTTTTTTTTCTTACGAATGGTAAATGTCACAAAATCTTCGTTCATGCTTTTCTCCTTTTTCTTAGGCTTTTGTATTTCCTTTTTCATAGTATCACACTTTCCGGCAAATGCAAATTCATTTTTCCTTGTTCTGCATGCATCAAACTGCTACAATAGGAATAGGATAAGGAGAACTATTATGTACTATTTTATAATCAACCCCCGCTCACGCTCCGGGTATGGTGCAGTGATCTGGGATAAGATCCAGCATGAGCTTGAATCCCGCGGGATTCCCTATGAAGCTTATTTTACACTATATAAAAAACACGCTGCCCGCCTGGCCCATGAACTGGAAGACAGGCACCACACATGCACCATCGTCGTCGTGGGAGGGGACGGAACCGTCAACGAAGTTCTGAACGGTCTCACCCACCCTGCCCGTATTACTTTAGGTTACATACCTACCGGCTCAGGAAACGACTTTGCCCGGGGAATGGGAATCCCCTTCGATCCCGCTGAGGCGCTTTCTCTCATACTTTCTTCCCACGCCGTTGCAGAGATGGACATCGGCACCCTGAAAACCCGGTATCACACCAGATGCTTTGGCGTCAGTGCAGGTATCGGCTTTGACGCGGCCATCTGCCATGAAGCCCTCGCCTCCCCCATCAAGGACACACTGAATCACCTGGGACTGGGCAAGCTTACCTATGTGGGGATAGCGCTCCGGCAGCTTTTTTTATTCAAACCCTGTCAGGCCCGCATATGCCTGGATAAAAAGCAGACACTGCATTTTCCCAGACTTTATTTTGCCGCAGCCATGAACCAAAAATACGAAGGGGGAGGGTTTCAGTTTGCCCCCGGAGCAAAAAGCGATGACGGAAAGCTTCATATCTGTGTTGTGGGAAATCTGAGCAAACCCAAAATTCTTCTGATGCTCCCCACAGCTTTTTGGGGAAAACATATTCATCTAAAAGGGATACATATGTTTTCCTGCAGGCAGATAGATATTCACACAGACCGTCCCCTGCCGGTACACAGTGACGGGGAATCCTGCGGATATGCGGATTCCATTTCCCTGTCCACAGCCAGCGAACAGATTTCTGTCATTACCCCAGGCTGAGTCTCCTCCCAATGATACGGCATTATATAGAGAGAAAGGTCTGAATAATAATGAAAATACTGACATGCCTGCTAATCCTGTTCCTTCTTTACATATTCTGTATTCTCCCAAGGTTTACCCATCGAAGAGAGAGCAGAAGCTTCCGACATATTCTGTTTGCCCACAGAGGGCTGTTTTCCAATGAAAAAGGAATTCCGGAGAATTCTCTACCTGCGTTTTCCCGGGCGGTAAGCAAAGGCTATGGAATTGAACTGGATGTGCAGCTCACCAAGGACCAGCAGCTGGTAGTCTTCCACGACAGCACGCTGAGCCGTATGTGCGGCCTGGATATCCACGTAAGAGAGAAAACTTATGAGCAGCTAAAAGAGCTCACTCTGCTGCATACCAAGGAACAGATTCCTCTGTTCTCCCAGGTGCTGAAGCTGGTAGACGGACAGGTGCCGCTCCTGATAGAGATTAAGCTGCCCTGTTTCAGCACCTCTACCTGCGCACTGGTAGATAAAGCAATGGCTGGTTACAAAGGCAGTTACTGCATTGAATCATTTAATTCTCTGGCCCTTTTCTGGTATCGGGTGCACCGGCCGGATGTTGTAAGAGGGCAGCTGTCCAGCAACCTGACAAGACCTGTGGCGGAGGGCGGATACCTGTTAAGCTTCCTGGTCAAACATTTGCTCACCAACGTGCTGAGCCGCCCGGACTTTATTTCTTACTGCTATAAAGACACTAATAATATAAGCTTCTGCATACTCCGCAGCCTGCTGGGAACCATGACTATGGTATGGACTATACGATCTCAGAAAGCATATGAACGCTGCCTGAACCGGTATGATTCCCTGATCTTTGACAATTTTATACCCCATTCATAATTCAAGTACGCCTCTGCGTACTTGCTGCGAGCCGCCGGGGGCTTTATCTTGGAAGGAGATTGGACTCCCATCAAGACGATTTTGTTATTTACTCACCACCAATAGCGGCGGGAGTCTTATCTGCTTACAAGATAAATAGCCAGTTTGTGAACGTTTTCTTAAATATAAATGAACTGCATTGTTATCCTCAGATCCCTGTGCTATAATGCAGTTGATTAAAAATATTCACCAATAAATTAAAGAGGTGACCCCTTTGAATATCATTAAAAAATACAAACACGCCTGGATAATACCTGTTTTCGGTATACTTTACATGATGGGATTTACGTACCTGGAACAGCGGAATAATGTACGTTTTCATATCATTCATATGAAAATTGATGATGCCATTCCTTTCTGTGAATACTTTATAGTGCCATACTTCTTATGGTTTGCATTCATAGCGGCAACTGTATTTTATTTTACCTTTATCAACAAGAATAAAGCCGATTATTACAGGCTCATCACAACGCTGGGAATCGGTATGACTCTGTTTCTGGTAATCTCTTATGTCTATCCCAATGCCCAGGATCTAAGGCCTGTAGTATTTGCCCGGGATAATATCTTTGTGGACATGGTAAAGCACCTGTACCGGATCGATACACCGACCAATATACTGCCCAGCATCCATGTTTATAATTCTGTGGCGGCATGTACGGCCATCTTCAAGTGCGAAGGGCTGAAAAAACACCGAGCGGTCAAAGGCGGCACTCTGATTCTCACTGTGCTGATTGTCCTGGCAACTGTGTTTTTAAAACAGCATACGCTTTTGGATGTTATTACGGCCTTCGCCTTATATTTTATCTGTTACCAGGTCATATACAAGCCCAGAACGGCCCCTCAGAAAGCCAAAGCTGCAGAAGCTGCAGCCAAATAAGAATGTGAAAGGTTCCTTCCGATTACCGGCAGGAACCTTTTTATTAGTTAAATCCATAAAACTTCTGAACGACCCGGTAGACGGCAACGGATACCTCCCGGCCGCTCTTTCCCGGAAGATTCACGCACCGTCCCAGCAGTCCGAAACGAAGTCTGCGGTAGAGATGGGCATCTGCCGTCTTCAGATATTTCCAGAGTTCTTTCTTCTTTTCAAAGTTTTCATCTGTCCCGGATCGGATCAGCATAATAGATGACACTGCCGTGATAATATCCAGATAGTTCAGCATATATTGCCGCATTCTTTTATTGTCGAGACGTTTCATTGCAATAGAATCTATCATAAGCTTGTTTACTTTTATCTGCTGATCAATCCTTCGAATCATTACGTCTTCATGGACAGACTGATCTTCCCTCCCGATAAAATAGCGGTAGAAATTAACGTTCAGATAATACATTGTCCGTACACTGGGCAGCGGCTGGTATACAAACAGATTATCTACATAAAAGGTATGCATGGGAAGCTCCAGCCCGCACTCCCGAAGCAGCTTTGTACGGTAGATCACCGAATGCATCAGAATGTACTTGCCTGTCCCCATATGTCTCATATCCTCCCAGGTGAAGATACGGTCCTGGGGCAGATACTTGGTGTACTTCATTACCTTCTTCCTCCTGGCACCCTGCTTTTCATATACAAAATTGCTGATCAGCATGTCCAGAGTATACGGTCCCCCGGCAATATCCTTGATAGTGTCAAGGATCTTTTGGTATGCCTCCAGATTCACCCAGTCGTCGCTGTCCACAACCTTGAAATACAGTCCGGTAGCATTTTTAATTCCCGTATTGACTGCAGCGCCGTGCCCTCCGTTTTCCTGATGTACTGCCTTTACAATGCCCGGATATTTCTCTGCGTATTCATCTGCGATCCCGGCTGTGCTGTCTCCAGAGCCGTCATCTACGATTATAATCTCTACCTGCTCTCCTCCCGGCAGCAGGGAGTCGATGCACTTGCGCATATAAGCTTCTGAGTTGTAGCAAGGAACTGCTATGGATAGTAATTTCATCTATTTATATGTCCTCCTCGAGATATTTTCTGTAAGCTGCAAAGGCAGCCGGAATAGGGTATTTTCCCTTTGTCTCTTTTTTGTTCACAAAAAGGAGACCATCTGTATTTCTCTTTTCCCTGGGCTCTATCAGTACCCGGTACCCCTTCATCTCCCACTCCACATGAGAGAATATATGCTTTGCCTGTGTCAGCGTCTGGATGCGCACAGGCTGACAGGACAGTTCCCGGACATACTCCAGAATCTCCTCCTGACTCTTATAGCCTTCCAGATTGGGAAATTCATACATACCGGCCAGCAGACCCTTTTTCTCCCGTTTCCGTATGGCAAAGTCTTCCCCATCCTGGATTAGCAGAACCGTCCTCTTCTCCAGCCTTCTCTGCTTTTTTCCCGCTTTTTTCGGCAGCTCCATGACCCGGTCATGCTTTCTCGCGAGACAAAGTTCCGCCAGAGGACACGCCCCGCATTTTGCCATACCGTTGGGTATGCATACGAGGGCTCCCAGCTCCATCAGACTCTGATTAAAATCTCCCGGAGCGTTCTTGGGCATAATCTCTGCCAGTTCCCTCTCTGTCTTAGTCTTTACCGATTGCTTTAGAATATCCTCTTCATTTTCCGTTATTCTTGCGATTACCCGCAGAACATTGCCGTCCACGGCAGGTCTCGGAATCCCAAATGCGATAGACGCCACGGCACCTGCCGTATAGCTTCCAATGCCGGGAAGCTCCAAAAGCTGTTCGTAATCCGGAGGAAGCGCTCCCCCGTAATGCTCCACCACTGTCCTGGCCGCCTTCTGCATGTTTCTCACCCTGTTATAGTAACCCAGCCCCTCCCAGAGCTTCAGCAGCCGGGTTTCCGGACAGGCGGCCAGATCTTCAATCTCCGGAAGAGCGTCCAAAAATCTGCTGTAATATTCTTTCACTGCCTCCACTCTGGTCTGCTGCAGCATAATTTCCGACAGCCATACATGGTAAGCCGAAGGTTCCCTCCTCCAGGGCAGATCTCTCTTGTTTTCATAAAACCAGCCGAGCAGCGGCTGTACAATCTCTCTCGGTATCATTTTTCTGCCTTTCTATTCCGGTCTCTCCAGGGATACAGGCACGGCATCCATAATCTCAATTCTGTCCGCTTCCACCAGACAGTCATAAGCCAGAATATGGACCCCCTGATCCCGGGCTTTTATCAGCGCTTCTCCAAACTCCGGGTGTGTCTCCCAGTTGGGCATCATCTTCCTTACCCCCTTCATCTGAATCACAAAGAGCAGATAAGCCTCATACCCTGCCCGTACACACTCCCCTAACTCTAACACATGCTTCACGCCCCGTAAAGTAGGTGCGTCGGGAAATTTGGCTGTTTTTTCATCCTCCAAAGTGACACCTTTAACCTCCAGAAACGCTTTCCTTCCGCAATCTTCCACATAAAAATCAAACCTGGAATTGCCGTATTTTGTCTCCGGGCGTATGAGCGCACTGCCGGAAAAGAGGTTCCCCTTGGCAAGCCACTCCCCCGCTGCCTTGTTGGGAATCTGAGAATCCATATTAATCAAAAGATTCCCCTTCTCTACACCTATCACATCAAATTTTGTTTTCCGGTTGGGATTGCTGCTCTTTTCCAGATAAACTTTAGCCCCGGGAATCAGGAGCTCTTTGCATCTGCCTGTATTCTTCACATGACAGACCTCCTCTTTTCCCTCAGTGATCACATGGGCGATAAACCGGTTGGGACGTCTCAAGAAAATCCCCTCCTGTACACTTTTGTATCTCATAGTATCCCCCGTATCTAATATTTCTTGCTTTTTTAGATGAGTTTCTTTACAATATTCACATGCGCCGGCGTTCTGCAGCATCTGCATACAGACGGTCCGGTCACAGGACTTATTATACTACAAAGGAGAACGAATATGAAACCAATAGATAGTATTATTTTTGATGTAGACGGAACCCTGTGGGATTCCACTCATTTGGTGGCAAAAGCGTGGAACCAGATCCGGATCCGGGAGGAGGTTTCCATTCCTCCTCTCACAGCCGAAACTCTCAAATCTTTGTTTGGCCGTACACTTCCGGATATAGCCAGGGCGCTCTTTCCCAATGAATCTCCTGCAAGACAGCTGGAACTAATTCATCTGTGCTGTGAGAGAGAACATGAGGTGCTGCTTCGGGCTCAGGTACCTCTGTATCCCCGCCTGGAGTGTACGCTAGAGCAGCTGTCAGCGGTCTATCCCCTGTATATTGTCAGCAACTGCCAGGGAGGATATATTGAAGTATTTCTTGAGAATACTGGATTCGGACACTACTTTCAGGACCACCTCTGCCCGGGGGATACAGGCAATGCTAAGGCCGCTAATATCAAAGAAATCATTCGCCGCCACCATCTGCAGGCACCAGTCTATGTGGGGGATACAGACGGCGATCACTGCGCCTCCAGGGAAGCAGGGATTCCCTTTGTATTTGCCTCCTATGGCTTTGGAACCACAGAGGATCCCGATTACAGCATTGCCGCTCTTGGGGATCTGACCCGCTTATTTCTTTCCTGAATCACGCCAAAAAAATGCCTCCATTTTCAGTAATTATTACCTAAGATATTAAGCAAAATTCATTGAATCTTAATTTACTTTAGTCATAATAAATTATATAATACTTATATAAATACAGACTATTTATGTTCTTCTTCTACACTTTTCAGAATTAGCCAGGCGGTCAGCGAAAGGTGCGCTGTGCCCACTATAGATTGGAGGCGAATGGATATGAAGAAAACCAGGAAACGTATTTTATCTATCTTTTTAACATTACTGTTAACGGCAGGCAGTGTGCCCGTCACTGCATGGGCCGAAGATGCTGCAGACGGTCTGGCCTTTGCAAAGGATTATATGAAAAACGGAGCAACATTTACGTACGGTACAGGCAAAACACCAGAAGCCCTTGACGGCACAGCCACTGCCAAAGACGGCAGTTCTGTCGTCTACCAGTGGTATACTTCCTCGGAAGGAAAGCTCTCGCCGCTTAAGAATGCTTCCAGTGCGGTCTACACTCCGGACACTGAAAAAGCCGGAACTACCATCTATGTTGTGGAAGCCAAGCTTGCGGCATCCCCGGAAACGGCCCTGAAAAGCAAAGAAGTCAAAGTAATTGTCAAATCAGCTCCCGAAAAGATTACCGTAACATCCCCTCCCAAAAAGACCGAATACAAAGAAGGGGAATCGTTTGATCCTGCCGGCATGGCAGTGACAGCCGTATATAAAAAGGACAGTCAGGTTCCCTCTGAGGTGCTCTCGGGTTCTGACTATACCATTGCTCCCAAAGGCAGTCTGACCCCTGCAGATACCCAGATAACCATTACTTATCTGGGGCTCACGGCCGTTCAGCCCATAACCGTTGTAAAGGAGCAGAAGCCAAAGGAGGATCCCCCTCCTGTCCTGACTGAGCTCAGGCTTACTCCTCCTGACCGTACCGATTATGAGGAAGGAGACAGCCTTGATATCACAGGACTTACTGTCACAGCTGTGTACGATAAAGGAGATCCAAAGGTTCTCTCCCCCGGAGAATATACCATATCACCTACTGATAATCTGAAAACAACTGACACACTGGTTACTGTAGGCTACAGTCAAATGACAGCCAGCTTCCCTATCCGTGTAGCACCTGCGGTTACACTGGATCGGATCGAGGTGACCAAACTGCCGGATACGCTTTCCTACACAGAGGGAGAGACATTTGACCCGGCAGGTATGGAAGTCTCCGCCTTTTTTACCAGCGGGGCGCCGAAAGTCATCAGCAGTCAGGAATTGACTATGACTCCTGACCGGCCTTTGACCGCCGGCGACAACGTTATAACCATTACTTACCAGGGTAAATCTACTTCATTTTCTGTCACGGTACAGCCGGCTGTCACCCTCACAGGTATTGAAGTAACTCATCAGCCGGATAAACTGACTTATACAGAAGGGGAACGCTTTGATCCCTCGGGTATGGAGGTCAGTGCTGTTTACAGTGATCTTACAAAAAAGGCTTTGGATACGAAAGATATCGGCTTCTCCCCTGAGGAGGACCTGACGCTCCAAGATACAAAAATCACCCTGAGCTACAAGGACAAGACGGCCACACTGGATATTAAAGTACTTCCTGCTCTTGTGATGGAACGTATCCAGATTACTGCTCCCCCTCAGAAAGTAAATTATACAGAGGGTGAAGTCTTTGATCCTGCGGGAATGGAGGTATTTGCAGTTTACAGCGACAGTACCAGAAAGGCTTTAGATACTAAGGAGCTGTCCATCACCCCTGACGGTGCCTTGAAAACCACCGATACAAAAGTTATTGTCTCCTACAAGGGCAAAACCGCAGAACAGAAGATTCAGGTCGTAGCTGCTGTCACCCTGGAGAAGATTACCATTACCACCCCACCGGATAAGACAAAGTACACCGAAGGGGAAACGTTCAGCACAAAAGGAATGGAAGTCACCGCTGTCTTCAGCGATTCTACCAAGCTGGCAATTGACAGCAAAGACCTCTCAATTTCCCCTGACAGAGCGCTGAAAACCAGTGACAAAACGGTCACGATCACCTATAAAGGCAAAACTGCAGAACAGAAGATAAGTGTATCAGAGAAAACCTATAAGATTACAGTGAAAGACCCGTCAAACGGAACGATCACTGTTTCTAAGACAACTGCAAAAGAAGGAGATAAGATCACAGTCACTGCAAAGGCCAGCAAAGGATATAAGCTCAAAAATATACTTGTGAATAAAAAAGCCATAAAGGGAAATTCCTTTGTCATGCCGGCAGAAGATGTCACAGTTACTGCCACCTTTGTAAAATCCGTCTCCTCTTCCAATGACTCTGACAGCAAAACCAAAACATTAAAAGCTGCCAAAACAGGAGATCCTGCACCCATACTTATGCTTTCTCTGATGGCAGCTGTATCTGCCGGGGCAGCAGTGGTGCTTCTCAAGAAAAAGTTTTTGGGAATGGCTTCTAAAAAATAACAATGAATATACGCCTCCTTTCTTCTAATTCAAAAAAGGGTGATGCCGCGGTTAATTCAGCCGCGGCATCACCCCTTTTATCCAAAACATTATGTGGGAATTGCCAATATCACTGCAAACATCAAAAAGAAAAGGACAATTCCGATGGCCGATGTTACAATCCCGGCCACCGCCATTCCCTTTCCGGGCTTATCCTTGGCAATAGAGACAATTCCCAATACCAATCCCACTATGCCTGGCAGAATTCCAATAAACAGACAAGTAAGTACAATAGCAACGATTCCCAGGACCATAGAAGCTATGGCCAAACCGGTCCCTCCCGTCTGCTCCGGTCTTTCCTCATACACGGACCCATAGGGGGGCTCATATTGAGAAATATCACTCTCCGGTTCATAATAGCCGCTTCCATCCAGGATATAGTCACAGACCGGACATTTTCTGGTATTCTCAGGAAACTGAGAGCCACATTGGGGACATTTCATTAGTTCCATTCTTATCCTCCTAAACACTATGTATTCTAATGATAACTGCGCCCCGGTGTATTCTGCCCCGGGGCGTCTTTGATAGGTATACTGCTTAATTAATAGAAGCAGACAATCGGTACATCCTTTTCAATGTTTTCATACAGCACCTGCGCTTTGCTTCTTGGTAGGTTAATGCATCCGTGAGACCCGCTGGTTTTATAGATATTCCCGCCGAAATTACTTCTCCAGGAAGCGTCATGAAGTCCCACTCCTCCATTAAAAGGCATCCAGTACTTAACCGGTGATTCATATTCATAAGTTCCGTCAGGATTCTTCTTTCCTCTCAGTGTCTTGTCTCTCTGCTTGTAATAGAGAGAATATACACCGGAAGGAGTTACACGGTCCTTGTATGACATATTTCCCGATACAAAGTCAGAGTCTACAATCAGCTGTCCGTCTTTATAAAACCACATATGCTGATTTCCCAGGTCAACCTCCACATACGTATTGCCTATTTCATTGCCGTCTCTGGATACGGCAGTTGACGAATAGATCGGTTCTCTTGTAGTGACTGTACCAGCTTTAATCTCCTCGATCAGCTGTGCTACCTCTTTCTTCTGGTTGATTTTCCAGCCATATGAGCCGCCCTTCACCGTAATGTCAGCACCTGCTGCCGTGCTGTGAAAGGATCGCTCTTTCCCCACGGTGTCATATTTGGCAGCCAGAGACTTTACATATTCTTTTGCATTTGCCTTAAAGGTATCTTCATTTTCAATTATATTGCCGTTCTCGTCATAATCGAACCAGTCTTTTATAATAGATCCGTCCAGCAGCTCTGTCTGCTCTCCGAAGGTATAGGTAATGCTTGCCTTGGCATAAGTATTCAGCATATCTCTCTGGGCGATCAGATCCTGATTATCTTTTGTAACGGAAGGTGCGGCATAGGCACCTGCTTCCTCAGCAGAGACATCAGGCCTGCTTTCAGAGACCGCAGTCTTTAACGCCTCAAACATGGTATTTTCATCAATGGTTGTGCCCTGTACTTCATCCACTATAACAAATTCTGTCTCCTGGAAGGTAACATAGGCATCCTGGGGCGCCTCCTGGTTTTCGGCTATCATACAGTCCAGGGAATCCAGTTTGGTTCTCAGCTGATTCTCGTCAAAGGATATATTCTTAGCCGCCTCGTATTTTTCCGGCTTAAAATAGCCTCTAATCCACAGCAGCGGATTCTGCTCCTTTAAAATCTTTTCTGCGTCTCCGTTGGATACATACTGATAACCGATATCACTTCCCAGAATCTCCTGAGCCTGGTCTCCCCTGAACTGAACAGTTATCTTATAATCCTCTACCTGCCTGCGGATCAGATCTTCTGTCTCCTCCACAGTCATATTCTCACAGTTAATCCCGTTAATCTCTGTTCCTTTAAAGAACTTGTCGTGATAGTAGTATGCGCCGACCCCATAAGCTGCACCTGCCAGCAATATAACAACACCTGCAACGATACCGGTCACCTTTAACGCCGTATTTTTACTCTTTTTCTTCTTCATCTTAGACTTTTGGCCAGAGGCCTTTGCAGCCTTTCTATTCTTTTTTTTCTTAGGCTGGTCATATACGGTATCATTGCCTATGGTGTCCTGAACGATCTTGGCCATTGCCTCGTCAATTCGCGGATCCACGGCACCTGCTGCTTCTACCTGATTCTCCTGTAGCTTCTTTTTTTTCTTCGACATCTCTATTTACACTCCTACTCTCTTCACAATAACGCTAACATTATAGCATAATTTTTTTTCTGATAGCAGAGGAAAACAAAGATCTTAACAAAAATTAAGATTTTTGTCACACTTTGTCAATGAAAGAAAAAAAGCTGGAATATTCCCGCCTTCTTCTTTTATTTTAACCACCTTTTCCTTATAAAATACCAGATCTCCAGCAATATAATGAAAAGGCTCAGAAAGGCAATCAGAGGGTATCCATATTCCCAGTGAAGCTCCGGCATTTTATCAAAATTCATTCCATACCACCCAGTGATAAGGGTAAGGGGCATAAAAACCGTGGTAACAATGGTCAGAAAAGACATGATGCGGTTCTGTCTGATGTCAATCTGAGACTGATACATTTCGCGAATCTGCATCGTATATTCTTTCAAGGCCTGCGTGTTAGAATACAGCCGGGATGCTCTGTCCCCGAACAGGCGAAACAGATAACAGTCCTTTTCATCCAGAAAGCCATTGTGGTTCTCCACCAGAGTCTCACTCATATCGGCAAGCTGTTCATAATAGGAGTTCAGCCGCAGGAGCTCTTTGCGGCATCGCAGAATTGCCCGGTTCACATTGTCCAATCCTTTATCCAGAAGTTCTTCCTCCATAGTGGTAAGCTTTTCCTCATACTTTTGAAGGAAAAGGACATCGTCCCGAATCATGTATTCCATAAACTGAAAAAGCAAATGTACCAGTGACGTTTTTTCTGAGCTTTTCTCCTCTGCTATGCTGTTCATAAGTGACTGGGCAAAGCCAGTGTCATCAATAAACAGCAGCCGTTTTCGATCCAGATAAAAACTGAAACCGCTTTTATCCCCCAGCAGTGCTTCCTTTCTCGGTATTAAAAAGGTCCCGAAGATTGCCTGATCCAGCCAATCTGCTTTGCAGTAATGAATGTGATTAAGATTTCTCTCAAAAATCAGCTCCTGGGTAACCCTCTCCCGGGAATTTCTGTACTCTTCCAGGGTCATAACCTGGACCAGAGGACAGTCCTCAGAAATTTTATCTTCTTCTACAGAATCATTCACGTCGTTTTCTCCTTTCCCGGCTCCGGCAGAGGAACCGTCTGGGACATACAAAAATAGGAAGAGGTTTCAGCCTCTTCCTATTTTTGCTGCAGTATGTAACGGTCCAGCATCCTGTTTATGGTCCGATTTTTTACCGTAATTATTTTTTTCAGAACAATAATGCTTTCTTTTAACATACTGTTCTCCTGCTGCAGTTTCTTTAACTCATCCCTCAATACTGCCTCATTCATCCCTGACCTCCCTTTCCTTTTTCCTGTCTCACGATCTTCTATACAGAAATAATTATAAAGGGCAGTGAAAGATACCGGTAGTTAAGATGTGTTAAGATTTACTGCATTATTCGGCATAAAACGGCATTATTCACCATACACTCGGATTACGGAAGAGATTTTTCTTATCACGGACATCCCCTGAAAGATTGCCAGGGAATCATTAAAATGTCTTTCTTCCACAGAGTCTGTGATCACCACAATCTCAGCAGTCTCTGAGCTTTTTGCTTTCTGGATGACCTGGGCAATACTTACAGAGTTATTAGCCAGAACACTGGCCACGCTTGCCAGAACCCCCGGCTTGTCATCCACCTGCATGCGCAGGAAATACCTGCTGCGGATATCCCCAATCTGTTTGATGGGAAGTTCTTTATAACAGGTACAGCTGATTCTGCCGCTGCACTGGTACCGGATGTTTCTGGCTATATCAAAGACATCACCTACAATGGCGCTTGCTGTCGGCATCTCGCCTGCACCGCTGCCATAGAACATCGTGTCCCCTACGGCATCCCCGTGGACAAAAACTGCGTTAAATGCATCTTTTACTGAGGCTAAGGGGTGAGCACTCGGAATCAGCATAGGATGTACCCGCACTTCGATCCCAGTATCCGTGTTTCTGGCCACGCCCAAAAGCTTTATATCACAGCCCATCTCTCTTGCGTATTTAATGTCCTTGGCAGTGATTTTGGCTATGCCCTCGGTATAGACGTCGTCAAACGTAACCCTTGAGTTAAAAGCAATGGAGGCCATGATGGCAAGTTTTCGTCCTGCATCATACCCTTCAATATCCGCGGTGGGATCCGCTTCCGCATACCCCAGCTCAGTGGCAAGAGCCAATGCTTCCTCGAATTCCATTCCCTCTTCTGTCATCTTGGTCAGAATAAAGTTCGTGGTGCCGTTTATGATCCCCATTACTTCCGTAATATGATTGCCTGCCAGGCATTGTTTCAGCGGGCGGATTATGGGAATTCCTCCTGCTACCGCCGCCTCAAAAAGCAGATCACTGTGATGGGTTCCCGCCATATCCAGCAGTTCTTTGCCGTCTACTGCTATGAGGTCTTTGTTTGCCGTCACCACATGCTTCCCTGCTGCCAGCGCTTCCATAATATAGGTGCGGGCAGGTTCCATTCCACCCATCACTTCTATCACAACAGATATGGCATCGTCATGGATAATGTCTTCCCAGCGATTGGTAAGTACTGAGTCATCCTCTACCTTTTTTGCCGCTTTCTCAAGATTGCGTACCAGAATTCTTTTTATTTCCACCTCGGCTCCCAGCTTAGAGAGCATCTCCTCCCTCTGATTTTGAAGTACCTTATAAACTCCTGTGCCCACGGTTCCCAGGCCCAGAAGAGCTACCTGAATTGTTTTCTTTTCCATACTTATATCCTCACATCCAGGGATGTTCCTTCCCTTGTTATAATTCCTTTTCTGAATACTCTGATTTCAGTTTTTCATTTCTTTTATGTGCTTTTGACAGCCCGGCCACCTTATTATATACCCAGAAGGAATATACCAGCACTTTATTCGCCTTACCCATCTTTTCCTTTGTTGTCTTATTATAATAGCTGCCGCCAACTTTGAAGGGAGTGTCTTTCATTACGCAGGCTATCAAATCTGATTCGCTTTTTACTTCGTCAGGAACCTCTGTGTAAGCTTTTCCCACACACTCTATCTTATGGGCATCACTTCCTCCAAAACAGGGCTTTCCGTACTTTTCCGCAAGCTTCGCCGCAGACGCATTGGATTCCTCAGATTCACAGGCATTGAATGCCTCAATAAAATCAAATCTTCGGATAATCCTCGGGTCTTTATAATAAGACTTTGTGTTCGTAATACTTAGATACTTTTCTCCGCAGGGATGGGCCGGACCAATAATCCCTCCGCAGGCATGAACGATAGAGATCAGCAGATGTGCCGGCAGACCCCTCAGTTCCAGAATACGCAGTTTAATTGTCTCGGGCATAATTACAAGCATGTGTCCTGCCCCAAACGTATCATACTCGATTCCTTTTAACACGAGAAAGTCCGTATGCCTCTTGCCCTTAATATATTTTTTCCAATGACGGTAACCGTGGTATGAATTATGGTCTGTTACCAGCATTCCGCCGAACCCTTCAGATTTCAGCTTTTCAATATATTCCTCAATGGGGACCTTTCCATCAAGGGAACCCTCCTTTGTATGGCAATGCATGTCAATCTTCATGACAAGCGCTCCTTCCTATCGTGTTCTATATAAATATTGTATCTAATTTCAGTCCGTTTTAAAAGGGCTTTTTACTATAATTCTATCTGCATATTCCCTGGAACAAGGCAGCTCCTTGAGTTTCTCCGTGACAGTTTCATCCTCCCAGCAGTGCATAGGATATACCCACTGAACGGATACATGCTTCATAAACCAGTCAAATCCGTCGGCAAAATATGTATCCTGCCTGGGATCCAATGGTAAAAACGCCAGTTCTATTTTCTTATCCCTTAACTTCTGAATCTCACTGCGGTATTGTTCCCTGTATGAGCGGTTTACCTTCTCAGGCTCCCCTTCCCACTGCCAGTCGTTCAAGTCCCCTGCGTGATAGATGACATGATCCCCAACGGACACAAGGAATGCGACACCTTCATCCGTAGACTTTAATGTCTCTGCTTCCACCGCTCCGAAGCTCTGGGTTTCTCCCGGTCCCAGAAAAACTGTCACATCTCTTTTATCCGGAGGAACTCTTTTCTTCCAGATATCATCGGAAAGAATATAGGTTACTTTCCGTCCTTTTGCAGCAGGAAGACGGAATATCTCCTCAGAAAAATGGTCCTGATGTCTGTGGCTTGCAAAAATAAACAGGGGTTTCCGGGAATCTAGCACAGGAATATCCCCCTTAAAATAGTCAAACAGCAAATATACCTCTTCTGTCTCCACGAGAAAGCTGCTGTGATAAATAAAATAAACGGTCATATCTAACCCTCTATCCTTTCAAAAGTCTGACGGCGTTGCCGCTGAATACAGCGTTTTCTTCCTCTGGTTTCAGCTTCAGTCTTCTGATGCATTCTATATTTTCCTTTTGGCCGCTCCACGGACTGTCTGTGGCAAACAATATCTTATCTGTGCCATGTCCTCTTGCAATTCTCAGAAACTGGTCGTCAGGCATAATACCCAGAGAATACCCTGTATCAAAATAAAGCTTCCGCCCTACCAGGTATTCCTCCACCTCATCCCAGCAGTCATACCCGCCCATGTGAGCGATAATCAGTTTATCCGGATCTAACTGTTTCAGGAGATTCTGCACACGCCTGGGCGTGCAGTGGATTTCACCGGGTATCCCCACATCTCTGCCTCCGTGAACACTGATAATCAGACCTTTTTCGGCCGCTCTGTCAATGATCCTGAGATATTTGATATCATCGATAAACAGCTTTTGGTAATCCGGGTGGAGTTTTATTCCCTTTAGTTCCATTGCCGCTATATCATCAATCTCCTGCTTATAATTACCCGTCTCCGGATGGATTCCCCCAAAAGATATCAGATTGGGTTCTCCCAGGGAAAACTCCCGGGCAGTGATCTCCCGGGCAAAACGGTTCACAGACGGAAACTGTCCCGGCCGGGTAACCACAGGAAGAATCACAGAGAGATCCACATGGGCTTCCCTCATGGATGCCAGAAGTGAATCTCTGGTGCCGTCTGTATAAGCTTTAGCATCAGAATTCACCGCCAATGTATCTATGGTAGGTTTTGCAATTTTGTCCGGAAATATGTGCGTATGAAAATCTATTATCATTCCTGCATTTTACTCCTGTTCAAATCTTTTCACGAACGCCGGAATCTGCTCCTTTAAAATAATGAGATTAAATCCAAGAGGATTTACCACGATCCCTTTGCTCTGCTCCATAAGAATACTTTGGAGCTTATCAAAGTTCATTACTACTCCCTTCAGATTCTTCTCCCTGTTAAATTTATTAAATTCACCCACATCCGTAAATACCGGCTGAAAGATCTCACCATTGTTATTTTTTACAAAGGGCACCTGTACCTCTGATTTTTTGCCCCCCTCTACTTCCTGGTCATCCTTTTCATTTACCCGCATGGAGACAATATAACGGGCCTTCACCAGGTTGGCCGCCATCTCTTCTTCCAGCTCCGGAAGATTCTTTTTTTCCTCATTGTCCACTTTTCTGCGCAGTTCCTGCATAAAATAAAGACCGGTAAGCTGAAGCTGGGGATTGGAAAGCGGTCTTTTTTCTTCCGGCAGCTGGGAATAGTCCGGCGGCTGCACCAACTCCAGCAGCTCCAGTTCCACAGATTCCTCACCCTCTGTATATACGATGGCATTTACCCCCATAGTAAACAGACTGGTATAAAAATTCAGAAATTGGTCGTTTTTAAACTTTACGCCCATAAGGGGAATGCTCTTGGCGGTATATTCTTTGGCGAATATCTGTACATCCTTTTCTTCTCTGAATATGAATATCTGATCGTTATACGTCTCTTCATCGCAGACAATAAAAGGCATATTGGTTGCTCTTGCATATGGTACGTACATAACCTCCATCATCTGCAGCTTCTTTAACACTTGGTTTTTGTCCATTGTCTTTCCATGATCCTTTCTGATAAAAGCCCCACTCAGCAGAGTGCGGCCTTCTATGTATTTTCTCTCATCGCTCTTCTATTGTATCATCAATTCCATCTTCTTGAAAAGTATTTTCTTCCATTTCTTCATCCCGAAGCCTGCGCCTCCATCCAAGCCACTGGATTAGAATTCCCAGAATGGCAAACAGTACTCCCAGCGCGTATCCCATCCACTTTTCCCCGGCATGAAGAAGATTGCCAATGCAGGTTCCTGCCATAATTCCTCCCTGAAGGCTGGTGCTGATAATAATTACAGGCTCAACAAATTTCAGCGCCAGGGCGCCAACCCCTGCCCCGGCCATCAGGCAGACAAAAAAACTGCCCGAGGATGTAGGATGAATCAACAGATAACACACAGCCGTACCCATTAAAAAGCACAGAAGAAAGATTCCCCACCGGTAGATACAATATGCCAGGGTTGCCAGCAGAATCCCCCCTATCAAGGCGCAGATTACAGCGATTGCTATCGTATTTCCAAAATGCATGCCAAGCATATAACCGCCCGTCATGCCAATACCAAATCCTATCATGCTTACCCACATTTTTAGAAGACGGAGTCCGAAGAAGCAGTTTATCAGTCCCAGCACCGTACATATGAGCAGAGCCGGCGCGGCCGCTTCATGCACGATTTCTCCCAATCTTGCTATATATTCCATGTTTATCACTCCTCAAGTCTTTTCCCGCACTTTGGGCAGTATTCGAAATCATTCTCCGCCTCATATCTGCAGTCAGAACATATCCTGATGCCTTCCCAAAGAGCATATAGCAGGGGTGCTCCCCCAAGTATACTAAGAATACCACATTTTATTGGCACATGAAAGGATAAAATCGTATCTCCGCTTCCTTTTCCGCAAAAAGGGCGCGTTCCTCCCAGGGAATGCGCCCTTTCGTCTTACCTGGTTTTAATCCAGGCTCCGCTGGCATTTACATAGTATTTTCCAATCCACTGGCTGGAGGCCATGGCTCCGCTGTCTTTCAGATAGTACCAGGTATTCCCAAGCTTCAGCCAACCCGTGGCCATGGCTCCGCTGTCCTTCAGATAGTACCAGGTGCTGCCAAGCTTCAGCCAGCCTGTGGCCATCGCTCCGCTGTCCTTTAGATAGTACCAGGTGCTGCCAAGCTTCAGCCACCCTGTGGCCATCGCTCCGTTCTCTTTCAGATAGTACCAGGTGCTGCCAAGTTTCAGCCACCCTGTGGCCATCGCCCCGCTCTCTTTCAGATAGTACCAGGTGTTCCCCAGCTTCAGCCACCCTGTGGCCATCGCTCCGTTTCCTTTCAGGTAATACCAGGTGTTCCCCAGCTTCAGCCACCCTGTGGCCATCACGCCGTCATCTTTCAAATAATACCAGGTATCCAGAAGCTTGAGCCAGCCTTTAGCCTTCTCACCTGCTTCATTGTAATAATACCAGTTTCCCTCTTCATAGCTCCAGGTATTTAACTTTTCAGGTTTTACCTCGCCTATCAGATTTTTGGCATTTGCCACTACCTGACTGATTTTTTCAAATGAAACCGTGGGATCCTCTGCATAAGACTCTCCCAGACTCTTCCAGTTTTTCATTTTCTGAATCTTGGCCGCTGTATAATGTTCTGTATCGCTGATCGCCTTATCCAGCTGTCCGAGAACCTCTTCCAGTTCTCTTTTATCCACGGAAATATAGTTGAGTGCATGATAGTTGTCCACACCGGCATCACTGTTGTAGGTATCCAGAAGAGTATTGTATTCTTCCAGTGTAACAGGAATCATCCCCCCATGGCATCCTACATCCCCGCCGGTTCTTCCGTAACCGTCGGAAACCTTCCGGATACTGTCTGGCCGGGAAAGGTCATATGTCACATATGGCTCATAGCGCACACTGTTTCTTCCGTAGTAGTCGATCATGACACACCATTCCTCACGGTCAAAGAACTTAAACATGGTGGCACCTTCATAGGCGCCGGAGTACTTCTCCATACCCGCCTGATCAATTTTTTGGAAATGATTGCCTGTAGACTCATTCCTGAACCAGTTCCACACCACGTCCGCTCTCTGATAGTCGTTATATCCTGCTCCATTCAGTTCTTCCAGTGTAGTAAACAGGGTACCGTCCTTTTCATAAGGAGTAATTCTGCCGGGAGCACTACTGTCATACTCCACGTTGGGATCCAGAACAGAGTCCGCACTCATCAGTTCTATGTGGTTGTCCGTCTCATCCTTGACCACCCGGTAGACCGTTCCGTAGGGATCTCCGGTCTCTGTATCTGCTACCCAGAGCTGAGAAGTATCAATGTTGCCATATCCGTCATTGGCATTCACCAGTTTGCCCCAATTCTTATAAAAAGCTTCCTGCTCATACATTTTTGTAGGGCCAAAGGTTACAAAGTCTTCGGTTTCGTTGCAGTAAATACGGTTTCTGGAGTATCCGTCTGTAGCGACACGGCAGGACCAGTATATCAGATAATTGTCTTTCTCCGGATTGTATATGGCTTCCGGAGCCCAGGCAGCGCCTGCTTCTATCTCAGATCCAACGTCTACCCAGCGCCTTGTCCAGTTTACAAAATCCTCTGTCTCATAGATGAAAAGGCTGGTACTGCCATCGTGTGACATAGTGCCCCAGTTTCCCCCGTATTGGGGGGCCATAGTGTTGAGATCCGTTGCCAGAATCCATACTTTATCAGAGTCGCTGCCGTCTGCCTTAGCCCCCCGCAGCATATACGGATCCCGGATTCCCTGATCCTCGCCCTCGAAGGGAAACAAGACAGAAGCATCCCCTGCAGTGGTCTCTTCTATGGCAGTTCCCTCTGCCACCGCATAATTTACATTGTCTGTTTTATACACGCGGTCCGTATAATCACTCCCCGCAAGAAACGCTGGATTACAGCCATTAAGCGCTGTCCAGTTCAGACCATCTTCACTGAGAAAAAAGTGAATCTGCTGCACATCGCTTCCCCCTTTGTTGGCAAAGCATACGTACAGATATCCCGCATAAGAGTCATCCTTATTTCCCTCTCTAATGGTCATGGGAAATTCTTTTACACAGCTGGCATCATTTGCCGTCACAGCTGCTGTCAGAGTAAAATCATAATTTCCCTGCCCCGCATAAGGACGGGTAATTTTAAGAGTATTCCCTTCCACTTTCACATAAGGGGCGTCCTCCTCTGCCACACTGTACTGTATAGAAGCTCCATCCAGCCCTTCCACTGTATCCGGAAGAACCAGATCCCCTGTCAGCTGCTGGCGAATCTGGGATTCTTTTATATTCAGATTTGACTCTACAACGGATGAGATGTCAGACGCTGCCATGACCTCTGCAGGGGGAACTGCCGATACAAGCATAATGCCGCATAAACCACCGGCTAAGATACGTTTTGCACTTGATAACTTCATATTTTCTCCTTTCCATATACCTGCTTCTCCTGTCTTCAGGAGGTCTGCCTTGTTCTTGACCATACTCCGCTGCCATTCACATAATATCTGCCTATCCATTCATTGGCAGCCATAGCTCCGCTGCTTTTCAGATAGTACCACTGGCTGCCCAACTGCAGCCAGCCTGTAGCCATCGCTCCATTGCCCTTCAGGTAATACCAGGTTCTTCCATCCAGCAGCCAACCTGTGACCATCGCTCCGCTGCTTCTCAGATAATACCAGGTTCCCCCGTCCAGCAACCAGCCTGTGGCCATCGCTCCATTGCTTCTCAGATAATACCAGATATTCCCGTTCAGCAGCCAGCCCGTAGCCATCGCTCCGCTGTCCTTCAGATAGTACCAGGTTCCTCCCAGCTGTATCCAGCCCGTAGCCATTGCCCCATTGCTCTTCAGGTAATACCAGGTTGTTCCGTCCAACAGCCAGCCCGTAGCCATCGCCCCGTTACTCTTCAGGTAGTACCAGGTTGTTCCGTCCAGCAGCCAGCCTGTGGCCATGGCTCCGGTTTCCTCCTGAAGATAAAACCAGCTCCCGTAGCTAGCGTCATAGAACCAGCCTGTTTTTTTCTTCCCATCTTCGTAATAATACCACTTGCCATCAGACAGCTTCCAGCCAGGTTTCAGCTGCGGCTCTGGTTTTTCACTTACAATCACGTATGTTGTGTATTCCATAGTGAATCCGTTGCTCTTTGCCTCAATTTTCGTGGTCAGCATTGCAGTCCCGTTTGCAACTGCAGTTACTGTTCCGTCCTTGTAAACTGCCACTGCTTCATTATCGGATGCATACGTCACATTCACCGCACCCTTTACCGCGTCAGGAACTGTATAGAGCTTCTCTGAGGTTCCGGCTTTATATACCACCTCCTCTTTTGGCGCACTGGCGTCAATTACCGCCCAAGGATCCTGATATTCCGGCTTAAACACAAGTTTTTGCACCGCCCGGTCTATTTTGGCAATCCCGGTATCCGCTTCTGTCTGGGTCTTTGCCCCGGAAGCCGCTGCCACAGCATCCCGCAGGGCGTTGGCTGACTTTTCTGTAAAGTTACTCAGATCCAGCGCATTTGCCTGTTCCAGTTTTTGGTTCAGCGCTGTTGCATCGAATGCCTTCACCGTAATAATAAATTGCTTTTCTGCTTTCAATGTGCCCGCGGTAACAGTTGCCGTCAGCGTTACCTCCCGGTCAGTATCCCCGTTATATACCTTTCCGGTTGCAGCTATGAGATCACTCTCCGCTGACCAGCTTACATCCAGACCGTCTAATTTTAACGGCAGACTGAGATCGTAGCTTACGTTATCAAGTCCGGTATTTTTATTTCCCAGAATCTTGTCTTCTGTCAGAGCAGCGTCCACCTTTGCCTGAAGTGCTTCCTGATACGAAGGATCCGCCTGCTGTATCTCTTCCTCGCTCAGGGCCTTATCGTAGATTTTAAAGGAATCGATCTTTCCAATAAAATTGCTGTCTGCGCTCCAGCAGGATTTGCCCAGGTATCCCAGGATTCCGTCCTTAGTCCCTGCAGTAACAATTTCCTCCATACTAAAGCCTGTGTCCAGCGCAGGCCCTGCCTCTATCCCATCAATAAACAGAGATACTTTCCCATTTTCAAAAACCATATCTACGGTATAGTACTCATCATTCGCCAGCACCTGAGATGAATTGATCAGATTTTCGGAAGACGCATTCTTAATTCCTGCCCGGATGCTGCCGCCGCTGTATTGGAAGTATGGAGCATAGAACATATAATTTGTTCCTGTACCCTGCGGAATCGATCCAATGCAGAAGAGCCAGGAAGCTGCTCCTGATTTTGGACTCCTGGCGTACGTAGCCTCCACTGTAAAATTTTCTTTATCCGTAAGGCTTTCGTAGATAGCGGACGGAAGGGTTATATAGCTTTTATTGCCGGTGATTTCCATCACATCCCTTTCGCCGTCTCCTACAAACCTCACAGTCTCCGGGTTTACAATGGAGGCGTCATTTCCAAGGCCGGAGGCGTCAGGAATTACACCGTTTATGGACGCTGTCATTGTATAGTCAGCTACCACGCCCTCTTCCCGCTCTGTAGGATTTTTTACTACAATTACCGCTGTATCCTTTGTCTGTGTGACTGTTCCCACAGACACTGTGGAAGTCACCGTTGTCTTGCCCTCTTTCAGCCCCAGTACGGTACCGTCTTCAGCCACAGAAGCTATGGTGCCATCCAAAGCCTCAAAAGATATCTCAGCATTTTCCTCTGTCACACCGCCCGGCAGATTCACCTGGATCTGCTGGGTGCTTCCCTCGTACATCGTGATTCTCTCGTCAGCCGTGAATCCCTCTTCCTCAAAGATTTCCTCTGCACTTCTGGGGTCATACAGCTGGTAAACCTGGGAGGGCGTCAAAGCCTGATCGTATACCTGTACCTCGTCAACCAGTCCCTTGTATAAATCATCCCAGTTATTCACCCCAATGCTGATGTCGTTGCTCTCTGCTGTCAGCGCCTTGGCTGCCTGTCCAGAGCCTGCCGGACTGCCATTTAGATACAGGGTAAGATCATAGCCTGACTGGGTTACCGTGACCAAAGTCCAATGGTTTTTCTCCAGATTTACATTAGAGATGGGGGTTTTGTATCCAAACTCACCGGTCACCTTATCATTTGTCCAGACTTTGAGGACTTCGTTATTATCGCCGGCCAGAGATACCCACTGTTCTTCTGCACCCAGCGCAGCTCCTATATACAGCAGGGAGCCATTTACCGGCACCGCCTGTGATGGATTGACCCACATAGATACTGTGTATTCCTCTCCCGTATAGGGGTGATTCAGTTTCAGTCCATAGTCTCCCAGTCTGACAGCCTGTCCGTCATACCCTTCCGCATAGACAGCCTCACCGGTATACGCCGCCATCTTTTTCCCGTGCATGGAACTGCCGTCCAGTGCATTCTCAAAGGAATAGGTCTTTACAGGCTGAGGCAGTCCCTGTTCATTACCCTCTGCGCTTACGATTGTGCTGTTTGCCATCACCGCAGAAAGTGCCATCACACCTGCCAAAAAACCTGACATCAGTTTCTTTTGCTTCATCCTCTTACTCCTCCTTCTTTCTATTCATTTCCCAATGTCAAACTAAATGCTGTGTGTTTTATCCCTCCCTTCTGTCTCGTACCGTATCCTGACCCCCTTTCCCATGAAATCGGCCTCCTATTTTATACAATTATAACAACCGTCCCCCTCTGTTTTTGTAATTTTATTATGCAAAATGTACATTTTCTTTCTGTGTTTCTGCTGTAAATAGGTTTTGATAGGAACTTTGTATGTTTTCATACTTTTCTCTGTCAGTCCGCAGAATCCATTTGGGCTTATTGACTTTCTCTCCTATGTGAGATAGTATTTTAGAAACAGGAAATCTATTGATTCTTGCGATATTTCCGACTTAGGAGGGATTCACATGCTTAAAACGTTCGACGCTGCCATCATCGGCGCTGCTATTATAGATATCCCGGCTGGTCCGGTAGACGCATCTGTCTTTGAAACTGGTTCCCATCCCGTACCGTCTGTCACCATGTCTCTGGGAGGGGATGCTATGAATCAGGCTGCATTGCTTGCTAATCTGGGCCACTCGGTGGAACTCATCAGCAAAATAGGCGCTGATCTTCCCGGTCAGATGATACTGGACTACTGCCACCAGACATTTATCAATACAGAGCATGTAATCCGTGATCCAGCTATCTCCACCGGCATTAATCTGGTGCTGGTAGACGCTGCCGGAGAGAGAAGCTTTATCACCAGTCAAAGAGGCAGTCTGCGCAGATTAACGCTTGAGGATATCCCCCTGGATATTTTCTCCGATACGAGTCTGATATCCTTTGCAAGCATCTTTGTCTTTCCTTATCTTAGGGCACCGGAACTGGCCGCCATTTTTCAGGCAGCTAAAAAGGCCGGCGCCATCCTGTGCGCAGATATGACAAAACGCAAAAACCAAGAGACGATAGAAGATATGCGGCCTTATCTGCCTTATGTGGATTACCTCTTCCCTAATCTGGAGGAAGCCAGGCTTGTGACCGGTTTGAAGGATCCGGAACAGATTGCAGACGCCTTTCTTCAGGCTGGGGTTGGCCATATTGTCATTAAACTGGGGGCCAGGGGATGTCTGTGTGCCTCTGCCGGAGAACGTTTTTATACCAGAGCCTATCCCGGCGCCCGCTGTGTGGATACCACAGGCGCCGGGGATGCTTTCGCAGGCGGATTTATCCATGGACTCCTGAATCATCGGGGGCTGAAGGTATGTGCAAGATATGCCAATGCTGCTGCGTCCATCGCGGTGGAACGCCCGGGAGCCCTGCAAAACGAGATTCATTTGGAAGAGATCCTAAGAAGAGCAGATGAAATATAAAAGACAGGAAAACGGTATCCTGCACGCTTAAGCATAGGGATACCGTTTTCCTGTCTTTTATATGCAATTGTGATGCTGTTTACTCAATGCCAAAATATTCCCATGCATACTGTATATACATGGCCATACAGATGGGCAGGCAGTCTTCGTCAATATCAAAGGTTCCGTGATGGTGAGGGGAGGAAATTCCTTTTTCTTCATTTCTGGATCCTATATTTATGTAGGTTACCGGAGCTGTCTCCAGATACTCCGCAAAGTCCTCGGCTCCCAGACTCAGTTCCTGTTCTTTTACCGCCTCCGCCCCCAGTATTTTCGATGCTGCACGGATGGCTGTGTCTGTCATTTTATGGTCATTGAACACCACTTTCGCGGTAATCTCAAAGTCAACGGACGCCTGGCATTTGTAAGCAGTTGCTGTAGCTGCCGCGATTCTGCGGATGGCATTTCTGTTCACTGCTCTCTGACGCTCTTCCAGCACCCGGATGCTGCCTTCAATATAAGCATCTTCCGGAAGGATATTAAAGGCGGTTCCGCTCTGGAAGATCCCAACAGTCATTACTGTTGGTTTCAGAGGATCGCTCTCCCTGGTAATCACACTCTGCAGAGACTGAACGAGAGATGCCCCCGCCAGCAAAGCATCTGCACCGTTCTGCGGCGCAGAACCATGGCAGCCTCTCCCTTTGATCCAGATGCGGAACTTATCATTAGCAGAGGACATCACCCCTTTTCGTATGGTTGCCTCTCCTATAGGAAGAGAATTCGATACATGGAGCCCAAATATGCCGTCCACATCCTTCACTGCGCCGCTTTCCACCACCGTCCTGGCCCCCTGGCCGTTTTCCTCTCCCGGCTGGAAAATCAGTTTTATCTTTCCCGGGATTCTATCCCTGTGCTCCTGCAAATAGGCGGCGGCACCCAAGAGGGCAGCCGTATGCCCGTCATGTCCGCAGGCATGCATCAGGCCGGGATTTTTCGAAGCATAGCTGCACGGATTCAGCTCTGTCATCTCCAGTGCATCGATATCTCCTCTCAGGCCCAGGATTCTGCCCGGGCTGTTTCCCTCAATCATGCCTACCGTTCCTGTTTTTCCGGCCTCTAACCATGGAATCCCCATTTCATCCAGCCTCCGGCGGACATATTCTGCCGTCTCATATTCCTGCATACTTGCCTCAGGATGCTGATGAAGATACCTCCTGGTGGAAACCAGCTCCTCCTGCCGCTTCTTTGCCTCGCTTAAAATATCCATTTTCTTCTCTTTACACATAATCGTTACCCTTTAATCCCTTTTCTCACATTATCTACCCAGCTGTCATAGGTCTCAAAAATATGTTCCTTATTCTTCTGGTAGATTTGATTCAGCTTTGATACTGCCTCCGGATCATCATCTACACGGAAATCTATATAGGGAAATCCCTGGATCTTATCTACCCGGATAACGGCTGCCTGTTTTCCCCTGCGGTCTCCGCCGCTCCGATCCGCTGCGGACAGCGCATTCATCAGCCGGTCTGCCAGGTTTCCTCTGGTCTTTAGAAATGCCTCCTCCATCTCCAGAAGCACCTCTTTCCCTGTAAGAATATTGCCGGCTATCACATACCCGTCCCCCCGAAGATGAAGTTTTACCGGATCGTTCTCACTCCCTGTGAAGGCCGCTGTATTGCCTTTATAGTCTACCACAGATATCTGCCTCAGTTCCCTTCCCTTATCTTCCTGGAGTGCCTTGTGCAGCGCCTCCTCCGCGGACGCTCCCCGCTGGATTCTTCCCATTACATCCTCGTTCAGAAAAGGATTTACCCATCCCTGGGAAGCTATGATCCCGTGTGAGATTCTGATGAAAGGCGAGAACGCCCCCAGCCCCGGAAAACAAGAGGCTGCCGCGCCCCCCATGCATCCGGTCTCTCTGCACACAGCAATAATAGAATATGTATTAAATTTCATGGATTACCTCCGCACTTTTATATTTGTCACAGGCCACATAATGGCCAGGCTCTGCCTCTGTAAGTTCCGGTACTTTTCCGGCACATGCTTCGTCCCCATAGGGACATCTCATCCGGAACGCGCAGCCCCGGGGCAGATGAATGGGACTTGGAACCTCTCCCGTCAGCCTCTTTCTCTGTATCCCAGCGCCGGGCACCGGTACAGGAATCGCAGAGATCAAGGCCTGAGTATAGGGATGCAGCGGCCGTTCGTACAAAGCATCTGATGGAGCAATCTCTACAATTCTTCCAAGATACATAACCGCTACCCTATGGCTCACATACTGGACAGATGCCAGATTGTGAGAGATAAAGAGCATGGTCATCTGGAATTTTTCCTGCAGATCCTTCAAAAGATTTAGTATCTGTGCCTGTATGGATACATCCAGGGCTGACACCGGCTCATCTGCAATGATAACCTTAGGATTCAGAAGAATTGCCCTTGCAATACTGATCCGCTGGCGCTGTCCCCCTGAGAATTCATGGGGATACCGTTTCAAAGCATCCAGAGGAATTCCTGTCATTTCCAGCATTCGGGTAATTCTCTCTTCCCACTGTTCTTTTGGAATGCCGTGTGTCCGCAGAGGCTCCTCCAGAATTGCCTTTATGCTCATTCTGGGATCAAATGCAGCATATGGATCCTGAAAAATCATCTGAAAGTCTTTTCTATGTTTCCGAAGCTTCTGGGAGGATAATTCCGTCAGATTTTCTCCTTCCAGAACCACACTTCCCCGGGTAGGTTCAATCAGACGCATAATCAGCCTTCCAAGGGTGGATTTCCCGCAGCCCGACTCACCTACAATTCCCAAAGTCTCACCCTTTTCAAGGGTTAAGGTAACGTCCTGTACTGCTTTGAGCATTTCTTTTTTATAGGGAAACATTCTTCCCTTGACTGCAAACTCTTTGGACAGGCCGCTGATTTCCAGTATTATTTCTCTATCCAATCCTGCCCACCTCCTTGCAAGAAACATAATGTCCGGGAGCAATCTCCAAAAGTGAGGTATCCCGGCTGCACTCCGGCCTCCGCTTTGGGCACCGGTCCGCGAATTGACATCCTGCCTTCTCTTCATATAATTTTGGAGGCTGTCCGGGAATCGGGATCAGCTTTTCTTTTCTCCCCAGAACCGGAACGCAGGCCATCAGCCCTTTGGTATAGGGGTGCAGGGGATGTGAAAACAATTCTCCTGCCGAAGCCTTCTCAACGATCTCTCCCGCGTACATAACAGCCACCGTATCACACAACTCCGCTACCACACCCAGATCATGGGTAATCAGAAGAATGGCAACTTTGTAAGTATCTCTGAGTTCTCTCAAAAGGTCTAGAATCTGTGCCTGTATGGTTACATCCAAGGCTGTGGTAGGTTCATCCGCAATCAGAATCTCCGGCTGACACATCAGAGAGGAGGCAATGATAGCGCGCTGGCGCATTCCCCCTGAAAATTGAAAAGGATAGTCCTCCGCCCGCTCTTTTGCAGAGGGGATTCCCACTTTCTGAAGCTGGATAATTGCCTCCTCCAGGGCATCTTGTTTCTTTTTCTTTTGGTGAATCTCCAAAACCTCTCCCACCTGTCTCCCCACTTTTAGAACAGGATTCAGTGAAGTCATGGGGTCCTGAAAAATCATGGCGATTTTATTTCCCCGCAGTTTCTGCTGCTCCTTTTCCGGCTTATCCAGTATATTTTCACCGTGAAACCAGGCCTCACCGGTTACTTTTTCATGTTTTTTCTTACCCACCAATCCCAGAAGAGAATTGGCTGTCACAGATTTTCCGCATCCGGACTCTCCTACCAGGCCCAGGATTTCTCCTTTTTTCAGAGAGAAGTTCACGCCCCGGACCGCATGCATATGTCCCTGTCTGGTGGCGAATTCTACCTGCAGATTTCTAACCTCCAGAAGGTTCTCAATATTATTTTCCTCTTTCACAGCAGTTCCCCCTCTCTAATTTTCCACATTCCTGAGACGGGGATCCAGAACATCCCGCAGCCCGTCCCCAAGAATATTAAATCCAAGCACAGCCAGGGCTATGGCGATTCCAGGAAATACCCCTACCCACCAGGCAATCTCAATCCATGATTTACCGTTGTTCAGCATAATTCCCCAGGAAGGAATGTCAGGCTCCACGCCAATCCCCAAAAAGCTTAAGGCTGCCTCTGACAGGATTGCGAAGGCCAGAGACAGGGTAATCTGCACCAGGATAGGGGCCAGCACATTGGGGAGAATATGACGCACTATAATAGAGAAGTCAGATACACCTATGGATCTGGCCGCCTCCACATGAAGGGATTCCTTTACCGTAAGGACAGCCCCCCTTGTTATTCTGGCAAAAATAGGAGTATAGACAATACCAATGGCAATCATAATATTATTCAGGCTCGGACCCAGAATAGCCATAATCAGCAGTGCCAGCAGTACCTCAGGAAAAGCAAACATAATCTCAATCACTCTGGAAATGATCCCGTCCGTAAGTTTGCCGAAGTATCCGGCCAGCACCCCCAGAAATACACCTGCTGCTGTGGCAATGCTCACAGAGACAAGAGACACCTGAAGGGAGATTCTGGAACCATAGATGATTCTGGACAGAATATCTCTCCCCATATTGTCCGTCCCAAGAAGATGCTTTCCCCCGGGCGGCATCAGCACGGCTGTACTGTCCATATAGTAAGGATCAAAAGGAGCAATCACAGGGGCCAGAACGGCTGACAGGAGAAACAGCAGCAGGATAAGGCTTCCTGCCACAGCCAGCTTATTATGTAAAAAACGATGCATAAACTCTTTCATACCAGCCCTCCTAATAACGAATCTGAGGATTTACCACGCAATACAGCAAATCCACGATTAGATTAATCAATACAAACATAACAGCAATAAACAATACGGTTCCCTGGAGCACCAGGTAATCTCTGTTATTGATCGCCTGCAAAGCGAGGGAGCCAACGCCCGGAAGGGAAAATATCTGTTCTATTACCACAGACCCTCCTAAGAGAGACCCTGTCTGCAGACCCAAGATCGTCAGCACCTGTATCATTGTATTCTTAACCCCGTGTTTTAAGATCAGCCTGGTTTGGGACAGGCCCTTTGCCTTTCCCATTTTCATATATTCCTGATCTACCACCTCAATCATCGCTGACCGGGAAGAACGCATTACCACAGCGCTGACTGCCACCCCCAGAGCAAGCGCCGGCAGAAACATACATCTCAGATTCGCCAGTATTCCCTCCGACAGAGGGACAAATCCCCCGGAGGGGAACCACTTTAAGGTCAGGGAAAATAACAGGACCAGCATGGTCCCCAACCAGAACCCCGGGATTGAGATCCCGAGAAGTCCCAAGACAGTAACCGCAGAATCGGGCATACGGTTTCTCTTGCAGGCTGCCCAATAGCCCATGGGGATTCCCACTAATACAGCCATCAGCAGGCTGAACAGTGTGAGCTCCAGCGTAACCGGCACACGGGAAAACAAAAGCAGAGCTACCGGCTGATTAGAAATATAGGAAAATCCAAAATCGCCGGTCAGAATCCCTTTAAGCCATATAAAATACTGGGTAATTATAGACTGGTCCAGCCCATATCTCTGCCGCAGCGCAGCTGCCGCTTCTTCCGTGTACTGGGTTCCCAGAGTAACCGTGGCATAATCACCCGGAATCAGCCGCACGGCAAAAAAGACTACCACAGAGATTCCCAGCAGCACGGGAATGATACTAACCAACCGTTTCAGAATATATCGAAGCATTCTCTTCTCCTTTCACAGATATGCAAAATACAGGAAAGAGCCTGACGCATCAGACTCTTTCCGGAATTTCATAATTTACTCAAAATAAACGTCCTTCAGGAAAATGGTAGTAGCGGTTGGATGCACCGTATAACCCTTAACATTATCCCGCATGGCAACCGTAAAATTGTTCATGTATAAAAACGCCATGGGGGCATCTTCTGCAATTACTTTCTGTGCTTCTTTGTAAATTGCCATTCTCTCTTCTTTGTCCAGAGTGGAACGGCCCTGTTCCAACAGCTCATCTACCGCAGGGTTGGAGTACTTCTGCTGGTTATACGCCCCTCCTGTGGTAAACAGGTTATATAAATATTCGTCTGCATCTACAAAGCCTGACCAGCCGCAGATTGTCAAGTCAAAATCTCCCTGATTCAGACCGTCAAAATAAACGCCTGACTCCAGTGCGGAAATCTCAGACTCAATGCCTGCCTCTGCCAGCTGCTGCTTCACCATCTGAGCCGCATCTACCTGATACTGCCAGTCAGAACCGACCGTGATTTTTAATGTTATCTCGCCCTCCCCATAGCCGGCTTCTTTTAACAGAGCTTTTGCCTTTTCCAAATCTCTGGCAGGATATACTTCATCACCGCCGTAGTACTCATGGGTGGATGGAATATTAGCCTCTTTTAGTACTTCGGCATTCCCCATTTTTACGGCAGTATTAATGGCATCCCTGTCAACTGCATTGGCAACAGCCTGTCTCACTTTTACATCCTTCAGATATTCTGACTCACAATTCATGCCTACATATTCCCAGAAGGTTCCCGGAACAGATTCCATGGTTACCCCTTCTGCGCCCTTGAGAACTGCAATCTCCTGATCTATGGCATCGATAATCATATGAATCTCGCCGTTTCTCAGGGCAGTTGCACGTGCCGTGGCATCTGGAATTGTCTTCAGCACAAGGCTGTTTACTTTTGGAAGTCCTTCCTCCCAGTATTCAGGGAAGGCTGTCAGGTTCAGACTGCTGCCCTCCGTCCACTGTTCTAGTTTATAAGGGCCTGACCCTGCGTCTGCATTGGCAAGACTTCCTCCATTTTCCTCTACTACTGCCTTCTCCACAATGGCATTTAGTGAATTGGCAAGATAGGTAAGAAACGGTGCATATTGGGAGGAAAGTGTAATCACAACAGTATTTTCATCCGGCGTCTCGATAGACGAAACCTTGTCAAACTGGGATGCCCGTGCTCCCCCATTCATAATTCTCTCGATGGAATATTTCACGTCCTCACTGGTCATAGGATTCCCACTGTGAAACTTAACTCCCTCCTGAAGATGAAGGGTATACACAAGCTCATCCTCTGAAACCTCATAGGATTCAGCCAAAGAAGGAGCTACCTCCCCGTATGCCTCCGTGTATGTAAATAACGTATTGTACATGTTCTCAATACAGATCCCTGCCGCCTTATCGGTCACCATATGGGGATCCAGCCCGCTGGGGTCAGACTGAATGGCCACAATCAACTGATCCCCATCTGTCTCTTTGGAAGTATCCTGCACACCTGATGACGCAGCCTCCGAGGTATCCGATTCCCCGCTCCCTTTGGAATCTCCGTACTCCGCAGGGGCGTCTGAACATCCTGACAGTACAAGCGCCGCTGACAATATCAGGGCTGACAGCAAACTAATTCTTTTTTTCATAGCATTGCCTCCATAATCTTTTGTAAATTACCTTGCAATCATTCCTCTAGGCTGCTGTATCCACCGGTTCATTCTGGTTTTTTCACAGCTTATTCTTTATAAAATAAAGTATGCTTGGATAAAAAATTTATTTTATAAAGTTTAACCACCTAAATAGTATGTTTTAGTAATTCCGTTAGGGAAATCTTAGCAGAAATTAGTTGCTTTGTCAACTGCGAATTCACGCTTTGCCTTTGAAAAAGACGGAAAAATAAAATTTTGTTGATTTCCGAAAATAATACTAACAACAGAAGAGTATCTTATGGTATCATATACATGCAGAAAATCATTCTCTGCTTCAGTATGCATGAAGCGGGGAAACCATAGGCGGGGAATATTCATGGACAAATTAGATAAAGAAATACTTAAAATATTAAGCCAAAATGGGAGAACTTCTTTTAAACAGATTTCTGAGGCTGTAGGACTCACCTCCCCTGCAGTCAAAACAAGAATAGAGAAAATGGAAAAAGATAATATTATCAAAGGCTATTCTGTCAATCTGGACAATAAAGCTGTGGGATTTATGGTGACAGCCTTTATCAGTGTGGCTGTGGAAACTGCAGCCAGAGATGAGTTCTATTCCTATGTACAGACCTGTCCCAATGTCATTGAGTGTCACGGGATTACAGGACATTATTTTGCTTTGCTGAAAGTACTCTTCAAGAGCACCATGGATCTGGATAACTTTCTGAACAAAATTCAGAAGTTCGGAGAAACCAGTACCAATATCGTTCTCTCAACTTACAAAGAACCGCACAATATAAATCTGATGGACGAGGAGATCTAAAAAAAGAGAAAGCCGTATTTTACTACAGCTTTCTCTTTTTTATCCTAACAGCAGCGTCTCTCTGTAATCGAATACCTCCTGTTTCCTCCAGAGCAGAAATTTCCGCTTTAAAAAAGGCTCTCCGTTTCTTTTGGCCTGGTCCTGATCTCCGATTTCATATGCTCCGTTCGTCACAACTATGATAAGCTTAGACCTGGCATAATACATTTTCAGATATCCCGCCAGTTTTTCCAGAGTCTTTTTTCTTTTCACAGGTTCAAATTCCTGGTAAAACCCAGGCATCATCAGACGGGGCATAGCCGCCACGGTGGATTCCACCTTTCCGTCTTCCTTCCACCAGAGTACATTCAGCCTGACATTGCGGAACACTTGTCCGTGGCCCTTGAGAGTTTTTACAAGCTCTATAACAGTCTCCTCTAATTCTTCCTTTTCCATTGCGCAATCCAGTACCAGCGCCATCTCCAGTATTTCCTTGGTAAAGTTACCCGGTACATGGAGTACACGCTCTACCTGCTGCAGCAATTTCTGACGTTGTACAATAGTAATTGCCATTCTCTCTTCCTTTCCTGTTGTCTAATGATATAAGAACAGACTAAAATAAGATATCTGTCTTCCGTTTCCCCAGTATATCATATCACAGGCCTCTGCCATTTTATCTGCCTGTACACAGTAGGCAGACAGGCAGGAGCTGATCTGTTCCGGATAGGCGCAGTCCTCCCCCTTTTCTCTTCTGCAGGGCCGGCACAGATCGCAGGGACCGGCCAGCATAGGCAGACCGGTAAGTCCCGCCTCCTTCAGCCTCCTGATAAAAGCTCTGGATCTCTTATTATGTTCCTTTTTCAAACCTGCCAGCTCTTCCTGGGAATTCATGTTTTCCACCTCACAGACCGTCTGAAATACCAGTGCATTTTCATATTCTCTGGCCCTGGCCTCCATCTGTGCCGGTGTACCACAGTCCGGAGGGCAGGAATAATTGTCCCCGTAATTGCCGCAGAGGTTCTCTTCACAGTAGCGCCGGAAATCGGCATTGAATACCAGCTGTTCCACTTTTATCACTTTAGCCTTTGTAAAGCCTGCCTCAGCAGCCATCTCTTCTATTAAATACGCTTCCATACTGACCTCCTTATGCTCTTTCCCACAGTTCCCTGCCATGCTCTTTCAGCCACCTCTGATATATTCTGTAGTCCGGCATGGCATCCTCCACAACCCGGTAAAACCCAGGGGAGTGATTCATCTCCTTCCGGTGGGCAAGTTCGTGTACCACCACATATTCCAGCACCTTCTCCGGAGCCAGAATCAGCCGCCAGTTAAAGTTCAGGCTGCCTTTTGCACTGCAGCTTCCCCAGCGTGTTTTCTGTTCCCGAATGGTAATCCGTGTACAGGTAACTCCCATGATTTTGGAGTAGACCCGCACCTTTTCCCCGATCTTTTTTCCCGCCTGCTCAATCAGTCGCTGCTTTTCCTCCGGGGAGTAGGGAGGGGCCGCCTCTTTCTTAAGCTCTCCCCTTCTTCCGGCAATTTTCTTTTGAATCCAGGGTTCTTTCGCAGCCACAAATTCTTCTATTATTTTCTTTGGACACCCTATGGGTGCCCTCACCAGCAGTTCTGCTTTTTCTGTAATCTGTATGCACAGCGTCTTTCTTGCGCTGTACAGGATGTCATAGTTCATATCCAGACCTTCTATCCTTTTGACCGTACTTGTCCGAAAATTTCTCTGCACAGATGCATGTATTCCTGATAAGCCTGGGTATCCTCCAACTCTGCCAGAATTTCCCCAATTGTCATATAATACCACCGGTGCATGCCGGGATCCGTGACATTAAACCTCTGCCATATTGCTTCGCCTTCTTTGTCGTAGCCCCTTTTGGTAGCCCTCATATTGGACAGCTTATCCGCAAGCACTATTTTTTTTAACTCAGCGGGTTCTCTCCTAATCTGGCTGATCATCTCCATTTTTCTGATTTTCCAGGAATCTTTTGCCGGGAGATGCCGTCTCTTATCTTCAGTCTCTTTCTTCACCAGCTTCAGCACCCTCGGCCCGAACCGCTGTTCCAGTTCAAGTTCCCCGCTGGGGGTATCCTCCAGGACATCGTGGAGTACCCCTGCCATAAGAATATCCGGATCCTCTGTCATCCCTCTTAAGATGGAAAGAACCTCCATAGGGTGCACAATATACGGAATCCCCGTCCCCTTACGGACCTGTCTTTTATGAGCCTCTGCGGCAAACTGCAGTGCCTGCTCAATGGACTCCTCTGTCTCATCCCTCTTTATTATATAATCAGGAAATACCGGCACCAGCCCGGCGCCTATCAGTCCATCCGCATATTTTTTCCACTGGTTAGGCGTACGGCTGTCTGTCTTCTCCTGCCATGGGAAATCATAATATCGGCAGACCGGCTGTTCCTTCCCGTCTCTCCCTGCAAAGCATGGACAATAGCTGCAGTAAACCGGATTCTCCAGCACTGCATTGGCAGCTCTGCAGTATAGTCTGCCCTCTCGGTCACAGGCCGCCCTATGGGGTATGCATCTGTAAACATACTCCTTATTATGTATTGCTTCTTCCTCTTTTGTCATGACAAAAGCCCCCCTTGTAATCCCTTCATCCATAATAGGAAACCGGGCTGCACACTCCTGCTTCACCCGCATATCTTCATTATATCAAAAACCTGCAGTTTTTATAGATACTCTTTTAAGATTTCCCAGATTCCTTCTTCATCATTGGATGCCGTCACGGTATCCGCCGCAGCCTTTAGCTCAGGGTTCCCGTTAGCCATAGCAACCCCAAGGCCGGCTGCCTCAAGCATTTCCCTGTCATTCTCACCATCTCCAAACGCAATCATATGCTCTTTTTTCAGACCCAGCCTGCCAAGAAGCTCCTCCAGAGTTCTGCCCTTTCCGGCACCAGCCGGTCCGAATTCCAGATACCGGTCCAGGGAGGAAGTTACGTAAAGGTTCGGAATCTGTTCTGCCCTGCTCCGCAGCTCCCTTTTCAGCTCCGGATCCGAAACTACCAAGTCCATTCCCTCTATCCTGTCAAGGTTCTCTCTTATAAATCCTTTTATATCTTTGACCGGCTTTCTGGTTTTCTGGACATAGGCTGCGCTTTCCGGGGATACCCGGTATGCTCCGGGGTTTTCCACGTAAGACTGGGGCGCATATGCCTGCCCTTCAATAAATACCTCAACCGGACACGGACAGGAGAATAAAAGCCCAGCCAATTCCTCCACGGTGCGGCGCTCCATATCACGCCCGTAGATGCGCATCTGATCCTTCAGGGAAAACAGACTGCTGCCGTTAGAGGTAATCACATACTCCATAATCCCCCATTTACTCACTGCCGACGGAAGTGCAGTAAATGCTCTTCCGGTGGCTGCTACTACATGAATACCCTGAGCTGAGGCCTTTTCCAGGATCTCTTTTGTTTTTGGCATCAGCTGCTTATGAGAATTCAGGAGCGTTCCGTCAATATCCATGGCTATCAGTTTTACCTGTCTTGTCTCTCCTTTTCTATTCATAAACTGTTAATCCTTTCAAGAAGATCTCTGTTGGCTTCCTCAAACAATAACTGCTTATTATACCTGTAATATCTCTCACACTCATATTCCTGAAGAAATTTCACACTGTAAACATTGGCATTGAGCTCTGTCATAAAGATCACCATCTCCTGGCTTTCTCCGAATGCCGCCTCCATAAAGTCAAATACATTCTCCAGTCTGTCCTCTGATTTCTTCTGGCAGGCTTCCAGCTTTTCCGTTTCCTCAAGAAACAATTCCTGAAGCCGCTCAATTGCTGTCTCCGCATCCTCTGCCTTCTCAGTGCAAAGAACTGACCGGTAAGCTTCCAGTGTATTGATTGTCCGAACCAATGTCGCCTTCTCTTCCCTCCCCAGAATCTCTGCCTTCTTCTTGTTTTCCAATTCCTGTTCTATCAGGGAGATCTCCTGTGTAAGAGCCTTCCCGGGAGCCGCTGCGGCTTCTTCCAGAACAATACTTTCCTCCAGATGCTTTTTTATTCTCTTCAGCTGCTGATAAAGCCGCTCTACGTAAGCCTCCATCTCCTGTTCTTTCCGGAAAGAAGTGCTAAGGCGCTCCAGCAACAGGCCGATCACGCTGAGACGCTCATCAAAAGATGCATGGGACAGTTTCTTCAGGAGCAGACCGTCAATCTTCCCCTGCAGCACCTGTTCCACCTGGTAATCCGCCTGATACATATAGTATAGTTCCAGATAATTAGCAAAGTCTTTGGCTATCCTTGGATGCTGAATGTATTGAATGACAACTTCCCGATCCACTTTTTTCTTCAGTGTCTCATAAACTGTTATCAGCCTGGATAAATCCTCCCAGCCTCTGGGCGTGGCAAAAATCTTTCCGTCCACAGTTGTCTCCATCTGATAAAAATTCCCGGGTTTTGTATTCAGATAGGAAATCACGGCCCCATGAATATTTTCTCTGTAAGCGTACTCCTTCCAGGCCTGGTACTCCGGCTCTACCTGAATTTTTTTTACCCGGTCCATAGTTACCACATCAAACTCCCTTACGGATTTGTTATACTCCGGTGGATTCCCCGCTGCTACTATCAGCCAGCCTCTGGGAATGGCGTGATTTCCAAAGGTTTTGCACTGGAGGAACTGGAGCATGGCAGGAGCCAGTGTTTCCGACACGCAGTTAATTTCATCGATGAAAAGAATCCCCTCTCTTTGCCCTGTCTCCTCTATCTTCTCGTAGACAGATGCCACAATCTCACTCATGGTATACTCTGTCACAGAATACAGCCTGCCGTCAAACTCCTTTTCGGAGATAAAAGGAAGGCCGATGGCACTTTGCCTGGTATGATGGGTAATGGTGTAAGAAACCAGTCCAATCCTGCACTCTTTCGCAATCTGCTCCATAATCTGCGTCTTTCCGATGCCCGGGGCTCCCAGGAGAAGCACAGGTCTCTGCCGGATTTCCGGGATAACATATTCCCCTTCCTCATCTTTCAGCAGATAAGCCTCTATAGAATTCTTAATTTCTTCTTTTGCCCTTTTGATATTCATGTATGTCTCCTTTTATTTCTCAGTCCCCTTCTAACCCTGCGTCCACCAAATCCTCCGGTTCCAGTATCAGTTTGATGGCCCAGGGAGGCACATCCACATCCTGATAGTCCTCCTTCAGAAAGACAAAGGCAGTTTCATACAGGGGCATGGCCGCAGGATAGGTACCATAACCGTCCGTAAAATAGATCAGACCTTTCAGCTTTTCAAACGCTCCTTGTTCCACCAGTGTATTCACATAGGCAAATGCCGGTCTAAAATCCGTTCCTCCCTGCCCGATTATCTGGAAATGGCTCATATATTCCTCCAGTTCTTCCCGGTTTGTGATCACCTTATCCTGCTGAATCCGGTCATCACACTGAATAATATGAATCTTTGCCTTCTGAAAGAAGCTCTCTGTCCCGCTGAGCACAGAGTAAGTCTCCTCCAAAAATTTCTTCACCAGTTCTCCCTTACAGGACATAGAGGTGTCGATTACAATCACAAAATCCTGTATTTTTTTAATCTCCTTTGTCTCCTGCGGCTCTATCAGAGGCATATTCCCGTAAAGGGAAATCCCGTAGTGGTAGAAAATGTAATCAAAGGTATCCATATCCACCCTGATTTCCTCCCGCATCACAGAGAATTTTCTGAGAAAATCTTTATAATCGTATCTCTGACGGTTTTCAGCCTGTACCTGCTCTGCCAGACTTTTAGATTCCTCCGATGCCTCCTTGGAGAACGTTTCCATCTCTGTCTGCATCCTGTCTCTGATGTCATCCCACCGCTGCTGCATCTGCTGCTGTCTGGGGTCCTTTTGGTTCTGCTTCCATTTGCTGTGGTCATCTGCGTAGAATTCAGCTTCCCAGTGGGAAAGGCGGATCATTCCATCCTCCCCGGGAAACATTTCCTCCAGCATTCTGTAGATTCCCTGAGCGGTCACTACCTTCAGCCGGCTCTGGCAGATCTGGTATACCTTCTTTCTCAGCATATCCTGTCTGCGCCGTATACTTTTCTGCAGAAACCCGTCAATGGCATATTCTGCAGCTATGTCACAGGCTAAATGCCATCTTCGGTCCTCCCGCTCCCTCCTTCCCCAGATGTGCCTAAACAGACAGTGAAGAATCATATGAAGATAAGCCCGGTTCACCCAGACTCTTCCCTCTTTATATCTTTCCAAAAGAATTCCGGGATGAAAATACAGGCATCTTCCGTCACAGCCCACCCCATCCACAGCCTCCTCAGGGGTGAAGGCAAGGGAGGACAGAGCCACATCCAGAAACCGCATCCCCAGATACAGCTCATTTCTGGCATTTCTGAGAATCTCTTTTCCAAGTTCCTGTTCCTTTAGTTGTCGTTTTTCCTGTTCCTGCAGCGCATTCATAGACTCTCCTTTATTCTTCTACTATAACACAAAACGCTTTCTCACGGAGGGATACATGGTATGGCTGAAATCTAAAAGAAAACTGCCGGCCTGAGCATCCCCCTCGGCTCCTGCCTTCTCTGTCAAAACACGCAGCACCTCTCTGCCGTTTTGACCCTCGGGAAGACAATTCCTAACCAGAAATTCCAGCTGATTCAGCTCTTTTTTCTCTATGAGAAAGCATCCTACGCCTTCGGCATTCTCTCTTAGATATTCTATATACCTTTCTCCTGCCTCCGGCGTCAGCCTTAAGGGATACAGAAGCCTTCCCATAGCCATTCGGGCCGCCAGCCGGGGATTCTCCTGGGCTTTTGCCAGATAAAACAGGGAATCATATTCTTCAAACTGAAACTCTTTTTCAAAAAAACAATTGCGGTAGTGAAGTCCCGTGCCGTGCACATGCGTTTCCAGTATTCGGGCTGGCGTATTCTCAACCCCCTCCTCGTAATATTCCGGAAACCACAGACAGGCATCCTCCTCCCCGTGATAGCAGACACACAGGACTTCCGTCAGCTCAGTCAGCAGTTCCTTCAGCCCTGCCGCATCCTGGCCGCACACAGTAAAGTCCAGGGTCCTCACCCGATGGCACCCGGTAAAGGCACCAGCTCCTATGTCCCTCGTCCTGCTGTAAAACTGAATCCTTTCCAGACTGCTGCAGTTGTAAAAAGTATAACGTCCGATTCTCTCCAGGGTTTCAGGCAGAGAGATTTCCCTCAGCCGCTCTCCGCAGAGTGCCTGCCGGGCGCTCAGAGGGTCCGCAGGCCCTGCGGCATCTATCTTTTCTTTTATTGTTCCATCCAAATGCTCAGAAAATGCATAAGGAGCAAGTTCCACAACAGGTTTTCCCTCTATCTCCCCGGGAATTCCCGCATATTGCCCAAAGGAAAAACAGCGTAAAACTTTTACGCCGTCTCCAGTGACCTCATATACGAATTCCCCGTTCCCTTTAATTTCCATCTGTCTCCACCAGGCTTCTTAATACTTTTACTACCCCATCATTTCTGCTAGTGTCCGCAATGTGTTTTGCTGCCTCTTTTACTTCTTCCCTGGCATTTCCGATGGCATAGCTTTCCTCCGCATTTGCCAGCATACCCAGATCGTTTCCATTGTCACCAAATGCCATGGTTTCCGAGCGGTCGATCAGAAGTGATTTCTGAATACTCTGGATCGCTTTCCCTTTGTCAGCACTGTAGTCTGCGAAGTCAATCCAGATCCGGCCGGCCAGCATGGTGCGGAAGGTGCCTTCCCACCGCGATTTCACGCCCTGACTTATTCCGTCCACGCCGTCTTTGCAGTAAATAGATACCTTAATAATGGGGATATCCTCTTTTAAAACATCCTCAACCACCTTTACCTGATTGTGATACCCATTTACCAGCAGATCATAAAGGCCTGTATCTGCCCGTTCGATATACATGGCGTCTTTTGCTGCAACAGCAACCTCGCACCCCTTCATCCTGCGGATCTCCTGCACCAGTTCTGCCACTTTATTTCTGTCCATCTTCACTTCCAGCATATCCACATCCCGGCACACAACATAGGCTCCGTTCTCCGCAATAAAAATCATATCATGAGCAACAGGATCAAAGAGTCTTCGAATACTGGCATACTGCCGCCCGCTGGCTGCCGCAAATATAATTCCTTTTTCTTTTAATTTTCTGACTAAATCAAATAATTCCGGATTCAATCTGTCTGTCCCCTCGTCCAGAAGTGTTCCGTCAATATCGGTGGCGACTAATTTTATCATAACGTTCTCCTCTGAATCTTGATAAAATACTATATATTAGTGTTTGTTATTTTGTCAATCCCTATTATATTTGATTTTACTTCTTATATCTACACTTTTTATTTTCTTATCATAATAATTTAAGAATTACTGTTCATTTCAAGCCCGGTAACACGCTTTAAAAAGTGTATATTGCAGAGAATATCATCCAGCCAAGACTCTGATTGCTTCTGACCGTTTTTAGGTGTATGATGTGCATAAGGGAGAAAAAGTACGGTGAACGCCGTACCCCGCCTTAAAAAGGAAGACAGGGAGGGCTCCTCAGTATGATGTAGAATTGGGAGGATAAGCTATGACGAAAGTAAGAATTAAACCTGGAATCTGTAATTTTGTAACCACTGTAATCGCCGAGCGTTCTGACGAAGAAGAAACTGAGGTAACCGTAAAGGTAAAAAGCGGCTGCCCAAGTGTCAAGAAAATGATGGAGGTGCTGGGTGATACTTTTGACGCCTATGAGGTCTGCCTTGTGAAACCGGGGGAGGGTCCCTTCTTTGAGTATGCAAAAACCAATTTCCCGGTGCACGCAGGATGTCCTATTCTGGCCGGAATCACGAAATGCATCGAGGCGGAACAGCAGCTGGCATTAAAGAAGGATGCTTCCATAGAATTTATAGAAGAATAAGCCGCTTCTCTGGCTTCGGAATCTCAAAAGAAAGTAACATAACAGCGCGGGCATCGGGAAATTTCCCGACGCCCGCGCTGTTATATTTCCTTTCCCTGCTGATTAAAAAATGGTATATCCCCCATCCACTGCAAGCCCCGTGCCATAGATAAAGGAAGATTCGTCACTGGCCAGAAAGAGAATTGCTTTTGCCACTTCCTCCGGCTGTCCCGGACGACCTGCAGGATCCATTTTAATTTTCATGGATACCGGATGCTGAGGCATCTGAAGAATCCGGGCGATCATCTGCGTATCAATGGGCCCTGGAAGCACTGCGTTAATGCGGACCCCTCTGGGGCCATGATCCATTGCCATCTGTCTGGTCAGTCCAAGAAGCCCGTGCTTTGCTGTGGTATAAGCAAGGCCTCCCCTTCCCGCTGCAGTGGATGCCATGGAAGCAACATTCACAATATTTCCCCCTCCCTGCTTTTCCATAATAGGAATTACCCTTTTGCACAGGGAGAAGGGCGCTGTAAGATTAACCGCCAGAACCTTATTCCACTCTTCATAAGTAATATCATCCATGTTCGCCAGACTTCCGCCCACACCGGCATTATTCACCAGAATGTCAATCCGGCCATAAGTCTCCAGGCATGCCTTCACCAGTCCGTCAAGTTCCTCCTCGGAGGCCACATTTGTTTTCTGATAAAAGGCTTCACGGCCTGCCGCCTTAATCTCTTCCACACAGGAGTTCCCGGCCTCTTCGCTGGTTCCCACTACGACTACCTTTGCGCCTTCTTCCGCAAACAGCCTGGCTGCTGCTCTTCCGATTCCCTTGGTTGATCCTGTGATTACTGCTACCTTTCCCTCTAATCTCATATCATAAAACCTCCTCTTTTTATTTCAGCCACCAGTCCCAGCGGATGTAGGAATACGGCAGGAATTCCATAGGATTTATCTGTCCCAGATTTTCACCGGATTCCAGCACATTGTCTCCCACCGTATAGATTCCTCCGAGCATCTTAACCACCTCAAGCTCAGCCCACGGGTCGTGCGGGGAGTCTGTAAGCGCCATCTGACATACTGCCATGTCTTTTTCCTTATTATTATAGACCAGTCTCTGCCGTACAAGGGTTGGAGGAAGGTCAAAACCGCTGCCGTCCACCGCCTTGGAATACTTAATGTTATACATAGGAACACCGTCACCAATCTGGGCGTCCACCACGTCTCTTCCTTCCTCCGCATTCATTTTTCCGGCAATCTCTGCATCAATGCGAAAGAACTCAATGCCGTTTCTGGCAATGCTGCCGGTCAGCTTTTTTCCGTCACAGTTCATCCGGATATCCGCAGGTTTTTTTGGCAGTCCGCAGATCTCCCGTCCCATAGCCATGGCCATGCCGTCGGTTATAGGCATATCCAGACAGTAGTTTCCCAGCACCCCGTCTTTTTCCGCCAGTACAAAAATACCCGCCTCCTTATAGGGAGGGCAGAAACTAGTTCTGGGATAGTCTGCAATAAAAGCGTTTACCAGAGGCACCGGCCCTGGTTTCAGACATTTCGGCAGAATCTTTTCAATAATCTCCGGTTTTGTCTCCCAATATACGGTCAGCATCCGGGCATCAAAAAATATGGTTTTCCCTCCGGCTGTCTGCTGTAACTGTTCCATTGTTTTAATAAAGCTACCCATACAATTACCTCCTTTAATCACCTGATTATCTCAAATCACTGGCTGCCTCATAGCCCGCCTGCACGGCCTGGGCGATCCGCCCAACCTTTGACGCATCTCCCAGGATACATACCCGCTCAAAGTTCTCTCTGAGTACTCTGCTGAACGTAGGATCATTTTTTACTCCCAGAGAAAGTACGATCTGATCCGCCGGGATTTCTACAGCGGTATGATCCTTCATATTCTCTGCCTTTACACCTGCCTTGGTCACTTCGCAGAGTTTGCAGGAAGGGATCAGTGTCACCCCGTATTTTTTCAGTCTGGTAACAATATCAATAAGGTTAGGTGTGTACATACCGGGCCCGATATTAGGAAGCATCTCTATGACTGTCACTTTATTTTTCTGCTCTGCCAGGAACTCTGCTGTTTCCAGCCCTGTCATACCGCTTCCCACCATGACCACATTTTTTTCTTTTACTGTTACCCTCTTTCTCAGAATATCCGTTACTGTACATACATTCTCTCCCTGAATTCCCGGAAGCGGAGGTATAATATTCGTCCCCCCAACTGCGGAAAATACGGCATAAGGCTCCATGGCCTTAATCTCCTCCAGATCCGGCTCCCGCTCCAGGTGAATCTCTGCACCCAGGGTTCTGATCTCATGCTCCAGATATTCCAAGTACCAGGTGATTTTTTCCTTTAACGGGGGAACCGCCGCAAGCCTTGCGCTTCCTCCCAATACCGGCTGTTTTTCAAAGAGCACGGGTATAAATCCCCGTATAGCCAGAACTCTGGCTGCTTCCATACCAGCCGGTCCTCCTCCCAGTATAACGACACGTCTGCCTGCTCCGTCCTTTGACAGCCCGGTCAGCTCAGTCTCACGACCACACCTGGCATTTACAGCGCACTTTATGATTTTTCCGTTCAACACATCCTCAATACAGTACAGGCAGGAAATACAAGGGCGAATCTCTTCCTCCTTACCCGCCCTGGCTTTATTTCCCCACTGAGGATCCGCCAGCTGTGCTCTTCCCAATGCCACAAAATCCTGAATACCTTCCTCCAGAAGCTGTTCTGCAAAATCAGGTTTTCTGATCACGTCACAGGCAATCACAGGTATATGTACGGCCTTTTTCACCGCTGCCGCCAGATGCTTTTTCCATCCCTGAGGATAAGAAGTAGGCTCAATAATGGTATTCACTGTTTCATAAGTCCCTGCACTCACATTAATGACATCAACCCCCAGCTGTTCCAGAGCTGCCGCTGTCTTTACCGCATCTTCAAGTCCAAATCCCCCCGGCACGAATTCATCTCCGTCGATTCTTACAGACACCGGAAACTTTTTTCCGCAGGAGGCTTTAATCCCCCCCACGATCTCTGCCAGAAAGCGGAACCGGTTTTCAAAGCTTCCTCCATATTTATCTGTACGAATATTGCTTTGAGGGCTTAAAAAGGATCCTACCAGATATCCATGAGCCGCATGAATCTCCACCCCGTCCATGCCGGCTGCCTTAGCGATATTTGCCCCTATGATGAATTTTTTTACCATTCCTTCCACTTCTTCTGTGGTCATCTCTCTTGGCATCTCTCCGATGGCGCTGCTCATGATCGGGCTTGGACCTGCAATCTGCCTTCCGTCTATAAATTTGGAGCGGTTTTCTCTTCCGGGGTGATGCAGCTGAAGAAAAATCCTGGTGTCATATCTGTGAATCCGCCTTGCCAAACGCTCCAGCCCGGGAATATAGCGGATATGGTTTGCACACAGCTGACAGGGAGTGCCGATCCCAGTTTCATCATCCACTCTGGTAATCTCTGTGATGATCAGACCGCAGCCGCCCTCCGCCCGTTCTTCATAGTAACGGATAATCTCCTCATTAACCTCACCATTGCATCCAGGAAGATTGGTGCCCATTGCCGGCATCACAATCCTGTTCTTTGTCTCCAGGCATCCAATCTGTCCCCTCTCAAATAATCTCTGATACTTCATTGCCGCTCCCATCCTTTCTGACGATATTCTCTCTTTCCCCTCATTGCCTTATCAATTTCTCTGTGTTATAGTTGAATTATAGTCAATAGAGGAACAAATTCCTATGTTAACCAGTGCCAAAAATGCCTATTCCAATGGTGCACTGTGCATAATTATTATGAGGAGACTGCCTATGGAACTCTCACAGATTCCCTCCCGGGACCATATCTATGCCAGACTGTTTGAAGCCTACGTAAATGGCGAAAGCCTCCAGGCCTTAATCCAGCTGACCGCGGATTTGCTGCTAAATCCTATTATAGTCATTAATGTCAGCTACCAGATTATCGGGCACTCCAATATCCTGGAGATTGCAGATCCTTTCTGGCTGGATCATATTAAAAACGGATTCTGTCCCTATGAATTCATCGTAAAAGTAAATACGCTTCCCTGTGTAAAAGAAGGAAAGCGCAAAGAAAACACCTATGAGGTATGGTGCGAGGAAAGCCAGAACAAAAAGCTTGTGTCTAAATTGAAAAACAAAGATATTCCCATCGGAAATGTTATTATGATGGGATGTAAAAGAGACATCCGCACAGAGGATTATACCATTCTGGAAAAGGTTGCCGCCCTATACAGCATGAAGCTGACGGAGCATCAGAAGCCCACCCATCAGCGCCCCCAGTCTGTATACTACGAAAACCTGCTCCTGGACTTGATTGAAAGAAAGCATCTGTCCGGAGAAGAGATTCTTTCCTATTTGGAACTGGGGAAGCTTACCTTTCCCTCCCGGATGTACGTCCTGTCCATGAATCCGGGAAATTTTAACAGCAGTGACTGTTCTCTGGATGATATCCGGGATAACTGCAGTTACCTGTTTCACCGTTTTCCCGCAGTCTATTACCGTGAACATTTTATTGCCGTCTGCGACGGAGATAAATTAGAGGAACAGCTCAGCAAAATTCAGGAATTTCTATGCACAAACCACATTTATGTGGGCATCAGCCGGTGCTTTCGGCGGATAGAGGATTTCTATAAATACTACCAGCAGTCTCTCAAAGCCATCACTCTGGGCCGCTGCGCATGTCCGGGCGAATATATCATTTACTATTCCAGGGTACAGTACTACGAATTCCTGGAAATGGCAGATTATCCCCTGGACAGTGACAGTCTGTGCCACCCTTATCTTCTCACACTGAGGGAGTATGATAATGCCCACAATAATAACTTATTTGATACACTTTACCAATATATTATTAATGACGGAAATATACAGAAAACAGCTGCAGATTTGTTTATACACAGGAATACCGTGCGGTACCGGATGGATAAGATACAAGAACTGGTGCCCATTGATTTTTCCAATATTGCGGAGATATCGAATGTGTTTATCTCTTATCGGATCATGAATTATTTGAGGGAGAAAGAAAGGCATAAATGATGGTTTATATGCCTAAAGTTCGGAGGTATAGAGTCGGCAAGCAGAGCGTCGCTGACGGACGGTCAAGGGAGGGGGTCTTGGAGCCGGGGAACGGAAGGGGCAATACGGGATCTGCTTGCTACTGCGTTTCTCCTCAGCTAACTGCTTAGCCGTTCACTAAGAAGCTCAGGAGAGCCTTCGCTCCTAAGTGACCGCTGGCAGTGGATCTTCGGACGCACTCCGTAGTCTGCGCAGCTCCACGTATTGCCCCTTCCGTTCCCCGGCTCCAAGACCCCCTCCCTTGACCTGCTTTACCCTCACTTCAGGCATATGGAAAACGGGCGGGGAAGGTCGAGAGTTGTACATTTTTCACCTTGTTCATCAATATTGGTAATTTGATGTTTGGATAAACAACCAAACCAGCTGCAATTATTAATTCCACTCTGTCTGGCAATATTATATCAATATTCTATGTGAAATATATCATTCCCCTTCTGATAAGTCTACACCCTGGAACTTTCCTATACTCAGGTGAGAGAAATCCCGCGGCAGCGGGCTGGGTTGGGAGGGAGGCTTAAGTTCCGCGGACGATTCCGCAGGAGTGACTAGAGAGTCTTAGGCAAAAACGGGATTCCCGCAGGAGATTTTTTCGGCAGTCAGGGCCGAAAAAAAGTGAGCATGGGCAGAGAATGCACATCAAGCATTCTTTGCACATACGAACGGTGCTCCGGCGGGGATTCCGGTTTTGTCTTAGACTCTCTTCGCGACGGAGGTGTCCCCGGAACTTAAGCCTCCCTCCTGTCCGAGCCAGCCAGTTCGCTGCCGCGGGATTCCGCTCACCGTCCCCCTGCCGCACAACACCTGCCGTCCTGAAGCATCTTGAGCCGAAGTCCACGTAGCTATATCCTTCTATATCCTTAAATCCCAATTAGTAACAACTGCCCCATCTAATAAATATATCTATATCTCTCCACGGCCCTCCCCATTTCAATCACGTTTTCAAGCGAACACCACGCCGGTATGCTGTTAGAGTCTGATATAATATATCCTCCCCCAGGTCCCAGCAAATCCATACAGTTTTTAACTTCCCGATCTACCTCTTCTAAAGGAGCATCTTTCAGAATGTAATTAATATCCACATTCCCTACCATACAGAGCTTTTCCCCATATGTCTCCTTCAGCCATCTGGTATCCATAGAGCCCTTTTCTATGGGATGTATTCCGTAAGCTCCGATATCCACAATATCATCCAGCAGCAGCTGATAATTTCCATCGCTGTGATAAATCCACGGTTTGCTTATGGTGGATGCAGCCTTTTTCATATTATCCTTGAAAAACTCCCTGAACATATCCGGGGATATCAGAAGACTTGAGGTAAATGCCACATCGTCGAAGGCCCAGAAGAAATCAAAGTCCAATTCACTGAGGTTTTTGTTCATTCTGCGGCTCCAGTCTGTAAACATTTCGATGGTTCTGGGCAGCGTCTCGTCTTCATCTGCATAGAATGCGGCAATATTCTCCATTCCCATGCTCAGGAGGGCGGGAGAAACTCCCAGGCGGATTCTGGCGCCCATGGCGAGGTCACCTTTATAACGCTTTATCATCTCATCAATAGATTTCAGAAGCCTTTCATCGTCCGGATCTGGCATTCGGATCTGTCTTAGAGCACTCGCCCCGTCTATCAGTCCCTGACTGACACAGGCATCACCGTTTTTCACCACCCAATTCACAAACATAGGGGGCAAAACCTGTATCTGAACGGCATCCAGTCCAATCTTTTCCGCCGCCTCAGGTATTACTGTCAATGCCGGCACTACCTCTGCAGTTTCTTCCAGTCCCCCGAGCCATCCTGCATTATTTAGGCCATTGTAGGTAGGATCCTCAATTTTGTGTCCGACGATTTGTTCCTGAACATTTATCATAACAGTGTTTAAGATAAATGGTACTTTATCCGGTTTGCCCCCTTTAAGAGCAGTCACAATACGTTCCGCATTTTGCATATGCATTCCTCCCATCAAAACAGTAGCTTCGGTAAAAACATTGATACCGGTTCACAAAATACTGTAATTAAAAGTGCAATTACCAGCGCCGCAAAAAACGGCCACAATTTTTTGCTGAATTCCCCGATAGAACAGCCGCTGATTCCGCATCCGATATACATGCACATTCCAACAGGGGGCGTAATCAGGCCAATACAGAGATTTAATATCATAAACACACCGAAATGTACCGGGCTGATTCCCAAAGTCGTCATTAGCGGCAGCAAAACTGGTGTCATTAAGAGCACTATTGCAGTTGTTTCCATAAAACATCCCAGCACTAATAGTATTAGGTTCACCAGCAGCAGAATAATAACCTTATTGTCAGTGACAGAGAGCAGTGCCTCACTGAGGATAGTTGGTATCCGTTCTTTTGTCATCAGCCAACCTAGCACCCCAGCTGCAGCAATTATAATTGTAACCTGAGCGGTTTGTCTGAACACCTGTCGGCAGATTGGGAGAACATCTTTTAATTTCAGCTCTTTGTAGACAAATTTACCTACCAAAAATGCATATAATGAGGCGATTACTGCTGCTTCTGTAGGGGTAAATATACCAGTCAGCATACCGCCTACAATCAGAATCGGCATTAACAGGGCCCAGAGAGCATCTAAAAACGCTTTGCCCCTTTCTTTCCAGGAGGCCTTTGGATCTTTCGGCCACTTCTCTTTTTTAGCAATAATCCCAGTTATCAGCATCAGCATGACTCCCATGACAATGCCCGGGAAAAAGCCGGCAATCAGAAGCTGGCCCACGGATACGCTGGCTGTAACCCCATAGATAACCATCTGTATGCTGGGCGGAATAATAGGTCCGATGGTAGCTCCTGCTGCCAGTATCACTGTGCTGGTGGCTACAGGATATTTTTTTTCCTTCATTCGCGGCAAAAGAACGGTTCCAAGCATAGAGGCATCTGCATAGGCAGAACCTGAAATCCCCGCGAACAGCATACTTGCCAGTATCATGACCTGGGCAAGTCCCCCCTTAATATGACCTACTAAGGTAGATGCAAATTTTATGATCCGGTTGCTGATGCCCCCATGGTTCATAAATTGCCCAGCCAGTATAAAAAAAGGAATGGCCAGCTGTGAAAAAGAATCTACGCCATACTGCATACGCTGGGCCACTATTTGAATAGGCATTTCCGTCTGCAGTCCAAACACTACAGCTGAGGATAATACCATGGCTATGGCTATAGGTGCCCCAAGCAGCATCAGGCCAAAAAATAAAATAATAAGAAGTGCCATACTCAATCCTCCCCTCCTCTGCTGAATGCACACTTAACATCCTGAACAATATTCCACAGGGAAAAGAGAATAATTAGCAATGCTCCGAGCAATACGCTAAAACCTATGTAGTTCATGGGTATGTGCATAGCAGTAGAAAAGGATCCTTCTGCCACATCCATAGAGGCCTTCGCTGAAATCGCAAGAAAAACAGAAAATCCCAGTATTATCACATCGAGAATAAGCTGTAGGATTTTTCTTATTCTTATTGGCAGATTGTTGAAAATAATCTCAACGTATAAGTGTCCCCGTTCATAGATTAATAGTGCAGCGCCCAGAAATGTTATGTATACAAACAGATATCTTGCGAATTCCTCCGTCCATGTCAGCGGGGAGTTAAATATATATCTCATAATCACCTGAAGCAGGACAACAACCGTCATCAGCAAAATCATTAAACCGCCTATCCATTCAAGTCCCTGTGACATTTTCTGAATGATTTTTTTCATAAGTCAGCTCCTTTCGAAGGTTCCTGCAGTATTTACTTGTACGACATTACCTTGTCATATAGGCCGTCTCCCCATTCATTCACCATGTCAGGAAGCATTGGTTCCACTGCATCACGGAATGGCTTTAAGTCAGGCTCATATACTTTAACCCCTTCCTCTTTCATCATCTTCAAATATTCCTCTTCTTTTTCATGCAGCAGATCATTCTGATAGTTTCCTGCCTCTACGGATGCTTCTTCCAATATTTTTTTCTGTTCATCGGACAGAGTATTGAATTTATTATCGTTAATCAGTACAGTCATTACGGAATACACATGATTTGTCATAACCAGATTCTTACACACTTCATAAAATTTATTATCATAAATCCAATCCAAGGGGCACTCCATACCGTCAACAACACCTTGCTGCAGTGAGGAATAGGTCTCGTTAAAGGCAATGATTGTAGGCTTTGCACCAAGCAGTTCATACCCTTTCAAATAGGAATCTATTTCCGGCAATCGGATTTTTACTCCTGCAAAATCCGGCAGATCTTCCACGTCCTTAGAGAAAATGCTCTGTCTTGTACCCCGTTCCCAATTCTGAGTAAGGACACGCACTCCTGTCTTATCCAGGAACTTATCCGCGATTTCCTGCCCTAGTTCCCCTTCCGCCACTTTTTTTAAATGTTCTTCGCTCTCAAACATATACATTGCATCGAAAATATAATATTCGGGAAGATAGAGTGCCGAAATTCCAGCGGCAGGAATCCCCATATCAATAGTGCCTCCCACGATACCCTCCAGAATATCTCTGTCCGCGCCCAATTGACTGGCAGGATAATTCGTGATCTTTATGGAACCCCCGGATCTTTCCTCTACAAGTTCTATAAAGTGCTCCACTGCAAGATTCGAGGGAGATTCTAAAGCCCCAATATGAGCAATAGAAAGTTCTACTGTATTCTCTCCGGATGACGCCTTGTCTGACGCCTGAGCTGTGTCTTCTTTTTTCGCTGTATCTGCATCTGATTTAGAGTTTCCAAAGCATCCCGTCAAAAGCCCGCAGGTTAACGCTGTCATACAAATTACCGCAGTAATTCTAAAAAACTTCTCATTGTTTTTCATATAATCCCTCTCCTTTTCATCTTCTCAACCCAGACACCGTACTTCATCATTTACTACTGGGATTGTGACCGGGCCTTCCGGCATCACAGTCACACTTGCTCCAGTTCCCTTAAGCGCAAAAGCTTTCTTCACAGCCTCCTCTATGCTGACTGCATGGATTAGAAAAAGCCTTTCTGAAAGTGCTTGATCAATACCGTCACTAACCAGAATTACTTTATACTTCTTTAATGCTCTGGCAAGAATCTGTACCTGCCATTTGTCTGCCGTTGAGGGCGGAGATGACATTTTGAAGTACAGCTCTTCAACACTGCGGCAGGAAAGGATCAACTCCTCAAACTTTTTATGCCCTACTTTTTCCATACACTCTGCAACAACTATTATTACCCCTCCTTCCTTTACAATCTTTGAAGCTGTATCTATCCCTTTTACAACCTGGTACAAATTTCGGTCTAATGGATAGCCGTTATTAGTAGTGATGACAATATCCGTTCGTTTCGCCGGAACTGACATCATTCTCTTAACATATTCACACCCGTATGCATGGGCTTTAACCGGATCTCCTGCAAAAGCCCCCACAATCTTTTTATTGCAATCCAGCGCCACATTTAAAATAAATGCAAGATTTGCCACTTTTGCCGCTTCCTGGCATTCCTGATGTATGGGGTTGCGGTCTAAGGTAGCTCCTGCTGCATATGGGCTTGCTATATTTTCAGGCCTGTGATTATGTAATATTGTCTCTTCTCCTGCAACCCCCGGCAGTATACTTTTTCGTCCTCCGCTGTAACCGGCAAAAAAATGAGGTTCTATAAAGCCCTCTGAGATAATTAAGTCATGCTCCGTAAGAAGCCTATTCAGCCAAAGTATGTTGCCCGACGACAATCTGCCCAAATTAACTAATTGTGTACGATCCGAAGCATTATGATTCATAATTCTGTATTTGCTGCAGATCTCCTCCCCGAATTGTTCCCGCATTTCTTCTTCTCTCATCTCCCTGTGGAGGCCATTGGCAATGAGAATAGTAATATCATAATACCTTTCATCGCAATAAAAACTCTTAATAATGGCAGGAATCGTAACTTTACTTGGCATTGGACGAGTATTATCATTTGTTATAATCAGAATTTTTTTTGCACCCTTTGTTAGTTCTTTTAAACTTAAAGAGCCCATTGGATGCTCCAAAGCTTCTCTTACAATAGCCTCCTCATCCTGTTCATTTACAACACAATTTGGTTCTATGAGCTGGACATTGCCCAATTTGTCCATATCCAGCTCAATAAAGCTTTTCCCATAAGGTAATTTTTGCACACGTCCCATAATTTTACCCCACTCTAACTTTCTACTTTAATATAATCCGGTGCACCTTCCTCGTTAAACTGCTTAATTAAGGCCAGTTTTCTCTGCTCTACATGGTTCTCCATAACAATCCTGGCTTTCTCCTCGTTATGTTCTCTAATGGCTTCCACAATCTCTATGTGCTGTAACAAAGAACTTTCCACTGTAGAGAAAGAAAGATTACTCTGTGTAATATAATTTTTCAGGATATCCTTAATTGTCTTGTAGGTAGCAGACATAATGTGATTTCTGGACATTTCTCCAATCATCTCATGAAATAAAATATCTAATTGGTTAAAACGGTTGGTATCTTTATGATTCACCACCTCCCTCATTTTCCGCAACAGATCATCTAAATTCTCTAGTTCTTCTTCCGTCCGATTTCTGGCAGCAAGTCTGGCATTCCCGGATTCCACAAACAGCCTTGCATCATAGATTTGGCTAATCCCCAGATTATCCAAAACTATAGCAGAAAAAAGTGGTTTCATCATTGTGCCGAAGTCAATTCTGTTGACAAAGGTCCCCTCTCCCTGCTTTATTGTTACAACCCCAAGCATGTTAAGCTTTTTGAAGCTTTCCCGGATCGTCACACGGCTTACGCCGAAGTAGTCCACAAAATAATGTTCCGGCGGCAGCTTCTCATTCTCCGAGTATTCACCTCTGCTGATCATTGATAATATTTCCTCTACTACAATGTCACATTTCGTTTTTGCCTGAAGCATACCTGACTTTTTCCCTGCCATATCATCACCATCCAAGTTTCTTTATAGGCCGATAATATCATAATACCTTTAATATGTCAATATATTTTGAAACGTTCTTCATAAACTGAAACTTATCAGACTTTAGTCAACACTTACTGTATTATTCTATCCTTTATTTTTTACACACGCTATTCCCATAAAAGGGGACAGGCCGGATCGATTTTGGGACGTGTTCTTTCTAGAAAGAACACGTCCCAAAATGCACCAAACTTATTATTTATTCTTATTCACAATTCTTGTCTCGTAGTCTCCCGTAGCAATATCAATAAACCGTACAAACAGGGAAACTTTATTGTCCTCATTCAGACTGGTCCATAACGTATCGGTAAAAGCGTCGATGTCATCCGGAATATCAACCAATGTAGGCTCTCCCTCAAAACTTGGAAGAGGATTTCCGTCACATTTATATGTATGGATAAAGTGTCCTTCCCCTGCTGCTGCATTTTCATAAGCAAAGGTATAACGGTTGCAGGACTCAGGGTTTCCGTTGTTGCTTTTTAAGATAGACATCGCATAGCTGTATGTTCCGTTCTCTACATGCATAACACCGGAGATTCTTGGGGTATAATTGGGTGCGTCCGGCTCAAATTCTCTGGAACGGAGGGACTGCTCAAAGGTCATCTGCCGATCCATTCCCTCGTAGATTGTGTCTGTCTGATCTCCGTTTGTGACAATGGTCTTATTGCCCAGCACCCTTACCGGTGCATAGATAATAAGGCTGGGATCCTGCATCTTAGAGGGATCAAATGCCTGTGTGCGGATTCCTTCTCCGTCTTCTACGAAGATACGGTTTCTGCTGTTCTCGCTTCTGCCCATAATAAAGTAAGCTGCCACTGCCTTCGTTCCGTCTGCCGATCGACCCAGAACGATACCGCGTCCCGGATATGCATTTTCCTGTAATTCCTTTGCGATTGACACCATTTCCATAAATTTCTCTCCTTTTTTGCTATTGTTGGTAATGTTTTCATGTTCTTTCTATAAATACCATTCCCGTGAAGGAATAATATGCAGCAACACAATCCGCCTAAGCTAAAGCCCCAGACGCTTTCTGAATTTATTCCACACCTGTACCTGAAAATATTCGTATGCCCTGTCAAATATAAACAAAACCACCTGACCGCCTGCGATAAAAGCCAGCATTATTCCCCCATGCACTTCCCCCGCAAATAGGAGTTTGGGGAAGAAGTACAGCATAGGAAGGTACATAATATTAAAAACGATATATTTCATTATCCAGAAAACCGCTTTTCTATTCTGAAACCGTGTAGTTTTCCCCAGGGCCGCCCAGGATGCTTCTACCATCAGGACATAGAATCCCATGGCTGCAAAGGTAATACAGTACAGCTTGTTAGGCGCAACCAGTACTCCTAATATAATCGCGGCAATATAAAATGCCACTCCCATCCGCAGATCAAATTCACGGATGATAATTCCCACAAAAAAAGATGCGGCAGCTAATAGAAACAGTGTATTGGTCTCAATGATGCCGCTGAGCACAATGAATACTACCGCAAGGGCCAGTGACAGGCCTGCAACTGCCATCCTCTTTCCTTTTAGATACATGGACAGAGATCCCCTCCCATACATTCACAGCAACTGTCAGCACACCACAAATCACAGCAGAAATTCCCGGTAGAATATGCCGGCCGGCCGCCGCCGTAGCTGTTCGTCTGATACCTCTGAGAGCTCCACTGGAGCTGGTTCAGCAGGTTCGTATATTCCGGATTGTTGGGTTCCATATTTACAGCCTGGCGGGCATGATTCAAAGCCTCCACATTATTCCCGATTCCTGCATTGGCCGCAGCGCTGCAGTAGTACCATCTGGCACTTCTTCTGCTCATCCGTGACAAAACGTTCAGAGCCTCCCGGTAGTGGCGGGAGTTTATATAATTCACAGCCGCATTCAGCTGTACCATATCCTCACTGCTGTCCTGGCTGTAGCTTCTTCCGGCATCCTGATAACCGCTCTGCCCGCCCTGGGAATATCCCGCACCGGTATATCCTCCCTCTCTGTCTTTCATAATCTGATCGTAGGCTTCCTGCACTTCTTTAAATTTCTCCTCCGCCAGATCTGCCAGAGGATTATCCACATAAGAATCCGGATGATATTTTCTGCTCAAATCCCTGTAAGCCTTCTTTACTTCATCATTGGAGGCATTTGGTGAGATTCCCAAAATGCTGTATGGATCATTTACCATTTTTTTGTTCCTTTCCTTCTTTCCTGTCTTTTTGAATTTTATCATATTTGGTCCAGACACCTGCATACAGAATATTCCTCAGGATATCCGCGTCTAACAGGCAGGGCAGCTTTTCAAATTCACTGCTGCATTCCGCCATCATCATCGTCAGCATCTGCCGGCACTCTTCTTCATAGACTTCATTTTCTTCTTTTTCATAAAGGAAATTCAGAGGATTGTAATTTCCTTTCTCCCTGTCCTTTTCTAAATCATCATAGGCATCCATAATGTAGATAAATTTCCCCAGATAAAAGGCTAGCCTTCTAAGGCCTTCCTCCCACTGATCCCTTCGATAGATAAAGAGCTCTTCCATAAGTCTGCCGAAGCATCCCGCCGCTTTATCGATACTTTTCTCATTTGTCTCCTCACAGCGGGACAGTTCTTCCAGGCAGCCATAAATTTTTCTGCATTTTTTCGGATATTTCCTGATGACCGCGGACGCTTTCCTTTTTAAAGCATGAATCCCGGACAGGCCGGTTAGTTTTCTTTCATCCCTCCAGTCATCCAGGAAATGATAATAGGCTAAAAGCAGATTCATCTCTGCGGCATATTCCGTAATTTCATTCTGCAGCATCCCGGTCTTTTTCACCGGATGCACTTTACAGTGTTTCATAGACATCCTGGACTCACTTTCATACAAAGATGTCAATAAAAGGGTAACAAAAGTAAAATCATACGTCAGAGTCATCTGTCCTGTAAACCCGTATTTTTCTTTCAGGGTCTGGCACAGGCCGCAGTAGTATGCTTTATACTTATAGTAGTCCTTTACTTTCAGCTCAGGTTTATAAATCGTAACATATCCAAACATCTATTAGTTCTCCACTTATTTTTAGCCTTTATACCGGATTATACTACATAATTATTTAAAATACAATTTAGGACGTCATTTTTTCATAAAAACAACGTCCTAACCTATTTTTCTTCTGCTATTTTATAAGTTCTACCTCTACCGGTATGGATGGTTCTACGGTTTCTCCTGCCAGAATCTGAAGCGCAGCTGCAACAGCGGTTTCTCCCATCTTGTCAGGCTTCTGAGCTACTGTTGCGGCCATCTTGCCTGCTTTTACAGCCTCCTGGGCATCATCCGTGGCATCGAATCCTACTACTTTAATATCTTTTCCTGAGGCGGCAATCGCCTCCACAGCCCCCAGCGCCATCTCATCGTTGTGGGCAAATACCCCCTGAATACTGCTGTCTGACTGCAGGATATTTTCCATTACCGTCATGCCCTCCGCACGGTTAAAGTTTGCCGTCTGACTTGCAGCCACATCAAAATCCGTATCTGCCACCTGGTGGAAACCTTCTCCTCTGTCAATGGTGGCAGATGCCCCCGGCACGCCTTCCAGCTCCGCAACCTTGGCGCCTTTTCCGATCAGCTCTTCCAGATATTCCGTTGCCATTTTGGCACCCGCCACATTATCTGACGCAATCTGGCAGTCAACCTCCACGCCGTTTACCACCCGGTCTACGGCAATAACTTTAATCCCTTTGGATACCGCATTTTTTACAGCCGGGGCAACCGCGTCGGAATCCACCGGGTTTACAATCAATACCCCTACATTTCTGGAGATTAAATCTTCTATGTCACTGGTCTGCTTTGCCGCGTCATCCCCTGCATCTACTACGATCAGGTTTGCGCCCTCTTCTTCCGCCTTAGCTTTAGCCCCGTCTGCCAGTGATACAAAAAATGGATTATTCAGGGTCGAGACTGAAAAACCAATGGCATTTCCTCCTTTTGCAGAGCCTTCCGATGTATCTTCCCCGTCGATCGTAATCGCGTTGCATCCCGCGAGACCGGCAGCCAAAACGATGGCTGCCGCAAGTGCCGCACATTTTTTAAGGAACGTAAATCTTTTCATGAATTCTTCCCCCTATCTCTTTCTATCAGATAATACAGCTACAAGAATAACCAGGCCTTTGATGACATCCTGATAGTAAGAGGATACCCCAACAATGTTCAGACCATTGTTCAGGACCGCTATAATCAGCACACCAATAAAGGTTCCGTAAATCTTACCTCTGCCTCCGCTCATGCTGGTTCCGCCCAGGGCTACCGCAGCGATAGCATCCAGTTCATACCCGTCCCCCAGTGTGGGCTGGGCAGATCCTAGCCTGGAGAGAAGAATCAATCCGGAGAGCGCCGCCATAAGGCCTGAGATACCATACACGATAATCTTTGTCTTATGTATATTGACCCCTGCCAGCTTCGCAGACTTCCAGTTGCTGCCGGTTGCGTAAACCCGCCTTCCAAACGTTGTTTTATTCAGCAGAAAGAAGAAGATCAGGAAAATAAGAATCAGAAGAATGACCGGGATAGGTATATGATAAAAATTCCCCTTTCCTACTAATTTAAGGACAAAGCTGTCACCCAGATTGGATATGGGTTTTCCGTTGGTAAAGATCATGGTCAGCCCCCGGTATACGGTCATAGTGATCAGCGTAGCGATAAAAGGCTGGAGACGTCCCTTAGTAACCAGAACACCGCTGACAACACCCAGGGCAGCCCCCAGAACAAGTGCCAGAATCATAGCCAGCCCTGCCGGCACTCCGGCTGTAATCATACCAGCACAAAGAGCGGTACTGAGCGCCAGCACGGAACCTACAGACAGGTCAATGGCATCTGTGAGAATTACACATGTCATACCAAATGCTATCAGTCCGTTGATGGAAGACTGGCGCAGCAGCGATAAAAAGTTGGACCAGGTTCTGAACTCAGGGCTTGCGATACTGATTCCCAGGATTAATACCACCAGAGCAATCAGGGCTCCGAAGTCCTGGGCATAATTTAAAACTTTTTTCTTATTTTCATTCATTATAAGGTACCTCCCGTAGCTAATGTCATTACTTTTTCCTGATTTGCCTCTTCTTGAGCAATGATTCCCCGAATCAGCCCTTCCCGCACAACCATAATCCGATCGCTCATTCCGAGTATTTCCGGCAGTTCTGATGACACCATGATAATTGCTACGCCCTTAGCTGCCAGCTCATTGATAATACTGTATATTTCCTTTTTTGCGCCTATATCCACACCTCTGGTTGGCTCATCCAGTATTAGAATTCTGGGATTCGTATAAATCCATTTGGCAAAGACTACCTTCTGCTGGTTTCCCCCGCTTAAGTTATTGCATTCATGAAAAGGCCCAAAGCATTTGATGTGAAGCTCTTCTATCGCTTTGCTCACAAGCTCATCCTCTGCCGCTTTGCTGATAACTCCGGCCCTTCCTGAGATCCGCCCCAGATTTGCCAGGGAAATATTATTTTTAATGCTCTCCTCCAGCATAAGTCCCTCAGTCTTTCGGTCCTCTGTGATAAAACCAATGCCGTGCTCCATGGCATGAAGCGGATTCTTTATCGTGGCCTTTCGGCCGTCAATATAAATATCTCCCCGCTCCAAGGACAGATTTCCGAAGATTGCCTGCATAATCTCTGTCCGGCCTGCCCCCATCAGTCCGGATACTCCCAGCACCTCACCTGCGTGCACAGAAAAGTTCACATCCTCAAACACTCCCTTTTTTGTCAGTCCTTCTACCCGGAGCATCTCTCTTCCTATGGTAACCTCTCTTTTCGGATAACGCTCCCCGATTTCACGCCCAATCATCATTTTAACAATTTCATTCATATTGGTCTCTGGAATCTTCTTTGTCCCTATATAGGTTCCATCCCGGAGCACGGTGATTCTGTCGCACAATTCAAAGATCTCTTCCATCCGATGAGAGATATAGACAATAGAAACCCCTTTTTTCCTCAGAGACTGAATCACTTCAAATAGCACCGCCGTCTCACTCTGGGTGAGGGCAGCCGTGGGTTCATCCATAATAATCACCCGGGCATCCACCATGAGGGCTTTGCAGATTTCAATCATCTGCTGCTGACCCACAGAAAGCTCAGACATTACCCGGTCCACCGGGATCTGAACCCCAAGCTTTTCCAGGGTTGCTTCCGCCTTCTTTCTCATGGCCTTCTGATTGCACATCCCCAGCCGGTTTCTGATCTCTTTGCCGAGAAACAAGTTCTCTTCCACCGTAAGGTCAAACAGTACATTTAATTCCTGATGGATAAACACAATTCCGGCTCTCTCAGCCTCCTGAGGATTTTTATAAAGCACTTCTTTTCCATCTACGGTTACCGTTCCCCCATCTCTGGTATACACTCCTGTGAGAATTTTCATTAACGTAGACTTGCCGGCACCGTTTTCTCCCATTAATGCATGCACCTCGCCGGGAGCCAGCACAAATCCGGCATTCTTCAGCACCTGATTCTGTCCAAAGGATTTGTCAATCCCCTTCATCTCTATCTGCATGGCAGCTTCCTCCCTTCCATCTTGCTGTCTTACACAGCATTGCTAATTATGAAAATATACACCCAGACTGCAAAATAATATTCGCATACGGCGTTGTCTCACCGGTACGAATAACTGCCTTACATTTTTTCGTCTGTTTTTTTAGTTCTTCATGGGAAACAAACTCCACACTGAAACCGGTTTCTGCATCCTGAAAGAGTTCTTTAATCTCACTCAGGATGACTGGATTCTTTTCTTTAATTTCTTCAGCCAATACAATCTTTTCTACTTTCATGTCTCCTGAAACCGCTTTCAAAACTTCCATAAAGCCAGGTCTTCCCAAAGTAAGCGCCAGGTCAATTCTCTCCGTCTCGTCGGGAACAGGCAGACCGCAGTCTCCCACCGCAATGGTATCTGTATGACCCATGCAGCTGAGTACCCTGGATATATCGCTGTTTAGTATTCCATGTTTTTTCATTCTTTTTCCTCCGCTTTGTCTGCCGGTATCTATTTCTCCCACAAGAAATCTATACCGGCCTTAGATTTTATTTATATGCTTTCATTTCTTTGATTACTTCTTCCAGAGTAGGCATACCTCCCTGTGCCCCGAACTTTTCTGTGGACAGGCTGGCTGCTGTATTGGCAAGCTTTAGTGCACTTTCTATATCCCTGCCTTTTGCAACCTCTACAGTAAAAGCTCCGTTGAGCGTGTCACCAGCCCCTGTGGTATCTACTACATCTGCCTTTCTGGCCGGAACCAAAAGAATCTCACCAGTTTTTCTGCAGGCAGCAACACCTTTGGAACCTTGGGTAATCACAAGCTTTTCCGGATACTTTTTCAGGAGTTCTTCTGTGGAACAATCATTTCCAAATAAAATAGCCGCCTCGTGTTCATTAGGGGTAAGGTAGGTAACCTTTTCCAGAATCTCCTGCTTTACAGGTCTTGCAGGTGCGGGATTCAGCACCACTTTAATCCCACGCTCCGTACAGATATCAACCACATATTCTACAGTCTCCTGAGGAATCTCATGCTGCAGTAGCACGATATCACACTGGAAAAGTTCCTCTTTTATACTGTCCACATATTCTTTATCCACGCAGTTATTAGCGCCTGCCACCACGATAATAGTGTTGTCATTCTCACCCACTGTAATCAGGGCGATGCCCGTGGGGACACCCTTTACAATTCGAATGTGGCCAGTACTGACCCCAGCCTCCTGCAGATTCTTTACAAGCTTCTGCCCTGCCTCGTCATCACCAACGCATCCGAACATCTCTACCTCTGCTCCCAGCTTTGCCATTGCCACAGCCTGATTGGCGCCTTTACCTCCGGGAATATAATGAAGCTCATCTCCCTTTAAGGTCTCCCCTTTCAGAGGAATTCTTTCCGCTGTTACTGTCATGTCCATGTTAATGCTTCCCACAACTGCTGTTTTCATTCTGTCTGCTCCTTTTCTTTATTTATTCGCCGGCTTCTCCACGGTAGTCTCTCTCGGAATCAATCTGACCGGGAACACATTCTGCCGCCGGATCTCTCTTCCCTCAATATAGTCAGTAAGCACTTTGACTGCCTCCTGCCCCATCTGGGCAATGGGCTGTTCTATAGTAGTAATCTCAGGAGTAAACAGTCTGCTCAAATTAATATTGTCAAATCCAATCAGCTGAATATCCTGGGGGATCCGGTATCCTTTCTTTGTCAGCACTTTGTATACAGAAATGGCTACCATATCATTCGCCGCTATAATTCCATCGGTATCCGGATATCTCTCTATGAGTTCCTCTGCCTTTTTTAGCCCGTCCTCATAATCATACTCACACTCTAAGGTAACTGCCGTCACTTCCCTTTCTCTGCAAACGTCTGTGTATCCCTGAAACCTCTGTCTGGCACTGGAAAACCGGTTCGGACCGCTCATCTGTACAATGTTTCTGCATCCGCAGTCCAGAAGATGTTCCATAGCCATCCGGCCACCCATATAATGGTCCGACTGGATATATGCAATCTCACTTCCGGTTCCCACCTGGCGGTCCAGCATAATGACCGGTATTTGACACTTTCTTACTTCCTCTTTTATCTCCTTCTGATTCGTCATAAGAATGATCCCGTCTGCATTCATCCTGCTCAGGAGATTCATATTTCGTTTTTCCTTTTCCAAATCATTATTGGAATTACACAAAGTCAGGCGATACCCCTTTTTGTCACACTCCTCTTCGATTGCCCCCGCCAGCTCATTGAAAAATGGATTCTCGATATTCGGTACAATCACTCCTATAATCCTAGAGGACTTTTTATATAAGGAGCGGGCTACCTCATTGGGTTTGAAACCGGTTTCCTTAATCGCCTGCTCAACCCTCTGCCGCTTCACACTGTCCACATTTGCTGTATTGTTCATTACTCTGGATACTGTTGCCGGAGACACCCCTGCCAGCTTTGCCACATCCCGAATACTTGTCATCATGTACTCCTTTTATGTCACTTTGTTATTTGAAACCCGTTTCAAGATGATTTCATTATAAATCCTGACGATATATCTGTCAATATTGATTTCTCAATTTATACTTTTTTTGCTGTTTTGCATAAATTTTATAAGAATTCTTCCTGCCTGACAACTGATTTTTTATATACTTTTCATAGTATCAGATTCATATACCTGCAGACAAAAGCAAGATGGGCATCGACTATTATCTCATCGATACCCATCTCACTTTGATTCTTCAATCATTCTTGTACCTCTTTCTCTATAAAACCTTTTCTCATCTTTCACCAGGATTCTGTGGTTGACATCACCTTTCTCCCATTAAAAGTATAAGTAAAGTTTTACAGTTCTTTGGGTTTGTTACTTTAAGGTTTTGGCGGTCCGTACCTCCTTATCTTAAATTGAATAACAAAAGGAATAAAGCATTTAATCTGTTATTTATTTCTTTTGTTATTTTATATTGTTATATTACCTCTTTTGCGTGTTTTTGTCAATACTTATTTATATTTTTTATTATTTTATCTGTTTATTATTCAGATATATTTTTTTGCTCGGTGTCGGCTCACATGCAGGATAACATTGTTTTAGATATCTTGAACTATTCAGGCAGAAAAACTATAATTATTAAATATTGAAAGTATGTAAGGGAATCTAACACCTCTTTTTCCCCTTAATTCCCCTTGTTCTACCTCTGGTGGATTTTATTCTGCCGGAGAAAAGGTTATCATTGACTTGAAAGGAGAAGAATATGGACCAAAACAAAATTGGAAAGTTTATTGCTGTACGCAGAAAAGAACAGGATATGACACAAATGCAGTTTGCCGAAAAGCTCGGCGTGACAAATAAAGCAGTTTCTAAATGGGAAACGGGTAAATGCCTGCCAGACGCGGCCTTATTTGAGGATATCTGCATTTTACTCCAAATATCATTAAGCGAGTTGTTTGCCGGAGAAAAAACTGCACCTGCATACAATGAAAAGAAAACGGAAGAGTCCCTTACAAGCTTCGCTTCTGAAGTTCAAAAAAAAGATTACAGGATTACCTTCCTAAAATATTTTACACTCGGTATTACACTTATAACTTTGTCTGTAAATATAAGTGTGGGAGGTATACATTTTGAAGGTAATCCTGTACTTTCTAATTTATTGTTAACAATTGTAATGCTTGCATCCTGGGGCACATTATCCTATTTCACTCAAAAAGAATTACTTATGCAGAAACTTGCTTACGTGGCCAATGCCATTTTGTTCATGTCGTCGATAGCTGCATTCGCCTTGCTTTTCTGGGATGCTGATTCCCAAATAGTTTTGTGGATAGGATTTTAGCAGCCTGTTCATTTATGCCGTATTGTCAGGGAAAATCGTACTGCCTTTATTTAAGTAAATAATTACGCATGACGGCAAAATAAAAGCCGTCGTGTGCCCTGCCGCACATAACAACAGAGTGATTCATCGTTTACAATGGCTTATTTTTCATCTTGATCCTCATAAATCTTCTGTACATCTTTTGAAATCATCTTTGCAATCTCGTCCATATCCAGAGGATTCTCATACCCCTCCCGAGTTCTTTTCTGACTACTCTCAGGGAAATTGGACTCTTCCAAATTCTCTGCTTCCGGTTCCTGATTTAACTTATTTCTGTTTGATGACTGCGGCCTCTCAGAATTGGTTCCGCTTTTTTTCTTTGTGCTCCCTGTCCCCCTGCTCTGCCGGCTGGAGGAAGTCTGAACATTCTCCGTGGTATCCGTCATTACTCGTTTCTTCTTTTTTTTCTTCCTGCGGGAAGGCAGGTAATCCCTTAAGCTCTTCTTTCTTCTCCGGCTGCGCCCCCGGCTTTTGCCGTCTCTGTGAAACAGAGACTGGGAATCTTTTTCAAATTCCTCTTTTCCTCTCTTCGTCCCAAGCTGGTATTGAAACAGGATCCCCAAAGCTGCAAGGATCAGCCCCACCAGTACAGCAAGAAAACCAGCACCCCGGCCAGTCATTGTAAATAAGAGCCTGGAGGCTCCAAAGCCTCCGCAGATTCCTGTTGTCAGAATCACAATGATTCTCTCGTACTGGAGTGCAAGAACGCCTATCACTACCCCTGCCACGATGCAAATTCCTCTGGCCATAGAGGTATCGGCTGCAAAAAGCTGTCCAAGCATCCAATAGGTAAGCCCCCCGCACAAGACAAAGAGTCCCAGACGATAGATTTGGAATGCAAATACCGCCAGAAGAATCGCTCCGCCTGCAGCAGCGGCAGCGGACAGTTTCACATCCTTTAAAAAGTAATATCCTGCAGCGCCTCCTGCGGCAGCACCCGCCAGCGCACCTACCAGGGTAATCCATACCTTTCTTAATTTATACCCGAAAAAACAGTTCAAAAGTGCGAATACAATTCCTACTGTCATCAGTATACTGCTGTACTTATCGGTCAATCCCCCCAGATCTCCCAGATATTTTCCTATGTAGTTCATGATTTCCTCCCTTCGTACAGTGCCTGTGCACTTTCAGCCGATACTGCTCCCCTGTTTCTGCACCGGCATTATTTATACTCCTGCAAATGGTTCCCATCTGCTTCTGTCTTCTGCGCAAAAACAGAAGCAAAGGTTCCATTTATTCAACAGTTTACCCCATAAGGAGAAAAATTTCAATCTTAATAGTATTCCTGGATATCGTTATTCCATTTTGGAAAAAGGTTTTTTAAGGGTTCCGCCTCCAGTTCTCTGCCGCATACGATTGCGCCCCGGGTCAGTAACTCTTCAAAAGAGGAAGCTCCCAGCAGCAGCTGTGTAAAGCTTTCAATTCCCATCCTGTAATCCCACTGAGCTTCCTCCCCAAGCCTCTGAGACTCCTTTTTTCCATCCGTCTCCCAAAGCCTGAACACGTCATTATTCCACTCCAGAAGCTCATCCTCAATGCGGATGGTCACAGGTTCTTTCATGGTAAGCACTGCAAACTCTCTCCATGCCTGTATGACATCCACAACTCTGGCCATCAGAAAGGGTTGTAAAGTGCATACACTTCTGCCGGGATTGAGATAACAAAATGTTGTGTCCCCGTTTTCTGCCGCCCATTCTGCCTTAACAATATGCGAGCGGTGTCCGTAGATGAAGTCCAAACACTCCCGTTTAGCCTCTTCGCCTGTGTATATCATCTCATGGATACGCATCACCGTACCCTCTATGGAGTATACCATATATGCCTGAGGAATCTCCTTCACAGAAAGAATATAGCAGACTGCATTCTCCACTTCCCAGCCCTCCATTAGAAGCTCCCACTGTTCCCCCCCTCTTAGAATGCCGCCGTTTCTCCTGGTCTGATAGGAGAGATAAATGTTCTGCATCACCTGAACTGCCTCATTCATCCGTACCCGGCGAAAAGTCCCGCGTTCCTGTTCTGCTCCTCGGAGTTGAGGCTTTCTGGCATAGTTTAAATCCCAAGGGTCTAACACATAGTTTTGTTTGAAATAGCAGAAAGTCCACTGCAGTGGAAGATAGAAATCCGGCGAGAATGGCATCAGAAGACCGATAGACCGCTTCTCTCTGCGCATTTCTCCCAGACTGTACTTCAGAAGTTTTCTTCCCACTCCGCTTCTGCGGTATTCCGGGGCAGTATCCAGCCCCACCACATAGGAGGCCCTCATTTTTTTCCCTCTTACTAGGAGTTCGTAGGGAATCATCTGCACACTGGCGGTCAGCTCACCATTAAAAAAGGCCCCATAGGTTCTCTCTGTCCTGTAATATCTGCTGAAATACCATTCAGTAAATTCTCTGGTATCCGTAAAACAGTATTCCCACAGGCGCTTCACCTTCTCCTTATCTTCTTCCGCTGCTCTATGACAGTAAAGTGTATCCTTCTCCTGGTACTCCGCCCTCCATTTCCTGGCGAACGCAGCAGGATAAAAAGAAAGCTTCGCCTTTCTCAGCCCTTCATCTCCCATATCCTCTTCCCGGTTAACATATGGGATATCCGGCCATTCATGAAGGAGATACTCTTGGTGAATCACCCCGTACAAACCAGGTATCTCTACGTTTGCTTTCTCTATATGAATCAGGACTGTGTCCTTATTCAGCTGCTCTCCTATGGTAAATGCCTCAATTTTTCCGTTTACCCTCATAGCGCCGCCTGTACATTTTAACTGCTCCCAACAGGAAAATGCCTCATAAATAGCCTTTTTTTCACAATACAGCTCTCTGTCAAAATCACTCTTGCACTGCCGGTAATAGCACCAGCGCTCCAAAAATTCCTTCACTTCCGGAATGTTCCCGACAGTAATTTTCTCATACCCATAATCCGAATATCGCTTTTTAAACTGATTGATGTGATTGCGCTTTCCATGATATTTCTTTCCTTTTAAAAGTCTGAGATCATTCCCCCGGTAGATGTAATCAAATATTTCTCTCTCCTCCTCCAGCCAGAACCATCCGGGGACCTCTTTCTTCAGTGCTTCAGCCGCCGTATCCGGAATGGCCCGGATTACAAATGGCATCCCTTTCTCCTGAAAATATGCTTTCAGAAGTTCCATTACTTTTTTCAAATCACCATCGTGATAATTGCCGAACGGGGGCAGAATCCAGCTTTTTCCTCTGACCGTAGTCAGAATCACCAGATATCCCTCCACAATCGCCCACTGGACGTGGTAACATTTTCTCCATATAAATAAATTTGTAAAACTGCATTCTGAATTATTTGCCTGAAGTCTCTCAAAATAGCTGCTTATCATATCCTGATCCTCCAGGGTGAGATCCCGAAATGTAACCATAATTTCCTCCAATCCCAAGTATGTTCTACTTAACAGCTTAACCAGATTAAATTTTCCTTATACCATAAGAAAAAGAACTTCCTGCAAGCATCACAGAAGTTCTTTTTCTTTTTCCATATTCTATATCTGTTTTCCCGCAAACTGGGAATTGTAAAGCTGTTCGTAAAACCCATGTGCTGCCAAAAGAGACGCATGTGTTCCCTGTTCAACAATATTTCCGTCCTTGATCACAAGAATCATATCTGCATTTTTAATGGTAGACAGCCGGTGGGCAATTACAAAGCTGGTTCTTCCCACCATAAGCCTCTGCATGGCATCCTGCAGTATCCGCTCGATTCTGGTGTCAACCGATGAAGTAGCCTCATCCAGAATCAGAATATCCGGATCCTTTAAGATAGCCCTGGCAATGGTAAGCAGCTGCTTTTCCCCCTGAGAGATGTTACTTCCTTCCTCGTCGATTACCATATCATATCCTCCCGGAAGAGTACGTATAAAGTGATGGATATTAGCCGCCTTTGCCGCATCGATCACCTCATCTTTTCTGGCATCCAGCCGCCCATAACGAATATTGTCAAATATGCTTCCGGAAAACAGCCAGGTATCCTGCAGAACCATTCCGAATATATTCCTCAGATCCCTCCGCTTCATATCTCTGATATCAACCCCGTCAATTCGTATGCTGCCTTTATTCACATCATAAAAACGCATCAAAAGATTAATCAATGTGGTTTTTCCCGCTCCCGTGGGCCCTACAATTGCAACCATCTGCCCTTTTTTGACCTCAATGGTAAAGTCCTGGATCACCGGGCGTTCCCTGTATCCAAAGGAGACATGGTCAAAGGTAACATTTCCCTCCGCCTTTTTCAAAATCACAGGCGGATCGGCCTCCTTCACCTCTTCCTCTTCCCTGAGGATCCCGAATACCCTGTCCATGGCCGCAAAGGCTGCCTGAATCTGTGCAGACAGCTGGGAAACTTGAGACAGAGGATCGTTGATCTGCCATACATACCGGATAAAGGCCTGGAGATTCCCTATGGTAATCACGCCCCTTAACGCAAACAGTGCTCCGGTTACAGCTATCGCGCCTATGGTCAGATAAGTAACCAATGAGATTAGAGGAGAAAGCATGGAGGAAAGGAACTGGGCGGAAAAAGCATGTTTCCGCAGTCTGTCGTTGATCTCCTCGAATTCCTTTACAGAGTCTGCCTGACGGTTAAACAACAGAATTTCCCGAAATCCGGTATACATCTCAGTAATAGCACCGTTCAGCTCTCCCATGGAATTCTGCTGGGCATTAAACTGCTTCTGACTCTTTTTTATAATAAATCTGGTAATCAGAAGACTAAGAGGAATAATAACCAGAGCCATGCACGCCATCACAGGCTGTATCGTAAACATCATAACAATCGCCAAAATCAAAGTGAGGATCCCGTTGATGATCTGCATGAAGCTCTGCTGCAGTGCATTGGATATGGTGTCAATATCATTGGTAATTCGGCTCAGTACGTCCCCAAAGCTGTTGGAATCAAAATATCGAACCGGAAGTCTTCTCACTTTATCCTGCACCGCATTTCTCATATCGTGCATAGCATTTTGTATGGAATTCGTCAGCATAATGGCGCTGGCTGCCTGAGCAAGCGTTTTTACCAGATAAATCACAGCCAGCACGGTCAGGATATGCAGTACGGTTTTAAAATGGACGCCGGCTCCCGGCAGTTTCTTCATAAGATCCGAGGCATCCTTTGCCAGCTGGGTTGTAATCATACCCTCTATTCTCGGGGCTGTAGTCATGGCTGCAATGGAGATGATTCCCATGAGCACAGCTCCCCAGAACCCCCACTTATATGGGGCGATAAAAGGACTCAGCTGGGCGATATTCTCTTTTAATTTCTGTAGCCTTTTATGCATTCGCCAATTCCTCCTCACTCAGCTGGGAAACTGCGATTTCATGATAGATGGAGCAGGATTTCAGCAATTCTCTGTGGGTTCCCATCCCCACAATCTTTCCTTCGTTGAGCACGACAATCTGATCTGCGTCCATAATGCTGGCAACCCTCTGAGCAACTACCATAACAATCGCATTCATTGTCTCCTTCTTCAGTTCTCTTCTCAGGGTCGCATCCGTCTTAAAATCCAAAGCAGAGAAGGAATCGTCAAATATATAAATCTTCGGACGCTTTACCAGTGCCCTGGCAATGGAAAGCCTCTGTTTCTGTCCGCCGGAGATATTTGTGGCGCTCTCCGTGATGTTCTCGTCAAAGCCTCCCTTTTCCATAATAAAGTCATAGGCCTGGGCAGTTCTTGCCGCCTGTTCCACTTCCTGATCCGTGGCATCTTCTTTGCCGAATCGGATATTGTCGGCTATGGTTCCCCTGAACAACATGGTTTTCTGAGGAATAAAGCCAATTGCATCCCTCAGCGAAGCCAGATTAAATTCACGGATATCCCTGCCGTTGATCCGGATGCTTCCCCCGCTGACGTCATACGCTCTTGGAATCAGATTAATTAGCGTGCTCTTACCGGAACCTGTGCTGCCGATAAAGGCGATGGTCTCCCCCTTTTTGGCAGAAAAGGATATATCCTTCAGAACTGCTTCTTCCCCGTCCGGATAGACAAAGGTAACGTGATCCCAGACCACCTCTTCCACTTCACCCTCCAGAGGGATACCGTCTTCCTGATTCTTAATGGCTACCTCCTGGTTCATAACCTTTTCAATCCGTTTTGCGCTGACTCTTGCCCTGGGGTACATCATGAATACCAGGCAAAACAGCATAACGGAAAACATAGCATGGAACAGATAATCCATAAAAGCCACCAGCTGACCAATCTCCAGCTGACCCGTGTGTATCATATTAGCAGCCACCCAGAAGATTCCCATCCCAGCTATATTCATCAGGAAAAAGAAAATAGGCTGGGTCAGCGACATGAGCTTAAAGAGCTTCTTCGAATACTTCATATACTGGTTATTCGCCTCATTAAACCTTTTTTGCTCATAAGGATCATTGTTAAAAGCCCGAATCACCCGGATTCCGCTCAGATTTTCCTTGGATATTCTGTTAATTGCCTCCATGGACAGCTGCTGATTCTCACTGAGCGGCTCAGAAATTTTTGCCACCACCAGCACCCCAATGATTATCACCGGAACCGTAGAAATAATGATCAGGGACAGGGGCAGAGAAGTCCGAAGTACCAGAGTAAAGCTAACGAATATCATCACAGGTGTCATAAGCGCTGTTCTGAAAAGAATATTCATAAACATCTGGATCTGAAACGCGTCATTGTTCGTCCTTGTAATCAGTGATGCCGCCCCGAATTTTTGGTACTCACTGTTGGAAAATCCCTGAATTTTACGAAACATATCATTCCTGATATCGCAGGTGATCCCCGTGGAGATAAATGCGCAGCAATATCCCATCAGGATCGTTCCTCCTACTCCCACAATAGATATGATAACAATCACTCCCCCCATCTTTAAGATATAGGATGGATCATTTGTGGTCACTCCTTTGTCGATCATCTGGGCCACGATAGTGGGAATCCCCAGTTCCACTAAGGCGAAGCCAAAGACCGAGAGAAGATTCAGCAGAAAGATTTTTTTATAGTTTTTCAGATAGTTTGCTATGAGTCTCATGTTTCTTCCTCCCTTCTTTTCTCACAGAAACTCTCAAAAGCGGTCAAAAAAATAGGCACATGGGAAACTGAAAGTTTCTGTCCTGCACCCTATTCCATCAGATGAAGCCACTTATGAGTAGTAGTTCTATTATAACGAGTATTCCCATTTATTACAATCCCTGAAATATAAAAATCCGGTAAAGAAAAGGCGCAAGCCCTCATTCTCTACCGGAAATCTGTTTATCTTATATTTTTGTGGAATTCCTGAAGTGACTGAACCGAGAATTTCCCGGCTTTTGCCGCTCTGATTCCCTCCACCGTCGCCTTGGCTTCAGCCATGGTTGTCACATACGGAATCTTATACTTGATAGCCGCCTTTCGGATGTAACTGTCATCCACAGCTCCCTTCTTGCCCACTGGAGTGTTCACTACCATAGAAATCTTCTGGTTTGTCATCTCATCCAGTATATTAGGTCTTCCCTCATTTATTTTAGCAATTTTCTTAACCGGAATTCCCGCGTCTGCGATCAATTCCTGCGTTCTGCCTGTGGCCATAAGTCTGAATCCCAGTTCATGCAGTCCACGGGCCACCTCTGCCACCTCAGGCTTATCCCTGTCGCTGACACTGATAAGCACAGTTCCCTCCAGAGGCAGCTCTGTCTTAGTAGCTTCCTGCGCTTTGAAAAACGCTTCCCCGAAATTCTCAGCCATTCCCAAGACCTCCCCGGTGGAACGCATCTCCGGCCCTAAAAGAGGGTCTACTTCCTGGAACATATTAAATGGGAATACGGCCTCTTTCACCCCATAATGGGAGAAGGTTTTTTCTTTCAGTTCCGGAACCGGAGACTTTCTGCCGGTAAGGTGTGAAGTCATAATATCCGTGGCCAGTTTCACCATCTTTATGTTGCAGACCTTTGATACCAGGGGTACGGTTCTGGATGCTCTTGGATTGGCCTCCAGCACATAGACCACACCGTCCTCAATAGCATACTGCATATTCATAAGTCCGACAACATTCATCTCTACAGCAATTTTTCTGGTATATTCCTTGATCGTTGCCACCTGTTCCGGGGTCAGATTTTTGGAAGGAAGGATGCAGGCAGAGTCCCCGGAATGAATCCCGGCAAGCTCAATATGCTCCATAACAGCGGGAACAAAGACATCTGTACCGTCGCTTATGGCATCCGCCTCACACTCTGTGGCATGGTGGAGGAAACGGTCAATCAGAATAGGACGGTCCGGTGTTACTCCTACCGCTGCCTTCATGTAATAAGTCAATGCCTCTGCGTCGTGAACCACTTCCATCCCGCGTCCGCCCAAGACAAAGGATGGACGTACCATAACCGGATATCCGATCTTCTCAGCAATGGCAAGCGCCTCTTCCACGTCAACCGCCATCCCCGCTTCAGGCATGGGGATATTCAGCTTATCCATCATGGCCCGGAACAGGTCTCTGTCCTCTGCCATATTAATAGTCTCAGGAGTAGTACCCAGAATATTTACCCCGGCCTTTTTTAGATCTTCCGCAAGATTCAGAGGGGTCTGCCCGCCAAACTGCGCAATGACTCCCACCGGTTTTTCTTTCTCATGAATACTGAGCACATCTTCCAGGGTCAGCGGCTCGAAATATAATTTGTCTGAGGTATCGTAATCCGTAGAAACAGTCTCCGGATTACAGTTAACAATGATTGTCTCGAATCCCAGCTCCTTTAATGCTATAGCCGCATGCACACAGCAGTAGTCAAATTCAATACCCTGTCCGATTCGGTTGGGACCCCCGCCCAGAATCATAATCTTGGGCCTGTCTGTATTCACAGGACTCTCATCTTTGATATGGTAGCTGGAATAGTAATACGCAGCGTCCTTGGTCCCGCTGACATGCACTCCTTCCCACGCTTCCACAATGCCAGCCTCAGTGCGGGCTGTACGAATCTGCTCCTCCGGAATTTCCAGAATCTGGCCCAGATACTTGTCAGAAAATCCGTCAAGCTTTGCCTGACGAAGCACATCATTAGCAGGAATCCTTCCTTTCTCTGCCTTTAACGCCTCTTCCTCCTCTACCAATTCCTTCATCTGATCAATAAAATACCGCTTTACCTGGGTAAGCTCAAAGATTTCCTCTACAGTCGCACCTTTTCGTAATGCCTCATACATAATGAAGTGGCGCTCACTGCTTGGTGTCGCCAGCATTTTCAGAAGCTCCTTTTTACTTTTTGCAGCAAAATCCCTGGCTCCTCCCAATCCGGCTCTTCCGATTTCCAGACTACGGATGGCTTTCTGAAAGGCCTCTTTATAGGTTTTTCCAATACTCATGACTTCCCCCACTGCACGCATCTGTGTGCCGAGCTTATCCTCAGCGCCTTTAAACTTTTCAAAGGCCCAGCGGGCGAACTTAATCACAATATAGTCACCGCCGGGAACATATCTGTCCAAAGTACCATATTTGCCGCATGGTATTTCATCCAGAGTCAGTCCGCTGGCGAGCATAGCTGAGACAAGTGCAATTGGAAACCCGGTGGCCTTGGAGGCTAATGCCGAGGAGCGGGAGGTTCTCGGATTGATTTCTATCACAATAATACGATCTGAGACCGGATCATGGGCAAATTGTACATTTGTACCGCCGATTACCTCAATTGCCTCCACAATCTTGTATGCCTGCTCCTGAAGGCGGTCCTGAACCTCCTGAGATATGGTAAGCATAGGAGCTGAGCAGAAGGAATCTCCTGTGTGAACCCCCAGAGGATCAATGTTTTCAATGAAACATACGGTTATCATATTGTTCTTAGCATCTCTTACCACTTCCAGCTCAAGCTCTTCCCAGCCCAGTATAGATTCTTCTACCAGCACCTGTCCTACCATGCTGGCCTGAAGGCCCCTGGCACATACAGTTTTAAGCTCTTCCACATTATATACAAGGCCTCCCCCTGCACCTCCCATGGTATAGGCGGGGCGCAGAACAACCGGATACCCCAATTTCTCTGCAATGGACAGAGCTTCCTCCACAGAATAAGCCACCTCGCTTCTGGCCATCTCGATGCCCAGGCCAGCCATGGTTTTCTTGAATTCGATTCTGTCTTCTCCTCGTTCAATAGCGTCTACCTGTACGCCAATTACCTTTACATTATATTTCTCCAATACACCTGCAGCTGCCAGCTCGGAACAAAGGTTCAGCCCAGATTGTCCTCCCAGATTGGGAAGAAGTGCGTCGGGGCGCTCCTTCTCGATAATTTGAGTCAGCCTTTTTACATTCAGAGGTTCGATATAAGTTACGTCAGCAGTCTCCGGGTCTGTCATAATGGTCGCGGGATTGGAATTGACCAGTACAATTTCATAACCCAGATTTTTTAATGCCTTACAGGCCTGAGTTCCTGAGTAGTCAAACTCACAGGCCTGTCCGATGATAATTGGTCCGGAACCGATTATCAGTACTTTGTGAATATCTTCTCTTTTCATAAAGTAGTGTATCTCCTTTTCTCTCTAGATAATAGTAGTTTACCATGAGATGTTTATTAACGCAATCAAAGGGAATGAAAGTTGCTGTAGATTATATCTGTCACAGAAAGTATTTTTTCGTACTATATGTATAGATATGCAGATAGTCTCTTGCTTTCCTTGAAACAAAGTTATAAAATATATAGAAAACAGATACAATTTCTCTAATTCAAACAAAATAGTTTTCGTAAACTGGAGATATATAAAAATGCACAAAACACAGATGAGTTTATCCCACCGCCGCAGGCCAGTTATTACCACAGGATTGCAGCTCAGTATTCTCTCTGTTATTTTAATTATCATTATTGTTTTAACACTTTGGAATACTTCGAATCTGCGGTCCGTGATCAACTACAGTACAGAAAATTATGCAGAAGATGTCACCTGCCAGCTGGCAGATGATATTGCAGCACGCCTGGAGAGCAATCAGCAGTATATGATTCTGCTTGCAGACTCCATATCCAAAATCGATTACCGTACAGACACAGCGGCGCTGAAGGAATTTCTTAACAGAAAGGCCGAGATTCTGGACTTTGATACGATTATTTTTTTAGATGCGCAAGGAAACGCAATTCCTTCTGTATCTGACGCCCGGGACCTTTGGAATCTGCCCAGTGTCCAGGGTTCTCTTCAGGGGAATTCTGAGGTAACCTACATAGAAGGACAGAGCCTTCTCTACTCCACTCCGGTTTATTCCGGCAGTGAGATTACCGGTGTTCTAACAGGAATCCGCAAAAAGGAAAGCATTCAGTCTCTGATTCAGCCCAAGGCCTTTTCAGGAGAAAGCCTGACCTGTATCGTTGATAACAGCGGGGAAGTCGTAGTCTCTCCCACAGAATTAAAACCGTTTCTGCAATTAAACGATATATTTAAAAGCGGAAAAGACCGGAATACTGAAAATGAAATTCTTAAAATGATGGATGATATGAAGGCGAATCGGGGTGGGGTATTCCCTTTTACAGCAGTAAACGGAGATGAGCTGATTATGTCCTATCACCCTCTCAATGTGAATCAATGGGTACTTTTGACTTTAATCCCTGCGGACTTGATCTCCCATGGGGCTGACGTTTACACCGTAAAGACGTTCCTTATTATCGGAGGCATTGCGGCTGTTTTTATTCTGTTCCTGGTTTCTATACTCCGCTTTTACAGCTACCACAGGAGGTATCTGGAGCAGCTTGCATTTTCTGATCCGGTTACCGGCGGTATGAATTATTCTGCCTTTCAGCTTCAGTATGAGGAACTTGTTAAAGCAGCACCCCCTCTTACTTATACTGTTATCATGCTCAACGTAAAGGGTTTTAAGCTTATAAACGAAAATTATGGCACTTCGGCAGGGAATGATACCCTGCGCTACATCTACAGGATTCTGCTTCGCCATATGGAATCCGGAGAGTTTGCCGCCCGCAATGAGGCAGACAATTTCTTTTTGTGTATCAAAGAGATGGAGAAGCAGACCATTCAGTTCAGACTTGATGCCATAATCCATGATATTAATTCTTTTAACGAAACCAGGGAGACGCCTTACTATCTTATGATTCTGCAAGGTGCCTATCTGGTAGATGATCCCACCCTGGAACTCACAATTATCCAGGATCGCACAAGAACAGCTTATCAGAACCAGGACTCCGGGACTCATCCGGCATGTGCCTTCTATGATGCTGATTTTACAAAGCAGCTGCAGACAGAGCAGGAGCTCAACGACTTGTTCGAACATTCACTGAAGAATCACGATTTTAAGGTATACCTGCAGCCCAAAGTCAGACTGCTTGATGGCGGTATTGCCGGAGCAGAAGCTCTGGTCCGTTGGATACATCCTCAAAAAGGAATTATCTTTCCATCTGATTTTATTCCTATTTTTGAACACAACGGAAAAATCTGTCATTTGGATCTCTATATGTTCGAGGAAGTATGCAGGCTGCTGGAACAATGGAATCAAAAGGGGCAGCCCTGGATCCCCATATCTGTCAATCTGTCCCGGCAGCATTTTAAAAATCCAGAGTTTCTGAAAGCATTTTCTGAGATTGCCGAAAGATACCATATTCCTCCAAATACCATTGAATTTGAGCTGACAGAGTCAATTCTATTTGATCCTCAGCAGATTGAGGTTGTGAAAATAAGTATTCAAAAAATGCATGCTCTGGGCTTTCTATGTTCTCTGGACGATTTTGGATCCGGCTTCTCCTCTCTGGGCTTATTAAAAGAATTTGATGTAGACACTATAAAACTGGATCGCCAGTTTTTCCTCGACATCTCTAAAGAGAAATCAAGAGACGTGATTGCTTGCTTAATTGAGCTTGCAAAGAAACTGAATGTACGCACAGTGGCCGAAGGAATTGAAGAGCAGGAGCAGCTGGATTATCTTAGAGAGATAGGCTGTGATCTGGTACAGGGATATATTTTCTCCAAACCCCTGCCGCCAAAGGAATTTGAGGCTTTCTGCGCCAGATAGCGGCATCTCTTAATTTCTTTACACACAGAAAAACGGCATGCTTTATGCCGTTTTTCTTACTTTGTACCCAGGAGTTTAATTGGGGGCCCCCTGGGTATACACTATAGGAGGAAAGGATTATAAGGTCGTCGTAAAACCGCCGTCAACGCTGATGCTCCAGCCGTTTACATAGTCAGATGCCCTGCTGGCCAGATAAATTATGGTCCCCATGAGATCTTCCATCTCACCCCAGCGTCCTGCCGGAATCCGGTTAGTAATCTTATTGTAAAAGGCAGGGTCTTTGCGAAGCTCTGCATTTACTTCAGTGGCCAGAAATCCAGGCGAAATCGCATTTGTCTGTATATTAAATTCTCCCAGCTCATTGGCAAACACTCTGGTCAATCCGATGACACCGTGTTTTGCTGCTGTGTATGGAGGGCAGTGCTTATCAGCGGTATAAGACAGTGCGGAACCTATGTTTATAATCTTGCCTCCGCCCTGCTGCTTCATGATTTTAGAAACTGCATGAGACAGGAAATATACCGCGTTCAGATCCAGATTGATGCACATATCCCAGTATTTGTCAGGGTACTCATCAAATGGGGCAAAAGCACTGGCGCCTGCATTGTTCACCAAGATATCGATTCTTCCGTACTTCTCCACACAGGTGTCTACCACCTGCTGAATGTAGTCCTTTTTGGTAAGATCACCCTGAAGGAATTCTACCCGTCTGCCTTCTGCCTCTACCAACTGCTTTACCTCTGCAGTGTCTGGTGTAAAGTGTGGAATAAAAAGATCTGCCCCGGCCTTTGCAAAAGCTGCCGCATATGCCATTCCAAGTCCCTGATTGGCTCCTGTGATGATTGCTACCTTTCCCTTCAGACTAAAAAAGTCCAGGGTAAAATTTCCAAAATCCGTCATTCGTCTTGCCTCCTATCCCAGCATGGTTCTGATTGTCTTAGCGATACTTGCCCGGTCCATGCCATAGTATTTATAAATCTCGTCGGGATCTCCCAGAACAGAGAATTGATCCGGCATTCCAATCCGTTTGAATTTTCCTCTGTATCCGGCCTCGCACAGAATCTCGGCAACTGCTCCGCCCAGACCGCCGTTGATGGAGTGATCCTCCACTGTCACAACGTTTCCGGTAGTATTGGCAACTCTTAAGATCGCTTCTATATCAAGCGGCTTAATCGTGTGCATATCCAGGACACCTACACTGAGTCCTTCCTCACCTAAAAGCTTAGCCGCCATCATGGATTCATAGATACTTGAACCGGTGGAAATAATTGCGGCGTCCCTGCCTTCCAGCACATCAATGGCTTTGCCGATCTCATATTCGTAGTCTTCCGCATAAATATTAGGTGAACCTGCCCTGTCTATCCGGATAATCATAGGACCTTCATGGTCCATAGACTTCCTGATAACCTTCCTGCACTGGTCCGCGTCAGCAGGAACTACCACTGTAAGGTTAGGGATGGCACGGTATAAAGCCAGATCTGCAATGTCATTATGGGTGGGGCCTCCCCCTGCGGTAACACCTGAATGGGTTCCTATCAGACGTACATTCACATCATTGTACGCAATATCTGTATGGATTTGGTCTGCTGCACGCAGCGGAAGGAAGGGGCCAAACACCTGAGCAAATACAACGTGTCCTGCCAGGGCCATGCCTGCGGAGGCGCCTACCTGGTTTGGTTCTGCAATCCCAAAGTTAAAGCATCTGTCCGGATACTTTGCAACCATTTTTCCTGCACTGGAGGATGGCGCAACATTATCACTGTATGTAAAGAGGAATTCTCTTCCTTCATCTGCAAGTTTCATTAATTCTTCTCCATATGCCTCTCTTGCATTGGATAACATCTGGTCAAAATCAAAAGTTGTTTGTACTGCCATACTATCTCACCTTCCTATTCTTTTCTACATCAGCAAGTGCTTCTTCCAACTGTTCTTTTGCGATTCCGCCTCCGTGCCATTTATAATTGCCTTCCATAAAGTCAACGCCTTTGCCTTTTACGGTATTGGATATAATAAAAATAGGTTTCCTTGGAGTAACCGGATCCGCCTTCGGAAGCTTCTCCAGCGCTTCACATACCTGAAGCATATCATTGCCGTCCTCCACATTGATGACCTCCCAGCCAAAGGCCTCTAATTTTTTATCCAATGGGTCCAGGTTCATAACATTGGCTGTAGGACCTGTCATCTGTACCTGATTCTTATCCACGATAGCAACCAGATTTCCCAGCTGGTAATGGCCCGCTGCCATAATTGCCTCCCAGTTGGTACCCTCGTCCATCTCACCGTCTCCTACCATAACAATGGTTCTCCAGGGTGCTTTTTTTGCTCGTGCTCCCAGTGCCATGCCCACTGCAACGGGAAGCCCATGCCCCAGTGAGCCCGCGGATACTTCTATGGCAGGCACATATTTTCTGTTCGAATGCATACCGAATTTTGCTGTATCCAAGGTTTCGAAATGCTCTACCATGTAGTCCATTGTATACATCCCCATATCCTGGAAAATCGTATATAATGTCTCGCTGCAGTGCCCCTTGCTCAATACAAAGCGATCTCTGTCTTCCATCTTCGGATCCGCCGGATCATAATTCATGTATTCATAGTACAGGGCGACTGCCATCTCAACGATGGATAATTCCCCTCCCAGATGCCCCATTCCTATGCGGTAGATAAAGTTCAAAAGATCCTTTCTGATTTTTAGACACTTATCCTCTAATTCAATTACACGTTTCATTTCTACTGTACTCATTTGATAACTCCTTTCCAGACCTTCTTTATATGTCCTCGCTGCATTTGATTAATATTTTCGGATACTTCCCGGATACCTGGGCCCTGAATGCCTCTTCTGCCTCATCGATTGAGAAAATCTTGCTGGTAAAATCAGAAAGATCATATTTGGATAAGACCTGCACTGCCCTGGGGAAGGTGTAGGGCGCCACATAAAAACCGGTTACTGTCAATTCATTAAAATAGCAGTATTTATACAGATTAAATGGCATCTCAAAATCATTTGGATACATAGCACCGTAAATCAGTTTTCCGCCTTTTGCCGTAATCTTCGGCAAATCGTATACCGCTCTTACAGAACCGGAGCAGTCGATAACTGTGTCAAAGCCTCTTCCGTCTGTAATTTTCATTGCCTCTTCCACTGTGCTGGAGTTCACAGGGTCAACCACATATTCCGCTCCATATTTCAAAGCCAGCTCTCTTCGCTCAGGGATAGGCTCTATCAAGGTCAAACTGGTAGCCCCATACATTTTTAATGACTGCAGTGCCAGAAGTCCGATAGGGCCTCCCCCGGATATAGCGATTCTCTCCCCATATCTGGGACTTACCTTATCCATCAGACGAACGGCAATGGAAATTGGCTCCAGCAGGCATCCTTCCTCAAGGCTTACATCGTCAGGAAGTTTATATACCTGAGATTCATGCCAGACAATATATTCACTCATTCCCGGGCGGTTATACTCATCTGCGTGCTCACAGAACTGCTGCTGTCCGTTCTGGCAGTAATAGCAGGTACCGCAGAATCTGAGAAAATTGCCGGCAACCCTATCCCCCACTTTTAAACCTTTCTGGGTTGCTTTTTCCCCCAGCTCTACGATAACGCCGGATACTTCATGCCCCAGACCAAAGGGGGGGTCCCATCCAAAGATATTCTCTACCAGATGAGGATCCGAACCGCAGATTGCACAGTATGCGACTTTGATTTTTACATCCTCCGGCCCTACTTCCTGTTCCGGAATGTCCAGAACAGCTACTTTTCCTCTCTTACTCTCGTCCGGGTCCCTTAAACTTCCCACTTTAACTACTGATATTGATTTCAAATCAATCCCTCCATTTCCTTTTTTTGATCTATTTTTACTTATTATGCTGATTTTCTGGCTGCATTTCTTTCTGCTATCTGCTTCTGAATCTCAACTACCTTTTCTTCATTTAGGTGATAGAAGGCTCCGAAGATAACCATGGTGACTACCACCACTGCAAGAGGAAGCAGGGATGTAAGATTCCTGATAGCTGCAAGAGTGCTCTCTGTCTGAGCTTCATTTGCCACATAGCCTGAAGCACTCAGAACTGCGGTAGGCAGAGAACCGCCGATAATCATCGCAAATTTTATTCCTAATCCAATTAAGGTCATTACAATGGCTGTGTATCTCTTCCCGGTTTTTAAGTCCGCATATTCTACCGGGTCAGTAATGATAGACCACAAAATTCCCATTAAAATACCATATCCAAATGCTGTTACTCCCCGTGATGCCATCATTCCGGCAATCGCGGACGGAGGCATTAAGTAGAGAAGCAGAGACCCGGCTGCTGCCAGAGCAAGCCCTAGCATAACCGTACCTTTTTTCTTAATCTTCTTTGTCAGGAAAGGTACGCAGGGTACGCCAAATACAGAGGGTAGCATCATCATCATAGAGAACCAGGAAAGCATATCCTCTCTTCCGGCATAGTATTTAATATAATAGGCACCCATAGTGGACTGTACCTGACTTAAGGTATATACACCCAGAAACAGGACAAACATAAGGAATACAGGTCCTACCGTAAATAAAAGGGTAAATACATCTTTAATATTTGCCTTGTTATTAGGATCAATCGGCGGGGCCGGAACCCTCTCAACGATCTGATGGGACGCCCAAAGTAAAATTGTTACCATGATAACCGCCATAATAACAGTTGTTACCATATATCCCTGAGCAAGTGTCATATATCTCGTAAAGAAACCGCTTAAATTTGGCAGCATAATGGCGCAGAGAACACCGCCGGACTGTGCGAACATCATTCGTGTGGACTGAAGCTTCGTTCTCTCATCCTGATCGTTTGTCATGAGGGAGGCCGCGGATATATATGGCTGAATAATAAAGGTATACAGCATATTTAAGAGATTGTATGTAATAGCCGCCCACACAAGCTTCATGTTATACGCAAATCCCGGGGTAGTATACGTAAGCACTGCTACCACACCGAAAGGAATTGCCCCATACATAATGTATATCCAGTACTTACCCTTTTTGGGATTCAGCCGTTCACATATAGTTCCCATCATAGGATCATTGATGGCATCCCAGAGACGGGAAACCGCAAACAGCATAGCAACATGAGATGCTTTCAGTCCGAAAATGTCTGTATAGAAATAGCTGATATACAAGGCAATACACTGAAACACCAGATTCATTGCAAAGTCTACCGATGAATATCCCAGTATTTCTCTTTTTTCCAACTTGTAGTAACCATACTGTGAACTGGTCTTCACCCAGTTAGCGGGGTCCTTAAGGTTTTTACTCATAGAAATTTCCTCCGTCTGATTTGGATTTCTGGACGATAGCGGATACTTGGGCGCCCTGTACTGCCTTTGTCCGGTACATATTCCATAAGCCGCATGCTCTTCCCGTTATTTTAACCACTATTTTTTCCTTCTCCTCCAGCGCGTTCGGTAATATAACTTGTTTTGCAGCTTATCTTTGTTGTATTTAGTATATATTGCACAACCGCTTTTTACCATTCTTCAAAAGGACACGTAGAAATTCAATTTCGTCCTTTTTGAATAAGATTGTTGATAAAATATCAAATCAATTACGACAAAACAGATTCCATTTTTTACTTATTGTGTTATAATATCTAAAGGTTTTTCTTTTCAGAATTCTTTTTCTATATGGCATTATTGGCTATCATTATTTAAAGGAGGGAATCTGTCATGTACCATCAGCCTATACACCCGCTTTGCAATCCTAACACAAACACGGTCTCTCTGAATTCCTATGATTTATGTATCAGCTATGTAGACCGTCATGACGAAAACACGGTGGAATTTCCCCACAGTCATCCAAAGGAATTTGAAGTATATTATGTTGTGGAGGGGGAATTAGATAATCTGGTGGAAGGGACACCGCAAAATGTCAAAGCGGGAGAGTTTTTATTTTTGAATCCCGGGGTAAAGCACGGTACGCTGTACAAGCCGGAACAGCGAAAGGTGTACATCACCGTAGTTTTTAATATCTATCCCAGGACCTCCCCCTACTCAAATGACTATACCGTGGAATTCGAACCGATACATATGGATACTTTTTTTAAATTTGCTCAAAAGCAGAGCTTTTTAATCTGTAAAGATAATTATAACTGTTCCAAATACCTTCCCTGGATGGAAGAAGAGGCTGTGACAAAGGAGTGGGGATGGTTTTATATGCTGAAGTCCCACTACACTGCCTTTCTGCTGTCTATCATCAGGAACTTTATGCCTCCTACCCACACAACCTCCCAGGCAGAAGCCACAACGCTGCCTATTGCATTCACTAAATTTCTGCACGCTAACTATCAGAACAAGGATCTGGCACTGAAAGATCTGGCAGATCATTTTTACATGACTCCCAGACACGCCAACCGGCTGTTTAAGGAATATTTTGGAGCAAGTCTTTCCAAGACCCTGACCCAGTACCGAATCAGCTATGCCAAAAATTATCTCCTGGATACAGATTATTCTGTTGACGAGATCGCTGACGCCGTAGGCTTTAGCTCTGCCAGCACGCTGTCCCGTCTTTTTAAGGAGACGGAAGGGATTAATATCTCTGAATACCGGTATCTGTGCAAACAGCAAAAGCTTCTTGCACAGAATCTGGACTCTCAGCCATAGAGCACCTCCGGATCATAACAACAGGGACGGTATTGGCTCATCTTCATCAGATGAACCCATATCGTCCCTGCAGCTTACTTTATTCAAATATTCTTTTACTTAATGTCACCCCGCATTCCCCTGACATAAATGAGGGGCGACCCGTACGGAAGGATTTGGCAGCATATAACGTCTTAATCCAAATCATTTTATCCTAGTCAATAACCTCAATACTCTCGATCACCGGCTGGTTCTCAGCAGCCACTGTTCCGTTCGCATCTTCTGTCCGGATATCTTCACAGATCTTATCTACAATTTCCATCCCTTCTGTCACATATCCAAACACAGCGTAATCCCCGTCCAGAGAAGGACTGTCCTGATGGACAATAAAGAACTGAGAGCTGGCACTGTCCATCTCCCTGGCACGGGCCATTGAAAGCGCCCCACGGGTATGTGACAGTGGATTGTCCACCCCATTATTTGAAAATTCACCTTTTATGGTCTCATCAGACCCTCCGGTGCCATTTCCGTTAGGATCTCCACCCTGAATCATAAAACCGCTGATTATGCGGTGGAATGTCAGTCCGTTATAAAATCCCTCCCCCGCAAGCCTCATAAAATTAGTCACGGTTATAGGCGCACTGTCCCCCTCCAGTTCTGCAGATATGGTTCCATAATCCTTTATGTTAATTTTAACATGATGTGTCCCTGTCTGCTGCTCTTCACCGGAAGTTGCTTTGTCTGCTTCCTCTTGTGTCCCGGCAGACTCTGTATCTGTCTTATTTTCTTCTGTATTCTCTGTTTTTCCACATCCGGTTATGAAAGCAGCCGCCATGGCAGCCATTACAAGTAGTGTTATTAATTTTTTCATGCTGTACAACCTCTCTTATAACTTATGGTATTCTCTTTTTTCTCTCTGCCCTCTTGATTCAGGTCATAATAAAACATATACTGCTGCAAAACCCCCGCATACCCCTGGTACCGCAAGTAGGGAAAACCCTCGGGATAGTGCAGATCCAATATCTTTTTTATATGTGTATCCACCGGAAAGGCTTCTACATGATATAGGCCAAACAGGCAGATGCAGTCTGCCACTTTCCTGCCTATCCCATATTGCAGCATCAATTCTTTGTGCGCGCTTTCATAATCTGCTTTTTTCAGCTTCTCCAGATCCAGACTTCCTTCAACCACAGATTCAGCCATCCGGCAGATATACTTTTCCCGGTAACCCAGCCCCAGGCTTCCTAAAACTTCAGGGCCTGCCTCCAGTACTGCTTCCGGCGAAGGAAATGTAAAATATGCACTTCCCTGCTTTGTGTCTCTCTTTTCCCCAACTGCTTCGCAGAGGCGCCGGACACTGTTTCTGATTCTCGGTATATTATTATTTTGAGAAATAAGAAATGTAATTATCATCTCCCATAAATCCTGCTTTAATATACGGATTCCCCAGCCATAGTTCGCTGCGCTGATTAGGTACGAATCCTCCGTATCTATAGAATTTTTTATTTCTCCGTAATCCGTATCCAAATCCAGATATTCCCTCCACAGCTTCTGAAATTCCCTTTCAGAGCAGGATAGCGTATAATCCTCCCCGTGCTGGGTGATCTCCAGATACTCACCGTAGGCGATAATAGAAAATGTACTACTGTTCTGTCTCTCCATACGAAAGCATTGACCCGATTGAGCAATCTGCTGCAGATCCAGGTCTTTTATATTTTTATGTATCATTGTCTCCTCTTTTTCTAAAGATAACTGCCGTTTCTCTTGCTTCACTCCAAATTCGTCACTTTTGCACCGTAAGACTAAACTTCTATAAATGCGCGGATTGACCTTTGGTCAATAAGGAATACCCACTCCTATTCGCCGGCAATTGCCTTTGCTCTTGCATTTGGCGAGTCACTTCTCCAACTATAGAGGTGCAAAATCCTAGCTTCTCTTTTTGAAAGAGAAAATATTACTTGTCTATGTTATCATTTTATCGTTTTATCTTCAACTGTAAATTAGTGTATCTAGGATATATGAATTAAGTACAAGCCCTCTCTCCCTTAGTTTCTCTGATTACCCTATCAAGCAGATAAAGCAGTTAAAAAAGTAGTAGAGTTGCATTGCCATCTGTAAAGTCTACAGCCCAGAAGCCGGCAGTAAACGGAGCATACCACTACACACTGGCAGGAAAATTGCCGATTTCCATTTGTCAGGCGTAATAAAAAGTACTCAAATGGCACTCCCACATGGGGAGCGACGTTATGGGGAGGCCTACCAAAGCCCCTGCCATGCAATTTCAATCCACGCTCCCGCATGGGGAGTGACATAAGACGGTACAGAAATCCCAGAAGTCCCTTATATTTCAATCCACACTCCCGCATGGGGAGTGACAAACTTACACCTCTTAGGGGGATAAAATAGATGAATTTCAATCCACACTCCCGCATGGGGAGTGACAGCCGGAGATTTCCGTATCATACAGGGCACAGAAATTTCAATCCACACTCCCGCATGGGGAGTGACTGGATGCTTTAGTCAAATGGGCGGAGGCAGTTAAGATTTCAATCCACACTCCCGCATGGGGAGTGACATGCCAGCCGGAAACGGTGCGTAAGTGGGTAGCTATTTCAATCCACACTCCCGCATGGGGAGTGACTGGGCTGGGAGTGTGCATATCCCTAGACCCGGTAGATTTCAATCCACACTCCCGCATGGGGAGTGACACTAAACTTTTACCTGGGTTTAAGGGTGGGGGAGCATTTCAATCCACACTCCCGCATGGGGAGTGACCAAAGGAAGAAAGAGCTTTCGAGGATTATTTAAATTTCAATCCACACTCCCGCATGGGGAGTGACTACCAACAGGACAACCACAGTTTGGACAATTTAATTTCAATCCACACTCCCGCATGGGGAGTGACTGAGCTAAAGTATGTTATTAGAATGGGAATCGGAATTTCAATCCACACTCCCGCATGGGGAGTGACTCAGCCCCCCGTGGTAGATAAAGACAAGGTAAGGATTTCAATCCACACTCCCGCATGGGGAGTGACTGCAAAAGTGCACAAAACATCAGTATTCACAACAAAACATATATACATTTTCTACACTTTTATCTTCTCAGCATATCATCTGCCATTCATTTTGTCTACTTTTATAATACATTCTCTTGCTTTTTGAGGTGCGAATCCCCCGGGATTTTTATGTTCACTTTACATTCGCACTAAAATATTAATGTATCAACAACATCAATTCCGCGCTCCACACCCATGTGTTCAACCTTGTTTTTAAAATTATTCCCCAGATAATAAAACCGCAGGCTGTCTACATTTTCATCAATAATTTCTGATAGGATTGCTTTTAATGTAACACATTGGGTGTTATCCAAAATACATTCAAACACTGAATTTTGCCCACGAGTTCCGTAATTCATGCACTGTTTTGCTACCTTTCTTAAACGAGCCTTACCTGCATTTGTTTCTGTATTGACATCATATGTAATCAAGACAAGCATATAAAACCTCTCTTACTTCCAAAAAATGGTGGGTATTCATCCAAGTCTCCCCTCAAATACCTGGCAAGCAGCATTGCCTGAGTAAACGGTACCATCCCCCACTCTATCTTTTCACCAAGATATGGATGGGTAATTATATCCTTTTTCCTGTTCTGCCATTCTGTGAGCACTATTTTTCTCGTCGCATCATCCATCACAACCGCACCATCTTCTTTTTTTTGTAAATCCCTTTCCATTGACTATCTTTTTATTAATCAGGGTTAAGACGAACCGATCTGCCAGCACAGGTCGCAGTTCTTCAATTAAATCCAAAGCCAGAGAGATTCTTCCGGGTCTATCGGTATGTATAAAACCAACATAAGGATCTAATCCCACGGTTTCCAGAGCCGATGCAGTCATTCCGGTTAATAAGGTATATACAAATGACAGCAAGGCATTCGTGTTGTCCAGAGGAGGACGTTTATTCCTCCCCTGAAATATGAAATCTTTCTTCTGCTGCAGCACCAATTGTTCAAAAACCCCAAAGTAAGTCCTGGCCGCCTCTCCTTCATAACCTCTGAGCTGATTTATATTATCACATTTTTGAATCAGGGTAAGCGACTTTTGCATTTTATCTGCTGCATGCTTCATCTTTACAGCATCTATTTGTTTACTGTGATCCCTCACGGCTCTCTCTAAGACCCACCGTGCATTATATACTTTACCCAAAATACAATTTCTTGCAACTTTCAAGCTTTCTCCTGGCAGTTGAGAGACAGCATATTGTTTCTTTCTCAATGTGACATTGTCTTTCACACCACCTGATATTCTGGCAAGAAACTTCCCCTGAGGAGTCATAAATGACAGGGAAATATTTCGCTCTGCACATCCGCCCATAAGGGCAGGGCTAACCCCTCTGTATCCAAAAGAAACGATTGCTTCCAGGTTATGTAATGGAATCCTCCCGACCTCTGCATTTTGATCAAGTATTACTATATTTTCTCCATCTAAAGATAAATAGCTGCTTTCTGATGTTACATACAAGGTATTCAAAAGCTTTTTCAATCTTCGCCCTCCGCTAACGCACTCTTTATATAGCTGCTCACAGATACTGTTTTTCCCAGACGCGGTATACAAATTTCTTTTAATGAGCAGCCATTACAGGATTTTGACCATTTTACTTTTGGTGTATAGCGCCTTTCAATTAATTGATGCATTTCCAAAAATGAGTCTTTGACTTTTTCCCTGAGCGCATCATCAATCTTAACAATTTCTCTGTGCCGCACTTCACCATAAAAGATGGCACCTTCCATAATATCCGTAGAAAACATCTCCTCCAAACACATAGTCTGAGCAGATAATTGCAGAATATCTATCTCCGTATCTTTGGGCTTACCCTTTTTATATTCTACCGGATATACCTGATAATAGCCCTCCTTGCCAAAGAGCTGGATGCCATCTTTACTTTTTCTGAATTCTACAATGTCACATACTCCTGACACTCCCATAGTCTTTGAGTGGACCGGCATTCCTCTGCTTATAATGACATCCTTTCTTTTTTCCGGGGAATATGTATCATGAGCTCTTTTATGGAGCAATTCTCCCTCTACCGTCCCGGGTATCTGCTCTTCATTCAGCTTTACGACATAATCACTGTATTTTCTGGGATAAATAACGCCATCTTTTCTGTTCACTTCAACTGCATCAAATAATTTATAAGCAGGGCAGTCTCCTAATACCTTACTGTGCTTGAATACAATCAGTTCCCTTACAGACATTTTTCCTCTGGCTGCAGAGTGATCGATCTCAAACATATTTATAATTGCCTCCCAAAGAAATTCCAGATCTTCTTCCGAAAATCCTGTAACTTTTCTGGCTAGATTGGCAGATATATAGCCCTCAGCCCTATATAAAGCATACGTTACAATACTCTTGCGTCCCATTTCCGTACTTTTGTTTTCGGCGTCCTTTTCAGTGGTGATGGCAACACGGGTAATTGTAACCTCCTGGCTGATTATGGGATCCACACTTCTCGCAAACATTTTTCTTGAAATAATTTGTGGGATTTGTTGATGTCTGTACTTTTGAAACAAAAAAGAACGTTTACCCCTATTAGAAAATAAACGTTCTTTTTGTACATTGTAAATTATTTATTGTTCAAAGCCGCCTGAGCTGCTGCCAATCTAGCAATCGGCACACGGAATGGTGAACAAGATACATAGTTCAGACCAATCTTATGGCAGAATTCGATGGAGCTTGGATCTCCGCCGTGCTCACCACAGATTCCCAACTTAATGCCTGCTTTTGTAGAACGGCCTTTCTTAGCAGCCATTTCTACTAACTGTCCTACACCGTTCTGATCTAATCTTGCAAATGGATCGGACTCATAAATCTTAGCTTTGTAGTAAGCATCTAAGAATTTGCCGGCGTCATCACGGGAGAAACCGAAGGTCATCTGCGTTAAGTCGTTGGTTCCAAAGGAGAAGAATTCAGCTTCCTCCGCAATTTCATTGGCCAGTAAAGCAGCCCGGGGAATCTCAATCATAGTTCCGATGCGGTACTGGATATCAGAGCCTTTTTCATCCTTCACTTTTTCAGCGGTCTCAACAACTACATCTTTTACAAATTTTAACTCTTTCTTTTCTCCAACTAACGGAATCATAATTTCCGGAACAATCTTGAATCCTTTTTCTCTGGATACTTCGATTGCTGCTTCCATTACAGCCCTTGTCTGCATCTTAGCGATTTCAGGATAGGTTACTGCAAGACGGCAGCCTCTGTGTCCCATCATTGGGTTGAACTCATGGAGGTCGTCACATTTTGCTTTTACTTCTTCCGGAGTTAAGCCCATATCCTTTGCTAATGCAGCGATATCTTCCGGATCTGTAGGTACAAACTCGTGAAGAGGCGGATCCAGGTAACGAACAGTCATTGGCTTGCCTTCCAGAACCTCATACATTGCTTTGAAGTCTGCTTTCTGGAAAGGAATCAGTTCATTTAAGGCTGCTTCTCTTGCTTCTACAGAATCAGAGAGGATCATTTTACGGATCTTTGGAATTCTCTCAGCGTCAAAGAACATATGCTCTGTACGGCAGAGGCCGATTCCCTGAGCACCTAATTTGATTGCATTCTTTGTATCAAGAGGAGTATCTGCATTTGCTCTTACTTTTAATGTTCTGAACTTGTCAGCCCATCTCATGATTCTGTCAAAGTTTCCGCTGATTGCAGCTTCCTCTGTCTTAATATCGCCTAAATAAATTTTACCTGTGGATCCGTCTAAAGAGATGTAGTCTCCTTCCACGATTTTCTGTCCGCCAAGCTCAAAGTATTTTGCTTCTTCGTCAATCTGGATTTCACCGCATCCGGATACGCAGGCTGTTCCCATTCCACGGGCCACAACCGCAGCATGAGATGTCATACCGCCGCGAACTGTTAAGATACCCTCTGCTGCATGCATACCCTCGATATCTTCCGGTGAGGTCTCAAGACGAACCAGGACTACTCTTTCGCCGGCTGCTGCTGCATTTTTAGCGTCATCTGCTGTAAAGTATACTTTACCTGCTGCTGCACCTGGAGATGCGGGAAGAGCGGAACCGATTACCTGGCCTGCTTTTAATGCGTCTGCATTGAAAGTTGGGTGCAGTAACTGATCCAGAGATTTAGCGTCAATTCTGCAGACAGCTTCTTCTCTCGTGATCTTTCCTTCGTCTACCAGGTCACAAGCGATCTGGATCGCAGCAGGAGCTGTTCTCTTACCGTTACGTGTCTGTAAGAAGTATAATTTGCCTTCCTGGATGGTGAATTCCATATCCTGCATATCACGATAGTGATCTTCCAGTTTATGAGCGATTTTCATAAATTCATCATAACATTCCGGCATATCTTCCTGTAATTTGGAGATTGGCTGAGGAGTACGGATACCGGCAACTACATCTTCGCCCTGTGCGTTGATTAAGTATTCACCATAGATCCCCTTTGCGCCGGTGGATGGGTTACGTGTGAAGGCAACACCTGTACCGGAGGTTTCTCCCATGTTGCCGAATACCATTGCCTGTACATTAACGGCAGTACCCCAGTCGCCGGGGATATCATTCATACGGCGGTATACAATGGCACGTGGGTTGTCCCAGGAACGGAATACTGCTTTTACGGCTTCCATTAATTGAACCTTGGGATCCTGCGGGAATTCATCTCCCATTTTTTCTTTATAAATTGCTTTATATTTAGCGATTACTTCTTTTAAGTCATCGGCTGTTAAATCTGTATCGAATTTTGCGCCTTTTTCAGCTTTTACTTCGTCTAAAATTCCTTCGAAGAATGATTTGCTCATCTCCATAACAACGTCGGAGAACATCTGAATAAATCTTCTGTAGGAATCATATGCAAATCTTGGATTTCCTGTTTTCTTAGCAAAGCCCTCTACGGAAACATCGTTCAACCCTAAGTTTAAGATGGTATCCATCATGCCAGGCATAGATGCTCTTGCTCCGGAACGTACAGATACTAACAATGGATCTTCTGTGTCACCGAATTTTTTACCCTGCATTTTTTCAAGCTCTTCTAAAGCTTTGAAAATCTGGCCCTGTACTTCATCGGTGATCATTTTACCACTTTCATAATAATCAGTACAAGCTTCTGTTGTAACTGTGAAACCCTGAGGGATAGGAAGGCCTAAATTAGTCATCTCTGCCAAGTTAGCTCCTTTTCCGCCAAGAAGGTTTCTCATATCTGCGTTTCCTTCTTTAAATAAGTAAACCCATTTTGCCATTTGATAATTCCTCCTAAATGTAAATGTATAATTTTTGAATATTTTCCGCTGCCATGAATTCGAAAAATATTCAATAGTTACCTTGTCTACGAATAATCGCACATAAATCATTTTAACACAAGACTTTTCATAGTCAAGTGTCATTTATAAGTTTTTCCCAGTTTCATACATTTACTCAAAAGCAGCTAAAAAAGTCATAAAATAAAGGGCGAAATCCACAACGGTTCTCGCCCTTTTGCCTGCATTAACTCTTATTTCTTCGGAAAATATAAGTGTCTTGGGATTCCATTTACCATAAACGGAGCGTAGTCTCCCTGAATCAAAGGCCTTACATAATTAAGGAAATCCTCTGTGATATAAGTGCCGTCTCTCGTTATCCATTCTCTCGGTACCAATTTCTCATCATTGGCAATCTTATGTACATCGTAGATTCCAGTGGCGCACTGATAGGGATCATCAGATACTCTGTCTATTACGACCATCTTGCCGGTATCCCCTTCGTCTGCGGCCTTAACGGCAGCTCCTCCAACCATAAACGCTTCATTAATATCTACTCTGGAGGCAAGATGAGACGCACTTCTTTGGAGGCTGCTAAACTCCACAGAACGAGTCTTACATCCTATTTCTGAGCTGATCAAATTGCAGAGATACGTAGCAGAACCTGTGAGCTGCTTATGTCCAAACGCATCCACATACTCGGCATTTCCGGAAAGCTCGCTGACATACCGGCCATCTTTAAGCTTGATCCCCTCGGATACTGCGACTACAACATTATTCTTTTTCTTAATCAGATTTCTGATCTTTTCCATAAATTTATCTATATCGAATGGTATCTCTGGAAGATAGATAAGATCTGGTCCGTCACAGTCTTCACCCACAGACAAAGCAGAAGCCCCTGTAAGCCAGCCCGCATTTCTTCCCATAATTTCAATCACAGTGATGAGAACCTTCTTATAAGAAAGGCCCATTCCGTCACGAATAATTTCCTTCGTCGAAGTTCCGATATATTTAGCTGCGCTCCCATATCCTGGAGTGTGATCTGTAAGAGCGAGATCGTTATCGATCGTCTTGGGAACCCCCACAAACTTCTGTGACTGTCCTGTAATAATCGCATAGTCGGATAATTTCTTTATCGTATCCATAGAATCATTGCCGCCGATATATATGAAGCATTCAATTTCCAGGCGATTCAAAATCTCAAAAATCTTCTCATAAATAGCCTTGTCTTCATGGATTTCCGGCAGTTTATACCTGCAGGAACCAAGGTAGGCAGAGGGTGTTCTCTTTAGAAGTTCAATGTCCATATCACTCTTAATATGCTTTGATAAATCTACATATTGCTCATCCAGAAATCCCTGAATGCCGTATCTCATACCGTAAACTTTAGCTGCTCCTCTGTCAATCGCTGTTTTATATACACCTGCCAGGCTAGAATTAATGACCGCGGTGGGTCCTCCTGATTGTCCTACAATAACGTTACCTTTCATATTCCGCACCTCCATATTTTGCACAATTTCTACGCATAATTATATCAAAAATGTACAAATTATACAAGTGTATTTTGAAGAAAAGGGGACGTGTTCTTTCTAGAAAGAACACGTCCCAAATTCATCGAAGGGTGTCCCAATTTGAGCGACGCCTGTCCCTTTTACCTACAAAACCTTCTCTATTTGTTTAATCAAAACATCAGTTTTTTTATCGGAAAGATGAAGCGTTTTTCTTATTTCTCTCCTGAAATTTGTTTTAAATAGTGGCATTTTTAATACCTCTTTCATTGGTATTCCAGATGCTTTTTCCTGCAAATCCGCTAAGATTTCCATAGAGATATCGACTCTGACTATATCCATATCAGATTCTACGTCATCCAGGAGTATCCTGTTCGGCTGGTTATGAAACCATAAAAATTCTTTTTGCCCCTTAAAAGTCTCCTTGTATCGTCTCTTAGCATTTTCATGTATAATATTAGAATTTGGACTGGAAAATTCTCCGAAACTGGAGAAGAGATAGGATCTTATGTCCTTTGTTAGATTTGCTTTTACTGGATTCATATGAATATATCGAAGGCAACTCCAGTAATATCTTTCATCCTCTATACTTTGGCTTTTATAACGACTCTGAAACACATAGCCGGATCTATTCTTTTTTCTATTATAATATTCCGCAAATGCAGATAAAATATAAGCCATGTATTTTGATAATTCCGCCATTTCTGCCTTTATTAAAATATGGAGATGATTGCTCATAATACAGTACGCATGTATTTCCACTGAAACTTTTTCCAGATACTTTTTAATAAGGAGTTGCATGACTTTTTTATCATTTTTGTCATGAAATATGTCTTCTTTATTTATTCCCCTCGCCATAACATGGTAAAGATCTGTAGAACTTCTTTTTCTTGCCGTTCTCGGTATAAATATTCACCTTCTTTCAATTGGTTTTTATTATCTGCATATGGGACAGGTCTGCTTTCAAATGGGACACCCCAGATGTATTTTGGGACGTGTTCTTTTTAGAAAGAACACGTCCCCCTCTGCACATTAGAACGTAAATTTATCCTCAAAATATGCTTTCAAATCTTCTATTTTAATTCTTTCCTGTTCCATCGTATCTCTGTCTCTTACTGTTACCGCTCCATCTTGCTCAGACTCAAAGTCAAAAGTTATGCAGAATGGTGTACCTATTTCGTCCTGACGGCGGTAACGTTTTCCTATATTTCCTCTGTCATCGAATTCACAATTATATTTCTTTGAAAGTTCTTCATAGATTTTCCATGCTCCATCATTTAATTTTTTTGACAAAGGCAGAACTCCAATTTTAACAGGTGCAAGTACGGGATGGAAATGAAGGACCGTACGTACATCTCCCTTTTCTTCATCCAGAACTTCCTCATCATAGGCACTGCATAAGAAGGCAAGTACCATGCGGTCCGCACCAAGAGACGGTTCAATTACGTAAGGGATATATTTTTGTTTCTTCTCATCATCAAAATAAGTAAGATCCTGGCCGGATACGTTCTGATGCTGTGTCAGGTCATAATCTGTTCTGTCTGCGATTCCCCAAAGCTCACCCCAGCCAAAGGGGAAAAGGAATTCCACATCTGTAGTCGCCTTGCTGTAAAAGCTTAACTCTTCTTTATCATGATCTCTGTAACGAACTTCGTCGTCTTTTAATCCTAGAGTGCTAAGCCAGTTCAGGCAAAAATTTTTCCAGTAGTCAAACCATTCCAAATCTGTGTCTGGTTCACAGAAGAATTCCAATTCCATCTGCTCAAATTCACGAGTACGGAAAGTAAAATTGCCTGGTGTAATCTCATTCCTGAAAGATTTACCTATCTGTCCAATGCCAAAGGGTATTTTCTTTCTTGAAGTCCTCTGTACATTTTTAAAGTTAACAAAAATACCCTGTGCTGTTTCAGGACGCAGGTATACAGTGTTTTTTGCGTCTTCTGTAACACCCTGGAAGGTTTTAAACATCAGATTAAACTGACGGATATCTGTAAAGTTATGAGCTTTGCAGGTAGGACATGGAATCTGATGCTCGTCGATAAAACTTTTCATTTTTTCCTGTGACCAGGCATCTACTGAACCATCAATATCGATTCCTTTTTCCGCACAGTAATCTTCAATAATCTTGTCAGCGCGGAATCTTTCATGACACTCTTTGCAGTCCATCAGCGGATCAGAAAATCCACCGAGATGTCCGGATGCCACCCATGTCTGAGGATTCATCAGAATTGCACAGTCCACGCCCACATTATATGGGCTCTCCGTAATAAATTTCTGCCACCAGGCCTTCTTAACATTGTTCTTTAATTCCACACCTAAATTGCCGTAGTCCCAGGTATTGGCAAGGCCGCCGTAGATATCAGAACCCGGATACACAAAACCTCTGGATTTTGCCAGAGCGACAATCTTTTCCATTGTTTTTTCCATTATTCTTTCTCCTAACTTTCCAAACTTCGTAATCAATCTGTCTTATTATAACCTTTGTATATGATCTTTTCAAGTTCTAACCCGTAGAATTTGTACCTGTTTATACGTGTAGAAATGAAAAAAATAAGAGGAATACTAAACTTTCAGCTTATCCTTCAGGGATTCTACTCCTCCTTATATGGAAGCTGAAAAAGGGACAGGGCTTTCCGAATTTGGGACACCCCTTCCCTATTTTGGGACGTGTTCTTTCCAGAAAGAACACGTCCCCTTTTTCCCCTTTTTCGTCCCCTTTTTTTGTTACGTCATCTGCTCCAGTATCTCCAGGCTTTTGAATTTTTTATCTATATATTTCCCCGTATATGCCCCGACTATTCTGCCCAGATGATACAATGCTTCTTTTGATACAGTAAAGCTGTACAGCTTTTCCAGGGGAGATGCTACGATATACTGCATGGTATACCTCACGGTTTCATCTATTACCATTCCATCCTCTGTATTTTTCCTGCAGTTTGGGCAGAGCACTCCGCTTTTACGGACGCTGAAGGTATCCAGAGATTCTTTTTTCCCGCAGCTTACGCATTCGAACACCTGGGGATATTCACCGTTGATAACCATGGCCTTCAGTTCGAATATGTAGCGGATCAGCCGGTTATCCAGTCTCTCATTGAGAAGCGCTTTCAAAGTAACGTAGAGAAGATTGAGCATCTGCCTTTCATCTGTATATTCTCTGCCATAATAGTCTGCAAATTCCAGAAAATAAAACCCGTAATAAACCCCCGGCTGAGCCACAGCCAGTTCTGTAAAGTAGTTTTTTACCAGTGCCTGCTGCATCTGGTAGGCGGTCCTCCCTTCGTACAAGATAAAGCTTCCGAATACAAAGGGATTGGCCGCTGCCAAAAGGGGGCTGTTCTGCCTTCTGGCCCCCCTTGCAAATGCTGTGATCTTTCCCCGCTCTTTTGTAAGCAGGACTAACCGTTTATCATAATCCCCTACGGGCATGGCTGATAACACCATTCCGGTCACGGTTATGGTTTCTGTCATCTCTATACTTCCTTTTTATCATATCCAAAGTTCTTCATAAGAAAATCACTGTCCCGCCAGTCCTTTTTCACCTTCACCCAGAGCTTAAGATTGACCTTCTCTTCCAGCATCTGCTCAATCTCATATCTGGCATTGGTTCCTATTTTCTTTAACATAGCCCCTTGTTTTCCGATAATGATTCCCTTATGGGAATCCCTCTCACAGATTATTGTAGCGTCAATATCCACAATATGCCCATGGCGTCTTTCTTTCATGGTGTCTACTGCAACTGCGATTCCATGGGGAATCTCTTCGTCCAGGGCATGAAGCGCCTTTTCCCGGATAATCTCAGCAACAATCTGCCTCTGAGGCTGATCGGTTACAGTATCCTCATCATAGAACTGGGGACCATAGGGAAGGTATTTGAAAATGCACTGTATAATATCCTCTGTGTTTTGCCCCCGCAGCGCAGAAGCAGGAATTATCTCAGCAAAATCCATGATTTTCCGATAGGCATCAATAAAGGCAAGCACCTCTTCCTTCTTAACCGTATCTACTTTGTTTATTACAAGAATCACCGGGACATTGCATTGTTCCAGCTGTTCTGCAATATGCCGCTCACCGGCTCCAATAAAAGTAGATGGCTCCACCAGCCATAAAATTACGTCTACCTCCTTCAGAGTCCGCTCTGCCACGTGAACCATATACTCCCCAAGCTTATTTTTAGCCTTGTGAATCCCAGGCGTGTCCAGGAAAACAATCTGTCCCTGAGCACAGGTATAAACCGTCTGAATCTTATTCCTGGTAGTCTGAGGCTTTTTAGAAGTTATTGCGATCTTTTGCCCGATTAATTGATTCATCAGCGTTGATTTTCCCACATTCGGCCGGCCAATCAATGCTGCGAAACCGGATTTGTAATTTGTGTTCATACCTTCCTCTTCCTAAAACAGTGGTTTTACTTCTTTAAACAGTTCTTTGTTATCTTCGATCTTTCCTTCGCCTCCGATGACGCAGATCATATTCTGATTCATTATCGACTCTACAATATCCCCCAGCCTCTGAATATCTTCTACGGAAGCATTCAGAATCTCTTCCCTCTCTGTGCGGATATCCTCCTCTGTGAGCTTACCAAAGTACGCATTCAGGCTCATGGCCCCTTTTGTGGATGGGTTCATAGGAACATCCAGTTCACTGATGGTGCCGATAATATATTTTGTCATCTCTCTCTCGTCTGCCTGGAAATTCCTGATAAACGCTGGAGTCTCCCTGAATACCTTCAGCGTATTCTTCAGATGGGGATCTCTGTAGGATACCAGGAATCCGTCCCCGGATCTGCGGAAACCGCTCATGCATCCGTAAGCCCCGCCCTTAACACGGATATTCGTCCAGAGATATTCATAGCTCAAGATCACCTTCAGAATACGAAGTGCCCCTGTGTAGTGATACCCTGCATCTTCAAAGTTACCGGCACTGGCCACATATTGTACCTGTCCGGAAGTTTTAAAGCCCTCATTTTTCGGACGGAAATCATATTCCAAAGCCCCTTTTTCCACAGGCTGTGTATACAGTCCCTCTTTCAGCTCTGTTATCAAAGCCTCAATCCCCTCATATCCCGCTTCATCTGCAGTATAGCTCACCACCAGATGTTCCGGGCGGAAAATCATCTTCATCAGCTGCTCCAATTTGGAGAATACATCTTCTTTTACCTGCTCAAAATTCTTCTCAATAGTATCAATTAAGTCATAGAACGCAATCCCGCCAATCTGATCCTGGAAATAGGCCGTTTTGGAAAAATAAGAGACTGCCCTGAGCATAGCCGAGGAGTGTCCCGCACTGGCCAGGGACATCTGAAGCCTGGATTTTAATTTTGCGATTATCTCATACAGACGCTTCTCATCTCTCAATTTGGAAGTGAAAAGAATCTCCCGGATCATAGAAAATACAAAAGGAAGTTTACTGTATAGTGTTTTACTCCTCACCCCAAACATATTTTTCGTATCATGCCTGTCTTTGGTATTGCCGAAGACCTGGAGTCCGCAGCTTATGCCCCCGGTGTTGGCATTAATCTCGTTAAATAATTCCCCATAGGAATAATGTTCTGTATCCACAAACCCAAGAACGGATTTCAGAATCCCCATGTAGGGTACCAGATGGGAGGGAACATCCTTTGTGTCAAAAAGCAGGGTAAGATATCCGATGCCGTTGGTGTAGATATTGTGGTGCAGAACCAGCGTATCTCCCACATACTTTTCCGTATTATAAATCTTCGTCCCTTCTCTGGAGATATCGGATCGCTTCAGCATAGGAATGCACTTCAGTGCCTCAGGGGACTCCTCCCCTTCCTGATACTCTGTCAGATGATGTGTTTTTTTCACCAGTTCCTCTATCTCAGCAGATGTAAGAGAGGCTTTGTAGGCCGCAAGCCTTTCCTCCAGAGCCTTTTCCCTGGCAGCTGCCAGTCCCCGTTTTGGATTTACAATCACCACAGAGGCATGAGTGTTATCTAAAAGATACGTCCGAATCAACCCTTCAAAATATCCCTGCCCTGCTTTTTCTTTCAGGAGCTCGAAAATCTTCAGCTGTTCAAGGTGCACGAAAGGTTTTTCATCATCATAAAGCCAGCTGTCGAATACATCAATCCCATACATCAGGCCCTTAGGATAAGATGCGTAATCGGCTTCCCGGAAACGGAATTCCATAGAATTAATGCCGGCTGCCACAGCCTTCTGGTCAATGCCTGTCTGTGAGATTTTTTCCAGAGTCTCCCGGATTAAGGACAAAAACCTATCCTTCTGTTCCGGACGGGCATTTTTGGCGATTACTGAGAAAAACGGCTGGTAAATCCCGTCATCATAGGAGCCCATAATATCCTTGCCTATCTTCTCGTCCAGCAGTACCTGCTTTAGAGGAGCTCCCGGTGCGCTTAGCAGCACATAATCCAGAACACTGAATGCAACGCAGAGCTCAACATCCAGACTGTCTCCCACGACAACGTTGTAAGAAAGATACGTATTCTCTTCCTCCGGCTCATTTTCTGCCACCGGATATTCCAGCACAACCTCTTTTACCTGAGAAAACGCAGGCTGTTTTGGTATCTGGGAAGTCACAGGCATGGCATCATATTTGGACAGATACTCCCGGTCCATCCACCTGAGCTTCTCCTCCATGTCCATCTTTCCATAGAGATAGATATAGCTGTTTGAGGGATGGTAATACCTGCTGTGGAATCCTAAGAACTCAGAATACTTCAGGTTTGGAATATCTGCCGGATCTCCCCCGGATTCCACACCGTAGGGGGTATCCGGAAAAAGGGAATTTAAAATTGCCCGGTCCAGCACCTCCTCCGGGGAGGAAAATGCGCCTTTCATTTCATTATATACCACTCCGTTATAGCGGAGGGGATCTTCGGGATTCTCCAACTGGTAGCTCCACCCCTCCTGGCGGAAAATCTCTTCCTTTTCATAGATATTAGGGAAAAATACGGCATCCAGATACACATGCATCAAATTTTGAAAATCCTGGTCATTGCAGCTTGCCACAGGATACATGGTCTTGTCCGGATAGGTCATAGCATTCAAAAAGGTATTCAGAGACCCTTTCACCAGCTCAACAAAAGGATCCTTTAATGGAAAGTGCTTGGATCCGCACAGAACACTGTGCTCCAATATATGTGCTACCCCCGTACTGTCTGCGGGCGGTGTGCGAAATGCAATATTAAACACCTTATTCTCATCATCATTTTCCAGAAGCATAACTCTGGCACCACTTTTCTTATGCTTCAGCAGGTATCCTCTGGAATGGATATCCTCAATCATCTCCTCCTGAAGTAGTTCATATTCCGGTAACTGTTCTATCTGCATAAATTGCCTCCAATTCTTTTATATTTTTATCTTCTCCCGGATTCCGGGGCTTATTCTAACTGTTCAAAGACGTATCAGGCATATTATACCATTTCCGGATAACTCCCACAAGGCATGGAAAAAAACAGAACGCGGAAAAAGGAACAGGGGCTGTCTCTGCAGAATTCAGTCCCTGTTCCTTCTATAATTATATTGTGAATGTAAAAAATACAGGCTTCTTATAGATCCAGCTGATATACCCTGGCTGTATTTTTGTAAAGCACTTTTTCCAAATCCTCTTCCCTGGTGATCACAGAGCGATATTTGGCAAGCTCAACAGGAATCTGATAAATATTATCAGAGGAGAACATAATCTTATCACATCCAACCTGTTTTACCATATTACTCACCCCAATTACACCTACCCAGCTTGGTTCCAGGTAAACATTCTCGAACTTTCTTGCCAGATAAATAGCCTGCTGATTGTGCATCTCTGAACCTGCATGAGCCAGAATACAAGGAACATCAGGAAAGCTCTCAAGGGCATTTTCCACACTGATGGGATCTGAAAACGGAATACCTGCTCCTGTGTGAACCATCAGGGGTACTTTCAGCTCCCTGCACACTTCCCATACGTGAAGGGCATCCCTGGAAGAAGGATGGGTTGCATGACCGATAGGTGTAATTTTAATGCCCACAAACCCCAGCTCTTTGATACATCTGAAGGCTTCTCTGTCATAATCGTCCGGCCGGAAGTGGGGATTGATAGATGCCATTCCCCAAAACTTTTTCTTCGTACTCTTCGTCAGCTCATAGATCCTGTCATGGATGGCCATGTGATCCTCCATATAGATTCTCGGAAGATACGGCTGTACCACAGCTCCGTCCACATCATACTTGTCATAAAAGGAAATCAGATCTTCTTCTGACTGTTCCTCATCGAATACCACATCAACACCCAAATGGGCATGTAAATCAATAATCATAGACTAACTCCTTTCTATGCTGCTTTCTCCACAGTTCTTTTTACCTTCTTCTCCACAGCATCCCCGGAGCTGAGAAGAAGTACAATAATAATCAGTGCTCCCTTGGCAATATTCTGTGCGCCTACGGAGAATCCCATAATCTGCATAGCAGTTACTATCAGTCCCAGGAACAGGCATCCCACCAGTGTTCCGGGTACATTTGCTTTTCCTCCTGATATCAGGGTACCACCAACTACAATACTTGCAACTGTTTCCAGCGTATAAGAATCTCCCATCCCCAGAAGGGCTCCGCCCACTCTTGCTGTAGTAAGCATACCTCCGAAGGCTGCCAGGATACTGGAAAATACATAGGTAAGCATTTCCACCCTGTTTACTTTAATTCCTGCCAGCTTTGCCGCTTCTCTGTTCTGGCCCACTGCCAGAAGTGATTTTCCGTAAGAAGTCCGGTTCAGCAGGAACCAGAATCCCACCGCCAGAAGAATAATCAGGAAAATCATCAGCTGTACCCCAAATATCCTTGTAGTAACCAGCTTTTGAATCACCGGAGCAATGGCAAAAATAGAAAAGTTTTTATTGATTAACAAGGCGGCTGTTGTGAGGATATAGTTCATCGCCATTGTGGCTATAATCGCCGGTATTTGCAGATAGATTACCATCACACTGTTCAGGAATCCGATCACCGCTCCGAGTACCACAATGACAAGAATTGCCAGAGGAACATTTTTATTCTCCCCGTTAATAATACTCATAGAGACAAATGCCATTAAGGTCAATACCCCTGGTATGGAAAGGTCAATAGCTCCCCGCCCTGAGGTTACCACCAGCATCTGGCCAAAGGCAAGTATTGCCAGAAATGCCGCTGTATAAGCATTGGATAAAAAGCTTTCCAGATTCAGCCTGCCAGAAGAGATACCCATTACAAACCACAGAAGGAAAGCGCCTACCGCTGCCCACACCCAGTTGTTTTCTTTTATATATTTTTTAACTTTCTTCATTACTGCAGTTTCTCCTTTCTCAGCAATCTAAAGGAAAGAATTAAGATTAATACCAGTCCCTGGATTGTAGCTGTATAATCTGTACTCACTTTTAAAAGTCCCAGCAGTACGCTCACCATAGTGAGGGAAATACCGCCGAATACAGCACCCACATGCGTTACCACACCGCCGGAGAAGTAACCGCCTCCGATGATAACCGCAGCAACTGTAAGCATAGTGTAAGTTGCAGATGCATTGACATCCGATGCTCCCGTAATTGCAGACTGCGCAATGCCGCCCATCATAGCAAAGACGCCGGCAATCAGATAGGTAGCCCAGTATGCCCTGGCTTTCGACCAACCGCTGTTTCTCATAGCTGTATCGTTGTTGCCGAACCCCCGCATTACTGTACCGTATCTGGAACGGTAGATAAGAATCGCCAGTACGATAAAAAGGAGCAGCCAGAGCAATATTCCCTGAAGTACAGGATTGTTGGCATTGAAAAGATGAACCATCCATTCCGGTACATGTCCGCCCGGTACATCCTGAAGCACATACGCCATGCCTGTCCATACAAAAGACATCCCCAGTGTCACAATAATCGGCGGAACACCTCTCCAGTAAATGATCAGTCCCATACAGGAATATACCAGAAGCAGTCCCAAAAGACAGAGAATGCCTAATGCATTATTCTGATCCAGAATAGTAGCGCATACTACGTTTACAAGCCCCATAAAGGCGCCTACACCCAGGTCAATATGTCCTAGTCCGATAGCAAACGTCTGTGCCAGTGCCGCAAATATAAATGGGGTAAATCCCACGGCCAAAAGCTCCACGCCAAACTTTGTAAAGATGGACGGTGAGAGCGCCCCGCATACCACATACAGAATTAGCATGGCAATCAGCGCAAGCAGATAAAGCTTTGGAGACTTCGCTTTCTTTTTTTCCAGATTTTCTGCTTTTTTCTCATTGTTCTGAAATGCTAGTTTCAGCATGGAAGAATGCTCAAACTCATCGTGGTTAAATTCCCCGGCCACACTGCCTGCATTCAGTACAAACAGTCTGGTACAATACTCCAGTTCGGCATCATCTGATGTTCTCCAGATTACCAGTTTCCCTTCTTTTGCCGCTTCCTGGAATACGCCGTAGAGCTCTTTTTTGGTCCCTACATCTACGCCTCTGGTAGGATCGTCCAGAAGGATAATATCAGCATCTACTGCCATAGCCCTGGCTATCAGTACCTTTTGCTGGTTCCCGCCGCTGAGACTGGTAATCAGATCTTCATTGGAGGCACATTTTGTCTTCAGACGCTGGTTCCACTGTTCTACAATTTCATTGGTTTTGCCGGTAGAAATAGGCGCAAACAAAGCTCCTCTTGCTATTTTAGAGATAATGGTGTTGTCTGTAATAGACCATAAAGGAAAGATACCCTCTTTTTTTCTGTCTCCGGCCACATAGGCAACCTTTCCCTGTATGTGCAAACCTGCTTTTTTCTTCCTTGCCTGAAAGAAAACCTCCTGAAGGAACTCCAGCTGTCCGTTGCCCTCCAGCCCTGTCAGGGCAATGATCTCTCCTCCATACATTTCCTTGGAGATTTTCTTCAGCATACCATTTGAATAATTATCAAAAGTAACTTTTATATTCTTGTTAATCTCAATGGGGGCCATAGCTGTCTTTTCCTCGTCCGCCGCCTTTTCTCCCACAACCCCGTCGCCCATGCGGGCCACCATATCCTCCTCGCTGGTTTCCCCGATGGGGCACTGATATTTCTCCGCTCCGTTCTGCATGATAAAGATTCGGTCTGCCAGGAACATTATTTCTTTCAGCCTGTGAGAAATATAGATATAAGAGATGCCTTCCCCTGCACTTTTCTTTATGTAATCCTGTAGCTGAGACGTCTGCTCTGCGGGAAGAGAGGAAGTCGGCTCATCCAGCACCAGCATCTTCACCTCAGAGTCGCTGGTAGCCCGGGCGATCTCAACCATCTGCTGCTGCGCAATGCTAAGTGTGGCAAGACCTGCATTCACATCAATGCCGTGGTCCGGAAATACCCGGTCCAGAGCTTCTCTCGCCATTTCCTTTGCCTGTTTCCGCCACTTTATATCCTTTTTGTCGAACCTCTGAAACTGCTCAATATAAAAATTCTCGTATACCGTAAGGTTTTTACACAGAGACAGTTCCTGATGAACGACACGGATGCCTTTTGTCCTCGCCACTGCCGGAGTGTATTTATTCATATCCACAGCTTCTCCCTCAATGGAGAGTGTACCTTCATTCGATGTGATAACACCGGAGAGGATTTTAGTCAATGTACTCTTTCCTGCTCCGTTGCCGCCAACCAGGGCAAGCACCTCTCCCTTTTTCAGCTCGATGCTCAGGTGATTTACTGCTGTTGTGGGACCATATATCTTCAGCAGATTCTCCGCTTTTAGGAAAAGTTCCTGCTGTCCCTTTGTTTCTGTCTGCATTTCCAATCCTTTCACCATGCCTTTCGTTTATTTTAAAAGAGGCTGCCGCAAATGTGAGACTCACTTTTACGACAACCTCTTGGCTTATGATTTAATTATTTTGCCGCGTCAATGATATTTTCAATCACATACTCATTTGTGAAATCCGGGGAAACAAAAGTACCTGCTGACATTCCTTCATACTCACTGAGATTGTCTGCTGTGATATGAGGAACCGCAATCATCATTTCCTCCGGTACGTCATAGCCATTTAAAATATCAAGGGCTGTCCAGAATGCTGCCGCGCCGCAGCCCGGTGTGGAACCCTGGCTTAATGTCTCATAACCATCTTTACTCATCCACCAGTTAATAAATTCTGCTGTATTATCTCCGATAATAATTGGTGTCTCTCTGCCGGACTGTTCGAATGCATTGACAGCACCGATGGCATCTCCGCCGCAGTGAGTAATTACGGCATCTACATCCGGAAGTGAAGGCAGTACTTTTGTCAGTTCTTCCTGTGTCTTAGTAGCACTGGCCTCGCCGATTACCTCCTGTACAATCTTGAGATCCGGATAATTTTTAATAGCCTCTGTAATACCTGCATAAATTCCCTGATCAGGAGCTGCACCGGATACGCCTCTTACGACAACCACGTTTCCTTTGCCGCCCAGCTTTTCTGCCACGAAATCCACGCTGTCTTTTCCAATCTGCTGCCAGGGATAATCCATGGTATACACACCCTCTAAATCTACGATGGAATCGAATGCTACCACTTTAATGCCTGCATCCAGAGCCTTCTGAATCGTACTGTTTAAAGCTGTGGGAGATGCTGCGCAAATACAAATTGCATCTACGTTGCTCAGAATAAAGCTGTTAATCTGAGCAATCTGTGAGTTGACCGTATTATCACCATTCTGTACCTCGTAATCCTTTATGTAGCCTGCAGCTTTTGCCTCATCTGCTGCTTTTGTAAATGCCTCTACCATCTGTTTCCGCCAGGTATTGCCGAAGTAAGAGTTAGAAAGACCGATTACATAGTCACCTTTTTTTAATACTCCTGATGCGTCTGCAGAAGCAGTGTCTCCCGCATCTTCCGTAGATGCATCTTCTTCCTTGTCTGCCGCCGGGGTGCTTTCTGTGTCCTTTGCTTCTTCTGTTTTGCTTGTGTCTGCACTTGCAGAATCAGAACCGTCGCCGGAACCGCATCCAAACAACATTGCTGATGCCATAGTCATGCAGATTAACATGCTCAATACCTTCTTTTTCATACCATCCATCGCTCCTTTTCTTTATGGTCAAATTGCCGTCTGACCGTTTTATAATTATACGTTTGATGTTTAATGTATATCATATATTTAAAATAATGTCAATGGTTTGCATAATTATTTTTTAGTATTTCCCTATACTTTATACAATTTCCACAAATTTAGACAACAAATTTCTACAAATAATTTTATAATTTAATCAGTTGTTTCATCAGACGTATTATCTTTATCTGCAGTCAGGAACGAATATCTGCAAACAGCTGTACTGTAGACCGGGCGCAAAAAAAGAGGTATCATAAGGCAAATTCATACCTCATGATACCTCTTTATTCTTTCTCTTACTTTCCTGCGGCCATGTAGAATCGGATCAGAGAGTCCACCGTCCCGGTAAGATTTTCTTTGCTCTTATATCTGGATACAGAGAAATCCTCAGCCGTTCTGTTAATGCTGAAAATCGCATTGACTCCAAGCTCATATGCACCTTCCGCACCGTCTCCGATGGAACCTACGACAGCGGTTACCGGCACGCCCAGCCTTTTGGCACGCTCTGCAATTCCTATGACAACTTTGCCTCCAAGACTCTGGCTGTCAATTCTTCCCTCTCCGGTAAATACCATGTCAGCCCCGGCTGCCAATTCTTCAAAATGAATCATATCCAATACTGTCTGAATCCCAGATTTCAGATTACCGCCCATAAAAGCTACGATCCCGGCCCCCAATGCGCCGGCGGCTCCGGCTCCCTCCATACGCGACACATCTATACCCAAATCCTTCTGTATAAGCGAAGAGAGATAGATAAGCTGGCTGTCCAGCTCCTTTACCATCTCCGGGTCCGCCCCTTTCTGCGGTGCAAAGATATAAGCTGCACCCTGGGGTCCGTACATAGGATTGTTAATGTCGCACATGGCGGTAATAGAAACACCTTCTAAAAGCTTTCTTGTCTCGCTGTTATCAATGGATACAATTTCTTTTAACGTGCCGCCCGCGGGAATAAAAGCCTCTCCCTCTGCATTGCGAAATACAGTTCCCAGGGCTGCGGCCGCACCGGTTCCCCCGTCATTGGTTGAGCTGCCGCCCAGCCCGATGACAATATCCGTGCAGCCGTTTTCCACGGCATGTCTGATCATCTGTCCGACTCCATATGTACTGGTAGCTTTGGGATTTAATCTGCCTTCCGCCTGCGGGAGGCCTGCCGGCTGTGCCATCTCCAGGATTGCCTGGCTTCCCACCTTCGCATAGTATACATCCACTGGCTCCATATAAGCATTCTGTACCTGAAGCTCCACCTTCTCTGCATCAATGGCATATAAAAAACAGTCCACAGTCCCCTCGCCGCCGTCAGCTACTGGTACTGCTTTCACTTGACAGTCAGGATAGAACTCCAGTACTTTCTCTTTTATAATATCGCAAATCTCAATGGAACTTAAGGTGCCCTTAAATGAATCGGGCATAATCACACATTTTTTCATCACATGCTCCTCCTGTTTATCTTATTACTCTGACAATATGATTTTTTCCTGGTCATAGGGCACATACAGATTGCCTGAATAATATTCTTTTCCTTCTCTCATATAAAGCACTTTTCTGTTTTCATAATTTTTATCTTCCGTATGCCACAGCACAAGATTCTCAATTCCCAGTCTGTCAGCAAGCACACAGGCATCCTTAACTGTACTGTGATGCTTCTCGTACGGTTTAAAAATATCCGCCTGGGAATCTAGACAGAATGCCTCATGAAGCAGCCATGCGCTGCCACGCACCTGCTCTTCGTTGGCTTCATTATATGGCTCGTCCCCGGCGCATGTTAACTTTTTACCGTTTTTCAGTACCGTGGTAAAACCGAATTGTTTTGCCTTAGTTGAGTGAATATCAAAAAATTCCACATCATAGCCAATAATTTTTCTGTGCTCCCCATCCTCCACGGGTACCAAAAAAATTCTCTTTCCCAGCATTTTATAGAATTTCCCCTGAATCGTCAGCCGGGCTATGGTGTCTATGGTCTCTATGAGATCCGGATGGCAGTAAATGTTGCATTCGCCCTCATAAGTACCTTTTTTCATTCCAGTGGCTATGAGACGGATCATCCACACAATTCCCAAAAGGTGGTCACAGTGTTCGTGGGTGATAAAAATATCATGGATACCGGCAATGGGTACCTCTGCCTTTTCCAGTGCAGCCAGAATTCCGTTTCCCCCTCCGGTATCAATCAGCCAGTACTGCTCATCCCGTTCCAGTACAAAGCAGGTATTAAAGCATTTGGTCACAACAGCGTTGCCGGTTCCCAGTACAACAAGTCTTTCCATTTATTATTCCTCTCCAGCTGCTGACAGGCCCTGAAGGTATTCATCAATTGCAGTCACATCCATCTCCGTGGTAACCTGTTCAGCCGCACCTTCTTCTCTTGTCAAAGCACGGTACCCAGAAAAGCCAATCCATCCCACGATGACCAGACACACCAAAGCGACACCGGCTCTCTGCAGCATACTGATGCGCTTTTGTTTCTTCATAATCTTTTCCCGGTTTGCTTTATCCTGTTTATATTTATCTACTTTTTCCTGACTCATGCGTATCTCCTTATCCTTTTTAAAATAAGATTTATCCCGTATGGAACACCATACGAAGTTATTATACTATATTTCACAAAAAAATGCTCATTTTTTTATGAGCATTTTAAAAAAATTTATTCTTTTTTGTCTACAGAACAACAATAATGCCTCCGTCATTGGCATACATACTGCTTACCCCTGCAGTGTCCATGATTATAACATCTTTCACCTTAATCTTCTGCAGAATGGCATCCCGCACCATATACGCCCGTTCCGGACAGTTGCAGTGCGTAATCCCCAGAATCCTGCCCGCACTGTCAGATGCTTTTTCTACTACATAGTCGACCATTTTCACAAGAGCCCTGTTCATCCCCCTTGCCTGATCCAGCTGACAGATGGTCCCTTCCCCGGTGGCGCCCATGACAGGCTTAATCTTGAGAGCGGTTGCCACAAAAGCCTTAAGATTACTGAGCCTTCCGTTTTTTCTAAGAGTTTCCAGGCTCTCCAGAACAAAATACGTATTCTGTTCCGCAATATAGGCCTCAACCGTGTCAATAATATCATCAAAATCCATTCCCCGTGCTTCACACTCTTCAATTTTCAGGGCAATCAGGGTCTCCCCCACGGAAGCAGATCTGGAATTAAACACATAAATCTGCTTATCCGGATTTTTTTCATGGACCAGATTCATTCCCAGCACTGCACTGTTATAGGAACCGCTTAATTCTGACGACAGCGTGACTGCATACACATGGTCCGCATCGCTTTCAAATGCTTTCATATATCTTTCAGGAGAGGGACAGGAAGACTTTGGACAGTTAGGACTTTCTGCCACACGTTTCAGGAAGTATGCCTGATCAAATGTTTCGTCATCTATAATATCTTCTCCGTCTACCGTAAGAGTCAGAGATGCTCTGTCAAAGCGGGGATCCGCCTTTAATCTTTCTGGTAATTCTCCGCAGCTATCAATTACAACTTTATAACTCATATCGTCCTCTTTTCTATACTATGTAGTATCAAATACCATGTTTTATCTTATCACAAAAGATATTTTTTGAAAAGGCCTTTTTACCGGAAAACTCTAGGATTTTTTAAGTTTTTGTTTTATAATAATCCGGTATGTAAGTTAAGCGAAAGGAAAGATACCAATGATTGCTCTGAATATCCTGGATATCAGGAATTTTATGTCTAAATTACTGGGCGGGAACTCTTTTGATACCTTCTGGTTTGTGGAAGCTTCGATTACCACCTATGTGACCTTTACCATAGACGGGAGTCTGCACAAAGATTTTTTTGACTCCTCTCTGGCCGACTCCCTGCATCTCGAGGAGAGAGATTATACTCTATGGAAAGAAGTAAAACCCTTCTGCTTTTCTATTATGCGGGGAAAACATACCCCTCTGCATTTTAAAATCATTTTCCGTCTCTCCCCGGAACACACCGCTGTACTGCTGGCAGACAGAAAGCTGGCTTACCGGCCTGAAGATATCAACGGCCTGTTCCTGAACTTCCAGTATGACGGCCGTCAGCTTACCTGTACCACCGGAACCTCCCTGAAGGTATTCACACTGGATAAATCACTGGATTATGCCTGGGACGAGATGCTGAGAGACTTTTTTAAACGGGAGGAAATCACAGTACAAAACCTATAAAAAGGCCCCGGAACCTTTCTGCAAGATTCCGGGGTTCTTACCATTGATCCCCTTTTATTTGGCCAGAAGCATCATAATCTCATTGCTTCTTGCAATGAACTTTGTCATTGCCTCCGGTGTCAGCTGTTTGTGGCTGAGCATCGCCAGATCGTAGAGCTGTTCACAGAATAGTTTGACATTGTCACCCTCTTTATGGTCCGATACGTACTGTACCAGCTTGTTATTAGCATTCAGTATTAAGGTCTCGCTGCTTCCAAACATACCAGGATCCATGCCATACATATTGTACATTTTCATCATATCCTGCATTCTTCTGCTTTCCTCGGATAAGGTCATCATAGAAGAAATATTCTCATTTTTCAGCTTTTCTACCTTTACTTCCAGCTTTTCATTGTCCAGAGCCTTTCGGAATACATCTGTAAGCGTTTTTGTCTCTTCCTCCAGCACGTCCTGGCTGTCCTCTTTTACGGACGCGTCCAGCTCAGAATCTATTCTCTGGAACTTTACTTCTTCTTTCAGCTGCTCCACATGGGAGATGAACGGCGCATCAATATTGTGCTTCAGAATCACTGCGTCCAGTCCCTCTTCCCTGAACATATTAATATACTGACTCTGCTGAATCTCGTCTGTCACATAATATACCGTGGTTTTTTCCGGTTCTTTCTTTTCCTCCCCATCATCAGAGGTTTCCTCTGCCTCCGTACTTTCCTTCGGCGCTTCCTCTTCCTCTTTCTTGTTTTCTTTGATGCAGTCCTCCAGCGTCAGATATTTCCCGTCAATGTTTTTATAGAGAATATAGTCCATCATCTTCTCTGAGAACTTCTGATCCTTCAGACATCCGAATTTGATAAAGGGGCTGATATCATCCCAGTATTTCTCATAAGACTCTCTGTCTGTCTTGCACATACCCGTTAGCTTATCAGCAACCTTTTTGCTGATATAATCTGAAATCTTCTTTACAAATCCGTCGTTCTGAAGCGCGCTTCTGGAGACATTCAGCGGCAGATCCGGACAGTCAATGACACCCTTCAGAAGCATAAGGAATTCAGGAATTACTTCTTTTATATTGTCTGCGATAAATACCTGGTTATTATAGAGTTTTATAGTACCCTCAATGGAATCATACTCCGTATTGATTTTGGGGAAGTAAAGAATTCCTTTTAAGTTAAAGGGATAATCCATGTTCAGATGAATCCAGAACAGAGGCTCCTTATAATCCATAAATACTTTTCGGTAAAAGCTCTTGTAATCCTCCTCTGAGCAGTCGTTGGGATGTTTCATCCACAGAGGGTTTGTATCGCTTAAGGATACCGGACGTTTGTGAATCTTCACTTTATCTCTGGCAGGAGAAACCTCTACAACTTCTTTTTCCCCGTTTTCGTTCTCTTTTTCCTCTGTCTTCGCTTCCTCATGAATATGCTCTACAACAACATCATCATCTCTTAAGTCCTGTTCATCAATGGTCTCAAATTCCTGCTCTGCATTGGCTTTGGACAGGAAGATTTCTACCGGCATAAAGGAGCAGTACTTTTCTATGACCTCCCGTGCACGGTACTCATTGGCAAACTCCAGGCTCTCCTCATTCAGGAACAAGGTAATCTCTGTCCCCACAGTTGTCTTTGTTCCTTCACCGATTTCATACTCGGTTCCTCCGTCACACTCCCAGTGAACAGGAACCGCTCCCTCTTTATAAGAAAGGGTATCAATATGAACTTCATCCGCAACCATGAATGCCGAGTAAAAGCCCAGACCAAAGTGTCCGATAATCTGATCGTCACTGGTCTTGTCCTTATATTTCTCTAAGAATTCAGTAGCCCCGGAAAATGCTATCTGTGTAATATACTCTTCTACCTCATCGGCCTCCATACCGATACCGGTGTCTATGAACTTCAAAGTCTTCTCATCCGGATTAACAATAACCTCTATTTTGCTCTTATAGTCTTCCGGGAAGCTGTATTCCCCCATAATCTCTAATTTCTTTAACTTTGTTATGGCATCACATCCGTTGGAAATCATCTCGCGGAAGAAGATATCATGATCGGAATACAGCCATTTCTTAATGATTGGAAAAATATTTTCACTGTTAATTGATAAATTACCACGTTTATTATCCATGATAGTGGTCACTCTCCTTTTCTGCTGAATTTCTATGTTCTTTAGCTTTTCCTCTGATTCGTTTATCTGGAATTTATTTTAATACCCTCCTATGGAAAAGTCAAGAGAAAATTAGCACTCATTTTGATTGAGTGCTAACAAACCATTGATTCAGGAATTTTAATTGTAACCTCTGCGCCTTTAAGATAGTCTGCGTTAGTAAGAATTAGTTCGCCTCCATGTCTTTTTGCCACCATACTGGCAATATATAACCCCATGCCATAGTGCAGATTAGAAGAACGGCTTTCGTCATCCATATAAAATTCTTTTGCTGCGTTTGTGAGAGCCTTAGGAGAGAAGCCCGGTCCGGAATCGCTTACACGGAACACTGCCGTGCCATCCTTTACAGCAGCATAGAATGCTATGGTGCCTCCTTGGGGGGTAAAGTCTGCGGCATTAGAAAACACATTTAACAGAGCTCTGTGTAACAGCCCCTGATGGATGTGGAGGGCTGCGGGAAGTTCACCTGTGTCCCAGCGCATCTCTATTTCCTTAGCCGTCAGCAGCCCTTCTACCGTTACATACAGTTCCTCCAGAAATGCCCGGGTGTCCACACAGCGGATCTCTATGGGAGCACCGCTCTCTGTCTGAGAGATATCTATGAGTGCTTTCACATAATCCTGCATGGTCTGTATGCTGCTCTGGATATATCCGCAGTACTCCTCCTGTTCCTCTGTCAGTTCTGACTCCTGAAGCAAATCAGTATTGCCCCTGATAATCGTGAGAGGCGTTTTCAGGTCATGAGCCAGCGCAGCCATCTGTTCCTTCCTTGACTGCTCCAGCTTCCACTGCCTCTCCAGAGACTCTTTCAAAGCTATGCGCATCTGCTCCATGGCATTAAGTACCGTATTGATCTCTTTAATGCTGCTTGTCATCATAGAGAATTCCAATTCCCGGTTTTGTATCTTTCCGGCCGCCGATATCAAAGGATGCAGCTTTTTCTTCAGAGAACGGCCAAAGCAGACAGAGATAAAACACGTGTAGGAGAGCAGAATCACAAGCACTGCTGTCAGGATCAGATTTTGTGGATTGGGAAGATACCTTCTAAGTTTCGCTGATTTAAACTGGGGCATTATTTGAAATCTCAGTACACAATACCCGTCAGCTACCGGAGCAACTTTATAGTAATTTCCCAGCCTGTCCGCACTCTTTCCCCGGACAGCGCTCCATGCATATTCGCTCTCTCTTTTTCCGATGCTTCCCTCACGCATGGTTCCATCCGGATCAAACACCGCATACTGGCACAATTCCGGAATGTCCTCCTTAGTTACCTGTCCTGCAGCGGCTATCTGGCCGCAGGCCCGGTCAGCCTCCTTCTGTGCATAATCAGCAGCATAGACCATCTGGTTAAAAACAAGAGTATTAAATATACAGACGGCACAGAAGGCGGTCAGCAGTGCCCCCGCACAAAGATACATGAAATACTTTAAAAAGAACAGGCTTAGGGAGACTGCTCTTTTTTGCTTTATACTTCCCATTTATATCCGATCCCCCATACTGTTTTGATAGGCGAATACTCTGCCTGTTCTAATTTTATTCGAATATTTTTAATATGCGTAATAATAGTAGAGTCATTGCTTTCCCCGTCATATCCAAATACATTTTCATATATCTGTTCTCTGGAAAACACCTGGCCTTTGCTGCGGGCCAGAAATTCGCATATTTCATATTCGGCCGGTGTCAGCTGCATAACCGTGCCGTTCACTGTCAGCTCTTTGGATGACAGATTAAACTGTGCATTGGGAACTGAAAGCCGTACATAATGTTCACGGTGTTCCCTGCGCAGATGCGCTCCTATCCTGGCCCGAAGCTCATTTGCACCAAAAGGTTTGCAGATGTAATCGTCGGCTCCTGTCTGCAGCCCGTACACAAGACTCTGCTCCTGCGTCTTAGCTGTAAGAAACAAAATCGGACAGTCTGTCTTGCCCCGAATTTCTTTACACACGGTAAACCCATCCTTCCCGGGCATCATGATATCCAATAATATCAAATCAAATTGCTCTAACTGTACGGCTTCAAGCATCTGAGAATCGGAGACGACGGTCACCTGGTGCCCGTCCCTGGACAATATTTTCTGTATCATTGTTAAAATTGCGGTTTCATCATCTACTGCTAAAATATTTGCCATCTCTATCTATTCTCCTTTTATAAAAATTATACCCTCAAGTAACTCACAAGTATAGGTTAATCATTAATTTTACGTCCGTCCCACCTGGAAAACCAGAGTACTCCCGCAAGCAGGGACAGGATGGTAAATCCTACGCATACTGCAGCGGCAGTCTTTCCCCGGACTTCAGAGATAGGATCTAGTATGCCCAGATATTTCTGCAGATACAGACCCGGAAACCTGGAAATCCACGCACACGGCACATACACCCAGATATAAGTCCCCAATCCGGTAAGCAGAAGGGCAGACACCAGGCTTTCCATGATCCCCAGTCCTACAGAAATTCCTTTGCCAAACCGCAGACTTAGAAACAAATGCCAAGTGTATAATGAAATACTGCTCACAAACAGCACCATCCCCGCCATCCAGTAAACCCAAAACCCTGCCTCAGTCCTTCCCAGCAGACAGATATTTCCGGCTCCGAACATTGCGCTGGCCATGAATATTGCTGCCGCTTCAAACACAAGGAGCTGCAGCAGTTTACTGATGAAAGACACTGCCCTGCAGGGGACGGAAAGCATATTCTGCAGGCCCCCGGAAGCAGTTTCCTGTTCTACAGCTATCGCGGAAAACACCCCCAGAAGAATGGGAAGAGCAACTCCCAAAACCTGAAAATAGGCCTCTAACTTAGAGACAGGATTCCAGGGCGCAAAGGCGTAATATGTCAAAAAGACAGCTGCTGTTCCTGCCGGAACCAAGCCATGTGCCCGCCGTACTCCCAGCCGCCTTGTTTTCATTACATCAGCTTTTATATACCGAACCAGCTGTCTCATGCTTCTCCCTCCCTTCCAGCAAACCATCGGACTGTAAAAAAGGTCAGGACCACAAGCCACAGGAGTGATAGAAGAACGCCGGGAACGATCACACCCATACCTGAGAGCGGGCTTCCTTTTGGAACGGGCAGGCCGTTGGGCTGAATTCCCAGCACCGGGCACATCAGGCGCACAGGAATAGCGGAAGGACAAATCCACCAAATCTTTGTATCCGCAAGAGCGGCAACTCCCCCTGCAGACAGTGCCATGCTGAAAAAAACACAGGCGAACAGCCCAAACCTTGCACTCAAAAACAAATAAAGCGGTATTGCCCAGAGATAGGATATGCTAAGCAGCAGAGCTCCAAAAATGCCTTCCTCAGGAGATATTGTGGTTCCAAATACCATTCCTCCCACAAGTGTACCCCCAAAAATAAGGATGTTTGACAGGAGAAGACATACACTGCAGTATATTATTTTTCCCATCCAGCCGGCCTCTGCCGGAATACCAAGTGACAGCATCGTACTGAAGTTGAGTTCTTTGTCCTTCTGTATGCACAGGTAACAGAGTACAGCCATCATACCAGGAAGCAGCATAGTATACCACCAATTCCATGTACCGGCGGGGAGGGCATTCTCAATACCGCCTGTCAGAGACAGTACGAGGAGAAGAGTTATCGCCGGAGTCACCGCCGGCAGTTTGCTGCCAATGGTATGCTTTAATTTCAGGTGTTCTGTTTTTGTCAACCTCCACATATTATACGCCCCCCCTCCTATTTTCCTTCACCACTTCCATAAACAAGCCCTCAAGATTCTCCCCCGGCTGAATCCTTCCGCTGTAACCCAGCACGCCCCCGGCCATAATCCCAATATGGTCTGCTGTCTGCACTACCTCCGAGAGGATATGGCTGGATAATATGACTGTGATTCCTTTCTCCGGAAAGGAAGTAATCAGCCCTCTGAGCTCCTGGATTCCTATGGGATCCAGACCGTTTGTCGGCTCGTCTAAAATCAGTAACTTGGGGTCATTTAAAAGAGCAAGGGCAATCCCCAGACGCTGTTTCATTCCCAGTGAAAAATGTCCTGCCCTTTTCTTTCCTGTATTATCAAGTTCTACGATATGCAGCACTGGGGCGATACAAGTGTCAGGCAATCCCAAAATTGTTGTCCTGACCTTCAGGTTTTCCCATGCTGTAAGATTTTGGTACACAGGGGGCGTCTCAATCAGAGATCCTATCTGGCCCAGATCCTTTCTGCTCCAGGGATGACCGCGGAACAATATATCCCCCTCACTCGGGTGAAGTATCCCTGCAATCATCTTCAGCACCGTTGACTTTCCAGCCCCGTTCGGCCCCAGGAGACCATAGATAGAGTTTTCCTGTATTTTCAGGGATAGGTGGTCCACCGCGGTCTGCTGCCCAAAGCGCTTCGTCAGATTTCTGGTTTCTAAAATTTCCCTCATAATAAAATCCTCCATTCACTGTCTAACTTCAAATATAAACATAACAGTTAAATATGAAGAAATGCTGAAGACAGAATCCCTTTTTCTTCCCGGCCGCTTATGGTATACTATGCAATAAACTTATCAATCAAATTTAAGCGAGGTACATACATGAATAAGGCTATTTTCTGGGACTTTGACGGAACATTAGTCCACTCTCAGCACCTTTGGAGCAATGCGATCTATGAAACTCTGCTTCACTATATTCCTGACACGCCGGTAACTTTTGAGGAGATACGGGCTATGACCTTTGATCTCTATCCCTGGGATACCCCGGATGCGGATTTTACACAGATCACAGGAAGCCGCTGGTGGAAGCACATGGAAAGAAGGTTCTCTGATAAGTATGTAGAGGCAGGGGTTCCTTTGGATACTGCACAGCAGGCAAGTACCCACATCAGGGAAAAGATCCTTCAAAAAGAAAAATACCATCTGTATGAGGACACGCTTTCTGTCCTTGATGCCTGCCGGATGCTGGGGTATCGCAATTACATCTTATCCAATAATTATCCGGAACTGCCGGAAATGGCCAAAGCTCTGGGACTTACCTCTTTTTTTGACGGCATTATCGTCTCAGGGCTGGTGGGATATGACAAACCCAGAAGGGAAATCTTTCAGATTGCCCTAGAGACTGCTGACTTTCCCGAAGTCTGCTATATGGTAGGGGATAACCCTGTTGCTGATATACAAGGCGCACGCCAGATGAAGATTCCCGGCATACTGGTCCACCGGGGAGAACACCCGGATGCGGACCATTGCCTGGACACCCTCACCCAGCTCCTATCCATTCCCGGTTTCCGGTAACAAAAAAATACGGCCAGACCCGACGTTTTGGCGGTCTTGCCGTATTTTATAGGTACATCTTCTATTTATGGATCTTACTGTACTCTTTTACCGCATCCACAATAGCAATAAGATTTTGGTTCGGCGTGAGCACAGGCACTGCGCATTCCGGGGAGATCAGTACGATGCCTGTATCCAGAAGATCAAACACCTGCTTTTTTATCTCCTCCGGCGTGCCTTTGAACAGAAGCTTCGGATTGTTCACTCCCCCTGTAAGCAATATCTTATCCCCGGCGAGCTTCAGCATTTCCCCGGCATCATTTCGGGAATCAAAATGAAAGGCTTCAAATCCTGATTCGCTGATGAGGGCAATGCGGTCTAAGGTCTTTCCGCAGGCATGCATAATCACAGGGCCTGATTTTTTCAGCCACCCATGATTTATCCGCTTATGGATTGGCAGCAGGAACTCTTCATAGGCTTTGGGGCTGCAGAGATCCCCGCTCACGTGATCGCCCCACAGGATAATATCCGCGCCGGCTTCAAACTGGGCTTCCGCAAACATGACAGAGACAGGGGCGAACGCCTCCAGATAGGCAGACGCCTTCTCCGGGTCCAGAGCGGTTTCTAATAAAAACTGCTCGGTACCGCACATATTATAGGCCGTTGTCCATGGGCCAAATACTTTTCCGATGATTGCCACTTCATCCCCATACCGTTTTTTCAGAAGACGAATGGCATCCAGCACTACCTTAACCGGCTGCCGGTCCAAAAAATCAGAGGGTATCTTTACTTGGGACGGATCCTTTATGGGATGGCGCCGTATCACAGGCATGGCATCCCCTTTTCCCCACTCCACCTCTGCACCTAAGGCTGCGGCGGAGTGCACAACGCTGAACTTCGGCATAACGGAATCAAATCCCAGAAGTTCTCTTCCGGCAGCAGCCGCTAAAGCCATCTTTTCCCCGTCCAGATGCACATCAGGGAATTTTAAGCCGTATGCTCGCATACTGTCCATGGTAATTACTGACGTGGGGTTAATAACCGGTGCTCTGTCCACCGGCTTTCTTGCAAAAGCTGCCATAACTCTTTCTTTTGATGTCATTTCCATATAACTGATTCCTCCTTGCTGTTTCTTTCCTCCTGTTAGCAGACATTCCTCTGCCGCCGCCCCGGATAGCAGACTGCGGCCAAAAGCAGTCTGTGCTTTATGCGGGCATCAGGATGCCGGGCAGCCATGTTACAAGCTCCGGTACCAGTGCAATAATAAAGGTTAATACGCTGAGCACCAGGACATACGGCCAGACCAGTCTCATAACCTCTCCGATTCTAGCCTTCGCAAGGCTGGAGGAGATAAAAAGAAGTATCCCCACCGGAGGTGTCACTGCCCCGATAAGCAGAGTAACCACTGTGATAACGCCAAAATGTACCGGGCTGAACCCGTAAGCGGCTGCCATGGGGGCAAGAACAGGCACCATGATGATCAAAGCTGCGTTGGATTCCATAAAAAGGCCGATGATAAGCAAAAATACTACAATGATAATGATAAAGATATTAGGATCTGCAGTGATCCCATGGAGTACAGCTCCAATCTGTGCAGGGAAATTATTAATGGTTAAAAGCCAGCCGAAGACAGAGGCGATACCAATGATCAGCATAGGGATTGTGGTGGCAACCGCTGCCTTATACAGAATGTCTTTGATGTCCCGAAGCTTGATATTCCCGCTGGCAAATCCCACGATAAATGCGTACGCGGACGCAATAGCCCCTGCCTCTGTAGGCGTAAAAATGCCGGAAAGAAGACCTACGATAATTATAACAGGCATCAAGAGCGCCCAGAACGCATCCTTAAAGGCAATCCAGATTTCTTTCATGCTGGAACGCCGGTGGGTGGGATAACCCCTTTTCGCCGCCACATAATAGGAAAGAGCCATCAGGGAAATTCCAAACATGAGTCCCGGTATGATGCCTCCGATAAACATCTGTCCCACGGATACACTTGTCATAGAGCCATAGATTACCATCATGATACTCGGCGGGATGATAGGCCCGATGGTAGACGCAGAGGCCAGTACTGCCACCGCATAATCTTTGTCATATCCCTCATCCAGCATGGAGGGAATGAGAATGGAGCCAATGGCTGAACAGTCTGCGGACGCTGATCCGGACACCCCTGCCATAAGCATACTGGATAAAATGGTAACCTGCGCATGGCTTCCCTTAAAATGTCCCACCAGCGCAGATGAGAACCGTACCAGCTTCTTCGTGATCCCTCCCCGGGTCATCACCTCCCCCGCCAGAATAAAGAGAGGCACTGCCATCATGGAGAAGGAATCCAGCATTACAAAGATTCGCTGAGGCGCCACGATTCCCGGCAGATTTCCCTGTACCAGCAGAGCGATGATAGAAGACGCTCCGATGGCCACGGCAATCGGCATTCCCGTAAACATCAGTACGAAAAACAGAATAATTAATACAAGTATTACCTTCATATTTATGCCTCCTCTTCGGGTACCGGGACCTCAATGTGAAAGCAGATTTCATAGAGTATGCAGGCCCCAAACACAAAGGAACAGAGATACCCGAGAAACATTCCAAGATAGGGAATTCCAATGGGTATGCGCATGGCTGGAGTGGGGGTAAAAAATGTCTGTCCCATCAATATGGCCGTATAAATCCCCAGGTATCCCATAACCCCCATAATGACCAGCGCATAGAAGGCTTTTACCCATTTCTGCACAGGCGCGGGAAGCTTGGAGGAGAGAAAATCGATTCCGATATGCTGGTCATGCTTCAGTGCAATGGAACTGGCCATCATGATAGCAAAGATTCCAAGATATCTGGCAATCTCCTCTGTCCAGAGGAGCGGTTTGTTGAATACATACCGAAAGAGCACCTGAAGCAGGGTAGCTGCCAGTATTCCCAGAAAGGTAACTGCGGAAATCCATTCTATAATTTTCTCAAGGATATAGATAAACCGAAAATAGATTCTGTGCGGAATTGCTTTTTTATCCATATGTATACCTCATCTGCTTTACTCTTTCAGCTTTTGAATACTGTCCATAAACTCCTGGGCATTTAGTTCCTTTACATATTTTTCCTGCACGGAGGCACAGGCATCCATAAGCGGCTGGCGGTCGATTTCGTTCAGTTCACATCCGGAATCCACCATTGCCTGCAGGGCGGCCTCGTCTGCCTCCAGGAATTTTTCCCATTCAAAGTCTGTGGCCTCCTTCATGGTATCCAGCATAATCTGCTGTACGTCCTCCGGAAGTGACTGGAATTTCTGTTCATTGATGAGGGGACAGATGGTGCTGAAAATATGGTTGGTCCTTGCAATGTATTTGCCTACCTCATGGAATTTGCTGGTATACATGGGCTCTGCAGCCACCTCAACTCCCTCTACCACACCTGTCTGCATGGCAGTATACACTTCGCTGTAAGGGATAGGCGTAGGATTGGCTCCAAGCGCGGTGAACATATCAATATAGACCGGTGTCTCAGGCGCACGCATTTTGACTCCCTGAAAGTCTTCCAGCTTTTCAATTTTTTTGTTGGTGGTCATCATCACCCGGAACCCGGAACACCATCCGGCCATCATGCGGATTCCGTTCTGTTCCAGCAGTTTGTCTGCCAGTATCTGACCCGGTTCTCCGTCCAGGCTGGCCCTGGCATGGTCATAATCCTCAAATAAAAACGGCAGATCCAACAGCCCGAATTCCGGTGTTATATTCATAATGAGTGCGGATGTGTTCAGAGTCATATCAATAGTTCCCAGCTTTAGGCCTTCCAGCACATCTCTTTCCCCTCCCAGCTGGGCGGCAGGATAGACTTCAATCTTGACTCTCCCGTCTGTTCTCTCATAGATAAGGTCTGCATAATGCTTTATAGCAACATCATAAGCGCTGTCTATGGCTGTGTGGTGCGCCAGCTTTAGCACTACGGTATCTCCGGAGGCCGGCTTCTCCTTTTCTGCGGTTTCTTCTGTACCGCTGTCCTCTTTGTTTTCCTTTGTCTCTGTCTCCTGTTTCTCCGGTGCCTTATTGCAGCCTGCCAAAAAGCAGCTGCATGTCAAAATCGTACCCAATGTTAACGCAATTACCTTTTTCATCTTCATTTCTTACCTCTCCTTTCGTTCTAAGAGAACTCACCTCTCCTCTTCGCCCCCGCAGAAGAAGTGCGCAAAAATTGTTTTCTCTTTTATGAGTTTTGGTATTGTTATTGTATAATAATATGTTCCCCTAGGCTATCGCGCGATAACATAAAAATGTTTTCGTTTTTTGTGCTGTCAACATAAGAAATGAACCAAATATCTATTTTTTATTGTTTTTCATAAAGTAATGAAGATATTCCAAGAATTCCCTGTCTGAAACCTGCTGCATAGGGTTTACTCCTAATAATTCTCTGATTTTATTAAAACGGAATACCAGGGTGTTTTTATGTACATAGAGTTCTTTGCTGCTAATATTAAAATTATAGTTGTTCTTTTGCAGGGTTTCTGTGAGCTCCAGGAAATTTTCCCTGGTTTTCTCATCCATCATATTTTCATATACTCCATAGATATCCCTGTATTCAACCATGGCGATTAAACTTTTCATATATTCATTTACATGTTCGTAGAAGTAGGATACCTTTTCTTTTGTGTTGTTTTTCAGCCAGATACAATGCTGATAGCCTGTCCTGTACTTTTCATACCTGTCCTGGAAGGTCCCGACACAAAACTGATATCCCGCACCTGCCATGTCCAGATAATTTTTACAATACGAGATATACTCCGTCACCGTCTCTTTATAACTGGATAAGCTCTCTGGCACAGGCTTAAAGCTCTTAAAGATCACCAGCTCCTTATCCCGAACTACTGATATAATATCCTGTCTGCTGTACAACGCACTGTCTTTCAGTTTTCTCTGTACCGTTGGAACATCTGCCATATCGTCCAGCAGAAGGTAGACAGGAAGGCGGATATACTTTTCCTCCCATCCCAGGGTCGCTGCATCTTCCCGCAGCTTTTCTATATCTGCAACTTCATTCGTAAGTATTCCGTAGATAAAACGCTCCTTCATACTTTTTCTCTGTGCGCTCTGCCTGTGCTGCAATTCAAACTCATACATAGTCTCGATGGCAAACTGCATCACTTTACCTATCTCCCGGACTTTCGCAGGTTCACCTGTGACACCAATAGCGCCTATCCGTTTTCCCTTTTGAATCACCGGCAGCATCACCCCTGGACGCACCCCTAAATATTTTCCACCATCGGGAACCTCTATAATATCTTCATCCCCATGGATAATCCAGTAGGCCACTTCATGAAAATCTCCAATCCGCTCTGCGTCTTTGCTGGCTATAATCACGCCTCTCTCATCCATAATATTAATATTATATTCCGTAGACTCCCCTGCCTTTTCAATAAACTTTTCTGCCAAAAAATTATCCAGCAATGTAACATCTCCTTCATTTTACATTTTCTATCTATTTTAGTTCTTTTCATGATAACATTACACTTTTTTAATGTCTAGCAGATTATAAATCTGGCATTTTTTTACAGTATTTTCTGTTCCAGGAATACAATTTATCTATCAATATTTGGTTTCTTAACCCATGAGAATATTCCCTGGCTGTGATATACTCAACAAAATCAAATAGATCCATTACCCCCGCAGTGGATTCAAAAGGAGGACTCTATGACTATTAAAGAACGTATTCTGGCTACTCTGAAGGGGGAGCCCACGGATGCTTTGCCTTTTGTCCCTCGCCTGGATATATGGTACAATGCAAATTCCAGAAATGGTACTTTGCCGGCCCCTTACAGACATGCCACACTGAAAGAAATAACCGATGATCTGGAATTGGGATACCATGCAATTATTCCGGATTTTAAGGATTTTATAAACCCGGAGGACGGGGATTTGGATGTAGGCATAGGTATTTATCATCTGAAGAACCACCCTTACCGGTTAAAGCTCCACAATGTCAGACGCACCCATCAGTGGACAGGCGATGGTATTCTGAAAGTCAGATATGAAACGCCGAAAGGCGATATCACCACCACTGTTGTGCACAATAAGGAGATGAAAAAAAACGGGATTACACTGTATGTGATTCGTGAACATGCCATCAAATCCCCGCAAGACTATGCTGCTATGGCATATATTTTTGAAAATATGGAAGTAATCCCTGATTACAGCAATTACTCACAGTTTCAGCAGGAATACATCGGTGATCGGGGGGTAGCAGTTGCCTTGTCTGCCATGTGGGCTTCCCCCGGCCATTATCTGATTAAGGAACTGATGGCTTTTGATACGTATTATTATGAACAGTACGATAATCCGGAGGAGATGGATGCTTTCATACAGCAAATCACTCCTTTTTGCCAGAAACTTTTTGATGCGGCAATCAATAGTCCTGCGGAAATTATTCTGTCCGGAGCCAATTATGACGCATCATTTACCGCACCTGCAATGTACGAGGAATATATTCTTCCGGCTCTTAGGCAGCAGTCCGAAATCGCCCACAGCAAAGGAAAATTCATAGCAACTCATACAGATGGAGAAAACACGGGACTTCTGGAATTATATAAACGGTCTGGTTTTGATCTTGCAGATTCTATCTGCCCTGCACCTATGACCAAAATTTCACTGGAGGATACCCGGCGCATCTTTGACGGAACGTGTACCATCTGGGGAGGAATCCCCTCTATCTCCGTATTGGAGGACTCTATGGATGATGTGACGTTTCAGAGATTTATAGATCAAAAATTTGAAAATCTCGGGCGGGGAGATCACTTGATTTTATCTGTAGCAGACACCGTGCCTCCTGCCGCCAAGTTTGAGCGGATTCTCTATCTTCAGAAAAAAGCCCGGGAATTTGGTCCTGTAATGCCTTCCTTATAAATACAACAAGGCACAAATCTCTAAAATCATCTGAGATTTGTGCCTTGTGTTCCTCCGAACTATTTTAAAAACATCCTCAAAAGCTTCTCTTTTCCTGAAGTATACGGCTGATAACGGATGGGGAGATCGATCCAGTTGTATTTTTTTACCATGCTTTTTTTATGGCTGAAGGTATCAAAACTAAGCTTCCCATGGTAGCTTCCCATACCGCTGCCTCCCACACCTCCGAAGCCCATCCGGGAGGTCGCCAGATGGATAATGGTGTCATTCACACACCCGCCTCCAAAAGAAAGGCTGCCCAGGATCTTTTTTTCTGTCTCTCTGCTCCTTGTAAACAGATAGAGGGCCAGGGGCTTTTCTCTCTCCCGGACAAAAGAGACAGCCTCCTCCAATGTATCATAGGTGAGGACCGGGAGAACCGGTCCGAAAATCTCTTCCTGCATGACAGGAGACTCCCCGGTAATGTGATCCAACACCGTAGGCGCTATCTGCAGAGTCTTTTCACAGCCATATCCGCCCTCCAGAATCTCCTCCCCCTGAATAAGTCCCAGAACCCTGCGGTAATGTTTTTCATTGATCATCTTGGGATAATCCGGGTTTTTCAGGGGCTCTTTCCCCAGCATTGCGGTGATCCAGTGCCGAACATACCCCAGCAGTTCTGTTTTGACAGAACGATGCACTAACAGATAGTCAGGCGCCACACAAGTCTGTCCGCTGTTCAGATATTTTCCGAACACCAGACGTTTGGCAGCCAGCTTCAGATCAGCAGTCTCATCTATGATACACGGACTTTTTCCTCCCAGCTCCAACGTAACCGGCGTAAGATACCTGGATGCCTTTTCCATCACCATTTTTCCCACCTGAACACCGCCGGTAAAGAATATATAGTCAAACCGCTGCTCCAGTAGCTGGGTATTCTCATGGCGCCCCCCCTCGACCACAGCCACGTACTCTTCCGGAAAAGCCTCACTTATCATCTTTTTGATTACCGCTGAGGTTGCCGGGGAATAGGCAGAGGGCTTCAGGACACAGCAGTTGCCGGCGGCAACTGCACCGATCAATGGTTCCAGGCACAGCATAAACGGGTAATTCCAGGGGGACATAACAAGGGTTACCCCATACGGCTCGGGGATTACATAGCTTTTCGCATGGAACTGAGACAATGGGGTCAGAACCTTCTGTTCTCTCATCCATTTTGCCAGATGCTTTCTTGCATAAGAAAGCTCACTCAAAGTAAGCCCTACCTCTGTCATAAAGGATTCAAAGGAAGATTTATTCAGATCCGAGGATAAAGCCCTTTGTATTTCCTGTTCGTTCCTTTTGATGGAAGCTTCCAGCCGCTCCAGCGCCTTCATTCGGAACCCGCAGCTTCTGGTCTTTCCTGTATAGAAATATGCTCTCTGCTTTTTTACTAATTCTTCAATCTCCATAAATACCTCCCTGAAACTTCTGCATCTATGCCTGTTCTGATTTGGTAACCGTAAGTATACTCCATCTTTCAGGTCCTGTCAATTTAGTATGCTTGTTTTAGAAGCTCCAGAATATCTCCCACTCCGGCCTGCCGGGGATTTACTATCATTGCTCCGTCATTGACCGCCGTGTTCGCCGCCTGCTGAAAATCTTCTTCCTTTACGCCCAATTCCTTCAGGCTAAGGGGAAGGCCGCAGACATTGTGAAGTCTGCTTTCTATATTGCGTATCTCCCTTATCAGCTGCTCTGCCCTCTCCTTTGCAGGTGTTCTGCTATAGATGTCGTCCCCCGCCAGGTACAGCAGGAGTTCCCCATACTCTTTTCTGCATTTTTCCAGGTTATATTCCATTCCGTAAGGCAGGAGTACAGTCATAGCATCGCCGTGGGGGATATGGCAGACACCCCCAAGGGCATGCCCCACCGCATGGACAATACCTACCATGGAGTTGGAAAAAGCGGCGCCTGCCATCATAGATGCGTTTGCCATTGCAAGCCTTGCCTCTTTATTTTTTCCGTTTGCGGCGGCCTTCTCCAGGTAGGTGCCGATCATCTTTACAGCAGATATAGCATAGGCGTCACTGAGAGGATTTTTCTGAAGGCAGCTGTATGCCTCAATGGCATGGCATAGGGCGTCCATCCCTGTGGAGGCAGTCATCCTGGGAGGTAATGTCTCTGTCATACGGACATCCAGAACCGCCACATCTGGCTGAAGATAGTAAGAGATGAATTCCATTTTCAGCTTTCTTGCCTCATTTTTTATTACTGCCACCAGAGTGGACTCGGATCCGGTTCCGGATGTTGTGGGGATGGCGATGAAGGGGATCTGCTCTCCTCTTTTCATACTCTCACATCCAAGAATTTCCATAATGTCCCCCGCATGCTGGGAGAGAATTATCCTTGCGCCTTTTGCAGTATCGATCACGGATCCGCCGCCCACCGCTACAATGCCGTCGCAGTTATTTTCCTTATAATAGCTTCCGATACGGTTAACGACTTCCAGGGAAGAGTCTGCAGGGATATCTGTATAGATCCCCCCAATCTCTGTTCCCCCTGAGAGAAGGGCATCCAGCACCACCTGGAGGGTTCCCAGCTTTTGCAGCATCCGATCCGACAAAATCAGAGGCCGCAGGCAGCCCAAGTTATCTAGTTCCACCGGTATATTTTCCAAAGCAAAAGCTCCCGAAAGAATCTTCGCAGAGCTCTGAAATTCATAATATTCTGGTATCATAGTTTTATCTTTTTCCTTTCTCTGATGCACCGTCAGCTGGCCCCGCCGGCCGTTCTGGCAGTATAGGTAATCTTATTCTCTCTTGTCATCCGGTAGCGTCCTGACAGAATTCCCCCTGCAATACGGATGTACAAGCCAAGGGCACTCATCTCTTTTTCCGGGATCTCCTTTAGAATTCTTCGGATAATAAATTGGGGAAACAGATATGCTTCCGCCAAATCCACACTTCTTGAAAAGGACATGGCAGTCCCAATATCACCCTTCATGGTAAATCCGTGGGCGGCATAAGCCCCCGCGATTCCCATCTGTCCTGTGAAAACTAAAAAGGCACTGTCAATACTTTTAAACTGAAAACAGGTATCATAGTCAGACTGTACCCTGGGATCCAGCCGCTCCAATCCTCTGCCGGTCTTTCTGATATATAGACTCGGACCATCTTTCTGGCACTGCAGACAATATGTCATTCCATGTTTCCAGCTGTCAACCTCTCTTTGTATCCGGGAATCTCTTTTGTATAATTCAAACAGCCCTCCGTAGAGAACATAAAGGACAATTCTTTCTGTTCTCTTCTTTATACGGTTGCTCCATTTCTTTTTCCTACTCATGTTGTTCATAGATCCGTCACCTTTGTCCTCATTCAGTTTACAGAATACCTCTTTATTGGTATCTGCTGGAAGTATATCATATTTTTATTTGTATTTCAATTATTTTGATTTACAAAATATTTGAAATAAAAAGGGGACAGGGGAAATTGAAAATGGGACACCCCTGCCCTAATTTGGGACGTGTTCTTTCTAGAAAGAACACGTCCCAAAAGTTGTCCCCAAAATACTTCTGGCAACGCTGATACCGTTTGCAGATGCCTGCTGCAGCCCTCTGGTGACGGATGCTCCGTCCCCCACTGCCCGCAGTCCTTTGATGCTGGTCTGGAATTCTCTGTCCACAACTACTTTATTGGAATAGAATTTTACTTCCACCCCGTACAGAAGGGTTTCATCGCTTGCAATCCCCGGGGTTACTTTATCTAGGGCATCAATCATCTCAGCAATATCTACCATGATCCTGTGGGGAAAGACCAGAGACAGATCTCCTGGTACTGCGTCTTTCAGGGTTGGAATCAGGTTATTTCTGCACAGCCGCTCTTCTGTCGTACGCCGGCCCCTGCGGAAGTCGCCGAAGGTCTGCACCATGATTTTGCCGTCGCAGAGCATATTGCTCAGCTGGGCAATCTGTTTGCCGTACTCGATGGGTGTCTTGAAAGGTTTCGTGAAGTTTTTAGACACCAGCAGAGCAAAGTTGGTGTTATTTGTCTTATATTCCTGAGATTTGTAAGCATGTCCATTGACCACTGCCAATCCATTTTCGTAGTATTCCGTGGCGACCTCTCCGGAAGGGTTTGTGCAGAAGGTACGCACTTTGTCGTCAAAGGTAGGTGTGTGGTACACCAACTTTGCCTCGTAGAGGTTCTTATTCAGAAAATCCATCACCTCGTCCCGCACTTCTACACGCACCCCGATGTCTACGGTTCCCACATTTGTCTCTATGCCGTGGTCCCGGCAGATGTGGCTGAACCAGTCTGCCCCTTCCCTTCCCACAGCGGCCACAAATTCTGTGCCCTCATAGCGTTCCCCGTCTTCTGTCACTACTGCCTTTGCCTGATTGTCTGTAATCTCAATATCTGTCACCATGGTATTGAATTTCATCACAATCCCTTGTTCCAGCAGAAAATCCTGGAGACGGTGATAGATCTTGTATCCCTCTTCCGTACCCAGATGGCGGATGGGACACTCTACCAGCTTAAGATTAGCCATAATGGCTTTTCTGCGTATCTCTCGGATCTCTGCCTCCTTGTCCACACCGTACACCTTTGTGTCTGCCCCGAACTTCAGATAAACATTGTCGGATTCTTTCAATAATTTTACAGTTTCCTCATACCCAAGAATCTCGGGAAGATTTCCTCCTACATCAGGAGATAAAGACAATTTCCCGTCTGAAAATGCCCCTGCTCCCGCAAAGCCTGTGGTAATGGCACAGGGCTGACATCCCATACACTTATTCGTTTTCCGTTTGGGACACTGCCTTTTTTCAATCGAGCGCCCCTTCTCAATCATTAGAATTTTCATATCCGGTTTCTGACGAATCAGCTCATAAGCGCAGAAGATACCGGATGGTCCTGCCCCGACAATAATTACATCATATTTGTTACATCCCATTTGTGTCTCTCCTTTTTCTGTCTCTCACAGCAGTAAGCTGCCCGACAGTCTGCCCTCTAAAGGCCGGCCTGACGGACAGCTTACTGCTGTTCTGTCTTTTCCATGTAAAACGCCTCTCAGCCCTCTACAATCAGATACTGCCCGTTGGGCAGTTTGAACACTTCGCTGGCTTCCTCCAGCTCATCATTGCTCATGGTTTCTACATCCATCCCGCTCTCGTCAAAATATGCCCGAACTTCCTCCATGGAATCCACCACAACAGCCATGCAGTCCTCCAGAAACGCCTCTGCTTCTTCCAGTGTCTCTGCCACTGGTTCATCAAATAACTGTTCTTGATGACTTAAGAAATACGCCAAACACTCATCACTGTACTCTTCCATTATACTCTGCCTCCTTTTTCTATAATTTTCTTTAATACAGGTTCTACTCTCTCTGCAGAATATCTGCAGATTTGTCTTACCCCTTCCTGGGCATTGGTCATAGCGTAACTGTACTTTACCGCCTGCAGCATTTCCACGTCATTATAGTGGTCTCCAAATGCCATACATTCCTCCGGCCGGATCCCCAGCTGTCTCTGCAGCCGTTTTATAGCGCTGCCTTTATTCGCCCCCACAGGAGTCATATCCAGCCAGACACTGCCGGATGTGACTACAGTTACTTTTGATCCGAAGGTTTCCTTCCAGTAATCTTCTGACTGAGCAATCCCCCTTTCGTCGTACACTGAGATCTTCATATATTCTTCTTCTACTGCGAAAATGTCGTCTACAACGGTTACATGATTCTTGACAACATTGACCATGTGATTATAATAAGCGGGGCTCTTCGGCTGAATATAACAGGTACGTTCCCCGGATAGCAGAATCTCTGCATTGTCCTTATTCCATATGGTATGCATGATCTCCTGTCCTAATTCTCTGGGCAGGATATCTTTATGTAATATTTTATTTTTATACTGTGAGAGGCACCCATTTTCCGCAATATAGGCAATTTCTTCCCTCACAGGTGCAAACAGGCGTTCCAGATTGGGAATCTGTCTGCCGCTGGCAGCCACAAACAAAATTCCCATTTGCGTGAGCCGGTGTACCAGCTCCCACATCTCCGGTTCCAGATCGCGTTTTCCATCCTGCAGAAGTGTGCCGTCCAAATCGCTGGCTATCATCTTAAGCATACTGTCCATCCTCCAGGATCTCCAGAATTTGCTCCGGATGCTCTATCAAAAACTTAGCGTGATGTTCTCTTAATTCTTCTGCGGGCCGGAATCCCCAGGTTACCCCCACGGTATCCATTCCTGCAGCTCTTCCTGTATCCATATCTGTATTCGTATCCCCCAGGTACAGACATTCCGCCGGCTTTACTCCCAGCTTTTCAGCAAGGTACAGTGCTCCGTCCGGCGACGGCTTTTTGGGTATCTGCTCCGTCTGGCCCTGGATCATGGAGAAGAAACCCTTACCAAAAATAGTCTCCACCACATGAACCGCTTCCAAGTGGGGTTTGTTGGAAAATACGGCTATCTCTAGTCCCATGTGCTTTACAGCCTCCAAGACCGGAAAAATCCCCGGCATTGGCTTTACATGATATAAGGGATCCATGGCAAACCACTTTCGAAAAAGAGTTTTCCCTTCCTCATAGTGCACCCCTGCGGTATCCCCGGCTGCTGCCAGAGCTCTTTTCAGTGCCGTATCCACACCATCTCCGGCAAAATAATTATAATCTTTCACCGGCTGTGGGGGAAGGCCAAAGTGCTCCAGTACCATATTCCCTACTCTGGCAATAGACTCTACCGTGTCCGCCAGTGTGCCGTCCAGATCAAATATACACAGTTTATACATGAGAGATCCCTCCTCCGGGAATCCCTGCCCTTTTCAATTCCTGATACAGGCGGCTGACAGGAAGCCCAACCACATTATTATAATCTCCCCGGATCTCCTTCACAAATACGGCAAACCTCCCCTGTATTCCATAGGCGCCTGCCTTATCCATGGGTTCACCGCTCTCTACATATGCCCGGATCTCCTCCCGATTCATGGGATAAAATGTCACTGCCGTTTTTTCTGAAAATGTATGGACCTCACTGTGTTTCCCCTTCCGGACGATAAAAGTCACACCCGTATAGACCTCATGGGTTTTCCCCTGAAGGCTCTCGAGCATTTCTGCCGCCTCCTGCTTTGTAGAAGGCTTTCCCAAAACTTTTCCCTGAAAAAAAACGATGGTATCAGCCCCCAGTATAACTCTGTCTCCCCGAACCTTTTCGGCAATATCACTGCACTTTAGAAAGGATAATTCCTCCACTATCTCACTGGGTTCTGTCTTTGTAATTGTTTCCTCTGCATCACTCGGCCTTACCTCAAAGGAAATACCTGCCTGCTGCAGGAGTTCTCTCCGTCTCGGCGATGCTGATGCCAGTATCACGGGTTCCATAATAACATCTCCTTGTCTGCTCTATCACTCTTTATATTTTCTGCTCTCCTGTCTGTCAGCCGGAAACAGAACAGCCTGTCATCCAACCATATTATATCCTACGCTGTGACAGCAGACAAGAACTATAGCGTATCCTTGCCGATTATCACCTGATTCTTACCCTTTTGTTTGGCCTGATACAGCAAAATGTCTGCCTGGCGGATGCAGTGCTCCAGCCTCATCGAAGGATCCAATGTCTGTGTAACCATACCTGCACTGATGGTTACATAGGGGAATGGAGCCTGCCGGTTCTCCAGCTTTCTCTGTTCCAGATCCAGCCGGGCCTTGTTGACCTTATCAGCAATCGCTTTCCCATCCTTTCCTGCAATAATAGCAAGAAATTCTTCTCCCCCATAGCGGAGCAGATGACCATCGGGCATGTCCAGATGAGACTTCAGCAGTCCGGCAATTAAGGCAATGCAGTCATCCCCGGCCTGGTGCCCATAAGTGTCATTATATATCTTAAAGTTATCAATATCTATCATTACAAAAGTAACCTGTCTGCTGTCCTTCTGAAACTGCTCCCAGACCTGAGGCATCACTTCTTTCAGATAGCGTCTGTTATAGAGTCTGGTCAGCTCATCTGTCAAAACCTGTATGTGCAGTTTGCGGTTCATCTCCTCGATTTTCTCTTTCTGGCTTACAATAATTTTTCTGGAATGAAAGGTCTCCAGCCCATTATTATATCTCATAGCCGCAATCAGCACTGCCATGATAGTTGCACAGGCCGTATTGGTGTAATTCCCTATGTTATTTGTAGGTGCCGGCTGGAAGGTGGGAAACAAAAGCATCAGTATTATCTGGTTGATGCCAAGAACAATCATAGCCTCCCATGGCCGATAGCTGACAAATACAGAGACAGAGAGAACAATGCACAGATATACGCTGACATTCTCCGTCACTCTCTGATCATACAGAGTCACAGCAGTGCCCCACAGACAAAACAGGCCGCTTTCTGCCACTGCCAGCTTTAAACAGAGTCCCGCATGCCGGTCCACATCCTTTTCAAATATCAGGCAGAACACAAAACCGGCCAGACTGATGGTAAAAAGAAAGATGTACAGTACAAAATACACCCTGTGAGAGTGCACGGACAGCCCGCCGTCACGGACGAAGGCCATCATATACATGTTGAACAGCTCAAACACCATTACAACCACTGACAAATACTTGCAGATCCTAAGGGTATGGGCTGCCCGTTCTGTCTCGAATTCCTGACGCATTTCTTCAGGGAGGGTTTTCGTAAATACTCTTTTTAATTTGTCCGTCATAGCTTGCATTCTCATCCTATCCTCCCCGTTTTATGAGCAGAATCCTTGCATCATATTTTACAATACATGTGGTTATAGCAAAAGTCAATACTTCACCGGCTTTTCTGCAGATAGCTTCCACTAAGCCTCAAAGGGGAAGCGCATTCCCCAGGATCCCCTGATTTCATCCATTACTTTCATAATCCGGATGGTTTCGCTGTGGGGCATCTCCGGACACTCGGTTCTCCCTTCTTCTATGGCTCTGATTGCCGACAGCACTTCATATTCATAGCCGGTAATCTGTTCCGGCACCTCGTAGGCAGCAACTTCCTTCCATTCCAGAGAGAATACACTTACCTTCTGGGGATTGTTGATATTATCAACCACCAGGTATCCTTTTTCCCCGTATACAATTCCTCTGCGGTCGGTCTGCGCAAGCATGGTTGAGGTAAGTACTGCCATCTTTCCTTCCTTAAAGCACAGAGTAATGCTGTCCATAGCATCCACTCCGGTGTCTGCCATCACCGCCGAGGAAGTGATATTCGTTATATTTTTTCCGAAAATCATAGATGCAAAATTAATCGGATAGACAGAAAGATCAAGCAGTGCTCCTCCAGCCAGCTCCGGGCGTATCATGCGCTCATTCTGCGCCACAAGATATCCCAGATTCGCCGTTAAAAGGGTGGGCGTTCCAATGACTCCGCTGTCTAACACTTCCTGGATCATGGATACCGACGGCATATATCTGGTCCATATTGCCTCTGTGAGCAGCAGCTTTTTTTCTTCCGCAAATGCAATCATTTCCTCTGCCTGAGCGGCATTCGCAGTAAATGCCTTCTCACAAAGTACATGTTTGCCGTGCTGAAGGCACATCATGCCGTGAGCAAAATGATGAGAATGCGGGGTCGCTATGTATACAAGCTCCACCTGGGGATCCTTCAGCATATCCTCATACGAACCATAGGCACAGGTAAACCCCCATGTTTCCGCAAATGCTTTTGCCCGCTTACTATCTCTTGCTGCAACGGCATATGCCTCAGCCTGGGGCATCCTTGTGATTGTTTTCGCCATCAGAGCAGCGATCCCACCCGCCCCCAGAATTCCTATCTTTGTTTTCTTCATGCTCGTATGCCTCGCTTTCTTTATTTTCTTCTATTCTACACAAACCGGCGATAATGTACAACCCTTCTGTACAGCAAAAGGGCATAGCCGAAATGACTATGCCGTTCTGCTGTATCATTCTTCTTTATCGGATCGTACCTTTGTGCGATCAAACTTTTATGTCTGTGCAGCTGATTCCTGCAGTATCCAGAATTTCCGGCCCTGTTTCCCAGGCAATACTGTCTTCACACTGTACTGCCAGCCCTGCACAGAGAGTTCCTAATTCTGCCGCACTTAAAAGCTCTGTCTCCCCCGCCGCAGGCTCTCTGCTGCTTTTTTGAAGAGGCAGTCCCAGACAAAGCCCTGTAATCGTTCCTCCCAGAAAGGCGTCTCCTGCACCTGTAGTGTTTTTCACGGAGACCTGAGCAGCCGGCAGATATTCCAGGTGCCGCCCTGCCATGGTGTATGCTCCATGTTTTCCAAAGGTAACCAGAAGCTGTATCTCAGGATTTAATCTCTTTATCTGTTCATACAATCGCAGCACCAGCTTCTCCTCAGAACTTTCCTGTGTCTCTCCTTTCATCCCTTTGTCCATAGCACCGAGCACTGCCCTGGCCTCCTCCTCATTCACAGCCAGGAGATCGCAGAAGGTAAATGCTTCCGCCTCCAGAAATGCTTCCGCCTCCGCCGCAGGAACTGATAGTACGCAAAATGCCCCTTTTTCCTTCCCCTCCCGCAGCAGGGCAATCCTGCTCTCCTGGGAAACCTCCGGAATAGCTGCCACAAGCGTGTTGGCGTCCACGGACAGTGCTTCCATACTTGATCTGATATACCCGGGGGTGACCTTGGAAGCAGCGCTGTTAATGACTGTCATATTGCAGCCCTCTTTGTCCGGATACTGCAGGCATACGCTGAGCATAGTTCCGAGTTCCTCTGACCTGCCCATATATTCTGTGTGCATCCCGGCAAGCCTCATTTCCCCCAGCAGTTCCTCCCCCATGGTATCCTGCCCCACATAGCTGAGGGGATAGACTTCTGTCTGCTTCCCTATCAAGGCTGCTATATAATGAAATACAATATGCAGCTTGCAGTAGTCTCTGGCAGGACTCCTATGTACCAGACGTGATTCACTGCGTCCCAGGGTATCCTGTATCGGACTCAGAAGCAGCATTCCGGTCCCTACACCGCCGGTTCCCACTACCTTGTTGAATCTCATTCCCTACCGTCCTTTCTGCTGGCGGCAATCCCCCGGAATTCCCACTCCGGATGCTCGCTGATGGGATGACAGGCAGTCTCTCTGGTAGCAGTAATCAGGGCATCCGGATGCTCCTGCAGGAGAGTCATAGGGTATTCTTCTGTAAGAGGTGAAAAAAGTGCAACCCGCAAAGCCGTCTGCTTCCATGAGCCTGTTGCCGAGTACACTCTGATCTTTTTTGCTTTCAGACATTCTTTTGCTCCCAGAGTCACAGACATAGGAGGCATAAACTGCCAGCCCGCCCCAAAGCTTCTCTGGGCCAGGGCGATCATAGTGTCAATATTATTTTCCTGAACTCTGGCCGTGGAATTGCGGATATCGTCGATCGTAACCACAGAATACGGACTTCTCTTCGCCTGGTTAAAGGCAATATGGCCGTCCTGTCCCCAGCCTCCCATGGTATAATCTATCTCCGTCTTCTCAATCCGTTCGGACATTTCCTTCACATTATCCGGCGTCAGATAGTGCCGGTTTTCTTCCTTTACCCTGAGTTCAGGGACAACCGCCTCATAGAAATAGGTATGCATAAATGTCCTGAAATTGCTGGGGTCCTTTTCCGGAAGCAGTTTTCCCTCCCAGTCCAGATTCTCATCCATATGAAAACAGATCATATTTTTCAAAGAAATCCGTTCTTCATTTACCATTCTTGCAAATGGCGCGTACCACTCCTTTGGTCCGCAGGGAACAATTAAATGAAAAGGTCTCTGCTCCAGATTGGCTGCTTTTATCTCCTCCGCCAGGTCACGCGCCATAACCTCCCCCAGTTCAGCCGCGTCCTCTACAATGCGCAGGGGTACCTTACGGTCTTTATGGTCCAAAAGCTCTTCCATAGGAATGCTGCACCATTCGTATAACTTATTTAAATCCATCATATTTTTTCTCCTTTACCAGGCTGCAGGTTTTTCTTTTCTTCCCCTAAGGCAGATATCTTTCTGCTTTTACCTTCGGCCAGGCATAGCAGGGGGTAAAAGCCTCCGCATAGCCGGCTCCGCACTGAAGCCCCCGGTAACGGGCACAGGTGCTGACAAACTCTGCAAAATCAATGCCGTCATGGTCTTTCATCCATGTGAGCTGGCTTTCATGCTGCCTCAGCATTTCCATCTTCTGATCATACGTATCTGTAATGTCTACATATTCTGTGGGAATAAAATTAAGCCCTGCCAGGGTATCCATATAATAAATAGGCGTCAAAGTCTCATAGTAAGTTTCCCTGGTGGTGTAGTGAGGCAGCGTAGAGACAAACGAAGCGTCAAATACCAGCTTGCTCACCGCCACGTGATCCGGCATATAGTCATTAGGACTGTGGGTGATAATCACATCCGGTCTTGCATACCGGATAATATCCATCACTTTTTCCCTGTGTTCCCGCATATCTCCGTAAATGCAGAGATCGTCAATATCACAGGTAAGTCCCTCGGCTCCAAGAAGAGCAGCGGAATTCAAGAATTCCTTTCTCCGTATGGCGCGCAGCTCGTCGGGCATAATAACCGCATGTCCCTGGTTGCCGTTGGACACGTGGCACATAAATACATCCCATCCCATCTTTTTATATCTCGCCAGAGTCCCGGCACAGGATATTTCTATATCGTCCGGGTGGGCAGCTATCGCTAAAACCCGCATACCTTTATTCCTCCTCTTCCTGCTCTGCTTCCAAATCTGCAAGCATGTGGTCACACATTACCAGCATCCTTGTCACATGGAACAGACCCTTGTAATGATTGCTTTTTATCACAGGCTCCTGCCACTTTCCTTCCCTGGTGAGATACCCCACCCATTCTCCGTACTCCGGATCTGAAAAATGCTCAAAGGAATAGTCTGCAAGTGTGTGGAACCATGTCTCATATTTATTTTCCTTCGTCAGGGTATATGCTTTCAGGGAAGCAATCAATGCCTCACTCACCGGCCACCACAGCTTCAGTTCATGCTCATACTGTTCTACGGGCCTTCCCTCTATGTCCACAAAGTACATAATGCCGCCGTACTCTTTATCCCAGCCATGCATCATGGACCAGTCAAATATATTCAGGCATTTTTCAATGACATCGTCGCCCAGTCCCATAGCTTCCGCCTCCTGGATCAAAAACCAGCAGGCCTCAATACTGTGTCCGGGATTAATGGTTCTGCCCACAGGCTCATCGATGAATTCACCATTTGGGCCTACATTCTCAAACAAAGCCTGGTGCTCCTCATTATAATGGTACTGTAATAAATCTGATATGTATTTTTTGCTCCGGTCATCGTACTTCTCCCTGTTTTCGGGGTCGCACCTGCGCATAATAGAAGTCACATTCAGCAGGATCATCACATTGGCCAGCCCCCGCATTGGCCGTACTTCAGGGTTATACTTAGGAGGCATCTTAAAGGGATCGCTGTCCGGATTCTCATAAAGCTCCACTACCCTGTCGTAGACACGCCTGGCATCCGCCAGCGCTTCTTTGTCACCGGTGGCCACTGAATATTCTGCATTTCCCAGTATATAGAAGGTCTCACTGAAAAAGTACCGTCTCTTGCGTACCGGTCTGCCGTCCCTTGTCACCAGAAAATACATTCTTCCGTCCGTGTCGAAGCAGTGCTTATTCATAAAGTCCTTACAGCTTTTTGCAATCTCAAGCCATTCCGGGCGCGCTCCGTACACATTACACAGATAGGAATACGTCCACAGGACTCTCCCCTGGAACCATACCCCCTTGTCACTGGAAAACGGTTTTCCTTCCCGGTCCAGGAATGTGGGCATACCTCCATATTCCTGATCCAGCTTATCCCCCCAGAAAGGCAGCATACGGTCAAACAGTTCTCTCTGCATCATCTTCCGGTATTCTTTTATTTTTTTAAGCTCCATAGTCTATATCCCCGCTTTCTTACTATTATTATTTTTCTATGGTGTACCCTGTTTTCTCCAGCACTTCATGAACTCTGTGGATGACCTTTACCGCTTCATAGCTCTCTTCTCCCGTGATAGGAGGAACTGTATTCTCTGCAACGGCCCGCAGAAATGCCCGTATCTCACGCCCCAGATCTCCGGACGGCACATCGTTCAGGTCATCCGGTTGGTATGAGGTATCAAAAAATCTGCAACCTTCTCCCTCCATGGGGGCAAACGATACCTCCGAAAATCCCAGCTCCAGTTCCAGCATGCCTTTGCTCCCCACCACCTTCATACCGGTGTCTACCTGTGAACTGTGCTGATAGGGAAGCAGCCAATGATTCTCCATCACAACCAGAGCATCATTATCCATAATCAGATGAGAGGAGGTGTAATCCCAATTAGGACTGTTGTATTTAAATCCATTGGCCGCCGCAACCTTTTTCACCTTTAAACCGGTCATCCAAAGTACCAGATCAATGTCGTGGATTCCCAGAAACCAGGCAATGCTGGTTCTCTTCCCCAGACGGCCGGCATTGGCTACCGTATTATTTCTCCAGATATTAATGTGCAGGATCTCCCCCAGCTTTCCCTGGTCAATGGCACGTTTTGCCTGAATTGCTCTGGGATCAAACCGCAGATCATGTCCCACCATCAGATAGGTTGGATCCGGGCGCTTTGCCAGAATCTCTTCGCAGTCTGCACTGGAGATGGCCAAAGGCTTTTCTACCAGTACCTTTACCTTGTTCTCAAAAGCCTTCAATATCAAATCCTTGTGCAGATCATCCGGAGTACAGATGCTGACTGCGTCCAGCCCCTGTGCAAACAGCTCTTCCGGAGTTTTGTAAACTTCCACTCCAAGCTGTTCCTTTACCTCTTCCCTTCTTTTGTCAAAGCTCTCTGCACACCCCACGAATTCCACATCCGGCTGGGCCAGATAAAACCTGGCATGGGCGTCCCCCATGTAACCCATTCCAATAACACCTGTTCTTAGCTTTCCCATACGATTACCTCCATTTTTATATGATTTTGTTTTATTGCCTACAAATCATGCTCGATTACCAGATTCCTTCCTAACTGCAAGCCTCCGTAAATGGCAGAATAAGGCGCTGCCACATACAGATGAGGCTCTCTTTTCAGCACATTTTTTTCCCGCAGCATACGGTAAAAGGGTTCCGTAAACCACTCCTTAAGCAAAAGAATCCCCCCATCGATTACCACAGAATTAATTCCCAGAAGCAGCATGCCGTTCACGGCAATGGTTGCTATGTGTGTTGTCACACGGCTGATTTCCGCCTGAAGCCATGCATCCTTTCCCGCCGTTTCAGCGATAAGCTCCAGGGTAACCCGTTCCGGCTCACCCTTTGCCGCCTGGTAAAGGCTGCTGTCTCTGTGAAAATCCAGCTTTTCCTTTACACTTCCCAGCAGTGCGGACAGGGAGGCAATCGTTTCATAATCCACCGTCTCCCAGCTGCCGTCCTCCCTCAAAAGCGTGGCGTATCCAATCTCTCCTGCACTTCCGTAAGAGCACTTCAGCAGCTGGCCATCTACAATTACTCCCATACCCAGTCCTGCATCCACACGAAGGTACAGATAATTTTCCGGTAACTCCTCCCTGTCGCAGAGAGCCTGATATCCAAGGGCTGCCATGTCAATATCATTCATAACTGCAGTGGTACAGCCGAACCGTTCCTGAAACATCTCCCGCAGCGGGAGATCCGCCCACTTTTTTGCCATTTTGGCCGGCTTTAGTATCCTTCCGCTGTCATCGTATACCACTCCGGGATTGGCAAGGGCCATACTTCCTATCTGCTCTGGGGATATTTGATATCTATTCAAAAGTGTCTCAATCTTAACCATAATATCTTCCATCATCTCCTGCGCTCCCACCGTCTCCGTAATCTGATACGTGTCAGAGGCTATCAGGTGATAACACATATCCCCCAGACTGATATCCACAAGCTCCTTTCCCAGATCTACGCTGATCAGGCAGCGGAATCTGGGATTCACATTATACACCATGGGCTTTCTGCCGTATGAAGCCTCCTCATTAGGTGTCTCCTCCACAATCGCCCCCAGTTTCAGCAGTTCATCCATATTGCTGGTAACGCTGACTACACTCAGCTTTGTCAGTTTCGATATCTCTTTCTTGGTCAGAGGTCCCTGATTCAGCATAAGGCGGAGGATTACCTTCTTGTTATTATCCTTAATATGCTTTTGACTTCCTGTTCCCAACCCTCTGTTCTCCATTTTTTCATCTCCCGGTTAATATATTAAATTGACTTTTTAAACTCACTTTATTATATTGTCATTGTATCTTTTTCCGGGGGAACTGTCAAGCAATTTTAGATAGATTTACAAAAAGGGGCTGTGAAAAAAGTGCCGTAAAAAAAAGAACGCTTTCAGGTATACAAACCTGGAGGCGTTCTTCTTTTTGTGGTAAAATTAATCTACTATGAACAATAATACCGAGAAATATTATACCGCAAAACAGGGAAGGCTGCCACTGTTTTTTTCGGATTGTCTGGATATCTGTGATCCAGTATTAGCATTTGACAGAATCATGGAGGAGATTGGAATAGAAAGATATCTTAGGCCAGAGCCCTCACATAAACTGGGCCGGCCCGGATATAATCGGGTCAACATGCTAAAGACAGTCCTGTTCGGCTTTATGGACACTGGATACGCTTCCCTTCGGGAATTAGAAGACCGATGCAAAGTCAACATCCGTTACATGTACCTGATGGATCATGAAAC
>NZ_FQVI01000040.1 GCF_900129135.1 Lactonifactor longoviformis DSM 17459
CCGCTCCATCCAGGCAGAAGGGACATTTGGAATCATCAAATACGACCGAAGGTATAAGCGAATTGTAAGAAGAGGACTGGATTCGGTAAGAGTAGAGATATTTCTTGTTTCTATCGGCCATAATCTCTATAAAATCTATAATAAGCAGATGAGACTCCGGGAAGTGGCTTAAAGAAGAAAGAGCGCACGTTTGTTGGGGTAAGGGGGATTATGCGCTTTTTACTGCTTTTTTCTTACGCTTTCCACAAAATAAAGAGGGGCTGAAAAAATGGAGTTAGAGCAACTCCATTTTTTCACAGCCCCCAAATCGATCCGGCCTGTCCCAAATTCATCTTGCCCTGTCCCTAATTAAGGCTTTTCATCATATTTTGGTACAGAAATTCTTTTGTACTTTCCCTGTTCACATCCTCTATCTGTTCCTCATGTCCCAGGAAAATAAAGAAGCTGATAAAGTTAGATACGAATATCATATACACATGGGTCCCTGGAATTTCTTTCCGGATACTCCCTTCCTTTTTCCCCTGGTCTATAATTAAATTGAGAATGCTGTCCATAAGCCGGCAGTTGCCTTTTTCCTTGATGAATTCCTGATGGAGTGAGTTATGAATTTCATAGGAATTACTGGTTATTTTGTAAAATTGAGTGGTGCTTCTTTTTCCAAAGCTGCTCTCCAGCCATTCAAAAACTCCGTAGATCTTTTCCTTCAGAGAATTTTTTGCCAACAGGAGCTCGTATATCTGCCGCAGCTGACGTTCCATGTCATACATGAGGGCTTCCACAATCATTTCTTCTTTGCTGCTGAAATACTCATAAGCAGTTCCTTTGCCGATCCCTGCCCTGTTTGTGATATCCGCCACTTTCATTCCATTGATATCTGCATCCTCCTCTATCAGGTCTATAACGGCCTGATAGAGAGATAACACTTTTTCGTTTCTATTTTTACACGGACTCTGCGATTGCTTCATTCCCCTCATCCTCCTGCAATCTTGCTTCATCTTTTTTATAATTTTTTCTGTTAAAAATCGAATAGATACATGGCACTACAAAGAGTGTCAGGAAAGTACCGTAGAGCAGTCCCCCTATGGTAACAATTGCCATCGGCTGCACCATATCGCCGCCCATTCCCAGACCCATAGCCATTGTGGTCAGACCAAGGATTGTGGTCAGTGCAGTCATAACTATTGGGCGAAGCCTGGATTTGCCTGCCGCAATAATGGCCTCTCTCTTTGGCATTCCCTCCTTCCTCAGCTGATTAATATAGTCGACCAGCACAATACCATTATTCACTATGATACCTGACAGCATTACAAATCCTATCATAGCTATTACGCTGATCTCTTTTCCTGATACTAAAAGTCCAAGGAACCCTCCGGTAAATGCCAATGGCACCGTAAACATAATAATGAAGGGTGATAAAAGAGACTGGAACTGAGCCACCATAATCAGGTACATAAAGACCAGCGCAAGGAGCAGCATAAGAATCAGCTGTTCCATGGCATCATTAATGGTTTCATCTTCTCCTTTCATCTCTGCGGTATAGCCCTCCGGCAGCTCATAATGATCCAGAATTTTCTGAACTTCATCGCTGACGAGCCCGATGTTGTGGTCTCCGTCTATCTCCGCAGTGACAGACATATAGCGGGACTGCCCGTTTCTGGTAATCGCCTGGGGACCGACAGCCCGCTGGAAATCTGCGATATCGCCGATCCGTATATCTTCCTTCTCTCCCTCATTGTTAGTCACGGATATTGTAATGTCTGCAATATCTTCTCTTGTCAGCTTCTCATCTGTATCTTTCTCCAGGTATACGCCATAATCCTTTGTAGCGGTTGACAGGGTAGTCGCCGAAGAAGGATCCGCAAGCTTTGCATTAATCGCCTGGAATACCTGAGCGACTGTAAGCTTATGTTCCATAGCCCTCTCTTTATTTACCACAATCCGGTATTCCGCATCGGTATCTTCCATACCGTCGGAGATATTCTGCAGCCCCTTTATGTTTTCTATTTTTCCTGCCAGCCCTGTGGCCAGAGTCTGTAGGGTGTCAAGCTCCTTTCCTTTGATCTGAATATTAATCCCCGATCCTCCCATAGCACTCATATCCATGGAGGAGGTGGTAACCGCCACTTCAGCATCAATCCCCTTCGTGCGCTTCAGAATTTCCTTCTCCAGCTGATTGCTGTCCAGCTTCTTATCCTCTTTCAGAATAAGATAAATCTGTACTGAGTTATCGGTACTGCCTAATGACATGGTGGAGCCCCCTGCCATAGCACCTATGGTTTCTATATCCTCAATATCCTGAATCTTTTCAATCACCTCATCCGCTATCCTTGTAGTATCCTCAAAAGAAGTCCCCTTTTCTGTAGTAACTGAAAGCGATGCCTCTGTGCTCTCCATCTCTGGCATAAATGAAGTTCCCTGCCGGATTTCCAGAACCATACTTCCGGCAAACATAAGGACTGCCGCAAGCAGGACAACAGCTTTATGAGACAAGGCCCAGTCTATGAGCTGACCATAGGCATCCCTGACCCTATCCAGCTTTTTGGAAGGCTTTATCACAGTCTTCCTCAGCAGACCTGCAGACATCATAGGCACCAGAGTCAGTGCAACCACCAGACTGGCCGCAAGGGAATATGCAATGGTAAGACCCATATCCACAAACAGCTGCCGGGTAATTCCCTCTGTAAATACAATAGGAGCAAATACACAGACAGTAGTAAGAGTAGACGCCGTAATGGCACCCGCCACCTCTTTTGCTCCCTCTATGGCTGCTTTTTTCCCCGGCACTCCTTCACTCCGCATACGGTAGATATTCTCAATTACAACTATGGAGTTATCTACCAGCATGCCAATTCCGAGGGCCAATCCCGACAGTGAGATAACATTCAGAGTCACACCGCTGAAATACATCAATACCACAGCCGTGACAACACTGATGGGGATAGAACAGGCAATTACTAACGTAGGACGTATATTCCTCAGGAAAAGGAAAAGGATTAGAATTGCCAGAATTCCCCCGTATATCATATTCTGCAGGACAGAATCCACTACCATGTCAATATATACACCCTGATCCATCAGAACGGTAACTTCCAGATCCTCATTTTCTGACTTCAGCTGTTCAAATTTGTCCAGAATACGGTCTGTGACATCCCCGGTAGAATACTCTGTCTGTTTCTCCACAGAAAGCATAACCCCCGGCTGTCCGTTAATCTTTGCATAAACTTCAGAGGAATTATCTGTCACCGCCACATCTGCTACATCTGACAGGTGTATTGGTTTTAGACCGTCCAGCCCCATATCCAGAATCACCAGATCCTCCAGTTCTCCCAGATTTTCTAATTTGTCTCCTACCCGCACCAGATAGCTGATACCGTCTTCCGCCACATACCCCGCAGGCATGGCAAAGTTCTCCCCTGCCAGAATTCCCTTCAGCATATCCAGGGTAAGGATATCGTTCAGATCACTACCCTCCATTGCACTCTCTTTGGCATCATCCAGCTGCTCTTTTCCTGCGTCAAGCTGGGTCTGGGCCTGATCGATCTGGCTGGTACCGGCATCTATTTTAGAGGCGGCCACGCTCATATCAATAGTTGCAATAATTTTCTGCGTATTTAAAGCCGCCAGGGCATCGCTGGCCTGCACCTTGCCTGCCTCCACCTGGGCCTTGGCATTCTCCATCTCCTGCTGCTGCACCTTCAGCTGAGCGCGCGCATCATGCAGCTTTGCCTTCGCCGTGCGAATCTCATCCCCAGTCTTTCCAAGGGCTTCCAGCTGCTGATCAATGGAAGCTTTTGCTGCCTCCCCGTCGGATACATTCAGCTGCTTAAATATCACCTCCAGCTGTTCCTCCAGCTGTTTCCGGTTCTTTTCTGCCTCTTCTATCTGGTTTTGGATTTGCTCGATCTTTTTTTGAATAGAGCTTGTATCCTCACCGGCTGATGCTTCCCCCATGCCCTGTACTCCCAGAGCCTCGTCCTCTGCCTGAGGCCCCGCAGTCAGCTGCCCCTGCAATTCCTCCAGTTCCTTATACAGCTGCTGCAGCTGGGCATTATAGCCCTCAATTCCCTGCATAAGGCCTTCCAGTCCGGCCTTCAGCTGCATAAGCTGCTCATAAGCGTTATCTGTCTCCGCCGCAGTTTTATCCAAAGCCTCCTCCGCCGCGTCCAATTCTGCCGCTTTGCTGTTAAGCGCCTGTATCACCGGCAGAAAAAGATCCAGCTGTGTCTCTCCTTTTGTAAGCTCTCCCTGGGCGCTGTGAAGCTTGGCCTCACCCTCTCCCATCTTAGACGCCAGTTCATCTTTCCCCGCATCTAACTGATCTTTTCCCTTCTCTAACTCTTCTTTTCCGGAGTCAAGCTTATCCTGAGCTTCCTGCAGCTCATCTTCCTTTTCCATGAAGGTTCCGTTAATGGCATCCCTGACCTTCTGATTTGTCTCATCAATCTTGTCCTGCCGGAGGGTCACCTGAACCTTCTGCTGGATTCCGCCGGTAGTGCTTACGCTGGCTACCCCCTCCAAGCTTTCAATCTCTGAGCTGAAGGTATCATTTACATAGTCACTGATCTCCCCGCTGTCCATTCCTTTGATATCAACAGCAGCAACCATAACCGGAAGCATATCCGGATTCAGTTTCATAATAATAGGTTTACCGATAGAATCATCCCAATAAGATCCAATCTGGTCTAATTTCTCCCTCATCTCAATGGTAACTGAGTCCATATTAGTACTCTCATTAAACTCCAGGATAACCATTGACATATTCTCACTGGAGCTGGAACTTACATTTTTTATGTTTCCAACGGTAGCCATGGATTGCTCCACCGGCTTTGTAACCACCTCTTCAACCGTCTCCGGATTCGCCCCGGGATATGTAGTTAACACCACTGCATAGGGCAGGTTCATACTTGGCAGTAAGTCCGTGCTCATTTTGGTAAAAGAGACGATCCCAAGGATAATCACCAGTACCACGGCAACCACAACGGTATAGGGTCTTTTCACACTATAACGCGATAACATAATTTTCCTCCTGCTGCTTTATTCTAACCTCTGTCATGTTCTCGACCGACCAGCCGGTCAATGATTAAAAGTATACTCGCATCAATAGTGTCTGTCAACGAATGATACGTAAATTTATTCCATAAGCTCCCGCAGCTTCACCGGTCATACAAAAGGCCGGAACTGACATATCTGTGTCCTGTCAGCTCCAGCCTGCCTCTCTATTCGTATTCCACTGCCTCCACAGCCCGCACAACTGAGCCAAGGAAAGAAAGCGAACCGAAGGCAACTATAACGTCATCCTTTTCTGCTCTCTGAAAGCTTTCCCGCACAGCTTTCCTGATACTGCTCATGGCCTCTACCTTTGGATTATATTTCCGAACTAATTCAGCCAGTTCTTCTGCCGGAAGAGCCCGGGGATTGCCCGGTGTCTGAATAGTAATAATGTCATCTGCCAGTGAGGCAGTTCTCTTAATTACCTTCTCGCACTCCTTGTCCTCAAACATACCCATAATAAAATGCATTCTCTTTTCCGGGAAATACATGGTTAGGGATTCTCTTAAGGTCCTGGCTGCATCCTCATTGTGGGCACCGTCAATAACAACGATGGGATCTTTCTGAAGAATGGTAAATCTGCCTCTCCAATGGGTTGTCATCATTCCTTCCCTAATCTTTTCCTCTGGGATTTCATATCCTAAATCCCGCAGAGCATCTACAGTCTCCAAAGCTACAATGGCATTTTCGATCTGATAACTGCCTGCCAGACGTATCACAATATCCTCATAGATCCGTTCCCTGCATCTGTACGAAAAAATCTGTTCTTCATATCCCGACGTTACCCCATAGGCATTCTCTTTTTTTGCCGTTCTGAGCGTGCAGTTTTCCTTACTGCACTTTTCTTCAATGACTCTCATTGCATCCGGCTGCTGCCAGTCTGTTACCACAACAGTGCCAGGCTTAATGATACCAGCCTTATTCTCTGCAATCTCCGCCAGGGTATCCCCCAGAAATGCCATATGATCCATGCTGATGGATGTCATAACCTCCACCAGGGTTGTCTGTATCACATTTGTGGCATCCTCCAGGCCGCCCAGTCCAACCTCAAGAACCACAAAATCACAATCCATTTCCTTAAAATATAAAAATGCCAGGGCCGTCTCTATTTCAAATGGTGTTGGGTGGGGACGTCCTTCTCCTGTCATCCCCTCAATTGCCCCTGCGATCTCCGTCACCAGACGGGCCAGCGCCTCTCTGGTAATATACTCCTCATTTACCTGGATTCTTTCCCTGTACTTAAAAAGCGTGGGTGATATGTATCTTCCCACCTTATACCCCGCACAGGTCAGCACAGTGGAAACATAGGCCAAGACCGAACCCTTTCCGTTCGTGCCTGCTATGTGTACATATTTACAGGCATTCTCAGGGTTGTTCAGCCGTCTTAATAATTCCCTGATATTATCCAGGCCCAGTACGCTCCCGTACTTATTGGCATCCTCCAGATACTGTCTCGCTTCCCGATAGTTCATATTCATACCCTCTTCCTCAATTTATTGTGCTGTTTCTTGTTTCCTGCGGGTTTCATATTTTTCCTGCTTTTTGTTCCTCTATTTTTTCTGCCAGATCATTCAGATACACCCAACGTTCCATCTTTTCTTCCAGCTCTTTTTCTGTCTTTTCTTTTTCCTCTGACAGCTGAAACAGCTTTGCTGAATTTGTGGCATTGGCAGACATATCCTCATCTAAAGACGCGATTTTAACTTCCAGAGCCTCAATATCACCGTCTATCGTCTCATATTCCTTCTGTTCTTTAAATGTGAATTTCAGCTTTGCAGGCATATTCTGCTTCCACTCTTTTCCCGTGGATTTCTTCTTCTCAACGGTGTTCTTCCTGACGGTATGATTCTCCGTTTTTTCTCTGTACTGTCTGGCCTCCAGATAATCTGTATAGCCTCCCTCATACTGCTGCAGGCGGCCATTCCCCTCAAAGGCAAAAATACGATCCACAACATTATCCAGAAAATACCTGTCATGGGATACTGTAATCACTATCCCGGAAAAAGAATCCAGATAGTCCTCAAGAATAGTCAGTGTGGGAATATCCAGGTTGTTGGTAGGTTCATCCATGAGAAGAACATTAGCCCCTCCTGCCAGTATACTGAGCAGGTACAGCCTTCTCTTTTCTCCTCCTGAAAGCTTTCCTATAGGTGTGTACTGCATGGATGCATCAAAGAGAAACCGCTCCAGAAGCTGTGACGCGCTGATTCTCCCATCCTTTGTGGGAATATATTCTGCGATATCTCTCACATAGTCGATGACTCTCTGTCCCGGATCCATATCCACTTCTTCCTGAGCAAAATAGCCAATTTTAACTGTCTCTCCAACCTCTATCTCCCCTTCGTCCGGTTCCAGGATGCCAGCCAGCAGGTTCATAAGCGTGGATTTGCCGCAGCCATTTGGACCTATAATTCCCAGACGCTGATTCTTCAGAACAATATAGTCAAAGTCGTCAATAATCCGTCTGTCCCCGTACTGTTTGCTCACATGGTGAAGTTCAATTGTCTTCTTCCCCATTCTCGTCTCTGCAGAATCCATCTCCACTGTCTGATCTTTGAGCGGACCCGTTCCGTTTTTCAAAGCCTCCAGACGCTCCAGCCGTGCCTTCTGTTTTGTGCTTCTGGCTCTGCAGCCTCTCTTGGCCCACTCCAGCTCCATGCGCAGAATACTCTGGCGTTTTCTCTCAGAGGCCAGCTCCATCTCTTCTCTCTGGGCTTTCATCTCCAAAAATTCTGTATAATTAGCCGTATAGCTGAATAGATTTCCGTGGCTGATTTCCATAATCTTATTCGTAACCCTGTCCAAAAAGTATCTGTCATGGGTGACCATAACCACTACGCCTTTAAACTTCATCAGATATTCCTCAAGCCACGAGACCATCTCATTATCCAAATGGTTAGTAGGCTCATCCAGGATTAGGATGTCTCCGGGGTCTACCAAGGTTCTGGCAAGCGCCACTCTTTTTTTCTGTCCCCCCGAAAGCTGGCATATTCCCGTCTCATGCTCTGTAATTCCCAGTTTATTTAATATATTCCTGGCCTCGCTGTCTCTGCTCCATTCATTCTGCCGGATCTGTGCCGTAACATAGGACAGAATCGTAGCATCCCGGGGAAATTCCGGATTTTGAGGCAGATAGGAAGTCCTCAGGCCGTTCTGGGCAACAATCTGCCCCTGGTCGGGTTCTTCCAGCCCCGCTATCATTTTTAACAGCGTTGTCTTTCCTGTCCCGTTAATCCCAATAACACCTATTTTATCCCCCGCGTGAATCCCATAGGAAACATCATCAAAGATAACCTTATCCCCGAAGATTTTGCTGATATGCTCTATATTTAATACATTCATATTTTCACCTGTTAATATAATTTTCTATAGCTGTACGGCTTCCCTGTACAAACCCCTGTACCATCTCCGGCTTCCCTCCGCCTTTTCCATGAAAGACAAGATTAAACTCTTTTGCAAATTCTCTGAGATCCCGAGACCGGCTTCCCAAAATATACTGGTATCCGGTTTCATCATCCCCGGCAAAAGCCCCGCAGATGCCGGTGCATTTTTCTGCTCCTGCATTCACAAAATTCCTCATAGCAATTGTATCCAGTCCCTGCTGGAACAGACAGACTGTCTTTTGTCCCTCTGGAATCTGCTCCAGTTTCTGGGCGAGAAGCTGCTCCTGCAGATCGGCAATGCGCTCCTTTTTCTCCTGGAGCTCGGCCAAAAGCCTTTTTACTGCGATTGCCGCTTCCTCAGGCTTTGCAGACAGCAAAGCAGAGATCTCTGCTACATTCTTTTCCTTCATATTATAGTCTGCCAGCGCTCGCAGGCCGCACAGCATACTGACCCTTGTTCCTCCTTTATATCTGGAGGCTCCCGTCAGTTTGATGCTGCCGATCTCTCCGGTAAGGCTGACATGGGGCGCACAACAGGCGCAAACATCATAGCCGGGGATCGTTATCAGCCGTACCTGTCCCTCTATCTCTATCTTACTCCTATATTCCAGCTGTGCAAGTACTTCCTTTTCCGGATAAGATACCTGTACCTCAAGATTGGCCGCAACTGCCCGGTTGGCTTCCAGCTCCACACGACGCAGTTCCTCCTCTGTGAGAGGTCCGCTGAAGTCCATGGTAACTGGCCCGTCTCCAAGATGGAAGCCAACATTGTGATACCCGAAAAAACGGTGAACCAACCCTGACACAATATGTTCCCCCGAATGATGCTGCATCCTGGAAAACCGCTTTTCAAAATCTATTCTCCCCTGTATTACGGCTCCTGGTTCCAGAGGGCGCCGGGTGTAGTGAAAGATACCTTCCCCTGTCTCCTGGGTATCCCATACCTCTATCCCCTCCAGACTTCCGGTATCTCCTTTCTGCCCTCCTCCTTCCGGGAAAAAAGCTGTACGGTCAAGTTCAACCTTCCATCCTTGTTCTATTGCTTCACAGGATATCACTTCTGCTGTAAATTGCTGCAGGTGACTGTCCCTGTCAAATAATCGTTCTGTCATTCATATCCTCCGGTCTGCTGTTCCCCAACTGCCTTTTTGGCCAGTTCCTTGCCTAAGTTCCATTTTCTGACAGGCAAATCCCTGTATTGCAGGTATATCCTGTCATGATAGCTGGCCAGTTCCTGACTGATGTATTCCCAGTCCTGCACTTTCCATTGACTCTTGGAAATCCCGGCAATCTCAGGAGCAGCATCATCAGATAATGCCTGGGTCATATAGGCAATGTCACCGTAAGACAATTCCTCCATATGGCTGATATTATATCTGGCAATCCATGCATCCGGTCTGGCCAGGGCAAATCCAAGATACCCTACCGCCCCTACGGCAACAGCAAATTTAAAGTAGTTTATTTTATTATGATAAATGCTGACAATTGCTCCTGTCAACCATATTGTCAATACTCCTAAAAACCATAATACCAGCATCCGGAGAAAAGTCAAATGATACTGCCTGATATACAAGACCATCCTGTATGCGGAAGAACAGATAAGAATGTACGTACAGCCGGAAACAACTGTCAGACATACTTTCAGAATCTTGTTTTCCCTGACGTGTTCTACACAGAGGGTAACAATAGCCAGATTCAGAAGACTTACAAACAAGAGCTCAAAAAAGCCCTGTCTTGCGTACTCTGAATACGTCATTCCTTCTGGCAGCCGGAAAATCCCCCCGGCAAATAAGTACATAACCTGAATGACGCAGAATAACAGATAGATACCTGTAAGAGCGCCTGTAACGATAATAGCAGTCACCGGCTCTGCCCTTTTCACTGTCTGTCTATTCTTTTCCTTTTTTACAATATTGACAGCAAAAAAGCTGTACATAAACACAAAGGCTGCCACCGCCATTAGAAAAGCACCTAAAAATCTGGTTGGAACTAAAATATTCCGTAATAGTGTGCCAAACAGATGGGAAAATATCTCATCTGCTCTTGCAAGAAGCAGCAATACCAGCAGGGACACAGGCACAGCAATTCCAACTCCCATGTAAATATACTTTCTGCCGGGATTCACTTTTTTTCTATGTTCTTCCCGGTAAGCCTTATAATGGGCAAACGGATAATAGCATCCTCCCAAAATATGAATTCCCTTCCAAAAAAAATGCCCCGCATAATCCTCAATGCTCCAATTCTCATTCCCATAGATCTGCTCTGTCATAAAAAGCAGAAGAAGCAAAAAGGCTCCCGCTTTATGAAAGGTTCTGAGCACCTCACTGGCTGTCAGACATACACCTGTACCCAGCAGCACTGCCAAGAGTACATAGGGCCAGGTGCTCCTCTTAATACTTCTTCCCATATACCTCAGCCCCAGGATACAGAGTCCGAACGAGGCTGCAACCACAAATGGGAACGTAATTCCCGCAGGATTCTGATACATACAAACAGCATAAAAAATTCCGTACAGAAGAGCTGCGGTGCCGAAATACCGGTAATGCTCCTTCAAAAATCTGATTTCCGCTGCCTCTTCTCTCTGTTTTCCTATATCCGCGGGGAGGAATGCATCCTCCTGCATATCCGTCATTTCTATACTCATCTGATACCCTCCTTACTCTTTCTCACAATCCTCTTCCACATATTCCAGAATATCTCCCGGCTGGCAGTGCAGCGCCCTGCAGATAGCCTCCAAGGTGCTGAAACGGATGGCCTTTGCCTTATTATTCTTTAATATCGACAGATTCGCCATGGTAATATCCACTTCTTCAGCCAGTTCTTTCAGCCCCTTTTTCCTCTTAGCCATTACAACATCCAGATTAATAACAATTCCCATAAGGCACCTCCTAAATCGTCAGATCGTTTTCATTCTTATAGTTCACTGCCTCATGAAACACCTGAGAGAGGACCAGGCTGAAAAGACCTCCCACAAGAAACACCAATATAATAATCAAGGTAGCCGGAGTAATGATAAAAAACAAACGGCATGCCATGACTGCCGCCAGTCCGAATGCCAGGCACCCCATAATTCTGAGACTTCTGGTATTCTCCTCCACAAAACAGTTTTTCCTGAGCACGGTCCTGAATATCTTTCGCAGCTGCCAAATAATGGCTACAGCCAGGACACCTGCCCCCCCATAGATAAAAAGCATCTGTGTATAGAATTCCTGAAACGATGGATAGCTGCTCCCCAGCCACTTCATCCACCACGGGAGAGACACACAGGTAATGATGCCGCCGTAAAACATAATATCCAATAACACTTTAGTAACAGAAGCCAGATGGTTTTGCTTCATAAGATTCGCCCCTTTCCTTCTTGCATTTGTATAAACCACTGTTGATTTTATTATATTTCTCTATTCACTATAGCACTAGAAGAAATGAATTTCAATATTTTTTTATTGATTATCGATAAATATTTATTAAGTATCAAAAAAAGGACCAACCTTCTGGTTAGTCCTCTCCTGCTGTTATGCAAGGGCATTTCATGCTTTCCAATATAATTCTCATACTATTGTTCACCTTTTCTAGTTCCGCCTGCCAGTCATCCTTTCCATTGTACCAGAATTCTGTGACATACTTTCGAATTCCTATCTCCCATGCGGCTTCTATTATCTTTCTGAAGTCTACATGACCGCTCCCAAAGGGAACCTCCCGGAATTGACCCGGCTTCGTTTCTTTTAGATGGAGTGAGGTTATATGTCCCCTTCCAGACTGCAGATCTTTTATCTCATCAAAGCCCAGAGATACAGCGGCATTTTTTATATTTCCGGAATCCGGATAAATGCCTAAATAGACAGACCCTATCTGCTCCACATAATACATGGCTTTCCATACCGTATTCATGAAATTATTCTCCATGGTTTCCAATTCAATTAATACCCCGTATGCCGCAGCCATATGGGCTGCTCTCCGAAGGTTATCAGAGAAGCGCTTTTGCGTTTCAGACGTGGATTCCTCATAATAAACATCATATCCTGGAATCATAATAATACGTATTCCCAGATCATCTGCCAGCTCAATAGCTTTTTCCAGAATTTCCATTCCTCTTTCCCGCAGTTTGGTATTTCCGCTGCCCAGTGAATATTTTGTGAGGGCACTTACACACATTGAGCGGACAGGAACGCCCACCTCATACATATTCTGAATTAATGACAATCTTTCTTCCTTGGACATATAAATGCGGTTTATTTTTGCCTCCGTACTGTCAATGCTTAATTCCACATAATCATAATGAGCGGATTTTGCCGCTTCCAGCTTCTCTTTCCAATTTAATTTAGGGGGCATTGCTTTTTCATATAATCCAATTGTATAAGCCTTCATCTCTTCAACCCCTTATGCATTCAGATAATACATAGCCAGCTCATCGATTTCCCGGTTTGCAGCTATCAGAATATCCCTGCCCTGTGTATGCCGATAGAGTACATTGGCTGCTCCGCAGCCATGATCCAGTGTACAAGTCTTCAATTCCCCGTTACTGCCGCTTATCAATGCCAGCAAGTCCATGTCATCTTTTCTATGTCCGATAAATACTGCAGGGGTGCTGCCTATATAACCTTTCCCTGCTGCATGCAGAAATTCCAGTTTTTTAGGATGCTCATATATCTTCCGAAACCTTCCGTCTCTTTTTTTATAAACCTCCAGTTTATCCCCGTGAAAAGGAGAAAACAGGAACAGTTCCTCTTCCCCGCACCGGTCGATATCTGCAAAAAAAGCTTCACTTGCCGGTGTTTCCAACAGCTTCTCTATCCTCCACATGTCTTTCCCCTCCTGCGGAGGGGATATCTCATAGACTCCCTGGTGACAGGCAATAACCCCTTTTTCTGTCCCATTTCGGCATATCTTAGAGTATCCGTGATTCTTTAGCATACTGTCCTTTATAATCTCAAGCTTCAATGGATGGTCATCGTGATACGGGGACAAATCAGAGGGAAGTTCCGCACCATATACTTTTCCAGGCTCTGACCAGTCATCCTTATACTTATGACCCGATTTCAATGTACAGGCAATCAGATATTTCCTTCCCTGATTCCTTAGAATATCGAAGCGGTGCACAAACGGCAGCTTTGTCAGGGTCTGGACTTCCCAACCGCCTTTCATCCTTGGAAAAGCCGTGATGATCGAAGCCTCACTGGAATCATTGGGGGAATAAAAACGGCGGGTAGCGAGAAATTGTCCGCCGCAGTCCGGGTTTTGTACCATGGTCATAACGCCTCCCGGGCTATTCCAGACCACTTCCAGCATAGTTCCTTCCATATCGTAAATGCGGCACTCTGCTTCTTTTTCTGAAGCAGCCAGAAAGCATTCTTTTCCTTTGTAAAAGAAAGGCGCCAGTGCATAACATTTTTCTAATTTGCCTATCACTCTTTTCTCAACTCTCATCTGTTCATACCCTCCTGCTGCTTTCCATACTTCTCATGTATTGAAAAAGAAGTTCCGTCCTGGTTTCTATTTCCTCATACAAAGCAACTGTCTCCCGCTTGGGCTCATAAATCGTTCTGGTATCATCCCATTTCCCGGACTGAAAGGCTGTTTTAAAATCAGAGAAGACAGCCAGGGCCACACCTGCCCCCATATAGGCACCGAATGCTGTTGCCTGAGGATTCTTAAACGAGACTACAGGGCAGTTATATACATTGGCCTGCAATTGATTATAAACTTCACTTTTTGTCATACCTCCAGAAATGTAAATAGTGTCAAATGCCGCTCCGTCACCTTTTAAAAGCTTAAGATTTTTCTTCGTCTCAACAGCAATCCCCTCTAACACTGCCCGAATTAATTCTCCGCGTCCTGTATCCAGAGAAATTCCTGTAAAGGCAGCTCTGGCCTGTGGATTCCAGGCACGGGTCCCGCAGCCGCTGAAATGGGGAATGCAGGATACACCGCCGGCACCCGGAGGCACCTTTTCAATTAAGGTATTAATCGATTTATAATCTGGCCTCCCCTGGGTTCCAATTCCAGATAACAGCCTGCAAATCCAATCGAATCCTGCGGAGCCTGACAATGAATTGGCCTCCAGAATGTATTTACCGGGTATGGAGGCAGCATTGCATATGGATTCTATCTCTTTTTCAGGTACTTTATCTATAACGGTAACCGTAAAGGTTCCCGTTCCGCTGTTCACCACCGCAGTACTTTTGTCCCATGCCCCCGCTCCCGCCGCGCTGCACTGCTGATCTCCTCCAGAGGTAATTACCGGTATGCCGTGGGGTATGGAGAATTGCTTTGACGCGCCAATAGTCGTATACCCCGCACGGCTGCCGGGCGGTATCAGCTCACACAGCTTACTGCTGTCAATTTCAAAGATCCTGCACAGCTCCTCATCCCATATCAATGCATGAAGATTCATCAGATGGCTCCGGCTCCCATATGTATAATCGGTCGCAAATCTGCCCGTCAAATGGTATATGATAAAATCAGCAACTGTTACCATCTTATAGGTTTTCCGATAAATGTCAGGACAATTTCTTTTTATCCAAGTTATTCTGCTTCCGCTGAACACCGTGTTCAAATCTGCGCCCGTCTTCTTTCGTATCATGGGACTAAACCCCTGCAGTTCCCGGCAGATGCCGGAGTTTCTGGTATCCTGCCACATTATGCCGGGAAGAAGCGGTGTACCCGCCCGGTCTACCGCTATCACGGAAGAACGGAATGCTGTCACCGCAATCGCGTCTATTACAAACTCTTCCTGTATCTGACGGCAGATTCTCTGCACACCGTTCAGCCAGACATTAGGATCCTGCTCTACAATACCCTCTTTTTTATAAATGCAGGGTGTCTCACAGGTGACTTCTTTTAATACTGCTTTGCCCTCGCAGTACATTACCCCGCGCATACTTGTTGTCCCAATATCAAGAACTAAAATATTCATACATCACCACCTGCTACCAGTATTTTTCCAATACCTCTCTTATAATCTGGACTCCCTGTCCCAGTTTGTGCCTGTCTCCGTACAAAGCGTATACATCCCGAGCAATAATCTCTGTCTCACAGCCCCTGGCAGCCAGTACACTTTTCTTAATATGTTCTCTGTAGTCCTCCGCATTCAACGGAGTATCCAGCGCCAGATAGTTAGGGCTGGGCTTCTTTGAGTAGATAATCTTACTGCCCCTCAGATAATCACCCATAAGCTCATCGTCTGCCCAAGGTGATACGGAAACCTTTCTCAGATTATTTAAAGTAGAAAGGTAATCTTTCCAGATTGGATTTGTAGGTTCGCAGCACCCATAATAGACAAGTCCAAACTGTTCAGCCAGCCTTTTATAGTGAGGCCAGTAGAACTCCCCGTACATATCGGGAGAAATACTGATAGTTTCCTGTGAATTCAGATTCACCCACAAGTCTTTCAGATCGATCTCTCCGGTTTTAAGATACCGCCCGCCAGGCAATTCTCTGGTAAATCCATAGCTCCCCGCTCCGGCGTAATCATTTTCATTATTCAGGCACAGAAGACCTTCCCTTTTCATCCATTGAAATGTCTCCAGTACATCGTCCACCAGCATTCCGTAAAGCTGCTGATACCTCTCCGGGCAGTCGTAAGGCGCCAGCATCATACTCTCAAGCCCCATAAGGTAAATTGCTTTTTTAGAAGGACTGACCATCCAGTTGACAGCAGGGGGCATCTTGATTTTTACTGGAAGAATATCCCCAAAAATCTCCTCCACCCTTTCTTTGTATCGATATGTATACTCTTTATCTGCTCTGCGGACAGTCTTACCAATCTTACAGAAGCTTTCTTCCAGATTTTCCAGATGATGTATGGTAGTATATCCCACACTTTTTCCTCTGTTGTCAGTCACTCTCTTTTCTTCCATATCCAGGTCAAAGGTTCGGATATCCATATTCCAGTATATGGTGAAATATCCAGGGATCACCTTATCGTCGTCCACCAGTGTGTGGTTCAACAGCTGTGTCAACAGCTCTTTCTCAATTTCCCGCGCAAACTCTGTTTCACATACCAGATCCAGATAATCATCAATACAATATTTTATCTCCATGACCACCATAGGGTAATCCCCCCGGCAGCTTCCCTGGCAGATATTATGCCTATACCACCTCTCCTCCCGTTCTTTCATAATAGGAAGCTGGGATATCTCATACTGCTTTTTTGCCAGCTCTCTTAAGCGCATTCTGTCTTTTTCTGTCACATCCAGAATTATTTTCTCCATTTTTCCTCCTCTTTAAAGTGCAAGTAAAACAACCTTGGGAAATGCAATACAGATAACTAATACAACTACCATCCCTGCAATATAAGGCATCGAACCCTTAAAAATATCTATCACACTGATATCGTCCCCATCTGTTGAGCCAATGTCCCCCAGTGCGGATTTTACTGTAAATACGCTCATACCGAAGGGCGGCGATATAATACCGATTTGGATTGCAATGATAGATATTATGCCAAACCAAACCAGATCATATCCATAGTTTGCTATAATAGGACACATAATGGGCATACAAAGCAGGACAATGGATGTGGAATCCAATACGCATCCCAGCACAAGGAAGATAATCATAAACATAATTACAACTAGCATAGGCGGCATATGCAGGGAAAGAATAAAGTCTTCCACAAGGTTAATAGCCCCTGATACGGCCAGGGCTCTTGAATACATCTGCGCTGTGATCAGCAAAAACATAACACTTCCCGTACTTACCCCTGCATTTCTTAAGACCTCTAAGAACCCTTTTGGGGTAAATTTCTTATTAGCAATTACCAGAAGCAAAGCACCGAATGCAGCTACACCTCCAGCTTCCGTGGGAGTAAAATACCCCAGCCAGATTCCGCCCAGACTTACAAGAATTAATAAAATCATAGGCCAGGGTTTTAAAATAATACTCATTCTTTCTTTTCGTCCCATAGTTTGAACAGCTTCGTCCATGTTAGGCACAGTATCTGGTTTGACTTTTATAGTCAGCCAGATGGTAAACATAAAAACCACAGTCGTAATAATCCCCGGAATTACCCCTGCAACGAACAGATGTCCTATGGAGGTACCTGATGCCGTTCCGTATAATATCATAAGCACACTGGGGGGAATCAGCATTCCCAGTATGGAACTTCCGGCCACACTTCCTACGGAAAACTTCTTTTCATATCCGTGCTTTCTCATCTGCGGAACTGCAATCTTAGTAAAAACAGCTGCCGAAGCTATGCTTACACCGGTGACAGCAGCAAAGATTGCATTTGCAACTACGGTGGCATATCCCAGCGACCCTTTCAGTCTTCGAAAGAGCAGATGGCAGGAGTCGTACAGGCTTCCGCTGGCGCCTGAAAGGTTCGCCAGTAAGCCCATTAAAATAAACAGAGGGGTTACCCCAAAAATGTAGTCTTTCAGAGAATTGTAAGCTGTGGATATTACCATATTGACAGCCACGTCATAATTTCCCACAGCGAGAATCATCCCCACAATGCTGCAGCTGAGCAGACTCACTCCCAGATGAACCCCCATTGCAACCAGAATAATCAACAACAAAAATGACAGTACCGTTATCTGCAATGTGCTCATACTTTCACCTCCTGATTTTTTCCCGCTATTTTAAATATTGTATCAAGAATATGAATTACATACTCAATCAGCAGTGTTACATATCCAATGAATATAGCTAATTTCGTCGGCCATGTGGGAATTCTAAGGGCTCCCTCCCCCTCAAATTCTCCGCTGGAAACTGCTGCAAGGAACACCTCCAGTGCCGGGTGAATCAGAATCACAAAAACACAGAATCCTATCAAATAAGAAAAAAGGTCAAGATAAAGTTTAGCTTTTTCATTTGCCTTGTCGTAAATAATGGTCGTTCTCACATGTTTTCCCACAGCCAGGCAGTAAGCAAACTGCATAAACGCTATCGCCACAATAGAGTTAGCCACTATTTCTGCCGTCCCCTGAAATGAATAGTTGAAAAAAGTTCTGGCAACCACATCAAATGTTATTACACACATTAGCGCCGCAATAAGCAATGCCCCTGCCGAGCTGTAGTAAGACAGGAATGTTTCATAACCTGTTTTGATTTTCATAAATGCTTTCAAAATACAGACCTCCAATTTATCCAGAACGTTATTTCAGCTCCCAGTCGATTACCATATCATACCCGTTTTTGCTTAATTCATCCCAATATGCATTGTATATTTCTATTGTCTGATAGCCGGCCTCATTGAATTCATCCACTGCAGACTGAACAACATTAGGAATTACCTCCACCCATCTTTCTTTTTCTGCATCACTCAATTGGATAATCGTTGCGCCGGCTTTCTCTAATCCTTCCAGGTCACTGGCATATTTCTCCGCTGTGAGTTTCGCTTCTGCTTCCGTATAGCCAGCTCCTGTCTCAAGGATGACATCCTTCAAGTCTTCGGGAAGGCCATTGAGTGTGTCATTGTTAACCGTTAGGGAACCAGCCATCTTGGAACCAAAATCTGTTAGGATTACATAGGGTGCAACCTCATATAATTTCATTCCATAAGCGGAACCCAGAGGACAAATCATAGCATCATACACTCCGGTCTGCATACTTGTGTATCCGTCGTTTAAGCTGGACTGGACAGCAGTGGCACCAGTATTCTCCAGCCAGTACAGATAGCTTGCTCCCCCGCCGATTTTCATTCCCTTCAGATCTTCTACAGACTCAATTGGTTTTGTAGAATAGATGCAGTAATTATCTGTCACACCAATTCCCAGAGAGGTCTGGTTGTATTTCTGGAATGCATTTGAAAACTCATCCGGATATTTATCAAACAGGCCTGCTGCTGCTTTGCTTACAACTTCAGGGTCCGGACAGGTAAAGGGAACTCTAAAATCAATATTATGTATTTTCAGAGTGGACGGCTCAAATCCATAATTTACATAAGTAAAGTCCAAGATTCCTCCTTCTACTGCCTCCAGAGCTTCCCCTAATTTTGCCACTGATCCGCCGTAAGATTTTACCCATTCAATTTCGTAGCCGAGGCTCTTTGCTTTCTCCGTTACCGTAGGTACAAAATATTCTTCCATTGCCGTAGTCCAGGTAATGTTCTCCACTACATGTCCAGCTCCTATTCGAAAGGTAAACTTTTCAGACGAACTGTTTTCCTTGGTCTCATTCTTCTCTCCGCACCCTGCTAGAACACTGCCGCACAGTATAATGCCTGCTGTAAGTAAAGCAATACTTTTTCTTCTATTCTTCATAATATAATCCTTTCTTTCATTAAGTATACCCGGGATGTCTTCCCTGCCTAATGCCTGTCATGCCTGGAAGTAATATTCCCTTAGGGTGATTGATTCAGCATCTTCTCTATCATTATAAAATTGAACAAAAAGGTGTGTTGGGTTCCCTCTCAAAGCAGTCCTGAAACCCTCTGTCATGATGATATTCTGTTTTCTCACCATCATGGGGATAGATATATCTCCCTCCCACTTCCCAGAAAAAGGGATGAAACCTATAATTCAGGCGGTCTTTTTTCATCCTGTACAGGACCCGTATTTCATTCAAATCCGCCATAAAATTTGTCCATACATCATAGTGCACCGGTATTACCACCTTACACTGCAGTGCTTCCGCCATCCGCAGAACATCAACCGATGTCATCTTATCCGCTACCCCAACAGGATTTTCACCAAAGGACGCCAGTGCCACGTCGATCGTATGTTCCTTTCCATGTTTTGCAAAACAGATAGAATAGTGGCTGTCACCGCTGTGATATATATTTCCTCCCGGAGTCTTAATCAGATAATTCACCGCCTTTTGATCCATATCACCCGGACAGGTTCCTCTGATATTCTCCACTCCGTCTGTAGTTACCAGGCACGTCCGGTCAAAAGATTCCAGAGCAAGAATCTCCAAATCTTTTATTTTTATTGTATCTCCCGGTCTGACAGTTATGCATCTCTCCTCGGGAACCCCCCATTTTATCCATAGTTCTACTGCCTTTTGGGGACCAATAAAGGGGATGGGTTCCTGAACATTAGAGAGAACCGCCCCTGCATAATTCACATCCATATGATCCTGATGGTAATGTGTTGCCAGTACAGCATCTACTTTTCTTACCGCAAAAGGATCCAGTACAGCCACAGACGCTCTCAGGTTCGGCTGCAGCTTTCTCCCCCCGGACATATTCGCCATCTGATGACCCAAAGCCATTTCCTTCACCTGTTTTGTTCTCTTCCCTTTTCCGCACCATAGATCAATGCTGATGTTACAGTCTCCAGGTGTTTTTATCCACACCCCGGTGCAGCCCAGCCACCACATAGCTACATTGCCTTCCTCCACTGTCTGCTCTTCGATCTCCTCATTCAGCCATGTTCCCCATTCGGGAAAAGTGTCCAATATCCACCTTTCCCTTGTTACTTCGTCAATTCTATTCATTTTCTCTCCTTCCTGGTTTATTTATTTGATTTTGTACGTTTATTTGATGTTTTTATTGTACTATTAATCATTTTTAATGTCTATTGACTTATTTCCGATAATTTTTTTCATTTTTGTACATTTTCGACATCTTTTCATTCGTTTAAAATATTTTTCATTCATTTATTTTATATTTTTATAAGTTTAAACGGATATTTTATTGCATTTATCCTCTTATTGTTTTATAATCGAACTCATAAACTAACATTATATAGTAAGGAGTGTTCAATATGAACCAATCCAAAAACGTGATTCAGGAGAGACAGAGGCGGTTATTTGATTATATTACTAAGCACAATTCCATAAAAGTTTCCGATGCCAGCAGGATGCTCCAGGTTTCCGAGCTGACTGTCCGCCGGGATCTGGCTGAATTGGAAAAAAAGAACCTGGTGCAGAGATTTCACGGCGGAGCAGCACTGAATACCCCCACAGCAGATTATGATGTTGTGGTGGAAGAAAAAAAGATCCTGAACGAACATATTAAAAATCGTATTGGAAAAAAGGCAGCTTCACTTGTTCAGGACGGATCTACTGTGTTCCTGAATTCAGGTTCCACCACACTTGCTGTCATGAAATACCTTAACAGCAGATCCGTCCGCATATTAACTAACAATGCACTTGCCCCCTCTTCTGTCTGGAGTGATAATGTAGAACTGATAATGACTGGCGGGGAGTGCCGCAGCCGCTCCAAATCTCTTGTGGGAAGCTATGCTCTCAATGTGGTAAACAGCATTTACGGGAATGCCTGTATCCTGGGAGTCAATGGAATCAGCAGTACGTGCGGTACCACCACCTCTGTTTACCAGGAGACCTCCATTAATGAGGCCATGGTTAAGCGCTGCAACGGACCTGTGATTATAGCTGCAGATGGTTCCAAAGTCGGGAAATCCTATAATTTCATCAGTATACCTATCCAGGATATAGACATTCTAATCACAGATCCCAGCGCAGATCCCGATGAACTGGAAAAGATTGCGGCAAAAGGAATTAAGGTTATTACTGTTGATATCTAACCATTTTAACGTATTTATAGCCAAATATCTCAGGAAATAATTTCCACGATATCTCATGGTATCCAGAGGGTTATAAAAAAGGCTGCGCATCCATGATGCGACAGCCTTTTTTATGGTTGCAATCTCTGTTTAAACAACCCTGCTATATTTTTTCCAATTCATCCATAAATTTTTCCAGTTCCGACGGCTCCATACTCCAGCCATGTTCCTCTGCAGGGTAAGCCTGATTCTTCACATCCGCATCAAATTCTGCAAATGCCTGTATGGAATCCTCAAAGAACGGCCGATAGCATTTGGAATGCTTGGCCATAGTGGATACCGGCTGAAAACCCAGAAGATCATAGATCACCAGCTCAGAGCCATCCGCCGCACCTCCTGCTGCCACCTGGATGACAGGCACACGCAGCTTCTTTGCAATAGCATCTGTCAGTTCTCTGGAAGACATCTCAATGGTCATTCCCACCATACCGTTTTCCTGATATTCATACGCCTGGCGAAAAACCTTCATAGCATCTTCCGCAGTCTTTCCCACCCGCTTATATCCTCCATACCATACAGAATGCCACCCGGAGAGGCATCCTACATGTCCGAATACCGGAATATAATTGTCGGACATATATTTCAGCGTATCGTTTGTAACCCCCATGGGCATCACACAGTCTGCACCGTCTGCCATCAGTGTGGCTCCTATTTTTACAGCCGTATATTTATCTGCATAAGATCTCGACTGCATGACTGCGTTCAGGCAGATATTGGGGGCAAGCCGTCGGATAGCTCTGGTATGGCTGTACATATTCTGTTCCCGTTCCGCGGAGTTCTCCCCGGGAGCCGTATAGCGGACCAGGTTAACTCCCGCTCTCTCGCAGGCCGCTACCCAGAGGGGATCGCAGTTGCCGCTTCCCACCATGGAAATCAATTTCCCCTCTTCCTTCATTTTCTGAAGATGCGTAATCGTTGTCCTCTTTGTCGACATTGGCATTAAACTTGGTTCTGCTCCTTTAGCCATAATTCTGCTCCTTTCAAAATTGGTTTTCATCTTCACAGCACATCCATGATCTGCTGTCTGTGTGCCCTATTATAGACAGCGTACTGTGAGTGGTAAATACGCAAAATTGAGTATTCCTTATCCTCCCAGAGCTTGCTATAATCTCCCCATAAACCACAGATGCTTCCGGAATATCTGCTGTAACTGAAAAACAACAATGGAGGAAAAGAATATGGACGAACAAACCATCTTATCACTGGCCAGACAAAATGCAGAAAGCGCTGATTCACTGTCAGATATTTTCTGTACATCTCTGAAGGGCCGGGTTGCCCTGGTAACAGGAGGTGCAACCGGTCTGGGTTATAATGTTGTGCACCGGCTTGCCGAGGCAGGAGCAAAAGTCGTTATTGCCTCACGCAAGGAAGAACGCGGGCAAAAGGCGGTAAGGGAATTCACGGAACAGGGGTATACCGTCAGCTGGATTCGTACAGATGTCTCTAAAGTATCTGACTGTCAAAACGCAGTAGATTATACGGTAAAAACATACGAAAAAATTGATATTTTGGTTGCCAATGCAGCCGGCTGGTCCAACTACTCCTATCTGGACGTCACAGAAAAAGAATATGACCGGATTCTGGACACGGATCTGAAAGGGGCATATTTCATAGGCCAGGCTGCTGCAAGAGCAATGGTACGTGACAAGATTAAGGGAAAAATTATATTTATTTCCTCTGCCGCACATCTCGGGGACGGACCCTCCCATACAGTTATGAACACTTTTTATATTGCGGCCAAATCAGGGGTTGCAGGGATGACAAAGGGCATTGCCGGAGAACTGAGACAATATGGAATCGGTGTAAACTGTGTAGCTCCCGGCGGTATGTTATCTGCCGGAGTCTTCACAGAAGGATCTGAGGCCGCCGCCCTCTACGGTCCGGAATATGAAGAAACCCGTAAGCTCCACGGAAAAGATACTCCGGTTACTATGAACCCCGACGAGGTGGCCAGGGTTGTATATGCCATGTGCACGCCTATGTCAGACTTCATGTGCGGTGCTGTCGTGGATGTAAACGGGGGCGCCACTCTTAACTTCCAGGAAAAGCCGTTCAGCTATACGGTGGAAGGCTGTATCCCCGGTCCCCAAAGATGATTTTTGTAACTGCACATTTATCCGCATCAAAGCATTCAGCTTGGATGCGGATACCCTTTAGGAGGTATTTTATGTCAGATTCTTTACAAGCTTCCGAATTTCCCCCTTCCCATAAAAAACTGTTTATTGCAGCTATTTTACTGATACTCACCACTTCTACTGCATCCAGTTACGGCGGAAATGTGGTGCTCCCCGCTAAGCTGCTGGCTATCCATGGGATGGATTACTACTCAGTATGTACTGCACTGCAGTCCATGGGCATGATGCTTGCACTGCCCCTGGTGGGAGTGCTGTGCGGCCGTTTTGGCACAAAGGCAGTGGTGCTAACAGGAATACTCGTGCAGCTGGCCACCAGAATCGCTGCTATATTTATTGTAAATGTCCCCCTTTTTCTTGTCTTTTGGATGCTGGGAGGCATCTGCTGCGGCCTTTACATATCCGCTCCCTATGCTATGATGGCAGAACTGGTTACTGCCGGGGAACGGCCCAAATACTTTGGGTTCCTGGCAACCTTTAATGCTTTGGGTGCTCTAATAGGTCCATTATGGACGGGAACAGTGGCTGACTCCGCTTTCTCATCTCTGGCTTTTATCAGTTACCTGCCTCTTGCCGTCTTTCCGCTGATTGTTTTAATTGCCTTATATCCCAACCGCAGGAGGGCTGTCAGGGAGCAGAAATTTGACTTTGCAGGAATTTTTCTGCTGGTAGTTGCCGTGTGCTGTATCGTTTTATGGCTCTCCCTGGGCGATAAGTCGTTCTCACGGTTCGGAGTTCTGGGAATTGCTCTTATTCTCATCGGTCTTGCAGGCATGGTGTTTCTGATCCGCTATGAGCTTAGGCAGACCAACCCCAGCGTTCCTGTGGGAATGTTCCGGAAAAAACGGTTTACAGTAGTATTTCTCATTCAGATGTTATTAGTTGCCTACAGCAGCTGCGCGCCGGCTTACGGCATTGTATTTGTCCAGCAGGTCATGCATGGTTCGTCTCTGGCCAGTTCCACGGTCACTATGCCTCAGACCGTCGTCCAGGCGATTATGGGACTGTTTATCGGTGCCTATGTGGGTAAAGCATTCCGGAAACGTTTCAGGCCTGTAGCCCTGCTTGCACTGCTTCTCTATACCATAGCCATGGGCATCTTTTATCTGCTGCGTCCTGACAGCTCTATGCTCGTGATTTACGCTGCCACGGCTCTCGGAGGGATTGGCCAGGCAATTACCCAGTCTATCTATGCGCCTTTCTTCCAGACAGAGCTTCAGCCGGAAGAGTTCAGTTCAGCACAAGGAATGTACAGTTTTGCCGGAACCGGGGGATCCTGTATTTTTATGGCTATCTGCGGAGCCGCTATAAACAGTGGCTTTACACTCAATCAGATCTTTCTGATGGGGCTGCTCTTCTGTGCCGCTGCCTTATGTATTGGGCTTGTGGGATTCCGATTCCCGTCAGAGCCAAGCTCACACTGTTCTGAATAGCAAACTATAAAATATGCCCCCTCAGAAAAATAAGCGGTGAGTCTTACTTATTTTCCAGGAGGGAGCATATTTTTTAATTCATAAGGCGCAGGATCAGTTCCTGTCTGCTGGATACATGAAGCTTGGAATGGATATTTCTGAGATGGCAGTAGACTGTAGCTACACTGATATATAATATTTTCCCAATCTCCCCGGGAACTTTTCCTTCACACAGGAGCCGGGCAATCTCCTGCTCTCTGGGGGTAAGTAAATGATATACCGGATTATAGGGCCGTTCATTCCCCAATTTCTCTGAAGCCTGCATACCCCTGTACAAATTCTCCAGATGGGAGCGCAGCACCTCCAAAACCGCAAGCTCCCTTTCCGTATATGGCGTCACTGAGGTTCTGTCCAAACAAAATACACATTGGATCCCTCCATCTCTGTCTGTAAGCCCGAATCCTGTACTGTAACGAAGTCCCTGGGGCCGGACATAATCCCGGACAAACTCTCCGTTTAGCATAGACCAATCATAGACATGGATCTGATTCACTGATTTATTCCTGATAAAATAACGGGAATCCTCTATCTTGGAATAATACCCCATATACATGTCCCACCACCATTTTTCCACTCCCAGCAAGGTAACATCACTCACATATCTGCACTTGTCTATATACAGAAGCCGGGCCTGATCATAGGGAACCAGGGTATTCAGGCTGCGGAGTGCGTGCTCACAAAATTGTCTTTGCTCATGGATACTTCCGCTGCTAAGAAGAAATCTGTGAATGTACTCCCAAGGCAGTTCTCTTATAGGCACCATAGTTCTACCTCCTCCACAATACATGTATCATCCGCACCAATCTGCTGATTTCATTATAGCATTGGCAGAAAATATAAATAGTATCTGGATTGCTGAAAACTATGCACAGATTGCTGCCCCTTACATTCCCTTCCATTGTTTTCGATAAATACTTGGTGTAACGTCCTCGTTTTCTTTAAAAAGCCTGGAAAATACATTCGGACTGCCCAGATGTGTGGTCTCACAAATCTGAGATATGGGCAGATCCGTATGACGCAGGAGCTCCTTTGCCTTTTGCAGCCTCACATCCCTGATATATTGGAATACTGTGATCCCCATATACTTTTTAAATTCACGGCTCAGGTGAAATTTGCTGATATTAAATTTTTCAGCCAGAATATCCAGGGATATATCTTCGCAGCAATGAAAGGCAAGCCATTCTGAAACCTCCAGAATTCTGGCTGGAAGACTTCTAGTCACGAACAGAGAAAGCGCATCCAGAATCTCCGTCACCATCTGTGTCAGAATGCAGTTTGTTTTATATTCATTACAGGCAGCATCCTCCTCATTTATCTCAAACAGCCTTTCAAAACAGGTGTAAAATGCATCGATGTTCCCCATATCCAGCACATAACTGCCGCAGGCAGATATCTGAGCGAACATATCCCTCATAGCCAGTCCGTCAAAATATGCCAGACGATATCCCCAGCCCTCCGGTGCTGCGGCCCGAAAATGATGTTCCTGCCGGCAATCCAGGATCATAACATCCCCCGGATTCACACAAAACTCCCTTCCCCCGTACTCCAGAAAGCCAGCACCAGAAAACGTCTGTGTGAGAAAATAGGCAGGGAGGTTTCGTCGTGATGTGGAATATCCAGGCCCATAGACTACCTCTGTGAGCGTCAGCAGATGCAGATAGGAGCGGCGGGCTGTAGGAGAAGGATAAAAACTTTTATTAAATACAACCCTTTGTATTGGCAGAATATACTCTCCAAAAGAAGAAGTGCGGCTTTCAATACAGTCCGACGTGTATTTTATGTACTCGGCGATATGCCGTTTCAGTTCCACACTGTCCATCTTCAGCAGCCTTTCTATCTCTTCCTGTTTCATATTTTTGCGAACTCCATCAGGGATCAGCCTGCACAGCATTTCCTCTGTCATAAATACTCACCATCTTTTCTTTTTCTGCTTTCTGCAGCAAAATATTTTAATTTTCTATTATGCCTCCCTTGCACCCTACTTAAAAACCTGTTATAATCTACGCCGATACCTAATCCGTTGTTACGATTCAAGCTTTATTAAGATACCCCAGGAGGAGAAATGTTATGAACTTTATTCACAACCCGAACCAAATCGCTTTATACAGTGACAGCCAGGAACTGCTGGCCGAAGTTACCTTCCCAAACCTAAACGCAACTACTGTAAATATCAACCATACCTTTGTAGATCCCTCCCTGCGCGGCCAGGGAATTGCCGGTAAGCTGCTCCTGGAAGCGGCAGAGGAAATCCGTGCGCAGGGGAAACTGGCCCTCCCCACTTGTTCCTATGCGGTTAAATGGTTCCGGGAACATGAGGAATATCAGGATATTTTGAAATAAACCTGCACATACTGTTCTTATCAGGAGGTATTAGTGCTATGGAGATAAAAAATAATCAGAATTCCCCTTTAGAAATGCCCCTTTCCTGTAAATCAGCTCTGGAACGTATTGAACGGGAAATACGGGAAGAGGACGAGCGTCAGAAAGCATCTGAAAAAGGCAGCAAAAATTCCCATAAATAACTGGCTTCTGCTGTTGTCACGCAGAATAAAAGCGGAGAGAACATCTCCGCTTTTTTATGTAAGTTCCTACTCTTCTCTGCATTTCTTAGGAATCTTGCTGTTAGCTACCTGGAACCTGTATTCCGCAATCAAGTCATCCTCGTTAAAGGTATCCTCCAGATTTCCATTCAAATCTCTCAATACAAATTTGTCTTCACATTGATACGTCTTTAGTCCCTGTCTGTCGAACCATGTGTCCATTCTCTGGCCTAATTCCTTATCATCTAAAACGTCTTTTAATAAAACAGCTGTTTCCTTTTGCTCACCCATACTATGTACCTCCTTTTTATAGTTTTTGCTGCTTTTATTTTATAATATTATTTACTTTTTTTCAATATATATAGAAAATTATCTTTTATATTTTTTAATTTTAAGATTATTCACATTCTGACTTTGCTATTAAGTCTTAACTCACACGCAAAGCATTCGATGAGCTTTAATCCCGCCCACCGAAGCAGCGCGCACTTGCCCGATGACCCTTAAGCCTCAGCTGTAATTATGGTGGGATGGTGCAATTCCCTCTTCTCTGACATTATGGGTCTGATTTTGATTCTCAGGTTTCACCTTCTGCGTAACACTGTTGAACTTCTCCAGGTTTTTTCTTCTGTTATTCTTTTCTGACTGTTTTTTATCCATACTATCACCTCAGTAGTTAGGCTTGCCATTTTTACAAGTACTATACCGGCCAAGTATTGGTTCTTAAGAAACCGTTTACACTTTTTTAAATTTGTTCACAGATTCTTTAATTGGTCATCACAGAATCCTCACACTTATTGTGTATTATAATACTTGTAAAGAGGCCAACAACCTAACGCAAAACTTTTTCTTTTTCATAAGGGGCTGTGAAAAAAGTCCCGTAAAAAAAGAACGCTTTCAGGTATACAAACCTGGAGGCGTTCTTCTTTTTGTGGTAAAATTAATCTACTATGAACAATAATACCGAGAAATATTATACCGCAAAACAGGGAAGGCTGCCACTGTTTTTTTCGGATTGTCTGGATCTCTGTGATCCAGTATTAG
>NZ_FQVI01000018.1:0-42602 GCF_900129135.1 Lactonifactor longoviformis DSM 17459
TCACCGTATTCGTATGTGCATATGGAAACAGTGGAAGTTACCCAAAACAAGGAAAAGAAACCTTATGAAACACGGAATACCCGAATATTTTGCACATCAGGCGGCAAACAGCCGCAGGAAATACTGGTATGTATCGGGAATGGGAGCGGTCAACAGAGCATTAACAAAAGAAAGATTGATAAACAGTGGCTTCTATGATTTAGCCACTGCCTATCAGTCTGTGCACGTCAACTATTGAAACCGCCGTGTACCGAACGGTACGCACGGTGGTGTGAGAGGACGGGAGTTAATCACTCCCTCCTACTCGATTCTACAGGGGATCCTTGGCAATGGACTGCAGTACTTTCAGAGCCGCCCGATCATCGTCTGTGAATGCAAAATGTTCATTGATGGCTTTCCGGGCCAGTTCCAGATCCCTGGTTTTTATTGCCTCATACAATTCGTTATGTTCCTGCTGCAGCAGATCCTTAGGATAAGCATCCTCTATAATCTTAGATACAAGAGATATATTCTGGTAGTAGAGTTTAGACAGGGCGTTTAAAAGAAACACAAACATGCTGTTTCCGGAAGCCTCTATGATTTTGGAATGAAACTGCCGATCCCAGCCGGTCCGTTCTTTTGAGGTGGCACTGGAATTGTAATGCTCTATAATTTCTCCAAGCTCACGGATAATATCGTCATTCCCCTGTTCAATTATATTTCTGATGGATTCAGACTCAATGCACCTTCTTAACTGTATCAAATCTTCGATTTTTCCATTATTAAGTGTGTACAGGAGTGAAAGGTTATTGGTCGTCCGTTCCTGTACCTTATTTACAATAAAATTGCCTCCCCCCTGCCGGCTTTCACAGATGCCGATCACCTCCAGGGCTTTTAGCGCCTCCCGCACAGAGGTGCGGCTTACACCAAATTTTTCGGAGAGTTCTTTTTCTGTGGGCAGCCGTTCTCCCACGGTAAGCTCACCGTTTATAATCATATCCTTAATCTGTTCTACAATGTATTCATAATTCTTTTTATTTCCAATGTGATTGAACATGACATCCTCCAATTTGTGCATCTCTTACATGATAACTGGTAAAAAGTAAAAGATAGTGTGTCGTATTTTGTATAATTGTTATAATTTTACCATATTATACAGAATTAATAAAGCATTAGTGCTAAAGGAGTTAAAAAGTTAACGATGAAAAATGCACAATAAATATTGACATGCAATAGTTTCTGTGGTAGTTTATAACCATAATAAATTTGTATGACAATATTACAATAACATAATATTAACAATAAAGAAAGGGAGAAAGCAATAAATATATACAAAAGCATCAATTGTAATTTGGCATGCAAATAAACGGCGGAACCATGCGGTGAAAAAGAAAGGAGTTATGGGATGAATAGCAGAGCAAAACGTTACATTGCAATTACTGCGTTGGGGTTGGTATATGGCACTATGTTTAACCTGCCTTATATCAAGTATGTATTCTATGATGCCATGATTGATGGAATGGGTGTGAGCAATACAAAGCTGGGACTTCTTTTAACTGTTTACACCATAGTCAGCACGGCAGGGCTGCTTCCGGGAGGGTGGATTGCCGATCGGTTTAAGACAAAAGGGATCATTGTAGGAAGCGCATTTTTGAACGGAATTATCTGTATTTTCTTTATGTTTACCATGAGAAACTATGCGTGTGCCATGATTACTTGGATTGTATCTGCCATAGCAGGGGTTACTGCTTTCTGGGCTGCTATATTAAAGGCGGTGCGTCTGATATCACCGGAGGATGAGCAGGGAAGAGCCTACGGATTCTGGGAAGGGGTCTGCGGCCTTTCGGCAACAATCGGAAATTTTGTGGCTTTATATGTATTTTCCAGATTTGATAATTCTACAGCAGCCCTGAAAGGGGCAGTGGCAAGTATGGGTGTGATGTGCATCATCGGCGGACTGCTGGTATGGTGGCTCTACGACGAGAACATGACATCTACGGATGAAAGAGGGGAGAAGCGAAAGACAGTAAGCATTAAAGAAACATTCGCTGTCTTTAAACTGCCGAAGCTTTATCTGAGCTGTATCATTGTCTTCTGCAGTTACGGATTCTTCAGCAGCCAGTCCTTTTTAACTCCTTACTTCACCAATGTTTTAGGTGCCGCAGTTACCTTCAGCGGCGTACTTGCAATCTTCAGAAGCTACGGGCTGAAGATTCTGGGAGGTCCTGTAGGGGGTGTGATAGCCGATAAGCTGCACTCTCCGTCGAAGCTGGCAATCGGCTGCTACATTATTATGGCAGCAGTGGTGATCTACATAGCGAACGCGTCGGGGGGAAGTGAACTGATCACCATACTTACCGTATTATCCCTCATACTTGCAACCGTTTGTTTTATGGCAAGGGGAACGATGTGGGCAACCATTGCAGAGGCAGAGATCCCTCCGGAGATATCAGGTACGGCCATTTCCGTTGCTTCTATCATCGGATTTAATATACCCGATACATTCCTGCCTCCGCTGCTTGGCAGCTGGCTGGATAAATACGGGAACACGGGATACCAGTACATCTTTTACTTTTTGATCGGATTGTGTGTAGTGGGAGTCATTGCCGCATTATCACTGATATTTGCCAATAAGAGGACTGCTGCAAAAAGAATCTCAGCAAATTAATCTATAGAGTTTACCGGAAAGGGAGGATATTATGCAAAAACTGAAACTGAACATTGAACGCTGCAAAGGATGCGGGTACTGCGTAGATGCCTGCAAACAGAAAGCCTTGTCACAGCCGGGACAGCTGAACAAAAAGGGCTACAGTATCGTAGTCGCAGACGAGGAGAAATGTATTCAATGCGGAATGTGCTACCGTATGTGTCCGGACTGTGTGTTTGAGATTTTGGAATAAGGAGGGGAAAAAATGGCAGCAGAAAAAGTCATGATGAAAGGAAACGAAGCATTGGCAGAAGCCGCGCTTAGAGCGGGCTGCAGATTTTACAGCGGATATCCCATAACTCCCCAGACAGAGATCCTGGAATATCTGTCCTGGAGAATGGAAGAGGTCGGCGGTGAATTTGTGCAGACAGAATCAGAACTGGCAGGAATCAATATGCTCTACGGGGCAACGGCAGCCGGAGCCAGAGTACTTACCAGCTCAGCCGGTCCGGGATTTGCGCTGAAGCAGGAGGGGATCTCCTATTTGTGCGCTGCGGATTTGCCGGCTGTCCTAATCGATGTTATGAGGATAGGAAACGGACTGGGTGATATTGCACAGGGGCAGGGAGATTACTGGCAGCTGACCAGAGGCGGAGGAAACGGAGACTACAGAACTATAGTTCTTGCGCCCAACAGCGTGCAGGAGAGTGCGGACCTGATTTATGAAGCCTTTGACCTGGCGGAAAAGTATCTGCATCCGGTTATTATTGGATCCGATGCGGCCATTGGCCAGATGATGGAGGCAGTGACCTTTCCGGAGATGAAGGAACACAACATTGATAAGTTTGACTGGACCGTGAAAGGGTGCAAACCCGGGGATACCCAGAGAATTATATCTAATGTCTGCTTCTATGGACATCCGGATTACGAGGAATATCTGAGAGAAAAATACAGGACAATTGAGGAGAATGAACAGCGCTGGGAGAGCATGCAGACAGAAGACGCGGAGATTATCCTGGTAGCCTACGGAATCTCCTCCAGAGTTGCAAAGGAAGCAGTCCGCAACGGAAGAAAACAGGGGTTAAAGCTGGGTCTTATCCGTCCCATCACTTTATGGCCCTATCCGGTTCAGGCATTCCGGAATTTATCTGATCACTTTAAAGGATTTATCAGTGTGGAGATGAATATTCTGGGCCAGATGGTGGATGACATTAAGCTGGCCACAGACGCAAAATATCCAATAGAATTCTATGGTACTTTCTTTGATGTGCCTGAGAGTGAACGAATCATTGAAATCGCAAAGACAATGGCAGAGAGATAGGGGGTTATGTCAGTGAAATTAAAAGCACCGGAAACAGTTACCTTTAGACCAACCTCATTCTGTCCCGGATGCGGTCATGGGATCGCAGCCAGGCTGATAGGGGAAATTATAGATGAGATGGGACTGCAGCAGGATTTTATTCCCACCGTGGATGTGGCGTGCGGAGCGCTGAATATGGATACCTGGCGATTTGATACCGTTATGGCTGCACACGGCAGACCCGTTGTTGTGGCAATCGGAGTGAAAAAAGTCCGCAAGGATAAACTTTCAGTGGCTTATATCGGGGATGGGGCAGCATATGCCATAGGTATGGCTGAGACGATGCACGCCGCATTGAGAAATGACAATGTCGTTGTAATAGTTATGAATAACGGAGTATTTGGAATGACAGGCGGTCAGATGGCGCCTACTACCCTGATTGGACAGAAGACAACATCTTCCCCGAAGGGAAGAGATCCAAAAAAGCAGGGGGAACCTTTTGATGTTGTAAAAGCACTGGGAGAGTTTGACATTGCGTATTTGGCGAGGGCGTCCCTGGACTGCCCGGCATCGGTCAATAAGGCCAAAAAATACATAAAGAAGGCATTTGAAAAACAGATGAACAATGAGGGATTCTGTCTGGTTGAAATTCTTGCCCCATGTCCCACAAACTGGGGGCTGTCACCGGTAGACAGCCTGAAGCATATTCGTGAGAAGACGCTTTCCTATTATAAGCTGGGAGAATTCGTAGATAAGAAAGGAGAAGAAAAATGACAGAAATTATTTGTGCGGGATTCGGCGGTCAGGGTGTACTGATCACCGGGATGATTCTGGCCTACTGCGGTATGCAGGAGGGAAAATATTTTACCTGGTATCCTTCTTATGGCTCGGAGATGCGGGGAGGAACAGCCAACTGCAATGTGAAAATAAGTGAGGAAGAGATTGCCAGCCCATATGCAAAACATTTGGATATTCTTGTATCTATGAATGATGTGGCAATTAATAAGTTTGAACCGACTATGAAGCCGGGGGCAGTTTTGATGGCCAATAGTTCTCTTCTGGCAGAGGACAGAGTGTTCAGAGATGACATCAGGGTTGTAAAAGTCCCGGCTACGGAGATCGCTGCCAGGCTGGATAACCCAAAGGGAACCAATATTGTAATGCTTGGCGCACTTTGCAAGGCTACGGGGCTGTTTGAGGAAGAATTTATGAAACGTTCAATAGATGAATATTTTGCTAAAAAAGGCAAAGTGAATCCTAAGAATGCTCTGTGCTTTGATGAAGGATTCAAGGCAGTTTCATAGAAAGTAGGTGTCGAGATGGATTTGAATAAGCTGCTGAAAGCCAGGTCACTTGCGGTAGTGGGCGCCAGTGAAAAACCGGGGTTCGGGGGAGATACCTGCAGAAATATCCTGGAGTATAGGAAAGATTTGAGCAGAGTATATTTTGTAAACCCGGGCAGAGAGACGGTGCTGGGGAGAAAGTGCTATAAAAGTCTTTCGGAGATTGACGACGAGGTAGAGCTGGTTATTATCTGCACTTCACAGGCCACAGTATGCGGCCTGCTGAGGGAGGCAAAAACAAAGGGCTGCGGGGGAGCGGTTGTCTTTGCCAGCGGCTATAGTGAAACCGGAGATGAAAAAGGGAAGGCGGCGGAAGAAGAGCTGAAGTCTCTGGCGAAGGAATTGGACATTGCGGTTTTGGGTCCAAATTGTGGAGGATTCAACAATTATGTGGATGACGTAATTTCATTTGCATTTCCTGTGGAAAAGAGAGACAGAAAAGGAAGCATTGGGTTTATTTCACAGAGCGGACAGTTTTGCATTAACCTTATGGACAGCAGTGAGATGAGATTTTCTTATGCAATTTCTATCGGGAATGGAAAGATTGTAACCTTGGAAGACTATCTGGATTTTTTGGTTGAGGACGAACATACAAAGGTCATTGCAGTCTATATGGAAGGCGTCCAGGATGCGGAACATTTTGCTTCCTGTCTGCGTAAGGCTGCGGAAAAGAAAAAGCCTGTCATTATTCAGAAGGGCGGAAAAAGCGAAAAGGGCGGCAAGATAGCGGCATCTCATACAGGGGCCCTTGCAGGATCCGACAGGGCCTATGATGCAGTATTTGATAAGTTTGGCGTTATCAGGGCGGACGATATGCAGGAGATGATGTCAACGGCGCTGCTGTTATCCACTTTAAAAAATCTTCCGGAAAAGGCGGCATTTGCGTCCATGAATATATCCGGAGGGGAAACCGCAATCTGTGCGGATATGGGCAGCACGTTTGGAATTAACTATCCGGATTTTGAGGAAAGTACCCTGAAAAAGTTAAAATCTATGCTTCCCTCCTTCTGCACGCCGGGTAATCCTCTGGATATGACGGCAGCTCTCTGTTATGACAGTGACCTATATGCAGAGGGGCTGAAGGTAGTGATGGATGATCCCAATATTGAGATGGTCCTCATAGGAATCACCATACAGTTGGTAGTGGCAGATCCTACTATATATAATATTTATCATGGAGTTAAGAAGGTTGTGGATCAGGGATATAAAAAACCCATTGCCATACTGCCCTTTATTGAGGGAACACGCAACCGGGATGTGGCAGAGAAATTCAGGGAGATTGGAGTCCCCATTCTTCCCAGCCCGAAGTATGCTTTTTCCGCTCTGAGTCATCTTTCTAGCTATATAAGGTATGACAGCAGCAAACGGGAGCTTTCTCTGGCAGTTCCAAAAAAAGCACCTGCGGGAAAGAGGCGGGCATTGAGTGAGGTAAAAAGTAAACAGATGCTTATGGAGAATGGAATATCTCTGGATCTTGGAGTAATTGTTACAAGCAGGGAGGATGCCCTTGAGAAGGCAAAGTACCTTACCTATCCGGTGGTGATGAAGATAGAATCTGACGATATTCTCCATAAATCAGATGTCGGAGGCGTGATCCTGAATATTAAGAGCGAAGACGAGATAGGGAAGGCGTTTGATACGATTCTGACAAATGTAAAGAGCAGAATGCCGGAAGCTAAGATTAACGGGATCCTGATGCAGAACATGATGCCCCAGGGGACCGAACTGATTCTTGGGGTAAAAAGAGACGCACAATTCGGACCCATGCTGCTGGCCGGCTTGGGAGGCGTATTCGTGGAAGTGTTCGGTGACAGCTCTCTGTACCCCATTCCTCTGAATAAAAACGAAGCATATGAGATGCTGAAGTCCCTGAAATCGTATAAAATGCTGACCGGTTACAGAGGCACACCGCCCAGAGATATAGATGCCGTAGTGGAAATGATGGTTGCCATATCAGAATTTGCCCGGAAGAACAAAGACAGACTCTGTGAGCTGGATATAAATCCTCTGTTTGTATACGGGGAAGGTGCCGGAGTTGGTGTGGCAGATGCATTAGTAGTGCTGGAAGAGTAAAGCTTCCTGCGGATGGAGGTGCTGGCCTTTGAAGGGGATTGATATCTGTTTTGTAGTAATTTATATGGCAATGATGCTGGGTATTGGGATTTACACGTCACGGAAGCAAAGCAGCATGGAGACATATTATGTGGCAGGCAGAAAGCTGGGAACATTTTCCATTGCCTGTCTCTGGATCTCCTGCTGGATAGGGGGTGCCTCGGTAATAGGAACCTCTACAAAGGCTTACGATATGGGGATTACTGCCATATGGTATGTGGGGATACTGGCTGTGGGCTGTGGACTGTTTTCCCTGGTCTTTTCAAAAAAAGTAAAGCAAATAGGGGATCATCTTGAAAATCTGACCTACCCGGACTTTATAGAGAGCAGGTACGATCACAGGTGCAGATTCGTATCTACCATCTGTACTCTGATTGGGATGATTGGGGTAACAGCGTCGCAGCTTGTGGCCAGCGGAGTGATCCTGAATACGATTACAGGGTGGGGAAATGGAATTTCTTTTACCGTGGCGGCTGTAGTTCTGATCTTATACACTGCATTGGGAGGATATCTTGCGGTAACCTATACGGACTGGGTTCAGGTAGGGCTCTTAATGTTTGGGGTTATCTTAGCAGTGCCCTTTGCTGCCAACGCAATCGGCGGAGCAGGGGAGATACGGGCGCTGCCGGACAGCTATTTCGATGTAGGAGCCTGGGGGTGGCCTACCATTATAGCATTTGCCCTCTCTACGCTGCTTTCCTTTTTTACTACCATGGACAGCTATACCAGATGTATGGCGGCCAAGGATGCCAATACAGCAAGAAAAGGCGGCTTTATCGCTGCTCTGTGTATCCTGCCCATTGCACTTTGTGCTACGTATGAAGGTCTGGCAGCGAAAGTTTTAATACCGGATCTTCCCGCAGGAAGTAACTCTCTGATACAATTAATATTGATGACATTCCCCAGCGGAATCAAAGGGCTGGTGATAACAGGGATCTTTGCCGCTATTATGTCCTCTGCGGATATCGCAATATTAACAGCATCGGCAAATGTGACCAGGGATATCTACCAAAGATACATTAACCCGAAGGCTTCCGATAAGAGAATTGTACGTCTGGGAACCATCAGTTCTCTTATTATAGGATGTATCAGTCTGTTATTTGCATGGCTGAATCCTGATATTATGGATATACTGCTGATTACGTTTACTTTTTTATCGGCGGGACTTTTTATTCCTACATTTTTTGGTTTCTTCTGGAAACGGGGAAGTATCAGCGCAGCCTTTTACAGTATGACCTTCTCTCTGCTAACCGTAATCGTATGGTACATTGGACGGTCTCTGGGATGGGGATCCATTTTTCATATAGATGCTTTATGGCCGGGTCTGGGAGTATCAGCCGTTTTGTTTTTTTCCATATCTGTGCTGAGAGGCCAGAAGGCAGAGGAGAGGGAGAAAATTCAACATTTTTTATCGTAACAAGTGATGGAAAGGAAGGAAGTCTATGAAAATTATAATTGCAGAATATCCGGAATCCGCGGATCGGGATCTCAGTATAGAGAGGGAAGTATTTCCTGAGGATGCAGTGCTGGAGCTGGCTGTGTATACTCCGGAGACAGAGGATGCCTTTATTGAACAGTGCAGGGATGCGGATGCCATCCTGGTGGGATATGTAGGCATTAACAAAAGAATTATCGACGGACTGGAGAACTGTAAGGTTATCTCTGTTCAGGCGACGGGATGGAACTATGTGGACTGGGAATACGCCAGGGAGAAGAAGATTGCAGTCTGCGCCATAGGCGAGTACTGTACACAGGAAGTTGCGGATCACGCCATTATGCTGATGCTGGCACTGCTGAAGGGCCTGAAAACGTACGAGAGAAGCGTTCAGACGGACAAACAATGGATCTACAACGCAAAGCCTGGTGTAAAACGCATTGAAGGGCTTAAGCTGGGAATTGCAGGATACGGGAAGATTGGAAGAGCTGTTGCAAAAAGAGCACAAAGCTTTGGCATGGAGATACTGGCCTACGATCCCTATATACCTGATGAGGCCGTCCGGGAGATGGGAGCAGAGCCTGTGACAATGGATGAGCTTCTGGAACAAAGTGATGTAATCACTATTCATATGAATCTGACCGGAGAAAATCAGGGGATGTTTGACCTGCAAAAGTTCAGGAAGATGAAGCGCAGTCCAATACTCCTGAATGTGGCCAGAGGAGGTGCGGTAAAAGAAGAGGATCTGGTGTATGCGCTGGATCACGGACTGGTGAGCGGTGCGGGGCTGGACGTACTCTCTTCCGAGACACCGGATATGAATACGTGTCCTCTGGCGGGAAGGGAGAATGTCATTATTACCCCTCACAGTGCGTTTTACTCTACTACCACGGAGTATCTCCTGTATAAGATTCCTGCGGAAAATGTACTCCGCTGTCTGGAGGGCAAATATAAAGAGGCAAACAGAGTAGTAAATGGGGTTGGATTAGAGTAAGGAAAGTATGGAAGAGATGTCTGTTTTTCGGAGAGTTCTCCGATGGGAGCAGGCATCTCTTTTACTGCCCAAAAAGCAGGGATCACAGTTGAATAATATCTGACGGAAGGATATAATATTTCTATCAAATAATTTAATAAGATGAAGGGAATATTCTGTTATGGAAGCAGTACAAAAAGGGAAAAAGGAACAGTTTGCCTCCGACACTTCAGCAAGAACGGCAAAGGACTGGGCCAAGGCATTGCTGATTCTCCTTATTGGCCTTACAGTGGCCCATCTGGGGGTGACACTCTTTCTTCTGTCGGAGCTGGGAACGGATACATTCACTGTTTTTATCCAGGGGCTTGCCAGGAATGTCCATCTGACGGTGGGAACGGTACATGTAATTGTTTTGTGTATCTTAATGATCCTCATGGCGGTGACAACCAAAGGGTACATAAAGCCTGGCACTATCCTGTGTGCCTTCTGCGGGGGGCCTATTATTGATTTATTCACGTGGGTATTTCAGGATTTCATTAATGGAAATGCGCCCATGGGAATCCGTGCGGCCAGTATGGTTGCAGGATGTATTATTTTATCCGCGGGAATGTCCGTGGTCATCAACAGTAATGCAGGCACAGGTCCAAATGATCTGGTGGCCATTATATTATCGGATAAGATTGCCTCTGTGCAGTTCCGGTGGGTCCGGGTTGGATGTGACCTGTTTTTTGTGACATTGGGGTATATTCTGGGGGGAACCGTGGGTGTGGGAACCATAGCGGCAGTTTTCCTGACAGGACCCCTGGTGCAGTTCTGGCTGCCCAGAACTAAAAAACTTCTGCCGGCATGCTGATGAAGAGGAGGCGCTCCTATTAGAACGGGTGACTTAGGTATATGGAAAAAACTTACCCCTATTTTTATTTCAGAATTTGCATCTATCTTTTACTGTATAGTGTTTACCCCTCTGGGGTATATTCTGAAGGATTTTCCGGGACAGGAAAAAACGGTATATTTAATGGTTACGCTTCCCGGGATTACTGCTATGATTGGCGGGTTTGCTTCTGCCGGCCTTATACAGAGAATAAGCAGCAAATCTTTAGTTGTGGGTTCTATTATTATGACAATTGTGGGAGGACTCCTCATACGGTTTACCGGAATCCGCAGTTTGCCTCTCTGTATAGCGGGATCTGCGCTGACTGGCTTTGCGTCAGGGGTAATTCCTTCCGCAAATTTAGCTGCTCTGGCGGAGACTGCACCCGCAGATCTGAGAGATAAGGTGTGCGGCTGGACCTGCGTATGCAGTAATCTGGGATTTATTGTGTGCAATACCATAGCCGGTTACAGTGCGGCAGGGGGGAACTGGGCGAAATCATTTAATGCTGCCTTTGTGCTGGTTCCTGTATTGCTTGCCGCTGTCATCTGGTATCCCTCAGGAAAAGGGAGTATGTCCAAGGCAGAGGCATACGGGGAAACAGCGGAAGGCACTGCTTTGCCGAAGGAAGAGAGGATGCCAAAATGTATTATGGGTCTGATTGCTGTTAAGTTCCTGTCTGCCATGTTTTACATGTCCCTGGGACTGAATGCATCAAGCTACATTATCAATGAACTGGGTACAGGAACTTCTGCCCTTGTGGGCAATGTAACTACGGTAAATAAGGTAGTGGGACTTGTGGTCACTATGTTTCTGTTTTTGTGGCTGAAGGCTTTTAAAGGTGCAAGTACAGTGGCAGCCGGCATTGTGATGGGAGTCTGTACCCTCACCGTTGCTCTGGTTCCCGGTACCATTGGGTTTGTGGCAGGCTACAGCTTATTAAATCTGGGAGTGAATGCATTCCACGCAGCCCAGGGAACTGTAGTGGCTATGACACCAAAAGGGAAGTACGTGGGAATTGCTTCGGGTCTGTTTATTGGTGCTACTTACTGCGGCGAGGCGCTTTGCGCGTATGTGGCGCCGTGGACGGGTAAGCTTCTCTTTGGGTCGGATCTGCCCTCGTCGGCTATAAAAGCAGGTGGAATTTTTTGTATTCTGTTCGGTTTGATTAGCTATCCGTTTTTTAGGGAAGCATATAAAAGGGCTTTTCCCGGAAGATAATGTGAAAGGATGCCGCACCATAGGAATATGGGGGCATCCTTTCGTTAAATGAGGGATCCGATTATGTGAAATAAAAGGTTACAGATTTGCAAGTGTCTCTATGGCATGCTCTGCAATAATGCACGCGTGGTGCTCTTCCATGTAGGCTTTCTGTGCCGGGGAGATTGCCTTCAAGGGGGCGAATTCTGTCCACACAATGCCGCAGGTATTCATCTGCTGTTCATTGTCTGTGTCAGGTTCCGCCAAAATATAGTACTGGTTATCTACCTGATAAAGGGAATTGACTACTTGAACCCTTCCATTGAGTATCCTGGAAGCCTGAATGACATCGTCTAAGCTCTCAAATCGGTACAGCAGGAAGAGATCCTGCCCGGGTTCAATTATATTTTCCGGAAGCTGCTGATTCTCGGCAAGCTGTTTCTTCTTTGTTATCGCAAAGGAAACCTTTTCTTCTGACATCTCAGTCAGCTGACAATACAGGAGATAACCTTCAACCTGAAACTGAAAATCCTCTTCTGCCATCTCCAGAGCTCTTTGAAAAAGTGTCTGAACCTTTGTTGTTCCCAACAGGAAATCCTGGAGCTTCAGCTGATTCTCAACAAAATCGTTTTTGTCTAAAGACCACAGGAACTGGGAATCATTAATTTTTTCAACTTTCATGGTTATCCTCCTCTCTAATCTATGAAAACTTAGTGATAGTTGCCGCAGTATAATAATTAATCTATTGTTATATATATAATATAATAAATAGAACATGAAAGGTCAAGTACTATTTTCATATTTCATAGAAAATTAATTTTTCTTCTAATTTCTGTTAAATATCTTGAGATAATGTATAATATGAGTATATCACCTTAACGGAGAGGAGTATAAGATGACAGAGGATGTAAAAAGAGCATTGAGCGTAATTGCCCAGGTAAAAAAGGCAGTTATGGGCAAAGATGCCTGTATTATAAAAACAATGACTGCTATTCTGGCGGGAGGTCACGTATTAATAGAAGACATACCGGGAGTGGGGAAGACAACCCTTGCCCTTGCATTCTCCAAGGCTATGGGACTGGAACAGAACAGAATGCAGTTTACACCGGATGTGCTTCCGGCGGATATCACCGGGTTTTCCATTTACAAAAAAGAGACAAATTCTTTTGTTTATCAGCCCGGAGCGGTAATGTGCAATCTCTTTCTGGCAGATGAGATCAACCGTACCTCACCTAAGACACAATCTGCGCTTCTGGAGGTTATGGAAGAGGGAAAGGTTACCGTGGACGGTGTGCAGCAGGAGATTCCCCGTCCGTTTATTGTGATAGCCACCCAGAATCCGGTGGGGAGTGCCGGAACCCAGATGCTTCCGGAATCACAGATCGACAGGTTTATGATCTGCATCAGTATGGGATATCCCAGCATGAAGGATGAGATTGAGATTGCAAAAGGCAATACTTCCGGTACGCCTATTGAGGATGTAAAAACGGTAATTTCAAGAGAGGATCTCCTTCATCTACAGGAGGAGGCGGGTAAGATTTTTATTCACGATGAGGTTTATGAATATATCGGAAAGCTGATACAGGCGACCAGGGAAGATCCTCTGATTGCACTGGGAATCAGCCCCCGGGGTACCATTGCGCTTACTAAAATGGCTAAAGCGTATGCGTTTCTTCATAAGAGAGAGTATGTGATACCGGAGGATGTATCCTATGTGTTCCCTGATATAGCCGTACATCGGATCTGTATGAATTCCAAGGCCAGAATCAACCATGTGACAGAGGAGAAGATTATTGGACAGATTCTGGATCGGGTGAGGCGTCCTTCTGTGCGGAGAGGTTACTAGGAATGGGTAAAATTATTAGTTATCTGATTGGGGTTCTGCTGACACTGTTCTTCTCTTTAATGTATAACAGCAGGGAACTGATTATGCTGTTTTTGGCAGAGATTCTGATCCCTTTTTTTATGCTGGTATGTATCAGCTACCCTGCGGGCAGGATGAAGGCAAAGATGACGGTTCTGGATTCCGTAATCACAAGAGGAGAGGGCACAAAGCTGGCTTTAGAGCTTTATAATCCCTCAAGCTGGATACTTCCAAAAGTGGCGGCACGGATCCGTTATAAAAATCTGCTTTTAGGTACAGAGGGAGTATTTGTAATGGAGGGGCTTGTGGGAGGGAAGAGCAGGGTAAGGCTGACCTGCCCCGTCAATAGCGATTTCTGCGGAAAAATCCTTTTGACTCTGGATGGAATCCGGGTGTATGATTATATGCACTTTTTTTCTGTCAAAAAACGAATAACCGGGTCAGAGGAGCTTGCCGTACTTCCAAAAGGATATGAAACCTTTGTAAATGTCAGCAGAGCCACCAGGGAGTTTCCGGCGGAGGGGGAGGAATATGATAAGGAAAGAAAGGGAGACGACCCTTCGGAGATCTTTCAGATAAGAGAATACAGGGCAGGGGACAGGCCTCAGAGGATCCACTGGAAACTGAGTGCGCGGTCAGAGGAACTTATGGTAAAAGAGTACAGCAGGCCTTTAGGCTGTGCAGTAGTGCTGTTTCTGGATTTCAGGCGGTACCGGAATGGAGGAGATGTGAGCGGACTGCTTGAGCTTGCACTTTCTGTATCACTGGCACTTCTGGCCGGACATTGTATGCATTTTCTATGCTGGTTTGACAGGGAAGAACAGAAGCTGATTCGGGCCAGGATAGAGAATACAGATGATATCTATGAGATGCTGGAACCCCTGATTCAGATTCCGCTCTACGAAGAGGAGATAGAACTGGAGCGCCTGTATAGGGATCAGTATCCCGGGGAGAATTACAGTACTGGGATTCGCCTGAATCTATTGCTGGAGCTGTATCTGAAGGAAAGCTTATGGGTAAGGTTCCACGGCGAGGGGCTGGAGGATGAACTCCGGGGAATGGATCTGACAGTATAGGGGGTATAGGAGACAGAACTTATGTTAAGAAGAAAAAAAGGGAAGACGGAGGGGATTACCGTTTCCCCGTATACCAGTATTGAAATAATGAGCGGAAATGAAAAAAAGAGCGGCGGTACAGGGACTCTCCTGCTAACGGCGTATCTTTTTCTGTTTTTTACTGGTGTGGCTTACGCCTTTATCAGCCTGGCCGAGCTTCCCGTCTCCAAAGCGGGAATTCTGCCGTTTTGCTTGGCCTCTTCGGTCGTGTTCGGTATAGCTGCCTTTGGAACTTATGCCAAAGGTATATTTTACGTTTTTGTTTTTTTGGTGACAGGAGGCATAGGATTTATAGGCCGGGATACCCTTGGCTATGGGTTTTGCGTGATTGCCAACAGGGTCATTGCTGAGATTAACCGGTACTACAGCGGTAATATGGAAATGTTTCCGGTAAATGACAGTGACACCGGAGCATGTACGTTAAGTTTTTGCTTTGGAATGTTTGTGCTGATGTTGGTGATCTCTGCGGTTCTGGGGTATTGGGCCAGAAAATGGGTTCTCGGGGTTCTGATTGTGTATATCCTGTGGGCGGGCCTGTTAATGGGCAGGGTTCCCTCGGCAGTGTCTCTGGGGATGCTGGTAATATCCTACTGCGGAATGTCAGCCGTCATCTCCGCAAGAAATATGCCTCTGGAGGGGGACAAAAGGTCCTTGGGAGCAGGCAGCGCCGGGCTCTTTATGGGGATCCTCGCCGGAATTCTGATATTGATTGCCGGTGTTGTACTGACACCGGCGGCATCCCCCGGCATATTAAAAAATCAGAAACGTATATACCAGACAGTAAACCGGATCGAGCAGCAGATTATGTCCGGACAATTTAGAGATTGGAATATGTTTTCCAATGTTTCCCTTCCCTTTTATACATCCAGCGGTATGCTGGACAACAGAGAGATTACGTATAAAGGGGAGGAAGAGCTGTATGTCATATTAGAGGAAAGGCCGGAGCGTGATATTTATCTCAGAGGATTTGTAGGAGATGAATATATGGGAAACCGATGGAATCCTGTATCAGGCAGCAGCAATCTCCGTTCCCATAAGATTCAGAACATATCCCATGATTTTTTGTTATCCAATGCCGGGACAGACCAGAGGCTTTCCAGACAATCTATGGGGATACAGATTGTGAATGCAGATTCCTCTGTGGCATATGTTCCTTACTATTCTTATATTCCGGACAGTGCTGTGACAGAGGGAGACGGGGCCGTAAGGAGCAGTTCAGGAAACACGCAGGAGTACGAGGGGTATTTCAGCAATTTTGAGTGTCTGGAGTGGCCTTCTGTTACGGATAACGGTACCGCGGAGCCGGAGTACCGGGCATTTGTCTATGAACAGTATACTCTATTGCCCCGGGAGGGTCTGAAACAGCTGCGCAGTCAATGCCAGGGACAGAATCTGGCAGAAATCAATGATATTACACAATACATTCGGAATACCCTGCACCAGAATACCTCCTACAGCCTTAAGATCAACAAGCTTCCCAGAGGAGAGGATTTTGCGGAATACTTTTTGTACGGCCAGAAAAGGGGATACTGCATTCACTATGCAACCACAGCTGTTCTAATGTATCGGATGTTCGGCATTCCTGCCCGCTATGTTACTGGTTTTATTGTCCCGCAGAATGAATTTCAGGAACAGGAGGGGGCATACAGAGCAGTGGCAAAAGATGAAAAATCTCATGCCTGGGTGGAGATCTATCTGGACGGCCGGGGATGGATGCCTGTGGAGGTGACGCCCGGATACCTGCCCGGGGAGGAAGGACAGGAAATTCCGGAGTTACAGGAGAATACCTCACAGGAGGGGCTGGATAATACCGGGGATACCCCTGAGGAGGAAGCAGAGGATAGCCGGGGGGAGAAAGAAAGTCTATCCGGGGAAACTGAAGCTAAGGAAAAGAAAAGCGTCAGCAATTCAGACAGGAAGGCAGGAATCGGGGACAGGTTCTGGGATAGAATCACCGGGAATATGAGCAGCCAGGCAGGAAGAGCGGTGCGCTATGGCGGAACTGCAGCTGCGTCTGTTATCTTTCTGTTGTTATTAATAATGCTCAGAAGATGGTTCTTAGTGTCCAGGCGCCTCAGACTTTTTGGAAACCGTAATCCAAATTTGGCAATTATAAGAATATCTCACAGCATATACCAGGTTCTGACAGAAGCGGGATATGATCAGGGGGATAAGATGTGGGACCTTCAGTGGGCGTCTTATGTGCAGGACAACCTTCCCTGCCTGGAAAAAGAAGAGTTTCTGGCATTTATGACAGCCGCACAGCGGGCTGCATTCGGAAAGGAAAGATGCTCCAGACAGGAGGTAATTGACGGAAGAAAGCTGTACAGGAGGATCAGCAGGTACCTCTATAAAAGCTTTCATGGATGGAAAAAGCTTCAGTGGAAATATATAAAGTGCAGATAAAATAAGTATTGCATATACGCGTAAAAGGCTTCATACTATTCAGTGGAATATACTTGGCCGGAGGAGGACAAAAGAGATGTTAAATTGTCTGTATGTAGGACTGGGAGGAGCTCTGGGGGCAGTGGGAAGATACCTTATGGGACAAATCCCGCTGCCCAGGATGTCATTTCCAGTGATGACCCTTGTCATCAATTTTCTGGGTGCATTTCTGATTGGGATAATCAGCGCAGCCGCAGCTAAACACGGGGCGGGAAGCACCCCCTTGATCCTATTCCTGAAAGTGGGGGTATGCGGAGGGTTTACTACCTTTTCTACCTTTGCCCTGGAGACAACAAATCTGCTGGGGGAGGGCAGAATGCTGGCAGGTATGCTTTATATTATCTTAAGCGTGTGTCTGTGTATGGGAGCTGTAATGGCAGGGGGGATGCTGGTAAAGTAGACCCCGGTTATATTTGTATTTTACTGGAATTATGGTATAATTTGTACAATCAGTCAAATATCCTTTCCGGTAAGGCAAGGTATCTGACCCTTGCGGGCGGTACGCAAGAATAAAATTATCAGGAAATGAGGGACAATACATATGAGCAAGGGATATGAAATTGAAACGAAATGTATACAATCGGGCTGGAAGCCCAGGAAAGGGGAGCCCAGGGTTCTTCCTATCTATCAGAGTACTACTTTTAAATATGATACCACAGATGAGATGGGTAAATTATTTGATCTTGAGGATGACGGATATTTTTATACCAGGCTGCAGAATCCAACCAATGATGCTGTGGCGGCCAAGATAGCAGATCTGGAGGGCGGTGTGGCCGCTATGCTGACCTCATCCGGTCAGGCGGCTAACTTCTATGCGATATTTAATATCTGTGAGGCAGGAGATCATATCGTTTGTGCCAATGCAGTCTATGGAGGTACCTTTAACCTGTTTGGCGTGACGATGAAAAAGCTTGGCATTGCGTGCACTTTTGTGAATCCCGATGACAGCTACGAAGAGCTCTGCAAGGCCTTCCGGCCAAACACAAAAGCAGTGTTTGCCGAGACCATTGCTAATCCGGCCCTGGTTGTACTTGACATTGAGAAGTTTGCCAGGCTGGCCCATGAGCATGAGGTGCCTCTGATTGTGGACAACACCTTTGCTACCCCTGTAAACTGCCGTCCCTTTGAGTGGGGAGCAGACATTGTAACCCATTCAACCACGAAATATATGGATGGACATGCCATGCAGGTAGGGGGAGCGATTGTAGACAGCGGGAACTTTGACTGGGCTGCCTATGGAGATAAGTACCACGGTCTGACGAAACCTGATGAATCCTATCATGGAGTAGTCTACACAGAGAGGTTTGGAAAGGCTGCCTATATTACTAAGGCTACGGCACAGCTTATGAGAGATCTGGGCTCTATCCCGTCCCCTCAGAATTGTTTTCTGCTGAATGTGGGACTGGAGACTTTGTTCCTCCGTGTGGAGAGGCACTGCTACAATGCACAGAAGGTGGCTGAATTCTTAAATGCTCATGAGAAGGTAGCGCATGTAAACTACGCAGGACTCCCGGGAGATAAGTATTATGAAGTGGCGAAGAAATACATGCCCAAGGGTACCTGCGGTGTCATCTCTTTTGAATTAAAGGGAGGAAGGGAAGACGCTGTGAAGTTTATGGACGGCCTGAAGCTGGCAGCTATCGTTACCCATGTGGCTGATGCCAGGACCAGTGTTCTTCACCCGGCAAGCCATACCCACCGGCAGATGAACGACCAGCAGCTGAAGGAAGCCGGAGTTTCCCCGGGAATGATTCGCTTATCCGTTGGAATTGAGAATGTAAATGATATTATCGAAGATTTAAAGCAGGCTTTGGAACAGGCAGAATAGTAGAACAGTCAAAAAGGAAGAGCAGGTTTCAGCTCTTCCTTTTTATAAATGCACAAATATATTAGTTAGTAGTCGATGTAATATCCCGGAACTCTACCGTAACCACAAAGAGGTCGGCGTTGATGTCTATCCGGAAGCTTCCCCGGCATGCCTCCACAAAGCTTTTGGCAATGGAGAGCCCAAGTCCGCTCCCCCCGTCCGAACGGCTCTCATCCCCGCGGACAAACCGTTCCGTGTAATCGATCCGATCCGGAAGCTCGTACCGGGAGATATTCTTCACACTGACCGCGGCCAGTATGCCGTCTGTTTCCAGAGTGATAAAGATTCTGGAGTGTTCCATGGAATACTGGAGAGCATTCTGAAGCAGATTTTGGAATACACGGTAAAGTCTCTGCCCGTCTGCTTTAATCAATACAGGTTCCTCCGGAATCCTTGTCTTAACAGATAAGGTGCTGCGCTCTATACTTTCAGACATATCGGCAAGGGTCTGCCGGATAAGTTTCCCCAGATCCAGTGTCTCTATGTTTACAGGGAGCTGTCTGGAGGCTGCTTTGCTGATCTCAAATACATCCTGTACCATACTTTTCAGCCTCTGGGATTTGCTTTCCAGGATTTTTACATAATCTTTCACATGTTCCGGAAGATCCGGCTCCTGGTTCATAAGATCCACATAACTGATAATAGAAGTAAGGGGGGTCTTAATGTCATGAGATACATTAGAGACAAGTTCAACCTTCATACGCTCACTTTTTATCTGTTCCTGAACGGCAATGTCAAGCCCGTTGCGGATATCATTCAGATTTTTGGCTGCCTCTCCCAGATCGGGATCCGTAAGTACCGGAACCTCTTCCGCGATCTTGCCCTCTTTTATTCTGTCAATCTGCTGTATAAGCGCTTCTATATCCTCCGCTGCGGACCGATTTCTCCAGATATACCAAAATTGTGCGGCCAGAGTCAGCCCTGCGGCCGTAAGTGCTAAAACGTATAAAAACATGTCTGCACTGTAGAAGGTGCCGCTGTAATACAGCCGGAACCCCAGGAGGAGAAGTAAACTCACAACCATTCCCTCCCCCAGAAATGCAGGCAGATACCGGAAAATAATCTTTTTCTGCACTGGCAAGGCGGCCCCTTTAAAGCGGAACATTCGGAAAATGTAATTCCACAAACTGCGAAGTACACTGGAGGATAAGGGGTTTCTGTTATAGCGGATATCGTTACCCAGAAAGAAAAGGATCCAGACACATACCAATATAACAGTAAGATAGGAAAGCCAGGTCCATATAGATCCGGTAATTCTGAATACGTAATAGTCATATTCATAGACAACGTCGTAGCTGTTTTGCAGACTCCAGTAAAGTTCTCTCAGAACTTCAGTGCCGGCAATCATCAGGAGCAGGAGGGAGCCCAGACAGAGAACAGCTTTTACCTCAACCCATATCTTTTTTGTCTTAGCAGCTATAAACTGATTCACACTTTTTATCTGTTTTCTCCATCGAACAGCCAGGATCAGGGATACGGCAAACAGTGCCGTCAATAGGCCAAAAAACAGGATCAGGCTGCGCAGGCTGTAAAGATCCTGGTTCAGCCGGTAGAGCCGGTTGCTCACCGACTCTTCCCCATAGCTGGAATAATCTGCCTTCATATAAATCCTGGGAGTTTTTGCAGCTGCTATGATTACCGAAGCCTTTTTCGATTTGCTGTCTGTGGTAAAGTTATGATATCCCGGTACTTTCCAGTCGCTGTTTTCCCTGTAGTAACCATCCCCGTAGACATCAATGGTTTTTCCGTCCTTTTGCAGATAGACTTTTGAACCATCAAAATACAGTAAAAAGTTATAACCCTCGGGCATTTTGCCTGCAGCTCCGTCTAAGGTACCTTCCTCTGCATTGGAGTATAAAGTGTCTCCGTCATAGGAGATGGTATAGAGCATATTTTTATCATCCTTCAGTGCATTGTGAAGCTCCCGTCTCTCCTGTGCAGCGGAAAGCTCACCGGCGGCTTCCTCCCACACCTCTGCTGCTGTCTCCTCAGAAACCGCAATGTCTGAGGAGACAGCAGCAGTTCCCATGGATGCTCCGGTGCTGCCTCCGGCTGCCATCATGATAAAGTCCTCCAGGCGGTAACTGATATACTGCCGAAATGCCTTGGTATCCTGATAATCTCCCCGGAATGCGTCAGCAGGACTTATAGCTATGCTCTGCATTGCAGCCAAGAGGCCGGAGCCCGTAAGAAGCACCGCCATCAGCAGACATAATGCCGCAACAAAGGACGCATAGCTTGTAACCGATTTACATTTTTTCCATTTTATATCCAATTCCCCACACCACCTTTAAATATTCTGGCTCTTTCGGATTCAGTTCAATTTTCTCCCGGATACGGCGGATATGAACCATTACAGTATTCTCAGGGGCAAAGGATTCTTCCTCCCATACTCTCTGGTATATCTCCTCTGCGGGAAAGATTCGTCCCGGATTGCGCATCAGCAGATCTATAATTTTAGTTTCAGTAGCAGTCAGCCGTACCGGATCCCCGTCAGCATACAGAACTCTTTCCTCTGCGTTATACAGAAGGCGCCCATTTTCATAGCGATTGGAAATCTGAGAGGCATGTACATCCCCAAGTCTGGTGTAACGCCGCAGATGACTCTTTACTCTGGCTGTAAGTTCTTGGGGATTATACGGCTTTGTCACATAGTCATCTGCTCCCATGGAGAGTCCGAGCACTTTGTCTGTCTCTTCACTTTTTGCACTCAGTACGATAATCGGCAGATTACGCCTTTCCCGGATCCTCAAAATCGCTGACAGGCCGTCCAGCTTAGGCATCATCACGTCTATGAGAATAATCTGTACGGGATATTCTGCAATTTTTTCCAGGGCTTCCAGCCCGTCGTAGGCCTTAATTACCTGAAAGCCTTCTTTTTCCAAAAGAATGGATATAGCCTTTACAATTTCTCTGTCATCGTCAACCACGAGTACGCATTCCCTCATGTTCTCTCCTCCTTTGAGCCTACGTTTAGTTTATGGCATAGGCCTTACGAATTTATGAATAAATATCTTACGGATTTCTTACAGATTCTAATCAGGGTACTGTTCAGACACCCAAGTCTGCGGGATTTGTGCACAGTAATCTAATTATAACATAGAGTTGAAACAATGGTATCACTACTATAAAAAGAATAGCGCCTGTGCTATACTGAGTCAGGCAGCAAATTTACAGCAGGAAGGGAGAGGCAGCACTATGATGAAATCGTACCAGATAACCGAATGGTGCCATGAGATAATAAAAAGCCAGGTGCAAAGAGAAGGTATTTATATAGATGCCACTATGGGAAATGGCTATGATACAGCCTTTTTCTGCGAACTGGCAGGAGAAAAGGGGAAGGTATTTGCTTTTGACATTCAGGAGCTGGCTGTCGAGAGGACAGGGAAGCTTCTGGAACAGCGCGGGCTGACAGCCAGGGCGCAGCTTATCCTTGACAGCCATGCAAATATGGAGCAGTACATGGGGGGAGAAAAAGCGGACTGCATCTGTTTTAACTTTGGGTATCTTCCCGGCGGAGATCACGCCATGGCCACAAATCCGGATACCAGCCTGATAGCCATACGCGCTGGACTGGACATACTAAAAGAGGGCGGATTGATGAGCCTTTGCATATACAGCGGAGGAGATACAGGCTTTGAGGAGAGGGATGCAATCCTGGAAGAACTGAGGCAGCTGGACAGCCGGAGGTATCTTGTGATAGTGAATTCCTATTATAACCGGGGCAACCATCCGCCTATTCCGGTTTTTATATTAAAAAAATAGAACGGAATATGCCGGAGTATTCTCATCTCAAAGCGTAAGATATACAAGGGGAAGTTTGAATATTTATGTGCATATTTAACAAATCAGTATTCAGTATTGTTATATATGGCCATATAAAATTGATAATTTTATATAATCATTATAAATCTAAAGAAAAGAAATTGACAAAATTGACACCCAGGAATATAATTACAGTATCGAGTGAGAACGTTCTCATAAAAGAGTGGGGGAACACAATATGGATAAAAGAAATGAAAATAAAAGTATTACAATAGATGATGTTGCAAAACTAGCAGGAGTCTCCAGAGCTACTGCCGGCCGTGTGGTAGGAAATTACGGAAGTGTATCTGAGAGTGCAAAAACCAAGGTAAAAAAGGCAATTGAAGAGCTTGGATATTATCCTAATGCTATTGCTCAGGGTCTGAGAAGCAATACCAGTAAAACGATTGCAGTGGTAGTGGAAAGTATTAACAACCATTTATTTAGTGAACTTACCTCCTGGATAGAAAAAGTAGCTTTGAAAAAAGGATACAGTGTAATGGTCTGCAGTACACATGAAAATCCATTATTGGAAATACAGCATTTAAGTAGTTTACATAATAGGAGGGTAGAAGGAATTGTAATTGCAGCTACCAGTACATCAGAAACATCTATAAATAAGAAGAATAAGCATCTTTATGACGGGGATATACCTATGGTTTATGTGGACAGGGAAGTGAAAGGGACATCAAGAAATCTTATTGTAAGTAATAACAGGGATGCTGGTTATAAAGCAGCTCAGTATCTGATAGAACTGGGACATCAAAAAATAGGCGGAATTGCGACAACTAGTTTTGCAACTGTCGCGGAACGTTTTGCCGGTTATCAAAAAGCTATGGAGGATGAGGGGATTGGGTTTCATTCCGATAATTTTATGAAAATTGATTACGAAGCAGAGAATGTAGAAGAGATCCTAGAAAAAGGGATACTGTCAAGGATTCGGGAACTGACAGCTATTATTGTATTTAATAACTCTCTGCTGGCTCCGCTGCTTCTGGGTCTGAGAAAAAAGGGGCTTTCCATACCGGAGGATATTTCCATAGTAGCTTGGGATGATGAGAATTTGAACCAGCTGATGGAAATTACCACTATGAAACAGCAGGTGGAGAAGCTGGGAACTTATGCAGCGGAGAGATTATTCGAGTTAATAGAAATGCCGGACAGAAGAGGAGATACTTATATTCAGGTTTTGGAAACAGAAATGATAGTAAGGAAATCCTGCAGAGAGATAAAAGAGGAAGGATGAGTAGTTATGCAGATTCAATATGCAGGGAACTTAATAGAAATGAAGGGAGGAGAATTTTTTACTAAAAATGAGAACGTTCCCAAAATCTGATTTTTTATATAAAATGGCAAAATTTTACAACTATATAAAAGGCCATTACACCCTGAAAAATTTTAAGTATGTAAGGAGGAAGCAGTAAATGGATTTAATTATGGGAATGAACAGTGGATCTTCATTTGATGGAATTGACGTAATTCTGGCAGAGACAAAAATGGACGGGGACGGATTCCCGGCGGCACCTCGGTTTATAAAGGGCAGTTCTTATGAGTGGCCGTTAGATGTTAAGAAGGTAGTATTAGATGCTTTTGAGAACAAAGTAGATATGGTGGGACTGAATCGACTTAATTATGTTGCGGGGGCAGTTTTCGCGGAGAAGGCAGTTCAATTTTTGAAGGAAAACGGTATTGAATCCAGGGAGATTAAGGTTTTGGGGCTAGATACACAGACCATTTACCAGGAGCAGCCCGATCATAAAGCAATAGCAGCGATGACTGCTGAGGAAAAGGCTGACTGGCCCGGAAGATGGATATCCGGCAAATACCCTGCAGGTTATCAGGTTGGTGATACATCTGTTATTGCAAATCTGACAAATATTGATACGGTGACTCATTTTCGTCAGGCAGATCACACATTTGGAGGCAGCGCGGCCCCCCTTATGCAGTACCTTGATTTTGTTCTGTTCAGAAAAGAAGAGAAACCTAAGATGACACTAAATATAGGAGGAATTGCCAATCTTCACCTTGCCTGCAGTGACAGAAGAAAAATGTATGGGTTTGATGTGGGACCCGGGAATGTAATCTCCGATTATTTTGCAAAGAGACTTTATGGAAAAGAGTACGACAGAAATGGTGCGTTGGCAGCGTCAGGAAGGGTGAATGAAGATATGCTGAATTACTTTATGCATCATCCGTTCTTTGAGAGGCCGGTACCTCGTTCCGGATGGAGAATGGATTACAGTCCTGAGTACTTGAACAGTACCATAGCAAAATTCAGCCATGTGGCCAGAGAAGATATGATGGCTACCGCCTGTGCATTTACCGGTGAGGCTGTGGCAAAATCTATGGAGGACAATATTCCCCGGGAAGTAATAGAGCAGGTTGATCAGCTGTATGCAAGCGGCGGGGGTGTAAAAAATCCGGCGATCCTTCAGGAAATCCAGAAAAGAATTCCACAGAATATTAAACTGGTTTCTTCCTCAGAGATAGGAATTCCACCGGAATTCAAAGAGGCAATTAAATTTGCTACTCTTGCTTACTCTACAATTCATTGTGTTCCGGGTAACATTCCGGCTGCAGGACATGCCTCCCAGTATGCCATTCTGGGGAATATAGGCCTGGCACCCAGGAACATCAAAGGAGGCGCAGAATTCTAGTGCAGCGATGAGGAAAGGAGTTGTCACAAGTGAAACAAGAAGTAGTTTTGCAGATGGAGGGTATCGACAAATCCTTCGGTAATGTAAAGGTTTTAAATAATGTTTCCTTTGAACTTAAAAGGGGTACTCTGCATGCTTTGATGGGGGAAAATGGGGCCGGAAAATCAACTCTGATGAAAATTCTGAATGGAATCTATAAAAAAGATGCCGGCCGAATTCTTCTGAAAGGGGAAGAGGTAAATATATCTAATCCTAAGGCGGCGCAGGATCTGGGAATATCCATGATTCATCAGGAACTCACATCTCTGCCTGATCTCAGCGTGGCAGCCAATATTTTTTTGGGAAGAGAATATCTGAAAGGGCCGGGAGGAATGTTTGTGGATGAAAAAGAGATGTACCGCCAGGCCGGAATTGCTCTAGAGGGTATCAAAGCCCCTATTGATCCAAGGGCAAACATCAGGTTTTTAAGTGTCGCACAGGCACAGCTTGTTGAAATAGCAAAGGCTATTTCTTGTAAAGCGGATATCATAGTTATGGATGAACCTACCTCTGCCATTACCTCCAGTGAGGTAGAGAACCTGTTCGAAACAATTGAAACATTAAAAAGGCAGGGAAAAGCAATTATATACATCTCTCACAAAATGGACGAAATTTTTCGCATTGCAGATGAGATTACAGTTTTGAGAGACGGCGAGAAAATAGATACCCGTCCCGCTTCTGAGATGAATCATGAGGTGCTGGTGTCTATGATGGTCGGCAGGGAGCTGAATCAACAGTTTTACAAAAGTAAAGTATCTATTGGAGAAGTCGTATTTCAAGTGAAAAATTTTAGCAGGGGGGGGAAGTTCAAAGATATCAGCTTTGACTTGAAAAAGGGAGAGATTCTGGGAATAGCGGGTCTGATGGGGGCTGGAAGGACTGAAGTAGCAGAGGCAGTATTTGGTATCCATCCTCCTGACAGCGGAGAAATAGTTTTAAATGGCCGCAATTATCTTTTTAAAACGCCTAAAGAGGCAATTAGACGGGGACTGGCGTTTGTAACCGAGGACCGTAAGCTGACAGGCCTAAATCTTGTAGCCGATATAAAAGAGAATATAACAATTGCAAATCTAAAAAAATATTGTAAGGCAGGGCAGTTTATTAAAAAGGCTAAGGAGAAAGAGATTGCAGAAGACTACATTAAAAAGCTTTCTATTAAGACACCTTCCTGCACAAAAATGACAGGACAGCTCAGCGGGGGCAACCAGCAGAAAGTAGTACTTGCAAGATGGCTTTCCTGTAATCCGCGGATTATGATACTGGATGAACCTACCAGGGGGATCGATGTAGCAGCAAAATCGGAGATATACAGGCTTATGAGTGAATATGTAGCAGAGGGCAATTCTATTATAATGATTTCCTCTGAACTTCCTGAAATTTTGGGAATGTGCGACAGGGTGCTGGTGATGCACGAAGGTGAAATCACAGGGACTTTCCTTCGGGAGGAAGTGACGCAGGAGGGCATTATGGCCTGCGCCGCAGGCATTCGAAGAAAGGAAATATCTATAGAGCATACGGAAAGGAGACAGCATGAAACAGAATCATACGGTAATGAAATATATAAAGATATTTAAAATATATCTGGTGTTTCTGGCACTTTTTGTCATCATGACATTTGCATCCCCGGCCTTTTTTACAAAGATGAATATCCTTAATCTGTTAAGACAGCTATCTATCAACGGAATAATTGCCACAGGAATGACGTTTGTTATTATTACAGGAGGAATTGATCTGTCAGTTGGATCGATTCTGGCATTATCTTCTATAGTGGCCTGTGACTTTATTCATCCAAATACATATCCGATAATTGTACCTATACTCATTGCACTGACAATCGGTGCAGTGTGCGGCGGAATCAATGGGGTAATTATTGCAAAAGGAAAGGTTCCGGCCTTCATTGTAACTATGGGTATGATGACAATATGCAGAGGAATGACACTTATGTATAACAATGGAAAGGCCATTACAAATTTTGATGCAAGCTTTAAGGTGATTGGTGGGGGAACCCTGCTTTCTATTCCTATACCAATATATATCCTGGTTTTTACTATGCTTGCAGGAGGTGTTTTGCTGGGAAAGATGAGACTGGGAAGATATGTATATGCAGTTGGAGGAAATGAAGCTTCCGCGAAAATATCCGGAATTAATGTAGATCGGATTATTATCTGCGTATATGTGATTGCAGGTATCTTATCTGCCCTGGCTGGAATTGTGCTATCTTCCAGAGTAATTACCGCTACGGCTACAGCAGGGGATGGCTATGAACTGGATGCGATTGCTGCTGTTGTAATCGGAGGCACGAGCCTGAGCGGAGGTGTTGGCAGTGTCGCGGGTACTTTGGCTGGTGTTCTAATTATTGGTGTTCTCAATAATGGGTTGGATCTGCTGAATGTTCCATCTTATTACCAGCAGGTTATTCAGGGTGTGATTATTATTGGTTCTGTTTTTGTAGACCAGTATTTTAAATCTAAAAAGCAAAATTAAACCATAAACGATATTTTAATTTAAGGAGGTTCTTATGAAGAAGCAGAAATTATTTGCAATGGTATGTGTAGCTGTATTGGCATTTTCTACAGTAGGATGCGGTGACAGCGATTCCCCGGATAAGGGAAAAAATGAACAGGCAGCAGAAAGCAGTTCCGGACAAACAGAGGAAAAGGCTGACGGAGAAATTACTATTGCCTGGTCCTGTGCGGATCTGAGTAATCAGTTTCAGGTTACACTGACCGATTCTATCAAGGAAGCTGTATCGGATTTGGGAGCAAAATATCTGGAAGGCGATGGAGCTAATGATGCATCTAAACAAGTATCACAGGTAGAGAATTTTATTACACAGGGGGCAGATCTTATCATGATATCCCCGGCGGACAGTGACGCCTGTGCACCTGCGGTGACAGCAGCCAATGAGGCGGGAATTCCTATTATGATTGTAAACTGTAAGATAGCAAATCAGGAAAATGCAACCTGCTATGTAGGTTCTGATGATACCCAGGCGGGAGAAATGGAGATGGAATATATTGCAGAGCAAATAGGCGGAAAGGGAAATATCGTTGTGCTTCAGGGGTTGGATGGAAGAGATGCAACTGTAAAGCGTACGGAAGGTATAAATTCAGTGTTGGAAAACTATCCGGATATAAAGATTCTGGCGATGCAGCCTGCTGACTGGAGTGTGGAATTGGGCATGAGTACGGTTGAAAACTGGCTTCAGACTATGGAATTCGATGCGGTAGTATCTCAGAATGATGAGATGGCACTGGGTGCTGTACAGGCTTTAAAAGCCAATGGAAAAGAAAATATTCTTGTAATCGGGGTGGATGGCATTGAAGATGGCCTTAAGGCTGTTAAAACAGGGGATATGATAGCGACTGTGCTGCAGGATGCACCATCTATTGCTAAAAAAGCAGGGGAAGTAGCGGAGAAAATTTTAGCTGGAGAAACGGTAGAACCCGAATATATAGTTCCCTTCCAGGTAATTGATAAAAATAATATTGACGAATACTATACAGAATAAAAGGAGGACTGGAAATGAAAGCACTAGTTGTAGAAAAGCCGGGAGTACTTCAGGTACAGGATGTATCTGAGCCCTCCATGGGAGATTATGAAGCGCGCTGCCAAATGCTCTATGGAGCTACCTGTACAGGAACAGACTTGGCGGTTATCGACGGTACCTTTGCATGGGGGAATGTATATCCTTCCATTATCGGTCACGAAAGTATCGGACGGGTGATAGAGGTGGGAAAAAAAGTACGTAATTTTAAAGTAGGGGATTTGGTTGCCAGGGTATACACCAGAGAGACAGAAGGAATGGGTTTAAGCTGGGGAGGAATGTGCGAATATGGCCTGGCTTTGGATCATCAGGCCATGCAGCTGGACGGTTTAGATAAAAGTGAATGGGAGTATTACAGGGTAAATCAGGTCATTCCTGAGGGTATTATCGATCCAATGGACGCTACTATGATAATTACCTGGAGAGAAAATCTGAGTTGGGTAAACAGAATGGGAGTAAAGGAAGGCGACCGGGTTTTAGTTATAGGCTCAGGGGCTAACGGCATTTCTATCGGAGCAATGTGTGCTATCAAGGGAGCTCATGTGATTATGCTTGGCAGTGCATCCAGAAAAGGCAGCGCACTTGGGGCGGGAATGCAGGAATATATAGATTACAGGTCTCAAAAGGACGTGGAAACCCTGATAGAGACTCATAAGGGCCAGACTGACTATATCATTGATGCAACAGGTAAAAAGGAAGCACTTACACCCTATATGACTTGTCTGAAAACAGGAGGCACTGTGGCAGTGTACGGCATGGATGACTATTACAGCTACAGCTTTAATCCCATCCTCGGACCTGTATCATTCCGTTTCTACAACGCCGTTTATGATGAAGCGGAAACTCATCAGGAGGTAATAGAGCTTATCAGATCCGGCAGACTGGATGCCTCTAACTGGCTGGATAAAAATCATATATTTACATGGGAAAATGCCCCTGAGGCGTATGAATATGTAAGAAGCAAAAAGGCAATCAAGTCGGTTATCCGACTATATCAGACAGAGGAGGAGAAAGGACAATGGAGAAAGTAGTTTTAGGCAGAACTGGAATGGAAGTAACGAAGATGTCCCTTGGCGGTTTATTTATGTCAGATTTAGTAGGGGATTTTGAACTATCTAAAAAGGCAACTTTGTTTGCCCTTGCGTCAGGCATTAATTATATTGATACAGCGCCCAGTTATTTTAACAGTGAAACGGTACTTGGAAATATTTTAAAGGATTGGCATGGAGATAAACCGTTTATATCTACCAAAATTGGGATGCCTGCCCCCTTTGATCCTAAATCAAAAAAAGATATCATAGAATCGGTAGAAATAAGTATTGAAAAGTTACATACAGATCACATTGACTTGTTATTTGTTCACGAGCCGGAGAGAAATCTGTATCTGGATTGGTGGGAGGATCCCCTGACTTGTACAGGTCCTGTCATAGATGCCATGGATGAGATGAAGAAAAGCGGTATGATTAAATATACAGGCGTTGGGGGGACTGCTGCGCATGAACTTGCTATGGTATGTGATACAGGAAAATTTGATGTGGTTTTAACGGCATTTAACTATAGTCTATTATGGAGAGAGGCACAGTATGAGATCCTCCCGGCTGCAAAAAAGCACAATATGGGTGTTGTCTGCGGTTCGCCTCTGCAGCAGGGGGCACTGGCTGTGAGAAGAGATGATATAATTGAAAATGGAGCACCCTGGATAAGCCTTCCCAGAAGAAATCAATTTAAAGAGTTATATAAACTCTTGGATGATACGGGGATGGATATCATCGAAATGAGCATGCGATTTGTAATTTCTAATCCAATTGTGAGCTGTGTCCTGACCGGTTCCAGATCAGAAGAGGAATTTATCAGCAATTACAAATCTGTAGAAAAAGGACCATTGCCAAAGGATATTCTGGAGCGGTTAGATGAGATTTATAATATGGTACCATTCAGGCCGAGTTTGGAACCATATATCCTTCCTTGGGGGAACGAGAGAAGGGATTTAGGGGAACTTGTTTAATTAGTTGTAGGAAAGACTGCTGCTGAACGGATGATGCTGTTTGGCAGTTTATTCAAAACATTGAGCCACCAAGAGTGCTAAACAAGCAGAGGAAAAGTGTACCACTCACGACCATCCCCGCCCGTTTTTCGTGAATGTGAAGTGAGTCTCTGCCAGGTCAAGGGAGGAGGTCTTGGGGCCTGGTAAGGGAGGGTACTGCTTCTATCTGCGCAGACTACGGAGTGCGTCCGAAGATCCACTGCCAGCGGTCACTTAGGAGCGAAGGCTCTCCTGAGCTTCTTAGTGAACGGCTAAGCAGTTAGCAGAGGAGAAGCGCAGTAGCAAACAGATAGAAGCAGTACCCTCCCTTACCAGGCCCCAAGACCTCCTCTCTTGACCGTCCGTCTGCTATGCTCCTCCCCCGCCTGTATAACCTCAAACTACATACACAAAACTATCATTTAAGACAAACATTCTCTCATATAGTATGTAAGAACACATCTTTGGATATGATATGAAAGAAAATATCAAGCTTATCATAAGTTTACTGCTGATCCTTCTTCTCCTCCCCTTATTAATTACCGCTCTCATCTCGGGGAGAGAGGCATGTCCTATAATAAAAGAAGTGGAGGTGGAAGACTACCTCCCGGCTATTGTGGCCATGGAAATTCCATGGAACTATTCGAAAGAGGCGCTCAAAGCGCAGGCCATAGTATCCCGCAGCAACCTCTATACACAATTAGAGGAAGGTGCTGTTTCCGGAGAAGTAAAACATGCGGTGGATCAGTTAAAAGAAAATAAAATGAATGATGATTTCCTGGAACGTTTTCAAAACTACCAGGAGGCGGTACAGGAGACAGAAGGGCAGGTTCTCTGTAATCAGGGGAAGCTTACGGATATTCCCTATTGCAGATTGAGCGGGGGAAAGACCAGGGACGGAAAAGAGGTTCTGGGTGATTCTTATGCGTATGTGCCTTCTGTAGATACCGGCAATGACATTGACAGTGAGGATTATTTAAAAGGTTTTTATTTTACTTCTGAAGAAATAGAAGAAAAGCTGAAAACGAAATACCCGGGATTTGCATGGGGGGAATCGGAAGAGGAACCTGTAAAAATCATAAAAACAGACAGTACGGATTATGTCCTGGAGATTCAGGTGGGAAACCAGGAATTCCAGGGTGAGGAGCTGAGAGATGCTCTGGGTCTGACATCCTCCTGCTTTACGGTGCAGGATCTGGGGGAAAAGATTCGGTTTCTGTGCAAGGGCATCGGCCATGGAATGGGAATGAGTCAGTATACCGCAGATCAGATGGGAAAAGAGGGAAAGAATTATAAGGAAATTATTACATATTTTTTCCCGGATTTGGAAATTCAGGATGTAAAAACAGTTATTGGTCAGAATTAAGAAAATAATGAATACTTTCACATATTCTGGAAACCCTATAGTTACAACAATTGACTATAAGTTGAGGTGAAGAATATGATGAACAGTAAAAAAATGATTCGTATTGTTGTTAGCAGTGTACTGTTGGTAGCTATTGTTGCCACCTGTGTGGGTGTTTATAAGACAGGGAGTACCAATACGAAGAAGGAACAGAGTTTAGCGGAAGAAACAAAAGACACAGACGGAGAAGAACTGGCGGCAAATGACAGCCAGGATATGCAGGAAGAGGAAAGCCAGGAATCCGGTACAGAGAATGTAGAAGGAACAAAAGAAGTAGAGGACCAGCCGGACCAGAATACACCGGAGGCTGAGGATGCGCAGGCAGACCAGAATACACAGGAGAATCCGGATGCACAGGACAATGCAGCAAATGAAAGTGCAGCCACAGAAAATGTAGAGGCAGAAGCTCCGGAAATTAATTTTTCTGAGTCTTCTCTTATGGAGTGGCCGTTAAATGGGGATGTATTATTGGATTACAGCATGGACAAAACTGTCTATTTCCCAACATTAAACGAGTATAAATACAATCCTGCAATTGTTATTTCATCAGACGTAAATGCACCGGTTCTGGCAGCAGCCAACGGCCAGGTATTGTCTATTACAACCAATGAAGAGACAGGTACTACCCTTACCATGGATATGGGAAATGGTTACCAGGCTGTCTATGGACAGTTAAAGGAAGTTCCGTATGAAGAGGGGGATACCGTGGCAAGCGGTTCCGTTATCGGATACATCAGTGAACCAACTAAATACTACAGCGTAGAAGGAAGCAATCTTTACTTCGAGATGACAAAAGACGGAACACCAATTGATCCTGTAATGTATTTGCCTTAGGATTTGCACAGGATTGGATAAATAGAGTATAATATACTATGTGAGCAATCATATACCAATATTAGCAGCCGGTTTTTCACAGCTTTACTATTTATTGTTTGTTTTTTGGGTAGAGTACCTTTTTCTCCTCCGGTTGCTTTATATAAATCTGATAGATTTTGCAGACAGTTTGTTTGCAAAATCTTACATATACATAGTATAGGAGCAGTACCATGAATTATACGTATATTCTTAGGTGTGAAGACGGAACCCTCTACACGGGATGGACAAACAATCTGGAAAAAAGAGTGGCGGATCACAATGCGGGAAAAGGTGCAAAATATACCAGGACCAGGCGTCCGGTAGAACTTGTTTACGTGGAAGAATTCTCCACAAAAGAAGAGGCAATGAGCAGGGAATATGCCATAAAACGGCTGAAGCGGACGGACAAGCTAAAATTGCTGCATGCAAAAAATGCATAAGAAAACACACTTATTCCATAAAATATCCAACAAAGTTCATAAAAACAATATAAAAAATAAAAGAGCGAAAAATATCCAACAAAGTGGATAAAAAACATCATTTAATCACCCTCCATACAACTTTTATAATAGAAATATTATAAAGAAAAAGGAGGAAATTGAATGAAGAAGAGTAAAGTCAAACGTATTATTGCACTATTGCTGACCTTCGCTCTGGTACTGGGAAGTATACCGGCAGATATGCTGGGAACTGTTCTGGAAGTAAAAGCGGAGCCTGAAAAGACTCCGCTTTTGCATTATGACTTCTCGGGAACATCGGCCGAAGACGGCCAGTTGATCCAGGATGTCTCAGGGAACGGCAACGATGGTGTCATCAGGGGAAATCGTGCACAGATTTCCAACGGTACTCTAACCCTTCCGGGCGGCGCTAACGGGAGCGATGCCGCATACGTGGAACTGCCGGAGGGGATGTTTGACGGAAAGGATACCCTGACCATTTCCCTGTGGCTGAAAAACGATACCGGCAAGGGAAATTATGCAGCTATGTTTTTCGGCAGCAAGGAACTTGTAAACGGCATGCCCCTTCACTACTGGATCTTAAATCCGTGTAATCTGGAGCAGGGGGCAATGAAGACTGCTCTTACAGACGAGGTGGCACAGGATGGAATGCCATATCTCCATGAAGCCGGTTTTACCACAAACGAGGCTTCTACCGGGGAAAGAATACTGGGACCCGCTACTGACAGCAGCTGGGGTCTTTACACCACGGTTATTACTGCAGATACACTTACCGGATACTATAACGGAGAAAACATGGGTACGGTAAGCTTGCGAAGAAGCGCCAGTGATTTTGGCAGTGATCTGGTATCTTACATTGGAAAATCTCTGTATCCGGACAAACTTTACAAGGGCGGAGTCAGAGATGTCAAAGTATATACCGACGAACTGACAGACGATGAGGTACAGGCAGAGTACGATCAGGGTATCGTAAACCTGGATGCCTCTGAGCTGACGATGGGAGGACTGGATGCTGTTGTTGAGGATCTGGTGCTTCAGGATGCAGGGAATTACGGCTCTTCTATCACCTGGGAGACCAGTGATGCAGCTGTAGTAGAGGCAGACGGTACCATACACAGGGCTCCTTCTGAGGAGGGGGACAAATCTGCGGTGCTTACTGCCACCATTTCATATGGAACTCTCGGCGCAAGTACGACAAAAGAATTTCCTGTTACCGTAAAGGCACAGGCAGAGCTTACGAAAGAGGAAAGCCTTCTGCTTCACTATGAGTTTGCCGACGGAGCGGCGACAGAAGGAAGTACTGTTGCGGATACTTCAGGTAATGGGAACGATGGTACAATTCATGGGAAAAACGCTGGCATAGCCGATGGAACATTAACCCTTCCGGGCGGTGCCAATGGTTCAGGCGCAGCCTATGTACAGATGCCAACAGGGATGTTTGACGGGCGGAATACCCTGACAATCTCCTTCTGGCTGAAAAACGAGACAAAAAATGGGGATTACGCTGCTATGTTTTTCGGAACTACAGAAAATTATCCCAGACAGTACTGGCTGTTTAATCCCTGCAACCCCGCAGGACTTATGAAATCTGTTGTTACTAACGGCAACGACAGCGGCGCACCCTGGTCCACAGAGTACGGGATATCTCCAACAAATGCCGCTCAGGGAATTGCTGGACCCGCTACAGGGGAAGGCTGGACCTATTACTCCACGGTAATCACTAAAGATTCTATTACAGGATATCATAATGGCGTAAAGGTGGGCACGGTAGAGACCAACAGGCCTGTTTCTCAGTTCGGAAGCAATCTGGTGGGATATATCGGAAGGTCTTCCTATCCGGATAAATATTATAAGGGCGGCGTTAAGGACGTAAGAGTATATACGAAGGCCTTAACAGAGGATGAAATTATAGAAGACTACAGTGATACTGCAGATGAATCGGTTATCCTGGAGATGCTCAATAAGGATAAGGCAGCATTAACCCTTCCAACAACCGAAATCAGAGGGGATATCACCCTTCCTGATGCGGGATCTGTGTATCAGTCTTCCATTACGTGGGAATCTGATAAAACGGAGTATATTACAAATGACGGGAAGGTAAACAGGCCGCAAGACCAGGATGTGGATGTAACTCTGACAGCTACTTTGACATTAAAGGGGCAATCCGTAACAAAAGAGTTTCCGCTTACCGTAAAGTACAATAATCCTGAGGGAGATCTGGTGGCAGCAGTAAAAGATCTTTCTATCGGAACGTACTACGTAACAAAGGATCTTACTCTGCCTGCAGCTGCCGCCAATGGTGCTACGGTTACATGGACCTCGGACAGCCCGGAATATATTGGTAATGACGGTAAGGTTACAAGACCGGAAGACGGTGATAAGAATGTTACTCTTAAGGCGGAAATTACCCTGGGCGGAGTAACTGCACATAAAGATTTTCCGGCAGTAGTCCTTCAGAAACCTTACGGATACCTGCTTTCTTATACAGGATCAAAAGACAAAAAAGGTTTTTCAGATACCAGCAGTGAGAATAAAGCGGCCCTTGCAAACAGTCTGCATATGGGATACAGCCAGGACGGCAGCACCTACAGCGCTCTGAATTACGATTCCGGTATCTGTTTTACGGATAATAAGGATGCTCTCAACGGTATTTTATCCCCGTATCTTTTCAGAAAAGCAGACGGAAGCTATGCATTTGCAGCGACCAATAATAATAACTACAGCTACATATATGTATTTGACTCAGAAGATCTGCTTCTTTTTAACAACGAATCGAAATTAGATCTGAATACGGATAAGAAGGTTTTGGAACCGGTCTGTGAGTGGGATGGTGAGAAATATATCATTACCTGGACAGACGGAGAGAAAACCTATCAGAACACATCCGCAGATCTGCAGACAGCCTCTGCTCCCGTTGAGATACAGGGGAGAGATAAGGATAGTGTTGAGGCTGCCATACCGGACGGAGCCAATGCCGGCAACGTGCTGGAGGTAAATCAGGAGGAATATGAAAGAGTAGTCAAGAAACTGGCCCCTGTTGTGAACACAGGTATCAGCAGTCTGCCATCTTCCGTGACCGTACAGGCGGAAGAGGGTAAATTACCGGATACCGTTCAGTCTGTGGACGCGTCCTACAGTGACGGATCCAATGCAGAGATCCCTGTAACCTGGGATGATTCCAGCGTAAACTATAAACAGGATGGAACCTATACCGTAACAGGTAAGGTGGGGTATCCTGAATATGATAATCCGTTTATTGAGTCCAAGGCGGATCCGTGGATCACGAAAGGGGATGACGGGTATTACTATTTTACGGCATCTTATCCAATGAACGGCGGCGGTGATTCCAACGGGTACAGCCGTGTGACTCTGCGCAGAGCTAAAACCATCAAAGGCCTGCAGACAGCGGAAGAGGTCTCTATCTGGAACTGGAGCGCTGCAGAGGGCGTATACCGTTATATCTGGGCACCTGAGATTCACCAGATAAACGGCAGATGGTATGTATTCTTTACAGGAAGTGTAGAGAAGAATAACCCATTTGGCATTCGTCCCCATATCCTTGTATGCAAAGAGGGCGGCAATCCAATGGATCCTGCATCCTGGAGCGTGCAGAGAATGGAAGCATCTAATGGAGATGCATTGTCATTTACAAACTTTTCACTGGATATGACACACTTTGAGGCGGGCGGACAGCACTATGTAATCTGGGCACAAACCATTGGGAATTCCAGTCTGCTGATCGCAACTATAGACCCGGATGAACCGTGGAAACTGACTTCAGAGCCGCAGGTGCTTACCGTTCCGGAGTACGCCTGGGAGCGCATCCGCTATAACGTGGATGAGGGTCCCTCTGTATTAAAACGGGATGGAAAAGTGTATATGTGCTTCTCAGCCGCAGGTACCGGAGCTGAATATTGTATCGGTATGATGACGGCAGATGAAAATGCGGATCTTCTGAATCTGGATAACTGGACAAAGACACCATACCCCGTATTGAATTCAGCGGATGTGGAAGGAGAATACGGGCCGGGGCACAACTCATTTACTACAGATGAGTACGGCAATGATATTTTTGTGTACCATGCCAGATCTACAACAACCGTAAACGGAGATCCTCTGCATGATCCCGGACGTCATGCCAGAATCAAGACGGTACACTGGGCAGCCGACGGAACACCGATTCTGAAAATGACCGAGGATCAGGCTGTGGATCCTCAGTATCAGGAAGTAACCATGACCGTTAAGATTGAGGGAAATCAGGAAGAGCCGGATCCTGACATTATTGCCAAATATGATTTCAGCGATGGCGTAAAGGATGTATCAGGACATGGCAATAATGGTAAAATAGTAGGAAATGTTACCGTCCAGGATGGCGTTCTCACCCTTCCGGGTGCTACTGCCAGCCAGAATACAAATTATGTGGAACTTCCGGGCAGTATGTTTGCAGGCCAGAATACATTGACTGTGGACCTGTGGGTAAAGAATGAGTTAGATCCGAATAATTACGCGGCTATGTTCTTTGGGACAAAGGAGGATCTGCCGGTCAGCTACTGGCTGCTCAATCCGTCCAACCCGGCCGGGAATATGAAAACGGTATTTACCAATACGGTTAATGCAAAAGAACCTTATATGACAGAGGTGGGTATCTCACCCTCAGACAGTACAAAAGGGATTGCAGGACCATCCACAAAGTCTCTGAAGGGCCAGTGGGTAAAATATACTACGGTAATTACGGAAGACAGCATTACGGGCTATATGAATGGAGAAAAGATAGGAACTGTGGCGTTAGACCGAACAGTAAGCGATTTTGGTTCGGATCTGGCAGCGTATCTGGGCAAATCATCTTATCCGGATCCTATTTTTAAAGGCTCCTTCAAAGATATTACGATCTACAATAAAGTACTGACAGATGAGGAAATTGAAAAGAGCTACCTTGAAGGGCTGTCCGACGAGGAATCTGTCCGCCGTGCAGCAGAAGAATATGTGATAGAAGGCATTGACAATGGAATTATTACCGGAGATCTGGGGCTTCTTACAAGGGATGACAAATATAATGTAGGAATCAAATGGGTCAGCGGTAATCCTATCTATGTTACCAATGCGGGTAAAGTAGTAGGAAATGTAAAAGAAAAAACTAAAATAAAGGTTACAGCTACCTTCAGCAAGGGAGAGGCCAGCCTGGAAAAAGAATATGAGGCTTATCTGCTTCCTGCAGGGACAACCGATTATTCTATGGACATTGACGGAAATAATATCGGGGTTGATATCAACGATCGTCTGGTAGGCTTATTCTTTGAAGACATCAATAATTCCGCAGACGGCGGCTTAAATCCTGAAATGGTTAAGAACAATTCCTTTGAGAATTACCGCTATGACGGGGAACGCAGAGTCAATGATTACAAGAATATGTGGAACTGCGACGCAGCAGACAGGTTTGCAGTTGCCTCTGAGAATCCTCTGAACGGGAACAACCCGAATTATGCGGTGCTTACAGGAGATTTGACACTTACAAACAATGGATATACGCCTATTAACTCTCTGGGTACACCTTCTATGGCAGTAAAAGAAGGGGTGGATATGAACTTCTCTGTATTTACAAAAGCAGATCCATCCTACGCCGGAGTAATGAAGGTGAAACTCCAGAACGCGGCAGGCGAGGCACTGACGGATGAAATCACAGTTGAGCCCGCTAAGACAGGCGAGTGGACAAAGGTTACCGGAAAACTTACCGGCAAAGCAACAGAAAAGGGCCAGCTGGTATTCAAAGTAGAGGGAGCAGGAGAGGGTGCGCTCAGTGTGGACATGATCTCTGTCAGCCCCCAGGATACATTTGGATACGGGGACACCAATTATGGACACGGTGCAGGTCTGAGAGCTGACCTGGTGCAGAAGATTGCAGACATCAATCCTGGATTTATCCGTTTCCCGGGCGGCTGTATCATTGAGGGCGCTTACGAGTGGGATACCTACTATGACTGGGAGAACACCATTGGGCCTCTGGAGGAAAGGAAACAGATTCCTAACCTTTGGGGCAATGATGCGACCTACGGTTACATGCAGTCCTATGGATTCGGATATCATGAAATCCTCTCCCTCTGTGAAGAGATTGGTGCAGAAGCGTATCCAATCTTAAATGCAGGTGTACTCTGCCAGGCAAGAAGCAACAATATACCGGCAGCAACCGGAGAACTCTTAGATCAGTTTGTAAAGGATGCAACGGATCTGCTGGATTACTGCTGGGGCGATCCCGCCACCAATGAAATGGCAGCCAAACGTGCACAGAACGGGCATGAAGAAACCTTTGACCTGAAATACGTGGGCATTGGAAATGAGAACTGGGATGACAAATACTTTAAGAACTTTGACATTATTTATGACAGAGTCATGGAATACAAAGAGGCCAATTATCCGGATCGGGAACTGACCGTAATTGCAGCTTCCGGAACAGCCGCAGATGATGGAAACAATCAGAAGGCATGGAACTGGCTGAAGCAAAATCATGAAGGTGATAACATCCTGGTGGATGAACATTACTATGTAGGTACTAATTTCTCACAGAGACAGGACGATCGTTATGACTACTTCTTAAGAGAAGAGGAAGGCGGACTTCCCGTATTTCTGGGAGAATATGCCACAAGGCTTGGCGTGGCAAACAGTCTGGAATCAGCATTGTCAGATGCAGCTTATATGACCGGTATTGAGAGAAACAGCGATATTGTAAAGAATGTATCCTATGCACCTCTGTTTAACAAAATGGGCAGCACCAACTGGCAGACTGACCTCATCTGGTTTGATGAGTATAACAGCATCGGATCTATCAACTACTATGTGCAGCAGATGTTCTCCAAGTACACAGGGGATCAGACGATAAAGGCGCTTCTTGACAGACAGGGAGAACGGTATACGGTGAATACAGGAAGCCCGGTACTGGCTACCTACGCAACAAAAGGGTATGTGGAAAGCGTTAAGGTTACCAGAGAAGACGGGACAGTACTTCTGGACGAGACATTTGAGGATGACAGTGAAACACTGGATCTCTGGGAGAAATTCCCCGGATCGGGCGGCAGCTTTGAGATCAAGGATGGAAAACTCTACCTGTCCCAGGCATCTGGCACCAATGGGGTATGGATTCCCAGTGTAGTAAACGATCCTGAATGGTATGACTATAAGGTAGAAGCCGTTGTAGTAAAAGAATCCGGCAATGAAGGATTTATGGTAGGCGCAGGAGCCACCAGCGGCAGTGACTACTATTGGTATAACATGGGTGGGTGGTCAGACAGCAGAAATGTTGTACAGAGGTCACGTACTAATTCAGACGGCAATGTAATCTCCAACGATCATGAATGGTACAATTCCAGTTACTATTCATCGCCTGGATATACGAAGTTCCCAGTAAATGAAGCGGTAACTGTAAGCTTTAATTATGGAATTAACGACCGTCTGGAAGCTGGCTATACCTCAGCAAGTGTGACACGCTATGCAGAGGATTACAGTATGAACTTAAGGCCATACCATAACGACATCTACAACACTGTCTCCAAAGACGATGACTATGTATATGTAAAATTGGTCAACACAGAGAGCGGCAATAAGCAGATCACCTTAAATCTGTCTAATTTGAATATCACAGGCAGCGAGGCGTCTGTTATATCTCTGAAGGGCGACAGTTTGAATGCAGTAAATACTATGGACAATGAGGGCATTACGCCTCAGAAATCTTCCGTTTCTATTGCTGGAAGTAAAGTGGTTTATAAGGTACCTGGATATTCAGTAAATGTGATTATGATTCCGCTGAGCGGTCAGGGACCTGTGGATCCGGTTGAAATCAAGATTAATCCTTCCCAGGCAGAAGTGGCTGAGGGTGACAGTGTTGCTCTTACCGCAACCGGAAATTATGAGGGAAGCCTCACATGGAGTTCCTCTGATGATGCTATTGCCACTGTAGATCAGAACGGCAAGGTGACAGGGGTGAAAGAAGGAACAGTGACCATTTCAGCTGCCGACAGCAAGGGGAACAAGGGAACCGCAGAGGTTACTGTTACAAAAGAGCCGGAGAAGCCCGTGGAAATCAAACTGGATCCTGCAAAGGCAATTGTACCTGCTGCAAGCAGCCTTACAATCACAGCGACCGGAAATTATGAGGGAAGCCTGACATGGAGTTCTTCTAATGAAAAAGTTGCGGCTGTGGATCAGAATGGCAAGGTAACGGGAATCAAAGAGGGCAAAGCGATTATCACTGCAGCTGACAGCAAGGGAAATAAGGGTTCAGCTGAAGTAACGGTTACCAAAAAGCTGCAGCCTCACTGGGTGGCAGAGAACGGAAAGTGGAAGTATGACAACGGAGACGGAACCTTTGCCGTGGAATGCTGGAAACAGATTCGCGGTCAGTGGTATTATTTTGACGGTGACGGCTACATGAAGACCGGTTGGCTCTTTACTGGAGGCCAGTGGTATTATCTGAACAGAGATGGTATTATGGAAACCGGATGGGTCTATGTGGGAAGTACCTGGTACTATCTGAAGGATAACGGGGCTATGGCGACGGGCTGGCTGCAGGATGGCAGCACCTGGTATTACCTGAAGAGCAGCGGAGCGATGGCAACGGGCTGGTTGCAGGACGGAAAGACCTGGTACTACCTGAAGAGCAGCGGAGCGATGGCAAC
>NZ_FQVI01000018.1:42717-95600 GCF_900129135.1 Lactonifactor longoviformis DSM 17459
GGACGGAAAGACCTGGTACTACCTGAAGAGCAGCGGAGCGATGGCAACGGGCTGGCTGTTGGACGGAAAGACCTGGTATTACCTGAAGGACAGCGGAGCAATGGCAACCGGCTGGATTCAGGTAGGCGGAAAATGGTATTATCTGAGAAGCAATGGAGCTATGGCTTCTAATACATGGATTGGCAAGTACTATGTAAATGGTTCCGGAGTTTGGACGAAAACAAGATAATAGGCAGCATGCAGGGCAGTGCCGGGGGAATCCTCCTCCGGCACTGCCTTTATCTTTGGCTTTGGTGGTTTCCTTTCTTTCACAGACGAGGATGCAACATTTTTATGCAAAAATATGATAAAGTGATAGAAATGAGAAGTAGATTACGAAATAACAGGTAAGAGAACGTTATCTTACTATGACAATGCCATGGCAATATCCAAACACGGGGGCAGACACTATGAAAATAAATGAGGACAATTTTATTACCCGGCTGAAAGCCAAAGATGAAAGGGCGCTGGAATATGTAATTGATGCATACGGATGGGTTATAAAAAGTGTGATCCGAAAGCATCTGTACCATATGAAGCCCTGCCAGGAGGAATGCATGAATGATGTCCTTATGGCTATATGGGATAATATCCAATATTATGACCCGGGAAAAAGCAGCTTTCAAAACTGGATTGCGGGGATCGCCCGGTACAAATCAGTAGATTATCTCCGCAGGTATTTAAAAGAGCTGAATTATCAGAGTTGGGAAGAGGGATTGGTGAAAGAGGAAGCAGGGGAGCAGATGGATCTTCTGGAAGAAGAACTTTCTGAGGAGACGGAGTCCATGCTGAACTGCCTGAAACCTAAGGACCGGGAGTTATTTGAACGCCTTTTTCTGGAGGAACAGGATATAGACACAGTAAGCAGTGAGACTGGCATGAAAAAGGAAGTCATCTATAACCGGGTATCCAGAGGGAAAAAGAAGCTGCGGAAACTGTTTAGTATATCCTGATCGGAGAGGAGAGAAGCCATGGAAAAAAATATTTATACTTTACTAAATGAAATAGAAACCGATATGGATCATTACAAAAGAGAGGACTTGTCAGAGTTTGAGAAGAAAAGGCTGAAAGTATATACCGGCAAGTTAAGGAAGAAAAAACACAGAGTCAGGAAAACAGCAGCGGCAGCCGCCTGTGCAGCAGTAGTACTGGGCGCTGTGGGCATTACAATGTTCAGCGATCAGGTATATGCCCAGATTAAGGCAGTTTCCTATGACATTGCATCTTTTTTAGGAATTAAAAAGGATTTGGCTCCATACAAAACAGTGGTTAGCAAGTCTGTTACCAAGGAAGGCTTGACAGTGACATTAAACGAGGTGATCCTGGATAAGGATGAACTGGTAATTTCGGTCACGCAGACCTCTGAGGATGGCTACCCAACAGAAAAAAGCCAGGCAGAGGCTTCGCTGGACGCGTTTCTTTATATTAACGGCAGGGAAGCGTCTGGTTCAGCCAGCGGGGGCGCAAGGAAAATAAGCGAGGACACAATCGAAAGTGTCATAAACTGTGATGTAAAAAATCTGAATATGGATGAAAAGTACGATATCGAACTGAAGTTTTACCGGCAGGGAGACTTTGACACAGCCTGGGAGTTTGCCTTTTCCACCAGCGGAGAAGAACTGGCCGAACATACCCGGGAGATACCTCTGTATGATTCCTTCGAACTCCCTGACGGCTCTTCCATTACCCTGGACACTTATACCAGCAACGATCTGGGACAAAAAATTTATTTTTCCTCAGACCGGAAGAGAATTGAGTACGATATTATGCTGAAAGGAGAGGATAACCTGGGGAATCCTGTAAGTTTCTATTTATCCAGATTAGAAGGAAATAAAGGAAAGCTTAAAATAGACGATTTGACAGGTGAGATTTCGGAGGACGCCGCCAGTCTGCAGCTGACGCCGTATGCAGTAGCCTTTCCTAAGGAAAGCGGTAAGATGAGCAGTGATTATGAGCAGGTGGGGGATGCGGTTGAAATTAAACTGCAGTAAACGCTGGATAGAAATGCTTTAGTATACAAAAAATGGTATAATGTTTTATATAAAAATGGTTGATTATCTCAAAAAAGCCTTGATTTACGGGCATACAAGCAGGATTTCAAGCTGAATTTACTACCAATTTACTACTTTTGAGGGAAAGAGCCTTGATATGCCGCCCGGAACCCTGCCAGCCCAGCCACCAGCACACAGCATTGAGAAAGAATAAATGAAAACTGAATACGACGCAAACGCGGCGTTTCTCTATCCCTAACCGGGAGAACAGGAACGCCGCTTTTTTTATGCCCTCATGTTACGCAGTAGGGGCAAAAAGAGCCTTGCTATATGCGGCTTTGCGGGCGCACTTTTGCCGGGGACAGGGATTTATACCTAACCCCGGCAAAATGGCGTTCTATCGCGTAACAAATCCACAACCAAAGGAGTGATGAAGCTATGGCAGTTTTCCGAGTGGAACGCAACAAGGGCTATACCGTTATGAGCAACCACCATTTACGCAACAAGGAGCTAACCTTAAAGGCAAAGGGGCTTTTGTCGCAAATGCTTTCCCTTCCCGAAGATTGGGACTACACCCTTGCGGGGCTGTCACAGATCAACCGGGAAAAGATAGACGCTATCCGGGAAGCCATAAAGGAGCTGGAACGCGCCGGGTATATCGTCCGATCACGGGAGCGCGACGAGAAAGGACGCTTGCGGGGAGCCGATTATGTAATCTATGAGCAGCCGCATACAGAACCTACGCCGGATTTACCTACATTGGAAAATCCAACATTGGATAATCCAATGCAGGAAAAACCAATGTTGGAAAAACCTACGTTGGAAAATCCAATGCAATTAAATAAAGATATACAAAGAACTGACTTACCAACAAAAGAAAAAAGAAATACGGATTTACAAAGTACCCATTCCATTCCTATCCATTCCCCTAACCCCTCTCCTTTGGAGCAGGAAGCGGCTACGCCGCCGGAACGGAAACGAAAGGAAGCGGAAGCACAGACCGCTTTTGAGATTTACCGGGAGATCATCAAGGAAAATATCGACTATGACATTCTCATACAGGATATGAAGTTTGACGGGGACAGGCTGAATGAAATTGTAGACCTCATGCTGGAAACCGTCTGTACCCGGAGAAAGACGATCCGCATTGCCGGGGACGACTACCCCGCCGAGCTGGTAAAAGCAAAGTTTATGAAGCTGGACGCTGAACATATCCGCTTTGTGCTGGACTGCATGAAAGAGAACACAACCAAAATCCGCAACATCAAGCAGTATTTACGGGCGGTGCTTTTCAATGCCCCGTCCACAATCGGCAACTATTACACGTCCCTTGTGGCTCACGATATGGCAAGCGGCGCACTTGCGCCACAGGAGCCGCACGACCCCTATTCATTCAAACCGGGCGAAAGCCTGTAACCACCCACAACCACAAAAGGAGGATTTTATTATGGCACAGAAAATGACGGGAGCATTGGTATTTGACGAGCGCACAGACCGCTACGACATTCGCTTTGACCTTGCCAGCTATTACGGCGGGCTGCATTGCGGGGACTGTTTCGACGTGTTCACACGCGGCAAGTGGAAGCCGACCCGCATTGAAATGAATATGGCGCAGGAATGGTACTTGGTGGGTATCAGAGCCGACGACTTAAACGGGCTGCGGGTGCGTATCTGACCGCCGCCCCATAGACTACCCCGAAAGGAGGGACAGACCCCATGCAGGACGAAATCAACGAAAAAACCGTTGCCCTGTATATCAAGACCGGGAAGCTGACCGCCGAAGTGCTGCAAAAGGCAATCAAAAAGCTGCTCTCACAGGCAAAGAAAGAGCTTGACAGACAGGCAATCCCCCACGGGAAGCAGACCCTAAAGCAGCTTATGAAGCAGAATACAGGCGTTTCCAACATTGAGATCACAAAGGACAACATCAAAGCCTTTGAGAGTACAGCGAAAAAATATGGTATCGACTTTGCGATGAAAAAGGACGCGACGGAAACCCCGCCCCGCTACCTTGTATTCTTCAAGGGCAGGGACGCGGACGCGCTGACCGCCGCTTTCAAGGAGTTTTCCGCAAAGAAGCTGACGCAGGATAAAAAGCCCTCAATCCGAAAGGCATTAGCCGCTTTCCGGGAAAAGGCAAAGAAGCTGAACGCCAGCCGCCAGCAGACCAAACACAAGGACAGGGAGGTATCGCTATGAAGCCGGAAATCAAAAAGCTGCTTATTCTCAATCTCCCGTATCTGCTCTTTGTGTACCTGTTTGACAAGGTAGGCGCGGCTGTCCGGCTTTCCCCCGGCATGGACGCAAGCCAAAAGATTTTACATCTTGGGGAGGGCTTCACAGCCACCTTTGCCAGTGCCGCGCCCAGCTTCCACCCCGCCGACCTGCTGATCGGCGTTGCCGGGGCGGTGATTATCCGGCTTGCCGTTTACCTAAAAGGCAAGAACGCGAAGAAATACCGCAAAGGCATTGAGTACGGTTCCGCGCGTTGGGGAACCGCCGACGATATAAAGCCGTACACAGACCCGGTATTTGAGAACAATATCCCATTGACACAGACGGAACGGCTCACCATGAACAGCCGCCCGAAGCAGCCGAAATATGCAAGAAACAAAAATATCCTTGTGATCGGCGGTTCCGGCAGCGGCAAGACAAGGTTTTTCGTCAAACCGTCGCTTATGCAAATGCACAGCAGCTATGTTGTCACAGACCCGAAAGGCACTGTCTTAATCGAGTGCGGGAAGCTCTTACAGCGGGGCGGCTATCGGATAAAAGTGCTGAACACAATCAATTTCAAAAAGTCCATGCGCTACAATCCCTTTGCCTATCTGCGGAGCGAGAAAGACATTTTGAAGCTGGTAAATACCATAATCGCCAACACCAAAGGCGACGGGGAGAAATCCGGGGAGGATTTTTGGGTAAAGTCGGAACGGCTTTTTTACTGCGCCCTTATCGGCTATATCCACTATGAAGCCCCGGAGGAAGAAAAGAATTTCACGACGCTGCTTGAAATGATAAACGCCAGCGAAGCCCGCGAGGACGACCCGGAATTTCAAAGCCCGGTTGACCTCATGTTTGAACGGCTGGAAGAAAAAGACCCGGAGCATTTCGCTGTCCGGCAGTACAAGAAATTCCTGTTATCGGCGGGCAAGACGCGAAGCTCTATCCTCATTTCCTGCGGTGCGCGGCTTGCGCCATTTGACATACGGGAGCTGCGGGAGCTAATGGAAACGGACGAAATGGAGCTTGACACGCTGGGGGACAGAAAGACCGCCCTGTTTGTCATTATCAGCGACACCGACGACACCTTTAACTTTGTCGTGAGTATTCTCTACACACAGCTATTCAACTTGCTTTGCGATAAAGCAGATGATGAATACGGCGGGCGGCTTCCCGTCCATGTAAGGTGCTTGCTTGATGAATTTGCCAATATCGGGCAGATACCGAAGTTTGAAAAGCTGATCGCCACCATAAGGAGCCGGGAAATATCCGCTTCCATCATCTTGCAGTCACAGAGCCAGCTAAAAGCAATCTACAAGGACAACGCCGACACGATCACGGGGAACTGCGACACGACCCTTTTCTTGGGCGGCAAGGAGAAAACGACGCTTAAAGAAATGTCGGAGCTTTTAGGAAAAGAAACCATAGACAGCTTCAACACGTCCGAAACACGGGGGCGGGAGCTTTCCCACGGGCTGAACTATCAGAAATTGGGAAAGCAGCTTATGACGGAAGATGAAATCGCGGTTATGGACGGGGGCAAGTGCATTTTACAGGTGCGCGGGGTACGTCCGTTCTTTTCGGATAAATTCGATATAACGAAGCACCCGAAATACAAGTACCTCTCTGACGCAGACCCGAAAAACGCCTTTGACATGGAAAAGCACATCAAACGCCGCCCCGCCATTGTGAAGCCGGAGGAAGAATTTGACTACTACGAGATTGACGGGGAGGGCTTACAGGAGGACACAGACCATGAGTGAACACCCCGGAACTGACAGGCGGCGGTTTACGGTGCTTGTCAACCCCAAAATCCGGGAGGAACAGCGGCGGGAAGCCGCCCTGCGGAAATTTATCAAGGATTGCGAACGGCTTTACGAGAAGAACCGGGCGCATTTACAGGAGGACGCAAGAAGTGAATAAGCGTATCAGAAAGAAACAGGAGAAGCAGCGGAAGCAGCTTGAAATGAAGTGGCTGCTGGATATGGCAGTCGCCATTGACACAGCAATACAGGAGTATTGGCAGTGGCGGGAGGAAATGGAACGCCGTTATGTGGAGCTTTACGCGGAGGAAATAGCCCGCCGCATGGGGCTTATCCCGAAACAGTGACAGGGCGTAAAAGATTTGCGCCGTGGAAATGTGGATAACAGGCTATGGAGCTATGGAAAACGCCATTCACAGCACATGGAAAAGCCAGAGTGCGGCTTTCCCACGTCCTGCAAACAGCGTTTCCCACAGCCCCAAAAGAGCAGCCAGTTATCCACATTCCCACACCGCCGACTGCTACGGAAAAAGACCCTTTCCTACCTGTCATTCATAAAAAGATTTTTTAAGGAGCTGATCGGAAATCAAGAACGTAAACACGGGCTACATGGTACGCGCCCCTACCGGGGGACGTACCGCCCAACCCTTTACAACTGAATACCGCCGCGCCGCAGAACTTACGCAGCGCGGGGACACCGCCTTTATCACAGGGCGGTTTTTTTATGCGGCGGCGACCAAACGCTGACCGCCTTTTGTCCGCTTGCCGGACAGCCGCAGACGCGGCAGAAAGGATTTTACATGGCATTTTTTAATTCAGCAGTAGACGTTTTGCAGACCCTTGTTGTGGCACTTGGAGCCGGACTTGGCATTTGGGGCGTGATCAATCTCATGGAGGGCTACGGCAATGACAACCCTGGCGCGAAATCACAGGGCATGAAGCAGGTCATGGCTAATTAGAGGTAATCAAAAGAGGAAAGGAAAAGCACAATCCAGACGGAACCGGCGATATCGTCAAGAAATATTTGTGGATTAGCAAGAAACCTGATATAATGGGGGCAAGCGCCCATCCGGGGCAGAAAGGCAGGGAGAAAAATGCACATCAGCTACAAACCGCTCTGGCACACGCTGATAGAGCGAAACATGAGGAAAGAAGATTTAAGGCTTGCCGCTGGCCTAACCACAAATATGATTGCCAATATGGGCAAAGAAGGAAAACACATCAGCATGGACACGCTGGCACGAATCTGCGAAACGCTGGATTGTGGCATTATGGACGTGATTGAACTGGCCAGTGACGAGCCTTCCGCCACAAGAGGGAACGATAATGGAAAAACTGAAAGAAAGAATCACAGAGAACGGCATTGATTATATTCTGGTAGGCGATTATTATATCCCGGACTTGAAGCTGCCGGAGGAAAACCGCCCTATCGGACATTATGGGCGGCTGCACCGGGAATATCTGAAACAGGAACATCCGGCATGGTACAGTTCCCTTATCCTAACAGGGAAATTATGGACGTACCTTGCCGACCTGAACGAGCAGGCGGAGGAACGGCTTGACTTAATCATAGAGCAGATGAAAGCCACCGAGGGAGTGACCGAGGAACTGAAAGCCCGGAACCAGCTTGAATGGGTAGGGCGGATGAACAATATCCGAAACCGGGCAGAGGAAATCATAAAAAGCGAATTGATTTATATTTGATTGGATATGCAAAGGCCAGCCGATTACCGGCTGGTCTTTCTAATCTTCCCTGCGCTCCAATACCGCCCGAATCATGGCAGCGGCGATTTCCTGCTGGCTGGGCGAAGTGCTTTCCCACAACTCTGCCAGTTCCCGTATATCACTGACCTCATTATCTCCCAGCGCATCCCGCAGCAGATAATCCGGGGAAATTTTCAGTGCGTTGCAGATATTGATAAATACAGGCAGGCTGGGAACCTTTGTCCCGCCTTCAATCTGCCGGAGATAGGTTGCGTTTATACTGCATAATTCTGAAAGCCTGTCAGCCGTGAATCCCCGGTCTTTCCTCACCATGTTGATACGTTTGCCCAATCCTTTTGTTTCCATAATGCCCACCCATTTCATAAGCTATTAGCATTTATTTTGTTCACTTTTAGACTACATCACACATAGGGATTGCAATAGCTTCTAAAAGACTATATAATATTAGCCAATAGACTATAAGCTATGAAAGGGGAACAACAGAATGAAACTGAATTATTTTAGGGACAAACTTTTTGATTTACTGAACGACAGCGAAGGGATGGGGATTGCCGACCTGAACGCAGACGAGCAGAACAGCCTGCTCACTGTCAGGACAGAGGATGGGGATGTATTTGAAATCGTATGCCGGCAGGCGGCGGGGAAGGAGGACGGATGGACGACCGCAAACTGACCGTTTATAATGGGCGAGGTGCTTTCAAAAAATCGCCGCCGCAGATTCTTTTACAGGGAAACTGGCTGGAACAGGCCGGTTTTTCCGCTGGGGATAAAATTACCGTGAAATGCCAGCAAGGGCGGCTTGTTATCACGAAGAATGAGCCGGAATCAGATACCGAAGCGGAAAGTTGACAAACATAGAGGTTTTGAATGAATTTTTGAGGAAGCCTATTCCATCTGGAAGGACATTGTAATATAATAAAGCCAGAAAAATCGGGAGTTGTGGAGGTAATTATCAATGAGAAATGTTTACGATAATAGTGAATTTTTTGCCGCATATGCGGAAATGGGAAGAAGCAAAGACGGTCTGAAAGCTGCTGGAGAGTGGCATCAGTTGCAACCGTTATTCCCTAAATTACAGGGAAAAAAAGTTTTGGATTTAGGATGTGGTTACGGTTGGCATTGCAAATATGCCGCACAAATGGGAGCTACTGAAATTCTTGGTATTGATAGTAGTCAAAAAATGATTGCAAAAGCAGTAGCTGATAACTCTGATGACAAAATCAAGTATAAAGTTTGCGGTGTTGAAGAATACATTTATCCTGAAAATACTTATGACCTAGTTGTTTCTAACCTGGTACTGCACTATATCGAAAATTTAGCTAATGTTTATCAAAAGGTGTATTGCACATTAAAAGTAGGTGGGTATTTCCTATTCAATATTGAACATCCGACTTTCACCGCAGGTGTTAATGAGGATTGGATTTATGATGAAAATGGGAAACCTAAATATTGGCCAATCGACAATTACTATTACACAGGCGAAAGAGAAACCAATTTTCTTGGTCAACGAGTAATTAAACAGCACCACACATTAACGCAGATATTGAATCCACTTATAAAATGTGGTTTTCAAATTGAGGCTATTGAGGAAGCAATGCCTCCGGCAGATATGATGGATATGCCGGGAATGTGTGATGAAATGCGTAGACCTATGATGTTGTTGGTTAAGGTTAAAAAGGTTTAATAAACAACTTCCAGTTTATCAAGCCACGTTCTCAACTAAATACCACCAGCACAAAACCGCTGCCACATGGAAACATACACAATCATGCAACAGCGGTTTTTTATTTCCGTTTTTTTCTCTGGCCGACATAGCTTTTGAAGAATTTCGATTTTTCAAGGATATGTACAAGTTGCCGGAACTCCACATCAGACAGCTTGTTATAATTGATACCCAGCCGCTTGCAGTAAAGCGCAGCCTGTTTTTCAAGAGGGCTTCCCTTGAAATTTGCAACATCCTCTAAGTCCTGTTTCAATTCTTCGGCAATGGTAGTCGGTGGCGCACTCTCACTGTCAGACTTGTGTGCAGCACGAATATCATGGACGATTACGCTTATATCATCCTGTATCATGTGGCTGAAATATTCGTCATCCTCAATGTGTGCGGCCTGTAAAATCCGCAGGTACGGGTCATCTTCTCCGGGGCGGTAGCGTTCTATAATTTCATGCCGGACAGTATCGACAAGGGAGTTGAGGTTCTGAATCTGCATGGAAGCAATCCCATCCACATAAACCTCAATATCAGCCAAAAACTTTATAAAGTCCTTGTGGGTGGCAAGTTCGCACAGCAGACGGTTGTTAATCCGGCCACTTTTCAGAAGCGCAACCATTTCGTCATTCAAATGCAATTCTGTTAAAGGCGTGTTGACCTGCTCCCTGTTTTCTGTCCGGCATAACAGATAATCAATGGACACTCCATAGAAATCCGCCAGCGTGATAAGGTTGCCATGATTGATTTCTTTATTGTCCTTAGATTCATAGCTGGCAAGGGCAGATTTTGAAATCTTTGTCAGTTGTGCCAGTTCTTCCAGATTTAATCCTTTTTCCTTGCGTAAATCCCAAAGGCGTTCCTGTATGGTAGTCGCTCCTTTCATGTGCGCACGCTCCTTTCCAGCGGCTGCTTCCCTGCCGCCTGACTGGATTATACCATACTTTCCACAATCGTGGAAATTTCCGATATTTGCCCTTAATTCCTTTTTTGTGGACATACGGCACAAGGCTCAAAAATGTTCTATGATACAGGTAGTTCATCGATGGATTATTCCAATCGAATGACCGGCCTGTATGGGATATGCTCCCCGGCGATGTAGCGCAACGACTTCCGGCAGGGAAACGGAGGAACCCTGACCGCAACGAGCGTACCAAGGAGAGCGAAACGCCGCCAAAGACGGGGGCAGGAACGACAGCAGAGGGAACCGGCAAAATGAACACCGAAACGATACCGAAACACAACAATTTCACGGGGCATAGTCTGCCCTGCCCGTAATACTAAGGGGGATTTTGGGGCGGCTCTGCGGCTGTATTTCCCCTGAAAATCGCCCCGAAACGATACACAAAAAACCACTATCCGCCCATTCCGGCTGTTACTGCTGAATCGGGCGGTTTTTCTATGAAGGAGGCATTATGCCGAGAATGTCAAAAAAACGGAAGAAAGAGCTTGCTTTCTTCCTGAATGACCGGGGGCGCAGAAGCTACAACGGACTCTGCCGGAAATGCCAGCATGAGTGCAAGCAGAGTTTCCGGGCTGTCATGATTGACTGCCCCCGTTACCTATCCAAACGAGCCAAAAGGAGGACACCACCCAATGAATTGTGAATTTATGATAGCCAGTACACCCCTGCCGCCCTGTATGCCGCTCCCAAAGGCAATGCTCCGACTTCCGGTCAGCAATACAGCAAAAGTCATGTACGCCCGCCTGCTGGATGAAATCCTGACAAGGGGAACCGAGGACAGCAACGGGATTCTGTTTATCCGCTTCCCCGTCATGGAGATAGCGGCTGCGCTTTCCCGAAGCCCTCAGACCTGCAAGCGTTCCCTGAACGAGCTGGAACAGGCCGGGATGATCATGCGTGTCCGTCAGGGAATCGGGGAGGTCAGCCACATCTATATCCTGCTCCCCAGGGAGGATGCTGCCCATGAATGAGAAGCTGGAAAAACTGAATCAGGAGATTGAAAAGACCGAAGCAAGGCTGCGGCGGGCGCAGCATAAGGAGAAAATGCTGGAACACCAGATAAAGACACTGAACCGGAAGGAACGGACGCACCGGCTCTGCACCAGAGGGGCAATGCTGGAAAGCCATCTCCCCCACCCGGAATCCGTGACGGACGAGCAGGTCAGCACCATCTTGAAGGTACTGTTCCACCGGGGCGACACGAAGCGGCTTGTGGCACAGGTTCTTACCGAAAACCGGAAGGAGGACACGGAATGAAATTTTCAAAAAGCGAGCTGGATATTATCTACCAGTATGCCGCACCGACCAAGGCGGAAACCCTTGCGGGCATGAAAGAAATCGTGCCGGTGATAAAGGACTTACTGACAAAGGCAATCGTGGAGAACGCCATCCGAAAACTGGAAAAGATACCGGAGCCGGAGTGCAGCCGGTTTGTTGCCGCCACAAAAGCCCGGTTCCTTGCAGAGCGTGACAATTCCATCCGCCAGCGGCTTGCGGCGGCAAAGGCACAGGAGCCGATTTTGCAGGGGCATGACCTGTCAGGAAAGGAACGGTTCCACCCGGAAACCCGGCACATGATTACGCTGGAAGTACAGAAGCAGTGCTTTGTCGGTTTTAAGGGGGAGCGGTTCCGTTTCTTCCTTTCCGATGAAGGCTACCGGAACGCAAAGCGCAGCGAGCAGGAAGGGGAAATCAAGATAAAAAGCCATGCCGCCGTTGTCGCCGGGAAGCTCTATCCTGACAAGAAGTCCCGACAGCAGGAACGATAAAAAAGACTGTTCCAGAATCAAAGTGCGCCGGGCGCGTCTTGATTTTTGAAGGGAAGTTTTAACGTGGACGAGCTGGGCGCGTTCACGTTGACAGCTTCCGAAGTGACAAGCTGGAAAATCCCCCTCTGAAAGAGGGCGCAATTATACACCACTTCGGGAAGTGGTGCATTGCGCCCTGCCGGGGGCGTCCTGCGGACAGCAGATGATTTCCGTAGATTTTCAATCTGCTCCAATCATCACAGGGGAAGTTACCCTTCCCCTGCGCTGGCTTACGCCAGCTACCCCTTTGTGGACTTGCCGCCCGGAATTATCTTGCGTTGCAAGTTGTTTCCATCTGACAAGTTTGCTGAAATTCGGCTATACTTTTTTTATGAGATAGCGTATAATGGAGCCGGTGACAAATCGGAGTTTGGAGGTGAGAATATGACAGCGCATATGAGATTAAGATAACACCGCGGGTTATGTTGCGGTGAATCCGTATTGCATAGCTCGCTTATTGGGCAAGTAATGTAATAACGGAGGGAATAATGAATAAAATACTTAGATTTAGTGACAGTGAAAAAGTTTTTCAATGTCCTATATGTAAAACAGATTTAAAATTGAAACAAAAAAGTTTATTTTGTTCTAATCATCATTGTTTCGATATTTCAAAAACGGGTTATGTGAACTTTGCTGTAGGAACAAAATCTTCAAAACATTATAGCAGAGAGACTTTTCAAATTAGGCGGGAGGTTTTAGAAAAAGGCTATTATTCACATATCCTGAATGAAGTGGTGCAGCTTATAAAAAGCTTTAGCAGCATTGATACAATACTTGATATTGGCTGCGGTGAAGGATATTATTCAAAGCAGATAAAAGAAGTATCAGGTGATAAAGAAATTATTGCATTTGATATTTCTAAAGATGCTGTTCAGCTTGCAGCAAAAAGTGATTTCAGTAATTCTATCAAATGGTTTGTGGGAAATTTGGAAGAAATGCCCATAAAAGACAAAAGGATAGATTGCATATTAGATATTTTTACTCCTGCTAACTATTCCGAATTTAACAGAGTTTTGAAAGAAGGCGGTTATGTAATTAAGGTAATTCCGGGAAATGCTCATCTTAAGGAGCTTCGAGAGACGGCAAAAGAACAATTGAAAAGCAATCAATATTCTAATGCGGCTGTCGTAGATTATTTCCAAAAGAAGTATTCCGTTGTTTATCACAAGAAAGTTTCAGCAACGTATACAATGACATCCGAGGAAATAAAAACCTTTGCGGATATGACTCCACTACTGTTTTGTGTAAATAAAGATGGAATAGATTTAAAAAAAACAAAAGAAATCACTATTGATGCAGAGATATTTGCAGGGAAATTATAAATTCAATTTCAATTTGTCGAATTGACAAACTATTAAAAAATTAAATAACCCGCCGCCCATCAACGGCACACCCAAGCAGGAAATCTGAAAAGGTATCCTGCTATTTTTTTGCCCCGAATCCGGGAGAAAGGAGGACGTACTCTTGCCATGCCCGCATTGTAAAATCACCATCATCAAGCGGAGCAACAATGAATCCGCTGTTTCTGCCGCCGCCTACCAGAGCGGCGAGAAGCTGTTCTCTGAATATGACCAGGAACAGAAATACTATCCCTACAAGAACGAAGTCACCCACAAAGAAATCATGCTCCCGCCCCATGTGCCGCCGGAGTTTGCAGACCGCAATACTTTATGGAACTCAGCCGAAGCGCAGGAAAAACAATGGAACTCCCAGCTTGCCCGGAGATTCGTGCTTGCCATCCCAAGGGAAATCCCGCCGGGACAGTACGCCGACCTTATCCGTGACTACTGCCGGGAGTTTTTTGTTTCCAAAGGCATGATTGCCGACTTTGCCATCCATGACAAGGGGGACGGCAACCCACACGCCCATATCCTGCTCACCATGCGGGCGATGGACGAAAAAGGCAAATGGCTCCCCAAGAGCCGTAAAGTGTACGACCTTGACAAGAACGGGGAGCGCATCCGGCTTGCGTCCGGCAGATGGAAAAGCCATAAGGAGAACACAGTAGACTGGAACAACCGGAAGTACGCCGAAATCTGGCGGCAGGGATGGGCGGACACGGCCAACCGCTATCTGGAAGCCAATGACCGCCCGGAACGGCTTGACCTGCGCTCCTATGCCCGACAGGGGATTGACCAAATCCCTACCGTCCACATGGGAGCGGCCGCCTGCCAGATGGAGAAGAAAGGAATCCAGACCAACATCGGCAATCTGAACCGGGACATCAAAACCGCCAACCGGCTCATGCAGTCCATCCGGCAGATGGTACGGAGCCTAAAGGGATGGCTGTCTGACTTAAAAGAGAAAAAGGCTGTATTACTGGAAGCATTGGAGCAGGCGAAGGAGCCGACACTCCCGGAACTGTTATTCCGGTATCTGGAACAGCGGAGTGGGGAACGTGCCGACTGGACTTCCAGAGGGAAGCTGAAAGGAACCGTTGCCGATTACAATAAAGTGCAGGCGGCGATGGACTTCCTGCGGAAAAAGGGAATCTCCACCGTGGAGAGCCTTGACACCCGGCTGGATGAAATCGGCCAGACCGCTGTTTCCGTCATGGGGAGCATGAAAAAAAGCGAGAAGCGGATAAAAGCCATCAATACCATGCTCTCCTACATTGACAAATACGAAGCCGCCAAGCCAGTCCATGCGGAGTATGCCGCCATCGGCTGGAAGAAGAAAAAGGAGAAGTTTGCGGAGAGCCACCGGGAGGAACTGGACGCTTATAATGCCGCCATCCGGTATTTGAAAGCCAACCTGAAAGGCAATTCCTACTCCCGCAAAGATTTGGAAGCGGAACGGGAACAGCTTGCCGCCGCCCTGCCCGGACAAAAGAAGGAACTGGAAGCGGTTCAGGCAGATGTGAAGGTGCTGCGTGACGTGCGCCACTGGCTGAATCAGGTTTTGCCATCCGAGCAGTACCGCCAGACCGCCGAGCCGGGGAAGAAACCATCCGTACAGGAGAGCCTGAAAGGGCGGCAGGAACGCATCCGGCAGGAGCAGGCAGGGAAACAGAAGCCGCCCCGGACACAGAAACAACAGAATATGGAACTTTAAACAGGCACTTGTTTTGTGATTTGAAATCGCTGGCAGGTGCCTTTTTCATTATCAGGAGGGAACGCCTATTGAACGTATTTGAAGCCGTGAAGCAGTCCGTCACCACAAGGCAGGCTGCGGAGCGTTATGGAATCAAAGTAAACCGGAACGGGATGTGCGTCTGCCCGTTCCACAACGATAAGAACCCAAGCATGAAGGTTGACCGCCGCTTTTACTGTTTCGGCTGCGGAGCCACCGGGGACGTGATAGATTTTGTTTCCCGGCTCCATGGTATCAGCAGCAAAGAAGCCGCCCTTATGCTGGCACAGGACTTCTCTATCCCTTATGAGGATGGGAGGAACGGCAAAAAGCAGCCCATAAGGCCACGCTTGCGAAAAGAAACGGAGGAACAGAAATTCAGGCACATGGAGCGGCACTGCTTCCGGGTGCTGTCCGACTATTACCATCTCCTGCGCCGCTGGAAGGAGGAATACGCCCCACGCCAGCCGGATGAAGCGTGGAACCCCCGGTTTGTGGAAGCCCTGCAGAACATGAGCCGGGTGGAATACCTGATGGACGTGCTTCTCTCCGGGGACATTCAGGAGCGGGCAGCCCTTATCACAGGACACGGAAAGGAAGTGAGGAACCTTGAAAGACGGATGGCAGAATTTACCGCCCCAGATACGGCAGGAAACAGCGAACATGGCAGACAGCGCAGAGCCGCCCCGGAGCGTTGAGGAAGTGAAGGCCATGCTGGAAACCACCGAAAAAGGCGGCTTCCGTAACAGCATGAGCAACTGCCTGACCGTGTTCCAGTGCGACCCGCTCCTTTCCGGGGCGGTTGCCTACAACCTGCTGACCGACCGCACCGATATTTTAAAGCCAATCGGCTACAAAAGAACTGCCGGAAGCCCCATGACCGACACGGACATGAAATATATCCGGCTGTATCTGGAAAAGACCTATGGCCTGACAAGCGAGAAAAAGATACAGGACGCCGCCGCCCTTGCCGCCGATGAGAACAGCTACCACCCTGTCCGGGATTATTTAAACGGCCTGACATGGGACGGAACCGAACGGATACGCTCCTGCCTGCGTCACTTTCTGGGAGCCGGTGAGGACGAGTATACTTTCCAATCCCTGCGCCTGTTTTTGTTGGGAGCCATCCACCGGGCATTTTCCCCCGGCTGCAAGTTTGAAGTCATGCTCTGTCTGGTGGGCGGGCAGGGAGCCGGGAAGTCCACCTTCTTCCGCCTGCTGGCAGTCAAAGACGAGTGGTTCTCCGATGACCTGCGGAAGCTGGACGATGACAACGTATACCGCAAACTCCAAGGCCACTGGATAATCGAGATGTCGGAGATGATTGCCACCGCAAACGCCAGGAGCATAGAGGAAATCAAGTCATTTTTGAGCCGCCAGAAGGAAGTCTACAAGATACCCTATGAAACCCACCCGGCAGACCGTCCAAGGCAGTGCGTGTTCGGCGGGACATCCAACGCCCTTGACTTCCTGCCCCTTGACCGTTCAGGAAACCGCCGCTTCATTCCTATACAGGTATGCCCGGAACAGGCGGAAACACACATTTTAGAGGACGAAGCCGCTTCCAGAGCCTATCTGAATCAGGTATGGGCGGAAGCGATGGAGATTTACAGGAGCGGCAGGTGGAAGCTGACATTCAGCCCGGAAATGGTGCGCCATTTAAAGGAACACCAGCGGGACTTCATGCCGGAGGACACCAAGGCCGGTATGATACAGGCTTTCCTTGACAGCTACCCCGGCGATACCGTCTGCTCCAAACAGCTTTACAAAGAAGCCCTGAACCATGACTTTGACGAGCCGAAACAATGGGAGATACGGGAAATCAACGAGATAATGAACCAGTGCATCACTGGCTGGAATTATTTCTCCAACCCCCGGATGTTTGCCGGGTACGGCAGGCAGAAAGGATGGGAACGGGAAAACGCACGGACAGAACCGGCAACGGACAGCGGCAACGGGACGGAAAAAATCCCGGAAGGATTTACGCCGGTGCCGGAACAGATGGAGCTTCCATTCTGAAAAAATCCGGGCAGGGACAGCCCGTTGCACACTCCGTTGCTATCCCGTTGCCGACCCGGTTGCCGGGAAAAATCCCGTAACTGCGGGCTTTTCTCCCCTTTAACAACCAAAGCAACAGAAAAATAAAAGAAAAAGTATAAAATAACCCAACTGCCAGACAAGGATTAGCTCCAAGGTTTTTTGAAGCCCGTTGCCGGACTTCGTTGCCGCTATCCCCTGTCTGGCTTATTTCATGTATGGAGGACAACTGCCTATGGCGAAAAATAAAACAGAGATTCATGTCACCACAGTATTTGACGGCGAACTGGACGCTACGGACGTTTTCGTGAGCCTTATCGCACAGAAACACACCAGAAAAACAGATAAAGAATATCTTGCTAAAACGCAAGAAATGAGATATAATAAAGATGAGGTTCCAAGTGACCGTGTTCCGTCTGGATTGTGTGGGTAAACGGTTATGATGAACGGATTAGATTATGACGTGATTGGCACGGCGCTTGCCGGGGGATTCCGGGCAGCTATCTATTGCAGGCTCTCGAAAGACGATGACCTTCAGGGCGAGAGTGCCAGCATCGCAAACCAGCGGGATATGCTGGAAAAGTTCTGTGAAAAGCAGGGATGGGAGGTTGCGGCAGTCTATCAGGACGACGGCTTCACCGGCCTGAACATGGAACGCCCCGACCTGAAACGGATGTTGAAGGCCATTGAGCGGAAGCAGATAAACCTTGTCATTACGAAAGATTTATCAAGGTTAGGGCGGAACTACTTGCAGACCGGGCAGCTTATCGAGGACTTCTTCCCAAGGAACGGCGTGCGCTATATCGCCATGAATGACGGTATCGACACCATGCGGGACAACAACGACATTGCGCCCTTCAAAAATATCCTGAATGAGATGTACAGCAAGGATATTTCCAAGAAAGTCCATTCTTCCTATGTGCTGAAAGCCCAGAAAGGCCAGTTCACCGGCTGCCTTGCCCCCTTCGGCTACAAAAAAGACCCGGAGGACAGGAACCGCCTGCTGGTAGACGAGGAAACCGCCCCGGTTGTCCGGCTGATTTTCGGGTATGCGCTGGACGGGCACGGCCCCAACTACATCCGGCGCAGGCTGGAGGAAGAAAAGCACCCCTGCCCCACATGGTGGAACCGGCAGCGTGGGCACAGGAACATCCGCACCAAATGGGAGAAGAAAGACCCGGAGAATGGGCGGTACATCTGGGATTTTACAGTGATTAAGGAAATCCTGATGAACCCCGTCTACACCGGCGCAATCGCTTCCCAAAAGACCGAGTACCGCTTTAAAATCGGCACTATCCGGGACAAGAAGCCGGAGGACTGGATTGTGGTGGAAGGGACGCATGAGCCGCTGGTGGACAAAAAGAGTTTTGCCATCGTGCAGGAGAAGCTGAAATCCCGCCAGCGGCCGGGGCAGTCCGGGGAGCCGAGCCTGTTTGCCGGACTTCTCAAATGTGGTGAGTGCGGAAAGTCCCTGACTGTCCGCTACACCAATGCCAAGCACCCCCAGAGGATTTATTCCTGCAAGACTTACAATGCCTTTGGGAAACAGCACTGCACCCAGCACCGGATTGATTATGACACGCTCTATGCCCTTGTGCTGAATAAAATCCGGGAGTGCGCCGCCGCTGCCCTGACCGACAGTGAAGCGGTGGCCGGGCGGCTGACCGACACCTGCGAAGCCGAGCAGAAAGGCCAGAGGGAAGCGATGGAGCGCACCCTTGCCAAAGACGAGGAACGGATTGAAGTGTTGGAAAAGATGGTGCTGCGGCTCTATGAGGACATGGTTGCCGGACGAATCACAGACGCAAACTTCAATCTCCTGCTGGAAAAGACGCAGAAGGAACAGGCGGAATTAAAGGCAAAAGTCGAGAAAGGCAGGAAGCACCTTGCCGATGAAATCCGGCTTGCCGTGGACGCAAGGCAGTGGGTGGAATCCATACAGGAATACCGGGACATCACCGAACTGGACGCTTCCACCTTAAACCGCCTGATTAAAGAAATCGTTGTCCATGAAACCATAGGCAGCGATAAGACAAGACACATTTCTATCGAAATTCATTTTAATCTCAAACCCATACCGGAAGTGGAGCAGGTCACAGGCTGACCGCTCCCCGCTCCGGGGAGGTTCTTTAAAAACTCCATATATATTTCTTGACGTGCCGCCGCCCGCCAGAAAGCTGTATTGTTCCTACTAATTGGGGATAACACAGCTCATGGCGGGCGGCGGCGTTGCCCTGATCGGCATGACCCTTGTACCCCTGCTTTCCGGGCTGTTCGGTTAAAAAGCGCAGGTAAGAGCCTATGCAGAGCATACTTGACGCGATCACGGAATGGATAAAGGAAATCCTCATAGGAGCCATTAACGGGAACCTGTCAACTATGTTCGGGGACGTAAACGAGAAAGTCGGCACAATCGCCGCCGAGGTAGGGCAGACCCCGCAGGGGTGGAACGCGGGCATTTTCAGCATGATACGCTCATTATCAGAAAATGTCATTGTCCCCATAGCGGGGCTTGTCATTACTTACGTCCTATGCGTGGAGCTAATCAGCATGGTAACGGAAAAGAACAATATGCACGACGTTGACACATTTATGTTTTTCAAGTGGTTTTTCAAGGCGTGGGTGGCGGTGTACCTTGTCACCCACACCTTTGATATTACTATGGCAGTCTTTGACGTTGCGCAGCACGTCGTTTCCGGCGCGGCGGGGGTGATAAGCGGCAGCACAGAAATTGACGTTGCCGCCGCCCTTGCTTCCATGCAGGAGGGGCTTGACGCAATGGAAATCCCCGAACTTTTATTACTGGTTATGGAAACAAGCCTTGTGAGCCTTTGCATGAAAATCATGTCCGTACTGATAACCGTTGTCCTCTACGGCAGAATGATAGAAATTTACCTTTACTGTTCTGTGTCGCCTATCCCATTTGCAACAATGACAAATAAAGAGTGGGGGCAGATCGGCAACAACTACTTAAAAGCCCTGTTCGCTATCGGCTTTCAAGGCTTCCTCATTATGGTGTGCGTCGGCATTTACGCGGTGCTGGTGAACAACATAACAGTGGCGGACAACCTACACAGCGCGATATTCTCCCTTGCTGCTTATACGGTGATCCTCTGCTTTTCCCTGTTCAAATCCGGCGCACTTGCTAAGTCCATTTTCGCGACGCACTAAAGGCGTGTCAAGGGCAGGGTGGAGATTTTCAGAGCGAAGCGGAGAAAATACGACCCGACCTTGACGCGGGAAAACCCCATAGAATAGGGACAGGCAAAGGGCAAAGATTGACCTTTGCCTTGATTACCCTTTATGGAGCTTAAAAGGAAGCATACGGAAAGGAGGGACAAGAAACCATTGAAAAGAAATACGGCATAATCTACGCCGATCCCCCGTGGAAGTACGCACAGAAGCGGCTTTCCGGCGCGGCAGAACACCACTACCCGACCATGAGCATAGAGGAATTATGTGCGCTTTCAGTCGTGGATATTGCGGCAGAGGACAGCGCACTTTTTTTGTGGGCGACATTCCCACAGCTCCCCGAAGCCCTGCGGCTTATCAAGGCTTGGGGCTTTTCCTACAAGACCGCCGCCTTTGTATGGCTGAAACTCAATAAAAAGTCCTATACATGGTTTTACGGCTTGGGGTTTTGGACGCGGGGAAACGCGGAACTCTGCCTGTTTGCTACACGGGGACACCCAAAGAGAAAATCGGCGGGTATTCATCAATTCATTATCTCCCCCATAGAGCAGCACAGCAAAAAGCCGGACATAACGCGGGAAAAAATCATTGCCCTTATGGGCGACATTCCCCGGATAGAGCTTTTCGCAAGGCAGGAAACAGCGGGCTGGGACACATGGGGGAATGAAACAAAGAACAGCATAGAGCTTTGACGGAAAGGAGGTTTTCGGTATGGCGTATGTACCCGTACCAAAGGATTTATCAAAGATAAAAACAAAAGTCGCTTTCAACCTCACGAAGCGGCAGATCGTTTGTTTCGCGGCAGCACTCATTACAGGCTTGCCGCTTTTTTTCTTGCTAAAGGACAGCGCGGGAACCAGCGCGGCGGCATTTGTGATGATCGTCGTCATGCTCCCCTGCTTCCTCATGGCAATGTACGAGAAGCACGGACAGCCCCTTGAAACCGTGGTGAAAAACATCATACAGACAAAATTTGTCCGACCAAAGGAGCGACCCTATCAGACACAAAATCTATACGCTGTCTTGGAAAGACAGCGGAAACTGGAAAAGGAGGTATCAGCGATTGTCAAAGGAACCAACCAAAGGCGGCGCACCGGGAAAAAGCCCCGGAACTAAGGCGAAGCGGAAACTGACCCGCAGCGAGAAGAAGCAGATCGCCGCCGCAATCAGACAGGCAAAGGGGGACGGAAAGGCGCACACCGCCCAGCAGACAATCCCCTACATCAACCTGTACCCGGACGGGATATGCCGGATAACGGAAAAGAAATACAGCAAGAGCATTGTCTACGAGGATATAAACTACCAGCTTGCACAGGCAGACGACAAGACCGCCATTTTTGAAAACTGGTGTGACTTCCTCAACTATTTTGACGCTTCCGTATCGGTGCAGCTCTCTTTCATCAATCAAGGGACGCAGCGGGAGGAAGCGGAAAAAGCAATCAACATTCCGGCACAGGAGGACGCTTTCAACTCTATCCGCACGGAGTACGGGGATATGCTGAAAAGCCAGCTTTCCAAAGGGAACAACGGGCTTGTGAAGCACAAATATATCACGTTCAGTATTGAAGCGGACAACATGAGCGCGGCAAAATCCCGGCTTTCCCGTATCGAAACGGACATACTGAACAATTTCAAGGTGCTGGGGGTATCTGCCCGACCGCAGACAGGCTATGAACGGTTACAGACCATGCACGGGGTATTCCACCCGGAGGGGGAGCCGTTTCAATTTGATTTTTCATGGCTTGCCCCGTCCGGGCTTACCACAAAGGACTTTATCGCCCCGCCCTCATTCCGTTTTGGCGAGGGGCGGTATTTCCGCATGGGGAAAAAGATTGGCGCGGTGTCGTTCTTACAGATACTTGCGCCGGAGTTAAACGACCGCATTTTAGCGGATATGTTAGACCTTGAAACGGGTGTGATTGTCAACCTGCATATCCACAGTATCGACCAGACGGAAGCAATCAAGACCGTCAAGAGGAAAATCACCGACCTTGACAAAATGAAGATCGAGGAACAGAAGAAAGCCGTCCGCGCAGGGTACGACATGGATATAATCCCGTCCGACCTTGCCACGTTTGGCGGCGAAGCGAAAAATCTCTTGCAGGATTTACAGAGCCGCAATGAAAGAATGTTCCTCTTGACGTTCCTTGTGGTGAACATGGCAGACACAAAAAGGAAGCTGGAAAATGACATTTTCGCGGCGGCGGGAATTGCACAGAAATATAACTGCGCCCTCACCCGCCTTGACTACCAGCAGGAAGCGGGGCTTATGTCAAGCGTCCCTATCGGTGAAAACCTTATCCCCATTCAAAGGGGACTGACAACCAGCAGCACGGCGATCTTTATCCCTTTTATCACACAAGAGCTATTTCAGAGGGGCGCAAGCCTTTATTATGGCTTAAATGCCCTTTCAAACAACATGATACTCTGCGACCGCAAGCAGCTTAAAAACCCCAACGGCTTAATCTTGGGAACGCCGGGAAGCGGGAAATCCTTTGCGGCAAAGCGGGAAATGACAAACGCTTTCCTCATTACGGACGACGATATAATCATCTGCGACCCCGAAGCAGAGTATTACCCCCTTGTGCAGCGGTTACAGGGACAGGTGATAAGGCTTTCCCCCACCAGCCCGCACTACGTCAACCCTATGGATATAAACCTCAATTACAGCGAGGACGACAACCCGCTTGCGCTGAAATCCGACTTTATCCTCTCCCTTTGTGAGCTGATCGTCGGCGGCAAGGAGGGCTTACAGCCCGTGGATAAGACCGTCATTGACCGCGCTGTTAGGAACGTGTACCGCCCGTTTTTAGCAGCCCCCGACCCGGCAAAAATGCCAATCTTGGGCGACCTTTACGACGAGCTATTGAAGCAGCCGGAGCCGGAAGCGGCGCGTATCGCGGCGGCATTGGAGCTTTACGTTTCCGGGAGCCTTAACGTCTTTAACCACCGTACCAACGTGGAACTTGAAAACCGCCTTGTATGCTTTGACATCAAGCAGCTTGGGAAGCAGCTTAAAAAGTTAGGTATGCTCATTGTGCAGGATCAAGTGTGGAACCGCGTCACCGTGAACCGGGCGGCGAAAAAATCCACACGGTATTTTATGGACGAATTTCACCTGCTTTTGAAAGACGAGCAGACCGCCGCCTATTCCGTGGAGATTTGGAAACGTTTCAGAAAATGGGGCGGCATACCGACCGCGATCACACAGAACGTCAAGGATTTGCTTGCTTCCCGCGAAGTAGAGAATATCTTTGAGAACAGCGATTTTGTCCTCATGCTCAATCAGGCGGCGGGCGACCGGGCTATCCTTGCGAAGCAGCTCAATATCTCCCCGCAGCAAATGTCTTACGTCACCCATTCCGAAGCGGGCGAGGGGCTTTTGTTCTATGGCAACGTCATTCTGCCCTTTGTAGACCGTTTCCCCAAAGATACCGAGCTGTACCGTGTTATGACGACAAAGCCGGAGGAAGTGGGCGGCGCGTAACCCGCAGATTATTTTATCAGCCTTGCGCCCTCTTGGGGGGCGCAGTTTGGAGGTGAACCACCATGAAGCAGTACAAAGCCCGTGACAAGATCACGCAGAAAATGAGCCGCGACGGGGCTATCGAGATAAACGCGGCGACAGGGAAACAAAAGCGTATCAGCAAACGGGCGCGGGAAGCTGCCTTACTGAAAACGCCGGAGCAACAGGCAGCACAAGACGCACAGGCAGCGCAGCCCATACCGGGCAATCCCGCGCCGGACATATCCCCCAATGCGCCGCCCCTGCCCCATGCGCCGGGGACGGAAGCCGCACAGGACACGGGAACCGCCGAGCGCGTCTTAGAGCATATCGACGGGGCGCACACCCGCAGAGCCAGCAAAAAGGCGGCACGGAAAGCACAGGCAGAAGCAGAAAGCCGCGCCCGCACTTCCCGGCTGCAATTCACCGAGGAAGAACGGGCAACGCCGGAGCTGGAAAAGTATATCAAGAAATCCGACAAAGCCGCTGACAGGCTGGACGAAGCAAGGGCGAAAATCCCAAAGGAAAAGAAACTTGTGGGGGAGCGTACCTTTGACGAAGCCACCGGGAAAGGCAAGACCCGCCTGCGCTTCGAGGAACGGGAAAAGCCCATGAACGGCGGCAAAGACCATAAAAACCCGTTATCCCGCCCCGCGCAGGAAGCGGGTATTTTCGTCCATAACAAGGTACATTCCGTGGAAAAGGACAATTCCGGCGTGGAGGGTGCGCACAAATCCGAGGAAACCGCCGAAAAAGCCGCGAAGTACGGGGCGCGGAAAGTCAAGGAGGGCTACCGCAGCCACAAGCTCAAACCCTACCGGGCGGCGGCAAAGGCTGAAAAGGCGGCGCAGAAAGCAAACGCCAACTATCTCTACCAAAAGGCACTCCATGACAACCCGCAGATCGCCGCGTCAAATCCATTCTCCCGGTATATGCAGAAGCAGCGTATCAAAAAGCAGTATGCAAAGTCTGTCAAGGCACAGGGCGCAAAGTCTGTCAAGAACGCAGCGGAGAACACAAGAAAAGCCGCCAAAAAGACCGCCGAGGGAACCAAAAAGGCAATCGCATTTGTGGGGCGACACCCGGCGGGCGTATGTATCGCCATAGGTGCGCTGCTGCTTTTCATTATGATTTCTTCCGCATTATCTTCTTGTGGAGCTATGTTTTCCGGCATGATTAACGGCATTGTCGGGACTTCCTACACGTCGGAGGACGCGGATTTAGTCGCCGTGGAAAACAACTATGCGGCACTGGAAACGGACTTGCAGCGCAGGATTGACAATATCGAGCGCGACAACCCCGGCTATGACGAGTACCGCTATGACCTTGACAGTATCGGGCATAACCCCCATGAATTAGCGTCCTATCTGACCGCGCTTTTACAGACCTACACCCCGGCAACCGCACAGGCAGAAATACAGCGTATCTTTGAACTTCAATATACCCTCACTCTGACGGAGGAAGTGGAAATACGTTACCGCACAGAAACAAGCACAGACCCGGACACCGGGGAAACCACCACCGAGGAAGTCCCCTATGAGTATTTTATCCTCAATATCAAGCTGGAGAACAAGCTCATATCCGAGCTTGCGCCGGGACTGCTTACCCCGGAGCAGCTTGAAATGTTCCGGGTGTACTTGGAAACCAGCGGAAACAAGCCCCTTATTTTCGGCGGCGGTTCCCCGGACGGGAACCCGTCGGAGGATTTAAGCGGGGTGCAGCTTGTAAACGGCACACGCCCCGGAAATACCGCCGTGGTAGACCGGGCAAAGTCACAGGTAGGCAATGTAGGGGGACAGCCCTATTGGAGCTGGTACGGCTTCAACAGCCGCGTGGAATGGTGCGCCTGTTTCGTTTCATGGTGCTACAATCAAGCCGGGAAAAGCGAGCCGCGCTTTGCCGCGTGCCAGTCACAGGGCGTACCGTGGTTCCAGTCACGGGGGCAATGGGGCGCGAGGGGCTATGAGAATATCGCCCCCGGCGACGCGATCTTTTTTGACTGGGACGGGGACGGGAGCGCAGACCATGTGGGGCTTGTAATCGGCACGGACGGGCAGCGCGTTTACACCGTCGAGGGCAATTCCGGCGACGCTTGCAAGATAAAAAGCTACCCCCTTGACTATGGCTGTATCAAAGGGTACGGCTTGATGAATTGGAACTGAACACATTTTTGACTATGAAAGGAGTTTTACACTATGGCAGCAAACAAGATTGACCGTATCAACCGGGAGATTGAAAAGACCCGCGAGAAGATCACCGAGTATCAGAACAAGCTCAAAGGGCTGGAAGCGCAGAAAACCGAAGCGGAGAATTTGCAGATCGTCCAGCTTGTGCGCTCTATGCGGCTTTCCCCGCAGGAGCTTACCGCCATGCTGCAAAACGGGGCAATCCCCGGCATGACCCCCGCGCCCGCTTCTTACGGCGCAGACAACGACGAACAGGAGGAAAACGAAGATGAAGAATAAGAAAACCCTTAAAATGCTTTTGACCCTTTGCGCCGCCCTTATCCTCATGGGCGGCTTTTCCGTCACCGCCTACGCGCAGACCCCGGAGGGACAGGACGATGCGACCGACGACAGCGGCGTTGTCTACGAGGAACCCGAAAAGGAAGAACCCCTCACCCCGGACGGGAACGCGACGCTGGTTGACGATTTCGGCGGCAACAAGCAGCTTATCACCGTGACGACCAAAAACGGCAATTATTTTTATATCCTCATTGACCGGGACGACGAGGGCGAGAACACCGTGCATTTCCTCAATCAAGTGGACGAAGCCGACCTCATGGCACTCATGGAGGACGGGAACACCACCACGGAGCCGCCCGCAGTCTGCAACTGTACGGAGAAATGCGAAGCCGGGAAAGTAAATGTGAGCTGCCCCGTCTGCAAGGACAACATGACCGCTTGCAGCGGCAAGGAAGCGGAGCCGGAACCCGACGAGCCGGAGGAACCAAAGGAGAAGAAAACAGGCACGGGCGGGCTGCTGCTCTTTCTGATCGTCGCCATTGCCGGGGGCGGCGGTGCGTTCTACTACTTTAAGGTTATGAAGCCGAAGCAGGACGTAAAGGGCGGCACTGACCTTGACGATTTCGATTTTGACGATTACGACGAGGACGAGCCGGAACCCGACGACGACGGGGGAACGGAGGACGAGGAAGCATGACCCTGTTCACCGACAACCCCTTAGAAAGAATGATGATACAGAAACCGGGCGACGGGCGGCGTGGGAAACCGCCGCCCGCTTCCATTCCCCCGCGCTGCAAGGGCTGTCCCTACAACCGGGAGCCGCCCTGCGTGGGGTACTGTATCAGAAAGCTGACGGAAAAGAAAAACACGGGAAAATGAAAGGAGGAATTTTTATTGACTTCACATAGATTAGTCATTGCAGAAAAGCCCAGCGTCGCGGCAAGTATCGCCGCCGCGCTTGGGGTAAAAGAAAAAAAAGACGGATATATCGAGGGCGGGGGCTACCTCATTTCTTGGTGTGTCGGTCATTTGGTGGAGCTTGCGGACGCTGCCGCCTACGGGGAGCAGTATAAAAAATGGAGCTATGAGAGCTTACCCATTCTGCCGGAGGAATGGCAGTACACCGTTGCCGCCGACAAAGAGAAGCAGTTCAAGATATTAAAAGAGCTTATGCACCGCGCCGACGTTTCCGAAGTGGTGAACGCCTGTGACGCTGGGCGCGAGGGGGAATTGATTTTCCGCTTTGTGTACGACGTGGCAAAATGTAACAAGCCTATGCGCCGCTTGTGGATTTCCTCAATGGAGGACGCGACGATCAAGGCGGGCTTTGCAGACCTTAAAGACGGGCGGGACTATGACGCGCTCTATGCTTCCGCATTGTGCCGCGCAAAAGCCGACTGGATTATCGGTATCAACGCAACGCGGCTTTTCTCCTGCCTGTATCACAAGACCTTGAACGTGGGGCGGGTACAGACTCCCACACTGAAAATGCTGGTTGACCGGGGCGAAGCGATCTCCCATTTCAAGAAAGAAAAATATTACCATGTGCGGCTTGGCTTCTCCGGCGCGGAAGCCGTAAACGAGAGGATTTCAGACAAGGGGAAAGCCGACGCGCTGAAAGCTGCTTGTGAAGCGGAAACGGCGGTATGTATTTCCCTCACCAAAGAGAAAAAGACCGCCGCCCCGCCGAGGTTATTTGACCTCACTTCCTTACAGCGGGAAGCCAATAAAATCTACGGCTACACGGCGAAGCAGACACTTGACCTTGCACAGACCTTGTATGAAAAGCGGCTGCTTACTTATCCCCGGACAGACAGCGCATTTCTTACGGACGATATGGAGGACACGGCGGCAAAGACTGTTACCATGCTGTCCGGGAAACTCCCCTTTATGGAGGGCGCGGAGTTTACCCCGGACGTTTCCCGGACGCTTGACAGCAGCAAGGTTTCAGACCACCACGCCATTATCCCCACTATGGAGCTTGCAAAGACCGACCCTGCCGCCCTGCCGGAAAGTGAACGGAATATCCTCACCCTTGCCGGGGCGCGTCTTATTTTTGCTGCCGCCGAGCCGCATATCTTTGAAGCGGTCACGGCGGTTTTCTCATGCGCCGGTACGGAGTTTACGGCGCGGGGAAAGACAGTGCTTGCGGGCGGCTGGAAAGACCTTGAACGCCGCTACCGGGCGACCTTAAAGGGCAAGCCCGATCCGGAGGATATGGAGGAAGAAAACACCCTGCCGGAGCTTTCCGAGGGACAGACCTTTGAAAGCCCCACGGCAAAGGTGACAGAGCATTTCACAACGCCGCCGAAGCCCCACAACGAAGCAACTTTGCTTTCGGCAATGGAACGCGCCGGGAACGGGGACACCAACCCGGACGCGGAACGCCGGGGGCTTGGCACACCCGCCACCCGCGCCGCTGTCATTGAAAAGCTGGTGAAGTCCGGCTTTGCAGAAAGAAAGGGAAAGCAGCTTATCCCCACGCAGAACGGAGCCGCCCTTGTGTCTGTCCTGCCGGATATGCTGACTTCCCCGCAGCTTACCGCCGAATGGGAAAACAATCTGACGCAGATCGCAAAGGGAGCCGCCGACGCTGGGGACTTCATGCAGCGCATTGAAGCTATGATGCGGGAGCTGGTAAAGGAGAACACCGCCGCCGACAAAAGCAAGGCAGTTTTCACGGGTGGGGAAGAAAAGCCCTCTGTCGGGAAATGCCCCCGTTGTGGTAGCCCCGTCCATGAGGGAAAGAAAAATTTCTACTGTTCTAACCGGGATTGCGCCTTTACCATGTGGAAAAACGACCGTTTCTTTGAGGAAAGGAAAGTTGCCTTTACCCCGAAGATTGCCGCCGCCCTCTTAAAATCCGGCAAGGCAAATGTCAAGGGCTTGTATTCCCCGAAAACAGGCAAAACCTATGACGGAACCGTTGTTTTAGCTGATACGGGCGGGAAGTATGTCAACTACAAGATTGAGCTACCGAAGAAAAAATAAGTTCCGTAGCAAGCATAGGAAAAGAGTACCCTTTTCCGTAAATCCCCTTTCGACGCTGACGCGCCGGACGGGGATTTTGCTTGTTGGGAAGTGTCCCAAACCCTCTTGAAAAAATAAAAATCTTGGCAGAAAGCGCGGGTGCAGCGCAGCATACCGGGAAACAATAAAAAGGGCAGCTTCCGTAACGCTGCCGTAAAAGAAAGGAGAAAACGAATGAGCGAAACATTTTCAGTTTTAATTGACAGCCGCAACCGCTTTGAAACCGGGCAGCCGGGCGGCGAATGGCTTTCCATGCCGACTACCAGGTCACAGCTTCACGCGGCTATGAAAAGCGTCGGCATTACAGCGGATAACCCGCAGGATTTTTTCATCAATGGCTTTTCCAATACAGAAGCCTACCCTTTTGACGTGCCGCTTTCCGTGGTACAGGGCAGCACCATTGACGAGCTGAATTATTTGGGGAAGCTCTTGGAAATGCAGGGCGACGGCGACCGGGATAAATTCACGGCGGCGGTAACGCTGGGGGAACACGCCGGGAGCATGAAAGACCTTATCAACCTTGCGCAAAACCTTGACTGTTACTGGATATACCCCACTGTCCGAACCGAAGCCGACTATGGCTATTACCTCATTGACGAGCTGGACGAATTGGAGCTGCCCGAAGAAGCAAAGAAGTATTTCAAGTACGAGGAATACGGGCGGGACGCTGTAAAGAAAGACCGGGGACAGTTTACCGAGCAGGGCTATATCTACAACAACGGCAACACTTTTTCACAGTGGTACAACGGGCGCGAAAGCGACATACCAAAGGAATACAAGGTAATGAGTTTCCCGGAGCCGGAACGTCCCGCCCCGGATAAGCTGGAAAAGGACGAAGCCGCGCCGGAGCAGGAGGAACCCCAGCCGGGAACGCCGACAGGTTCCCCGCCACCGCCGCGCCCGGTCAACCCGATCATTCTCACCGCCGACAAGCCCGCTGAAAAGCTGAAAGAGATCACAGACCGCTTGGAGCAGGGTATCACGGAATTGTTTGACAGCGAACGCTACAAGGAATATCTGCAAGTCATGTCAAAGTTCCATAATTACAGCTTCAACAATACGCTGCTGATCGCCATGCAGAAGCCCGACGCTTCCCTTATCGCCGGATTTAACGCATGGAAAAATAACTTTGGACGGAACGTAATGCGCGGGGAAAAAGGCATACGCATACTTGCCCCGTCGCCGTATAAAATCCGGCAGGAGGTAGAGAAGAAAGACCCGCAGACGGGAAAGACGGTGATCGGCAAAGACGGGAAGCCCGTCACGGAAACAAAGGAAATCCAAATCCCCGCCTATAAAGTCGTCGCCGTTTTTGACGTGTCGCAGACCGAGGGGCGGGAGCTTCCCAGCCTTTCCGCAAACGAGCTGACCGGGGACGTGGAAAAATACGAGGATTTTTTCGCCGCACTGGAAAAGACCTCTCCCGTGCCTATGGGCTTTGAGAAGATCGAGGGGACAGCACACGGCTACTACCACTTGGAGGAAAAACGCATTGCCATAGACGAGGGAATGAGCGAGCTTCAGAACCTAAAGACCGCTATCCATGAGATCGCCCATGCGAAGCTGCACGACATTGACTTAAACGCCCCGCAGGAGGAACAGCCGGACAGACCCGACCGACGCACCCGTGAGGTTCAGGCGGAAAGTGTCGCTTATACGGTATGCCAGCACTACGGGCTTGACACGTCCGACTATTCCTTTGGGTACGTCGCCGGGTGGAGCAGCGGGCGGGAGCTTGCGGAGCTGAAAAGTTCCCTTGAAACAATCCGCGCCACCGCCGCCGAGATCATCAACAGCATTGACGGACACTTTGCGGAGCTGCAAAAAGAACGGGAAGCCGCAAAAGCACAGGAAGCGGAAAAAGAGCCGACACCCGACCTTGCCGCAGAGCCGACCGTCACAATCCTTTGGAGCGAGAGCAGCCAGCTACGGGAGGGCGAAACAATCCCCCTGTCCCGTGCAAATACCCTTATCGCAGAATTGGACGAAGCGAACCTTGCAAGCCCCGGTTACGACAAGACCGCTTTCCGTATTGATTATGTGATGAACGGGACAGCCGACCACTACGAGGGGCGACAGGACTTGGGCGACGGGGACGGTTCCCTTGTGGAGCATATCGAACAGTACCATACCTATTATCTGAACGATAAAGAATGGGAAAATTACCTTTTGCGCAACGAGGGCAGGGAAGCACTGGAAGCCGACAAGGAACACCGAGCAATGCTGCTGAATGAGTTTATCCCCTATCTGAAACTGCATTGTAATTTATCCGAAATGGAACGTATCGCCGGGGAAGCCCTGCAAGCTGGGGACGATCTGACACCTACGGAAACCGCCTACCATACCGCCATACAAGCCTATGTTGCCGAGTGCCGGGGGCTTGTCAATCAAGGCGAATATAACTTGCCGCCCGTCCCCCAGCTTAGGGATTTTGACGTGGAGCTGGAAGCCTACAAGGAACACGTCAAGGAGGAAATCGCACAGGAAGCGGCAGACGCGGGAATGACGGTTGAAGAATACGCCGCCAACGGGTACGAGCCTTACGCCGCGCCGGAGCAGGAAACCGCACAGACCGCCGAACCGCAGGAGCCGGGAGAACCCGAAGCACAGGAAAAGCCGCAGGAGCCGGAAAGCCCTGTTTCTGAAAAAGCAGACACGCCGGAACAGGCAGAGCCGCCCGCCGGAAAAGCAGCGCAGACTTCCACCCCGGAGCCGACGGAAACAACAGTTACATACTACCCGATCAACGAGAACGCCGCCCGCCGCGCAAAGGAAGCGATCAGCTTTTCCGATTACAAGCCCGGAAGCGCAACGGCAGAATACCGCCACTATGTAGACGAAGCCGCCGAGATTGCCGCAAGGCAGAAAAAGCGTGTTGACCCCTCTTTCCATGAAAAGATTGACGGGCTGCTTGACGCTTACGCCCGGAAGCTGGCGGCGAACATGAATAAAGGCTATGAGATCACCGCCCGCGTCCCGTCGATCATGATCGCCGGGGGAAGCAACTTCCCTGTACGCAAAAAGGAGAAGCAGAACGCCGCCGCAGATAAGAACATGGAGGAATACCGGGAGATACAGGGCTTGCTTGATAAAATCCGCAGTACCGGCATGGGCGGTATCAGTGCCGACGACCCCAACGCCGTTTCTAAGCTGGAAAGCAAACTTGCAAAGCTGGAACAGGCACAGGAAACCATGAAAGCGGTCAACGCCTATTACCGCAAGCATAAGACCCTTGACGGCTGCCCCCACTTATCCCCGGAACAGATCGAAAAGCTGAAAATGTCCATGTCCGGCAGCTACCGGGCGAACCCGAAACCCTTTGAGAGCTACCAGCTATCCAACAACAACGCGGAAATCCGCAGATTAAAAAACCGCATTACCGCCCTTACCCGGAGGAAAGAGCTTGGATATGTGGGCTGGGAATTTGACGGGGGACGTGTGGAAGCCAATACAGCGGATAACCGCTTGCAGATTTTCTTTGATGAAAAGCCGGATAAGGAAATCCGGGAGGAACTGAAAGGGAACGGCTTCCGCTATGCGCCCAGCACGGAAGCATGGCAGCGGCAGTTAAACGACAATGCGATCTATGCCGCCGATTGTATCAAGTGCATACAGCCCCTTACCGGGGAACGCCCCACCGAGTTACAGAAACGGGCAAGGCAGGAAGCCGCCGCAGAAAAAGCCGCCGCCCCGGAGCAGCCGCAGGAGGAAACACAGGGCGCGGAACCGGGGGACGCTTCCACGCCGGAAACCTTTTACAAGGTGCGGCAGAACCCATACAGCGATAGCCCGGAAAACAGCTATCTCTTGCAGGAATATGTGGCACAGGATAACGGCATGGCAAAGCTGGGGGACATTCTTTACACGGGAACCCCGGAGAAGTGCCGGGAGCTTTTGGGGAAGCTGGAAACCGGGGAGCTGACACAGGGCGACGTGAAAGACCTTTATGCAAAGGCACAGGAAGCGCAGACCGCCGCCGAGCCGGGGCAGGACGCGCCGGAGCAGACCGCCGACAAAAAAGAGCCGGACAAAGACACCTTTTCCATTTACCAGCTAAAGGACGGGGACGGTATGCGGGACTACCATTTTGAGCCATACGACCGCTTACAGGCGGCGGGGCTTTCCGTGGAAGCGGCGAATTATAATCTGATCTATACCGCAGAGTTTACGCCGGGGACTTCCCTTGAAGATATTTATACCCGCTTTAATATCGACCATCCCAAAGATTTTAAGGGACACAGCCTTTCCGTATCGGATATAGTGGTGCTTCATCAGAACGGGGAGGACACGGCGCATTATGTTGACAGTTTCGGCTATAAGGAAGTGCCGGAGTTTTTGCAGGAGCAGACACCGCAGCTTACCCCCGACACCCGCATGACCGGGGAGCAGATCAGAACGCCACGGGGGAGCTTTTCTGTAACCGATATGACCGCCGAGCAGATGAAAGAAGCCGGGTACGGGCTTCACCATACGTCGGAGGACGGGAAGTATCTCATTATGGGGAACGGGACACAGGCGTTTGCAGTCGCCGCAGAGCAGCCGGAAAAGGCGAACCCCTTAAAGCACGTCGAGGACGCTATCGAGCAGAACGACAACAATTTTGACGGTATCATCAACAACACCCCCACGCCTACCGCTGACGAGCTGGAAGCAAAGGCGAGAAGCGGCGAACAGATCTCCCTTGCCGAATATGCCGCAGCACTGAAAGCGGATAAGGAGCAGGGAAAGGAAAAGAAGCCGGGGAAAAAGGCTGAAAAGAAGCCCTCTATCCGGGCGCAGCTCAAAGCCGACAAGGAACGGGCGGCGCAGAAGAAACAGGCAAGGAATAAGTCACAGGACTTGGAAAGGAGCTGATTATGGGGAAACTGAATAAATTTGAAAACGTGGACGTGACCGCTTCCCTTGAAGCGATCATGAAGCAGAACACCGCTTTTTATCAGAGTGATTTTGACATTGACAAAGAGATTATAAAGCGGGCGGCAGAAAGCCCTAATGCCGGGGATAAAAGGCTTTTGTGGTTTTCCCGCCCGTCCGGGACGTGCTGTATTAAGGAGCGCGACGCTTTTCTGAAAGACACGCGGGAACACAACACATGGAAGTTTTACGGGGAACAGACCCGCGACAGGGTACTTGCCTATGCCGTGGAGCTTACAGGCATACAGGACGGGAAGATCACGGGCAATCTCTATGAGCTGGACTACCAGCAGCATTATAAGCACGTCACCGAACAGGCATTACCCGCTGATAACTATATGCTTATCTATGAGCATGGGGAACGGGAGCAGCCAGCGGCGCGACCCTTTGACGCTTCCCCCAACCCGCAGCTTGGGAAGTTTGAACGCTTTGAAGCAATCCCCAATGACCCGGAAGCCCTGCAATCCCTGTTACGGGAGGAAAGGCGCAGCCGGGAGCAATCGGCGGTTCCGGGGGACTTGGAAACGCATACCGCAGCATTGCGCGACGGGCTGATCGAAACGGAAGCACGGCGCATTGTAGGGAAAATGAAAGAGTTAAGCGACCCGAACAGCCCGGATAAATCTCATTTCATGGTGGAACTGTCCCCCTACTTTACGCAGATTGCTACCACAAAGGACACCGACCGCCTTTTTTCTATGCTGCCCTATAAGACACTTTCCTTTTCGCAGATCAAGGACAGGCACGGCACATACGCGCTGATCGGAAAGGACGAGAACCGGGACAGGCAGATAAGGAAGCCCCGCCCCTCTGTCCGGGCGCAGCTTGCACAGGATAAAAAGAGAACCGCCCCGAAGAAAACGGCGGCAAAAAAGAAAGATCACGGATTGGAGGTATGAGCATGAACAAATATAACAATTTCACAGTAGAGGAAACCAACCTTTTGAGTATCTACATGACAGGCAGCAAGGAGGGGCTTGTGGTGGCTATGAACGCCGCGCTGCCCTTTATGGACGGGGAAATGCGGGACTTTGCCGCCCGCACCCTTGCCAAAGTGGGGTGCATGACAGAAGCGGAGTTTGCGGGGCTTGCCGTTTACCCCGCCGACGAGGTATGAACGAGATCAAGCGGCTCACGCCGCCCCAAAGCCGGAAAGTCAATGCCCTTGTACGCCGGACGTGCTGCAATTATGATAGCGGAAACTGTATCTTGCTTGACGACGGGGACTATTGCGTATGCCCGCAGCTTATTTCTTATTCCCTGCTCTGTAAATGGTTCCGTATCGCCGTACTGCCCGCAGATACGGAATTGTACGCAGAGCTTTACCATGCGGAGGATATGCGGCGGTGTAGCGTGTGCGGTGCGTCCTTTGCGTCCAGCTCCAACCGGGCGATTTACTGCCCGGACTGCCGGAAGCGTATCACCCGCAGACAGACCGCCGAGCGCATGAGGAAAATGCGGGCGAATGTGACGCGATAGGGGCGAAATAAGCCTTGATTTATGCGGCTTTCCGGGCGGGAAAATGAAACAGCAAGGGATTTATACCTTTACCCCCAAAAATGCCGTCCTATTGCGTAACAATCCAATCTCTGCACCCATAAAAAACCGGGGCGCGGTGGCTATGTGATAGCTGCCGCGTCCCGGTTCTTTTATGAGTACAGATCAGAGAATAAAAATTCCTACTATTCTATCCGTAAACCCGTGTCTTTAGCTTTATAAATTCATTTGCAAAAGTTTTTGCAGTAGCCGTATTTTTATCAACACTGATAGTTTCTTTATTGTAATTAGCAGCATTAGTCCAATTAAATGTACCATGAATTGTAGTTGCTAAATCAATTATACAAAATTTATCGTGCATAATATTTTTGTAATATGATTGAATATTTATTCTGTATGTTTCAAACTCACTTTCTAATGAAAAAGGGGCTTTCCTATTTTTATCATTATCGTCTATAACTACTTGTACATTGACCCCCTGTTTCTTTTTCGCTACTAATACATCAAAGAGTTTTTTATTGGTGAACCATGCCATAGAAACCCATATTAGATATTTTGCATTTTCTAATTCATCTATAATCTGTTGCTGAATATCTTCAAAATAAATTTCCTGACTAACCAGTTCGTTAGGCACTACACGTCCGGGCTTGATTTCTACTCCGAACAACTCATATTCATAATCATCATTAACCGGGTAGATTTGTTCAATAATCTGCTCAATGTATTTTTTATAGTTCATTAACTCCATTAAATCACTTGGCGCAACTGTAATATAAATATACTCTTGAAAATGGTTCCATTTGCGTTGCGTAAATATATTTGTTTTATCACATGATAAGGTTGCACGCTCTAAAATTTCAAGGATTTTCCTTTTGTTTGGATTGTTCCCCCTCTTTATCATTTCAACAAGAAGCCCGTGAAATTCTTTCTCTGTCATATTTTCACCCCAAATTCAGTAATATTATAATTCAATTTGCTACTTTTATATTTAGCGCAAAATTGATTATAGCATTTTGGGAAGAATAAGTCTACCAATACGAATTATCCGCGCTCTGTCTGCTTTTCCCGTTCCGGCTGCTTCTCTACCTGTAAAATGCTGTCTATGTTTCGCTTGATAACATCATACTCCTGTACCTGTTTTTTCAGCTTGCCATAGTCGGCGTAAAGGCTTTCTTTCTGCTCTTGTAGCTTTTCATACTCTGCTTGGAGGGCGGGGACGCTGGGGAGCTTACCGCCAATCTGCGCCGCCTTTAATGCCTTTGCCGCCGCTTCATGGAGGATAATCCCCCGTTCATGCTCTGCCCGGTACTTCTCCTTGTTCCGGGCTTTACGATAGGCTTCATAGAGGGGCTTTGTCTTTTGGTAGGTAGTGACGTTCTTAATGAGCAATGCCATATCTGATAGCCGCTTTTCCACTTCCTTTAGGCTGTCCCCTGCCTGTTCGCTTGCCGTGGTGATTTCCTCTATCCGGGATAGCAGATCGGCGTACTGCTCAATCTTATTTTCCGTAAGGAAATTCATAGTCTTTGCCGCCTGTTTCAGATTGTGGATTTTCGCCCACTGTTCATAGCCCCGGCTCTGCTGCGCCTTGATACTGTTTTCAATGTCAATGAGAAGATTAACGCCTTTGCGTTCTGCCTTTGGAGCTTTGGCGGCACGGGTGCGCTTGCCCGCTATCCGTTCTTTTATGGCTTCCTCTGTATAATCTGCGCCGAGGGTTTTTAGGCGGGTAAACCGTTCCTGCCCCGGTGCGCGGCATGACACATATTTTCCCGGCTTGATCTCATAGCCCGCCGCCTGTAACCGCTGCAATAATTCCTCAAAACTGGACACTTGGGGAATGAGCGCGTCCACGGCGATCTTTAGCTTGCCTTTCCAGCTTGTCCCGGTTTTCTCCGCTTGGTACTCCGCATAGCTTTTTCCTTTGCTGCCCTTACCGGGGACGACGACGGAAAGCCCGTTGTCCCGGCACAGCTTGTCACTCATGTTCCGTATGCCGTAATACGTCCGCTTATTGGAAACGTATTTATGATGATCTACGAAGTTGACCGCACAGAAAATAATGTGATTATGGATATGCTCCTTGTCAATGTGTGTCGTGAGTACATATTCATGCTGCCCCTTTGTTACCGCGTCGGCAAGCTGCCGCCCGATCTCATGGGCTTTCTGATAGTCCACTTCCCCCGGCGCAAAGGACTGTATCAAATGAAAGGCTAAGTTGTTGCCCTTATCCCGCGCTTGCGAGAGGGTATAGCCAAACTCAATATCTGCCGTTTCATAGCTGCACCCGAAAGAGGATATGAGCATTTGATTGTCCGTCTTGTCCGGGTTTTCGATATAGTCAAGGGCTTTGCTTAGAGTGCTTTTAACAAGCTTAATCTTTGTAACCGCCATATTTCCGCAAGCACCCCCTTAATTTCCTCTATATCCTCTTTGTAGGCGTTTCCCGTCGCGTTTACGCGACGTGCAATCTGATTGACATTCACCCCGATTTTCTGTATCTCCGCTGTCATTGCCTTTATGTCCGTGTGGTCTACTTGGATAATGTACCCATCAATGGCGATCTTGCGCAGATATGCCGCCATGTTGTTTGTAGGGACGAGCTTCATTTTTTCCTCAATCAATTTCCGTTCTTCCTCTGTCACATAGAATTTGACTTGTACCGTCCTTTTCCGTCCGTTCATGGGTTTTCGCTCCTTTCCGTTCTCATAGAGGGTTTGGGACACTTCCCAACAAGCAATTTCTGACCGACAGGGCGGGCAGAAATACGGAAAAGGGTACTCTTTTCCTATGCTTGCTACGAAAGTTTCTCCTACTACCTACAACACCCAAAAAACGGTTTTGCCAAACTTCTACAAAAGAAAAACGCTGCAATCTTCAAAAGACTACAACGCTTCTCAAACCGTATTCAGTTGTGCGCTGGACGTTTATTCGTCCCCTGTTTCGACTTTCTTAATCTCTTTTGCCGTTGCGGTAATAATCTGCAATCCCGTATCACTTATACCGTCAAGCAGCGTTTCAAGCTGTCTGCGCTGCGTGGACTTACTTGCGACCTTATCCGGGAAAAAGAACTGATCTACCGAAATGTCAAAAAAGGTGCAAAGCTCATACAGCACTTGCAGACTTGGGTGTTGCCCCTCATTTTCTATGGAAACAAGGTAACGGGGAGCTAAATTCAGCTCATGCCCCAATTTCTTACGGGAATATCCCGCTGCTCTGCGTGCTTTCTTTATGGCTTGCCCGAAAGCCTTGAAATCGTACACAAATTCGACTTCTCTTTTCATTCAGACATCACCCTATATGAGTTTACAACTCCTATTCTTGTATTGAAATGAGTGTACATAGCAAAGAATTTACCTAAATATAGCACTATATCAATGAGTGAATATCATTCATTGACTTTTCGGAAAGGCGGTGCTATAATTTTCTCTGAAAGGAGGCTGTATATATGAATAGCGCAAAGCAAAAATCAAAAATAGCCTTTAACCAACAAGCTCCAACCTATGACTGCGATATAAAAGGGCAGCACGCCCGCACATTATATCCTGTTATCATCAATAGGCTGAAAAGCATATCTTATCAAACGGCATTAGATTTAGGGTGCGGAACCGGGGAAGTAATGAAGCTCATATTGCAGCAAGACAATAGCAAAATACTGTATGGGCTTGATTTATCTGAAAAGATGTTAGAAATTGCACAGAAGAAATTAGAAAACAGGGCAACGCTCATTTTAGGTGATAGCGAACAACTCCCTTTTTCCGACTGTTTCTTTGATGTTGTGTATTGCAATGACTCTTTTCACCATTATCCTGCGCCGGAAAGAGTCTTATCAGAAATTGATAGAGTGTTAAAGCCTAATGGAACTTTTATTTTGTGCGATTGTTGGCAACCCACAATCGGGCGAGCTATTATGAATTTCTATATGAAGTATAGTAAAGAGGGGGACGTAAAGATTTACTCTGAAAGTGAAATTTGCAAATTGCTTTCAAGGCACTTTTCAAATGTTACATGGGAGCGTGTAGGAAATACGGCTTGTATGGCTTGCGGAACAAAATAATACCGTAATATTGACTGGTATTCACTCATTGATTTTTTACATTGCTATGCTATGATAGGGAAAGGAGGTGTGTCATGCGTATTACGAAAGAGCCAGAGGAACGGAAGCAGGAAATATTAGATACTGCTATGCGACTATTTTATGAAAAGGGATATGAAAAAACGTCCATTGCCGATATTGCAAAAGAGATTGGCGTAGCGCAAGGGCTATGTTATCGTTATTTTCCCTCAAAGGAAGCCCTTTTTGACTGTGCAATAGAACAGTACGCAGACGAGATAGTAAGTAAATTTACTATTTCAAAAGGCAATGAAAAACTGACCTTAAAAGAAATTATTGAAACTATGCCTATTATGGTAGAAACGGAGGGGACAGACTATTACAACGTGCTTCATGTTGTAGAGAACAAAAAGTTTCACGATCAGCTTGCATTGAAAGTCTGCGAAAAGCTCCTAAAACCTGTCACCTATTTACTGGAAAAGGCACAGGAAAACGGCGAAATTCAACTTGATAATATTCAAGCCGCTGCTAAATTCTGCGTGTACGGGCAACTTGGGATTTTATTAGACACGAAATCCAGTACAGAAGAAAAAGCGAAGAATATTCGCACTTTTCTCATTTATGCTCTAAGACTTTGAAATTATCCCCTGCTATTTAGTAGGGGAATTTCAAAAACATCTAAATGAATGAAGCTCATTCAAGAAAGGAGATTTTATGAATGACCCTACCTGTTTTGTAAATATGCAAGAGTATTATCATTTTATATATGCTATATCCTATATGATGATAGCAGAAATAGTTATATGGTTATATAACTTCAAAGGCTGGATAAAGAAACCTCAAATATCCAACAAGGATTGCGGAACTTTACTTCTTGTAATTTTTGCTTGTTGGAGCAGCTTTTCAATAAGCACATTTTTTAGATGTGGCTATATAACAGAACTGATAGGAGAAATACTTATCCCACATTGCTTTTTCTATTTAGGTTTGTTTTTGCTGGTACTTGGAACTACATTGCGATCATGGGCAGTTTGGACATTAAAACACTCTTTTACATTATCAGTGAAAACAAATTCAACACAGGGCTTGGTAACAACAGGAATTTACCGTTATATCCGCAACCCGGCTTATGTCGGAACTATCCTTTGCCTGTTAGGAACAGCGTTTTGTTTTCGTTCTGCAATAGCCCCAGTATTAGTTTTGATTATTTGCTTTGTATGTTACGGAATAAGAATACAAATTGAGGAAAGAGCCTTGCGGCTACGCTTCGGAAACGACTTTGATAATTATTGTGCGCATACATGGCGACTAATTCCTTTTATTTGGTAACTGCTGTAAATCTATGGCTGCCCTTATCGGCAGCCAAAAAAATAGTATATAAATGAATGATATTCATTCATTAGAAAGGACTTAACAATGACAAGAAAAATTGATTTTATCAATGGAAATACAAAAAAGTGTTTAATGGCAATGGTTTTGCCAATGATTGCGGCTATGTTTCTTAATATGGCTTATAACCTTGTAGACAGTTTATGGATTGGAAACCTTTTAGGGGAAACAGCTTATGCGGCACTCACAAATTCAACTCCGCTAATCCTGCTTTTAACCTCTGTTGCTATGGGGGCAACAAACGGTATTTCTATACTGCTATCACAAGCAATCGGCTCCAAAGATAATAAAAAGATTGAAAGTCTGATTGCTACCTCGTTTGCTGTTGCAATTATTTTTTCTTTGATTTTGACAGCTATTTTTGAATTATCCCTGCCAGCTATTTTGCAAATTATGAATACCCCTACTGAAACCTATGAAATGGCATATAACTATTTATCAATTTATCTTTTGGGATATTTAGCTGTTTACTTATTCTTATATTTTACTGCTGTCCTGAGAAGTTTTGGAAATGCAATGTTTCAAATGATTTCCATGCTGGTATCAACGATACTCAATGCGGTTCTTGACCCTATTTTTATTCATTTTTTTGGTTTTCATGGTGCTGCAATAGCGACCTTAATTTCACAAAGTATTTGCTTGGCATTTATGATTTGCTATCTCAAGAAAAAAAGACTGTTTAATATGCGGCTTAACCTGTTTGACAAGGCTTTCATTTTACCGCTTATACAAAAGGCTGTCCCGGCAATAGTCCAGCAAAGCATACCCGCAATCAGCACTACTTTTTTAACTGCCCTTATCAGCTCTTACAGTATCACAGCAATAGCGGCTTATGGAATTACTGGAAAACTGGAAACCATATTATTTTATCCGGCAATGGCATTAAATATGGTTCTAACAACAATTATCGGGCAATGTGTAGGTGGAAAGAGGACGGACAGGGTAAAAGACTATCTGAAATGTGCTTTGAAATATGGCAGTCTATTTCTGTTTCTGCTCTCTGCAATTATCGTTTCCAGCTCAAAATACCTTTCCATGCTATTTGTAAGAAGTTCTGATGTAGCGTCAATCGTAAGCGGTTATTTTCTGATCGTGGGGATAGGTTACATATTGAACACCATAACAAATTGCTTCCTCGGTATGCTAAACGGTTTGGGGCAGCCCTCTAAAAGTATGCTCCTAATGATTTTTTATTACATTATTGTCCGTATGCCTTTAGCTTATCTTTTTTCATATTTAGGACTTAGGCTTAACGGGATATGGATAGCTGTATTGATTAGTCATATTTGCGCAGCTATCGCAGCAATGCTTTTTTCTATGCTTCAACTGAAAAGGAAAACAACCATTTCATAAGAAAATTATGCCGCTGTTTTCTTTTCAAGTAATGGAGCTTATTAAAGTTACCTTTTTTGAGGATATGGCGGTATTGGAGAAATATCGCCATGTTCTTTTTTATGCTTTTATGGCTATCGCCTTATGGTGAACAATTAAAAAAATCTTCTCCAGCGTAGAAAACATTTTTGCCTACGGTTTTACCTTCACACATCACAATATAAGCGTTAATAATTCCTCTTTACCCGATTGCATTATGCAGTCGGTTTTTTTTGCGCTTTTTAAGACGCACTTTTTGAAAATTTCGACAAAAAAGTTTGCCGTTTTCATTTGGCAACTCTCAAAAAGCGGTGGTGTGGGTACTGAAAGGGGAAGTCATAAAAAATCACCCGCTTTCGCGGCTGCGAAAGGAGGTGAGAACATGAATGAGCCTAATCGTACCGAATGGGAAATCCGCTGCGCTTTTAATAGCTTTTGCAAGAAAGCCATTAAGTGTGAAGCCAGCAACGCCCACCGCGACGTAAGACGACACCAACTGCGTGAAGTTACGTTATCCAGCCTTTCCCCGCAGGAAGAAAGCCAGCTTTATACCGTTGACCGCTATTTTGTCAAGGAATACACTGACAATTCTATCTGCGTGGCGGGTAAAAGAATTACGCCGAAGCTGTTAGCCGAAGCACTCCGCACTTTGCCGGAAGAAAAACGTAACGCCGTCCTGCTGTACTATTTTGAGGGTATGACTGATAACGATATTGCAAAGCTCCTCAATATTTCAAGAAGCACAGTACAGTATCGCAGGACAAGCTCTTTTGAACTGCTAAAACGCTATTTGGAGGAACGCGCTTATGACGACGAAGAAATTTGACAGCGATTTTGACGAGCGCGGCTTGTTACCTTACCCGGTAATTGTTGCCGCAACCAAAGGCGACCCGGACGCAATGAAAATTGTGTTACAGAACTACGACGCACAGATTGCCGCTTTGTCTGTCCGAAAATACCGTGATGAACGCGGAAATACATATTTCGGAATTGACGAGGACATACGCGACCGTCTGCGGTCAAGGCTGATGCGGGCTGTCTTGGACTTCCAGTTTTGATGTAAAGCCGCTGCCTATGTTCCCCTTTCCGTAGGTGCGGCACATCAGACTTTTTTGAACCTTGAAAAAGAAAGCGGCGCAAGATAACGGCGACGCAGCATAGGGCAGATCGGATACGTCCCTTTTGCGCCGAGCCATACGACGGGTGCGCCATGACGCTATCCCGGCGGGGTTTTCTTTTCCCCGCCGGGATAGCCGAGCGACCAGCACCGCGCCGGGGAGCAAGTTTAGCAGCTTGCGGGCGACGACAGCGCAGAATATATAATGATACTCCCTTACCGCCACAGTCCGAGCGTTAAAAGCGTCGCAGGCAATGGGTAGGGCTGCATGAGAACCATGCAGGGGTGAAACTCCCGTGAGGTTACGCTATTAACCGTCCGATCACAGCCCCTTTTTCACCATTAACCATTTACCCATTTTTGAAAGGGGGATTTATAGAATGAACAATGCTGATGTGCCTATTTGGGAAAAGTACACGCTTACCATTGAGGAAGCGTCAAAATATTTCCGCATTGGGGAAAACAAGCTGCGGAAACTTGCAGAGGAAAACCCCACGGCGGGCTGGGTGATCTTGAACGGCAACCGTATTCAGATCAAGAGGAAACAGTTTGAAAAAATCATTGACACACTGGACGCGATTTAGCGAAAAAGATAGTGAAAAAGAGCCTTGAATATGCTATAATAAATGTAGGCATATCAAGGCTCTTTCCGACACGGAAAGGAGCAAAAACAATGTCGGAAAAAAGACGTGATAATAAAAACCGCATTTTGCGTTCGGGAGAGAGCCAGAGAAAAGACGGGAGATATGCTTACAAATATACCGATACTTTTGGTAAAGTGCAATTTGTCTATGCTTGGAAGTTAGTACCTACGGACAAGACCCCTGCCGGGAAACGTGACGACATATCCCTTAGAGAAAAGGAAAAAGAGATACAGAAAGACCTTGACGACGGGATAGACACAATCGGTAAGAAAATGACCGTCTGCGAGCTTTACGCGAAGCAGAACCGCCACCGGGGGAACGTAAGGCATAACACCACAAAGGGGCGCGAACGGCTGATGAAGCTGCTGGAAGCGGATAAACTTGGTTCCTGCTCCATTGACAGTGTGAAGCTGTCCGACGCGAAAGAATGGGCGTTGCGCATGAAAGAAAAGGGAATATCCTATAAAACCATAAGCAACGACAAGCGTTCCTTAAAAGCCGCGTTCTATACGGCGATACAGGACGATTGTATAAGGAAGAACCCCTTTGACTTCCAGCTAAACACAGTGATTGAGGACGACACAGAGCCGAAAGTACCCCTCACAGCAGAACAGGAAGAAAGCCTTTTATCCTTTATGCAAAGTGATAGCGTCTATCAGAAATACCGTGACGAGGTTATCATACTGCTGGGGACAGGGCTTAGGATTTCCGAACTCTGCGGATTGACTGAAACCGACCTTGATTTTGAAAACAGGATAATCAATGTAGACCACCAGCTTTTACGGAGCGCAGAAACAGGCTACTACATAGAGAAGCCCAAAACGCAGAGCGGTATCAGGCAAATTCCAATGAGTGAAAAAGTGTATGAAGCGTTGGGGCGCGTGTTGGAGAACCGCAAAGGAACGAAGCAGATCACCATTGACGGTTACAGCAATTTCCTTTTCCTCAACCGGGACGGTTGCCCGAAAACGAATGTGAATTATGCTACCATGTTTCGGGGGCTTGCAAAGAAGTACAACAAGACCCATGAGGAAGCCTTACCCAAAGTAATGACACCCCACACCCTACGCCATACATTTTGTACCAACTTAGCTAATGCCGGAATGAACCCGAAAGCGTTACAGTACATCATGGGACACTCTAACATCACCATGACGCTGAACTACTACGCACACGCTACATTCGCTTCCGCAAAGGCTGAAATGGAACGGCTGATTGCATAGCCGCAGACGGATTTACTACTTCTTTTACTACCATTGAGAGGGAAAACCTAAGAGGTTATGAGGGTATATAAGAACTTCTCCCCATATCTAAAATGCCGGGAAAGCCCGAAAATACGGGCTATACCGACATATAAGAACTTCTAAAGAGATAATCTAAATTCACCATAAATTTTATAAATAAAAGCTTGGATGGCATATAGAAGGTTATCCAAGCTTTTGTATCCATATTTACAAGGATATAGCTTATGGAGTATCGAGTGCTTATAACAGAAAAAAGTCATTAAGAGGAGAACAGTATGAAACTGGATACAGAGGATTTAATAGTTAATTTATTTTTTAAAAAAAACTTTAGAAAGAGAATTAAATATGAATTAAAACGAGAAGATAAGCGGAGAAGTTGCCTGGACCGTCTAGAACTTTGTTACTATAATAAATACCTTGACATGGACTTAGGAATATCATTAAGGAAGATTCCACTATCGGATCATAAAGACTTATTGGTTAAATACGGAGCAGAAAAAAGTTGTTATTTGCTGGGAATTGATATTGAGGATGGTGGGGCAGAGGCTGCAATAGACGAAGCCATTGAAATAGCATGGCGGAATCAAGGGGCATGTTTGGTTTACTGCGGAAATGGAGTTGCCTATTTTACAACTGAGATATACTTAGGGTCACAGACAAGGACGGCGTATCTTTTATACAACAAAAATTATTTGCAATTTATTAAGTGAAAAACCTATTAGTTTAAAAAGATTGGATTTTTTGTTATTGTACTATACAAAGAAGATCTCGCCCGTCCTAATTCTGTTTTAATATGAAATGTACCTTTTTCAATAATGGCTAGAAATATATTATTGTAATTAAAATTTAGATTTACTGTAATCATATGGGATGCTGGTCCCAACTACCACATCGTCAATTTTTTCAAGAATCAGCCAATCATCCATATTCCCCTGATGCTCAAAGGTAAGAGGCGGTATCTTTTGGACTGATTCAAATTCTACCAGGCAAAGGCATTTTTTATGCCAGCGGGTTTTCTGCTTTTCCGATAGGTTTAACTTACTCTGGTTTTTTTCTAATATAGCAGTAATTTCATCTTCTGGGAGCTTTACATAATTCTCCACATTACAGACAACTGCTTTGGCTGAGATTAAAAGGCTTCCCTTTTCCATAAAGTAGAGAGTTTCTCCTGGGAATACCCTGCTGTGGGGTATTTTTCTGCCAGCGGCACCTCTGACCACCATGGTTTTTGTTCCGTTTATAATTTTATCCAGTACCTTCTCTCCCTTTTTCCCTGTATTATCGCAATATACTAAATGTACCATTTTTAATCCTCCTTAATTATAATAGGTATCCATATTTGACTGAGATATTCACTGCTGTAAGAATTTCCGTCACTGTACCACTCCAGTTCCGGACATGAGGCGTGCTGAAAGGGATATTTCACCAGCCACTCTTTCCGCAAATAATCCCATCCCTCCTGAATTGCCTGGGGGACCGGCCCCCTGCAGTCAAAGACTGCCCAGGACGTTTCCGGTATCTGCATTTCACAAAATCCTTCCGGCAGGATATAATCCGAAATTGCCATGATTGCGTATGAAAGCTGGTCTGATGCCTCGTCATACTTTTCTGATATGCCGAATAATCCCTTGGGTTTACCAGTATCTAAAGAAATTATCTGGGAATAAATGCCGTTTTTCTGGCATTCATTCCAGAAACCAGGTATTTCTGTCTGGGGAGATCCTGCTATGCATGAAATACTGGCCCGTTTCCCAATAAGCCGGAAAGATGGCTTATGCTCAATCCTCCAGGAGTATTTATTCCTTGTATATACCTGCATTCGTGGCAGTACCTGCAGCCTGGCAGATGCGCCTCTTGCCTCTTTGGGTGAAATTCCATGAAACTGCTGAAATGCCTTTGTAAAGGATGTTGGTGAGTCATACCCGTATTTATAACTCAAATCCACTACCTTAATAGGGCTGCTTTTCAGATCATATCCGGCCAGTGTTAGTTTGCGGTGACGCACGTATTCGGCATAACTTATCCCGTTCATATAAGAGAAGACCTTCAGAAAAAAATGGTAAGAACAGCCGGATATTCTCGTGATTTCATCCATGTCTACAGGCTCCTCTTTCCGCTGCAGATGATCCTCTGTATAATCAATAATCCTTTGAAGCTTGTCGTTCCAATCCATTTGCGATCCTCATTCTTTATATGATTTACTATTGTATCATTTGCGGAGGGATTTTACCTCTCTTTTTGTGTACAAGGCGGATAGTAAATATAGGAAATGGGGATTGGAGTGTAAAATTTTGTGTGCCTTCTTAGGGGAGTGCGATATCTTGAACAATAAACTGAGCAGTAAAAAAAACGGCGTGTTCCTGAAATAGAACACGCCGCAGTTTATTATACAGGCATACCAACAACAAAGAAATACATAACAATAAAGTGACATATGCTACCGCCCATAACAAAGAGATGGAAAATCTCATGTGACCCAAAATTTTTATGTTTAGAATTGAAAATCGGCAGCTTCAGGGCATAGATGATCCCTCCTACGGTATAGATAATCCCGCCAGCCAAAAGCCAGCCAAATGCAGCGGGAGAAAGTGTGTTCATAATTGGGCGGAATGCCAGAACGCAAAGCCACCCCATAGCAATGTACAGTACGGAAGAAAACCATTTGGGACAGGTGATCCAGCAAGCCTTAATCAGAATACCGGCAATGGCCACAGCCCATACTACTGCACAGAGCATTGCACCAGTCCTGCCGTGCAGAACAATTAGACAAATGGGAGTATAACTGCCGGCGATCAGGATAAAGATCATCATATGGTCCATTTTCCGGAGCCGTCTGTTAATAGTATCAGAGGCATCCACTGTGTGGTAGATTGTGCTTGCAGCATACAGTAAAACCATGCTTAAGATAAAAATACTCATAGCTATCATGTGTATATTTCCAGGTTCACGGGCTGCTTTCAGAAGCAGAGGCAGGGCGGCAAGAGCAGCCATGAGGCATCCGATAAAATGAGTAATGGCACTTCCAGGTTCCTTTGGTTTAAAATTCATAATAATTCCTCCTTTAATACTGTTGCTTAATTGCTATATAATTGCACAAATAATATATGGTAAAATAAGAAAAACCATTACATGTAGTTATCAAAACTACATGTTGATATAAGTATATTACACCCTCGTATTTAAAAAATCAAGGGTATATTTAAATTATTTGATAGACAAAGTATATAAAGGAGAAAGAGGGACGTGTTCTTTCTAAAAAGAACACGTCCCAAATTAAGAACGGCCTGTCCCAAATTGGATGAGACCTGTCCCTTTTACTTAAAAATTAAACTCTTCTTCCCATGGGAACTGTTCGGATTCCTCCAGACTTTTTGGCCAATGGCTGCACCATTGCGGCACCTTGGGGTTTTCTACCCGATCCAGACTGGGAGTGTACGGCTTTATGTCCAGGACTGGTGTATTGTGGTCGGCGTCGATGTAGGGGAGGTGAATGATTCCCTTCTCATAATCGATATGCGTAATTTCTGCAGTGGACAGGGCGATGGGATTGGGCCGCACAGGAGATCTTGTGGAAAAGATACCCATGATTTCCGGAGCATTTTTGTAGGGCTGTTCTGCGGTGAGGACGGATCGGGCCCCGTGGTCATCAAAGTGGCTGAACCACCAGATAACGTTAATGTGGCTGAATCCGTCTAATGCCTGGAGTGCAGGGATTACCCGGGGATTCAGCTGAACAAAAGTACCGTTTTCATTGTTGCAGATGGTTCCGATAGAATGTACTTGATAGGTTGACATAAATTACCTCCGTTTTTCTTGAATAATTGTTTACGATCTCAAGTTAGACCCTCACACCATGTGAGAGTCAAGGAAAAACGCCATGCAATATGTAATTGCACGGCGCGGCGTTAGTTTTTTTCTAAAGGTATCTGTATTTCTGTCAAATAATTCTGGGGAGAGGTCTCATTCCAAGGACCGCGGTGGACGATTTGGCGGGTTGGGTTCCCCATTCTGTATTCGCTGTTCTTCTGCAGCCACCGGGCAAAAGACAGGTATGCTCCGGCTATGTTGGAAAATGGTCCGTAAACCATGGTACTGGCCATAGAAGGTACAGGTTCTGTTATGCGGTATGCGAACTCCCCGCAACTATTACCGGGTGTTTTTACCAAAGCACACAGTTCCACATCAACATTTTGCTCTTTATACCCCTCGTCGTAATATATAGAAAAGGTTTCTTCTGTTACAGGTACTCTCTGCTCTAAAGCAAACGCAGATAATTCACTCCACAGCTCTCCTTCGGCATAATAATCTGGAATAATCCTTCGCAGGGAGAGAACCTGATAAGCGGGAATAGATTTAACGGTAACATGGTAATGTATCTCACTTTTTCCGGTTAAAAGTTCTTTTTTGGCAAGTTGAATTTTCTTGAGTTTTTCTTTTTCCAGAAGAATAGATTGCTCTATTTCTGAATATTTCCTGTCCAGCTCTTCGATCATTGCTGTACAGTCACAGCTTTCAAGCACCTTTGCTATCTCAGACACCTGGAATCCGCTGTCTCTCAGGTATATAATTTTATTAAGAATGGGTATTTGCTCTATGGAATACAGACGGTAACCGGTCTGGGGATCAATCCTGGCGGGTTTTAACAGTCCTGCTTCATCATAATATCTCAGCATGCGGATAGTTACCTGTGTAAGTTTTGAAAATTCTCCGATTCTGAACATAGGTGCCTCCATTTATAGAAAGATACTAAGGACTTTCTTGTGTATAAGCCCTTGCATAGTATTATATATAGTTCATACTGGTTCTTCAAGGTAAGAAAAGAGAGGGCACTGCATTTTTATACAATGCGATGCCCCTTGTTTTACTATCTACTGGAAATAACAGAATCTATCAGACCATATTTTAGTGCTTCTTCGGCGCTCATAAAGTTATCTCTGTCCGTATCTTTTTCAATTTCTTCGATCGTGTGCCCTGTATTCTCGGATAAAATTTTGTTTAATCTATGTTTACTTTTTTGCATATAATCAGACATTATTTTTATATCGCTGGCTGGCCCTTGTATCCCGCTGCCATGCATAGCTGGCTGGTGTATCATAATTTCGGAGTTGGGCAATGCCATACGCTTGCCATGTGTTCCTCCGGCTAACAAAAATGCACCAAAACTTGCTGCCATGCCAATACATATTGTGGCTACATCACACTTAATGTACTTCATGGTGTCATAAATGGCAAATCCGGCAGTTACAGAACCTCCCGGACTGTTAATATATAAATGAATATCTTTGTCTGGGTCTTGGGCTTCCAAAAAGAGTAATTGCGCTACAATTAAACTGGCAGAGGTGTCACTTACTTCTTCTCCCAGAAATATAACTCTGTCTGACAGCAAACGTGAAAAAATATCATAGCTGCGTTCTCCCCGGCTCGTTTGTTCAATGACATATGGAATTATACTCATGCTGCTGTCCCCTTGCACATACTGATAAATAGACTGTATTTTGTTTTATAGAAATTCTTACTCAGGGAGATTCTGCTCTGCTTTGGTACAAACACCCCGATATTCCTGTAAGTTTTGGGCGGATATACATATAATTGCTTAAAAGCAAGTGAAAATGCCTGTTGAGATTCATATCCAGCTTCATAAGCAATTTTTGTGATCGGATCGTCCGTTTTTATCAATTTTTCCGCAGCTATTGTAAGCCTGCGGCTTTGAAGGTATTTATAAATGGTAATTCCAGTACATTGTGAAAATAACCGATTAAGATAAAATTTTGAATATCCAACGCTTCTGGCAATTTTATCTACATTAATCTCTTTCTCAATATTACCCTCAATATAATTCAAGACCTTTTTTACAATCTCGTTTTGCTGTTCCATCGTTTTGCCTCCTTTTTATCATTATAACAAGCTTGAGCCTGTGTGTCTTAATAAAAAGTGCTGTATTGCTGACAATTGGGTCTTTCACAAAGTGTGCCAATATACCTTACAAGCATTATTTGGTGCGCTGACGAAAAAAACGCCGCCCCAGTTTTATAGGGCAGCGTTCATCGTAAAGTGATAGGATTTTATGTATCTTAATAGTTCTCAGCTTTTCTTTCGAAGTAAGCTCTCGGATGGGCACATACCGGACAAACCTCAGGAGCCTCGTCAGCTTCGTGTACATAACCGCAGTTTCTGCATTTCCATCCCAAAGGAGCGTCTCCTTTGAAGGTTTCTTCTGCTTTCATATGCTCCAGTAACTTTAAGTAGCGTTTTTCGTGAGCAGCTTCTACTCTGGCAACACCTTCAAATTTCTGTGCCAGTTCCTCAAAGCCTTCTTCTCTGGCTTCCCTGGCCATGCGTGCATACATGTCAGTCCACTCATAGTTCTCACCGCTGGCTGCGTCTTCCAGATTAGCCACCGGATCCAGAATTCCGTGGAATTCTTTAAACCACATTTTAGCATGCTCCTTTTCCTGATCTGCTGTTTCCAGATATAAAGCAGCTAATTGCTCGTAACCGGCTTTCTTTGCAGCGGAAGCGTAGTATGTATATTTATTTCTAGCCTGTGATTCACCTGCAAAAGCGTCCATTAAGTTCTGCTCTGTTTTAGTTCCTGCGTATTTAGACATTGTAAAATCCTCCTTTGGTTTGGTTAATGACTACACCTTTATGTATATCATATATGCGGGCTTCGATTCCGTCAACCTCTGCCCGCATATACTGTATGAATATAAAATTTGTGAGACAAATTAGTCAAAAGAATAAATTAACCGAAGTATCTCTTTAACAGGCCTTCGAAAGCTTTGCCGTGGCGTGCCTCATCTCTGGCCATCTCATGAACGGTATCGTGAATAGCATCCAGGTTAGCGGCTTTTGCACGCTTAGCCAGGTCAAACTTACCGGCAGTAGCGCCGTTTTCAGCTTCTACTCTCATTTCAAGGTTTTTCTTGGTGCTGTCTGTTACAACTTCCCCAAGCAACTCAGCAAATTTAGCTGCGTGCTCTGCCTCTTCATAAGCAGCTTTTTCCCAGTATAAACCGATTTCAGGATATCCTTCTCTATGGGCAACTCTTGCCATTGCAAGGTACATACCAACTTCTGAACATTCACCTTCGAAGTTTGCTCTCAGGTCAGCAAGGATGTCTTCGCTAACGC
>NZ_FQVI01000007.1 GCF_900129135.1 Lactonifactor longoviformis DSM 17459
CTAATACTGGATCACAGAGATCCAGACAATCCGAAAAAAACAGTGGCAGCCTTCCCTGTTTTGCGGTATAATATTTCTCGGTATTATTGTTCATAGTAGATTAATTTTACCACAAAAAGAAGAACGCCTCCAGGTTTGTATACCTGAAAGCGTTCTTTTTTTACGGGACTTTTTTCACAGCCCCTTAGAAAGGTGCCAGTTCCAGACGAATAAAGTACCCTTTCTCGTGATGGCAGACAGGACATTCCTTCGGAACTTCGGTTCCGTGATAAATGTATCCGCAGTTGAGGCACATCCAGCCTGTTTCTACATCGGATACAAAGAGTTTGTTCTGCTCCATCCATTCGGCAAACTTACCAAAACGATCCCCATGGAATTTTTCGATCTCTGCAATCATATGGAAGGAGGCAGCTACTTTGGGAAATCCCTCTTCCTTTGCTTTATCTCCAAAGTTTTTGTATACATCATCGTGTTCTTCATATTCATTATGCTGTGCGGCTCTAAGAAGCTTTTCTACGCTGCTGTGAATGTCAACCGGATAGGTTCCATCCACGGTTATAGTTTCTCCTGCCAGCTCCTGTAAGTGGTTATAAAATATTTCTGCATGCTCTTTTTCCTGATTGGCGGTAAAGGTGAACACGGCCTCAATGACAGGAAGCTTCTCTTTTTTTGCCTGTGAGGCGGCAAAGGTATAGCGGTTTCTGGCCTGGCTCTCTCCCGCAAAGGCACGCATGAGGTTTTCTTTTGTTTCACTGTTTTTAAAATCAATTGACATGACAATTCATCCTTTCAATATTTATGCTCTATATTTTTACCAAAATTAGAAATTTTACGCATTTTTTGTTATAATGGCTTAAGAATAGAAACTGATGAGGGAGGCGAACGCATGGATCCCCGGGATCAAAAATTTCTGGAGTCGGGACAGGGGAGGATTAAGCTGGATATTGCTTTAGAACGCTACTTTTCAGGGGAGGTTTTTGATGAAGAGCTGAGAAACCGTTATGAAAGGTATCTGAAAAGCAGAATCCGCCCTATGATGGAGCGGCTGATAGAGGAAGAAAATATGGAGCTTTTGACCCGTACGGCAAAATTGGGCTGGCTGCAGACAGAACTGATAGATTCGTTTATTACCATGGCTGCAGACAGGGGAAGGATAGGAGCAATGACTTTTTTGCTCCATTGGAAGGAGCAGAATTCTTCCTTTGAGGATGAGGAATTTCCTTTCTGATGAAAACAGTAAAAGGAGTGCGATAAAACGGAAAAGGTGAGGACAAATGGAGACAGACAGGAAGCGGGCGCTTAGACAGGCAAAAGAGTTGCTGTGCCTGAAAATATGGGAAAACTGCAGAAATGAGCTTTTTACCAGGTTTCCTCTGTATCCCGCAGCATTGGGAGGACTGAGGTTTCAGGCAGGAAAGGATACGGGAAGCTGGGGTACGGATGGGGATTCGGTCTACTATTCCCCGGAATATGTAATGGATTGCTACAGGGAGTCCCCTGTACGGGTGAAGGCAGCATATCTTCATATGGTACTTCACTGCCTCTTTCTGCATATAACAGAGGAGCCGGACAAGGATATCCCGCTGTGGAACCTGGCCTGTGATATGGCGGTCGAGATGGCGGCAGCAAGGATGGCGGGAGCTGTGTATCCGCTGGCACCGGAAGCCCGGGACTGTATGGCCTGTCTTCAGGGCACCCCGGCTTCCGCTGAGAACCTCTACCATATGCTTCAGAAAGAGGTATTCCCCTGGCCGGCGGAAGCATTGAGAACAGCGTTTATGAGAGATGACCATCACTTCTGGATACAAAAGGCAGATCCCAGCAGACTGGAAGCAGTCAAACATAAATGGGAGAAAATTACAGCCTATACCAGCCAGAATGTGCGGGGGATGAGCAAAAGAGCGGGAAGCCGGAAAGGGGACCGGTCTGACTGCGTGGAGCGGCTGCACAAGGGAAAATATGACTACCGTAGTTTTCTAAAGCGGTTTGCAGTACCCAGAGAAGAAGTGGAGCTGGATACCGAGAGCTTTGACTATATATTTTATCATTACGGGATGGAGCATTATGGGAATATGCCCCTGATCGAGCCTTTGGAATACAAAGAGGGACATAAGCTGGAGGAGCTTGTCATAGCCATTGACACCTCTGGCTCCTGCTCCAGGGAAATGGTACAGAGATTTCTGGAAGAAACGTATACAATCTTAAGCGAAAAAGAGAACTTTTTTCAAAAAATGAAAGTATTTATCATACAGTGTGACTGCTATATTCAGGATGTGGCCGTTGTTACCAGCCGGGAGACCTGGAAAAACTATAGGGATCATATTCGGATCCAGGGCCGGGGAGGCACTGATTTCCGCCCTGTTTTTAACTATGTGGAGCAGCTGAAAAAGCAAAAAGAGATCAGAAATCTAAAAGCCCTGATATATTTTACAGACGGCGACGGCATCTACCCCAGGGTGAAACCGGACTATGAGGCCGCATTTGTATTTTTGCGGGAGGAAAGCCTGAAGCAGCAGATGCTTCCCGCCTGGGCTGCGAAGTTGATTTTAGAGGGAGGATCCCATGAACATTAAAGAGGCAAAGACGGAGATAAAAAATACCATACGGGCATATACCCGAAAAAACGAGAGGGGAGAGTATCTGTTTCCCCGCAGCCGGCAGAGGCCGGTACTTTTAATAGGACCTCCGGGAATCGGAAAGACGGCTATTATGGAGCAGATTGCAGAGGAATGCAACGTGGGACTGGTGGCATACACCATTACCCACCACACCCGCCAGAGTGCCATAGGACTTCCGAGGATTGAGGAGAGGATTTATCAGGGCACGTCTTTTCAGGTCACCGAATATACCATGAGTGAGATTATTGCCTCTGTATACGAGTGCATAGAACGCACCGGGCATCAGGAGGGAATCCTGTTTATTGATGAGATTAACTGCGTCTCAGAGACACTGGCTCCGACGATGCTTCAGTTTCTGCAGAATAAGACCTTTGGAAGTCATAAGGTTCCCCAAGGCTGGGTGATTGTGGCGGCAGGGAACCCCCCTGCGTACAATAAGTCCGTCCGGGAATTTGACGTAGTCACTCTGGACCGTGTAAAAAAGATTCTTGTAGAGGCAGATTGCAGTGTCTGGATGGAGTATGCCAGCGGAAATCGTATACACGGGGGCATTCGGTCGTATCTGAATATCAGGAAAGACAACTTTTATCTAGTAGAGAATACCCCAGAGGGCAAATTCTTCGTCACAGCAAGAGGCTGGGAGGATCTTTCGGAAATGATAAAGAGCTACGAAGAACTGCATATACCTGTAACAGAAGATTTAATGGTACAGTATCTGCAGAAAGAGGACATTGCCAGAGATTTTGCCTCCTATTATCATTTGTATGAGAAATATCAGGGAGACTATCAGATTACAGAGATGCTGGAAGGAACACTGGGGGCAGAGGCATACTCCCGGAAAGTAGATATGGGACAGGCGGCTGCCTTTGATGAAAGGCTGACAATTGCCGGCCTCCTCCTGGATCAGCTGAGTGAGTACTTTGGCAGATATACAGAAGCAGAAGCTTTGGTAAAGCGTCTGCATCAGCGGTTGTTATCCGCCAGGGACTGGCTTTCGGACAACAGCAGCTCAGCAGCTCTGGAAGACTTTCTGGAACAGCAGAGACATAGTCTGGAGGTAAAGGTACAGGCGGAACTGATATCTGTGAAAGAAGAGGAACTGGAAGAAAAGGTGCTGCGTATCCTGGAAGGATATCTGCTAATCTTAAAAGAGGAGAGACTAACCCGGGCAGACCTGGCAGTGGAAAAACTGCGTGCATTGTTTGCTCTTGAGACTGAACGCAGAAAGCAGGTAATACTCCGGACCCAAAAGGCTCTGAAAAAAGCCTTTGATTTTATGCAGGATACCTTCGGGGATGACCAGGAGATGATATTGTTTGTCACCGGGCTGTCAAAAAACCGTGAGGGGATGGACTTCATACGCCGGCACGGCTGTCCGGAATACTTCGCCTGCAGCAAAAAGCTTTTATTCCGGGAGAGGGAAGAGGAACTGAAACAAGAGATAGAAAGTCTTCAGCGTCAGTGGCAGGTATAGAATAAACTGAACAGACTGCAGGGCAGATGAAAGGCTTTCAGACTATTTTCAGCCTGATACTATATTCTTGTAATATAGTGATAGGACGTGGAATAACCTGGAAAGCGGGGAACAAAAATTGCATGTATTAATTGTAGAAGATGAGATCAGACTGGCAGATGCCCTGGGCGAGATAATGCGGGAAGAAAAATATATGGCGGATGTGGTATATGACGGGAGGGACGGGCTGAGCTATGCTCTGAGCGGTCAGTATGACGTGGTGGTTCTGGATGTGATGCTTCCCGGTTTGGATGGATTCCAGATTGTAAAGGAGCTTCGGGCAGAAAAAATAGAAGTTCCCGTCCTGATGCTTACCGCAAGGGATGAGGTGAGGGATAAAGTGGTGGGCCTTGATAAAGGGGCTGACGATTATATGACCAAACCCTTTGTAAAAGAAGAGCTATTGGCCAGGATACGGGCACTGACCAGGCGCATGGGAGAGGTAATTATGGAAGAACTCAAGTTTCAGGACCTTACGCTGGTGCTGTCTACCAATGACCTCTGGTGCGGAGGAAAAAATATACATTTAGGGTATAAAGAATTTGAAATTCTGAAGATACTAATGTCCAATCCCAGAATTATTGTATCGAAGGATACTTTGATCACAAAGGTATGGGGCGTGGAGGCGGATGTGGAGGATAATAATGTGGAAGCCTATATATCGTTTCTGAGAAAGAAGCTGAACTTTTTAGGATCCCGCACAGCCATAGGCACAATCCGCAAGGCGGGATACAGGCTGGAGGCCGCGGAAGCATGATCAAGAAGCTTCGGAAAAAATTTATTCTTATAAATATGTCACTGGTTACTCTGGTCCTGTTGATTGTATTCGGTGTACTGTGCTTCACCAATTACAAAAGATACCAGATGGACAGTGATATTGCGCTGAATCATGCCCTGAGCGAAGGCAGGGGAAGCCTGCTTCCAAGGATGGAGATGAGGCCCAGACAGGAAAAGCTCCCCATAAATATGGGTGCTCTGTTTGTGATAGCCCTGGATGGGGAAGGAAATATCCTGAATATTGATGACAGCGGAGTGGACATTGACCAGGAGGATGCCATAGAGATTGCAGAAACTGTGCGCAGCCAGGGGGAAGAAAAAGGACTGCTCCGCAGCTACCAGCTGAGATATCAGATAAAAAAGACGGAACAGGGGAATATCATCGCTTTTGTGGATGCCAGCAGAGAAATCAATGGAATGAAAAATCTGTTCACAGCCAGCGCACTGGTATTTGCCGGAGGCTTCCTTGCTTTTTTTGTGGTCAGCCTTTTTCTGTCCCGCTGGGCGCTGAATCCGGTGGAGAAAGCCTGGGAGCAGCAGCGGCAGTTTATCGCAGATGCTTCCCATGAGCTTAAAACGCCTCTAACCGTGATTCTGGCCAACCTCAGCATTCTCTCCAACCATCAGGACAGAACAATCCGGGAAGAAAAAAGATGGCTGGAAAATACACAGACAGAGGCCGGGCGCATGAAGGAGCTCCTGGACAATCTGCTTTTCCTTGCAAGATCCGATGCCATGCAGACACCTGTGGTATACGCTGCCTTTGATCTGAGCAATGTATTGTGGAGCTGTATCCTGCCCTTTGAACCTCTGGCATTTGAGCGGGATGTACTTCTGGAGGAAAATATTTCTCCGGAGATATCCTTCCTTGGAGATGAGGGGCAGATTAAGCAGCTGATTGCCATCCTTTTGGACAATGCCTGCAAGTACGTAAAGCCCAAAGGAAAGATAACCGTAAATCTGGAAAAAAAACAGGAAAAGATTCACCTGGAGGTAAAAAACACCGGGGACGTGATCCCCAAAGAAGAGCTGGAACATTTATTTGAACGGTTTTACCGCTCCGACAAGTCCAGATCCAGAAAAGCAGGAGGTTACGGACTGGGACTGGCCATTGCCAGGACAATCACAGAAAATCACAGGGGAAAAATTAGGGTAAAGAGCAGTTTGGAGGAAGGAACCACAGTTACTGTTGTATTTGATACTTGACAAACGGGAATGCTGTTTGTATACTGAATTTAATTTCATATGTCGCATAACGAAGAGGACCCGTGAAAAAGCGGTCCCCGGAGTATAAGATAAAGAAAAGCAGAGAAAAGAACAAGTAGGAATCAGGGGAACTTACAGAAAGCAACCGGCGGATGAGAGGTGCAGGCAGAAACTGATTCTGAATACATCTTGGAGCTTCGCACTGAAGGCACACACTGTGTTGGTAGGCTGCGACGGAATTGCACACGTTACCGTGCAGAAGTATCGCAACGAATGCTGTACTTGATAAGGCAGTCAGTGTGAACTGGCTGTGAAGTAAGGTGGTAACACGGGAATCTCTCCCGTCCTTTCGCAACGGGAAGGACGGGAGTTTTTTTGCTTTCTTATCCTTATAGAACTTGCAAGATGGAATAATAAGTTTAAAAGAGAAAGGGAGAACAGAAATGACAGTTTATGAAGAACTGCAGGCAAGAGGCCTCATTGCACAGGTAACAGATGAAGAGGAGATTAAGGAATTAGTCAATAACGGAAAGGCAACCTTTTATATTGGGTTTGACCCAACGGCAGACAGCCTTCATGTAGGGCATTTTATGGCATTATGTCTGATGAAGCGCCTGCAGATGGCCGGAAATAAACCCATTGCCCTGCTCGGAGGAGGAACGGGCATGATTGGTGATCCTTCCGGACGGTCGGATATGCGCCAGATGATGACGGTGGAGACGATCCAGCACAACTGTGACTGTTTTAAAGAGCAGATGAGCCGTTTTATTGATTTTTCTGAGGGCAAGGCACTCATGGTCAATAATGCGGACTGGCTGATGGATCTAAATTATATAGAACTTCTCAGAGAGGTAGGTCCTCATTTTAGTGTGAACCGGATGCTGACAGCTGAGTGCTACAAGCAGCGTATGGAAAAGGGACTGAGCTTCCTGGAGTTTAATTACATGATCATGCAGAGCTATGATTTTTATGCACTGTTCCAGAAATACGGCTGTAACATGCAGTTCGGCGGGGACGATCAGTGGAGCAATATGCTGGGGGGTACAGAGCTTATCAGAAGAAAGCTGGGAAAAGATGCGTATGCCATGACCATAACGCTGCTTTTGAACTCAGAGGGCAAAAAAATGGGTAAAACCCAGTCTGGGGCTGTTTGGCTGGATCCGAAGAAAACATCACCCTTTGACTTTTACCAGTACTGGAGAAATGTGGGGGACGCAGATGTGCTGAAATGCCTGCGTATGCTAACCTTCCTTCCGATAGAACAGATTGACGAGATGGACAAGTGGGAAGGCAGCCAGCTGAACAAGGCAAAAGAGATTCTGGCATATGAACTGACGAATCTTGTGCACGGCGAAGAGGAAGCCCTTAAGGCGCAGGAGGGTGCAAGAGCGTTGTTTTCAAAGGGAAATGCGGTGAATATGCCTGCCTCACAGCTGGAGGAGTCGGATCTTACGGACGGCAGCATTGACATTATCTCACTCCTCCAGAAATCCGGATTAGTGCCCTCCCGTTCCGAAGGAAGACGTGCAGTGGAACAGGGCGGCGTCTCTGTGGACGGAGAGAAGATAACGGACATCAAGCATCTGGTTCCCGGGGAATCCCTGAAAGGGGATGGCATTGTTGTAAAAAGAGGCAAAAAGAACTTCAGAAAAGTAACCTTGTAGGAAATGGAGCAGAGAAAGTAATTTTCTCTGCTCTTTTGTCAGTAATCAGAAGCCCCATTCGTTATATTAGATAAGAGCGCTCGAAAAAAGAAAAAGGGGAGGTGGAATCGATGAGTCTGCGTCTTAAAAATAAGGCAGACCAGAGAGAGATCCTGGAAGACATATACCGGCTTTATGAGCAGGATATGTATAAGACAGCGTATTGTGTTCTGCACCAGGTGCAGCAGGCAGAGGACGCCGTACAGGATGCATTTGTAAAACTGATGAAATATCTGCCCAGGATCACAGAAGCTGACAGCGGAAAAACCAAAAGGCTGGTTATGCGGATACTGAAAACAACGGCCATTGATCAATACAGGAAAAATTACAGAGACAGCGAGATGTGTACCGTGGAGGATGCGCTGTCCCAGGAGAAGGTAATATCTATAGATATCGGGCAGCAGGCTGTGGACAGAGATTTCTTAAGCAGAGTTCTCTATGAACTGCAGCCAATCTATCTGGAAGTGATTAAACTTCGCTGCTACTTTGGATTCAGCAACCGGGAAACGGCACGAATCCTCAATGTATCAGAGGATGTAGTATCCAAAAGAATGGAGCGTGCCAGAAAATTAATAGAAAAACGGATGGGAGATGAAATAAATGAGTCAGAAACCCAATATGGAGCAATTATTGAAGAATCTGGGGGAAGAGTACCTGAGAGAACAGCTTCAGCAGGAAGAAGATCATGAATTCTCACAGGAATATCAGAAAAAGAAAGAGAGCCTTCTGGCAGCAGCCGGGGGAAAAACCAGGAGAAGATGGAGCAGAACAGCTGCGGCCTGCGCCTGTGCCGTGCTGGTACTGAGTGTATCGCTGAGCGTATATGCGGCCATTTCTATCTATCAAGCCAGTGTAGACGTGGATAAAGATAAGGGAGAGGCGAATATTCATCTGGAACGGACAGACGATACATACGTTCCCCCCATTAAAATTTATGCAGATTACCTGCCTCAGGGATATCAGGAGTGGGATGATAACAAATATTCTCTGAATGGGGAGTACGGAGGAACCGGAATTTCGATTGTGTCGGCAAACTGGCAGAGTGATTTGACCGTGCCGGGGGCAAGCGAGGCAGAGGATACTACGATTAACGGAGTCAAAGCAACGGTAATAACAAGAAAGGGATCCGAATACAGTCATATAATCTATCTTTTCTATGAAGAGACGGGAAATGTCATCGAGATTATGGCTTCCGATGAAATCCCTCTGGACGAGGTGATCAAGGTGGCGGAGAATATCCGATATGAGGTTGTCCAGGAGGATGACAAAACATATCAGGCTTTTCAGAAACCTGTAAAGGACGATCCGGAGGTGATCGAGGAACAGTTGAAATTCGGACAGGATGACATCATCCGTGTAGGAGACACCCTGCCGTACGCAAACTTCCAGGATATAGGGGAGAGTGCAGGAGCCGGGCAAGAGAGTCTGACCTATACGGTAAAAGATGTGGATATTCTTGATAAAGTGCCCACAGACTCACTGGATTCCCAATACTTCAGTGATCCGGAGGCAGTTGGAGAGTATATCAGCGAAGACGGAACCCTTCTTCCCTATCAGAGGACAGAGGTGGTCTGGGAGGATAATGAGACAAAAACTAAGGATCTGGGCACTGTGAATATGAAATACCTTTGGGTGACCATGGAGATGACAAATACCACAGAGGAAACGATTGAAGATATCGGTCTAACCCCCAGGCTGTATACGTACGGCAGAGAGGACAGCGATACTTATCGGATTTTATCCCAGGATATGTACGGCATACAGCCGGATCAGATGCCTTTCTATTTCGATCAGTCCAGCTATCTGCAGGAGAGAAAACATTTTTATTATATGAATTTTGCGCCTTCAGAGTCAAAAACAATACATCTGGGCTTCGCAATTGCAGAGGACAGACTTCAGGATACCTGCCTGGTTTTCCAGGAGAATTCTGAATTTACCAAATATCTTTTCTGGTAAGCATTAAACGGCATCCCGGTAAGCAGGATGCCGTTTGCAAATCTGAATAAAAAAAACGGTTGACAAACACAGAAAAATTCCATATACTGTATTACATTAAAGAACTAATTCAAAGAACAAACCAATGAGCAAGAGTAGTAGGTAAAAATATTTATTTCCAGAGAGCTGCTGGTGGTGGGATAGCAGCAATAACAGTTTTTATTGAATGGACTTGCGAGGGCGGCTTGAAATCTTCCTGGAAGAGAGTAGACACCGACGGGAGCCTTATCCGTTATCAACAGGGCATGTATGTCAGTGCATGATAGAGTGGCCGATTAGTGATCGGCAATTTGGGTGGTACCGCAGAGTTTGCCTCTGTCCCTTCGTTTCAGAAGGGGCAGAGGTTTTTTTGATCTTTGGATATCTAATCAAAAAGGAGGAACATATTATGATACAGCCAAGCTGTGAAGAAATTTTAGAATTGGCAAAAGACTACCAGGTAATTCCTGTGTGCAGGGAAATCTATGCAGATGTAATTACGCCAATTACACTACTTAGAAAACTGGCAAATATCAGCAACCGCTTTTTTCTGCTGGAGAGCATAGAGGGCGGTGAAAAGTGGGGCAGATACTCCTTTTTGGGATATGATCCTGTGATGCGTGTCTTTTGTAAAAATGGTCAGGTGATAAAAGAGCAGGGCCTGGAGAAAGAGGTGATCCCCACAGAACATCCGCTGGAAGTGCTCCGTGAGGTGATGAAATCCCACAGAGCCCCAAGATTGTCCGGAATGCCTCCTTTTGCAGGGGGATTCGTGGGATACTTCGCGTATTCCATGATGGGGTATGCAGAGCCGGTCCTGAATATTAAAAAGGGCAATTTTAATGATTACGATATGATGCTTTTTGATAAGGTGATCGCCTACGACCACCTGAAACAGAAAATCTGCATTGTTGTGAATATGAAAACAGACAAGGTGATGGAAAACTATGGGAAGGCAATGGCGGATATAGAGAATATCATTAGCCTGATACGCAACGCGCCGGTGGGAGAGCAGGAAGCTCCCAAAGAAAAGATAGAGTTCTCCTGCAATGTGAGCAAAGAGGAATACTGCCGGATTGTGGAGAAGACCAAGGAGCATATTGTGGATGGGGATATCTTTCAGGCAGTGATTTCCAGACAGTTCACAAGCCCCTATGAGGGCAGCCTGATACTTCCCTACCGGGTGCTCAGAACCACCAATCCTTCTCCATATATGGTCTATTTTCATATTGACGGGGAAGAGATTATGAGCTCCTCCCCGGAGACTTTGGTCAGGCTGGAAAATGGAAGACTGACGACATTCCCTGTGGCCGGTTCCCGCCCCAGAGGAGAGACCGAAGAAGAGGACAGAAACCTGGAAGAAGAGCTTCTGAAAGATGAAAAGGAGCTGGCAGAGCATAATATGCTGGTGGACCTGGGAAGAAATGACTTAGGCAGAATCTCTAAGTTTGATACAGTTGAGGTGACCCAGTATAAAATGATTCACAAGTATTCAAAAATCATGCATATATGTTCTCAGGTAGAAGGAGAGATACGCAGGGAATGCGACGGATTAAGCGCCATAGAAGCAGTGCTGCCTGCAGGAACACTTTCCGGAGCCCCTAAGATCAGGGCCTGTCAAATCATCGAGGAGCTGGAGAGCGAACCGAGAGGAATTTACGGAGGAGCATTGGGATATCTGGATTTTACAGGCAATCTGGATACCTGCATCGCCATACGTATGGCAGTAAAAAAGGACGGAAAAGTATATGTTCAGGCAGGCGGCGGCATCGTGGCCGACAGTGTTCCGGAAAAAGAATATGAGGAATCTGCCAATAAAGCGGCGGCAGTGATGAACGCAATCATACATGCAGGGGAGGTGCTGGAATAATGGTACTGCTGATCGATAACTATGATAGTTTTTCATATAATCTGGTACAGATGGCAGGTAGTATCTGCCCCCATATTAAGGTCATCCGCAACGATGCTATGACAGTGGAGGAGATCGAAGCGCTGCAGCCATCCCATATTATACTCTCTCCGGGACCAGGATACCCCGGGGATGCGGGGATATGTGAAGAGACAGTAAAAAAGCTTCAGGGAAAGATTCCCATTCTGGGGGTGTGTCTGGGCCATCAGGGAATATGCGAAGCCTATGGCGCGGCTATCGGCCATGCAAAAGAACTGATGCACGGCAAACAGAGCAGAATTACAATAGATACCGAAAGCTATTTGTTCCGGGGACTGGACAGAGAGATAGCGGTAGCCAGATATCACTCCCTGGTGGCGGTCCCGGATACTATGCCGGACTGTTTGAGAGTAATCGGCAGGGCAAAAAATGGTGAGATTATGGCAGTACAGCACCAGAAGTATCTGGTATACGGGGTGCAGTTCCATCCGGAGTCGATACTGACTCCCAACGGTCGGAGAATAATGGAGAATTTTTTAAATTTAGAATAAAACGATGACAAACAGGAGGACGATAACATGATTAAAGAGGCAATTCATAAAGTATTAAACGGTTCAGACTTAACATATGAAGAGGCAAAAGGCGTTATGGAAGAGATGATGGATGGTACAGCCACCCAGGCCCAGATGGGGGGATTTTTAACCGCGCTCCGCATGCAGGGGGAGACCATAGACGAGATTACAGCATTTGCAACTGTGATGCGTGAAAAGGGAATTAAACTAAAGCCAGAGAGAGAGGTCATAGATATTGTGGGGACGGGAGGCGATGAGGCCGGAACCTTTAATATATCAACAACTTCTGCTTTTGTTGTCGCCGCCGGAGGAGTTCCTGTGGCGAAACACGGCAACCGCAGCGTATCCAGCAAAAGCGGAGCAGCTGACGTTCTGGAGCATCTCGGCGCTGAGGTGGCATTGTCCCCGGAGCAAAATGAAAAGGTTCTCAAACAGACGAATATGTGCTTTATGTTCGCCCAGACCTATCACTCTTCCATGAAATACGCAGCGCCTGTGCGGAAGGAGCTGGGGGCCCGGACAGTATTCAATATTCTTGGACCTTTATCAAACCCGGCGGCGGCAACTATGCAGCTTCTGGGGGTGTATGACAGAAAACTGGCAGAACCCCTGGCACAGGTGCTGTCGAATCTTGGAGTGACCAGAGGCGTGGTGGTATGCGGAGATGACGGCCTGGATGAGATTACCCTGACCGGTGAGACTACAGTATATGAAATTCGGTTCGGGGAAATATCCTCCTACAATATCTCACCGGAACAATTTGGTCTGAAACGGTGTGAGCTTTCTCAGCTGGTAGGCGGCAGCCCAAAAGAGAATGCGCGGATTACCAGGGATATCCTGGAGGGAACCGAACGGGGGCCAAAAAGAGATGTAATCCTTATGAATGCCGGCATGAGCTTGTATCTGGGAATTGATGACATTAGCCTTAAGGAGGGAATTGCCATGGCCGCAGACCTGATAGATGAAAAGAAAGCTCTGGCAAAATTAGACGAGTTTGTTGCCGCAACGAAAGAGGTGAAAGGATGATACTGGAAGAAATTGCAGCCCATGCCGTCCGGAGGGTACAGAAAGCAAAGGAAAGAATCCCGTACCATACCATCCGGGAGGAGGCTCTGAAAAAAGGGAGAGATACGGGGTTCCCGGCAGAGCAGATATTGGGGGAAGAGGGGATACACTTTATCTGCGAGGTGAAAAAGGCATCACCCTCCAAAGGAATCATTGCAGAAGAATTTCCTTATCTCGAGATCGCTGGTGAATACGAGCGGGCAGGCGCAGCTGTGATCTCCTGCCTCACAGAACCGAAATATTTTATGGGGAGTGACAAGTATCTGAAGGAGATCGCAGAGAACGTAAACATTCCTGTGCTTAGAAAAGATTTCACAGTGGACCCTTATCAGATTTATGAGGCAAAAGTCCTGGGCGCTTCCATGGTGCTTCTCATCTGTGCCCTTCTGGATACAGAGACGATTGCGGAGTATATATCCTTGTGCGATACTCTTGGACTTTCCGCGCTGGTGGAGGTCCACGACGAGAAGGAGATGGAATCCGCACTAAAGGCCAACGCCAGAATTATCGGTGTAAATAACAGAAACTTAAAGGATTTTACCGTGGATATTAACAATAGTATACGGCTGCGTTCCATGGCGCCTGCCGACAAAATTTTTGTGGCTGAGAGCGGCATAAAAACCCCTGAGGATATACAGGCACTTCGCAGCGCAAAGGTGAACGGTGTACTAATTGGAGAAACTTTAATGAGAAGCAGAGATAAGAAGCAGATGCTCAGAATGCTTCAGGGGATGTGAGTGAATGACAAAAATTAAGGTATGCGGAATGCGCAGAAAAGAAGATATTCTAATGGCAAATACATGCAGGCCCGAGTATGTGGGGTTCGTGTTTGCCAAAAGTCCCAGGCAGCTGGGGATTGACAGCGCTCTGGAACTGAAAAAGGCGTTGGACCCTGAGATTCAGGCAGTGGGGGTATTTGTAAATGAATATCCTGAAGTGATAGAGACTCTCTGTGAGAGCCAAATCATAGATATGGTGCAGCTTCACGGAGATGAGAGTGCAGAATATATACAGAGGCTGAAAGAAAAGGTTGAGGTTCCGGTAATCAAAGCATTGAGAGTTAGAGACAGACAGCAGATTCGAGAGGGGGCTGAGCTTCCCTGTGACTATCTCCTTTTGGACACCTATACGAAAGGAATGTATGGGGGAAGCGGAAAAACATTTGACTGGCATCTGATCCCGCCTATAGACAAACCGTTTTTTCTGGCCGGGGGATTACAGGAGAGCAACGCAGGAGAGGCCATAGCGGCGGCTTCCCCCTATGCCGTAGATGTAAGCAGTGCAGTGGAAACCGACGGATATAAAGATTTTGAAAAAGTAAAGAAATTTATAGAAAGGGTAAGGGCATATGAGTGAAGGAAGATACGGGGAATACGGAGGACAGTATATCCCTGAGACATTAATGAATGCAGTCCATGAGCTGGAGGAGGCTTATAATACTTACAAAGAGGATCCGGACTTTGTGGCAGAGCTGGATGATTTATACAGAAATTATGCGGGGAGACCTTCCCGTCTGTACTATGCAGAGAAAATGACAAAGGATCTGGGGGGAGCCAAGATTTATCTGAAAAGAGAGGACCTGAATCATACTGGATCCCATAAAATCAATAATGTCTTAGGGCAGGTGCTGCTGGCTAAAAAAATGGGAAAGACAAGAGTGATAGCAGAGACAGGTGCCGGACAGCACGGTGTGGCCACAGCAACGGCAGCTGCCCTTATGGGTATGGAATGTGAAGTGTTTATGGGAAAGGAGGATACGGACCGCCAGGCGCTGAATGTGTACCGGATGGAGCTTTTGGGGGCTAAGGTGCATGCTGTAACCAGCGGCACCATGACCCTGAAGGATGCCGTGAATGAAACCATGAGAGAGTGGACCCGGCGGATGGACGATACCCTCTACGTTCTCGGCTCTGTGATGGGCCCCCATCCATTTCCCATGATTGTAAGAGATTTTCAGAAAATCATTGGGAAAGAAATCAAAGAGCAGATTGCAGAGCGGGAAGGAAGGCTGCCGGATGCAGTCATTGCCTGTGTAGGCGGAGGAAGCAACGCTATGGGTGCGTTTTATGAATTTATTCCTCACAAAGAGGTGCAGCTGATTGGGTGCGAGGCTGCCGGGCTGGGGGTGGATACTTCAAAACACGCGGCTACGATTGCTAAGGGCAGCGAAGGCATCTTCCATGGGATGAAATCCTTGTTCTGTCAGGATGAATACGGTCAGATTGCTCCGGTTTATTCCATTTCCGCAGGCCTGGATTACCCCGGCATCGGACCGGAACACGCCCATCTGGCCGGCACCGGAAGGGCCCGGTATGTGCCCATAACCGACGAAGAGGCTGTGGCCGCCTTTGAATACTTATCAAGAACAGAAGGAATTATTCCGGCGGTAGAAAGCGCACACGCTGTAGCCTATGCCAGAAAACTGGCGCCAACCATGGAGAAAGATAAAATCATCGTGATCAATATATCCGGACGGGGAGACAAGGATGTGGCGGCGATTGCAAGATACAGAGGAGTGGAAATCTATGAGTAATATATATAAAGCATTTGAAAATAAAAAAGCATTTATTCCTTTTGTGACAGGAGGAGATCCCAATCTGGACGTGACAGAAAAGCTTTTGGCTGCCATGGAGGAAGCCGGGGCGGATTTGATTGAGATCGGTGTTCCCTTTTCCGATCCCATCGCAGAAGGGATTGTGATCCAGGAGGCTAATGAGAGAGCTCTGGCAGCGGGATGTACCACAGACAGGCTCTTTGATATGGTGAAAAGAGCCAGGGAAAAGGTTACGGTTCCTATAGTGTTTTTAACCTATATCAATCCTATCTATACGTATGGAAAGGAACGCTTTTTAAAACGGTGCGTGGAATGCGGGATCGACGGACTGATTGTACCGGACCTTCCCTTTGAGGAAAAGAAAGAGATTGCTGGGGAATGCGAAGCCTTTGGAGTGGATCTGATCTCTCTTGTGGCCCCCACGTCTAATGAGAGAATCCGGATGATTGCAAAGGAAGCGAAAGGCTTTATTTACTGTGTTTCCTCCCTGGGGGTTACCGGCGTCAGAAGTGAGATTAAGACAGATGTGGGGGAGATGACCGCTATGATCCGGGAGGAAACCCAGGTTCCCTGTGCCGTAGGATTCGGCATCTCCACACCGGAACAGGCGGCCAAAATGGCCCGGATTTCAGACGGGGCTATTGTGGGGTCAGCTATTGTTAAAATCGTCGCCAGCTATGGGGAAAATGCTGTGGCACCGGTGGCAGAGTATGTGAAAAAGATGAAAGCGGCAGTATCCGGGGAATCCCTGCGGTAACTGAGATTCTTCTAAAAAAGATACGGGATTTGCAGCTGTAAAGGACAGATATGGGTGAAAAAATGGGAGAAAAAAATACGAAAAAAGAGCTGATTCAAAGGACCTATGAGATTATGCAGCGGGAAGGCCTGCAGGGCCTGAGCATCCGGAAAATAACAAGCGGACTGGGTCTGAGCAGTACTGCATTGTATAAACATTTTGCAGATATGGATCAGTTGATTATGTATGCTTCCGTGCGTTTTCTTCAGGATTATATCCGCTGTTTTAAAAACACATTGAACGAAAATATGAATCCTCTGGAGCAGTATCTGACGCTGTGGAACTGTTTTGCAAGGTATGCCTTTGCGTCGATCCCCATCTATGAAATGCTATTTTTCGGCAAGTATAAAGAGAATCTGGGAGACACTATTTTTGAATATTACCGGATGTTTCCGGAAGATGTGACAGAATTTGACGGTCTTTCAGACAGTGTGTTTTTCAGCAATGACCTGAAACAGAGGGATTATATGATGCTTCAAAGGGCAGCCCGGGCAGGGGAGATTACGCCGGAAGCGGCCAGGATATTGAGTGAGATGAATTGTTATCTTTTTCACGGAATGCTTATGGAACACAGGATGGATTACCGGAATCCGGGAGTAGCAAAAGAGGCTGCAGTGAAGTTTTTTTATATGATTCAGGAAATAACTAATAAATATCGTTTAAAATAGCCGGGGTTCTTTAGAAAAAAAGCCAGAAACCCCGGCTTTTTTTGCCCTTTTTTCATTAAAATTTTCACAAAATACATGTTGAAAAAAGTCGTGAAACAAGGTACAATTATACTCGGCAGAAATTGGTTTTACATTGGTAAAATTTTGGTCAATAATAAAAAATGGAGGGCTGAAGAATGAGTAGTACAGCACAAAGCTTAGCAAGTCAAAGAATTAATTCTTTACTTGACGAGAACAGTTTTGTTGAAATCGGCGGGCAGATTACAGCTAGAAATACGGATTTCAACTTATCTGAAAAGGAAACACCGTCTGATGGTGTCATTACAGGTTATGGTGTGATCGACGGCAATTTAGTCTATGTTTACAGCCAGGATGCTTCTGTATTAAACGGAACCATCGGCGAAATGCATGCTAAAAAAATCACAAACCTCTATAATCTGGCAATGAAGACAGGAGCACCTGTAATCGGACTGGTAGATTGCGCAGGTTTTCGTCTGGAAGAGGCTACAGACGCATTAAACGGATTCGGCGAAATCTACACCAAGCAGGCTCTGGCATCAGGTGTGATACCTCAGGTTACAGGTATCTTCGGAACGTGCGGAGGCGGTCTTGCCATTGCATCTGCGATGACAGATTTTACATTTATGGAAGAGAAAAAAGGCAAATTATTTGTAAACTCTCCCAACGCAATTGACGGGAATGAAATCTCCAAATGCGATACATCCAGCGCAAAGTTCCAGAGCGAAGAGACCGGACTGGTAGACGGTGTGGGAAGTGAAGAAGAAATCATAGCACAGATGAGAGCTTTGGTAAGTATGCTTCCGGCCAACAACGAAGATGATATGTCTTACACAGAATGTACAGATGATTTAAATCGGGTTTGTACAGAACTTGCTAACTGTGTCGGCGATACTTCTATTGCTCTTTCTCAGATTGCAGATAATAATGTATTTTTTGAAGTGAAATCCAGCTATGCGCAAGACATGGTAACTGGTTTTATCCGTCTGAACGGCGCAACCGTTGGATGTGTTGCCAATAGAACCGAAGTATATGATGCAGAAGGCAATAAGACAGAAGAATTCGACAATGTCCTCTCTGCAAGAGGATGTAAAAAGGCGGCAGAATTTGTAGATTTCTGTGATGCTTTTGATATTCCAGTGCTGACGCTTACCAACGCAAAAGGATATAAAGCAACAAAATGTGCCGAAGCGAATATGGCAAAAGCAGCTGCGGCATTAACATATGCATATACAAATGCAACTGTGCCGAAGGTGAACGTTGTGATTGGCACAGCCTACGGAAGTGCATACCTGACTATGAACAGCAAATCTACCGGAGCAGATATGGTATTTGCATGGCCTACAGCAGAGATCGGTATGATGGATGCAAAGCTGGCGGCAAAGATTATGTATGCAGGCGCAGACGCAGCGACAATCAATGAAAAAGCAGCAGAATATGCAACTCTTCAGTCAAGCGCTCAGGCAGCTGCGAAGAGAGGATATGTGGACACAATTATTGAAGCAGAAGACACAAGAAAATATGTGATTGGAGCTTTTGAAATGTTATTCACAAAGAGAGAAGACCGACCAAGTAAGAAACATGGCACGGTTTAGGCGAGGTGAATCATATGAAGCAGACATGGAAAAAAATATTTAGCATTGTTTTGATGGGCGTTCTCTTCGCTGCCCTTACCGCCTGCGGTGGGAAGAAGGATGAGAGCACTGGGCTTGAGGTGAGCGAAGACATTCAAAGTCAGCTGATTCAGTCTGCCCAGTCCGCCGTTGAAGCAATTGTGGTCATGGATGATGAGACCATACAGTCTTATCTGGAATCCGAAGATGCATTCTCTGTATCTGCTATGGAAGCATGGCAGGGGAGCAGAGATGAACTGGGTGCCTATGTGAGTATGGGAGATGCCGCTCTGGAGACAGATAAAGATATGATTACGGTTACCATACCAACTAAATTTGAAAAGGAAGAAGCAGTTTTTACTATTACATTTGATAAAAAGTACGCTGCTACCTCTATGGGTATTGATGTACAGTACTCCATGGGAACCAAATTACAGAGAGCCGGTATGAATACACTGATGGGAGTCGGCATTGTGTTCTGTATGCTGATCTTCCTGAGCTTTCTGATTTATCTTTTTAAATTTATACCAGCCATTGAAAGTAAGTTTAAGAAGAGCGAGGCTGCTCCCCAGAAAACAGCGCCTGCAGCAGAAACAGCAACCGCTGCAGCTCCTGCCCTGGTGCAGGAAGAAGAGCTTGTGGATGACGGAGAGCTGGTAGCAGCAATCGCAGCGGCGATTGCAGCATCTGAGAATACTTCCACTGACAGTTTTGTAGTAAGATCTATCAGAAAATCAAATAAAAGAAATTGGCAGAGAGCTTAATCAATAGGAGGAAAAATCATGAAAAACTATACAATTACAGTGAATGGAACTGCATATGATGTAACCGTAGAAGAAGGTACCGGCAGCGCTCCTGCAGCACCGGCGGCAGCGCCAAAAGCTGCACCTAAGGCAGCACCTGCAGCAACACCTAAAAAGGCAGCAGCAGGGGCAGCAGGGGCTGTTGAAGTAAAAGCTTCCGTACCAGGTAAGGTATTTAAAGTAGAAGCTTCTGCAGGACAGGCTGTGAAGGCCGGTGACGCGATTATTATTCTGGAAGCCATGAAAATGGAGATTCCGGTTGTAGCACCTCAGGACGGAACCATTGCAAGTATTGATGTATCTGTAGGCGACGCCATTGAGTCTGGTGACATCTTAGCATCAATGAACTAGAATTTGCATTCTGTGTAAATTCCCTGCGGCAGGTATCTGCCTGCCTGAAAACTTACAATGGGAGGTAAAAAAATGTCTTATGTAACAGAAACACTGTCTAACCTGCTTCATCAGACTGCTTTCTTTAATTTAACATGGGGAAACTATCTGATGATCGCAGTTGCCTGTGTATTCTTATTTCTGGCAATAAGAAAAGGTTTTGAACCTTTGCTGCTGGTTCCGATTGCATTCGGTATGCTGCTGGTTAACATTTATCCGGATATTATGCTGAGAGCCGAAGATGCATCAAACGGCGTGGGCGGACTTCTCCACTATTTCTATCTGCTTGACGAGTGGAGTATACTGCCGTCTCTGATTTTTATGGGTGTTGGCGCCATGACCGATTTTGGTCCCCTGATTGCCAACCCCAAAAGCTTCCTTCTGGGTGCCGCAGCGCAGCTGGGTATCTACGGGGCATATTTCTTAGCAATTTTCTTAGGATTCAATGGAAAAGCTGCGGCGGCTATTTCCATTATCGGAGGGGCGGATGGTCCGACCTCTATCTTCCTGGCTGGTAAACTGGGACAGACCACTTTGATGGGCCCCATTGCCGTGGCAGCTTATTCCTATATGTCACTGGTGCCAATTATTCAGCCGCCGATTATGAAGCTTCTCACTACTGAGAAAGAAAGAAAAATTAAGATGGAACAGCTTCGCCCGGTAACAAAACTGGAAAAAATTCTGTTCCCTATTATTATCACAATCGTTGTTTGTCTGATTCTCCCCACTACGGCTCCTCTGGTAGGTATGCTTATGCTGGGTAACCTGTTCAGAGAATCAGGTGTTGTAAAGCAGTTAACAGAGACAGCATCCAATGCTCTTATGTACATCGTAGTTATCTTACTTGGTACTTCCGTAGGTGCATCTACAAGCGCTAAGGCATTCCTGAACCTGGATACACTCAAAATCGTAGTCCTGGGTCTGGTTGCATTCGCTGTGGGTACCGCAGGCGGTGTGCTCCTCGGCAAACTGATGTGCAAATTGTCCGGCGGAAAGATTAATCCGTTGATTGGTTCTGCTGGTGTATCTGCCGTTCCTATGGCAGCCCGTGTGTCTCAGAAGGTAGGAGCTGAGGCAGATCCTACAAACTTCCTGCTGATGCATGCCATGGGACCAAATGTTGCCGGTGTTATCGGTACTGCAGTAGCAGCCGGTACATTCATGGCAATCTTTGGAGTTTAATAGTTAAAATAAGAATGGAGGTAAGAATATGTCAGAAATCGCAAAGAAACCAATCAAAATTACTGAGACTATTCTGCGTGATGCCCATCAGTCTCTGATTGCCACAAGAATGACAACAGAGCAGATGCTTCCAATCGTAGATAAAATGGACCAGGTAGGTTACCATTCCGTAGAGTGCTGGGGAGGTGCAACCTTTGACGCATCCCTGCGTTTCTTAAAAGAAGATCCATGGGACAGACTTCGTAAGTTCCGGGATGGATTTAAAAATACAAAATTACAGATGTTATTCCGCGGACAGAATATTCTGGGATACCGTCCCTACGCAGACGATGTAGTGGAATATTTCGTTCAGAAATCAGTTTCCAATGGAATTGATATCATCCGTATCTTTGACTGCTTAAATGATCTGCGCAACCTTCAGACAGCTGTCAAAGCTGCAGTGAAAGAAAAAGCAGATGCTCAGGTGGCTCTCTCCTATACATTGGGAGATGCCTATACCCTGGAGTATTGGATTGACATTGCCAAGAAAATTGAAGAGATGGGTGCAACCTCTATCTGTATCAAGGATATGGCAGGCCTGCTTCTTCCTTATAAGGCAACGGAGTTAATCACTGCCTTAAAGGAAAATGTGAGCCTTCCGATCCAGCTTCACACCCATTACACATCCGGTGTGGCATCCATGACCTACTTAAAGGCAGTAGAGGCCGGTGTCGATGTAATTGACACAGCCATGTCCCCGTTCGCACTGGGAACTTCCCAGCCTGCCACAGAGGTAATGGTTGAGACATTTAAAGGAACTCCATATGACACAGGATTTGATCAGAATCTGCTGGCAGAGATTGCGGACTATTTCCGTCCGATCCGTGACGAGGCTCTGGACAGCGGCCTTCTGAATCCTAAGAACATGGGTGTGAATATTAAAACCTTGTTATACCAGGTACCTGGCGGTATGCTCTCCAACCTGACGTCACAGTTAAAAGAGCAGCATGCGGAAGACAAATATTATGATGTTCTGGAAGAAGTACCAAGGGTAAGAAAAGATTTAGGTGAGCCTCCTCTGGTAACTCCATCTTCTCAGATTGTAGGTACACAGGCAGTGTTCAATGTACTTATGGGAGAGCGCTACAAGATGGTTACCAAGGAAACAAAGGCTGTACTTTCCGGAGAATACGGCGCAACCGTAAAACCCTTTAATCCTGAGGTTCAGAAGAAATGTATCGGAGATAAAGAGCCGATTACCTGCCGTCCTGCAGATCTGATTCCTGATGAGTTAGATACCTTAAGAGGAGAGATGGCACAGTGGTCAGAGCAGGATGAGGACGTTTTAACTTACGCACTGTTCCCGCAGGTTGCTGTTGACTTCTTTAAATACAGAGAAGCGCAGAAGACAAAAGTAGATCCTACAGTGGCAGATACAGAGAATAAGGCTTATCCGGTTTAGGATAGGGAGAAAAGAGAGGACCAGGTGATGGTCCTCTTTTTTTGGTTAAATTGGAATTTAATGCAATTACTTGGACTACGGCTCAAGGTGATCTAAGTCGGAAGGTATGAGGCGGCAGGGGGACGGTGAGAGAAATCCCGCGGCAGCGGGCTGTCTGGTTCGTACGGGAGGAAGGCTTAAGTTCCGGGGACACCTCCGTCGTGAAGAGAGTCTAAGACAAAACCGGAATCCCCGCCGGAGCACCGTTCGTATGTGCAAAGAATGCTTGATGTGCATTCTCTGCCCATGCTCACTTTTTTTCGGCCCTGACTGCCGAAAAAATCTCCTGCGGGAATCCCGTTTTTGCCTAAGACTCTCTAATCACTCCTGCGGAACCGTCCGCGGCCCTTAAGCCTCCCTCCCGCCCAACCCAGCCCGCCCGCTGCCGCAGGATTCCTCTCACCTGGGTATGGGGAGTTCCAGGGGGAGGTTTTTGGCAGTTTATCCAAAACATCAAGCGGACAATAGTGCGGAACAAGAGGAAAAGTGTACAACTCTCGACCTTCCCCACCCGTTTTCCGTGAATGTGAAGTGAGTCTCTGCCAGGATATAGGAGGGAGCACCGGGGAGACAGGGCCAGTCCAGGGGCCGGGGTATAGGGGCAAAACAACGCAACCGTTTTCCGTGAATGTGAAGTGAGTCTCTGCCAGGATATAGGAGGGAGCACCGGGGAGACAGGGCCAGTCCAGGGGCCGGGGTATAGGGGCAAGTCAGGGAGGTCAAGCGGAGTGAGCCGAAGATCCAGGCCACCAGCTGATTGGCGAGGAAGGCTCTCCTGACGAGCTTAGCAGCTGGTAGGACTTAGCTAAGGGGAGCGGAGCCTCGAGCTGACCTGCCCCTATACCCCGGCCCCTGGACTGGCCCTGTCTCCCCGGTGCTCCCTCCTATATCCGTCCGTCTGCGATGCGCTTGCCGACTATTTCACCCCGAACTTCACATACACAAAACTATCATTTTATAGAATAACCCCATCCCGGAACACAGAGATCTCCTTATACCCATAGATTTCATTTTGTGTTTTCACTTCCCCGGATGCTACCTTCAGGAGATAGGAGAAGAAATCCTCTGTGACTTCCTCAAAGGTTTTTCCTTCTAAAAGCTGGCCGGCGTTGTAGTCGATCCAGTGTTTTTTTCGTTGATAGAGGGGCGTGTTGGAGGAGATTTTAACTGTGGGCACAGGGGTGCCGAAGGGGTTTCCTCTGCCTGTGGTAAAGAGTACCATTTGGGCGCCGCTGGCAACCAGATTGGTGCAGGACACCTGATCGTTGCCAGGGCCGGTGAGGAGGTTCAGACCGTGTGTTTCTACCGACTGGCCGTAATCCAGCACACCCACTACCGGCGCCTGGCCGCCTTTTTGGGTGCAGCCCAGTGACTTTTCTTCCAGGGAAGAAATACCGCCCTTTTTATTTCCGGGGGAGGGATTTTCGTAGATGGTTTGTTTGTATTTGGTGAAGTATTGTTTGAAATTGTTGATTAGATTTACTTCATCCTGAAAAACTTTTTCCGATGCCGCCCGCTCCATCAGAAGTGTCTCAGCGCCGAACATTTCGGGTACCTCGGTGAGGATTGCGCTTCCCCCGCAGCGGACTAGTTTGTCTGTGATGCGGCCGCAGAGGGCGTTGGCTGTGATGCCCGAAAATGCGTCGGAACCTCCGCACTTGAAACCAATCACTAACTTCTCTGCGGATACTTTTTCTCTCTTTATGGAAGAGGCATAGTCCGTCAGTTCTTTCAGTAGCTTCATTCCCTCCTCGTATTCATTCTCTGTCTCCTGGGTTACCAGGAACTTTACCCTGTTGGGATCCAGATCGCCTAAGACAGGTTTAAATACATCCAGATTATTGTTTTCACACCCCAGGCTCAGGACCAGGACGCCTCCGGCGTTGGGGTGTTGGATCAGGCCCTTGAGAATCTGCTGCGTTCGTTCAAAATCTTCGGTAAGCTGGCTGCAGCCCATGTTATGGGTATAGGCAAAGATTCCATCTGTTTGCTGTCCAAAGGCCTTATTTGCCTCTTTGGCCAGAAGGGATGCAGTGGTATTCACACAGCCGACGGTTGGAATGATCCAGATTTCATTTCGGATGCCTGCCTTTCCATCCGGCCGCAGGTATCCCTGAAAGAAAGCGTTTTCTTTTGGGACAGAAAAGCTGTTCAGGCATGTTTGGTTGGGGGTATAGGTGTAGTCCAGAATTCCGTCCAGATTCGTCTTTAAGTTCTGAGTATGAATATGCTGACCCTTTCGGATGGTACACAAGGCATACCCGATGGGATGCCCATATTTAATAATGTTTTCTCCTTTTGGTATGTCTGTGAGAGCTGCCTTGTGTCCGAAAGGGATGGGATCTGCCAGAGTAACAGCAGTATCTCCCGCGCGGCAGACGGTTCCTGCAGGTAAATCTGCAAGGGCAACTGCCACATTATCCTCCCGGGCAATTTGTATCAGATGCTGTGTTTCCTTCATATAATCATGTATCCTTTCCTGTATTATTTTATCAAATTTGCTATAATTGAGCGAATATTTTTGTGTTCCATCTCCGCCAGATACCCGGCAATTTTTTCCTCCAGGCCTTCCACTTTGGTCAAATCTCTGCCGCTCCAGAAAGAGGTGTGAGAGAGGGCTTGGCGGGCAACCAGAGATGTGTCATTGGAGGACCAGATGTTATGGAAGAAATCCAGCACTTCTTTGTCATCCTTGATCTGATATTCAGTGCCGTCCTCGCGGACCCCGAAGCAGCCTTCTTCCCTCATCTGCCCCTGATAAAACTTAAGAAAAGCTGCCAGTGAAAAGCTGAGACAGTCCGGGACCTGTCCTTTGGTTTCCACATATCCAAGGAGTGAGGGCAGACACCTGGCGTTGAATTTAGAGCAGGAATTCAGAGAAATATCCAGCAGCTTGTGTTTAATATAAGGATTGGAGAAACGGTCTGATACGGCGGCTGCAAAGGTTTCCAGCTCTTCCCGGGGCAGATCCAGAGTAGGTATTACTTCTTCATAAATCACTTTCTGAAGGAAGGAGCGGAATACATCATCCTTCATAAAATCCAGGACAATAGTATAGCCTGCCAGGTATGCGGCCAGAACGGTGGAGGTATGACCGCCGTTCAGAATGCGTACTTTTCTTTTCTTATATGGAGTCACATCTCTGGTCCATATGACGTTTGCATCTGTTTTATGGATAGGAAGTTTTTCGGCCCATGCCTCATCACCCTGAATCACCCACAGATGAAAAAGTTCACTGGTAACTATAATATTGTCTTTCCACCCCAGCTTGTCTTCAAAATATTCGATTTGGTCTCTGGGATAACCAGTGACAATGCGGTCTACCAGTGTATTTGTGAATTCATTGGCTGTGCAGACCCAGCTGATGAAATCTTCCTCCAGCTCCCACTCTGCGGCATACTGCAGGACGATGCGCTTTAATTCGTCCCCGTTGTTGTCAATCAACTCCACAGGAAGAAAGAGAAGTCCTCTCTCCTGGTCTCCTCCGAATGCTTTGTATCTTTCATAGAGAAAGGCTGTGATCTTGGCGGGAAAAGAGGAAGGAGGGGTATCTGTGAGCTTATCTCCGGCCTTGTAGGCAATCCCGGCCTCTGTAGTATTTGAAACGATGACTTCCAGGTCAGCACTTCGTGCAAGTGCCATAAGCGCCTCATAGTCTTTATAGGGATTCAGGCAGCGGGAGACAGAAGTGATTTGTTCAATTCTCTCCAAAGGCTTACCATTTTCGATTCCCCGCATGGCCAGAGAGTAAACACCTTCCTGCGCATTAATCATATCCGCCATTCCCCGGTCGATAGGCTGACAGAGAACGATGCTGCCTTCATATATACCGTCACGGTTTGCTTTGTCAATCATCCAGTCCACAAAGGCCCTCAGAAAATTACCTTCCCCGAACTGCAGGATTCTTTCCGGGTAGTTTCCATATACTTTTTTTACTGTTTTGTTAATGAATTCCATTTTTTTATCCTCCGGATTCTATTCTTTATTAATTTTAGCTGTATTATAACAGATGTATCCTATGTTGTATACAACAAAAATAAAAAAACATCTGATTTGTAAAAATATGATAAAATCGGATGTTCTTTTTGTGCAGATTGATGTGATTTAGAGATAGCTGTTGCCTTCCAAAAAAGCTTGGAAAGCAGATGCGCGGGAATTTGTAAGATGAACAGTCATGGCCTGGGCAGCATTTTCATAATTTTTATTGCGGAGTCCCTCCAAAATCTGAAAGTGTTCTTCCACGGTATCCAAAAGTCTCTTGTCATTTGCCCGCCCGCTGATAATTCGCAGCCTGCAGTTTTGGTTGTGTATATTATAGTAGGTCTGTACCAGATATCGGTTTATGCACTGGGACATAATTGTTTCGTGAAACTCATTGTCCAAATCATAGATATCTTTTCTTTTTGAGACAATTCCTTTTTGCGTTTCCTCCAGAGTGGCGTAAAGACGATCTAATTTATCTGCCGGGAAATCTTTACAATAATTTAACAGGACATAGGGCTCAATGAGCAGACGGCCCTCAAATACCATATTGATTTCATTTGCTGACAATGGGGCAACGAAAAATCCCTTTTTTGGAACAATTGTAATCAGGTATTCCTGCTCCAAACGGCTTAGAGCATCCCGGATAGGGGTGCGGCTTACGCCGAATTCTTCACACAGGAGATCCTCGTTTAAAAATGAATTTGGCATGTATTCGCAGTTTAATATTTTCTCTTTTATAGAGTTATAGGCAAGTTGTTTCAGACTTTGTTTTGGCATAAATATCGGCAGTTCCTTTCTGTTGTATGGCGTAAAATATTGATAAAATAATCATATCATTCCAGAAAATAATAGTCAATCAGCAGTTCAAACTACTAAATTAGGTAAAATCATACAAATTGGAGCGCTTATATTCGTTAGATATATACATAATAGCAGGAATGAGAAAAAAACTGTCGGAGAGCGGTTGACAAATATGACAGGCCTGTGATATGTTGTATACAACAACAAATACAACGTTAGATTCAACACGCGGCGTTGTATGGAGAAAGGAATTAGAAGGATGAAAGCTATTGTAATTAATGAACCCTATGATGTGGCGGTTGTGGAGAGACCTGTGCCGGAAATAAAGCCAGGGGAGGCGCTGCTGAAACTTTTATACGGCGGAATCTGCGGAAGCGATCTGGGTTCCTACAGAGGAACATTTGCGTACGTATCTTATCCAAGAACTCCGGGCCATGAATTTTCTGCGGAGATTGTAGAGATTGGACCGAACGACAAGGGACTAAAACCTGGCATGGTAGTTACCTGCAATCCCTATTTTAACTGCGAAACCTGTTATTCCTGCCAACGGGGGCTTGTAAATTGCTGTACTACTAATCAGACTATGGGTGTGCAGAGGGAAGGGGCGTTTGCCCAGTACATAACGATGCCTGTGGAGCGAATTTATGACGGCAAAGGGCTGTCTGCCAAAACTTTAGCGTTGATCGAACCCTTCTGTATCAGTTATCATGGAGTTTCAAGGGCTCATGTGCAGAGTCACGACAAGGTACTGGTTATCGGTGCAGGAACCATCGGCGTTCTGGCTGCTGTGGCTGCCAAGATAAAGGGAGCAGAGGTTTATATTGCCGATGTGGCTGAGGAAAAGCTGAGATACGCCATGGAGGAGTTTCATTTAGACGGCACGATTCTCAATGACGGCCCCGACAGTTTTAAGAATAAAATCCGAGAGGTGACAGAAGGCAATGGCTTTGATGTGGCAATAGAGGCAGTAGGGCTTCCGTCAACCTTCCAGGCGTGCATTGATGCAGCGGCTTTTGGGGGTAAAGTAGTTCTCATCGGGGTTGGCAAACAGAATCTTGATTTTGATTTTACTGTAATTCAGAAGAAAGAACTGAATATTTTTGGTTCCAGAAATGCACTGAAAAAGGATTTTGAAGAGCTGATCGATATTGTAAAAAGCGGTAAGGTAAATTTGGAAAAGATAGTGACGGATACCTACAGATTCGAAGATGCCGGGAGAGCATTTGAAGAATTTGATAAACATGCCGGCAGCAAATTGAAGGTTTTAGTTGAATTTTAAATAAAAAGAAGATATATTGGAGGAGAAATTTATGTCACATTCAGCTTGGTTATTTTGTTCCCTGATTATCTCAATGGTGGTAATCCTGGTGTTAATCCTGAAGGTTAAACTCAATGCCGCTATTTCACTGGTGCTGGGGAGTATTCTTATGGGACTGTTATCCGGTATCCCTATGGTAGATACCATTGAGGGAATTAATACAGGATTTGGTAACATGTTAAAAGGTATGGGTCTTCCTATTGGATTTGGTATTATCCTTGGAGAACTAGTAAGTGCGTCCGGGGGAGCCAAAATCATTGCCCACAAGATTGTAAAGGCATTTCCGAAAACAAAGGCTATTTATGCCATTGGACTTGCAGCCTTTATTCTGGCAATTCCTGTTTATTTTGATGTAACCTTCGTGATTCTAATTCCCATCGGCGTTGCCCTGATGAAGGAAATTAACAAGTCAATTGCCCACATTGTAGGTGCCATCACCATCGGAGCTGCAGCCGCCCACACCATGGTGCCACCTACACCTGCCCCTCTGGCCGCAGGTGAGATCTTTGGCTTTGACACAGGAATTATGATTGGTTTTGGTACCGTATTTGGTTTGATCGGTGTGTTTTTAGTGATATTTATCTATACAAAGTTTTTGGACAAGAGGACGTCATTCTGGAATCCGGCTCTGGATGAGTCTGCAGAGGGTGTGCAGATAGATGCAAAAGAAGATGCTGCAGTTAATCCTCCCTCCTTTGGCCTGTCTCTGCTTCCTATTTTCGTACCTATCATTTTAATCCTTCTGAATACTGTGACCGGAAGTGCCATGGGGGATGCTCAGCCGTCCATTTTTGTCTTTCTGGGAGACAAGACCACTGCTCTTCTTGCAGGAGCCATAGTGGCATACCTTATTGGGGTAAAATGTATGGGAAAAGAAAAAGCAGAGAAAACGGCAACAGATTCCCTCTCTTCAGCGGGTATTGTCTTCCTGATAACCGGCGCAGGCGGAGCTTTTTCCAACATAATAACAATTACCGGTGTGAGTGACGCAATCTCTGATATTGTAAGCGGTTTTACAAGCAATGTGTTTGTTGTGATTATACTTGCATACTTTGTTGGCCTTCTGATTAAACAGGTAACGGGCTCCGGCACTGTGTCAGCACTGACCAGTATGACAATTATGTCGAGTGTAGCCTCTTCTGTGGCACTGCCGCCGGTCATGATCGCTATGGCTTGTCTGGCAGGTACTCTGTTCGGGGCAACGGTAAATGACAGCGGTTTCTGGATTGTTACGAATATGAGCGGCGTCTCAGTAAAGGGCGGAATTAAGACATATACACTGTCGGAAATGATAGAATCCGTAACATTCTTAATCCTTCTGTTACTTGTAACCTTAGGATATGTAATAATTTTTTAGTAAGGAGAGTTGGACAGTATGCGGGACAGACAGTTAGTGGCAGATTTGGTGAGCGATATAGCTTTGCCGAAAATGTTTAAGGTAAAACAGATTTTTCCGAGGCCAAGGATTGATCCAGAAGAGATTCCAGGCATTATCCGGCAGCTTCTTTCCCAGGAAAAATTTGCAGATAAAGTGCAGCCTGGGATGCGGATTGCTATTACAGCGGGTTCCAGGGGAATTGCCAATGTGGCTCTGACCACAAAATGTATTGCCGATTTTGTGAAATACAGAGGTGCCCTGCCCTTTATCGTGCCAGCCATGGGCAGCCACGGAGGTGCCACCGCTGAGGGACAAAAGGCTGTGCTGGAAAGCTATGGTATCACAGAGGAAGCTATGGGGTGTCCTATTCTTTCGTCTATGGAAGTGAAAAAGATTGGCGTCAATGAAGAGGGAATGGATGTATTTATTGATAAATATGCAGCAGAGGCGGACGGGATTATCCTTGGATGCAGGATCAAACCCCATACCGCGTTTCGGGGTCCTTATGAAAGCGGTATTATGAAGATGATGGCCATCGGACTGGGAAAACAGCATGGAGCGGAGGTCTGCCACGAGGCGGGATTTAAAAATATGGCCAAATATGTTCCTATGTTCGGAAAAGCAATCATTAAAAACGCACCGATTCTGTTTGCAGTCCCCACCATTGAAAATGCCTTTGACGAGACTTGTAAAATTGTGGCAGTCAGTGCGGAGGAGATAGCGGAAAAAGAGCCGCCGCTGCTTCAGGAGGCATTTGCCAATATGCCAAGAATACTGGTGGATGAATGTGATGTTTTGGTAGTGGATCAGATCGGCAAGAATTTTAGCGGAGACGGTATGGACCCCAATATTACAGGAACCTTCTGCACTCCCTATGCGACGGGCGGAATCAAAGCTCAGAGAGTATGTGTGCTGGATCTGAGTCCTGAGACCCACGGGAACGGCATCGGACTGGGATATTCCAGCGCGACGACCAAGAGAGTTTTTGAGAAGCTGGATCTGGCTTCTATGTATCCCAATGCAATTACCTGCACAGTGCTGGGGGGTGTGAGAATCCCTATTATTATGGAGAGCGACAGGGAAGCTATTCAGGTGTGCGTGCGTACCTGCAATGAGATTGATAAAAAACATGCCAGAATCGTCAGGATCCCTAACAGCTTACATATTGAACATATTATGCTCTCAGAGGCTTATTATGAGGAGGCTAAGAAAAATCCGGATCTGGTAATCGAGAGTGAACCGGAGTATCTACCCTTCGGCCCGGATGGAAATCTATGGTAAATAATAACTATATATAATATAGAAGGTATCTGTAAAGAACACAGTTCATACAGATGCCTTTTTTTCTGTTTTTATGTTACAATCATAAAAAAGAAAGGGGAGTGATGGTTTTGCTGGCATTTTTACTTGCCCCGCCGTATCTTCTTATAAATTGGTATGTATTGCGTCTCGCCATGAGATGGATGGGCGCATGCCATAAGTATTTCCGGTCGAAATGGTTTTCCAGGGGCTTTGTGGGCGTATATCTGTTTATGGCCCTGACGCCTCTCACTTCCTTTGTAGTCTATAAGGGGGCGCTTCACAGATTTTTAAAGCTGTTGAATAATTACTGGCTGGGGATTTTTCTCTATACCCTGCTGGTGCTTCTTGCGGCTGGTCTTGCGCGTATTTTGATGAAAAAGATAAAAAGGATCCCTCAAGATTTCCTGGAGTACAGAAAAACTTTTGCAGCGGCAGGCGGGATCTGTGTTTTTCTTATCACATTGCTGAGCCTATACGGTATATTTCACGCAAAGCATGTATACACAGCCAAATATGAAGTGGATATACAAAAAGAATGCCGGGGACGGGAGACTCTCCGTGTTATAGCGGCCGGGGATCTGCATCTTGGGTACAGCGTAGGAGAAGATCAGATGAGAAGGATGGTGGAGGCAATCAATGCCTGCGATGCAGACCTTGTCTGTCTGACAGGGGATATATTCGATAATGACTACAATGCCATTTCGCATCCGGAGAGGATCGCGTCTGTTTTAAGACAGATCAAAAGCACTTATGGAGTATATGCATGCTGGGGAAATCACGATCTAAATGAAAAGCTGCTGGCAGGATTTTCTTTTCCATCCGGAGAAGTCAGAAAGGGAGATCCCAGAATGAAAGAATTCCTGGAGTCAGCGGATATTACCCTGCTCTCTGATGAGGTGCTGCTGGTGGACGATGCCTTCTATCTGGCGGGCAGAAAAGATCCTTCCATGGTGAAAAAGATGAGGGAGAGCAGAGAATCTCCGGGGGAACTGCTGGGAAATCTGAATAAGGATATCCCAGTTATAGTGATGGATCATCAGCCTTCTCAGCTGGAGGAACTGGCAGAAGCAGGGACAGATCTGGATTTGTCCGGGCATACTCATGACGGGCAGATGTTTCCCGGAAATCTTACGGTAAAGCTGGGATGGAAGAATCCCTGCGGCCTGCTGCAGTGGGGGGATATGACATCTATTGTTTCCTCAGGCGTGGGGGTATGGGGGCCGGCTATGCGTGTGGGAACAAATAGTGAAATAGCCGAAATTCTTGTGCATTTTACAGAAAATCCTTAGAACCCAGGGCAATACAGGGGATTTTAAACAAAATCCAAAGTGGCAGATTTAAATTCAGCCGCTTTTGTGATATAATGAGCGTTAGCGAGCCATAGGGAGCTTGGCTCACTTTTGGAGAGCGGCGAATGGCGATCATGCCGAAGGCATGATATAATGCCGGCAGTGACTCCTGAGGGAGCGAAAAAGGATCGAGGTATGAAATGGGAAAGACAGAGAATTTATTAAGCAGAATGAACAGCCTGTTCCCGTCTTTCAGCAAGGGACAGAAAAAACTGGCAACTTATATCAATGACAACTATGATAAGGCGGTGTTTCTTACAGCAGCAAAGCTGGGGGAAGTCGTGGGAGTAAGTGAGTCCACCGTTGTGCGTTTCGCAATCTATCTGGGTTACAAGGGGTATCCCGAGTTTCAGAAAGCACTGGAGGAGCTTGTGAGAAACAAATTGAACTCTATCCAGAGAATGGAAGTCACTTACGGAAAGGTCCCTCAGTCAGAGATATTGGAAACGGTGCTGCAGTCAGATATTGATAAGATTAAGCTGACCCTGGAGCATATGGACCAGGAAGCCTTTGAGATAGCGGTAGATACCATTTTGAAAGCGAAAAGGATTTATATAGTAGGAATCAGAAGCTGTGCACCGCTGGCAAGCTTTCTAAGCTTTTATCTAAACCTGATTTTCGACAATGTGCATCTTCTACAGACAAACAGTGCCAGTGAACTGTTTGAACAGATGATCCGAATCGATGAAAAGGATGTTATCATTGGAATCAGTTTTCCAAGATATTCTATGCGGACACTGAAGGCAATGGAGTTCGCCAACAAGCGCAGTGCCAAAGTGATTACGCTCACAGACAGTATCCACTCACCTATGAACCTGTATTCCTCCTGTAATCTTATAGCGAGAAGTGATATGGCATCCATTGTGGACTCTCTGGTGGCGCCTCTGAGTGTAGTGAATGCTCTTGTTGTGGCACTTTGTATGAAAAAGCAGAAAGAAGTAGTGTCCACGCTGGAATCTCTGGAGGAAATCTGGGATGAATTTCAGGTATATAATAATGATGAAATTAATCTGGCAGATAACAATATTGAAATAAAGAATCCTAATATGGGAGAGAATAATGTCTAAAGTATTAATTGTAGGCGGCGGGGCAGCAGGTATGTTTGCTTCTGTATTTGCCGCTAAAAATGGCCACGAGGTACATGTGTTTGAAAAAAATGAGAAGCTGGGCAAAAAGCTTTATATCACAGGAAAGGGCAGGTGCAATCTGACAAATGCCTGTGATGTCAGTGACCTCTTGAACGCAGTGATGAGCAACCCCAAGTTTCTGTACAGCGCATTCTATGGGTATACCAATTGGGATACCATTGACTTTTTTGAATCTATCGGGGTGAAAACCAAGGTGGAGCGGGGAAACCGCGTCTTTCCGGTTTCCGATCATTCGTCAGAAATTATCGGTGCCATGGAGCGCAGAATGAAGATGGAGGGGGTTAAGATACATCTGGGAACGCAGGTGATGGATCTTGTGACAGAAGAGGGACAGGCCAGAGGGATTCTGCTTAAAAACGGGCAGGTAATCTCTGGTGACTGTGTGATAGTCGCTACGGGAGGGCTTTCCTATCAGGTTACAGGCTCTACGGGAGACGGATATGAATTTGCGAAACGGGCTGGGCATAAGGTAACGGAGCTGGTTCCCTCGCTGGTCCCTATGGAGACGAAAGAAGCCTATATCCCTCTTCTTCAGGGGCTTTCCCTGAAAAATGTCACTCTTACCATTAAAGATGGGAAGAAGACCTTGTACGAGGAATTCGGAGAGATGATGTTTACACACTTCGGTGTCACAGGTCCCCTGGTGCTTACCGCCAGTGCCAGTCTGAGCAGAAAGCTGGAAAAAAAGCCGCTCCAGGGATATGTGGATCTGAAGCCGGCTCTGTCCAGAGAACAGCTGGATGACAGGATTCTGAGAGATTTTGAAGAGGGGAAGAACAAACAGTTTAAAAATGTAATTCACGGTCTTTTACCGGCGAAGTTTCTTCCTGTGATCATTGAGCTGAGTAAAATCCCCCCGGAAAAAAAGATACATCAAATCTCCAGGGAAGAGAGGGCGGGGCTACTGGAATTGCTGAAAGCCTTTCCGTTTACTATAACCGGGACCAGAGATTTTAATGAAGCTATTATTACAAAGGGCGGGATTAAGGTTTCGGAGGTAAATCCATCGACTATGGAGTCAAAACTAATAAAGCGGCTCTTTTTTATAGGAGAAGTGCTGGATCTGGATGCAGTTACAGGTGGATTTAATCTGCAGATCGCCTGGTCTACCGCTTACGCGGCGGCTCAGGCAATAGAAGGAGGAGAGCAGGATGAGAGATAACATCGCAATTGATGGTCCGGCGGGGGCCGGGAAAAGTACCATTGCAAAGGAAATTGCCCGACAATTGTCCTTCGTTTATGTGGACACAGGAGCTATGTACCGGGCAATGGCTTACTATCTCCTGCAGCAGGGCATTCCTCCGGAGGATGCCCAGGGGATGGAAAAGGCCTGCCGTACGGCGGATATTACCATACAGTATGAAAACGGCGAACAGCAGGTGATTTTGAATCATGAGAATGTGACCGCAAGGCTCAGAAGCGAAGAGGTAGGGAATATGGCCTCTGTAAGCTCGGCCAGTCCGGCTATCCGCAGGAAACTGGTGGAGCTGCAGCGGCAGATGGCCAGAAGTACAAATGTAGTCATGGACGGCAGGGATATCGGAACCCAGGTGCTTCCGGATGCCAATGTCAAAATTTTTCTCACTGCAAGCGCTCACACCAGGGCTGTGCGCAGATATAAGGAATTGACAGAGAGGGGAATTGCCTGCGATATCCATGCAATTGAGGCGGACATTAATGAGAGGGATCACCGGGATATGACCCGTGAAATATCTCCCCTGAGACAGGCTGAGGATGCTGTTTTGGTGGATACCTCAGATATGGATATTCCTGAAGTAATACACGCAATTCTTGAAATATATGAAGAAAAAAAACAGAGAAATGAGGAAGTATGGAAGTAAAAGTAGCGAAGTCCGCAGGGTTTTGTTTTGGAGTCAAAAGGGCGGTGGAAACCGCGTATAAAGAGTCTGAAAAGGATGGCAAAGTCTATACCTACGGTCCTATTATTCACAATGAAGAGGTAGTGGAGGAGCTTGCAGGCAGAGGGGTAAGGATCCTGGAAACAGAGGCAGATCTGTATCAAATCCGGGAGGGCACTGTACTGATCCGCTCTCATGGTGTCCCCCGTGCTGTGTGTGAGAAAATGGAGGAAAAAGGGATTTCCTATATTGACGCCACCTGTCCCTTTGTTAAAAAGATACACAGAATCGTGGATGAGGAAAGCCGAAAGGGCCGGCATATATTAATTTTTGGCAATGACAGCCATCCGGAGGTGGAAGGGATCAAGGGCTGGTGCAACGGCCCGGTGACAGTGATCCAGACGAAAGAAGAGGCCCTGGAATTCCTGAAAAAGCCTGTAGAAAAGCTGTGTATCGTGGCACAGACGACATTTAATTACAATAATTTTCAAGATCTAGTTGAAATTTTTAGCAAAAAGAGGTATGATAGACTTGTTTTTAATACGATCTGCCAGGCAACAAAGGAGCGACAAACGGAAGCAAGACAGATCGCAAAAGATGTGGATGCTATGATTGTTATTGGTGGAAAGCATAGTTCCAACACCCAGAAGCTATACCAGATATGTAAAGAGGAATGTAAAAATACTTACTATATACAGACACTTGTTGACTTGGATTCTGATTGTTTTCGATCCATTGGTTGCGTAGGTATTACAGCAGGGGCATCCACCCCAAATAATATTATTGAGGAGGTTCAAGAACATGTCAGAACTGAGCTTTGAACAAATGTTAGACGAATCATTTAAGACCATCAGAAATGGAGAGGTGGTAGAGGGTACGGTCATCGACGTAAAAGAAGATGAAATTATCCTGAACATCGGCTATAAAGCAGATGGAATCATTTCCAGAAGTGAATATACAAATGAGCCGAATGTGGACTTGACAACTCTTGTACATGTCGGTGACACAATGGAAGCTAAGGTATTAAAGGTCAATGACGGTGAGGGCCAGGTGCTGCTTACCTATAAGAGACTGGCAGCAGAAAAAGGCAACAAGAGATTAGAAGAAGCATTCGAGAATAAAGAAATCTTAAAAGCTAAAGTGACACAGGTATTGGACGGCGGCTTAAGCGTTGTCATTGATGAGGCAAGAATCTTTATCCCGGCAAGTCTGGTATCCGATACTTATGAAAAAGATTTATCTAAATATGCAGATCAGGAAATCGAATTTGTAATCAGTGAATTTAACCCAAGACGCCGCCGTATCATCGGTGACAGAAAACAGCTGTTAATGGCAGAAAAAGCTGAGATGCAGAAAGAACTTTTTGCAAGAATTCAGCCGGGTGATGTTGTAGAGGGAACTATCAAAAACGTTACCGATTTCGGTGCATTTATCGATTTGGGCGGTGCGGACGGACTCCTGCACATTTCCGAAATGTCCTGGGGCAGAGTAGAGAATCCTAAAAAAGTCTTTACGGTAGGAGATCAGATTAAGGTTCTAATCAAAGACATCAATGGAGATAAAATTGCTTTAAGCCTGAAATTTGAAGATCAGAATCCATGGCTCACAGCAGCTGACAAATATGCAGTGGGAAATGTAATCGAGGGAAGAATCGCACGTATGACCGACTTCGGCGCTTTCGTAGAATTAGAACCCGGTGTGGACGCACTCCTTCACGTATCCCAGATTTCCAGGGAACACGTGGACAAACCATCTGATGTACTGTCAGTAGGACAGATTATCACAGCAAAGGTGGTAGACTTCAACGGAGACGAGAGAAAGATCAGCCTGAGTATGAAGGTGTTAGAACCAGTTGGTGAAGCACCGGCAGAGGATGCATTTGAAACAGAAGAATAATTGAGAGATGAAAGAGCTGTTGCTGAGAGGCGGCGGCTCTTTTCTCCTGTTATTCAATAATGTGAAGTGAATCGTTGCCAGGAGACAGAAGGGAGCACCGGTACGAGGGACACAGGGCGGCCGGAGGAGCAGGGCAGGGAGGTTAAGCGGAGCGAGCCGAAGATCCAGTCCACTAGCTGATTAGTGAGGAGGGCTCTCCCGACGAACTTAGCAGCTGGTAGGACTAAGCTAAGGGGAGCGAAGCCTCGAGCTGCCCTGCTCCTCCGGCCGCCCTGTGTCCCTCGTACCGGTGCTCCCTTCTGTCTCCGTCCACAGCCTAATTAAACCCAAACTTCACATCCTCAACACCCCCAACACCCCTCTCACATACCGCAAGAGCTTTTCCGGATCTTCCAGAAATTCTTCTGTACACTCGAATTTCTGGTAACACAGCTCGGGGGTCGCCTTTATCCGGTGTTCTTTATCTACGTAGCCTCCAATGCTTTTATGTATTGCAGTATCTTCCAAAGGCAGATAATAATAATTTTGGTAGTCCTGAAAATATAATTTTAACATCCCGTCTTTCACAGGGGATTTTATGTGTGCCTGCCGGTCTTTACCCGTGAGGTAATAGCCTGCTTTGGAAAAGGAAAAAGGGAAGGGGAGAGGTACATGCAGATCAAGGGTAATCAGCAGTTCCGGTTCTTCTGTCCCTTCGTAAGTCTCTGTGGATATTACGCTGGCTTTCCGGATGATGCAGCTGCCGTTCCAGAGCTGAAAGAAGGAGAACAGGGACCTGAGCGCGATCATTCCCATCAGGTCATCAAAATTGTGGAGTAGTATAAGCTCCAACCCTTCTGATGCGGGATTTTTAAGATATTCCTTATATTTTTGAATGAGTTCTCTTCCGGAAAAGGTATCCTTTCTTGGGTAGGACAGGAGTGACTCCAGGTCTTTCTGGCGCATATTTTCCAGTTTGAAAAGCTTTTTTAAAGGCATAAATTTTTGATAAAGATCCAGCTGCTTCTTGTCAGTAAAGGGATGGAAAAGCTGGTAAAAATTGTACTTTTGCTTCAGATATGGCACGTCAAAACTGGTTCCGTTATAGTGGATGAAATAGGATTTTCTGTCGGCCAGAAGATAAAAATCCACGAGGATTTCTTTCTCCTCATCCTCTGTCTCGGCGAACCATTGTGTCAGGATCCATTGTTCGTTTTTATAGTGAACCGCGCCTATCAGATAGACGATGGAACGCTTCCATCCAAGTCCTGTGGTCTCAATATCAAAGAACAGAATCTGATCGGGGGATTTTTCTTCCAGTGGAAAACCGGTAAGAAAAGTATGAGATAAATTTGTCAGGATCATATTTTTTTTAAACATATAATACAAACTCCTTTCCGATTGCACATATTATAGCATGAAACATGAATAAAAATTGAATAAAAAATATAGTATTTTTTATAGTATTTTCTATAGAAAAGTGGTATTATTGTGAAAGGAGTTTGGCTTTCTCCTTGTTAAATTAAAAACAAATAAAAAGTAATGATGCCCCTAAGGCACTTTCAACAAATTAAGCAAATTAGGAGTATATGCAGTTTAAAAGCCAAGAAGATTCTACTAATTGAAGGAGGGAAAGAAATGGGGCTTTTAACCTTTAAGGGTGGAGTTCATCCTTATGACGGAAAAGAACTGTCAAAAGAAAAGCCAATTCAGGCCGTACTTCCCAAGGGAGAGTTGGTGTATCCGCTTTCACAGCACATCGGGGCTCCGGCAAAGCCTGTCGTGGAAAAAGGAGAACGGGTATTGGTAGGCCAGAAAATTGCGGAAGCAGGCGGATTTGTGTCTGCACCTATTCACGCATCGGTTTCAGGTACAGTGAAAACCATTGAGCCGCGTCTGACTACAAGCGGTGCTATGGTAAATGCCATAGTGATTGAAAACGACGACCAGTATGAGACGGTTGAATACCATCCTGCAGAATCACTGGAAGCTCTCACAAAGGAAGAGATTCTGAAGCGGATTCAGGAGGGCGGAGTCGTAGGCATGGGAGGAGCCGGATTCCCCACACATGTGAAGTTATCTCCCAAAGAGCCGGATAAAATAGAATATGTTCTTGTCAACGGTGCAGAGTGTGAGCCGTATCTTACATCTGACTACCGCAGAATACTGGAAGAGCCGGAAAAAGTAGTGGGCGGTTTGAAATGTATGCTGAAACTGTTTGACAATGCCCAGGGATTTATATGTATTGAGGATAATAAGCCGGACTGCATCAAAAAGATGGAGGAAATGGTAAAAAATGAATCCAGGATTCAGGTAAAACCTCTGCAGACCAAGTATCCTCAGGGCGCGGAGCGCTGTTTGATCAATGCAACCACCGGCAGAGAGATTAATTCCTCTATGCTTCCGGCCGACGCAGGCTGTGTGGTTGACAACATAGATACGGTCGTGGCTATTTATAAATCCGTTATGCTTGGACAGCCGCTTATGCACCGTATTGTTACCGTGACAGGGAATGCAATTGCCAACCCCTGTAACTTTTCTGTTTGTACCGGTACTTCCATGGAGTGCCTGATTGAAGAAGCGGGAGGGTTAAAAGAAACTCCCAAAAAGGTGATTGCCGGCGGCCCTATGATGGGAATGACGCTGTTTCACCTGAATGTTCCTACTGTGAAGACATCCGGAGCAATTCTATGTCTGACCAATGATGATGTCTCTGAACAGCCGGAGACGGCCTGCATAAACTGCGGACGCTGCGTCAGTGCCTGTCCGGAGAGACTTCTGCCGTCCAGACTGGCGACCTTTGCCAACCACAACCAGCTGGATATGTTTGAAGCATATGACGGAGTGGAGTGTGTGGAATGCGGCTGCTGCAGTTACATATGTCCGGCAAAACGTCCTCTGACACAGTCCATCAGGTCTATGAGAAAAATTGCGCTTGCGAACCGTAAGAAACCTAAGTAGGAGGAAAGAAAAGTATGAATGAATTATTACACGTATCATCTTCGCCTCACGTTAGGTCAAAGGTGAACACAAGTAATATTATGCTGATGGTTGTCATAGCATTGATGCCGGCAACGATCTTTGGAATTATTAACTTTGGGCCAAAAGCACTGCTTCTGGTTCTCATATCCGTAGCTACCTGCGTACTTTCCGAGGGCGTCTACGAACATTTCATGCACAAACCAGTAACGGTCAGGGACTACAGTGCAGTGATTACAGGCCTTCTTTTGGCACTGAATCTTCCGGTCGGCGTTCCCTGGTGGATGCCGATCATCGGCGGGGTATTTGCTATCATTATTGTAAAACAGCTGTTTGGGGGACTGGGACAGAATTTTATGAACCCGGCTCTTGCGGGGAGATGTTTCCTGCTCATCTCATTTACCGGTCTGATGACGGATTTCAGTGTGGAAAAAGGTGCCTGGGGACTGGTGGATACTGTATCCGGAGCCACTCCTCTTGCTGCAGTGAAAGCAGGAGAAAGTGTCGATGTAATGAGAATGTTTCTGGGAAACACCCAGGGAACCATTGGCGAGACCTCAGTGATTGCGATTCTCATCGGAGCGATCTTCCTTCTGGCGGTGAAGGTGATTGACCTTCGGATTCCGCTCACTTACATAGTTACTTTTCTGGTGTTCATTATCCTGTTCGGCGGACATGGATTTGATCTGGAATTTATCGGCGCTCATCTGTGCGGCGGCGGATTGATGCTGGGAGCCTGGTTTATGGCTACTGATTACGTGACAACACCTATCACGAAAAAAGGACAGATTGTATATGGTATCATCCTCGGTATTCTGACAGGCCTGTTCCGTATTTTCGGCGGCTCTGCAGAAGGTGTTTCCTATGCGATTATATTCAGCAACCTTCTGATTCCTATCATTGAGAGATTTACTCGTCCTACAGCTTTTGGAAAGGGAGGTAAGAAATAATGAAAAATATTGTAAAAGATACATTAGCTCTTACTCTGATTACATTAGTGGCAGGGCTTTTGCTTGGATTAGTGCACGAGATTACCGCTGAGCCCATTGCCCAGCAGGAAGAAACCGCAAAAATTGAGGCTTATAAAGCTGTATTTGAAGAAGCAGATACCTTTGAACCTGTGATATCGGAAGAGGATGCGGATCTTCAGGCTTTTCTGGCGGAAAAAGGATATGCGGCCCAGACCATTAATGAAGTGATGGAGGCAGTAGATGCCGGCGGAAACAGTCTGGGATATGCTTTTAATATTACAACCTCAGAGGGATACGGCGGTGATATTACCTTTTCTCTGGGTGTGAAAGCGGATGGAACCACCAATGGCATTTCCATTTTGACCATCAGTGAGACAGCCGGTCTTGGTATGAATGCCACGAAGGATGAATTCAAAAATCAGTTTAAGGATAAACAGGTGGATTCCTTTGAAGTTACAAAAACAGGGGCTTCGGCTGACAATGAGATTGATGCGCTGAGCGGTGCCACCATAACCAGCAAAGCTGTAACCAGAGGTGTCAATGCCGGTCTTCTGGCTTTCCAATATGAGAAAGGGGGTAACTAAGAATGAAACCAAATTCACCTGGAGAACGTCTCTATAACGGTATTATTAAAGAAAACCCAACCTTTGTATTGGTGTTAGGAATGTGTCCCACCTTGGCGGTTACGACTGCAGCTATGAATGGACTTGGAATGGGACTTACTACGACAGTGATTCTTACCATGTCAAACCTGTTCATCTCCCTTCTTCGGAATGTGATTCCCGACAAGGTGAGAATGCCTGCCTACATTGTGGTGGTGGCATCCTTTGTAACCATGGTACAGTTTTTGCTTCAGGGATTTATACCATCTCTGTATGATGCGCTTGGAATCTATATCCCGCTGATTGTAGTAAACTGTATTATTCTGGGAAGAGCAGAGTCTTACGCTTCCAAAAACGGTGTGGTTGCCTCTATCTTTGACGGTATAGGAATGGGACTGGGCTTTACTGTCTCTATCACTATCCTGGGGGCGTTCCGTGAACTTATAGGGGCCGGCCAGATTTTCGGTCTGCAGATTATGCCTGACAGCTATGTGCCGGTAACTATATTTATCCTGGCTCCCGGAGCCTTCTTTGTGCTTGCTATGCTGGCAGCTGTCCGCAATAAAGTGATGGACGGCAAACCAAAGAAAGAGTACAGTATGCACAGCTGCATCGAGGGCTGTGAGGCCTGCGGCAATAAATCCTGCGGCGGAAGAATTTCTTCTGCCAAAGAGAAAGAATAGGGGGTAGGTACCGTGGAAGCATTAAAAGAGTTATTGATCATCGGAATTGGTGCGGCAGTAGTAAATAACGTTGTATTGAGTCAGTTCCTGGGCCTGTGTCCGTTCTTCGGTGTATCGAAAAAGATAGACACAGCTGCAGGTATGGGAGGAGCGGTAGTTTTTGTTATTACCCTGGCCTCCTTTGTTACCAGTATTATTTATAAATATATTCTGGCCAATGAAGCCATTCACATGGAATATATGCAGACAATTGTATTTATTCTGGTAATCGCGGCACTGGTACAGTTCGTCGAAATGTTCCTGAAAAAATCAGTTCCGTCCCTGTATAACAGTCTGGGAGTCTATCTTCCTCTGATTACTACAAACTGTGCGGTTCTCGGTGTTGCTATCATCAATGTACAGAAAGAGTATAATGTGCTGGAGGGAACCATAAATGGGTTTGCCACTGCTGTGGGATTCACCATTGCCATTGTGTTAATGGCGGGACTGCGCGAGAAGATGGAGTACAATGATATTCCAAAAGCTTTCCAGGGATTTCCGAGTGTGCTTTTGACTGCCGGACTTATGGCTATCGCATTCTTCGGATTCTCCGGAATTATATAAGGAGGAGAGACGATGATACAAGGTATTATTATTGCGGCAGTATTAGTAGGCGGAACCGGCCTTTTTATCGGAATCTTCCTGGGAATTGCAGGCAAGAAGTTTGCCGTGGAGATTGACGAAAAGGAAATCGCCGTCAGAGAAGAACTGCCTGGAAATAACTGCGGCGGCTGCGGATTCCCTGGCTGTGACGGTTTGGCAAAGGCAATTGCTTCCGGGGAAGCGCCTGTGAATGCCTGCCCGGTAGGCGGGGCGCCTGTTGCTGCCAAGATTGGCGCTATCTTAGGCCAGGATGCAGGGGAAGCCGTTCACAGAGTAGCTTTTGTGAAATGCGCCGGCGACTGTGAGAAAACAACAAAAAGTTATCAGTATACAGGAGTGGAAGACTGTACGATGATGCAGTTCATCCCGGGAGGCGGAGAAAAAGCCTGCAAATATGGATGTCTGGGCTACGGAAGTTGTGTAAAGGCGTGTCCTTTTGATGCGATTCATATCGTAAACGGAATTGCTGTGGTAGATAAGGAAGCGTGCAAGGCCTGCGGGAAATGTGTGGATGCCTGTCCGAAGCACCTCATTGAGCTGGTTCCCTATGAGCAGAAATACTTAGTGGCCTGCAGCTCCAAGGACAAAGGCAAAGCAGTTATGAATGCTTGTAAGGTAGGCTGTATTGCCTGCAAAAAGTGTGAAAAGGATTGTCCGGCAGGGGCAATTACGGTTACGGACAATATAGCACATATTGACTATGAAAAATGTACCAATTGCGGTAAGTGCAAAGATTCTTGCCCGAGATTAGGAATTATACAATGAAAAAAATAAGTTGTCTGGTTATGGCTGCAGTCGTTCTCGTCTGCAGCCTGACTGGTTGCAGAGAACAAGATACCCTGGTGAGCAAGCAGGGTTTTTATTTTGATACAGTAATTAAAATCAGTATAGCGGGAAAAGCCAAAAAAGAGTCGGAGAAGATTCTGGACCAATGCCTGGCGCTTTGCCAGAAGTATGAGAATATTTTCAGCCGGACCAGAGAGGACAGCGAGGTGTATCAGATTAATCACAGGAGCACCGGCAGCGTAAAAGTGTCAGAGGATGTGCAAAGGCTGATCGCAGCAGCTATGGAATATTATAAACTGACAGATGGAAAGTTTGATATTACCGTTGCCCCCCTGGAGGAACTGTGGAATTTTACGGGAGAAAATCCCCGGGTTCCTTCTCCGGTTGAGATTCAGGAAGCTTTAGGTAAGGTGGGAATGTCCGGTATATCTCTGGAGGGAGACACTCTTACCTTTGAAAATGATGAAACTATGATTGATCTGGGAGCGCTTGCAAAGGGTTATATTGCAGATCGGCTGAAGGAGTTCCTAAGAGAACAGGGAGTGTCAAAAGGGGTGATTAATCTGGGAGGAAATGTTCTGACTCTGGGGGGAAAGAGTGACGGTTCGCCGTGGAAGGTAGGTATCCAGAAACCCTTTGCCGACAGAAACGAGCTTCTTGCGGTTGTGGAGGCAGACGGCCAATCCGTGGTTTCCTCCGGCATTTACGAGCGTTACTTTGAGGAAAATAATAAGCGATACCATCATGTGCTGGATCCTGCCACGGGCTGTCCGGTGGAGAACAGCCTTACCCAGGTAACCATCCTGTCTGACAGCTCTTTACAGGGAGACGGTCTCAGCACCAGCTGTCTGCTTTTGGGATACGAGAAGGGGAGGGAACTGGCAGAAAGCCTGGAGGGCGTGGAGGCTGCCTTTGTTTTGGAGGACGGAACTATTCATACAACAGAAGGGATGAATCTGACAGAACAATAGACGGATATTTTTGCAATCACGTCTTTTTTATGGTATACTCTTTCAAGCATCCTGCATTAGCAATATTTCATACTTTTCGGGAGGTGCCTGAATGTGAAGAAAAAAGATTTGATTCTTATAGGAATTATTCTGCTTGCGGCGGCAGCCTGCTGGGCCGGATTCAGGATGTTTGGAGATCAGAAAGGGAATATGCTGGTGATAACCGTAGACGGAGAGGTATACGGGACTTACGATCTATCTGTAGATCAGGAAATTGTAATCGGTTCTACCAACCGGTGTGAGATAAAAGATGGTGTGGTTAGGATGACAGAGGCTGACTGCCCGGATCAGCTCTGCCGAAAGCAGAAGAGTATTGACGCTTCCGGCGGTACGATTGTGTGTCTTCCAAACAAAGTGGTTTTGGAAATCTCCCAGGACGGGAAGGATGCACAGGCAGATACTATAGCCCAGTGAGGAGTGGAAGACAGAGGTGAGACAAAAGACAGCGTGGATGGGTCTTATGGCGGCGATTGCCATTATATTCGGATACATAGAGACGCTCCTTCCGATATTCACCGGAATACCTGGGATTAAGCTGGGACTTGCCAATCTGGTAACTGTGTTTATGCTCTATGTATTTACATGGAAAGAAGCCGCTGTAATTGCTACTATACGTATTCTGGTAATAGGCTTTCTCTTTGGCAGTCTGTTCAGCATTTTGTTCAGTCTGGCCGGGGGATATCTGAGTCTTATGGTGATGGTGTGGATGAAGAAGGTTCCGGGACTCAGTGTTATAGGGGTGAGTATTGCCGGGGGTGTGTTTCATAATATCGGACAGATTCTGGTAGCTGCTCTGGTAGTAGAGAATATAAAATTGTTTTATTATGTGCCAGTTTTACTGGTGGCGGGTCTGGTAACCGGGCTGCTGATCGGAATAGTAGGCCAGATGCTCATAAGGCGTCTGAAGCCTTTGCTCTAACGAACGGCAGACGGCCCTGGCATACTTTAGGCAGGAGGAAATATGATAGCGTTTATTAAAGGTGAAGTGATTGAGGTTCAGGAGAATAAAATTATTCTGGAGAGCAGTCAGATAGGATATAATATCTTTATGCCGGGTTCTACACTGGATGGGATGCTGCATCCCGGGGATGAGGTGAAAATATACACGTATCTGAATGTCCGTGAGGATGCTATGCAGCTGTATGGTTTCCTGACAAAGGATGATTTGAATACCTTTCAGCTTTTGCTGGGAGTCAATGGAATCGGTCCTAAGGGTGCCCTTGGCATTCTGTCGGGAATAACAGCGGATGAGCTGAGATTCGCTGTGCTGTCAGATGATGCGGCCACCATAGCAAAGGCACCGGGAATCGGAAAAAAGACGGCGCAGAAGCTGATTCTGGAGCTGAAGGACAAGCTGAATCTGGAGGATGCCTTTGAACAGAAGCTAAGCAGCCGCCAGACGGCCCGGGGGGAGCTTCCCGGGAGCGGCGACGCCTCAAAAGAGGCGGTGCAGGCGTTGGTAGCCCTGGGATATTCCAGCACAGATGCCCTGAGGGCTGTGAAACTGGTAGAAGGTGCCAGGGAGATGAGTGTGGAGGAGATCCTGAAACAGTCTCTGAAGAAAATGCACATATAACAGAAGTAGGATGGTAACATGGAAAAAAGAATTATAACCACAGATGTAACGGAAGAAGATCTGCCTATAGAGGGCAGCCTCCGGCCTCAGACACTGGACGAATATATTGGCCAGGAAAAGACGAAAAAGAATCTGAAGATTTATATAAAAGCAGCCAGACAGCGTGGGGATGCCCTGGATCACGTACTTTTTTACGGTCCTCCGGGTCTTGGAAAGACCACCCTGGCAGGAATCATTGCCAATGAAATGGGAGTTCATATGAAGGTAACCTCCGGACCGGCCATTGAAAAGCCTGGGGAGATGGCGGCAATTCTGAATAACCTCCAGGAGGGGGATGTACTCTTTATTGATGAGATACACAGGCTGAACCGGCAGGTAGAGGAGGTTCTCTATCCCGCCATGGAGGATTATGCCATTGATATCATGATTGGAAAGGGGGCTACTGCCCGATCCATTCGTCTGGATCTTCCTCAATTCACCCTGGTGGGCGCGACCACCAGGGCAGGACTTCTCACAGCACCCCTGAGAGACCGGTTCGGCGTGGTACACCGTCTGGAATTCTACAATGTGAGTGAGCTTAAGACGATTATTATCCGCTCAGCAGAAGTGCTTGGGGTGGAGATAGACGAAAAGGGCGCGGAAGAGATGGCACGCAGGTCCAGAGGAACCCCGCGTCTGGCCAACCGGCTGCTGAAGCGGGTCCGGGATTTTGCACAGGTGAAATATGACGGCAGGATAACAGAAGAGGTGGCAAATTTTGCACTGAATCTGCTGGAGGTGGATCGGTATGGCCTGGACCAGGCGGACCGGACAATTCTTACCACTGTGATAGTCAAATTCCAGGGCGGACCTGTGGGACTGGATACCTTGGCTGCGTCTATCGGTGAAGATGCGGGGACCCTTGAGGATGTTTATGAGCCTTACCTGATTCAGAACGGCTTTTTATCCCGCACACCGAGGGGAAGGATTGCGACAGAGCTGGCCTATCATCATCTGGGGATCGCACAGCCCTGATAAAAAGGGTTGTTTTTCTGCAGAATTCGATTATAATAGACATATGAGAAAATAGGTGGGAGGACCCGAGATGGCAGTAAAAAATACGACGCAGGTGTTAATCGGAGGAAAGATTATTACCCTGAGCGGTTATGAAAGTGAAGAGTATTTACAGAAGGTGGCGTCCTATATTAATAATAAAATTGCAGAGCTCAGTCAGCTGCCGGGATATAACAGGCAGTCTGTGGAGACAAAGCATACACTGTTGAGCCTGAATGTCACAGATGATTATTTTAAAGCGAAAAGGCAGGCAGAAGTGTTTGAAGAGGATCTGCAGGGCAAAGATAAAGAAGTATACGATCTGAGGCATGAGATGGCACTGCTTCAGGTGAGGCTTGAGAATGCTGTGAACGAGCTGAATGAGCTGAAGGATAAGAATCATAAGCTGTCCGGTCAGGTGGAAGAGCTGGAAAAAGAAGTAAATGAATTATTATCATAGAGGAAGGGGGATTGCCGCGGTGATCTCCTTTTCTTGTTTGAAAAATAGAAAGGAACGATATGAAAGCAGAACTTTTATCTCCTGCAGGCTCCTGGGAGGGCATGGAAGCGGCATTTCTGGCAGGAGCGGATGCCGTTTACATTGGCGGGAAGAATTTCGGAGCCAGGGCATATGCTAATAACCTGGAGGATGAACGGATGGCAGAGGCCATAGATTATGCCCATATACATGAGAAAAAACTGTATCTTACGGTGAATACCCTGCTTAAAGACGCTGAACTGGAGAACCGCCTTTTTCAGTATTTGGCTCCTCTCTATGAGCGGGGTCTGGATGCGGTCATTGTGCAGGATCTGGGGGTACTCTCTTTCATCCGAGAGAATTTTCCCCTTCTTCCCATACACGCAAGCACACAGATGGCTGTGACCGGTGCCGGGGGCGCCGCATATCTGAGAAAACTGGGAGTAACCAGAGTAGTGACGGCAAGAGAGCTTTCCCTGAATGAAATCCGCACCATACACGATACTGCAGATGTAGAGATAGAAAGTTTCATCCATGGTGCCCTGTGCTACTCTTACTCGGGCATGTGTCTTTTCAGCAGCATTCTGGGAGGGAGAAGCGGGAACAGAGGGAGGTGCGCCCAGCCCTGCCGCCTTCCCTACGATGTCTATGAAAATGGGAAGCGCCTGAACAGCAAGGAGGACAAGTATCTTTTAAGTCCAAAAGATATGTGTACCATAGAGCTTCTTCCCGAGATTCTCCGCGGGGGAGTATACTCCCTTAAGATAGAAGGACGAATGAAAAAACCGGAATATGCGGCCGGGGTTACCCGGATCTATCGAAAGTATCTGGACATGGCGCTGACAAGTCCTGAGACGTTTTCCGTGTCCGAGGATGATTACAGAGAACTGGCTGCCCTATACCAGAGGGATGGATTTAGCCGGGGCTATTATCAGGTACACAATGGAAAAGAAATGATGGCGGTGAAAAACCAGAAGCTTGCCGAAAAAAAAGGCTGTCTGAGAGAAGAAAATACCAGGGCTCTTTATGAAAAGCTGGCCCGGGAGTTTGTGGGGAAGAGCAGTCCGGTGGGCATAGAGGGAAGCCTGCATCTGAAGGAGGGAGAACCTTCTCTTTTCACTGTCAAGTGCCGGGAAGCCTCGGTCAGTGTATCCGGGGAACCGGCTCAGCGGGCCGTAAAACAGCCTTTGTCCGAAGAAAGGATTAAGGCACAGCTGAGAAAAACTGGTGCCACCCCCTTTTCATTTAAAAATCCCGGGATTATGATGGAAGGGGAACTCTTCCTTCCTATGCAGAGTCTCAATGAACTGAGACGCAGGGGATTGGAAGAACTGGAAAAGGAACTGCTGAAGACTTACAGGAGAAAGCCGCCTGTTCCCGCAGGCAGAGCAGAGGAAAAGCCCGGCGTGGGATCGTGTAAGCTATCTCTCTATGTCTCTGTGGAAACCAGGGAACAGCTTTCTGAGGCGCTGAAACGGAAAGAGGTATCAGGGATTTATGTTGACTGTTCTATGACAGCGGGAAATAGTTTATTTGCCGGAGCGGAAAAGCTGCTTCGTGAGGTTCAGAATGCGGGAAAGGAATGTTATCTTTCGCTTCCCTATATTGTGAGAGGCGATACCCTGGAAAAAGAAAAAAACACTCTGAAAGAGCTGGCGGATGCAGGACTTGACGGATATTTGGTGCGGAATCTGGAAAGCTGGGCACTGCTAAAAAAACTTGGACTGGAGAGGAAAGCTGTGTTAGACTATGTAGTGTACAGTTTTAATAACCGGGCGGAGTCTTTTTGGGAGCACGAGGGCGTAAAGCGGCAGACCGTGCCGCTGGAACTGAATGAAAGAGAACTGCACAGGCGGTATAACAGCGGCAGTGAGATGATTATCTACGGGAGATATCCGATGATGATCTCTGCACAGTGTCTCTTAAAAACTGCAGGGAAGTGCAGCGGAAGAGACGGCCGGGCTGAGCTTGCAGATCGGTACGGACAGAGGTTTCCTGTGAAATGCTTCTGCAGCTTTTGTTATAACGTCATATATAACAGTATCCCCACCGGACTTCTGAAGGAGAGTCAAAGTGTTAAGAATCTGGGACCGGGAAGCCTCCGGATGGCATTTACTACTGAAAATGCAAAGGAAACCGGAGAGATGATAGCCCTTTTCGCAGGTGTATACCTGTACCATCAAAAGAATCCCCAGAATGTACCGGAGTTTACCAAGGGACATTTTAAAAGAGGGGTAGAGTAGGTGAAAACGTGGTAAATGTTATTGTTGAGTTATCCAGATATTTGATTATTATTCTCATGGCTTTGTATACTCTTCAGTGCTTCACTGTGTTTAAAGAGAGAAATGAGAGAGAAAAGAAACATATTTTAAGGAAACAGCTGTTCCTGATTTATTTTATGGATCTGGTTGCCTTTACGGTTATATTTCTGAAGATACAGAAAATAGAGATCCTGACCTTTTTTGCAGCACAGCTGATCTACTTTACTGTGGTTCAGATCCTGTACCGCATTATCTATAAAAAGGCGGCTTTTTTGGTATTGAACCATATGTGCATGCTGCTGAGCATAGGATTTATTATGTTGGCAAGACTGGATCTGGAGCGTGCGGTGAAGCAGTTTCAGATTGTCGTGATTGCCACAGTCATAGCGCTGGTGATACCGGTAATGATCCGCAGGATGAAGTTTCTGAATCAGCTTACCTGGGTCTATGCCGGTGCAGGCTTTGTGCTGCTGGCCGTCGTGCTGGTATTGGGACGGACGGAATATGGGGCCAAGCTTTCCATTAATCTGGGCGGCTTCTCCTTTCAGCCCTCTGAATTTGTTAAGATTATTTTCGTGTTTTTTGTGGCCTCCATGCTCTATAAAAACACGGATTTTATACAGGTGGTAAAGGCCACGGTGGTCGCAGGTGCCTATGTTCTGATACTGGTGGCATCCAAAGACCTGGGAAGTGCGGTGGTATTCTTTATCACATATCTGGCAATGGTATATGTAGCAACCAAAAAACCGCTCTATCTGGCGGCGGGTGCAGGGGGCGGCTGTGTGGCGGCTGTGGGCGCCTACTTCTTGTTTAATCATGTGCGTCAGAGAGTAGTGGCGTGGAAGGACCCTTTTTCTGTATACGACAGAGAGGGCTATCAGATTGTGCAGTCCCTGTTTGCCATAGGAACCGGAAGCTGGTTTGGTATGGGGCTTTGTCAGGGAGCGCCTGACTCTATACCGGTCGTAAAGCAGGATTTTATCTTTGCTGCTATCTGTGAAGAACTGGGAGGCATCTTTGCCATGTGTCTGATTCTGGTCTGTATGAGCCTGTTTTTGATGGTGGTTAATATTTCTCTTCAGATTAAGAATCCATTTTACAAGCTAATTGCGCTGGGACTTGGCACAGAATACGCATTTCAGGTGTTCCTTACCATAGGAGGCGCTACAAAATTTATCCCGATGACAGGAATTACCCTGCCTCTTGTCAGCTATGGAGGAAGTTCTGTGCTCAGCACGATTATTATGCTGGCCATTGTTCAGGGATTATATATTTTAAGAGAAGATGAGGATGAGGAACTTGGAAAGCAGAAAGAGAGAAGAAGAGCTCAGACAAATCAAAAAAGAGCAAAAACAAAAAGCTAAGAAGAAGGCAAAAAAGGCCAGAAACAGAGAATATGCCATTGTGTCTTACTTTTTTGTAGCAATTTTTGTAGCACTTATTGGCTATCTGGTATACTTTGATGCTCTGAAAAGCGAGGAATTTATTAATAGTCCCTACAATAAACGGCAGGATACCTTTGCAGACCGGGTGATCCGCGGAAAGCTTCTCTCTGCCGACGGAGAGAGTCTGGCCTATACGGAAACAGCGGAGGACGGTTCCGAGACAAGAGTGTATCCCTACGATGATCTTTTTGCCCATGTGGTGGGTTATACGGAGAAGGGGAAAAGCGGCCTGGAATCTCTGGCCAATTTCCAGCTTCTGACTTCCCATGAAGGATATCTGGGACAGATGCAGAAAGCCTTTAAGGGAGATAAGGTGATCGGGGACAATGTAATAACTACTCTGGATACCAGTATCCAGAGGGCAGCATATGATGCCCTGGGGGATTATAACGGTGCAGTGGTTGTGATGGAACCCAAGACTGGCAAAATCCTGGCTATGGTGAGCAAACCAGATTTTAATCCGAATCATCTGGCTGACAACTGGGATGAGCTGGTCAGTGACGACAGCAACTCCAGCCTGCTGAATCGGGCGACCCAGGGGGCATATCCTCCAGGCTCTACATTCAAGATTGTGACTTCTCTGGCTTACCTGAGGGAACATGGGACCCTGGATGGCTATTCTTTTGACTGCCAGGGCAGTATCACGGTGGGAGAACATACGATTCACTGTTATAACGATACGGTACACGGTCAGGAGGACTTCACCACAGCCTTTGCCAAATCCTGCAACAGTGCCTTTGCCCAGATTGGTCTGGATCTGGGGGCGGGAGCCCTGAAATCTGCAAGTGAGGACCTGCTGTTTAATAAAAAACTGCCGGTGGATCTCACGTACAGAAAGAGCCGTTTTTCTCTTGATTCCAGCGCCGGAAAGCCTCTGCTGATGCAGACTTCCATCGGACAGGGAAATACGCTGGTATCTCCTATGCATATGGCGCTGATCACCAGTGCAGTAGCCAACGAAGGGGAGCTGATGACGCCTTATCTTATTGAGCGGGTGGAGAATGACAACGAAGACAAAGTAAGTGAGACAAAGCCGGAAACTTACAAAAGGCTTATGTCTGTGAAAGAGGCGGACACTCTGAAAGAACTGATGATCGATGTTGTGGAAAACGGTACTGCAAAAAAGCTGAACGGACAGGGCTACACAGCTGCCGGCAAGACAGGGTCGGCAGAGTACGATCAGGGAGGCGAGCGCCAGACCCACTCCTGGTTTGTGGGGTTTTCTAATGTGGAGGATCCGGATATTGTAGTCAGCGTGATAGCTGAGGGGGCAGGGACAGGCAGTGAGGCCGCCGTTCCCATCGCCAGAGCAGTGTTTAATGAATACTATTATTAATTTATTTCCTCCCTTGCGTGAGAATTGAAAAAGAGTTATACTAAAATAGGTTTGAACACAACCGTACAGGAGGAATTGCAGATGATTGAAGCAACGAGCTGTGGCGGGGTGGTAATTTATCGTGGCAAAATACTGACCTTGTATAAGACTTACAAGCACAAATACGAGGGATGGGTATTACCAAAAGGAACAGTTGAAGCAGGGGAAGACTTTAAAGATACAGCCATACGGGAAGTAAGAGAAGAGGCGGGAGTATCAGCGACCATAATTAAGTATGTGGGTAAGAGTCAATACAGTTTCTGCGTGCCGGAGGATATGGTAGAGAAGGATGTACACTGGTATCTGATGGCGGCGAACAGCTATTACAGCAAACCTCAGAGAGAGGAATATTTTGTGGATTCTGGGTATTATAAATTCCATGAAGCTTACCATCTGTTGCGCTTTTCCAATGAAAAGCAGATTTTGGAGAAAGCGTACAATGAATATTTGGATTTGAAAAAGGCAAATCTATGGGGAAATAAGAAATATTTTTAACGGAAGAGGGACTGTTATTCAGTCCCTCTTGCTGAAATTAAAGGAGGTAGCGGACGATGTTGGAGCAGATTGATTTGACAAAGAGCATTGTGAAAAAAGAGTATCATGAAAAAATCGACAGGCTGGAAACCAGGCTGGCAGAGCTTCAGAGAGAATGCAGAACATTGGGGATTCCTGTGATTATTGTATTTGAAGGCTTTGGCGCAGCGGGCAAAGGCGTGCAGATCAACCGGCTGATCCATCCTCTGGATCCCAGAGGATTCCAAGTGTTCGCTATCAGCGGTGAGTCTGAGGATGAGAAAATGCACCCCTTTTTGTGGCGATTCTGGACAAAGACTCCTGCCAGAGGAAGAATCGCTATCTTTGACAGGAGCTGGTACCGGAAGGTGCTGGTGGACAGGTTTGACAAGAAAACCACGGACGCAGAGCTGGAATATGCATATCAGGAGATTAATACCTTTGAGAAGCAGCTGAATGACGACGGCACCGTGATCCTTAAGATATTTCTGCATATTGACAAAAAGGAACAGAAAAAAAGATTCCGGAAGCTTTTGGCCTCTCCGGAGACAGCCTGGCGGGTGAGCAGCGGTGACCTGAAAAGAAACAGAAAGTATGAACTCTACAAAGAGATGAATGAGGAGATGCTGGAGAAGACAGACACTTCGTATGCTCCCTGGACCATTGTTGAGGGGATGGATCGGAAGTTTGCCACCATCAAAATCTACCGCACGGTAATTGACAGGCTGAATGAACAGGTAGAGCTGGTGCGCCGGGCCGGAAAAGAAAAAAAGAAAGCTGAGGCAGAGGGGCAGTCTAAAAAGCCCACAGAGGAAGATTTAGTATTGAAATCCTCCAGTCTGAGCAGTGTGGATCTGAGCCTTTCGTATACGAAGGACGAGTACAAAGAAAAGCTGAAGAAGCTGCAGGATAAAATAGCGCTTCTGCACAGTGAGCTGTACCGCAGGAGGATTCCGGTTGTGCTGGGGTTTGAAGGCTGGGATGCGGCGGGAAAGGGCGGCGCAATTAAACGTCTGACCGAGACAATGGATCCCCGGGGATATGTTGTCAATCCCACAGCTGCTCCCAGCGGTGCGGAAAAAGAGCACCACTATCTGTGGCGGTTCTGGAAAACAATACCGAAAAACGGCCACGTGGCTATCTATGACAGAACCTGGTACGGGCGCGTGATGGTAGAAAGAATTGAGGGGTTCTGTACCAAAGAGGAGTGGCAGAGAGCCTATAAAGAGATCAATGATATGGAAGCTCATCTATCCCGCTCCGGGGCCATTGTCCTGAAATTCTGGATGCACATTGATAAGGATGAGCAGGAGGCGCGCTTTAAAGAGAGAATGGAGAATCCTGAAAAGCAGTGGAAGATTACGGAGGAGGACTGGAGAAACCGGGAGAAATGGGAACAGTACGAGGAAGCCGTGAATGAAATGATTATCCGGACCTCCACCTCCTATGCCCCCTGGATTATTGTAGAGGGTAACTGTAAATATTATGCAAGAATCAAAGTCCTGGAATCTGTGGTACAGGCGATTGAGGAAAGATTGAAGCAAGAGCAGTAAGGAAAGAAATTATGTTAAAATGGTATAAGAATCTGTATGTGGGCGATACTGCAGAAAAGAAGAAAAATAAACTGATATGGAAAATCAACCATGGCGCCGGAGTCATTGATGTCTATCTTGTGACGCTTGCTAAGAATCCGGAGAATCTCCTGGAGATATTTTCTGCAAATCTTCTTCTGCAGAAGCCTCTTCGCCGTACCTGTCCCATGATTGTAGGCCTGGCAAAAGGATATGACGAAGCGGTACAGCTTGTGGCTTTGATGGTACAGGAAGTCTATGAGAATACGAAGACCGCAGATGTGCGGGGATATCTGAAACAGAAAGAACTAGAAAAATAATAGGTGTGAGAATATGCTACATATTATTTTGGGAATACTAAAAGTTATAGCAATCATATTGGGCATTTTGGTAGGACTTGTTCTTCTGCTTCTGCTGTCCCTGCTTCTGGTGCCCCTGCGCTACCAGGGAAAGCTGCAGAAGGATGGGAATGGGGTGGCCGGGAGAGGAAAGATTACCTGGCTGGCCCATGGACTGTCTGTGCTAATCCTTTATGAGCATGGGGAATTCAGGATGAAATTAAGAATTTTAGGGATTCCTGCAGAACGGCTGAAAGGACTGGTGACACGCCTTGGCAAAATTCGTTTCCGGCGGAAAAAGACACAGCCGGAAACAAAGAAGCAGCTGAAGACAGCGTCATCCGAGGAGACCAAGCTTCCATATAATACACTGGAGGAGCATACCGAAGAAAAGGAAGAAACTCTGCAGGGGGGACGCAGTGTACAGGCGGCATTGGAGGAAAGGGAGATACCGGCAAACGAGGACAAAAAGAACAAATTTGCCGCATTTCTGGAGAAACTGAAGGTGATCCTGTATAATCTATTTCACTTGCCGGAAAAGATTCTTGCGGCAGTCAGAAATATTTACTCAACAACCGGGGAAATATATGGTAGAATGAAAGTGTTTCTGGAGCTGATAAAGTCAGAGGAATTTTTGGGAGCCAGAACGCTGCTGTGGGGGCAGCTGAGGATACTGCTGCGGAGACTGGGACCGACTAAGATAAAGGGGACCCTCTCTTACGGTTTCGACGACCCTGCCCTGACCGGTCAGGTATTGGCGGGGCTCAGTTTTTTCTATCCCAAATATGGGGACAGACTGCGTATCTACCCATATTTTGACCGAAAGATTCTGGAGACAGATCTCTATCTCAGGGGAAGAATCTACGGGGTTCATTTGCTGGCTGTGGCATGGAAGCTGTATCGTGATTCTAATATAAAATATATGATAAAAAGATTTAAGCACAAGGAGGAGTAATAATGGCAGACGGGAATAATTTTCAGACAACAGTAGATTCTCTTTTTAAGGGAATGGACAGTTTTATCACAACTAAGACAGTGGTGGGCGAGGCAATTACGGTAGGTGATACCATTATACTTCCGCTCATCGATGTATCCTTTGGAGTGGCAGCGGGCGCTTTTGCCGATGACAAAAAGAATAATGGTGCCGGAGGCATGGGCGGCAAAGTATCTCCCAGCGCTGTACTTGTAATCTCCAATGGGACAACAAAGCTGGTAAATGTTAAGAATCAGGACGGACTTACCAAGATTCTGGATATGGTGCCAGACTTTGTCAATAAGTTTACAGACAAGAAAGCCGATGATATTATCGCTCATAATCAGAAGACAGAGGACAAAAAGACAGAAGCGGATTCCCAGGAAGAGCCCACAGACTAGGTGTATTGAAGGAGCGGGTCCCTGCATATACTAAAAAGTAAGAGGACAAAAGGAGTCAAAAATGTGTCGTCTCATTGGATTCCTGTTATTTTGGGTAGGAGTGGGAATGCTCATTGCCCTGATATTTCCCAAGTGCTTTTTTATCGTATTAGTGGCAGCAGGATGCCTGTTAGGGGGATATAATCTATTTTGCAGATAGTGGAAAATAAAAAAACCACCGCCAACCGCGATGGTTTTTTATTTCCTTGCATTACGCTCTTTCAACTTTACCGGACTTCAGGCAAGAAGTACAAACATACATCTTCTTTGAAGCACCGTTCACATTCACTCTTACAGATTTGATGTTTGATTTCCACATTTTATTAGAACGTCTATGGGAATGGCTCACACTGTTTCCGAAATGAGCGCCCTTTTCACAAATAGCACACTTTGCCATGATAGCACCTCCTTGACATATAAAATAAGTCTGATATACCCTATTACTACAGACTCACAACAATAGTTATTTTAACAGATGGTGGCACTTTTTGCAAGTAAAAATATAAAAAATTCAAATTATTATTTCATTTTTGTATAAAACAGGTTATAATACTAACATGATCCGGAAGACTGGCGTCTTGGCACAGAAACGGATTTTGAATAATATAGTGGAGGTGTCCGGTATGAATGGTTGTATTGATACAGGATTGGGCAAAATAGTTATTGATACAGATGTGATTGCTACGTACGCGGGAAGTGTTGCCGTTGAGTGTTTTGGTATCGTAGGAATGGCTGCTGTCAGCATGAAAGACGGGCTCGTTAAGCTTTTGAAAAAGGACAGCTTAAAGCACGGAATCAATGTGACGATCAGTGACAATAAGATAGAGTTGGATTTTCACGTAATTGTGGCATATGGTGTTAGTATTTCCGCAGTGTCCGACAATCTAATCAGCAACGTGAAATATAAAGTAGAAGCCTTTACCGGCATGGAGATTGAGAAGATCAATATCCTTGTGGAAGGCGTACGAGTAATTGATTAATTAAGGAGGAACTTGTTGTGAGTACAAAGACCATAGATGCAGGCGTCCTGGCTAAGATGTTCCTGGCAGGAGCAAAGAATCTGGAGGCAAAAAAAGAGTGGATTAATGAACTGAATGTATTTCCAGTGCCGGACGGGGATACGGGAACGAATATGACCCTGACCATTATGTCTGCAGCGACAGAAGTCAGCCAGCTGGATAAAATAACTATGGATTCCCTGGCAAAAGCCATATCGTCCGGCTCTCTCAGAGGTGCCAGAGGCAATTCCGGTGTTATTCTCTCCCAGCTGCTGCGGGGATTTACAAAAGGAATCGCTCATTATGAGAAACTGGATGCACAGAAATTTGCCGACGCTTTTGAAAAAGGTGTTGAGACTGCCTACAAGGCAGTTATGAAGCCGAAGGAGGGGACGATACTTACTGTGGCAAAAGGAGCGGCAACCCGTGCCCTGGAACTGGCTGAGGAGATGGAGGATCTGGATGCATTTTTCAGGGAGATTATTGACCATGCGGAATATGTCCTCTCTCAGACCCCGGAGATGCTTCCCGTGCTGAAAGAGGCAGGTGTCGTTGATTCCGGAGGACAGGGGCTTTTAGAAGTGCTGAAGGGGGCCTACGACGGGTTCCTGGGAAAAGAAATCGACTATAGCTTTGAGGCTCCCACGGGGCAGAAGCTGACCCGAATCTCTCCTCAGGCGGAAGCAGATATTAAGTTCGGATATTGTACAGAATTTATCATTGTATTGAAGGAAGAACTTTCGGAGCATGAGGTTTCCAAGATAAAAGAATATCTGATGTCAATCGGTGATTCACTGGTGGTCGTGGCTGACGATGAAATTGTCAAGATCCATGTACATACCAATGATCCTGGACTTGCAATTTCCAAGGCTTTGACCTATGGTTCCCTCTCTCGTATTAAGATTGACAATATGCGGGAAGAACATCAGGAGAAGCTGATAAAGGATGCGGAAAAGCTTGCCGCAGAGCAGGCCGGGGAAGAGACAGTGCCGGAGAAGGAAGTGGGATTCATCTCTGTATCTGTAGGTGAAGGTATGTGTGAGATCTTTAAAGAACTGGGGGCAGACTATCTGATTGAAGGGGGACAGACCATGAACCCCAGTACAGAGGATATGCTGAACGCAATTTCACGTGTCCCGGCGAAAAATATTTTTATATTCCCGAACAATAAGAATATTATTCTGGCGGCAAATCAGGCCAGAGATCTGACAGAGGATAAAAATATCTATGTAATTCCCACAAAAACCATGCCTCAGGGAATTACTGCACTTATCAATTACGTTCCGGACAGAAGCCCGGAAGAAAATGCAGAGGCAATGGCAGAAGAAATCAAGAATGTAAAAACAGGACAGGTAACCTATGCGGTTAGGGATACCCATATTGATGACAAAGAAATATCCCAGGGGGATATTATGGGAATCGGAGATCATAAGATTCTCTCTGTGGGAAAAGAGATTGAACAGGTAACTCTGCATATGGTGGAAGAGATGGTGGACGAAGAATCGGAGATCATAAGTATCTACTATGGGGAAGAGGTTTCGGAAGAGGATGCGGAGGAACTGGCGTCCAGACTGGAAGATAAGTACCCGGACTTTGATGTGGAGGTCAATCAGGGCGGACAGCCAATCTATTATTATATTGTATCAGTAGAATAAAGGAGAGAAAAGGAAGGGTGTTGCCTGGCGAAGTGGGCCGGGGCAGCACCTTTCTTTCACAGTTTTTCTAATATTACATAAAAGGTGGAAGGGATATATGGAAGAAAGTGCACCTCTTCGTTCTCTGAAAGGAGTAGGGGACAAGACTGAAAAGCTGTTTCAGAAGCTTGGAATTTATACAGTTGGGGATTTGCTGCACTATTACCCACGGGAATATGACAGATATACGGAACCGGTGACCGTAAAGGAAGCGGTGGAAAAAGGAGCCGGGAAAGCAGCAGTTGCGGCAAGGATTACGGGAAATGTGGATGTGAAAATTGCAGGGAAAAGTACCATAGTATCGACTGTCCTGACGGACCGGGGAGAAGCCTTGCAGCTCATCTGGTTTCATATGCCTTTTCTGAGAAATGTGCTGAAAAGAGGCGGGGCTTATATATTCAGAGGAAAGGTAGCGGAAAAAAGACATAGAATGGTTATGGAACACCCTCAGATCTTTACCCGGGAGGAGTATGAAAAGCTGCAGAACGGCCTGCAGCCTGTCTATAGCCTTACAGCTGGCATCACAAACAAATTGTTGGTTAAAATGATCCGCCAGGTTTTGGAGCAGAAGGAGCTGGCTGCGGAATACCTGCCGGAAGAAGTAAGAAATGCATATCGCCTGTCGGAGTATAATTTTGCGGTCTCCCAGATCCATTTTCCGGAAAACCAGGAGTCCATGGTTTTGGGACGGCGCCGGCTTGCCTTTGACGAATTCCTTTTCTTTATTCTGGGGATTCAGCTTCTGAAGGAAAAAAAGACAGAGGAGAAGAATCTGTTTGATATGAAGCCGGTATGGGAGACAGAAAAAGTAATAGAACAGCTTCCTTACCGTCTGACCAATGCCCAGACGCAGGTGTGGCATGAGATAGAGAGGGATATGACCGGTCATACCCTTATGAACCGTCTGGTACAGGGAGATGTGGGATCCGGAAAAACAATCCTCGCATTTCTGGCCATGATTCTGGCCGGGACAAACGGATACCAGAGTGCGCTGATGGTCCCCACGGAGGTGCTGGCCAGACAGCACTGGGAGGGGCTGAGAAGGCTGATTAAGGACAGCAAACTGACAGGCTTAGAACCTATTCTTCTGACAGGTTCCTCTACCGCAAAGGAGAAAAGAGAGGCATATGCAATGATTGCGGAAGGAAAGGCTAAGATGATTGTGGGCACTCATGCGCTGATCCAGGAAAAGGTAGTATACCAGAACATAGCTCTGGTGATTACGGATGAGCAGCATAGGTTTGGGGTACAGCAAAGGGAAATACTGTCTAAGAAAGGCGGAAGTCCTCATGTGCTGGTAATGAGTGCAACCCCTATTCCCAGGACTCTGGCGATTATTTTGTACGGGGATTTGGATATTTCCGTGATCGATGAACTGCCGGCAAAGCGTCTTCCTATAAAAAATTGTGTGGTGGATACCAGTTATCGGCCGAAAGCCTATGCTTTTATGCAGCGTCAGATAGAGGCCGGACACCAGGTGTATATCATCTGTCCCATGGTGGAGGAAAGCGAAGGGATGGAGGCGGAAAATGTTCTTGATTATACAAACCGATTAAAGACTGTTTTTCCTTCCCAGATTGTGGTAGAATCACTTCATGGACGAATGAAGCCGGCAAAAAAGAATCAGATTATGGAGGCCTTTGCAGAGAATAAAATCCAGGTTCTGGTGTCCACCACTGTCATAGAGGTGGGAGTGAATGTCCCTAATGCAGTGGTTATGATGGTTGAGAATGCAGAGAGGTTCGGCCTGGCACAGCTCCACCAGCTGCGGGGCAGAGTGGGACGGGGAGATGTGCAGTCTTACTGCATTTTCATGCACAACGATGCAGGGGAAGAGATTCAGAAACGGCTGGAGATTCTGGAGAAATCCAATGACGGTTTTTTTATTGCAGGAGAGGACCTTCGCCTGCGGGGACCGGGAGATTTGTTCGGAGTCCGTCAGAGCGGTAGTATGGAGTTTAAGATCGCAGATGTTTATCAGGATGCAAATATACTAAAGGAGGCCAGCGAGGCGGCAGGGGGAATTCTGGCCCTGGATCCGGAGCTTGCCCTGGAACAGCACAGGCCTCTGAGAGAGGAATTGGAGAAATATATGAAGTCTCAGGCAGAGACGCTGGGGCTGTAAGGCGGTGTGTATGAAGGAAATTGTAAGACTGGACAACGTAAAAAAATCCTATCGGATGGGAGAGGTTACCATTCATGCTGTGGACGGCGTGTCTTTCTATATACGGGAAGGGGAATTTGTGGTTATTGTGGGTCCCAGCGGTGCGGGAAAGACAACGGTACTCAATATTCTGGGCGGAATGGATACCTGTGATGAAGGTGCTGTCCTGGTGGACGGCACAGACATCAGCAAATTCAGAGGAAAAAAACTAATAGAATACCGTCGGGAGGCGATCGGCTTTGTATTTCAATTCTATAACCTGATCCAGAATCTGACGGCTCTGGAGAATGTAGAGCTGGCAATCCAAATCTGCAGGGATCCACTCAATGCCGAGGATGCCCTCTGCGATGTAGGATTGAAAGAGAGAATGCAGAATTTTCCGGCCCAGCTTTCGGGAGGGGAGCAGCAGCGAGTGGCCATTGCCCGGGCGCTGGCCAAGAATCCAAAGCTGCTGCTCTGTGACGAGCCCACAGGAGCTCTGGACTATCAGACAGGAAAAGCAATCCTGAAACTGCTCCAGGACACCTGCAGAGAAAAAAAGATGACAGTGATTGTGATAACCCATAACCAGGCCATTACCCCTATGGCTGACAGAGTAATAAAAATCAAGAACGGACGTGTGAGCAGTATGACGGAGAATCCGAATCCCATGCCCGTAGAAGAGATAGAATGGTAGTGATGTAGTGAAGCATAATGCCCTGAAAAAAGACTTTTTTGTGGAACTGAGAAAAACAAAGAACCGCTTTTTTTCCATACTTCTTATCGTGGTTCTGGGAGTTGCCTTTTTCTCCGGTATCCGTGCTGCGAGTCCGGATATGAATCTGTCGGCGGATAAGTTTTATGACGACAGCAATTTTATGGATATGCGGATTCTGAGCAGTCTTGGACTTACCGATGAGGACGTGAATGCTGTCCGCGGCATAGAAGGTGTAAGCAGCGCAGAAGGCGGTTACTCAGCAGACGTACTATGTGATCTGGAAGATGCCCAGATTGTAGTACGTCTTATGTCTATGCCTGAATCTATGAATGAGATACAGATAGCAGAGGGCAGGCTGCCGGAGAATAATCAGGAGTGTCTGGTAGATACAAAGTTTATTACAAATACAGGATATGAGATTGGTGACACCATTAAGGTTGCCTCGGGGACAGAGGACGATATCAAAGACACGGTGAAAGAGACTTCTTATAAGATTGTAGGCAGCGGTAGTATTCCCTATTATCTGAGCCTGGATCGGGGAACCACAAAGATTGGCAACGGCAACCTGAACAGCTTTATTTTTCTTCCCAAAGATTGTTTTGCGATTGAGGCGTATACCGAACTTTGTCTGACAGTTACAGGCGCCAGGGAGCTTCTGGACACCTCAGACGCCTATGAGAATTTGGTGGGAAAGGTGCAGGATCGGCTGGAGGATATCTCTGAGGACAGATGCCAGGCGCGTTATGACGGAATACAGGAGGAGGGCCGGGACAAGATTGCGGATGCTAAAAAAGAGATTGCTGACAATGAACAAAAGCTGGAAGATGCGGCCAAAGAACTGGAGGACGGCCAGGTAAAGCTGGAGGACGGAAAAAAAGAAATTGCGGAGAATGAGCAGAAGCTGGCAGACGGAAAAAAAGAGTTGGACGACAATGAAGCAGTTCTTCAGGACGGGCGCAGCCAGATAGACGACGGATATGTCCAGATAGCAGATGCCAAAGAACAGCTGGAGGAGAAGCAGCAGGAGATAGACAGCGGCTGGGAGCAGATTGAGGCCAACGAACAGACACTGAAGGAAAAGCAGCAGGAGTACGAGTCAGGTCTGGCGCTGTATAAAGAGGGCGAAGCAAAGACCGAAGAACAAATTGCAGCCGCCTGGAAAGAGTGGAACGAGGGAAAAGCTGCCCTGGACGGGGCCTGGGCTTCGGCCAGGGAGCAGGCGGAGCAGGAGGCCAGGCAGCAGGCGGAACAAGGCGTAAGAGCCGCCATGGAGGAGAGTCTGAAAGCGGCGGTGGAAGCCGGACTTATGACGCAGGAGGAGGCAGACGCCCAACTTGCGGCAGCTATATCTGCTGCTCAGGAGAGCGCTGTTGCCGAGGCTGTGAAAGTCATTGAAAATCAATTTGCGGATCCCCGCGGAGAGCTGGAAAAGAACAAAAAGATTATCGAAGAGAACGAAACTGCTGCCAGGCAGCAGCTCTTAGCATCTAAAAAAGAGCTGGAAGAGGGAAAGGCAGAGCTGGACGGCGGCTTTGAACAGCTGGAAGCTGCCAGGGCAGAGCTGGAGGATGGCCAGTCTCAATTAAATGCGGGATGGGAGGAGCTGTCTGCGCAGGCAGCGCTTCTGGAGGAAAAAGAAGCCGAGTGGCAGGATGGGAAACAAAAGCTGTACGATGCCGGAAAAGAGTGGCAGGATGGAGTAGATCAGCTGGAGGACGCCAAAAAGGAGCTTCAGGATAAAGAACAGGAATTTTGGGACGGAAAGCAGGAATACGAGGAGGCGCGGGAGGAAGCCGAGCCTGAGATTGCCGATGCCAAGGTTAAGATTCAGGATGCAGAGAAGGAGCTTCAGGAACTGGAGCTTCCGGAGTGGTATGTTTTAGACAGGAATTACATAGAATCTTATGTGGAATATCATCAGGATTCCCAGAGAATTGAGGCAATCGGAAAAGTATTCCCGGTAATTTTCTTTCTGGTTGCCGCCCTCATCTGTCTTACGTCAATGACACGTATGGTTGAGGAAGAAAGAATTCAGATTGGTACTCTAAAGGCCCTTGGATATGGGAAGTTTTCCATAGCGGCTAAGTATATCTGCTATGCCTTTACGGCCACTATGCTGGGAAGCCTGACAGGGCTGGTGCTGGGACAGAAACTGCTTCCGGTAGTAATTATTAATGCCTATGGAATTTTGTATACCAATCTGCCGCAGATCCTGAACCCGCTGCATCTGTCTTACTCGCTGTCCTCTACTGCCGCTGCGATTTTCTGTACGGTGGCAGCTACTGTGTTTGCCTGCTACAAGGAACTGAACGCCTGCCCGGCAGAGCTGATGCGGCCGGCAGCACCTAAAATCGGGAAAAGAGTACTTCTGGAACGGATCGGGATTCTATGGCGCCACCTGAACTTTACTAACAAGTCTACCATTCGGAATTTGTTCCGGTATAAAAAAAGATTTTTTATGACAGTTTTGGGAATCGGAGGATGCATGGGGCTTCTTCTGGTAGGCTTTGGGCTGAAGGATTCTATTAAGTCCATCGGGACGCTTCAGTTTGGCAGTATCCGCAATTACAGTGCCAGTATTGCTATGAAGGATGACGTTACAGAGGAAGAGGAGAATCAGCTACTGGAAATTGTAAAGAATGACAAAGAAATAAAGAACTCTCTTTCCGTGTGTGAGACGTCAGTGGATGTGGGACGCAAAGGAACGGAAAAAAGTTCTTATATGGTAATCCCTCAGGATCCCGGCCGTCTGACAGAATTTATCAGCCTTAGGGACAGACTGACAAAAACACCCTATGAACTCACCGACGACGGAGTGATCATAACAGAGAAGCTTGCAAAATTACTGGATGTGAAAGCTGGTGATGAGATCTATCTGAAAAAGGATGAGACTCACAAGCTGAATGTAAAGGTAAGTCATATAACGGAAAATTATTTCTATCATTATGTATATATTACACCTGCTTTATATGAAAAAATTTATCAGGAAGAACCTGAGTTCCACCAGATCTATACCATAAATAGTTCCGACAGCGGGAAGTTTGAGGAGGAATTCCAGAGACGTTATATGGAAGAAGAACAAGTGACGGAAATCTCATTCCTCTCCGGTTTGGCGGACAGGATTGCGGATATGCTTAAGAGTATGGATACCGTAATCTATGTGCTGGTAATATCTGCAGGAATGCTGGCCTTTATCGTTTTGTATAATCTCAATACGATCAATTTAAGTGAGAGAAAGAGGGAACTGGCCACCCTGAAGGTGCTGGGATTTTATGACATGGAAGTCTCGAGCTATATGATCAGGGAAAATATATGGCTGACCCTGATCGGGAGTATAGTAGGTGTTATTTTCGGACGAATGCTGCATTATTTCGTGATTTTGACTGCAGAAATAGACATAATGATGTTTGGCAGAAATATCGAACCAAAGAGTTTTATATTCAGCATTATCCTAACATTTTTCTTTTCATTTCTTGTGAATTTTGCTATGCATTTTAAATTGAAAAAAATAAACATGGTGGAGTCGATGAAGAGTGTGGAGTAGGAAATACTTGAAAAATTCGCAGAATAGGTTTATTATGAGAAAGAAATTTATTGAACAGGTCAGAAAAGATGGTGAGGAGGAATTATTATGCCAACGAAACAATCAACTATCACGAAAGCAGCGGCACCAGCTGCCAAACCAGAAGTGAAAACGACCGCAGCAGCTGCAGGGGCAAAGACAGCTGCAGAGGCAAAGACAGCAGAAGAAGTGAAAGTACCGGTGGAAACAAAGAAACCAGCCGCCAAAAAGACTGAGGCTAAAAAACCGGCGGCCAGGAAGCCTGCTGCAAAACCGGCAGCGAAGAAGCCAGCTGAGAAAAAGGCGCCGGCGGTTGAGGAAAGCATCTATTTGCAGTTTGGGGGCAAGGAGATTCTGACAAAGGATCTGGCAGCGAGAGTAAAAGAAATCTGGACTAAAGAGTTGGGCAAGAAGGAAAAAGACCTTACGGATCTGAAATTATATGTAAAGCCAGAAGAATATACTGTTTATTACGTAATCAACCAGGAGGTTACAGGCAGTATCGATCTGTAATCAGAAACGAAAAAGGAAAAAGAGAGACTGTCCCACGGGAAAGCCTCTCTTTTCTTTTGGTAAATGATTACCTTTTTTGTTTGATGAGTTTTAGAACTGAGTTCCGCTCATGTTTGAACCAGACATGCCTGTACCGGACATCTGTCTTTCCTGAGCTTCGATCATCTTTTTAACCATATATCCACCAACAGAACCATTCTGTTTGGATGTTAAGTTACCGTTGTAACCATCTGTAAGAGGTACTCCTAATTCGTTAGCTACTTCGAATTTGAAACGGTCTAAAGCTCCTTTTGCTTCTGGTACTGCTGCGGTATTAGAAGAACGATTTGCCATAATAAATTGCCTCCTTGAAATCTTTTTTTGTTTTTTGTTACAAGGATAGTATGTGAAAAATGTTTATTTTTACACTAGAAGTTCTTGCTAGAATTAGCAAAATTTGAGAGATTTATTAATTTCGCATAAATTCAGAAAAAAGTTTGCGATTTATTTAGTTATTTGTTATAATGATTGAGAAAACGTAGAAAATCAAGGGAATGATAACAATATGAATGTAGGAATAATTGCTCACAACAGCAAAAAAGCGTTAATTGAAGATTTTTGCATCGCCTATAAGAATATACTGGCAAAGCATGAGATATTCGCTACGGGAACTACAGGAAGAAGAATCGAAGAAGTGACGAATCTGCATGTCCATAAGTTCCTTCCGGGAAGTATGGGAGGCGACAAGCAGTTTACGGAGATGATAGAGCGGGGAGATATCGACATGGTGATATTCTTTTACAATCCTTCCATGATCGATCCCAAGGAGCCGGATGTATATCAGATAACCAGATGCTGTGACCAGTACAACATACCCGTAGCTTCTAATATAGCAACGGCAGAATCTCTGATTCTGGGACTGGCCAGAGGTGATTTGGACTGGCGGACACAAGTTTAAATTCGCTTGGGCGAAAGAAAGACAGGAAGATACAATATGAGAGTCATAGCAGGAACAGCGAGAAGCCTTCCGCTTAAGACAGTGCCCGGTATGGATACCCGGCCTACAACAGACAGGACAAAGGAAACTTTGTTTAATGTTCTGCAGCCTGAAATCCCAGACTGCAGATTTCTGGATCTGTTTGCAGGCAGCGGGGCCATTGGGATTGAAGCCTTGAGCAGAGGGGCTGCTTTTTGTGTGTTTATTGAGAAAAATCGTAAGGCATACGCCTGTATAGAGGAGAATCTTGCCTTTACAAGGCTAAAGGAAAGAAGCAGGGTAATGCATACTGATGTGGTTACAGGGCTGGGGCAGCTGGAACAGGAAGAAGCTTTTGACTGTATTTTTATGGATCCTCCCTACGATATGGAGTTGGAAAAAGAAGTGCTGTCAGTATGCCGGGACAAATCCTTTGTCTCAGAGCATACGCTGTTTATAATAGAAGCATCTCTTTCTACAGATTTCTCATATCTGAAAGAAATGGGATATGCCATAGTCAAACAAAAGAAGTATAAAACGAATACCCACGTCTTTATAAAAAGGTACAAGGAGAAAAAGTAAATGGCAATAGCAATTTATCCGGGAAGTTTTGATCCGGTAACATTTGGTCATCTGGATATTATACACCGCGCAACCAGGCTTTTTGACGAAGTAATTGTCGGCGTTTTGAATAATTCTGCAAAAAGTCCGTTGTTTTCTGCAGAAGAACGTGTTAATATACTTAAGAAGGTGACGGAGGATATACCAAATTTGAAGATTAAGTCCTTTAGCGGGTTGTCTGTGAACTTTGCGAAGGAGTGCAATGCGAAAGTGATCGTAAGAGGCCTGCGGGCTATTACAGATTTTGAGTACGAGCTGCAGCTGGCACAGACAAACAGGATTCTGGACAAGGATATTGATACTATGTTCCTTACCACCAGTCTGGAATATGCATATCTGAGTTCCTCTACCGTTAAGGAAGCGGCAAGTTTTGGCGCTGATATCTCCGAATTTTTACCCCCCTATGCAGTTGAAAAAGTGAAAGAAAAGTTTCAAGGGATAAAATAATTAATGTACAATAAGGAGTGTAAAAAATGAGCAGCAGAATTGAACAAATCATTGAAGAGATCGAAGAATACGTAGAAACCTGTAAATTTCAGCCGTTATCTACAACTAAGATTGTGGTAAATAAAGAAGAACTGGAAGACCTTTTAAGAGAACTTCGCCTGAAGACACCGGACGAGATTAAGAGATATCAGAAGATTATCAGCAATAAAGACGCTATTCTTGCAGATGCCCAGGCGAAGGCAGAGGGACTGATTGCAGAGGCAAAGGCTCAGACCCAGGAGATGGTAAGCCAGTCTGAGGTAATGCAGCAGGCGTATGCCCAGGCGAATGAGACCATCAACAATGCGAACCGTCAGGCACAGGAGATTCTGGATTCTGCAACCAGTGATGCCAACAGCATCCGCTTGAGCGCAATCTCCTACACCGATGATATGCTGGCAAATCTGGGACAGATTATGAGCGGTGCACTGGAGGATGTGGCTGTAAAATATAATTCTTTCGTACAGTCTCTTCAGAGCTGCTACGAGGTTGTGAATAAAAACCGCAATGAGCTTGCACCCCAGGTAGCACAGGCTTCCACCTCTGTTTCGTCAGCAGCTTTGGATGACGACATGGAAGTAGAAGGACTGGATGATCTGGATGATTTAGACGATTTGGACGATTAATAGAGCCAAAAGGAAGGTGATTGCAAGACTGCACAGCTTTCCTTTCACATAAGGCATCAGAGGCAGAGATGTCTCATTTATCATGGATTTTGTCTGGGCCATAATACATAGGCCTCCGAAGGAGGTAAGAGCCATGATAATTGCGTATTTGAGAAAAAAAGGGCAGGCGGTCTGAGCGATGGCAGCGGTACCGGTGGAGATTTCTGTGATCCCCAGCAGGGCATACCGAAGGGGTGCCGGTAAAAAGGTGCAGGTCTGTATCATTCCGCTGCATACAGAGAAGAGGATAATATATCCCCCAAGCTTTGTAATTCCTTCAAATCCATTCATAATAGAGGTATCTATGATAACTCCTAGAGGAGGACGCCGGGATACCTCTTTTTTGTGATCTGTCAGGTGGCTTTTCTTTTTTTTGTATCCGGATCGGAAGAGCAGAGAAGTGATAAAGCTGCCGGTGTAAAGGATCAGAAAGCTTAACCCTATGTACTCCTCTCTGTGGAGGGTTTCCAGGAGAAGAAAGGAGGATACAAACATGGGTCCCGGATGATTTGAGAAGGTTAGAAGATAGCAGGCTTCTTCCCGGCTGATCTTTCCGCTGCCGTACAGATCTGCCGTAACCTTTGCCCCCATGGGATAACCGCAGAACACCCCCAGGAGGAGGGCGTAAGCTCCGTTGGGGGAGAGTCCGAACAGGAAATTCCAAAGCTTTTTCGGCAGAGCAATCCATTTTTCCAGGACATTCGTTTTAATCAGAATATTGGACAGGATCATAAAAGGCAGAAGTGAGGGGAGAAGGCTCTGAAACCATAGAAGAAGTCCCCTTTTTGAAGCTGCAAATGCTATTTCCGGACAAAACAGGAGAAAGGACAAAAGTAAAAGCAGGGGAGGAAGATACCAGCGTTTTTTCATTTATGTCTCCAGCAGGAAATTGTCTTTCTCTTAGTATATGAGGAGAGAGGGAAAAATAGGTTTAAACTTAAGAAATCTCGCGGCGGGGGCTTGCTATTTTTATTTGCCTGTGACACAATGTAGAAAGACAAAATCAGGAGGTGCTTTTATGGCAAAATTAGAAGGCATAGAACCAGTGAAGGTGTTCCGGTTTTTTGAAGAACTGGCAGGGATACCCCACGGTTCCGGGAATACAAAAGAAATCAGCGATTACCTTGTGCGCTTTGCGAAAGCCCGCGGGCTTCGATATATTCAGGATTCAAATAATAATGTGATTATATTTCAGGAGGGGACGCCTGGATATGAAAATGCCCCTGTGGTGATTCTTCAGGGTCATATGGATATGGTTTGTGAGAAAAAGCCGGGATCTCTGCATGACTTTACAAAAGACGGACTAAAGCTTCAGGCAGAGGGGGACTTTATCTCTGCAAAGGATACCACTCTTGGCGCAGATGACGGCATCGCAGTTGCCTATGCGCTGGCGGTTCTGGATGATGACAAACTGCCTCACCCGCCCCTGGAGGTAGTGGTGACGGTTGATGAGGAGATTGGCCTTCTCGGGGCAGGATCTCTGGATGCCTCTCCCCTGAAGGGGAAGCTTCTGCTGAATCTGGACTCTGAGGAGGAATCCTGTCTCTGGGTAGGGTGTGCCGGAGGACTTACGGCAGTGAGCAGAATTCCTGTAAGGTATATAGAAGAAGCAAACCACAGATATGGGGTTAAGATCCACGGCCTCTGCGGCGGGCACTCTGGGGCAGAAATTGATAAGATCAGGGCCAATGCCGTTATCCTTATGGGGCGTTTCCTTTTTGAACTGAGGGAGCATGTGGGATATCTGCTTTCAGAGCTGAAGGGCGGACAGAAGGACAATGCGATACCCAGGGAGGCGAGCGCCCTTCTAATGCTCTCCGAAGAGGAGGAAGAGCGTCTGTTTGAGGCTGCCGCCGGATTTCAGGAGGCACTGCGGAAGGAATATGCGGGGACAGATGAGGGGATCACCGTGACGGTTGAGAGACTGGGAATGGGGACAGAGCCTGCGCTTCATCCCGGAAGTCTGGAAAAGGTGATTTTTTATCTGATGCATATTCCTAACGGTATCCTGAAAATGAGCGGTACGATTCCGGGACTCGTGGAGAGCTCCACCAATCTGGGAATTCTGGAATTGACTCCAAATGAGCTTCGTGCATCCTCCAGCGTGAGAAGCTCCGTAAAGTCCGGGAAGACAGCAATCGCGGAACGCATTCAGTATCTGACTGAATTTTTAGGGGGAGATTATGAGGCAGAGGGAGAGTATCCGGCCTGGGAATACCGCCAGGATTCTCCGCTCAGGGAGCTGATGGTTCAGGTTTATAAGGACCTATTCCAAAAGGAACCTCAGGTAAAGGCAGTTCACGCCGGACTGGAGTGCGGACTCTTCTTTGAAAAGATTCCAGGGCTTGATTGTATTTCCTTCGGTCCAGATATCTTTGACATTCATACAACCGAGGAACACCTGAGCATCTCCTCCACAAAGCGGGTATGGGAATATCTGTGCACCGTCTTAGAACGCATCAGATAAACAGAGAAAAAAGACTGAAAAAGAAGACACTTTTTTGGTCTTTTTTTCTGCCCTGACGCATAGACTGAGAGGTGGAGGGATGCAAATTGCGTAAAACCTTCTTTCTTTTAGTAATTGTACTGTTTTTCGACATTGCGGGAAGTACTTTTTTGGGGAACAAAGCTGCAGACGCAGAGCTGAAAAAGATGGGTATTCCCCTTGGGTTTATGAGAGAACATGGGATAAACCGGGAGGAAATGAGGGATTATGGTGCTTTCTGGAAGGATCTCAAGTATTTTCCCCTACCATCGGATCTCCTTGGGGAAGAATTCTCGTATGAGGATACCTGGATGGAGGAGAGGAGCTATGGGGGGAACAGAAAGCACGAGGGCTGTGACATATTCGGTTCCAATGAAAAGCCCGGATATTATCCGGTACTCAGTATGACAGACGGGACAGTAGAAAAGGTAGGCTGGCTTCCTTTGGGGGGATACCGGATCGGAGTGAGAAGTCCTTCGGGCGGCTACTTTTATTATGCTCATTTGTATGGCTATGCCAGAGATTTCCGGGAGGGAGATGCTGTGAAGGGCGGTGAACTGCTGGGATTCATGGGGGATACCGGATACGGTGAGGAAGGGACTACAGGAAAATTTCCTCCCCATCTTCATCTGGGCATTTATATTGAGAAGGAAGACCAGGCAGAATACCCGGTAGATCCTTACATAGTCCTGAAATATCTGGAGAAAAACAGGCGCAGGTATCTATATTAAAAAGCACAGAAATGATTTTTATGCTATAATAGCATAAGTGGGCCGTGTGAAGTTACCGCCCATAGGGGAATGATTCTTCTGTGACGGAAAGGTAAGGAGATTTAAAGAACTATGGAAATACAATTGTGGAGAGAAATTCTGAATCCTTATGAGCTGGCAGTGAAAGAGCTGACTGTTAAGTTTAATCATTTGATCAAAGAACACCGGCAGCTGGATATCTACTGCCCCATTGAGCAGGTGACCGGCCGGGTAAAAAGTATTAACAGTATATTAGAAAAGATGCAGAGGAAGAATATTACCTGGGGCAATATGGAGGTACAGGTTGAGGATATCGCAGGAATGCGGATTATCTGCCAGTTTTATGAAGATATAGAAAAAGTGGTTGAGATTATCAGAAACCGCAGCGATATGGCTGTGAAGTATGAAAAAGATTACATTACGCATATGAAAGAAAGCGGATACCGCAGCTATCATATGATTGTTTACTATAATGTGGAAACCTTTCAGGGGACAAAACAAATTCAGGTGGAGTTTCAGATTCGTACACTGGCGATGAACTTTTGGGCAACCATTGAACATTCTCTCCAGTATAAATATAAAGGAAATATGCCGGAGCATCTCACACAGCGCCTCAGCAAGGCTGCGGATGCTATCATTGCCCTTGATCGGGAAATGTCCTCTGTGAGGAGCGAGGTTATGGATGCGCAGAACTCCTCCCAGATGCAGGCAAACCTGGTGGCGGATATCCTGAATAATATTGAGAATCTTTACCGATATTCCAATAAAAGGGAAGTGGCAAAGATACAGGATGAGTTCTACCGCATCTATTCAGCGAAGGATATTGAGCAGCTGGAGCGTTTTCACAAACAGCTGGACATTATATCTGAGGGGTACCGGGCACAGGCAGTTACACTGGAAGATGATTTGGAAGGATATTAAGCATGGAATTACCAATGAAGTATACGGAGAGTATGAGAAATTTACTCCGGGAAGAGTTTGAAAGTTATCTGGAAACCTTTGAGAAACCCGTCCGGCTGGGACTGCGGATAAATCAGAACAAAGTGACCGGGGAGGAATGGGAGAAGATAAGCCCGTTCTCTCTGGAAAAAGTTCCCTGGATCCCTAACGGATACTATTATAAAGAGGAAGAAAAGCCCTCCCGCCACCCCTATTATTATGCAGGACTTTATTATCTGCAGGAACCAAGCGCGATGACTCCGGCCAGCCGTCTTCCGGTGGAAGAGGGGGATACTGTGCTGGATCTCTGCGCGGCTCCGGGGGGCAAGGCAACAGAGCTGGGTGCCAGGCTGAAGGGAAGCGGCATGCTGGTGGCCAATGACATCAGCAGTTCAAGGGCAAAGGCGCTGCTGAAAAACCTGGAGCTTATGGGGCTTTGGAATTGTTATGTTACCTGTGAAGATCCTGTAAAACTACAGCAGCAGCTGCCCTGCTTTTTTGATAAAATATTAGTGGATGCCCCGTGCTCCGGGGAGGGAATGTTCCGCCGGAGGCCCGAGATGGCCAGAGAGTGGGAGGAAAAAGGCCCCTCAGAATACAGTTCTGTACAAAAGGAGCTTGTGCTGGCGGCGGCTGCTATGCTGAAGCCGGGAGGCATGCTTCTCTATTCTACCTGTACCTTTTCCAGAGAAGAAAATGAAGAGGTGATTCATTTTCTACTGGAAAAGGCTCCGGATCTGTCTCTGGAGGAGATAGTCCCTTATGAGGGATTTTCCCCGGGGGTGGGGCTTTCCTCCTGTGTTAGGATTTTCCCCCATAAAATGAATGGGGAAGGCCATTTTATGGCACTGTTAAAAAAGGCAGGGGAAAGTCACAAACCGATCACAGCGGCCCGCGGACAGGGTACCGGAAAAGCCATACCTGCGGAGGTCCGGGAGTTCCTTCAGGGGATCAGCTGTCCCTTTGAGCAGGACAGGTTTTATATGGTGCAGGATAAAGTGTATTATCTGCCCGCTGGAAGCGGCATGCCCGGGAGACTCAGGTATCTGCGCACAGGGCTCTATCTGGGCGAGCGGAAGAAAAATAGGTTCGAGCCTGCGCAGGCTCTGGCTATGGCCCTTAAGAGGGAGGAATATGATTCCTCCATAAATTTGTCCTCCGGGGATGAGAGAACTCTTCGATATCTGAAGGGGGAAACCATTGAAGTCAGCGACCTGCACGCCCCCCGCAAAAAGGGCTGGCAGCTGGTTTGTGTGGACGGATTTCCTCTGGGATGGGGAAAATTGTCCGGAGGAATGCTGAAGAACAAATATTATCCGGGATGGAGATGGCAGTAAGATGCTTCGTTTAGATAAATATCTGGCTGATATGGGCACAGGAACCCGCAGCCAGGTCAAACAGATGATTAACAAGGGCAGGGTAAGCGTAAACGGTACAAAGATCCTGCGTCCTGAATATAAGGTGGATCCGGGAAAAGATGCGGTGGAGGCAGACGGCAGCAGGATTGGGTACACAGACTTTGAATATTATATGCTTCATAAACCGGCCGGATATGTATCTGCCACAGAGGATCGGCAGGAAAAAACGGTACTGAATCTTATCACCGGTAAAAGCAGAAAGGATTTATTCCCTGTTGGAAGACTGGACAAAGATACTGAGGGACTTCTTCTTATCACCAATGACGGTGAACTGGCTCACAGGCTGCTTTCGCCCAGAAGACATGTGGATAAAACTTACCTGGTCCATTTGGATCTCCCGGCTGAACACAAGGACGCGGAGGCTTTCCGAAGGGGACTGGATATCGGGGATGAAAAGCCAACCCTTCCAGCCAGACTGGAAATGGAACAGAATGGGGATGGACGTGAGGTAAGGGTTACCATCCGGGAGGGGCGGTTCCATCAGATAAAAAGGATGTTTGAAGCATTGGGGAAACATGTGGTATACTTAAAAAGGCTTTCTATGGGAAGCCTGTATCTGGACGGAACACTGCCCCCGGGGGCATACCGTCCTCTGACAAAGGAAGAACTGGAGAGGCTGCGTGAAGATGCTACAGGGAAAAAAAGCAGTATTATTTGATTTAGACGGAACATTAGTGGATTCCATGTGGATGTGGAAGGAGATAGATGTCCTGTATCTGGGAAGGCTGGGGAAAGAACTTCCGCCCGGACTCCAGAGGGATATAGAAGGCATGAGTTTTACGGAAACTGCGGTGTACTTCAAAGAGACCTTTGATATACCGGAGAGCATCGGAGAAATTAAAGAAATCTGGCTTTCTATGGCCAGAGACAAGTACCTCTGGGAGGTTCCTCTGAAGGCGGGGGTTCCTGAATTTTTAAAGGTACTGAAAGAGAAAGGCATAAAGACAGGTATATGTTCCAGCAACAGCATAGAACTGGTAGAGGCAGTGCTCCGGACCCACGGCATAGACGGATGCTTTCAAAAGATTCGTACATGCTGTGATGTCCCTCACGGGAAGCCTGCCCCTGATATATATCTGAAAGTGGCGGAGGATCTGCAGGTGGCGCCGGAAGAATGTATGGTCTTTGAAGATATTCCCATGGGCATACTTGCCGGAAAGAATGCAGGCATGAGCACCTGTGCGGTGGAGGACGCCTTCAGCAGGGATCAGGAAGAAGAGAAGCGGCGGCTGGCTGACTATTATATTGCCTCATATTATGATGTGATTAACGGGACATACGAAGAAGTATAAGGAGAGACAAGAGGACAACAGGATGAATTTTTTGCCCATTACAAAACAGGAAATGCTGGAAAGAGGCATAGAACAGCCGGATTTCGTCTATGTGATTGGAGATGCCTACGTGGATCACCCATCCTTTGGCCCGGCGATTATCAGCCGTCTCCTGGAATCCAGGGGATATTCTGTCTGCATGCTTCCCCAGCCGGACTGGAAGCGAAAAGAAAGCGTGCAGGAATTCGGTGAACCACGGCTGGGATTTCTTGTATCTGCGGGGAATATGGATTCTATGGTGAATCACTATACAGTAGGAAAAAAAAGGCGGCGTACAGATGCGTATTCCCCCGGCGGCATATCCGGCCTGCGCCCGGACCGTGCGGCGGTGGTCTACAGTAATCTCATACGCCAGACATATAAAAAAACGCCCATCATTCTTGGGGGAATAGAAGCCTCCCTGCGGAGAATGGCCCACTATGATTACTGGTCTGACCAGGTGAGGGCATCCGTGCTTATGGACAGCGGCGGAGATTTGATATCCTATGGGATGGGAGAACACTCCGTTTTAGCCATTGCGGAAGCGCTGGCGGCAGGAATTCCTGTAAACGAGATTACGTATATTCCGGGGACGGTATACCGGACAAAAGAGATGGATTCTGTCTATCAGGGAGTTTGTCTGCCGGATTACCAGGAAATCTGCCGCAGCAAGGAGGCATATGCCAGAAGTGTTGCTCTGCAGTATGAGAATACAGATCCAGTTACCGGGAAAACTCTGATCGAGAGCTATGGCACTAAGGGATGTATCGTACAGAATCCCCCGGCGGCCCCCCTCACCATACAGGAGATGGATGATATTTATGATTTGCCGTATATGAGAACCTATCATCCTTCGTATGAAAAAATGGGTAAGATACCTGCCATAGAGGAGATTAAGTTTAGTCTGACCAGCAACCGGGGATGCTTCGGGGGCTGCAGTTTCTGTGCACTTACGTTCCATCAGGGGAGGCAGGTGCAGGTGAGAAGCCATGCGTCCATTCTCAGGGAAGCAGAAAATTGCCGCCGGGATCCTGAGTTCAAAGGATATATACATGATGTGGGAGGACCCACTGCAGATTTCCGGCACCCATCCTGTGAAAAGCAGTTAAGCAAAGGGGTATGCACAAACCGTCAGTGCCTGTTTCCAAAGCCCTGCGGCAATTTGAAGGCAGACCACGAAGATTATCTTCAGCTGCTGCGAAAGCTCAGAGAGCTGCCGGGAATAAAAAAGGTTTTTATACGGTCCGGAATTCGCTTTGACTATGTGACGGCGGACAAAGATCCCCGTTTTCTGGAGGAAGTGGCCATGTACCATGTAAGCGGACAGCTCAGGGTAGCTCCGGAACATGTCTCCAAGCCTGTGCTGGATGCCATGGGAAAACCAGGGCATGAGGTATATCTCTCTTTTCTGAAGCAATTTCAGACGGCCAACCGGAAAGCAGGGAAAAAGCAGTATGCGGTTCCCTACTTTATGTCTTCCCATCCCGGCTGTACCATGAAGGATGCGGTTAAGCTGGCAGAGTATGTAAGGGATTTGGGGTTTATGCCTGAGCAGGTACAGGACTTTTATCCCACACCGGCAACGATTTCTACCTGTATGTATTACACAGGACTGGATCCCAGGACGATGAAGAAGATATATGTACCCCGGGATCCCCGGGAGAAGGAGATGCAGAGGGCTCTGATCCAATACAGGGACCCAAAGAACTATGAACTGGTGAAAAAAGCTTTGGAACTGGCCGGACGAAGGGATCTCATCGGTTATGGCCCCAAATGTCTTATAAAGCCCGGAAAAGGAGAACAGGTCTCACCTGGTATGCAGAAGAAAAGCAGAAAGAAAACGATTCGTAATGTCCACAAAAAGAAGGGAAGATGAATATGCAAATAGCAATTGTAACAGGTGCTTCTTCAGGTATCGGAAAAGAATTTGTCCGCCAGCTCTCTTACTGCTATCCATGGCTGGATGAGATATGGGTCATTGCCAGAAGAGAAGAGAATCTGAAACAGCTTCAGAAGCGGATTGATGCAAAGCTTCGGATTCTTCCTCTGGATCTCAGAAAAGACAGCAGCTTTTTTACCATACAGAAATTGTTAAAAACAGAAAAACCTCACGTTAAGGTCTTGGTAAATGCCGCAGGATTTGGTAAAATTGGCAAAGTAAGCGAATGCACCACAAATACCATTCAGGGTATGATTACTCTGAATTGTACCGCACTTACAAAGATGACAACTCTGTGCCTTCCCTACTGCGGAAAGCGAAGTCATGTGATACAAATAGCTTCTGCGGCAGCCTTTGTACCTCAGCCGGGACTGGCAGTCTATGCAGCTACAAAGTCTTATGTGCTCAGTCTCTCCCGGGCACTCAGAAGAGAGGTGAAACAGGAAGGAATCACAGTGACTACTGTGTGTCCGGGTCCTGTGGACACTGAGTTCTTCCAGAAAGCAGGGGGGAGCCTTTCATTTGCAAAGAAGGTATGCATGGCAAAGGCGGATCAGGTAGTGCACAAGGCAATCCTGGATGCAGCGGGAGGAAAGGAATTGTCTGTCTACGGTATTCCCATGAACGCTGTGTATGTGCTGTGCAGAATCATTCCTCACCGGGTGCTGCTTGCTGTTATGAATCTGATACTATAAGAGAAAGAAGGACAATATTTACATGAAAGCAACCAAAGGCAGCTACGGCTATATCCGTGCCCAGAAAATAAAAAGAACCTGGATTACCCTGGCATTATTTGCCGCCCCTTTATTGGTCTTTTTTACAGGGCTGGTTCTCAAAGGCAACAGAAATACGATATTTACAGTTATTGCGATCCTGGGATGCCTGCCTGCCTGCAAAATGGCGGTGAGCAGTATTATGATGTACATGCAGAAACCTATGAAAAAAGAAGATTATGAGGCCATTGAGGCACATAAAGGAGAGCTTACATGCGGGTATGAGCTTGTGGTGACTGCCTATGAGAAACAGAGCTTTCTGGATTCCGTCGTGGTCTGCGGGAATACGGTGGCGGCTTACAGCAGCAGGGAGAAGACAGACGGCCCTTTTGTGGAAAAGCATATACAGAAAATCCTGAAACAAAACGGCTTTTCCGTATCCGTGAAAGTGTTCCGGGAACTAAAAAGCTATCTGGAACGGTTGGACAGTCTCAACGAGCACAGAGAGAGTATTGAGAAGGACATCCGGTTTACTCCTGATGAAAATTATCCAGAGCTCACCAGAAACGAACTGATTCTGCATACGATCTATGCAATTTCCCTGTAGGTGTACCCATGAAAGAGATTGTGATAGGGGAAAACCAGGCCGGACAGCGATTTGATAAATATTTGTCCAAATACCTTAACGAGGCGCCTAAAAGTTTTCTCTACAAAATGCTAAGAAAAAAGAATATAACACTGAATGGAAAGAAGGCTACCGGAAGCGAAAAGCTGAAGGAGCAGGATATTGTACGCCTCTTTCTCTCAGAGGAGACCATAGACAAGTTTTCACAGGTGAAAGTGGAAAGAAGCCATGGGAAATTGTCCATCCTGTATGAGGATAAGCATATAGCGGCAGTCAATAAGCCCTCAGGAATGTTGTCCCAGAAAGCATCGGGCAGTGATGTCTCGCTGGTGGAGTACCTGACCGGTTATCTGCTGGAGAGCGGACAGATGAAAGAGGAGGATTTCAGATGTTTTCATCCCGGGATATGCAATCGTCTTGACCGTAATACCAGCGGTATTGTAATCGCAGGAAAAACCCTGGCCGGCCTTCAGGAGATGAACGAGGCCTTTAAGCTGCGTTCCCTCAAAAAAGAATATCTGGCTTTGGTGGAGGGTGTGGTTTCCTCCGGGGCATATCTGAAAGGATATTTGCATAAAGATGAAAAATGTAATAAAGTAGTAGTAGAAAAAGAGCCGTTTGAGGGAAGTGTTCCTATAGAAACCGAGTACCGTCCCTTAGCCGGCAATCAGAGGGTAACTCTTTTGAATATTCATTTGGTCACGGGCCGTTCCCATCAGATACGAAGCCATCTGGCCAGTATCGGACATCCAGTCATTGGTGATGGAAAGTACGGCAGCAAAAAGAGCAACCAGCTGTTTTGTGACAGCTACGGAGTGAAGTCCCAGCTGCTTCACGCATATCGGCTTACAATGCCTGAGTTGAAGGGAGAACTGAACTATCTATCCCACAAGGTGCTGACGGCGCCAATACCTTCAGACATGAAAAGAGTTCTGGAGGGAGAACACATAGAGGAGAGTATACATGAATGAGTAAAAAAAATACGGGGCCATCCATCGGCAGGGAATTATGGGAATATATTAAAATGATTATCTTCGTGGTAGCGGTTGTCTTTGTTATCAATAATTTTTTGCTGATTAATGCAAAGATACCCTCAGAATCCATGGAAAAGACAATCATGACAGGGGACAGGATTTTTGGCAACCGTCTGGCATATCTTTTTGAGGAGCCGGAGCGCTATGATGTAGTGATTTTTAAGTATCCGGACAACGAAAGCCAGCTTTTTATTAAGAGAATTATCGGACTTCCGGGGGAAACAGTTACGATTATAGACGGAAAGGTGTATATCAATGACTCAGACACCCCGCTGGACGACAGCTTTACGCCGGAGACTCCGGCCGGAAGCTACGGACCTTATGAGGTTCCGGAAGGATGCTATTTTATGCTGGGGGATAACAGGAATTATTCCAAGGACTCCAGATTCTGGGCAAATACCTATGTAAAGAAAGATAAGATACTTGGGAAAGCGGTGATCCGCTACTTCCCTTCGATTAAACGGATTAAATAGATACAGGAGCAGATTGCTATGAGTACTTGGAATTCCAGAGGGCTTCGGGGTTCCACCCTGGAAGAGTTTATTAACCGGACTTGTGAACAGTACCGGGAAAAGAAGCTGGCAGTAATCCAGAAGATCCCTACGCCCATTACTCCTGTGAGAATTGATAAGGAAAGCCGACATATTACGCTGGCCTACTTTGAAAAGAAAAGTACAGTGGATTATATTGGTGCTGTGCAGGGCATTCCGGTATGTTTTGATGCAAAGGAATGCCATTCCAATCAATTTCCTCTGCAGAATATCCATCAGCATCAGGTGGATTTTATGGGAGAGTTTGAGGGACAGGGAGGCATTGCCTTCCTTATTCTTTTTTTTACCAGGAGAAATGAATTTTACTATCTGCGCTATGAAGACATGCTGAGATTCTGGGAGCGGGGACAAAGCGGGGGGCGTAAGCACTTTACCCTGGAAGAGCTAAACCCGGAATATTTTTTTACCAGCGGACACGGCTTTTTGGTGCCGTTTCTGGAGGGTCTGCAAAAGGATCTTCTGTCCAGATAGTAAAGCAGGACGGTTAAAATACAGGATTGACAAACGGATAAAGTTTCTTTATAATTTTATTTGCTAATATGGTATCGAATTAGCAGTTTAATGTAATAAAGCAAAGGAGAATAATATGGAGAGAATGTTTCATACGCCGGAAGGGGTAAGAGATGTATATAATGGGGAATGCGAACAAAAGCTGGTTCTTGAAGAACGTTTACATACAGTGCTCAGAAGCTATGGGTATCAGGACATAGAAACACCGACCTTTGAATACTTTGATGTTTTCAGCCGTGAGGTGGGAACTATACCCTCCAAAGACTTGTATAAGTTTTTTGACCGTGAGGGAAATACCCTGGTGCTGCGCCCCGACTTTACGCCGTCTATTGCCCGGGCGGTATCTATGTACTTCACACCGGAAGAATTTCCCCTCCGTCTCTGCTATAAGGGGAATACCTTTATCAATAATTCCAGTTATCAGGGCCGGTTAAAAGAGTCTACCCAAATGGGGGTGGAGTTTGTGGGGGATGGCTCTGCACAGAGTGACGGGGAGATTCTGGCGCTTATGGTTGAGCTGCTCTCAACGGCAGGACTGAAGGAATTTCAGATCAGCATCGGTCAGGTGGACTTTTTTAAATCTCTGTTAGAAGATGCAGGTATGGATGGGGAGATGGAGGAACAGCTGCGCCAGCAGATTTCCAATAAGAATTATTTTGGGGTAGAGGAACTGATCTCTAATCTGAATCTGGATTCTGAGCTTGAAAAAGCATTTCTTATGCTTCCCAAGCTTTACGGGGGAGTGGAAATGCTGACAGAAGCTAAGACGCTCACAAAGAACACACAGGCAGTCAAAGCGCTGGAACGGCTGGAAGAAATTTATGAGGTACTTGCCTGCTACGGATGTGAGAAGTATATTGCCTTTGACTTATCCATGCTGAGCAAATATCAGTATTACACAGGGATTATCTTTCAGGCATATACATATGGGACCGGGGATGCCATAATCAAGGGGGGACGGTACAATCATCTGCTGGGGCACTTCGGAAAGCCTGCGGCTGCCATTGGATTCACCATTGTCATGGAGAATCTTATGAATGCACTTTCCCGCCAGGGAATACAGATACCTGTGGAGACCAAAAGGATCCTGATTTTATATACCAAAGAGCAGCAGAAAGAAGCAATTGCCATGGCAGCCTCCTGGAGAAAAAAGGGGGGAGAGGCAGAGCTTCTGTTAAAAGATCCGGTTCGAACCAAAGAGGATTATGAGAAGAGAGGAAAGTATAATGAGATATTTGACCTTTGCCCTAGGTAAGGGGCGTCTTGCCAGGACAACCCTGGAGTTGTTTGAAAAAATAGGAATCACCTGTGAGGAGATGAAAGACAAAGACTCCAGAAAGCTTATTTTTGTAAATGAAGAATTAAAATTAAAGTTTTTTCTGTCCAAAGGTCCGGATGTACCTACCTATGTAGAATACGGAGCGGCAGATATCGGCATTGTGGGCAAAGATACCATATTGGAAGAGGGAAGAAAGCTCTATGAAGTTCTGGATCTGGGATTCGGCAAATGCCGGATGTGTGTATGCGGGCCCCAGTCAGCCAGAGAGCTTTTGAATCACAGCCAGCTGATCCGGGTAGCTACAAAATATCCCAACATCGCCAAAGATTATTTTTATAACAAAAAGCATCAGACAGTAGAAATTATCAAACTGAACGGCTCCATTGAGCTGGCTCCTATTGTCGGATTGTCAGAGGTGATTGTGGATATTGTTGAGACCGGTTCTACCCTGAGAGAGAACGGGCTGGAGGTTTTGGAAGAGGTATGCCCACTCTCTGCGCGAATGGTAGTAAACCAGGTCAGTATGAAGATGGAAAATGACAGAATCAGTAAAATAATTACAGATCTAAAGTCTGTGCTGTAGCGAGGAGATAACATGAGGACAGTAAAATTAACGAAAGAGGCTATTTCTGATATACTGGAAACGATGCTCCAAAGAAGCCCGGGCAACTACGGTGCTTACGAGGCGCGGGTGACAGAGATTCTCCGTCAGGTGAGGGAAAGAGGAGATGAGGCGGTTTTTGAATACACCCGGCAGTTTGACAAGTTTCCGGCAGACGCATCTAATATTCGGGTGACTGAGGAAGAAATTTTACGGGCATATGAAGAGACAGATCCCGCTCTTACAGAGGTGATTCGCAAGGCCCTGGTCAATATTCAGAAGTATCACGAGAAGCAAAAGCGAAACAGCTGGTTTGACACCAGCGGGGACGGGACCATGCTGGGGCAAAAGGTCACTCCCATGGAGAAGGTCGGTGTATATGTGCCTGGCGGCAAAGCAGTATATCCCTCTTCTGTGCTGATGAATATAGTGCCGGCCAAAGCCGCCGGGGTTGAGAGAATTATTATGACCACACCGGCCAACAGCGAAGGAAAGGTTAATCCGGCGGTGCTGGTGGCAGCAAAAGAGGCGGGCGCAGATGAGGTATATAAGGCCGGAGGTGCCCAGGCCATCGGGGCGATGGCTTACGGAACGGCCAGCATTCCCAAGGTGGATAAGATTGTAGGCCCCGGCAATATTTATGTGGCACTGGCAAAAAGGGCAGTGTACGGACATGTGAGCATTGACTCAATTGCAGGCCCAAGTGAGATTCTGGTACTGGCTGACGAAACTGCCAATCCCAGATATGTGGCGGCGGATCTCTTATCACAGGCAGAACACGATGAATTGGCCTCCGCTATTTTGATTACCACCAGTGAAGCTTTGGCAGAAAGAGTAAACCATGAGATCCATAATTTCCTGCAGACACTTTCCAGAAGAGAAATCATAGAAAAATCTCTGGATAATTTTGGATATATTCTCCTTGCAAAAGACATGGAGGAGGCGATTGAGACTGCCAACGCCATTGCCTCCGAGCATCTGGAGATTGTTACCAGGGATCCCTTCTATGTGATGACCAAAATAAAAAATGCAGGGGCAATTTTCCTGGGCGAATACAGCAGTGAACCTCTGGGTGACTATTTTGCGGGTCCCAATCACATCCTTCCCACCAATGGTACTGCAAAATTTTTCTCTCCTTTGGGGGTGGATGATTTTGTTAAAAAATCCAGTGTGATTTATTATTCCAGGGAGGCTCTTGCACCTATTCATAAAGATATTATACAGTTTGCCGAGTCAGAACAGCTCACGGCTCATGCCAATTCCATCCGGGTGCGTTTTGACGAGGAGAGTTAGCAGGGAAAGGAGAAAGCTATGAGCAGAAAGGCAACCGTGACCAGAGATACAAAGGAAACACAGATTCAGCTGACTCTGGAGCTGGACGGCAGCGGAAGCAGTTCTATCGATACCGGAGTGGGATTTTTTAATCATATGATGGAAGGGTTTACCCGTCATGGGCTATTCAATCTTACGTTAAAGGTAAACGGGGATCTGGAGGTGGATGACCACCATACGATAGAAGACACGGGAATCGTGCTGGGGACTGCTATTGCCCAGGCTGTGGGGGATAAAAAAGGAATCCGCAGATACGGAAGCATGATACTTCCTATGGATGAAACCCTGGTTCTGTGCGCCATTGATTTATGCGGACGTCCCTATTTCTCCTTTGACGGGGAATTTACAAGGGATAAGGTGGGAGATATGGAGACGGAGATGATTCGTGAATTCTTCTATGCCGTCTCTTACAGTGCGGGAATGAATCTTCATATGAAGATTCTTACTGGCGGGAATAACCATCATATGGCAGAAGCCCTTTTTAAGGCATTCGCAAAGGCATTGGATGCTGCGGCAGCCTTTGACGGGAGGATTACAGACGTTCTGTCAACGAAGGGGACTCTTTCGTGAGGACTGCCGTCCAGATCCTTTGAATGCGCGTACGGTGTGCCCGTACGTTAAAGTACAGATATGGGAGATAAGATTAGTATGAGAGATAAATTATTAATACCCTGCATTTACTTGAAATATGGAAAGGCCGTATGCGGTCTGGGCGAAGAAGCCACAAAAGCCTTTGATATGCCGGATCCTGTGGAGCTGGGGAGATTATACGGGAATCAGGGAGCGGATGAAGTTTTAATTTTTGATTTATCAGAGACAGATGAAGAACATGACGCCGCCATTGGAACTATTCGGGAGATTGCAGAGAAGGCAGAGGTGCCTGTCATTGGTGCCGGCCATATCAGACGTATGGAGGATGTGAAAAAACTTCTCTATGCAGGATGCAAAAGAGTTGTACTGAATTTTTCAAAACCGGGAAATATAGAATTGCTGGAAGAGGTGTCAAAGCGGTTCGGGAAAGATAAGATAGGGGCAGCAGTGTCTGAGCCGGAGCAGGTAAAAAAGAATCTGGAGCTGCTGAAGACTTATGCGGACATGATTCTGTCTCTTACCAACGACTGGCAGCCTTTCAGGGAAGACTGGGAGGGAGAGCTTCTAGTGACAGTGCTTCCCAAAGAAAGGGATGCGGTTTTCGAGGTTTTGAAGCAGCCGGGTGTTACAGCTGTCACGGGAGCCTATGTCAGTGATCCCAAGGCGGATCGGATGAAGCTGAAAAAGTCCTGCCGCAAGGCCGGTATTCCGGTAAATACATGGGAGAGCCGGATAGCATGGAAAGATTTTAAGAAGAACAGTGACGGGATGGTGCCGGTAATTGTCCAGGACTACAAAACCAGTGAGGTTCTGATGCTGGCCTATATGAATCAGGAGGCTTTTGAGACAACCTTGGAAACCGGAAGAATGACCTATTGGAGCAGAAGCAGGAATGAACTGTGGATGAAAGGACTGACCTCCGGACATTTCCAGTATGTAAAATCATTGACGCTGGACTGCGACAATGATACCATTCTTGCAAAAGTTTCCCAGGTAGGGGCTGCCTGTCATACGGGAAACAGAACCTGCTTTTTCCAGGAACTGGTGAAAAAAGAGTATGAGGATACCAATCCTCTGAAGGTTTTTCAGGATGTCTATGATGTGATACTGGACAGAAAAGTACATCCGAAGGAAGGATCCTATACCAATTATCTTTTTGATAAGGGAATCGACAAAATTCTCAAAAAGGTAGGGGAGGAATGCACGGAGATTGTGATTGCCGCCAAAAATCCGGATAAAGAAGAGATCAAGTATGAAATCTCAGATTTCCTCTATCATGTTATGGTCCTTATGGCGGAAAAGGAAGTAACCTGGGAGGAAATTACCAGAGAACTGGCCAGAAGATAGTAATAATCCAGGGAGTTTTCCCTGGATTTAGTATTCTGCTCTTACATAGTAACTGCGTTTTCTGTGACTTTTTTCAGCATTTCTACGAAAACAGTTTTCTCTGAAACGGTTAGGTTTTTTGTTAATTTCAGGGACCATTCTTCTCCGATTTTCTTCAGCAGAGGGTAGAGTTCCTGGGATTTGGATGTGGGTGAAACGTCAATGGAACGATTGTCTTTTGGATTGGGAGAACGGGTAATATAACCGTTGGCTTCCAGCTTGGCCATCATTTTGGCTACCGTGCTTTTATCCATGTCGAGAATCTCGCAGAACTGATTCTGAACCATTTTCCCGTTTTCACAGATAATCATGATAAAGGGAGTCTGACCGCTGGTTACTCCCAGAGTCTTAGTCTCCTCGTTCAGGTACATCTGGGTTTTTCTATGTATGACAGATGTCATTTTCAGGATATCGTCCGGGGATATGTCCGGCATAAGAGTACACCTCAATTTCATAATAGTTATGAGACTATATTATAATCTGATTGTAAAAAAGTCAATAGTTGGCAATGAAACATTTAGGCAGTCACAGCTTGTGGAGAATCTGCCTTTATGGTATGGTATAGGGAACGGTATACGCCGGGAGATCAAAGTTTGGAGGTTATTATGGAAGATAAGCTGCAATTTCAAAAAAAGCTGAAGAAACTGATGGAAGAGGCAAAGGATGCAGGGGACTGTATGTCTCAGGAAAGAATAGAGGACTTTTTCCGGGAGGATAGTCTGTCAGAGGAACAGCTTGCGATGATAAAGGAATATCTGCTTGCCCGGGGCATCACAGTTTCCGGATACAGGGGAGACGAAGTCTTAGCAGAAGAAAAGAAGAAAAAGCTGTCTCCGGATGAGGAGGCATACTTAAAAAAATACAGAGAGGAGTTATCTCTGATCCGAAAGGAAGAAGAAGGGGAGAGAGCCCGTCTCATCCGGGAAGTAATACAAGGGGATGCATTGGCGAAAGGCAGACTTGCAGAGCTCTATCTTGAAACGGTGGCAGAGCTGGCTGAAAAAATAGCAGGACCGGATATTTTTCTTGGGGATGCTGTGGCTGAGGGCAATGTAAATCTCTTGCTGGCTGTGGAACGACTGGATACAGAGGCGGACGCAGATACGTTTATCAAAGAAGAAATCCGCAGAGGAATTCTGGAATTGAACGAAGAACTATCTGAGCAGAAAAGAAGAGATGAGATGATGGTAAACAAGGTCGAGCGTCTGGAAGCTGCGATAAAAGAGCTGACAGAGGATGAGGATACAAAATTCAGCATTGAGGAATTGTCATTTTACCTTGAAATGACAGAGGAGGAGATACGGGATATTTTGAATCTGACAGGAGAAGACAAATAAAAAGGAGGATGCCCCTCCTTTTTATTTTTGTCTTTTTAAATGCAGCCCTTAGCAGTGACCGCTGCAGTCACCGTGACAGTCTCCTCCGTGGTGGTGATGTTCGTGATCTGCACATTGGGTATCAGGGTTGTACTGAAGCTGCCCTGACAGAAAGGCTGTTACCTGAGCGTCAGCATTGCCTGAGACACCTGGATACAATTCAATGCCGGCAGCAGCAAGGGCAGTCCTTGCACCGCCGCCGATTCCTCCGCAAATGAGGGCGTTTACCTCATGCTCCTGTAAAAATCCGGCCAATGCACCATGTCCCTGCCCGTCCGTGGATAGGACTTCTTCAGAAGTGATACTTCCGTCTTCTAAGGTATAAATTTTAAAATACTCGGTATGTCCAAAATGCTGGAATACCTCTCCGTTATCGTAAGTTACTGCAAGTTTCATCTTAATTTCCTCCTGTTTTTGTTTTTTTGGCACATGAACTTTGATGGCAGCAGCAGGTGCCTTTCGCCTTTCCGCAGCATTCTCTGGAGAGGGAACACAGGGCATATGAGCCGCCCTGAATCAGCAGCTGCTTTCCATTTATGAGGGCATCTGCCAGTTTTTCTCTGGCGCTGTTATAGATTGCCTGGACAGTTGTCCTGGCTACATTCATCTGGCGGGAACAATCCTCCTGGGTGTAGCCCAGCAAATCGATCAGACGGATGCTTTCATACTCATCCAGTGTCATCTCTATCTTCCCGGTGACGGGAAGAGGAAGGTCTGATTCCCACGGACCAAAGCTCTTGATTCCGGGCAGACCGCAGATACGTCTGCATTTGGGCGGGCGAGGCATAAAGTTCATCTCCTTTGTTTCTGACTTATGTCATTTATTATAAAACTATTATCGACATATGTCAATAATGGGAAGGGGAAATTATTCTTTTTTCTGAAGTTCTTTTAAAAAGGATACGTAGGCTTTCAGATGAGCGGGCGAGGAATGGCGTGCCAGTTCAAGAAGCTGCTTCATATCTGGATTTTCTTTTAGCTCCCTGGCCATCTCCAGAAGTTCAGAATCTTTTTCTCCGGACAGAAGAGGCTCTCTGCCAAGAAGGGAGTCCACAGTCACATGGAAGTGATCGGCCACTCTGGCAAGTCTGTCTCCGGAGGGGATCGTGTGCTCCCATTTTTTGATGGTGCCATTTCCGAATCCGCAGATGCGCTCCAGCCCGGCGATTGTAATTTGGTATTCTTTACAGAGTGATTTCACTCTCTCATACAGGTTCATAATAGCGTCCTTTCTAATAATCCATATAAAGTAGCAAAATAGTTGTTGACAAATAGTCTGCAGACTATTATAATTAACCCATAGTCAGAGGCAAACCTCTAAAGCTTCCCACTGTAAGCTAATAGTAGGGCGCCTGCCAGGGTTTGTCAATGACTAAATATAAGGTTCTTGTTTCATATAAGTGTTCATGGCATTGCAGTTTAAACTGCTTTCACAACATGCTATCTGAGACTTAGTATTTCTTAAACAATTCTAAAATCATTTATTTTCCATTAAAAACCCTATTTACCAATGAACAAAATAGCATCAGCAATTCTTATCAAGACTACTTATGGTTCCTGCCATTCGTGCTGTTTGTGGAAGAGAGAGTTTCTGTATGTTCATGAATTGGGAAATGTCCTGCTTTTATTCAGGTAATCCCCCTGGCCTTGGATAACGGGACGTGCACCGGATTGTGTGAAAGAGAACTGCTTTTGGAGGTGATGTTACGTCTGAGACGAAATACGGAAGAAAGGAGAAGAGATTGCTATGAAAGCGTTTCTTGAGGAATATGGAATTATCATTATTGTGGCAATAATCGCCCTTTTAATGGTTGTATTGGCCACTCCTCTGGGACAGTATATCGGGACAGCAATTGCCGGAACTGTTACGGATTTTATTAACAAGTCCGGAATTACCAATCCCCCTACCTGGACCAGTCCTTTTTAAAATGAAAGAAAAAAGGTCGGAGGTGAGATCTTGAATGTATGGACGTTTCAGCCGGAGAATTTCGGAGAACTTTTGCCCTATGTGAGAGATGAACTGGTGACAGACATCAATTTCAATGGGAGGGATGTCTGGATCGATCATCTGTACAGAGGAAGATACCGGGCAGACATAAAACTTTCCGAAGATTTTGTCAGTCAGTTTGCCACAAGAATCAGCAATGTAGTCAGCAAAAGCTTTAACAAATTTAATAATTTGCTGGAGGCGGAGACAGAAACTCTGCGTGTTAGTATTATCCATGAGAGTGTGGCCTGCACAGGAACATCTATCTCTATCCGAAAGACATCTCCGGCCAGACGTCTGACCGAAGACAGCATGCTGAAGGATGGCTATTGTGTACCGGAAATGCTTGTTTTTCTGGAAAATTGTATTCGGGCGCATATGAATCTAATCATGACAGGACTTCCTGGTTCCGGGAAAACGGAATTATTAAAGTTTTTGACAAAGTATATTCCTGAGAATGAGAGAGTCATTACCATAGAAGACAATCTGGAAATCCATTATCGTTCCATTAATCCACAGAAGGACTGTGTGGAGTTAAAAGTAAACGAAGAGTTTTTTGACTATACGAAAGCCATCAAAAGCTGCCTGCGGCAGAATCCCAAGTGGATTATGCTGTCTGAAGCCAGAAGCACAGAAGTAAAATATCTGCTGGAGGCTATGAGCACAGGCACCCATTGCCTGACAACTCTGCACACAGATGATGTAAATAAGGTACCGGACCGGATTCAAAATATGATGAAGGATACCGTATCTCCCCAACGGATTGAAAATGATGTTTTTTCCTTTGTAGATGCAGGGATTCTCATTAGAAAGGGAACTGATTTGAGAAAGGGAATCCGCAGATATATAGATCAGATTTGCTTTTACAGCAGGGAGAATGGAAAAAATAAGATAGTTATGATGGCAGAGGGGGGAAGTATTATAAACAGGTCACTCCCGCCGGATATCAAAAGGAAGTTTTCCTTTGCGGGCATTGAGGACCCTTTTCTTCCAAAAGAGAGGATGAATGAAACATAAATAAAAAGAATCTAAGATTTTGGCATTATCTAAATCCAAACCATCTGGCGGCCGAGGTCTCCAGATATGGGTATACATTTTCCTTGCAAAGCAATTGGAAAAAGTATTTGCTGTCTTTCGCAGGTATTGTCCTGCTGGGTGTTTGGTATGGACTGAAGTTAGGTTATATTGCTGCCGTGTCCCTCTACGCTTTGCTGTTGTCGCCCTTTATTATTATGAATTCCTGTAAAAATGCCTGTGAAGAGAAAGACTTTGAGGATACTGCAAATTATCTGGAACAGATGCTGTATTCCTTTAAACGGATTCCTAAAATACTGACCTCGCTGGAAGATGCTGCCTTGGTATTTCCGGAAGGTAAGATGCACAAAGCCATCCAGTCTGCGGTACATAAGATACAAAATGAAACAGAAGAGGGAAATCTCTATCATGCAGCCTTTCAGGATATAGAGACTTTATATTCCTGCAGGAGACTGATACAAACTCATGAATTTCTCGTGAAGGCAGAAGAAATCGGGGGAGATTTTTCCAATGCTCTCCGCATACTTTTACTGGATCGGCAGCTGTGGGTAGAGCGTGTATATGAACTGGCGCAGCAGCGCAGAAATATAAGACGGAACATTTTCATCTCTCTCCTGCTTTCTGCCGGAATCTGCAAAATATCTATGATCATGCTCCCAAAAGAGTTTATGGCATTGGAGCACCCTCTTTCACAGATTGTGACAGCAGCCTATATGATATCAGGAATTACTATATGGTTCTGGGGGCAGAAAAAGCTTCAGGCAGCCTGGCTGAAAGAGGATGCAGCACAGGAAGAGGAGATTCGCAGAGAGTATGAGTATCTCAAAACCAATGGCAGAAAAGGGGCGGCACAGCATGTGCCCGCTAAGCTTCTGCTTTTGAGCCTCTCTGCAGCTTTCGCTGTGTGGATGAAATCACGGACTGCGCTGCTGCTGCTTGGAACTGTATCCATACTGCTGTGGTGTTGGCCGGGAATCAGGTATCGGCTGGCAAAAAAACGAATTATAAAAGAGGTGGATAAGGCGTTTCCGGTCTGGCTGATGGATCTCTCGCTATTGATGCAGACAGAAAATGTTCATAATGCGCTGGAAAAATCCCTTGCTAAAGCTCCCTATGTATTGAGAGAGGAACTGTCTAGGATGCTTGATTCCATTGAAAAAAATCCAAACAGTATCGAACCTTTCCTGGACTTTATGCCATGGCTGGATTTGCCGGATGTGCAGTCCGCTTTGCGGTTGATTTACTCTATGTGGGCAGCGGGAGACCGGGAAGATATGGAAAAGCAGATAGCGGTTTTGGTAGAGAAAAATCACCATCTGATGGATAAGGCGGAGCGGCTTTCCAATGAAGACTCTCTGGCAGGAGTGGGGATGCTGGTACTTATCCCTATGGTTACAGGCTCAATAAAAATGATGACAGATATGGGGCTGCTTCTGGTGGGCCTGATGAATATTACAAAGGGAATGATATAGGAGGTATATATGAAAGAGATGTTGGAAGAATATGGAGGAACCATTGCTGGATGCCTTGCCGCAGCCATACTATTGACAGCCGGCAGATGGTGCATGGAGCCGGAGGGCCCATTAGGAGTTCTGACTGCTGTGTTCGGAAGACTCACACTGGGAGGCTGAAAGGATATGAGACAGCTGTTTGGAGAACACGGGAGAATGGCTGCAGCCGCAGTAATTGCAGGAATTTTCGCCGCCATTCTGCTATATCCGGAGGGGATTCTTAAGGTGCTGGGAGGCTTTTCAGTGACTTCAGGCGCGGCGGACACCAGCGAGACACGGGAAATTCTGCAGAAGCTCAGCAAAAAAGGAAGCCCCAAGCTTGCGGTGGAAAACAAGGTGCTGGAAATCGGGGATTCTCTATTTCTGCAGGATATGATCACAGAAGCAAGTCATGGTACAAGCTCTGATTTGCGGGAACAGGTAAAGTATTATCTGGAAGACGGTACAGAAGTCAATGGCAGTTATGAGATTTCGGGAGATAAACCAGGAGTAATCAAAATTCGGTTTGTCCTTACAGGAGAAGACTATATGGAGACCTGCAAATCCGGATACATACAGATACAAAGCCGCAAGGCAGACCCTCAGATTACAGCTCTTATAGAAGAATGGGAGATGGGAGAGGAGGGAGAAGATGTGAGGGCAAGGCTCTATAAAAAAGAGGATGAGACACTTCTCCTGTCTTTGGAGGGAAAAGGGAGAGTGAAGCCTTTGAATCAGGATACGGTTCCCTGGAAAGATGTGAGAGAAACCATAGAGGTGTGCAGGATTGAGGAGGGAATTGAGACAGCTTGTATGGACGGGTGGTTTTACCAGTGCAGAAGTCTCAAAGAAATCCCCCGGATGCCTGAGACCGCTGAAAGCTTCCGGTTTACGTTTAAGGGCTGCAACCAGCTCAGGGCGGCTGGTATCCCTGACGGGGCCAAAGACATTGAGGGCATGTATGAAGACTGCGGGAATCTGGAACTGGCAGGTCCCATTCCTTCCAGTGTCAGAAACTGCAGAAATACGTTTAAAAACTGTGGGAAGCTAAAGGGCAGTATTGCGCTTTTGGGGTGTCCCGCGCAGTACGAAGGATGTTTCCTGCAGACTGCTACCAATGTGGGGGATTGCTGTCTGCAGCTTGTGGCAGACAGGGAGGATAAGGCAGCAGCAGCTGAGGCCATGTACAAAGAAGCGGTTAATGATAACAGCAGCTGCCGTATCTTTGTGAGAAAAATGTAAAGAAAGTAGGTGGAGTTACGAGAGAAATTATTGAAGAATATTGTCAGTCGGCAGCTATCGCAATTTTAGGCGGATGCCTTGTAGCTGTATTTTTGTGGATGGCAGAGAGCTTATCCTACTAAACGCAGGAGGGAGATATGAAAGGACTTCCAGGATATTTTATAGGAATTATACTTTTGCTTTTCTTATCGCTTATGGGCACTTCACTGGTCACCGGCAGTATTGCGGCTGAGAATGCGAGAAATTTTCACGCTTCCGCAGTCAGCCAGATCGAGAACAGCAATTATAATCCGGATGTGATTAGCAGCCTGTACAGGGAAGCGGACAGACTGGGATATGAGCTGGAACCGGTCGAGGTAAGAGAGATTATCCCGAATCGCAAGATGTGCGAGGTGGTTGTAAAATATACGTATGCAGTGGGGATTCTCCACAGCAAATCAGAGATACATGAGATCAGAGGATATGCCAGATAAGGAGGAGGTATGAAAACAGCTGTTATATCATTTTTATCCTTGCTCCTTCTTGTTTTAACCGGCGCAGCAGTACTCACAGTCCATGGAAGGAGTATACGAAAAAGTGAGATGGAAGAAAGTGCAGCGATTGCTATTGAACAGTCCATGGAAATTTTATATGCGGATCAAACCTATGAGATTCGGAATGAGACAGAGCTGGTGGCTGATTTTCTGATCAATCTCTGCTGCCAGATAGAAAGCTATGGAGATATAGAGATATCCGTTATGAATGTAGATTATGAGAAAGGAATGCTGGAACTTCTTCTGAAAGAAAAATATAGACATTTTACAGGAAAAGAGGGGGTGATTACCTGCAGAAGAGCGGTTATCTTAGAAAAAAGAGGCTGAGGAAGAAACGAAACGGTATCAGGATGGTCAGCTTAGTTCTGGCAGGTGTTTTCCTGACGGCAGCATCTCCGGTCAGCGCGCAAAGGCAGGAATCTGCAGACTGGGCGGAGGCTGAGAACAATGAAGAAGACGAGACAGATGAGAAGAAAGAGGAAACATTGATTCAGACAGCCGAATATCTGGAGAAAAACATAAAATCCTTCCATCTGCTGCCGGAGGATGACAAAAGAACCGTCTTTTTGTCACTGTCAGAGGCGGAGAAATACTTCTTTTTAAGGGCGTATACGTTTTATTTTGCTATCTGTGCAGAAAAAGAAAACATACTCAGACTTTCAGAGGAAGGTTTAAAAGAGAATGGCACCCGGCAGGTATCAGGAGAAGAACTGCAGGCGCAGTTTTATACCTGTCTGTATTTGGCACAGATTTATCATGAAAGCATTCGGAACGGGGCAGCGGGGACAGGATTTGCTGAGGCGGAGGCCGCTTTGGCGAAAATGACAGAGGATTATCAGTCGGAGGGAGAGATGTATACTCAGCTGAAGTCCCTGACCGATACCTATATGTGCTGGGGGACATATTTTGAGGAAGAGCCAGAGGAGGATGAAATGTCTGCCCTGGAGCGTGAAGTCCTGATTCCTTTGACAAAGGTTTTACTTCGGCTTCCGGATGAGAAGGAAAAAAAGCGGATTCTGGAAAGCTTTGCTTCGTTTATTAAGGGAGAGACAAAACTGCCGTCTGAGGAAGAAGAGCAGCCTGCCGCGGATGCAGCCTCCAGAGAAGAGGTACCTAAAGAAAAAGGGCCCGCGGAAGAGTTGAAAACAGAAGTACAAAAGACAAATAAGCTCCTGGCATCGGTACGTGCATCCTACAAGGTAGGATGGAACAGTGACAATACCGGATGGTGGTATGCCTACAGTACTACCGCGTACTACAAAAACTGCTGGCAGTACCTGGCGTACGATGGGGTATATGACTGGTACTATTTCAAAGACAATGGGTATATTGCCACAAACACCTGGGTGGACAGCAATAACTATGTGAATGGAAGCGGTTACTGTACTACGGCAGGGATAGGCAGCTTTAAGACGCTGCAGCAGGCCGTAGGCTCGGGCCACTGTTCTATCGTCCGGCTGACAGTATCAAGTCTTGCAAATGAAGCGGAACTTAGAATCGGTAAGACTATGACGGTAACCACTGCCCCCAATAGCTCAGGCTGTACGATATATGGCACTGGCTTAAAGCGATGGGTCATCACCGGAAGCGTATCCCTGGAAGGCAGCCTTGTATTCGATGGACAAAAAGATAAGGTGGCAGACGATGTTACCAGCAATCTTTTTGTAAAAACAGGGGGTACACTGCGTGTAAAGGGAAGCAGTGTCTGCATTCAGAATTCTATCGGTCATGGAATCTATGGGGAGGTCCAAAGCCTGATTATTGTAGAGTCAGGCAGTCTGAGGGGAAATTATCATGACGGGGTAGGAAGCTATGGAACCGTTCAGGTGTCGGGAGGGAAGTTTTATGAAAATGATACCGGGTTATACATAGCCGGAACCTATGAGGGGAAGAGGACAGGCGCCAAGGGCATTCTGACAGGAGGAGATTTCTACAGAAATCAATATGGGGTTGCGTCTTCAGAATATGCGGAGTTCAGCGTTACGAATGTTGAGATATATGAAAACTACAGATATGGCTTTCTGCTGTATCCCAATGGATATGCGAAGCTGGAGGGGACACCGGAGATATACAGCAATCAGTGCGGAATATATAATTTTGGAGAATTGCTGTTTTGTTCAGGTAATGTCCGCAGCAACAAAAACTCAGGGATTCTGAACGAAGGAAAGTATACCATGAAAAATGGGACAGTATCCTCCAACCGTGGGAGCGATGGAGGGGGAATCATCAACAAGAAAGATTTCCTGTTGGAAAACGGAACCATAAAGGATAATACAGCCTCCAGAGGCGGGGGTATCTTTAACCAGGGTGCCTTTACAATGACAGGAGGAGAAGTCACAGGAAACCAGGCGTCCCAGGGAGGGGGAATCTGCGGTGCATCCTCCTTTGCCCGAACCTCTGTTTCAGGAGGCACACTTCAAAATAATTCCGGGACAAAAGACGGCGGCGGAATCTGTATTCTGAATGGAGCTGCCTGTGAGCTGTCCAAAAGCACGCTGGAGAATAATTCTGCAGCAAGAGGAGGGGCTGTTTATCTGGACGGAACTCTGAAGGCATATGGAAATCCCAGGGTAAAAGAAGAAGTTTTTCTGGCTCCCTCACGATTTATTACAGTGACAGGAAGCATAGAACGCTTTGTATGCCAAATGGCGGCAGAAGATACCTTTCAGGGCAGGGTGCTGGCCCACTATACCCTTATGCCGGGAGACAGCGAATTAGACAAATACTCGCTTGAACAAAAAACGCAGAATACTGCATCCGGAAAACTCCTTGTCCTGGAAAGCGGGAGCCTGGAATTGACATCTTATCCCTACAGTGTATATCTGACTTCCTCTGGCTGCAGAATACATTATGATGCAAACGGGGGAACCGGGGTGATGAGCTCCGAGGTGGTCTCTGTACACAAAACCTACAGAATCCGTGATAATGAGTTTGAGAGAGAACAGGCTGCTTTTGCGGGATGGTCACTTGGAAAAGTAAATAGCGTGAACGGAAAGCTGTTTCATCCTATGGAGGAGGTCGTTCCTGAAAAGCTGTTGTCCATGTATCCATTTACTGAGGCAGAAGGAATCAGGGAGATTACACTCTATGCCATATGGGATACCGCGCCCTCTCTGAAAGTATGCGGAAATGAATTTTATGAAGGGGAAGAGGTGAGTGCGTCTCAGCTGAAGAAGGGGATACTGCAGGGGATGGACACTGAGGATGGCGATATTACTGATAAAGCAGAGATTACCCAAATTTCCTATGGCAGAACCAAAAGCGGTTATCAGGGAGAGGATCAGGAGTTTATGCAAGGACTTCCGGACAGCTATATGCTTGATACGTATCAGTACAAGGGAATGGAGAAAGGAGAAAGGATAACTGATATTCTGCGGTGCAGAGCCGAAGACTCAGCTGGGAATGTAACATTTTGTGAGATGCCGGTTTATGTGGTTTACAATAATCCCCCGGTAATTGCAGTTCCAAAACGGGTGGTTTTAACAGCTGAGGAAGCCAGGGCAGGCAGACTATCAGAAGCCAAGCTGCTAAATTATGTGACAGTAAAAGACCAAGAAGATGATATGGCAAGAGCTGCCGGTGTCCTTGACAGGGACGGGCAGGTTGTGGATATACGCAGATCCCTTATGCTGACAGAAATAAAGGGCGCCGACGGTGAGTCGGTTTCCATGGAACAGGGGCTTCTGCCCGGGGAATACACAGGAGATGTTACGGCTACCGACAGATTCGGGAAGGCCTGCGATGCAAAGCTGCATATAGAAATCACAGACACTGAGGAAGAGCCTGGTGAGGATGCAGATGTCCGGTTTATTTCTCTGGAATATTTGGATACGCTGGCAGAAGATTCCCACTGGAGCAGAAGTGAACTGGAAGAGAGGCTGAAGAAGGAAGAACCTGAGTATACGTTTTCTCTTTCTTATCAGGAGATACAGGAAATTAAGGAAATAGCCGGTAATTACGGCAAGGATAAGGAGGGATCAGAAAAGGCCATCCGTGAAGTGATAAATAAATGGAAGGTATTCAGACAATAGGAGCAGGCTTTCGTTTTCCTGGCCGGTATGCACAGCGATCCTGAAAAACAAGTGCAGAGATCATTCATAGGACAGCCTGGTACAGTCAGTCTAAAGGACAGGAGGGCTGACTGTACGCAGCTCCTATGGAAAATTCTGCAAAAAAAGTGTGAAATAATCTTGACTAAAAAGGTTAAGATTGATATAATATTATCAATCCAGGAATTCTCAGGAATTGCTGTTTTTTCGGAAATAAAATTGATAAAAATAATCAAGTATTCAGGAGGAAAAAAAGATGAATCAATGTTTTGGATGTAACACATGTGCAAGTGCAGATAAGCCTTTGGAAGGGTACATAAAAAATCTTTCAGTGGAGACGTCTCACCACAGAGTGGAGGGGCAGAGCACTAAGTGCGGGTTTGGACTTCAGGGGGTTTGCTGCCGTCTTTGTTCCAATGGTCCCTGCCGTATCACACCAAAAGCACCCAGAGGGATCTGCGGCGCCACTGCGGACACCATTGTTGCCAGAAATTTTCTGCGGGCGGTGGCAGCAGGATCCGGATGTTATATTCATGTAGTAGAAAATACAGCCCTGAATGTAAAGAAGACAGCTCTGGCAAAAGGAGAGATCAAAGGGGAAAAAGCGCTGGAGCGTCTTTCTCAAATATTCGGCCTGAAAGGTAAGGACAAATATGAGACAGCCTTAAAGGTGGCAGACGCTGTCCTGGCTGATCTATACAAACCTGAATATGAAAAAATGGAACTGGTAAAGAAGATGGCCTATGCTCCCCGCTATGAAAAATGGGAAGAGCTTGGGATCCTGCCCGGAGGCGCCAAGGGAGAAGTTTTTCATGGAGTGGTAAAATGTTCTACGAACCTGAATTCTGATCCGGCGGATATGCTTACAGACTGTCTGAAGCTAGGCATTTCTACAGGGATCTATGGTCTGACACTGACGAATCTTTTGAATGATGTGCTTCTGGGAGAGCCTGAGCTTCGTATGGCCCCGGTTGGACTGCGCGTCATCGATCCGGATTATATAAATATTATGATAACCGGGCATCAGCATACAATTTTTGTAGATCTGCAGGAGCGCCTGACCTCTCCGGAGGCAGTGGCAAAAGCGAAGGCGGCAGGCGCCAAAGGGTTTAAATTGGTTGGATGTACCTGTGTCGGTCAGGATCTTCAGCTTCGAGGGGCCCATTATCAGGAAGTCTTCGACGGCCATGCAGGAAATAACTATACCAGTGAAGCCGTGCTTGCCACAGGCGGAATAGATGCCGTACTCTCAGAGTTTAATTGTACACTTCCGGGTATAGAGCCCATCTGTGACAAAATGATGATTAAGCAGATTTGTCTTGACAGTGTAGCAAAGAAGGCAAATGCAGAGATGAAACCTTTTATATTTGAGGAGAGAGAACAGCAGAGTGAAGAAATCATCGATAAAATCGTTGCCGCGTATAAGGAGAGACGAGGCAAAGTAGAGATGAATCTGTTCCCTGAGCACGGAAATGATAAAACGCTTACGGGAGTAAGCGAGGTATCCTTAAAAGCGTTCCTGGGCGGGAACTGGAAGCCTCTCATTGATTTGATTGTATCCGGAGATATCAAAGGTATTGTGGGAGTAGTAGGATGTTCTAATCTTACTGCAGGAGGCCATGATGTATTGACCGTGGATCTCACAAAAGAGTTAATTTCCAGAGACATTCTTGTCCTTACCGCAGGATGCTCTTCAGGAGGCATTGAAAACTGCGGACTAATGGAACCAGAGGCAGCTAAACTTGCAGGCCCGAAGCTGCGTGCTGTCTGCGAAAAGCTGGGAATTCCTCCGGTACTGAATTTTGGGCCCTGTCTGGCGATCGGAAGACTGGAGATTGTTGCAACAGAACTGGCTGAGGCCATCGGCATTGATATTCCCCAGCTTCCTCTCGCCCTGTCCGCAGCACAGTGGCTGGAGGAACAGGCCCTGGCTGACGGATGCTTTGGTCTGGCCCTTGGACTCCCTCTGCATCTTGGACTTCCTCCCTTTGTCACAGGAAGCCAGCTGGTAACCAAAGTGTTAACGGAAGATATGAAAGATCTTACCGGCGGTCAGGTGATCATCAACGGCGACGGAAAAGAAAGTGCGGATATTCTGGAGAAAATTATCGAGGAGAAACGTGCCGGACTGCATATATAGAAAGGGGCTGAGGGTATGAGAAGAATAATAATTGACGCGTCAAAATGCGACGGCTGTAAGAACTGCTCTCTGGCCTGTATGCAGGCCCATAGAAAAGATACTGGTACTTTATATGATCTGAATCTCCTGGATACGGACAACGAATCCAGAAACTTTATCTATAAAAACAGAACCGGGGGCTACACCCCCATATTCTGCCGCCACTGCGATCAGCCGGAATGTGTTATGTCCTGCATGAGCGGGGCTTTGACAAAGGATCCGGAATCCGGACATGTCTGTTATGATGAAAAAAAATGCGGTTCCTGCTTTATGTGTGTCATGAACTGCCCTTACGGAGTTCTGAAGCCAGACGACAAAACGGGTATGCATATTATCAAATGTGATTTTTGCAAAGACGCGGGAGGGGAACCCAGCTGCGTGAAAGCCTGTCCAAAAGAAGCTATCTATATCGAGGAGGTGTAAGGTATGAAATATGTAATTCTAGGTGCAGGCGCTGCAGGCATTACTGCAGCCAGGACACTCCGAAAGGGGAGAAAGGAAGATTCCATACTTATTATCTCCACAGACGACAGAGTACATTCCCGCTGCATGCTTCACAAATATCTGAGTCATGAGAGGGATGAAAAGGAACTGAATTTTGTTCCGGAAGACTTTTTTTGCGAAAACAACATAGAATGGATGCCGGGATGCACTGCAGTGAAGCTGGATACCTCATCAAAAGAACTGGTTCTGGATAATGGGCAGCAGATCTCTTATGACAAGCTGCTGATAGCCACAGGGGCGGAAAGCTTTATCCCTCCGGTAGGAAAACTTCGGGAGGCATCCAATGTGTTCGGGCTTCGCCATCTGAGGGATGCCAGGGCAATTGACAAAAAGGCAGAAGTCTCCTCAAAGATTGCCATCATCGGTTCCGGACTGGTGGGTCTGGATGCGGCCTGCGGGCTGATGGAACAGGGAAAACAGGTAACTGTAATTGAGATGGCAGATCAAATTCTGCCTATTCAGCTGGATGAAAAAGGAGCCAAAGAGTATCAGAAGCGCTTTGAGAATGCAGGATGCCGCTTCTATCTTGGCAGAAAAGCACAGGATACCCTGTGCGATGAAAAAGGGGAAGTAACCCGGCTGCTTTTGGACAATGGGGAGGAAATCCCCTGTGATATGGTGATAGTAGCAGCCGGAGTACGTCCGGGCACTGTCGGCATGGACGGGGAAGGAATCAGAATTGACAGGGGAATTCAGGTAGATAAGTATCTGCAGACCGATGTTTTGGGTGTATATGCGGCCGGAGATGTTACGGGGCTTTCCGGTATCTGGCCAAATGCCATGAAGCAGGGCGAAACAGCAGCTCTTAATATGATGGGATCTGAAGTTGCTTACACAGATACTTTTGCCGTTAAAAATACGATCAACTTCTTTGGGCTGGCCTCTCTGTGCGTAGGAGTTATAAAGCCGGAGGAAAAAGATGTCGTGATCGCCAGAGAGGATGCCCGTAATTATAAACGGATACTCCTTCGGGATGGAAAAGTGGCTGGAGTACTCCTTCAGGGGGATATTTCACACGCCGGTATCTGGCAGTATCTGATAAAGAATCAGATTCCTATTGCTTCTATTGAAAAGGATATTTTTGAGCTGAACTTCAGTGATTTTTATGGAATACAGGAAAATGGAGAATTCGTCTGGAAGGTTAGCTGAGTTCTCTGAAAGGCAGCTTTTACAGGTGCGGAAATTCTGTTGCAGGAATTTCCGCACCTGTATGTTTATTCCTATAGGTTATAACTTTCATACGAATTAGTTATAACTCGACAAATCCATTGACAAAAAATTGAATAATTGATAGAATTAACTGCAATATAGAAGTTATTAATACAGGGAGAAGGTAGGGTATGAAGAAAAGAGTATTATCCATTTTGGTAGAAAATACCGCCGGTGTACTGAGCCGTGTTGCAGGGCTTTTCAGCAGACGGGGATACAACATCGACAGCCTGACCGTAGGCGTGACGGCGGATCCCAGATATTCCAGAATGACAGTGGTCTGCAGAGGTGATGAGCTGATTCTGGAGCAGATTACCAAGCAGCTGGAAAAGCTTGAGGATGTCAGAGATATTAAAGTATTAAAGGATAATGAAAGCGTTAACAGGGAGCTGATTCTTGTTAAAGTTCGTACCAGTCCGGAGCAGAGGCAGAATGTAATCGCTGTAGCCAATATTTTCAGGGCTAATATTGTTGATATCGGAAAAGAGTCACTGATAGTGGAACTGACAGGTACACAGACAAAGCTGGAAGCGTTCCTGAACCTTCTGGATGGATATGAGATTCTGGAGCTTGCGCGGACAGGAATCACTGGTTTGTCAAGAGGGGCGGAAGATGTCCGTTACCTTTAATACATAGTTTCGCTCTGTAAAAATAGTTAGCTAGAGGATTTCATATTCCCTAACAAATATATTAAAAAGTAAACATAGTAGGAGGAAAAGTAATATGGCAGCAAAAATTTATTATCAGGAAGATTGTAATCTTTCCTTATTGGAAGGCAAAACAATTGCCATTATCGGATACGGCAGCCAGGGACATGCACATGCGCTCAACGCCAAGGAATCCGGTTGCAATGTAATCATCGGCCTTTATGAAGGAAGCAGATCCTGGGCAAAAGCAGAAGCACAAGGGTTTGAAGTATATACTGCAGCAGAAGCTGCAAAGAAAGCTGATATCATCATGGTTCTGATCAATGATGAGAAACAGGCAGCTATGTACAAAGAGTCTATTGAACCAAATCTGGAAGAGGGCAATATGCTGATGTTCGCGCATGGATTTGCCATCCACTTCGGACAGATTCGTCCTCCAAAGAATGTAGATGTTACTATGATTGCGCCCAAAGGACCCGGACACACAGTTCGGAGCCAGTACCAGGAGGGCAAAGGCGTTCCCTGTCTGATCGCTGTGCATCAGGATTATACAGGCAAGGCGCATGACAAAGCATTGGCTTATGCGCTGGCTATCGGCGGTGCAAGAGCAGGTGTTCTGCAGACTACCTTCCGTGAGGAGACAGAGACTGACCTCTTTGGAGAGCAGGCTGTACTCTGCGGCGGTGTAACTGCCCTTATGAAGGCTGGATTTGAAACTCTGGTGGAAGCCGGATATGAACCGGAAAGCGCATATTTTGAGTGTATCCATGAGATGAAGCTTATTGTGGATCTGATTTTCGAGAGCGGATTCAAGGGAATGAGATACTCTATCTCTAATACCGCAGAATACGGCGACTACATCACAGGACCTAAGATTGTTACTGATGAGACAAAGAAAGCTATGAAGCAGATCTTAAAAGATATCCAGGACGGTGTGTTCGCACGCAACTGGTTAGTGGAAAACCAGGTTGGCTGCCCAAGCTTCAACGCTATGAGAAGAAAAGAAGGAAATCACCAGTTAGAAAAGGTTGGAGAAGAACTCCGCAAATTATACAGCTGGAATGATGGCAATAAATTAATTGATAACTAAAACAGACAATAAAAAACCGGTTCCCAGGAACCGGTTTTTTATTGGGGCTTCTGGGCGGTGTAGAAGGCCACAAAATCTTTCACTGCATTGGAATGCTGCTGATTCTCCAGATAGGCAAAACCTATTTCCCGTTTGTGAATAGGAAAGGGCAGAGGAATCTGCACAAAGGTTCCATTCTCCAGCTCTTTTGAGACAAACTGCTTGATAACACATGCAACCCCCAGACCGATTTTGGCAAATTCAATTAAAAGATCCATGGTTGAGATCTCCAGGAGATTATTTGTCTCAATATGGTGAAGGGACAGATAGTCATCAATATACTGGCGGGTCATATTTTCTTTGTCCAGCAGCATCAGCGTAGCTGAACGGAAGAGATCCATTTCATTGCTTCTGGTTCTCAGAGAAAGGTTGTCCAGATACGTTTTTGTGGCCACAAAAATGTCTTCGATCTCTCCAAGGGAATCAAAGCAGATGTGATGCAGACTGTCCGGCCGCCCGATCAGGCCGATATCAATTTTGTTTTCTTTCAGCAGCTGAAGGGTGTGGTTGGTGGACTGGCAGTCAATGGTGATTTTTACGTGGGGATGAGCTTTGATAAAGGCCTTCAGATAGGGCAGAAGCATATATTTGCACAGAGTAGTACTGACACCGATATGAAGATGGCCGATGCCAAGCTCATTGACCTTTTTCAGCTGCGCCTCTCCTAACTGCAGAGAGTCGAAGGCCCGTTCTACGTATTCGTAGAGAATCTCTCCCTCCTCTGTCAGCTGGACGCCTCTGGAATTCCTGGAAAACAGGGTGACACCAAGGCTCTGCTCCAGTTTTCGGATGGATTTGCTGATTGCGGGCTGGCTGATGAAAAGCTCAGAGGCGGCTTTGGAAATGTTTCTGGAATTGGCTACGGTATAAAAGACTTTGTATAACGAAAGATTTTGATCCATACTTCCTCCCTGTAATAGAATAGCTGCTGTTTCTGCCATAGGATCCCTCAGGATATTTTTATGGCTTACCCAGAGGGCTGCAGGACACGGAGCCAGCAGCAATATATAATCAATAGTTATAGTAAATATGCATTATATGTATTTCTATTATACCAGGAAGTGTGTTAGAATTACAACTAAAGAAATGAAAGAAAAGTACTGGAACATAAAGGAGGATTTAGGAATGGGTATGACAATGACACAGAAGATTCTGGCTGCACATGCCGGACTTGATTCTGTAGAAGCCGGACAGTTAATAGAGGCAGATTTAGATTTGGTACTGGGCAATGACATTACATCCCCGGTGGCGATTCATGAAATGGATAAGATAAAAGGGGATACTGTATTTGACAAAGATAAAATTGCCCTGGTAATGGACCATTTTATTCCGAATAAGGACATCAAATCAGCAGAACACTGCAAATGTGTAAGAGAGTTTGCCTGTAAACATGATATTACCAACTACTTTGATGTGGGAGACATGGGGATTGAGCATGCCCTGCTTCCGGAAAAAGGCCTTACTGTGGCAGGAGATGTGATTATCGGAGCCGATTCCCATACCTGTACCTACGGCGCACTGGGGGCATTCTCCACGGGCGTGGGAAGCACAGATATGGCTGCCGGTATGGCAACCGGAAAAGCATGGTTTAAAGTCCCTTCCGCTATCAAATTCAATATCGTTGGAAAGCCATCTAAATGGGTGAGCGGAAAAGACGTTATTCTTCATATTATTGGTATGATAGGGGTAGACGGTGCGCTTTACAAATCCATGGAATTTACCGGGGAGGGAATTGCGAATCTCTCTATAGATGATCGCTTTACCATTGCCAACATGGCAATTGAGGCAGGCGGCAAGAATGGCATCTTCCCTGTAGATGCCCTGGCAGAAGCCTATATGAAAGAACACTCCAACAGACCTTATACGGTATACGAGGCGGATGAAGACGCTGCGTATGATGAGGAATATACCATTGATCTCAGTTCCTTAAAGCCAACCGTAGCCTTCCCCCATCTGCCGGAGAATACAAAGACCACGGATGAGATTACAGAGGATGTGGTGATTGATCAGGTAGTGATTGGCTCCTGTACCAATGGGCGTATTGAGGACCTTCGCTGTGCGGCTGATATTTTGAAAGGCAATAAGGTGAAAAAAGGCGTGCGCTGCATCGTGATCCCAGCCACACAGGCCATTTATCTGCAGGCGATTGAGGAAGGGCTGGTACAGACCTTTATAAAAGCCGGTGCTGTGGTCAGCACCCCTACCTGCGGTCCCTGCCTGGGAGGCTATATGGGGATTCTGGCTGCCAATGAACGCTGCGTGTCCACGACCAACAGAAATTTTGTGGGCCGTATGGGGCATGTGGATTCTGAGGTGTACCTGGCAAGCCCTGCAGTGGCAGCGGCAAGCGCTGTGACAGGAAAAATATCAGATCCTGCTGAACTAGGATTATAGGAGGAGATATAGATGAAAGCAAATGGAACAGTTTTTAAATACGGTGACAATGTAGACACAGATGTAATTATTCCCGCCAGATATCTGAATTCTTCTGACCCTGCAGAACTGGCTACACACTGTATGGAGGATATTGACCAGGAGTTTGTGAACAAAGTCAAAAAGGGTGATATTATTGTGGCAAATAAAAACTTTGGATGCGGTTCTTCCAGAGAACATGCGCCCATCGCCATTAAAGCAGCAGGCGTAAGCTGCGTGATCGCAGAAACCTTTGCCCGCATTTTCTACAGAAATTCCATAAACATCGGTCTGCCTATTATTGAATGCCCTGAGGCAGCTAAAGCAATTGAAAACGGCGATGAGGTTGAAGTAGACTTCGACAGCGGAATGATTTACGATAAGACAAAAGGTACGGAATATAAAGGGCAGGCGTTTCCGCCTTTTATGCAGAAGATTATAAAGGCAGAGGGGCTTATTAATTACATCAATCAATAATGATGCAGACGTCACTCTGCGGTATGAGCCGGCAGTTCCGGGCGGGATCCTGTTTCCCGGGGACACCTCCGTGTGAGGAGTTACCTGGGCTGAGCAGGAATTCCTTCCGGAGGGCTGTCCGCTTGCCAGGAGCACTTTTTTACTTACTAAATGGCGAGTATGACTTACAAGTAAATTCCTTTTCCCCGCCTTCCCTTTTGTCTTCTACCTGAATTTGGCAGTTTAAAGCACTGGCTATGCATACAGCTTGCTGAAATGTCAGACTGGTATCGGAAAGCAGACGGCAGAGGGCTTGGGGTTCTATGCCCATCAGAGCCGCGGTATCCACAGCGGACAGACCCTGAAGCTTCATAGTATATTTGAAGAAATGCAGCAATTCTTGGGCAGATGGATTTATCATAATGTATTCTCCTTTTTATTTTTATTATAGTAGAAAACTAAGAGGAGGAAAAGATAAAAAAATTGTGAAAAACTATTGACAAAATAAGGCAAATAGTGATAATATATGGAAGTTCGCTCTGGTAGTCCAGAAGCGGTGGGGCGAGATAGCTCAGTTGGCTAGAGCATGCGGTTCATACCCGCAGTGTCGGGGGTTCGAATCCCTTTCTCGCTATTGACAAGCACAACAAAATAGTGTATAGTAGTCAGGGTCAGATAAGAGACACTGACACATATCGGGGTATGGCGTAGCTTGGTAGCGCGCACGGCTGGGGGCCGTGAGGTCGCAGGTTCAAATCCTGTTGCCCCGATTTTTTTGTACTCATTTTTAGAAAATGATTGACAATGGATAAGAGAAATGTTATCTTATATTCTATAAATTGATATAAGAAAAAGCGATGAAGAGGAATAGTAAGTTTATTTTCGATGACAGAGAGCTGCTGGGAGGTGGAAAGCGGCAGAGAGAATAATCTGAACTCGCCTCCGAGCGGCTGCCCGAAATTCTAAGGAAAAGTAGACGCAGACGGAGCCCGACCGTTATTCAGGGAGAGATATAAGGTTATTGCAGTGACCCGTATCTTGCAGAGCGTATGAAGATACTTCATAAAATAGAGTGGTACCGCGTAGGACAGTTAGCAGTCTTTCGTCTCTATCAGGCAGTGAATGCCGGGATAGAACGGAGGGCTTTTTCTTTTATCAAAAAATAAAAATCAGGGAGGATATAATTATGACAAATTGCAGCAAGTATACCAGACAGTATTTTATGCCGCCGGTGAAATGTATGAAATGGGCAGAGAAGGAGTACATTGACAAAGCACCTGTTTGGTGCAGCGTGGATCTTAGAGACGGGAATCAGGCTCTTGTGATTCCCATGAGTCTGGAACAAAAAATAAATTTTTTTAAACTTCTTGTTAAAATCGGGTTTAAAGAGATTGAGGTTGGGTTCCCGGCAGCATCGGAGACGGAATACCAGTTTTTGAGAGCATTGATTGAGCAGGATTTAATACCTGATGATGTTACCATTCAGGTTTTGACACAGGCAAGGGAACACATTATCAAAAAAACTTTTGAGGCCTTAAAAGGGGCAAAAAAAGCCGTTGTACATGTATATAATTCTACTTCCGTAGCGCAGAGAGAACAGGTATTTAAAAAATCAAAAGAAGAGATCCTGAAAATTGCAGTGGACGGCGCAGCTCTCCTGAAGGAACTGGCAGAGGAGACAGAGGGAAATTTTCTGTTTGAATACAGTCCTGAAAGCTTTACCGGAACAGAGCCTGAATATGCCCTGGAAGTTTGCAATGCGGTTCTTGACATCTGGCAGCCGACTCCGGATAAAAAGGCGATCATTAATCTTCCTGTTACCGTACAGCACTCTATGCCTCATGTGTACGCCAGCCAGATTGAGTATCTGAGTGAGAATATGAAATACAGGGAGAATGTAATCCTGTCCATACATCCTCACAATGACCGGGGCTGCGGCGTAGCGGATGCGGAGATGGGCGTTTTAGCCGGAGCAGACAGGGTGGAAGGGACTCTATTTGGAAACGGTGAGAGAACCGGCAACGTGGATATTGTGACCCTGGCTTTGAATATGTATTCTCAGGGCGTGGATCCGGAGCTTGATTTCTCTAACATGGTTGAGATCTGCGAGCAGTACGAGGAATATACGGGAATGCATATTGACGAGCGCAGGCCTTACAGCGGCGCGCTGGTATTTGCGGCATTCTCCGGCTCCCACCAGGATGCGATTGCAAAAGGAATGAAATGGCTGGAGGAGAAAGATCCCAAACACTGGACCGTACCGTATCTTCCAATCGATCCCAAGGATTTGGGCAGAAATTACGATGCCGATGTGATCCGTATCAACAGCCAGTCCGGAAAGGGCGGCGTGGGCTACATTCTGGAGACAAAGTTTGGTTTGAATCTGCCCGCCAAGATGAGAGAGGCCATGGGATACGCAGCAAAAGCAGTGTCCGATCACACTCACAAGGAGCTTATGCCGGAGGAGATATTCGAATTATTCAAGAAAACCTTCGAGAACGTAGTGGAGCCGCTGAATATCCGCGAAGTTCATTTCCAGCAGACAGAAGAGGGGATTACAACCACAGTGACTTCAACCTTTGCCGGAGGACAGAAGTCGGTGACAGAAGCGGCCGGAAACGGACGCCTCAATGCGGTAAGCAATGCGCTTAAGAAGGCATATGGGCTGAAATATGATCTGGTAACGTATCAGGAACATGCCTTAGAGCAGAGCTCCAGTTCCAAGGCCATAGCTTATGTGGGAATCAGAAAACCAGACGGTTCTCTGGCCTGGGGAGCAGGTGTGGATCCGGATATTATCCGGGCTTCCATCGATGCGCTGGTAACAGCAATCAACAATCGGTAAATGTCTAAATTTGCTGAAAACTTTGTGAAATATACCCAAAAATACCCAGAAATTATCTGCTTAATTTTGTGAAAAATGGCTGAAAAAATTCCTTAGATATTGACGAATACCAAGTAATTATTTTATAATTTTAAAACAATCACTTATTTTGGAACTTGTTGATATCTTACTGAGGAAGAGGTTAAGGAACCAGCTTATGGAACTAATCAGAAATCTGCTGTACGGTTTTCAGTTTCTGGCAGAAAAAATCACGAAAAAGAAGCGCAGGTCCTGTGCTGTCATATTGGTTGGCTCAGTAGCGGTTGCCGCAGTTGCCTTTACGTCCAATGCGCTCGGCAGCGGAGGAAAGAATGCAGTGTATGCGGCGGCTGAAAAGGATAATCCTTCCCAGGAAGAGAAAGAACCGGAGGAAGAAGAATCTTTATCCGGACTGGGAGGCATTATCTCAGGAGTTCTGGTTACACAGAATACGAACAATACTGTCGGTCGAATAGGGACCTCCTATGAGGCAGTTCTGGTAGGGCAGCGGACGGCAACACAGGCCAGGGAATCCAGAATAGAAGTGGGAGAAGAAGTGGCTACCAGTGTGGAATATCTGGGAGATCATTCCGTGGATGTGGTGGAAGACAGGATGCGCATGACGGATCATGACTATGAGACACTTCTGTCTATTGTGGAAGCGGAGGCAGGCGGTGAAGATATGAGAGGGCGTATCCTGGTTGCCAATGTAATCTTTAACCGCGTAAAGGATTCCAGATTTCCGGATACGGTGACAAAGGTTGTATGGGAAAAGGTTGCAGGAAAACCTCAGTTTTCCCCTACCTCTGACGGAAGAATACATACGGTTACCGTCTCTGATACCACGAGAGAGGCAGTAAACAGAGCGATAGACGGAGAAGATTATTCCAAAGGAGCCTTATTCTTTGTGGCAAAGGAACAGGCTGAAAAGAAAAATGTAGAATGGTTTGACAAGGATTTGAAGAAACTCTTTAAGTATGGAGTTCATGATTTTTATACTTATCCTGACGATGAGACAGAATAAGAGGGAAAGGGCGTAGCTTGAAGCAGGCGTCCTTTCCTTTCCTACTTGTAAGGAAGAAATTCCTATGGTATACTTTAACATGCAATGAACACCTTATGCCCTGAGGAATCATTCCGGTAGATATTTTCAGGGTCGCGCAACAATAATGAATACATAGAAAAGGAATGGAAAACATGGAGATTTTATACAAAAGCACAAGGGGTAACAATGAGACAGTGCCGGCATCTGCCGCAATCTTAAAAGGACTTTCTGAGGACGGAGGACTGTTTGTCCCCACGCAGATCCCTGCCCTTGACACGGATATCGAAACCTTATCGGGGATGAGCTACCAGGAGGTTGCTTATACGGTTATGAGCAAATTCCTGACGGATTTCACAGAGGATGAACTGAAGGACTGTATTGCACGGGCATACGATAAAAAGTTTGATACAGAAGTAATAGCACCTTTGGCGAAGTCTGACGGGGCATATTATCTGGAACTGTTTCATGGATCTACAATCGCTTTTAAAGATATGGCGCTCTCCATCTTACCATACCTTTTAACTACTTCAGCCAAAAAAAATCACGCAGAGAATGAGATTGTGATTCTCACGGCAACTTCAGGGGATACGGGAAAAGCGGCGATGGCCGGATTTGCTGATGTTCCGGGAACGAAAATAATTGTATTTTACCCCAAAGACGGAGTGAGCCCTATTCAGGAGAAGCAGATGGTTACCCAAAAAGGAAAGAATACTTATGTTGTAAGTATCCGGGGTAACTTCGACGACGCGCAGACAGGGGTTAAGAATATTTTTAATGACAAGAATATGACAGAGGAGCTGGACGGAGCAGGGTTCCAGTTCTCGTCTGCAAACTCTATTAATATCGGACGTCTTGTGCCTCAGATTGTGTACTATGTTTATGCTTATGCCACTCTGTACGGCAACGGCGAAATCGAAAAAGATGAGAAAATTAATGTAGTAGTGCCCACAGGTAATTTTGGAAATATTCTGGCAGCTTTTTATGCCAAAAATATGGGGCTGCCCATTGATAAACTGATCTGTGCCTCCAATGACAATAAGGTTTTGTTTGACTTTTTCCGCACTGGCACTTATGACAAGAACAGGGAGTTTATTCTTACAACCTCCCCTTCTATGGACATTCTGATCTCCAGCAATCTGGAACGACTCATTTTCCGCCTTGCCGGGAATGATGCAAAAAAGAATCAGGAGTTTATGGACAGTCTGAAAGAGGAAGGAAAATACACCATTACCGGTGAGATGCTGGAAGAACTGAAAGATTTTTATGGGAATTATGCATCCGAGAAAGAGACAGCAGAGACAATTAAGAGAATCTATGAGGATACCGGTTATGTGATTGATACACATACGGCGGTAGCGGCAGCTGTCTATGAAAAATACAAAGAAGAGACTAAAGACGGGAAAAAGACGGTAATCGCTTCCACCGCCAGTCCATACAAATTCACCAGAAGCGTAATGGAAGCCATTGATGAGAAGTATGCTTCCATGGGTGACTTTGAATTAGTGGATGAGCTGTCAAAGATTTCCAACACACCGGTGCCCAATGCCATCGAAGAAATCCGTACAGCTCCCGTACTTCACAATACTACAGTGGAAGTAGAAGAGATGCCAAAGATTGTTAAAAAAATTCTGGGAATATAAGAAAACAGGAGATGTCCGGGGGTAATGATCCGGACATCTCTTTGTGTTTACTGTCAAAATGCAGGATAGACACAAAAATAATTCATTTCACTCATTTTCATCAATTGTCTGACGATTGACTTAAAAAAACGGATACAGCCAGGGCGGCATGCAGTTATTTACTTTAAAACAGCCAAATGATCGTTTCAAACCAGGAGAAGGCATTCACGTATGGGACGCCTGTATAAAGTGGAGTGATTTAGGTAATATGCATATAAAAATAATTCATCTTGCGAAAATAATTCGAAATCGTTTGTTAAAGTATTGACACCGTAAGAGGAAAATGAGATAATAGGTTTGATTTTGGAGAAAAAGGAGGACATAACATGTCAACAAAAGCATACTATCCAATTAATGAAATTGGTGCTGGCAAGGCAGGATTCAGCAAAACACGTTCCATCATTGAAGCTGCATTTTATGGCAACAATGTGGTTAAAGTTAACACATTAAAAGAGGCATATGAGTTAGCCAAAAACTCTCCTGGAACAGTTGTTACAGATATGCCGGTTTATAGAGGCGAAGAATTTGGACTGGAACCAGATGCAAAAGTATTATTATTCAATGACGGTGCCATTACCGGACGTTATGCAGCAGCACGCCGTATCGCCGGAGAACCCGGGGTAGACTGTGCGGCTCTGGATAAAGTGGCTATGGATGCTATCTATGAAGCCCGCTGGAAAACCATGTACCATGCAGAAGTATATGTAGGTCTGGATCCTGAATTTATGGTTAAAGCTCACCTTCTGATTCCGGAAGGAGAAGAAAATGTTATGTATTCCTGGATGCTGAACTTCCAGTATATGTCAGATGAATACGTAAAAATGTATAAAAACTCCAAAGCTGTGGGAGACGGCAAAGAGGCAGATATCTTTATTTTCTCTGATCCACAGTGGTCACCGGTAGATCATCCGGGCGTGAATTTTGACTGCTTAAGCGATCCGCAGACATTATGCTACTTTAATACGGATCAGAACTGTGCCTGCATCCTTGGTATGAGATATTTCGGTGAACATAAAAAAGGCACGCTGACCATGGCATGGGCTATCGCTAACCGTAACGGATACGCAGCCTGCCACGGCGGACAGAAAGAGTACACACTGGCAGACGGTTCCAAGTACGTAGCATCTGTATATGGACTGTCAGGATCCGGTAAATCCACTCTGACACATGCAAAACATAACGGAAAATACGAAATTAAAGTACTTCACGACGATGCGTTTATTATTAACACAGATACCTGTGCATCCATCGCCCTGGAGCCGACTTACTTCGATAAAACACAGGATTATCCTGCCGGATGCCCTGACAATAAATTCCTTTTAACTGCACAGAACTGCTCTGCAACCTTAGATGATGAGGGCAAAGTACAGTTAGTAACAGAAGATATCAGAAACGGAAACGGACGCGCCATCAAATCTAAACTTTGGGCTCCGAACCGTGTGGATAAAATTGACGAGCCGGTTAATGCAATCTTCTGGATTATGAAAGACCCGACCATTCCTCCTGTAGTGAAGTTAAAAGGTGCTTCCCTGGCTTCTGTAATGGGTGCAACTCTTGCCACCAAACGTTCCACAGCAGAGCGTCTGGCACCAGGGGTAGATCCGAACAAGCTGGTAGTTGTTCCTTACGCTAACCCATTCAGAACTTATCCGTTAGCAGATGATTATTCAAAGTTCAAAAAGCTGGTGGAAGAGAAGAATGTAGACTGCTATATCATCAACACAGGTGATTTCATGGGCAAAAAGGTACAGCCTAAAGATACTTTAGGAATCCTGGAAGCTATTGTTGAGAAAAAGGCAGATTTCAAACAGTGGGGTCCGTTCTCAGATATCGAAATCTTTGAATGGGAAGGCTTCGTTCCGGACATGAACGACACAGAATATGTAACTCAGCTGAAGGCACGTATGAATGACCGTGTAAATGAAATCAAAGCATTCTCCGAGAAGAATGAAGGCTACAACAAGCTTCCTGACGATGCGCTGGCAGCTATTCAGAAAGTAGTAGACGAATTAAACTAATGCATACAGCAGAGCCTCCGGTGTATACCGGGGGCTTTTATAATGCCCTCAGGTAGAAAATTCTCAATATTCACAAAAATTGGTACATCAATTCAAGTATTAATATTGAAAAATGCGGGAGACTAGAGTATAATAAAATCATAGAAAAGAAAGTAATTCCTGGGATGTTCGATGACTCCTGTCATTTTGAACCTACATTTACTTTAAACGGGATTCCTATATTGCTCCTCAGATGTCAGGCCGTCATTGCGCAGCGGAAGGCAGAAGAGGTGTTGCGGTAACCCACCTAGCAGCAGCTAGGAGTCAGAAGATAGGGAACGGCATCCTGGGTTTACAAATGATAGCTGTTACAAAAGATAAAAAAGAGCCATTTTTAATGGCTCTTTTTCTGAAAAGGACATGCGGAAAGAAGGTACAGTGAATGGGAATAATTGAAAAAAGCTTTGGCAGAACAGATGATGAAAAAGAAGTATATCTGTATGAACTGACAAATAAGAACGGTTCAGTGATGAAGGTTACAAACTTCGGAGCGATTCTGGTATCTCTGTTGGTTCCGGATAAAGACAAGAATCTGAAGGATGTAGTGCTGGGCTACGACAGTGTTACAGAATATTTACATAATCCCTGCTATTTCGGCTCTACAATAGGCAGGAGCGGAAACAGAATTGCAGGGGGCAGATTTGAGATAAATGGAACCGAATATCAGATTCCCCAGAATGAAAATGGGAATAATCTTCACAGCGGACCTGACGGATATGAGAAAAAGATCTGGGAAGTGAAGGCTCTGGATGATGAGAAAAGCAGTATTACCTTTTATCATTTCAGTCCGGACATGGAACAGGGATACCCGGGTAACTTTTCCGTCACTGTAACCTATGAACTTACGGATGAGAATGAACTTAGAATTCATTATGAAGGCAGCTGTGATAAGGATACGGTGGCAAATCTCACCAACCACTCCTATTTTAATCTGGGAGGGCACGAGAGCGGTTATGCCATGGGTCAGCTCCTTCAGATACATGCAAGAAAGTATAATCCTGTGATTGACGCTGCATCAATACCAACTGGAGAGGTCGCTGATGTTGCCGGAACGCCTATGGATTTTACAGAACTCAAACCAATGAAACAGGAGATTGACGCTGACTTCGATCAGCTGACATATACAGGCGGATATGACCACAATTATGTACTGGACTGGGAGCCTGGAATAGTAAAAGAGGCGGCAAAGGCTTACTGCAGAGAGACCGGAATATGGATGACAGTATACACAGATCTGCCGGGAATACAGTTTTATGCAGGAAATGGAATCGATAATGTAGTGGGCAAGGAAGGCCTGATTTACCCTCGCAGGAGTGCGTTCTGCCTGGAAACACAGTATTATCCCAACGCGGTGAATACACCTGCGTTTCCTTCTCCTGTCCTGAAGGCGGGTGAGACTTATAGTACAACAACCGTCTATAAATTTACAGTGGAATAAGAAGTAAGAGGATAAAATCAGGGATACTGCAGAAAAAGCAGTGTCCCTGATTTCTTATTTTTGTATTTCTGCATATACTAATGATATGAAGCTAAAAAATAAAATTATATGGAAACTGATTGTGATTTTACTCTGCTTTTTGTGCATCCTGTTACTGGCCGTTTTCTCCCAGAGAAAGGATGATAATGCCCAGTATATGAATCTTAGGGAAGAGCGGATCTTAAAGGAAAATGAAAGAGCCAGTATCCGGGAAGCCAGGCAGAGTACAAAAACTGTGGAGAAGACTCAGGAGCAGGAGCCTCAGGAGGGACAGTCTGGGGAGGAGGCAGTATCTGAGGATAAAGTAATACAAGTGTTGATAAAGACAGATGACTACAGCAGCTATGAACATACCTCCCTTCAGTTTACCGTCCATGGGGATTACAGGATAACGGGAGGGGAGGAAGCATCTGTCCAGTCGGGAGAGACTGTCACTGTGGAAAGAGATTCTCCTTATTTCAGGGACGGTTCTTTTCGGATAGAACCCTTGGAAGAGAATAACCAGCTTACTCTTTTAAGTGTCTCCAGAGGCCAGGGCAATCCTTCTTATCAGGGGGCATTCACTATTTATCAGGAGGGGGATGGACTGCGGATTGTGAATGAACTTCCAGTGGAGACTTATCTGCGGGGGGTTGTTCCCAGTGAGATGCCTTCTTCTTATGAGATGGAGGCTTTAAAGGCCCAGGCCGTGTGCGCCAGGACCTACGCCTATGTCCAGCTCGGGGAGAACAAATTAAAAGAACTGGGGGCTCAGGTGGACGACAGTGTCTCTTTCCAGGTCTATCAAAACAGCGGCACGAATGAGAGAACTGATGAGGCGGTAGCGGCGACCAGAGGGGAGATCCTCTGTCAGAACGGAAGCCCCATAGATGCCTATTATTTCTCTACTTCCCACGGAAAGACAAGTACAGATGAGGTTTGGGAGGCATCTGCCCCCGCAGCTTATCTGAAAAGTGTTGTGTGCGAGTACGACAAAGAAGAACCCTGGTACCGCTGGAGTGTTACCTTCTCAAAAGATCAGCTGCTGAAGGGAATTCAAAGCAGCTATCCGGAGATTACGGATATAAGTTCTCTGGAGATTCTGGAAGTGGGAGAGGGGGATGCAGTCCTGTCCATGGGGATTAATAGTCCAACACAGACGGTTGCCGTACAGAATGAATATACAATCCGGCAGATTCTGGCGCCGAAAGGACTCAAAATTACCAGGCAGGATGGATCCGTGGTTGATGGAGGCTCTCTTCTTCCAAGCGCCTACTTTACGCTGGAGGAACTCCGGGAGGGGGACGAATTGAAGGGGTATACCATACACGGGGGCGGCTACGGACACGGCGTGGGATTAAGCCAGAACGGCGCTCAGCATATGGCACAGGAGGGCAATGGATACAAAGAAATTCTGGAGTATTTTTATAATGGTGTAACCTTAAACCGTGCAGGGGAGATTCCGTGAGTTGACGGTAACTTGCCTGAAAGAATAATTCATGGTATTATGATAGTCATCAAATACTGAAATGGGATCTTATATTATGATAAAGCGTTTCTACCGGACAGTGAGAGGATTTATGAATAAAATAAATGAAGATCATGTGACTGCCTATTCTGCCCAGGCGGCTTATTTTGTGTTATTATCATTTATTCCATTTCTGCTCCTTCTGCTAACGTCTGTGCAGTATACTCCAATCAGCAAGCAGCAGATGGCAGATGCGGTGATTAAGGTGTGTCCGGACAGCTTCAAATCCTTTGTGACTGGTATTATAGAGGAAGTGTACAACAAGTCCCTTGCAGTAGTTCCCATCACTGCCCTGACCGCTCTCTGGTCTGCGGGAAAGGGAATACAGGCCCTCACGAATGGTCTGAACTGCATCTATCAGATACGGGAGACAAGAAATTACCTGGTTACCAGGATACGCTCAATCTTTTATACCATGATCTTTCTGATTGCTATCATATGCACTTTGCTGCTTCTGGTGTTTGGAAACAGCATACAGAGGGAACTGACAAAGCATCTGCCTTTTCTCTCTAATCTGGTAGCTATGATTATCAGTCTGCGTACGGTAATTGCACTGGGACTTCTGGCTTTTGTCTTTCTGTTTCTGTATAAATTTGTGCCGAACCGCAAGGCAACGCTGCGAAGCCAGATTCCTGGTGCTGTTTTTACTTCCCTGGCCTGGTCTTTGTTTTCCTTCGGTTTCTCCCTTTACTTTGATTATTATGATGGAATGTCCAATATGTACGGGAGCATGACCAGCTTGATTCTAATCCTTTTGTGGATGTATATCTGTATGAATATTGTTATGATAGGTGCAGAGATTAACTGCTATTTTGAAGAGAAGTTCCGGCAGGTGCATTCGGCCGCTATAGAGCGTATCAGAAAAGAGTACGTGCAGCTTCTTGAGGGAAGCAGAGAGGAAGAGGAAAAGGAAAAATAAATTTTTCTTGACAGAAATCTTTTATATGTTAGAATATAAAACAGACATATTTAATGAAAAAGCTGTGAAAGTGCAAGTAGATCTTTATTTTCTTTCAGAGAGAGGAAGTCACCGGCTGTAAGCTTCCTTAAGTTCAGATAATGATTGAATTTCCCACTGGAGCTGCATTTCTGAAAGCACTGCTGCTACTAGGAAATGACGTGTGAGGCGCGTTAAGCTGTAATGAGTGCCCGGTTTTCCGGGAATCAGGGTGGTACCACGGAACTGTCAGCTTCGTCCCTTTTTGGGAGGAAGCTTTTTTTGATCGAAAGGAGAAGAACATGAAAGAAAAATTACAACAGATTCAGGCAGAAGCTGTAAGACGTATTCAGGAATCCGATTCCCTGGATAAATTAAATGAGGCCAGAGTAGCGTTCCTGGGAAAAAAAGGCGAACTTACTGCTGTATTAAAAGGAATGAAGGACGTGGCAAAAGAAGAGCGTCCTCTGGTAGGGCAGCTGGTGAATGAGACCAGGGAAGCCATCGAGAGCCTTTTAGACCAGACGAAGGAAAAGCTGGAAGCCAGACTTATGGAACAGAAACTGAGGGAAGAAGTCATTGATGTGACGCTGCCCGCCAAAAAAGCAGAGATTGGCCACCGCCATCCAAATACCATTGCCCTGGAGGAAGTGGAGAGAATTTTTATCGGTATGGGCTATGAGGTAGTGGAAGGACCGGAAGTAGAATATGACCTTTATAATTTTGAAAAACTGAATATTCCGGCCAACCATCCGGCAAAGGATGAGCAGGATACCTTTTATATCAATAAGGACATCGTGCTCCGCACCCAGACCTCTCCCGTACAGGCCAGAGTGATGGAACAGGGAAAGCTCCCCATCCGTATGATTGCACCGGGACGGGTATTCCGTTCAGACGAAGTGGATGCTACCCACTCTCCTTCCTTCCATCAGATAGAGGGACTTGTGGTGGATAAGCATATTACATTTGCAGATTTAAAGGGAACGCTGGAGGAATTCGCTAAAGAGCTCTTCGGCCCGGAGACAAAGACGAAATTCCGCCCTCACCATTTCCCATTTACGGAGCCAAGCGCCGAAGTGGATGTCACCTGTTTTAAGTGCGGCGGAAGCGGATGCCGTTTCTGCAAGGGATCCGGCTGGATAGAGATTCTTGGATGCGGGATGGTACACCCACATGTGCTTGAGATGTGCGGCATTGATCCCGAGGAGTATTCAGGATTTGCTTTTGGTGTGGGACTGGAGCGCATCGCCCTTCTGAAGTATGAAATCGATGATATGCGTCTTTTATATGAAAACGATACACGGTTCTTAAAACAGTTCTAAGGAGGAGAGAAAGAATGAATACATCATTATCTTGGATTAAAATGTACGTGCCGGATCTGGATGTGACGGCACAGGAATATACGGATGCCATGACATTGTCCGGAACAAAGGTGGAAGGCTATGAACTGCTGGATGCAGATCTGGAAAAGATTGTGGTAGGCCAGATTGAGAAAATTGAGAGTCACCCGGATGCAGATAAACTCATTGTCTGCCAGGTAAATGTAGGTGCAGAGGTAGTACAGATTGTAACCGGCGCCCCCAATGTAAAAGAAGGGGACAAAGTCCCCGTGGTTCTGGACGGCGGAAGGGTTGCAGGGGGACATGACGGCAAAAAAACGCCCGGAGGGGTGAAAATTAAAAAGGGCAAACTAAGAGGAGTGGAATCCTCTGGCATGATGTGCTCAATTGAAGAGCTGGGAACCACCAGAGAATTTTACCCGGAAGCGCCGGAATACGGTATCTATATATTCCCACAGGATGCAGAAGTAGGAGAGAATGCTGTGAAGGCTCTCGGACTGGATGACGTCATCTTTGAGTACGAGATCACTTCAAACCGCGTGGACTGCTACAGCGTCATCGGAATCGCAAGGGAGGCTGCCGCTACCTTTGGAAAGAAATTTGTTCCCCCGAATGTAGTAAAAACCGGAAACAGCGAAAAGGCCGGCGATTATATAAAAGTGACTGTAGAGGACACAGAGCTTTGTCCCCGGTACTGTGCAAGAGTAGTGAAAAATGTAAAAATCGGCCCTTCTCCCAAATGGATGCAGCGCTGCCTGGCTGCCAATGGGATCCGCCCGATCAATAACCTTGTAGATATTACCAATTATGTTATGGAAGAATTCGGACAGCCAATGCATGCCTATGATCTGGATGCTATTGAAGGCAGAGAAATTATAGTGCGAAGGGCCCAAAAAGGTGAAAAGTTCATTACCCTGGACGGACAGGAGCGGGTTATGGATGATTCTGTTCTTATGATCTGCGACGGCAAAAAGCCTGTGGGCATCGCAGGGATCATGGGCGGAGAAAATTCTATGATTACAGACAGTGTGCAGACCGTCCTCTTTGAGGCAGCATGTTTCGACGGTACGAATATCCGGCTGTCCAGCAAAAAAGTGGGGCTTAGAACCGATGCGTCAGGAAAATTTGAAAAGGGCCTGGATCCCAACAATGCCCAGGCTGCCATTGACCGTGCCTGCCAGCTGATGGAGGAACTTGGGGCAGGGGAAGTGGTTGGAGGAATGGTAGATGTCTATACCGCTCCCAAGGAGCCGGTTCGTGTGCCCTTCGCACCGGAAAAGATTAATGATCTGCTGGGAACGGATCTGACTCAGGAAGAGATGCTGGGCTATCTGGAACGGGTGGGGCTGGCATATGACAAAGATGCCAATGAGATCGTGGCGCCTACCTTCCGGCACGATATCTTTTGCACCGCGGATTTGGCGGAGGAAGTGGCGAGATTTTACGGATATGACAATATTCCTACTACTCTGCCAAAGGGAGAGGCAACCACAGGAAAACTTCCCTTTAAGCTGCGCATAGAGGAAGTAGCCAGGGATATGGCCGAATTCAACGGATTCTCCCAGGGGATGTGCTACTCCTTTGAAAGCCCTAAGGTATTTGACAAGCTGAGAATTCCTGAGGACAGCCCTCTTCGTCAGGCCGTTACAATTATGAACCCGCTGGGAGAAGATTTCAGTATTATGCGTACAATCTCCTTAAACGGCATGCTGACTTCCCTGGGGACAAACTATAAACGCAGAAATAAGAATGTAAAACTGTATGAGCTGGGTAATATTTATCTGCCGAAACAGCTGCCTCTTACGGAGCTTCCTGAGGAACGGATGATGTTTACGCTGGGCATGTACGGCGAGGGTGACTTTTTTACCATGAAAGGTATGGCAGAGGAGTTCTTCGATAAGGTTGGGATGCATAAGAAGGAAGAGTATTCTCCTGAGGACAAAAAGCCGTACCTGCATCCGGGCCGCCAGGCAGATATCTACTATGAGGGAGTAAAAGTAGGCTTTCTGGGAGAGGTGCACCCTGCTGTGGCAGCGTCTTACGGTATTGGAGAGAGAGCTTATGTAGCGGTGCTTGATATTCTGGCTATTCTTCCAATGGCTACCTTTGACCGGAAATATACAGGGATTGCCAAATATCCCGCTGTCAGCCGTGACATCAGTATGGTTGTTCCAAAGGCTATCACTGCAGGAGAGATTGAACACGTGATCATTCAGAGTGGCGGAAAACATCTGGAAAGTTACCGTCTGTTTGACATCTATGAGGGAAGCCAGATTAAAGAAGGCTTCAAGTCAATTGCCTATTCCGTAACATTCCGGGCAAAAGACAAGACATTAGAAGAGGCGGATGTTACCTCGGCAATGAAGAAGATCCTGAACGGACTGGAAGATCTCGGCATTGAACTGCGTAAGTAGGTGAATCCCATGAAACTATATATCGTGCGCCATGGGGAAACCCCATGGAATGTAAAGTTTAAGCTGCAGGGAACCTCGGATATTCCTTTGAATGAAAAGGGGATTCTTGCCGCAGAGAAAACCGGGGAAGCATTGCAGGAGGTTCCCTTTGACATCTGCTATACCAGCCCGCTGCAAAGGGCAAAGGAAACCGCCGGCCTGATTCTCAGAGGACGGGATATTCCTATCATTGAGGATGAGAGAATACAGGAAATAACATTTGGGGTTTGGGAGGGCCGGTGCTGCCGTCCCGATGCAATGGAAATTCCGGGAGAGATGTTGGATAACTTTTTTCACCACACGGAGAGATATCAGCCCCCTGAGGGAGGAGAGCGGATCTCAGATGTGGTAAAGCGGACGCGTGATTTTTTTCTGGAAATGATTCACAGGTCCGACTATGAGGAGAAAACGATTCTGATTGCATCCCACGGCTGTGCAGTGCGCGCTCTGCTTCAGAATGTCTATCCCCGGGGGGATGATTTCTGGCACGGCAAAGTGCCTCCTAACTGTGGAGTTAATATTGTGGAGGCACATAAAGGCGTGGCAAAGTTAATCGTGGAAGATGCGGTTTACTGTTAAGAGTACAGAAGCAGCCGGACTTTTTGTCCGGCTGCTTCTGTTTTCGTGTCGTGCGCAAGAAAAAGGCAAAATCGGAAAAAGAAAAATCAAATTTGGTAATATTATTTTTTTTTGATTTATAGGATAATAGAATTGTCAAGAATGATCATATTTTCCAGAGTATGTTTGACAGATTTCTCTGAATCGTATAAGGTAAATATAAGAATAAAAAAGATATCATACGTATCATGTATGCAGGAGGAAAGTATGGGCACACAAAAGACTGATTGGGGAGATGTTCAATGGCTGCAGATGAACCAGGAAGGCTCCTCCCGGTTTAAAATGAATGTGGGGATAGTAACTGTGGAGCCAGGAACCCACCAGCCGGCACACGTTCATTATGAAGAGCAGGTAGTTCATTTTCTTCAGGGGGTTGGCCTGAATAAGATTGACGGAAAGGAATGCCTTCTGAAGCCGGGAGACACCTTCCACTGGCCGGCAGGAGTGATTCATGAAATTATGAATACCGGGGACGAACCCATTCGGCATCTGCTTGTCTCAAATCCGGAAAGCCTGGATGAGGAGATTATTATGAATCCATGGGAGAAAGAGGAGAAACCACTGATGCCGGTAGAGGCAAAAAAAATGCTTTATACGGCGGTGGAGGCAATCCGGACCCAGTTCCTGGAAAATATGCACTATGCCTATGCGATTTTCGACAGAGATAATACGCTTGTACTTAAGAGCAAATATTTTCCTACGTACTGCCAGGAGTGCTGCAGTCCCTCGCTGTACTACGGGGCGGCTCCCTGTCTGATTCCCAACAGCAAAGAGCGTCTTCGTATGGAACAGACATACCACTGTACCCATGACATGGAAGTGTATGCAATGCCTATCTCCTATAAAGGGTATTATCTGGGATATATAAAGGGAGGGTTCGTGCGCCGTTCACAGACACCGGACCGTCAGGCTTACGGTGTGTATGATACACCGGAGAGCACGGTGCAGGGAATAAAAAATCTTCTCAGAAGGATCACAAAAGCGATCCGCAATTTTTGTGAATTCGATCAGTTCAGAAAACGGCTGGCAGAGCAGGAGCTTCAGATATTTGACGGGTTGGCATCCCAGCAGCTGCTGGCCAAAAGTCTCAGAGAAGCTGAATATGCCATGACAAACTTGAAGATAAACAATCACTTTTTGTTTAACACATTAAACAGTATGGCATCTATGGCACTTGACGGGGGACTGCCAAAGCTTTACCAGTCCATCATTGACCTGTCCAAATTATTTCACTATACGCTCAGAACGGAGGATACAGTGGTGAGCTGGAGACAGGAGTTCGAGTATCTGCATTCCTATCTCAAGCTGCAGAAGCTAAGGTACGAAGATACCCTGTCTGTTGTGTATGATATAGAGCCGGAGGTTCAGGCTTGCAGGGTACCCTTCAACTTCCTTCAGCCAATAGTAGAAAATGCTTTTACCCACGGTTTCAAATCCACTTCCAATAAAAGCCTGTATCTGCAGGCCTTCTGCAAGGCCGGGCGGGTAATCATTAAAATTATGAACAGCGGAAAGATTCCGGATAAAAGAGTATGCCAGTCGGTGAATCTGGGAATGAAAAGCAATACCTCCCATGGACTTTCCATGGTTTGCCAGAAACTGTCTGTCATATATGGGGAGGATTTCCGGATGGAAATGAGGTCCTGGGAAAACGGGGCAGAGTTTTATCTGGATATTCCGTTTCAGCCTATAACGGAGGAGGACAATGTATGATACGCGCGGTTATCTGTGACGATGAAAAAGCGGCATTAACGATTATCTCTTACTTTATCCAGCAGGAACATCTCCCTATTCAGCTGGTAGGGACAGCAGAGGATGGGAGACAGGCACTGGAGCTGATTCAGAGAGAAAAGCCGGATTTGATTTTTATGGACATTCAGATGCCCTATATGGATGGATTTGAAGTGCTTCAGAGAGTATCAAATGGCAAAGTGATTATTGTGACAGCGTACGGTTCTTTTGAATATGCACAGAGAGCTCTGCGTATGGATGTGTCGGATATTATTGCCAAGCCCATAGAGCTGGAGCAGCTTCGGTCAGCAGTCACAAGGGCGATTGGCTGGAATTTTACGGACAATTCTACGGTGAATCAGATACTGGCATATATCCACCAGCATTATAAGGAAAAGATAGAGCTGGAAGACCTCTCGCGGGAAACCTTCTGCGGAGAAAGCCATATAGCAAGGCTGTTCAAAAAATACATGGGAATTACCATACTTTCCTATATTCACAAGGTTAGGATCGAAAAGGCAAAACTTCTGCTGCAGGAGGAAGGCTTGAACATTCAGGAGACTGCAGAGCGATGCGGCTACCCCAATCTAAATAATTTTTATAAGTATTTTAAACAGTATGCCGGGATGACACCGGCGGCGTATGTCCAGAAACATAAAAGCATGAATAAGGAGGAGACAAGTGATGCTTAACAAGGAAAAGATTAAGGAGGCAGCAGAAGCCGTACCGGTTCTGAAACGTGCCGCAAGGGAAGAGGAACTCGTATGGATCAACCCGGATCTTACAGAGTTTGCCTCTGCAAAGCCGGAATTAGAACTTACAATGGATGATATTGAGGATGCCGAGAGAAGACTGGAGCGCTTTGCGCCTTTTATCATGAAATGCTTTCCTGAGACCAAGCCCAGAAACGGCCTGATTGAATCTGTGTTATCTCCAATACCAGGAATGCAGAAGGCACTGAACGAAGCTTATAACAGCCATCTGCAGGGAAGGCTCTTTTTAAAACAGGACAGCCATCTGGCTATTGCAGGTTCTGTGAAGGCCAGAGGCGGAATTTACGAAGTACTGAAGCACACGGAAGACTTGGCGGCAGAGCATGGCATTCTCAAGGAGGGAGAGTCTTATGAGGTTCTGGCTTCTGAGGAAAACAAAGCATTTTTCAGAGGATATACCATACAGGTTGGTTCTACGGGTAATCTGGGTATGAGTATAGGGATCATGAGTGCCGCAATTGGTTACGAAGTAATCGTACATATGTCCGCTGACGCAAAACAGTGGAAAAAGGATCTGCTGAGATCCAGGGGAGTTACGGTGATGGAGTATGCGTCAGACTACAGCGAGGCTGTGAAAAACGGCAGAAAGCTTTCCGATGCCAATCCCAAGAGTTACTTTGTGGACGATGAGAATTCCAGGAATCTGTTTTTAGGATATGCGGTAGCGGCAAAACGTCTGGTGGGACAGCTTGCAGAGCAGAAGGTAAGCGTGGACAAAGAACATCCCCTGTTTGTGTATATTCCCTGCGGCGTGGGGGGTGCACCGGGCGGGGTATCCTTTGGATTGAAGCAGATCTTCGGAGATTATGTGCACTGCTTTTTTGTAGAGCCGACACAGGCACCCTGCATGCTGGCAGGCATGGCTTCTGGCCTGAACAGCGGGATATCGGTACAGGATTTGGGCCTGACCGGACTTACGCACGCAGACGGGCTTGCCGTGGGACGCCCTTCGGGATTTGTAGGGGGAGTGATGAAGCCTCTCCTATCGGGAATTTTTACTGTGAAGGACAGTCTGCTGTATGACTATATGCGTCTCCTTCTGGATTCTGAAGATATTTTTCTGGAACCCAGCGCCTGTGCTGCCTTCCAGGGACCTGCCAGACTGCTGCAGTATCCTGAGACAAAGGAATACCTGACGGCTCATCAGCTTACAGAGAAAATGGATCAGGCTTCCCATATTGCCTGGGCTACAGGCGGAAGTCTGGTACCGGAAGAAATACGGGAAGAATATAAGAATACGTACCTTGGGTAAGACCTGAGATAGGAGGAAGTATGGAACGGATTGTTATAGGCAATATCATATCTTTTGTGGGCGCAGTTTTTCTCGCAGTAAGCTGCTGTGTAAATACCAGAAAAAAGGCGTATTTTTTCCAGCTGATGGAGAGCTCAGCTCTTTTCATCTCCTCATTCTTTTTCGGGGCATGGGCGGGAGTGTCCACTTTGTTCCTTTCCATTATAAGAAATATCTTAGTAATAAAGGGCAAATTTGATAAAAGAATGATGGTTGTTTGTACTGCGCTTGTCATAATTTGCGGTATTGCTGTTAACAACAGAGGGTTTTTGGGATTACTGCCTGTCATAGCAACCGTTCAGATTACACTTAGCAATTATTACGCACAGAGATTGAAAGCAATTAAGATAAGTTTCCTTGTGAATGTTGTGATATGGGCTGTGTATTCTCTGATTATCCACGATTTTTCTTCGGGGATTACACAGACAGTTACTGCGGTTCTCAGTTTGATTTCTATCATAAGAATGCAGCGTGGGGAGTGAGAACTAAATCGGACAATGCTCTGAAAAGGCGGATTCAAAGAGATATTGAATCCGCCTTTTAATGGTGTTATACTGAATATGCTTTGCATAGAGAAAGGAAGTTGGTATGAAGACATCAGATTTTTATTATGATTTACCGCAGGAGTTAATCGCTCAGGATCCCCTCGAAGACCGTTCGGCCTCCAGGCTGCTGCATCTGGATCCTCTGACAGGTGAGATTGAACATAGAATCTTTAAAGATGTGGTTCAGTACCTGAATCCGGGGGACTGCCTTGTGGTCAATGACACAAGGGTGATCCCGGCCAGACTGTACGGAACAAAAGAGGGAACGGAAGCAGGGATTGAGATTCTGCTGCTCAAGAGAAAGCCGGACGATGTGTGGGAGACCTTGGTAAAGCCCGGAAAGAAAGCAAAAATAGGCACCAAGATTTCTTTTGGAGACGGAATATTGAGAGGGGAAGTAATTGACATTGTGGAGGAGGGAAACCGCCTGATCCGCTTCACATACGACGGTATCTTTGAGGAGATTCTGGATCGCTTAGGCGAGATGCCTCTGCCCCCCTATATTACCCATAAGCTTCAGGACAAAGAGCGGTACCAGACCGTGTATGCCAAACATGAGGGATCCGCAGCCGCACCCACGGCAGGGCTGCATTTTACGGAACCACTGCTGGAGGAGATTAAAAAAAAGGGAGTGCATATTGCTCACGTAACTCTTCACGTTGGCCTTGGGACCTTCCGCCCGGTGAAAGTGGAGGATGTGACCCAGCACCACATGCATTCTGAATATTATGTGGTGGAGGAGGAGCAGGCAAAGCTCATTAACGATGCGAAGAAACGGGGAAATAAAGTAATATCTGTGGGAACGACCAGCTGCCGTACCCTGGAATCAGCGGCAGGGGAGGATGGAATGGTGAGGGCACAGAGCGGATGGACAGATATCTTCATTTATCCGGGATATCAGTTTAAGGTAATTGACGGTTTGATTACAAATTTTCATCTTCCGGAATCCACACTCCTTATGCTGGTTTCTGCCCTGGCAGGGAAACAGCATATTATGGCAGCCTATGAGGAGGCGGTGAGAGAAAGATACAGATTTTTTTCATTTGGAGACGCAATGCTGATACTATAAAACGTATCAGTATGTTATGGCAGCGGCATCATATTGGATGCCGCTGCCGTTTTTTCTAATTGTTTTGGGAGAAATATAAGGCCGCAGAGACTTGCCGGCTCTCATATTTGTTAAAGCAGCAGAACGCCCACCGGGCTACGTTTTAGACATCCGTCATGCTGATGGTCTGATAATACTTCCGTGCGGACGGGGACATTTGGAGTTCTGCGTGTTCAATCCCAAAGAGATTGAGATATTTTTCTATGGAAGGAAGCGCGATGGAGACAAACTCCTTAAAAGCAGCGGTACAGGATTCAATATCATCTGCCGCTAAATACTTAACTAAAGATTCGGTCAGCCAGACCGCTTTGTCATCAACCGCAGGATATTTCCCCTGCGAAGCTTTTAAAGGATACCCCCACAGGGCGAGACCGTAAATATTTGCGTAAATCTCCCGGAATCCCTGCAGAGGTGCCCGCATTGCCGCACTGATTAAGATACACCAGGGGGCAAGCTCACAATTTTCGGCATCCAAATAGTCCTTTAGCTGGCTGATCATTTTACTTTTTTCCTCTTGATCCAGTGACGACAAGGTGCTGCGCACAACATTCTCACAGGAATAGAGCAGCAGCTCGAAGGACTGAAAGAAAAGTGCCAGATTACGGACGATAGCCGGAACAGTCAAATCTGGCTGCTCAGTACTATCTCCCAAAGAAGAAATACGAATCCCTTTCCCGCTTATAGGCAGAGTCACGCGAAGCTGCGTGAGCAGGCGAATGGTCCGGCGCACCGTATTAACTGATACACGGTATTCTTCTGCCAGCTTTTCATAAGAGGGGAGGAACTGCTGTCCCCGATAACGCCCCAGATAAATCTCATACATAATGCGGGTAGCCAGATTATAACAAATCTGTGGGCGCCCCCGGTAGATCCGCCAGACAAAGGTGATTTGCCGATCCGCCGGTATGGGCAGTAGATAAGGTTCAATGGAGTTTGATGCCGCAGCCACAAACTCTCTCCAAAAAGCTGACAAAAATTCATCGAGCCGCTGCCATTCCCCTGTTTTCGCTGTGCGGATGATGTCCTGTAAACGTTTTTGCGCAATCTCTGCTGAATAGTATTCCAAGGTACGGTCACTAATATAGGGAAAGCCTAAAAACAGCAGACACTCCCAGAACAGATTCAGAATCAATGGATTTTTCATTTTCTGCAGAACAAAGCAGTAAAAATGGATAATATTTTCAATATTTGCCTGTTCCGCAAAAGGAGAAAGGATATCATAATCGCTCTCGTCAAATCGCCGAAAACTCTCTATAAGCAGCGGCTGGAAAACGACCTCTATGGTTTGGCACAAATCTGAAAAGACATTCCATCGCTCCGAAAAGAACTGGCGGATATACCTGTTGCTCTGTTCCTCGGTCTGCTGAAATATAACCCGGGCGGGCCTTCCCTGCTGTACCGATATATAGCCTTCTTTACGCAGCTGTTTCAGGGCAGATTTCACTGTCTGGTCAGCAACATTGAATTTTTTGCAGCATGTATTGATAGAAGGAAGGACGTCTCCGCATCTGTAACGCTGGAATTGAAAACATTTGAGAAAATATTCATATATAAAATCGGCAAAAACCTGGCCGCTCTCCATCTTTATCCCTCCCTTAATTATATCCCTAATTTTAGCATTTTTCGACTCGAAAATCTATAAAAACAGTTGAAAATCCACCTCATCCTCCTTATAATATAAGTTAGGTAGTTATGGACAAGGTTCACATTTATATTCTTACCTGAAAGCAGGGGTATAATGCATGGTAAAAAAACATAAGGACCGGCCGGACTCAGGGAGTGCAAACTGCAAAGATTCCAAAGTATATACAGATACGTTTGAGGTTACTGAGGAAAATGGGGGTGATATACAGATGCCAATGCTGAAGACAGTATTGATCGTAGAGGACAATGAGATCAACCGTGGGGTACTGCACAATCTGCTGGCTTCTGCGTATCAGGTTTTAGAGGCGGATAATGGACAGGCAGCACTTGAAGTTTTACAATCCCGGCATGAGGAGATTTCGCTGATTCTATTAGACATCAATATGCCTGTGATGGACGGATATACGTTTCTCTCACATATTAAGGCCAATTCGTCCTTCTCCTCTATCCCGGTCATTGTGACAACTCAGAGTGACAGTGAGGCGGATGAAGTGAGTGCCTTATCCCACGGTGCCAGTGACTTTGTGCCCAAGCCATACAAAGCCCGGATTATCCTTCACCGGGTTGCCAGCATTATCCGTCTGCGGGAGACCGCAGCCATGATCAATCAGTTTCAGTATGACCGCCTTACCGGGCTTTACAGCAAGGAGTATTTCTATCAGCGGGTACGTGAAATTTTTCAGCAGTATCCGGAGCGTCAGTTCGACCTCATTGCATCCGATATTGAAAATTTCAAGCTGATCAACGATATCTTGGGTGTGGCGGCGGGAGATCGGCTCCTGCAGGGCATTGCGGGTCAGTATCGTCAAATGGTAGGGGATAAAGGTATCTGCGGGCGTCTGAACGCAGACCAATTTGTCTGTTTGCTGGAAAACAACAAGGTATACACAGCAGACATGTTTGCCAGCACTCTGGAACAGGTCAATGCGCTTCCCAACGCCCAGAACGTCGTCATGAAGTGGGGGATCTATTATGTGGAAGATCGGACGCTGCCCGTGGAGCAGATGTGCGATCGGGCTCTTTTGGCGGCACGAAGCATTAAGGGACAATATGGAAAGCATTTTGCTGCGTATGACGATAAGCTCCGTGGAGAATTGCTGCGTCAGCAGGCCATTATCGACGGCATGGAAACCGCCCTGTCGGAAGGTCAGTTTATGCTCTATCTGCAGCCTAAATACAGAATCAGGGACAATAAGCTGGTGGGAGCGGAAGCACTGATTCGCTGGAACCATCCCATATGGGGATTCCAGTTACCAGCCGAATTCATTCCTTTATTCGAAAAGAACGGTTTTATTGCCAAACTGGATCAATTTGTCTGGGACAAAGCCTGCTCCACTCTGCGGGAATGGGACGAGAAGGGGTATCTGCCTATATCCATCTCGGTGAATGTATCCAGGGCGGATATCTACAATATAAATATTATTGAAATCCTGATGGATACAGTCCGCAGGCATGGACTAAGGCCATCCCGGCTTCATCTTGAAATCACGGAAAGTGCCTATACGGAACAGCCCGCCCAGATCATTGAGACGATTACAAAGCTGCGTGAGTTAGGCTTTATCATTGAGATGGACGATTTCGGCAGCGGCTATTCCTCACTCAATATGCTCAATCAAATGCCTCTTGACATTTTGAAATTGGATATGAAATTTATTCAGGGCGAAACTGGAAAGAGCGTAGGCCAAGGCATCCTGCAGACCATTGTGGAGCTTGCGCGCCGGATGCGGCTGAGCGTAGTGGCAGAGGGGGTGGAAACCAAAGAGCAGCTGGACCGGGTGGCGGAAACCGGGTGCGACTATGTGCAGGGGTATTATTTCGCAAAACCCATGCCAATCCAAGATTTGGAGGCGCTGCTAAAAGAAAGACGGGCTGCAGAACTGCTGGTGGAGGATAATGACTGCATCGCGGCACCGCACTTTGGCATGAGGCTCAGACCCCTGCGGCAGCTCCTTTTAATTGCCGATGTGGATCAAGAGTATCGGAAGGAAGTGGAAAAAACATTTTCCAGACACTTTCAGGTTATACATAGTACAGAGGCTGATTCTACTTTAACCTTTGTCACCCAGTATAAGGATCAGCTAGCCGCTGTTCTTATCAGTAAGTCACTGCCGGGCCTGGACGGATTTACTGTGTTCGAGATGCTCAAGGATGAACTGGAGGTATGGAATATACCGGTTCTGGTAACGGGAGCACAGGATTCGGAGGCGGAGGAGCGGGCGCTTGAACTGGGAGCTTTCGATTATGCGGATAAACCGCACACAGCAAAGAGCCTGCTTAAAAGGACGCTGAAAGCGATCCGGCTGTCATCCTTTCAAGAACGGGAACATGCGCTGCAAAACGAGGCCAATCGGGACCATATGACGGGGTTTCTCAACCGCCGTGGATTGGAAGCTGCGATCCATACGATGGGAAAGGAGGATACTCCGTTCGCTTTTTGCCTGTTCGATCTGGATGATTTGAAGAAGACCAATGATACACTGGGCTATACAGAAGGCGACCGGATCATCCAAGAAATTACCAGGCTGATTCGCGCGCAGTCCAGAAAAAGTGATATTCTGGCCAGATACGGCGGGGACGAGTTCATTGTCATCTTAAAGCAGATACAGTCCGCAGATGTGGTGGTGAAAAGAGTGGAAGGAATCTGCCGGGCGCTGAAAAAAAACACGTTTGAGCAGGACATACAGGCGTCTGCTTCTGCGGGCATCGTTATCTCGGAAAACTTGGAAAATGGGATGGACGAAGTGTTCCGGCAGGCAGATATGGCACTATACCGTGCAAAAACAAACCATAAGGGCAGCAGCTGTTTGTGGAGAAATGAGGACGAAAGTCTGCAAGGTTTTAAGGAGAATGCCCGTGAGTGACAAAATGAAAAAAACTGCCTTCCGTAAGCGTAATTATATTCTTCCCCTGATGCTGATTGCCGTCATACTAGTACTGGCACTTTGTGTGCTTTTTGCTTCCTCATTGGATGAACAGCTATACACCCAGCGGCTGTATAGTATGGATCAGAACGCGAAAAAGAGTTCGGAGCTGGTCAATCTTTCCATTAAAAGCGAATGGGAAAAGCTGCACCAACTGGTCTATACCATACAGCGGTTCCCGGCGAGCAGTTCCCTTCAGCTTGTGGACAGCCTTGTGGATATGAGCCAGAAGAGCGATGACAATTCTCCCTGGACTTTTGGCTGCATTGATTCCGCCAGCAACAGCTACAACTGGGACGGTACGGTTACTCGCTGGCCGCTGCCCAGAATGCTGCCAACGGATCTTCCCGAACATCAGATTACAATACGCGAATCCATTACAGATGGTACCGAGCAGATGCTCTTTCTTCAGCGGCTGCCTCAGCCTATAGTACTGACCGATGGAGTTACAGTGACACATGTCACTCTTACAATCGATATGCACATTCTGCTCCCCGAACTGGAGGTTTCTTCCTTTGGCGTAGGCAACTCTACCTACATCACAAAAACAGACGGTACGCGGCTGTATCATCAAACCACAAACACCGAGATTCTTCCGTCCTATAATGTCATAACTGCGCTGAAAAACGCCGAATTCTTGTATGACACCAGCTATGAGGCATTTGTAGGCGCAGTAGAGGCGCAGAAATTCTTTACGGGAGAGCTCAAGCTTCAGGATAGGCGCTATTTCGTGTCCTGTGCCCCTGTTGCGGAGCGCTGGACGATGATTTTATTTATACCTGAGGAAAAGGTAAGCGGCGGAACAACGGAGCTCGTGCAGAAGCTAATTATGCAGATGGCGGGAATCGCTTTTGCGCTGTCCATCGTACTGATCTTGTTTATGCGTCTGAACGCGCGCAGAACACTGGAAGCACAGCAGGCGGCCCTAAGGGCGGCAGAGCAGGCCAGCCAGTCCAAGAGCGATTTCCTTTCCAATATGTCCCACGACATCCGCACGCCTCTTAACGGCATTATGGGGATATGCCATCTTGCCATACGGGACTACAAGGATCCGGCGGGCTATCTGAACAAGATTAACCAAAGCTCCCATCAGCTGATGCTGCTCATCAACGACATCCTGGATATGTCCAGAATCGAACAGGGCAAGGTGGAGGTCCACGCAGCGCCCCTGGACATTCACGCACTGCTGCATGGGTGTATCACCAACATTGAGGTTTTGGCCAGAGAAAAAAACATTGCAGTAAAAGTAGAGACCGACGGGCTGAAAGACTGTTGTGTGGAGAGCGATGAGCTGCTGCTTAATCAGATCCTGACAAACCTGCTGGGCAACGCAGTGAAATTCACTCCGGAAAAGGGTTCTATTACCCTGCGCGCGGCCCAGGAGGAGCCAAGGGACGGGTTTGCCCTGTATACCTTTGAGGTGTGTGACACCGGGATTGGTATGTCCCCGGAGTTTGTGGCCCGTATGTTTGAACCCTTCAGCCAGGAAGACAGCGGCAGCCGTACGCAGTACAAGGGCACGGGCCTGGGGCTGTCCATTGTCAAAAGCCTGGTGGAAAAACTGCAGGGTGACATTCAGGTGGATAGCACCCCCGGAAAAGGGAGCTGCTTTTCTGTGGCCCTTACGCTTGCCGTCTCGCTGCCGGTTCAGGCCCAAGAGGAGAACGGGGAGCCGCCGGCCCAGGGGACTGGCATGCGCGTACTGCTGGCGGAGGACAACGAGCTCAACCGGATGATTGCATCAGACATCCTTGAGGAGCTTGGCGTGACCGTGAATACGGCCGCCGACGGACAGCAGGCCGTGGAGCGGTTTGCCGCCTCACCAGAGGGGCAGTATCATCTCATATTTATGGATCTGCGTATGCCGGTGATGGACGGTTTGACCGCTGCCCGCACCATTCGCAGCCTGCCCCGAAGTGACGCCAACATACCCATCGTGGCGATGACGGCAGATGCATTTGCCGAGGATGTGGAGAGGACCCGGGCGGCCGGTATGAATGACCATCTGGCAAAACCCCTGGATCTCGGCAGGATCAAAGCCGTTCTCTATAAATATCATCCTGACAGGAAAAAAGGAGAGTAACATGAGAAAAACGTATACCAAATTCCCCATGCTTGCCATAGCACTGCTTGCGGCTGTGCTGACGTATACCCTATCTGGGTGCAGCGGCGCGGAAGAGGACCAATCCCTCAGCATTTTGCTCCCCAACCACAGCATTGAACCGCTGATGGACAAGCTAACCGCGGAAGACCCGGAGATCACCTTTGATGTGCAGCCTTATTTAGGAGCCGCTGTTTCTGTGCATACCCAGGAGCGGTTTGCGCACAATGATCTGCCCGACATTATTCTTTCAACTTACGCACCGGAGGGAGGTATCCGGAAGGAAACCCTGCTGGACCTCTCCGGTTATGACTTTGTGCAGAATTATAAGGCAAGCGTCTTGTCTAACCTTTCGGTGGACGGCGGGATCTATATGCTGGAGGGACCCACCACTGCCCGGGGGATCGCCTATAACAAAACATTATTTGAGGAGAAGGGCTGGGAGGTACCAACGAACCACGAGGAGTTTATCTCTTTAGCAAAAACCATTCGCTCCGAAAACGAAATGCTGCCTATGACGCTGCCTGGTTTGTATTCCGGCACCTACTTTACCTTGATGAGCGAATTATCTCACTGCAACTTCCTGATGACGGCGGACGGCGTTACTTGGGCGCAGCAGTTCGCACAGGGCGAGGCATCCTCCCGGGAGGGCTTCGGTACCGGCATTGCGCTGCTGAAGGATTGGATGGACGCCGGGGTGTTCGACTCCGTGCAGGTAGATATGAGTGATCAGCAAGGCATTAAAATGCTGATTAACCGTGAGTGTGCCATGACGTATCTGGTGGGCGGGCAGTCCTTCTTTCTGGGAGAGATCAAGGAGTCTACGGACGAATTTGGGACCTTCCCCTTACAAGGCCTGGGCGGGGACAGTGGGTTCTGTGCTACCAACTACGGCATTAAAATCGGACTCAATAAGCGTCTTGGCGATCCGGGCAACGAGAAAAAGCTGGAAAATGCTTTGAAGCTGCTGAAGCTGTTCTCCACCGAGGAGGGCCAGGAGCTGCTGCGCTCCAGCGAAGCGGATATTTTGCCACTTGCCGGCACCACCGCCAGGCTGCCCGAGGAATTTGTTCCTCTCAATGAAACTATGAACCGGGGCCATTCCGCGCCGTTTTTGTACCCTGGTTATGAGGATATATTGGCCCTGACAGGGGAATACCTTCGGGAGTCCGTCACTGCCGGCGGCGATCTGGACGGGGCGTTTGAACTGATGGACTCCATTCGCCAGGATACCATTAAAAATCAGAGCTCCGGCAACGTGCTGGCCACAGTGAGCGAGGATCTGACCACAGAGCAGACCACCCGGCTGGTGGCCAACGCGCTCTATGCCACGGGACTTGGAGACATTGCTCTGTGTACGGTGCAGCGTTATACCCCGGGCATACATCTGGCTGCGGCTGCCAACGGAAAATACTATCAGGGGGACCTGGACACCACGAATATTGATATACCCATTGGCCCCCGCTATAACGAACCTGTTTCCACTAAGGACATGACGGGCGCCCAGATCAGACAGTTCATGGAAGAAGGACTGAATGTCACAAACGATGCGGGGCATACCGATTATCTGCCCTTTATCAGTGCGGGGCTTGCCCCGGAAGAGCTGAAGGACGGGGAAACCTACACAGTGGTCTTTTCACCTGCCGACTGCGGAGAAAAATCCCCCTTAAAGGATGCTGTGACTTTAAGCGGTATCGTCTGGAAGGATTTCTGGCGTGAGTACATCATGGGGCTTGGAACCGTTACGCCCGAATGCGCACAGTAAACAAGGTCTGCCGGCATTGAGCCATAATCATTTTACTGGAATATGACGCGTCTGGCTGTTCTGGAAGGGATCAGCGCTCTCGTCTGGGCGTCTTATACGGAGGTAATTCAGCGGAAAGACTGCGATAGCATCCTCCTTCCCCATTGAAAAGCCTCAGCAGGAGGTTTACTACCGGAACGCGGAAAAAGGGCGTCTGAAAACACATACGCAGGTGACAAGAAGCATTATCCATTGCAAATATAGCGGTGTAGGGATCACTTCCCTGCACCGCTTATTTTAGGTATAATGAATAATCAAAACATCTCAATTCGCCGCACATCCGGCCCTGCTCCTGCGTTATACATAGTGAAAGGAGGTTTCCCAGCCGTGTCCATGGATTTAGAAGAACAATATGACAAAATATACCGCTATTGCTACTATAGGCTGCATCAGCGGGAAGCAGCAGAGGATGTCACCCAGGAAACCTTTCTTCGGTTTTTAGAAAGTGAAGGATACCGGGACCGGGGACGTGCCTTACAGTATCTGTATACCATTGCCCGTAATTTATGCATTGATGAATACCGGAAACGAAAAACAACAGAAGAACTGCATGATAATATGGCAGATGCTGATCTTGAGGAGAAGCTTCTCACTGCTATTTCCCTCAAAAAAGTGTTATTCCAGCTAACGGAGGAGGAACGCGAGCTTCTGCTTCTTCGCTATGTCAACGAAGTACCTGTGATGAGCATCTGTAAAATTTTTAAGATGTCAAGATTTGCAGTATATAGAAAAACAACAAAGGCTCTGAAACAATTACAGGAGCTGCTGGAAAAGGAGGAGTTTTCGTGAAACAAGATAGGAGAAAGGCTTTGCAGGACGCCTTTGAGGCTCCCGCGCCTCAGCACAAGGAAGAGTTTTTCAGAACCATACCCCAGCCCGGAATGAGTAATATTTCTTTTATGATCTCTCAGGCAGGATATATTCAAAAATGGATCTGGGCAGTATCCATAGGGTTATTTGCCGTATCTTTACTGGGCGCATGTTTTATGGAGCGGGATATTCTATGGCTGATTTCGTCCCTCCTTCCATTTTTGGCATTATCTATTGCAACAGAAAGCGGCAGGTCAAGGATTTATGATATGGCTGAGCTGGAGATGGCGTCCAGGTTTTCCCTGAGAAGCGTTGTGCTTGCCCGCATGGGGATTCTGGAGATGGTTCATCTTGCCCTGCTGTGCCTGCTGATCCCACTTGGAAATAGGAATAACACAGCCACTATTTTACAGGCAGGCGTATATCTTTTAGTGCCTTATTTACTGACGACGGTATCGGGGCTTTGGATAGTGAGGAAGTTCCAGGGAAGAGAGGCTGTCTACAGCTGCATGGGGGCAGCCGGTGCTGTCAGCGGAATGAATCTGTTCGTTCAAACCATGCTGCCGGAACTCTTCTATGTGAGATGTTTTCATTGGTGGATGGCAGCTTTCCTGCTGTTAGCCGTACTCACAATAAAGGGGATAACCAAGATGATTCAACTGACGGAGGAACTGACATGGAGCTTATCATAGACAGAGTATCGAAACAATATCAGAATAAAATTGCAGTTGACCGTATTTCATTAAAGCTTTACAAAGGTGTTTACGGTCTGCTGGGAGCTAACGGGGCAGGAAAAACCACATTAATGCGAATGATCTGCGGAGTTTTAAAGCCCACCAGCGGAACCATTACCTTTCAGGGATTTGATGCGTCAACCGAGGAATACCGTTCGAATCTGGGATATCTGCCCCAGGACTTTGGCTACTATCCTGACTTTACGGGAATGGACTTTTTGCTCTATCTGGCCGCTCTGAAAGGTTTGCCAAAGCCCCAGGCTAAGCGCAGAGCTCAGGAATTAGTAAAAGCAGTATCTTTGCAGGAGGCTGCGGGCAAAAAAATCAAAACCTATTCCGGCGGTATGAAGCAGCGGCTGGGGATAGCCCAGGCATTGATAAATGCACCCCGGATTCTTATCCTGGATGAACCTACTGCGGGACTTGACCCAAAAGAGAGGGTCCGGTTTCGGAATTTGATTCGTGAACTGGGCAAAGAGAGTATTGTTCTGCTCTCTACGCATATAGTCTCGGATATTGAACATATAGCTGATACCGTACTAATCATGAATGAAGGACAGCTGATTTTTCAGGGCAGCTGGGACGGCAGCCGGAAAGATTTAGAGGAATTCTATTTACAACAGTTTGAGGAAGTGGAAGATGAATAGGACAGGTGCTTTATATATATATGAACTTAAGAAAATTCTGCATCGGAGGATGGTATGGATTGCATGTGCAGTTACATTGGCTCTTTGTGCGGGCATAAGTTTGAGTAATCTGCTGGGTGCTTCCTATATTACCGATGACGGGGAAGAGATCAGCGGATATGAGATGATGAAAATGAGCAGAGAATATGCGAGAGACTTATCCGGAAGAGCGATAGACAATATCCTGCTTTCGGAAATGCAGGAAGCTGAAGGGAAGGAGGAAGAGAGTGCAGACAAGTATGCCGCTGTCTATTCTTATGTGCAGAAAATAACAGGTGACAGCAAAGAGGCATTGACAGCAGATGAGGCCGCTTTGTACAGCGCCCGAAGGAATAACCTTACCCGGATTTGGAGGGAGCAAATGCTGACAGATGGGGAAATCACATATTGGCTGGGAAAGGAAAAAGAGATAGAAACCCCATTTATTTATGCATATGCAGACGGATGGGCAGATGTGTTTGACAATATTTATGCGCTGAATTTTATGCTGTTACTGTTAATTGCAGTCTGCCTCTCCAATGTTTTTTCTATGGAACATGTACGCAGGACAGATCAGCTTATCCTGTGCACCCGGTGTGGCAGAAAGAATCTATACCATGCTAAAATTCTTGCAGGCATAACTTTTGGCATGATTTTGGCGGTCCTGCTTTTTTCAGTGAGTGTTATTACAAGCATTCTTATCTACGGATCCGATGGGTTTTATGCAGCCCTTCAAGCAGTGCTGCCGTTATCGTCACGGCCGGTGAGTGTTGGCAGAGCAGTTATGACTCTGTTTGTATTATTTATCATCGTATCCATACTTTATAGCATTGCAACGATGTTTCTGTCCGAATGTTTAAAAAACAGTGCCGGAGTTATGGGCGTGTTAGCAGGAGGCATGGTATTCACAATGTTAGTCGACATTCCGTACTGGCTGAGGATCCCGTCACAGCTCTACGATCTTCTGCCCACAACACTGCTGATAAAATGGCAGTTGTGGGACGACAGACTCCTTTCTGTTCTGGGGAAGCATTTGACAAATTATCAGTCTGCGGCCATAGCATACACCGTTATGTCAGTTCTTCTGGCTGCCGCAGGAGGGAAACTATACCAAAAATACCAGGTGAATGCAAGATGATTCCGGCAGATTTTCGGAAAGGAGTGCACGGTCCGGTTGGGCTTGGACAGCGGGATAAGGTCGCGAAAACCTGATTTGTATGTTATACTAGCCTTATACGCGTGTGGAAAGGATAAGACTGGATTCGTTATTCGAAAAACAGCAGGTAGAGAATTTGGAGTGGAATATTGCGCCGGAGGCTATTTCCCTGGTCATTCTGGTAATTATATGGGTTTATTCCAGAAGCGGAAGCTTTCTTCCGACTTTAAAAAACAGGATTTTTCAGTGGTGCTTACTGGTTACCTTCGGGGCTATGCTGACGAATATCCTGTCAACTATTATGATTTATCACAGCGATACGGTTCCCATATGGCTCATCTGGACAGTGACCACGGTTTATTTTATTATGACGCCGCTTATGGGAATGGCATATTTTTTCTATGCCGTTTCCATTCTATACCCAGAGGGGCGGGGACTGAATCGTATTCTGGGATTAGGCATTATACCCGGAGCGGTATACTCAGCAATTGTCTTTATGAATCCTCTCACAAAGAACATATTTAATATCACGGCTGCAGGCGGTTATGTCAGAGGCCGTTATATTGTGGCAACCTATATTATTTTTTATGCTTACTGTGTGGCAAGCATAATAATAACAGTTGTTAACTATAAAAAAACAGATCGAAAGATACGCAGGATACTTGCCGCCTTTCCGGTGCTGGCGTTTCTGGTAATCATAGTTCAGCAGATGTATCCGAATATTATACTGTCCGGGTCAGCGGCTACCTGCGCGCTGCTGATTATTTATCTGCACATTCAGAACAAACAGATTTCACTGGATTATCTGACAAATCTGCCAAACCGGCGGGAGCTTCTGGACATGCTTGAGCTGATACTAAAGAGATCTGCCGGAGAGCCGTTTACGCTGATGGTCGTATCTCTCAGGGAATTCCGGCTTATTAATAATACCTGCGGGCAGCAGCGGGGAGATAAGTTCCTCCAGGAATTTGGGAGATTTCTCTGCAGGTTCGGACCCGTCGGCAGAGTATATCGTTTCAGCGGAGACGAGTTCGCAATTTTGTTTACTCATGAAAGTGATGAAATGATTATTCGCTGTGTGCAGGCGGTAGAAGAACGTATGACTAAGCCCTGGCAGCTGGATGATTATCGGCTTGATCCGGAAGTGGTCATTGGGATTATCCGCCGGTCTGATGTGGACTCTACACTGGAAAATATAATTAATGCCATTGAGTATGCAGTCTCCCAGGCCAAATCCGGTAAGTACGGTACGGTCTGTCATTGTGATAAAGCAATGCTGGGGAAGCTGAGGAGAAGGGGAGAAATTGTCCGGATACTGAAGGATAAGCTGGCAGACCAAAGCTTTGAGATGTATTATCAGCCTATCTATTCTGTAAAAGAAGGGAACTTTCAATTTGCAGAATCCCTTATGCGCATAAATGAATCTCCCATAGGGCCTATTTATCCCTCAGAGTTTATACCCATCGCTGAGGAGACAGGACTTATCATAGACATTACCTATGTGATTTTGGATAAAGTATGTAAGTTTATCAACCGGCTTCTGGAGAAAAAGATTCCGGTGGGTTCTATTCACGTAAATTTCTCCGGAGTACAGTTTTCGCAGCCGGATCTCCAGGAAAAGGTTCTGGGAATTATAAGACAGAATAAAATCCCTGCCTCAGCCATAAAGATAGAATTTACAGAGAGCACCCTTGCCGACAGTCCGCAGACGGTAACAGAGTTTGCCGCTGAGATGGGTAAGTATGGGATTAAGATGGGATTGGATGATTTCGGGACAGGCTATTCGAATTTTGCGACGGTTATCAGTATTCCCTTTGGCACTATCAAGATTGACAAGAGTATCATGTGGGCTTCTACGGGCAATATAACGTCAGCTGCTGCAATCAAACATATTGTAAATACATTTAAGGCTCTGAATATGAAGGTAGTGGCAGAGGGGGTAGAGACAGAAGAGCAGGTAATGTCTGCAATTGATGCAGGAATCGATCAGATTCAGGGGTATTACTATTCCAGACCCCTGTCTGAGGAGGATATGGAGCGGTTTTTAGCAGAAAATAACCGAAGGGCCACACAAGTAAACCACCATCCCGCATAGAGAGCGGGACGGTGGTTTTTTTGCGGAATTGTCACAGAAACCTTCTGTCATAGAGAAGTGCGGCATTGAGGACTACTAAAACAGAGCCTGCGTTGTGCACCAGTGCCCCTGTAACCGGATTCAGTACGCCGAAGGCAGAAAGCGTAACGGCAGCAGCGTTAATACACATTGACAGGGCGATATTTCCCTTAATGGTACGGAGTGTGGAGCGGGCGAGGCGCTTCAGATAAGGAATCTTAGAGATATCATCACTTATGAGGGCGATATCTGCAGCCTCTACCGCAATATCGGTGCCTATACTGCCCATGGCTACCCCTACATCGGCTGTTTTTAGGGCGGGAGCATCATTTACCCCGTCCCCAATCATGCAGACCGTCCGCCCTTTTTGTTTAAGCTGTGAAATGTATTTCACCTTTTCTTCCGGAAGCAATTCCCCACAGACGGATTCGATACCGGCCTGTGTCCCAAAGTAAAGAACTGCTCTTTGGCTGTCCCCGCTGAGCAGGAGGGTCTCTGTATCCATTTTGGAGAGCCGGTACACCATGCTCCGGACAGACGGACGCATCACATCTAAGAGGGAGAGAACCCCCAGACAGGAATCCCTATCGGCCACTAGAACGGCGGCTTTTCCCTGGGTGCCAAGCTGCTCCAGTACCATTTTTTCTTTAGAGGAGAGCAGAATACTGTGTTCTGACAAATAGTATGCGCTGCCGCAGTAGATGGTTTTTCCCGACACTTCAGAGGAAACTCCTTTTCCGGGTTCCATATGAAAGTTTTCAGAGTTCCGGAGAGATATCCCCTTTTCCTCAGCATATGCGGCGATGGCTTTTCCCAGCGGATGCTCACTTCTTGCCTCCGCCGAGGCTGCAATGGCCAGAAGGGTTTGCTCATCCAGAGTATCCTGAAATGGAATAATATCGCTGATTTCCAGTTTTCCCTGGGTGAGGGTTCCTGTTTTGTCAAAGGCAATGGTGTCCACCTTCCCCATTGCTTCCAGGGCCTCTCCGGATTTAATAATTACTCCGTGTTTTGTGGCCTGGCCGATTGCTGCCATAACTGAGGTGGGGGTTGCCAGGGCAAGGGCGCAGGGACAGAAGACGACCAGAACGGTTACCCCCCGGTTCAGAGCAGCCATGGCAGGGAGACCCAGGAACAGATTCACGGCAAAGGTACCCGCTGCGATGAGAAGAGCGATGGGGACCAGCCATACAGACCACTGGTCTGCAATGCGCTGCATGGGTGCTTTGCTGTCTTCGGCATCTCTTACCATCCGGATAAGCCTCTGGAGTGAGGAGTCTTTGCCCACACAGGTTGCTTCCATGTCAATGGAGCCAAAGCAGCTTACGGTACCGCAGTAAACCTCATCGCCTGTGCTTTTGTCGACGGGGAGAGATTCCCCTGTTATGACAGACTGGTCCACAGAGGTATCGCCGGAGACGATGACGCCGTCCACCGGTATGGTTTCACCGGGAAGAACCCGGAGAAGATCGCCGGTCCGGATCTGGGCGGCAGGAACAAGCTCTTGTATCCAGGCACCCTGTTCCTTTCTCAGTCTCCGGCCTTCTGCCGGTGCCAGTGCCATGAGGCTTGAGAGCCCTTTTTTCGCACGGTTTACGGTCATATCTTCCAGGAGCGCACCGATTGCCATAATAAAGGCTACCTCTCCGGCAGCAAACAGCTCTCCGATACACAGAGATGCTGTCATGGCAATGGAGATGAGGAGCGGAGAGGAGATCCATTTTTTATAATACAGTCTGGTCAGAGCAAGATACAGGAGAGGATATCCTGACAGAATAACCGTTATCCAGGCAGGATCCAGAGGAAATTTCGTTCCGGTGAGCAGGAGAAACAGACTGAAAAGCAGAAAAATGCCGGATATAACAGTTGCTTTCCGCCCGGAACATAGAATACTCAGCTTTTTTAACATAGGCGGCCTCCTTTATTAGCCTTGTTTTTTTAGGAATTATAGAGTACACTTTATATGATATAGTACAATATGTTTGATATTATTATAAGTCAGGACAGACAAACCAATCAATGAACAATGCTGCCTGCCTGTATGATACCGAACATTACGACGTTTTTGTACAGGAAAGGATGCCTATGGACAGAAGACAGCAAAAATCCAGAGATGCCATTTTTACAGCATTCGGTACGCTGCTTTCCCAAAAAAGCTATACAAAGATAACGGTGCAGGAGATAATTGATGAGGCAAATGTAGGGCGGAGCACGTTCTATGCGCATTTTCAGACGAAGGATGAACTGCTGGGAGAGATGTGTACGGATTTGTTCGGACATGTATTCTCAGAGCATCTGGGAATGGAGAGCACCCATGACTTTTCTCTGACACAGGGAGGGCCGGATGTGGTGATTACTCATATCCTTTATCATCTCAGGGATAATAAGAGAAACATTACGGGGATCTTAAACAGTGAAAGCGGAGAGATTTTTTTATTCTATTTCAAGCAATATCTGAATCAGCTTGTGGAGAAGTGTCTGCTCAGTCGTATAGAGAGAACGAATACAAAGGTTCCGGAGGAATTTTTGCTGAATCATATCTCGGGGAGTTTTGTCACCATGGTGCAGTGGTGGATTCGAAATGGGCTGAAACAGTCCCCGGAGGAACTGGCAGGATGGTATCTGGCAGTGATTCAGCCCATACTGTAACAGGCTGTGCGGAGACAACAGCTAAAGCAGCTTTAGCTGGGGAGGTAAGAATATGCACTACGGTATTACTGACATAGCGAAGATGCTGGGGATTACCACCAGTGCGATCCGCTATTTTGAAAAGGAGCAGCTTATCAATGCCGGAAAAGAGAAAAACGGTCACCGGTATTATGATGAGGAAGATGTATTCCGTCTGCTGTCCTATATGAAGTACCGCTCCATGGAGATTCCCATGAAGCAGATTATTACACAGTTCAGCGGCAGGGAAAATGACTGGAGAGTAATAAAAGGGAGAGTAGAGAAGGCAAAAGACAAAGCCCTGGAGAAGGCAGAATTCTACCGGAAACTGGCATCCCAGATAGAACAGCATCTGCGCAGTATGGAGCTTATTGAGGGCCTTGCGGGCAAGTACGAATTTGACAAATCGCCGGCTGTCATTTTTGTTCAGGACAGAGCGGGTGGCTGGCTTCCAAAAGACAGAAAAAAACAGATGGAAGCCCAGAAATGGGTAAAAGATATGCCGAATGTCTGTCTGGCACTTCAAAAGGCAGAAGGAGATGAAGCCGTGTTTGGTTATCTGGTATCTGCCAAGAGCTCCAGTGAAGAGCTTCTTTGTACGGATCTGGACAAAAAAGAAATTCCGTCAGCATCCTGTGTCCATACCATTGTAAAGGCGGAAGAGGATTTTGCATTTGCACCTCAGAAATGCTTTGAAAAGCCCTTAGCCTATCTGGAGGAGAGAGGATTTCATTTAGAAGGAACTTCCTGGGGAAAGATTCTCCTGGTAGAAGTTGAGGAGGGACAGCATCTTCACACCTATGTAGAACTATGGCTTCCCATTTGTTAAAGAATTCTCAATTAAAGCTTGCAGGTAAAGGAACTTTATGTGCTATAGTAAATGATAGAGATGGATCCAGTCTTTTTGCAACTAATTACTCTGCATATATAGTGAGGGATGATTTAAAATGGAAGAAAAGCATAAGATTCTGTTTGAGCCTGTGAGCATAGGAAAGATAAAGATAAAAAACCGGTATGTTATGGCTCCTATGGGACCGGGAGGTCTCTGTGATGAGCAGGGATGTTATAATCAAAAAGGGGTGGAATATTACGTAAGGAGGGCACAGGGCGGTACCGGCCTGATTATGACCGGGGTCACGTATGTGGAAAATGACATAGAAAAATGCGTTATGCCATCCATGCCATGTCCCACCATCAATCCCCTTAATTTTATCAAAACGGCAAAACCAATGACAGAGAGAGTACACGCATATGGAGCGAAGATTTTCTCACAGCTTTCCGGAGGATTCGGACGCGTCAGTATACCCAGCATTGTAGGAAAAGTAGCTGTTGCGCCGTCCCCGATTCCCCATCGGTTTCTGGATGACGTCATCTGCAGGGAACTAACCGTGGAGGAAATTCATACATATGTGAAAAAGTTTGCGGAAGCGGCAGCAATCTGTAAAAAAGCAGGATTTGATGGGGTAGAGATCCATGCTGTCCATGAGGGATATCTCATCGATCAGTTTGCTATTTCCTTTTATAACCACAGAACAGATGAATATGGCGGATCTCTGGTTAACAGGCTGCGTTTCGCTATAGAGATTGTCCAGGCGATAAAGGAAGCCTGCGGAGCGGACTATCCGGTCTCTCTCAGATACAGTCTGAAAAGCTTCGTAAAAGACTGGAGAAAGGGCGGACTTCCCGGGGAAGAATTCACAGAGGCCGGACGCGATATCGAGGAGGGAAAGGAAGCTGCAAGAATTCTGGCAGAAGCGGGATATGATGCCCTGAATGCGGATGTGGGAACTTATGATTCCTGGTACTGGAACCATCCCCCTATGTATCATGAGAAGGGAATGTATCTGCCTTATAATGAGATCCTCAAACAGGCAGTGGACATTCCGGTGATCACAGCAGGGCGTATGGAAAATCCCGATCTGGCCAGCGATGCGGTGAGAAACAAACAGACAGACATGATTGCTCTGGGAAGGCCGCTCCTGGCGGATCCGGATATCCCCAACAAAATTATGCGGGGGGAATTCCGGCAGGTGCGCCCATGTCTGTCCTGCCAGGAGGGATGTATGGGCAGACTGGCAGCCTATGCACAGATTTCCTGCGCAGTGAATCCTGCCTGCGGCAGGGAAAATGAGTACGGCATAGCGCCTGCCCTGCATAAAAAACAAATATGGATTGTAGGGGGCGGTGTTGCCGGTATGGAGGCTGCAAGAGTCAGTGCACTCCGGGGCCATGAAGTTACTTTATTTGAGAAATCTTCAAACCTGGGCGGCAATCTGATTCCCGGAGGTGCACCTTCCTTTAAGGAGGATGACCATGCACTGATCCGCTGGTATGAACTGCAGCTAAAAATGCTGGGTGTACACGTACGGGTAAATACTGCCGTTTCCCCAGAGGAACTGAGACAGTCTCCTGCAGATGAAATTATCCTTGCTACCGGCTCTAAGCCAAAGATGCTGTCGGTTCCGGGAGCAGAACTGCTGGCGGCAGAAGAGGTTCTGACCGGTAAAAGAGAACCCGGCACTTCCACCATTATTATCGGAGGGGGTCTGGTTGGCTGTGAGACGGCTCTCTGGCTGAAAAAGGAGAAGGGAACAAAGGTTACCATTGTGGAGCTGCAGCCTGACATCTTAAGTGTAGGCGGTCCTCTTTGCTCCGCTAACAGTGATATGCTCAGAGACCTGCTTGCTTACCACGGTGTAGAGATCCTGACCGGAAGCTGCGTCACGGGCAAATCGGCAGAGGGCTGTGCCGTAACAACGCCTCAGGGAGAGAAGGCAATAGCTGCTGATACTGTAATCTGTGCGGTAGGGTATGCATCAGAAAAGAGCCTTTACGAACAGGTGAGAGAGGAGATGCCGTTTGTACATCTTCTGGGAGATGCAGAACAGGTCAGCAATATTATGTATGCGGTCTGGAATGCCTATGAGCTTGCGAGAAATCTTTAAGAAGAACTGCTGCCTGGCAGTCAGGACAGCTTGACTGATTCCCGGAACTTGTGCCCCTATGATTTCTATATATGGGGGTACGGCGAATTCTTTGTGCCCTGGGGGTCTCCTGTGGTAACATAAAACAAAAAGGAGTTTTATCTTATGCAAAACGGAAACGTATTTTCATCACTCAAGGACAAGGTAGTAATTGTGACAGGGGGCACCCGCGGCATTGGCTTTGAAACCGTTCAGGCTTTCTTAGCCCAGGGTTCTAAAGTCGCCCTTTTCGGTTCCCGGGAGGAAACCGTTGCACAGGCTCTGGAGAAACTGGCCGTCATCAACCCTTCTTATACGGTAAGGGGGTATCACCCCGATCTTTCTAATCCGGAAGAAATTGAAAAAACAGTTTCCGAAATCAAAAGAGAGTTCGGCGGCATTGATGTGCTGATCAACAACGCGGGAGTCAGCGACAATTGCTCTATTTACGATTATGAACGGGATCATTTTAACGATGTTATGACCATTAATTTACGTTCTGTCTTTGAAATGTCTAAGGCTGTGGCTCCCATTATGCGGGATAAGAAGAAAGGTGTAATATTAAACACCAGCTCTATGGTCAGTCTGTATGCCCAGCGTATCGGAAGTGCTTATCCTACCAGCAAGTTTGCTGTAAACGGACTGACCAAATCTCTTGCACGGGAATTGGGTAAAGACGGTATCCGGGTTAACGCAGTGGCTCCCGGAATCATTGAAACGGATATGGTTGCGGCGCTGGATCAAAACACTGTAAAATCCCTGGCCAGCGGTATTCCGCTTCAAATCCTTGGAAAGCCTCAGGATATTGCCAATGCATTCTTATTTCTGGCCAGTGATATGAGTTCCTATATTACAGGTGCCGTTATCTCCGTGGACGGAGGCTTTGTGGGTTAATCGGTTGCAGCCTGAGGGCTGCGACCTTTTTTATTGCGCCTATTCTGTTTCTGTGCTAAAATTAAACGATACCTATAGGACAGAGTTATTACCAGAACCAGAAAAATGCAATGGCCTTAAAAGTAACTGAATCATATCTAAGGGGGGAATCATATGATACAGGACAGCCCTCTATCCAGGGAGCAGACGGCGGCTGTATTGGACAATATGCCGGTAGCTGTTTATGTCAGTGCAGTCGACAATTGGGAGCTGCTTTTTGCCAATCGCATGGCTAAGAAGTTATTTTTTCGGAAACCAGACAGGCAGGTGAATACCTGCTATTACCTGGCAGGATTCGACGAACCCTGTCCTTTTTGCCGTGCAGAACAAATGAGCCGCACAGAGCTTTTTGTCCGGGAATTCCAACATCTGGGGAATCACCGGATCTATCAGCTCAGCGGAAAGCAGATCGATTGGGACGGCAGGCCGGCCCATATTGAATATATCATAGATATTACAGAAAAGAAAAAAGAAGAAGAGGAATCGGAAGCGCTGAAAAAAGAACTGAAAAAAACCTTCAGCAATATTCCCTGCGGTTTGAGTGTGTATCGGTTTACCGGAGAAAAAATCTTACCAGTGTTTCATAACCCTGCTTTTTATAAAATCCTGGGGTATTCCCCTGCGCATATCCGTTCTGTTGAGAGCGAGACGGCATATCTGGGGGTACATCCGGATGACCGGCCTCTCTTGGAGGAGAAGGTCCGAAAAATGATTGCAGAGGAGGGGGTCCTTCAGCATACCTACCGTGTCTGGAATGATACTCTAAAAAAATACCGTTGGATTCAGCTGGACGGCTCAGCGAAAGCCCAGGACGACGGAACAAAGCTTCTGTATGTCCTATACAGTGATGTGAATGAAAAGATCCGGCTGGAGCAGGATTTGAAACAGGCAAATGAAAAAATGCAGGATATTATCAATGCAATTCCGGGAGGCGTTGCTATTTACAAGGTTTCAGATATATTTGAAACTGTTTATTTTTCGGATGGTGTACCGGAGCTGTCTGGATATACAGTGGAAGAATACGAGGAACTGATAAAACAAGATGCGGCAGCTATGACCTATCGGGAGGATACTGCTATGGTGGTATCCAGGGCAAGGGAGGTAATTCAGAGCCGGGGGGTTACTAACTTTGAGTTCCGCAAGCAGCACAGAGACGGTCATATTGTCTGGGTCCGGGTAAGGATAAAATGGATCGGAGAAGATGAGGGATTTCCTCTTCTTCACTGTGTGTTTCACAATATTTCAGACCTTAAAGAGGCCCAGCTGGAGATGGATCACCTGGTCAATTCCATCCCAGGGGGAATCGCGAGCTACAGGGTGGAAGGCGGCCGCTTTCTGCCGACCTTTTTCTCTGACGGGGTGGCAGCTCTCTCCGGCCATACGCGGGAAGAATACAGAGAACTGGTATGCCGGGACGCCCTTGCCGTTATCTATGATGCGGACAGGGAAAGGGTTTTGACAGCGGCGCGTGCCGCCCTTGCGACCGGGGAGAGTATGGATGTCTATTACCGCATGCGCCATAAGGACGGAAATCTAATCTGGATACATCTGAATGGGCGCCGCATGGGGCCCCTCTCAGAATCCACAAGATTTTATGCTGTTTATACCGGGATGTCTGCAGAGACGCATTTGTTTCAAAATATTGCCAATGAGATGGCAGACGGTATATACGTGATTGGAAAAGAGAATTATGATCTCCTCTATGCCAATGAATCCAAAAGTCTGTTTGCCAGAGGAGGAAACATTCTCGGACAGAAATGTTTTACGGCCCTTCACGGAAAGAACCAGCCTTGTGAATTCTGTACCCTTAAGACACATACAGCCAGCGGAGAAGAGCATGAGATGAATGTGGACGGGACGGGAAGTTATTACAGCACCCGGTTCCGGGAGACAGTCTGGAATGGGATACCGGCCTATATTAAATTTGTCCGTGATATCACAGAGGAAGTAACTATCCGCAGAGAAAAGGAACGTTTGGAACAGTATTTCCAGACAGTGGTGAAAAATCTTCCCGGCGGTGTTGCTGTGGTCCGTTACGAGAAAGACGGAACCATGACGCCGGAATTTCTTTCGGACGGTTTTGCCGTTATGACCGGGATGACGCTGGAAGAAGCCTGGGATCTTTACCGGCAGGACGCTATGGAGGGGGTACATCCGGAAGACAAGGTTTTTGTGAGGGAGCAGATGGCGTCTTACCTTGTCAGCGGTGCAGCCCACTGGGAGATCGTCTACCGGCTGAAAAAGGGGCGGGACGGTTATGTATGGGTAAAAAACAGTTTGTCAGTGATCCAGAATGAAGGCGGTGAAAGGCGTGTTTATGCAGTGTATCATGACATGACCAAAGAACGGGAGGAGCAGGAGAAATTCCGGACACAGTACAAAGAACTTCTCCTGCAGCATTACCGCACCCCGGATCCCGATGCTCTGATTATAGGACACTGTAACGTTACGAAGAGTAAAATTCTGGAGATCATCGATTATACAGATTCTGATTTACTGAAAAATTTCGGCAGTGATCGTGAACAGTTTTTTACCGGTATTTCCGGTCTTGTGGAGGAACCCGGACAAAAGCAGCAATTTTTGGAAACCTATCTGAACAAACCCGCGCTGGAAGCATTTGAAAGAGGAGAACTGGAACAGAAAATGATCTGCTTCCTGAGATTTCCAAAAGAAAAGAGAGGCCGGCACGTCCAGATCAAGATGACACTGGTTTCTACCCCCGATACAGGGGATGTGACAGGCATACTGACCGTCACTGACATTACGGAACAGAGAATCAGGGAGATGATACTTGGCAGATTGTCTGTTACGGGATACGACTGCGTCATGGATGTTGATCTGCTGCGGAACACTTATACGGTTTTATCCAGCAGTGAAAATGCCCGCTGCCTACCGCCCAGACAGGGGTTCCACTCAGAACGGGTTTCCTATATGGCAGCGGAAAAAATTGTCCCCAGGGACAAGGATACATACAGGGACGCACTGGAGCCAGGCAGGATGGCACAGCGTCTGAAAAAAGAAGGATCTTACACCTTTGCATTCTCAATTACAGATGAAAACGGAGACATATGCACAAAAAATATGACGGTTTCCGCAATCGATCTCAGGCTTGGCAGGGTGTGTCTGTCAAGAACAGACATTACAGATTCTATCCGGGAACAGCAGGGACTGCTCCGCGTGATTGCCTATACCTTTGAACTTGCCGGATTCATCGATCTGAGCAGCCGGAGGCTGACACTCCATACCAGAGAGACGGTACTGCAAAACTTATCGCCCTATATTCTGGAGCATTACGATGAGGCAATCGAAAGATTCACAGAACATTATGTTCCGGAGGAAAATTGGAAATATACCAGAGAGCAATTCCAAATTTCTACAATCCTGGAGCGTCTCAGGGAAAAACCTGCAGGATATGATTTTCTGTTTTCTTACCGCAGGGACAAGGAGGAACGGTATAAGCAGCTCAATGTTATGTGGGGAGATGTAAATCACAGAACCTTATGCCTTGTGAGGGCTGATGTGACAGACATGCTTGCGGCGGAGAGAAGAGCAAAGCGGGAACTGGAGAATGCGCTGGTTTTGGCCAAAGAGGCAAATCAGGCAAAAAGCGAATTCTTGTCAGCCATGAGCCATGACATCCGTACGCCTATGAATGCTATTATGGGAATGACTGCACTTGCAGTGGCCCATTTAGATGAGAAGGAGAGAGTTGCCGACTGTCTGAAGAAGATAACAATCTCCTCCAAACATTTGCTCAGCCTGGTGAATGATATTTTGGATATGAGTAAGATAGAGCGATCCCAGATCACCATGAACTGCATGAGGATATCCATATCCCAATTGGTGGAAGAACTGACCTCCATCATGGCGCCCCAGGCAAGGGACGGGGGACTGAATTTCGCTGCACGGACGGAGGGGATCTGCCATGATGGCTTTTATGGGGATGCTCTGCGCCTGAATCAGATTTTGCTTAATATACTGAGCAATGCAGTCAAGTTCACCCCGGAAGGCGGAACAGTAGACTTTCTGACAGAGGAGCTGCAGAACGCGGCGCCCGGCAAAGTGCGCTATCGGTTTACTGTAAGTGATACCGGGCTTGGTATGTCTGAAGAATTTATGGCCCATTTATTTGAGCCATTTACCAGAAGTCCGAATACTTTGCATATTGAAGGGACAGGCCTTGGGCTTAGCATTGCTAAGGGGCTTGTGGAGCTGATGCATGGTAAGATTTCTGTGAGGAGCAGGCCTTGTGAGGGGACGGTATTCCAGGTGGAGCTGGAATGTGAGTGCGCAAAGCCGACGGATGGCAGAGAAGATGTGAGAAGCTGGGCTAAGGAGGCTGGGGGAGACGTTGACAGGGAATTCGCCGGCAGGCTGTTTCTGGTGGCAGAGGATAATGCAATTAATGCCGAGATTTTATGTGAGCTTCTCCGGATTTATGGAGCGGATTCTGAAGTTAAAAAGGATGGAGAACAGGTAGTGAAGGCCTTTTGTGAGGCACCTCCACATACCTATGATGCTATCCTTATGGATATACAGATGCCCAAGATGAACGGTTACGAGGCGACCCGTGTCATTCGGGGCCTGAAACACCCGGATGCAGAAAAAATCCCCATTATTGCTATGACAGCAAATGCATTTGCGGAAGATGTCAGGGCATCCGCCGATGCCGGCATGAATGCCCATGTTGCGAAGCCAATTGATGTTGAAAGGCTGAAGGCAGAGCTGAGGAAGGCTTTGAACGCAAGGGCTTGCTGAAGAGAGATGAGATAAAGGAGCGCGGGCAGACCCCCGGGAACAAAAGAATGAATAAAAAAGATACTATATTAATTGTTGATGATATGGAATTGAATCGGGCAATCCTCAGAAATATATTTGAGGATGACTATAATCTTTTAGAGGCTGAGGATGGAGAACAGGCTGTGATTCTTGCAAGACAGTATCATTCCAGCATTGTAATCATTCTGTTGGATCTGGTTATGCCGGTGATGGATGGGTATAAGGTAATGGAAGAACTGGCCAGGAAACATCTTCTGGAGGAGCTTCCTGTGATTGTGATTACTGCGGAGGATTCCACAGAAAACGAGGTGAAAGCCTTTGATCTGGGCGCTTCTGACATTATTATGAAGCCTTTTGAACCTTATGTGGTAAAACGAAGAGTTCAAAATGTCATTGAACTGACACTTCACCGGCTGAATCAGCAGGAGCTGATTGAGGAACAGGCAGCGAAACTGAGGGAATCCAATGCAATTATGATAGATGCTCTTTCCTCCATCATTGAATACCGAAGTGTGGAGACCGGACAGCACATACAGAGAATCCGTATCTTCACAAAAATACTTCTGGAGAATGTGGCATACTCGTATCCTGAGTTCGGACTGAATGAGAGAAATATTGAGATTATCGTCAGCGCCTCTTCTATGCATGACATTGGGAAGATTGCTATCCCCGATAAAATATTGAATAAGCCTGGCAGGTTAACGCAGGAGGAGTTTTCTGTGATGAAGACCCACACAACAAAAGGGTGTGAGATGCTGGCGAATCTGAACGGGATGAGTGATAAGGAGTATCTGCAGTACGCGTACAATATCTGCCGTTACCACCATGAGAGGTGGGACGGTAAGGGATATCCGGACGGGCTCAGGGGAGACAGTATTCCCATCTGTGCCCAGGTGGTAGGCATTGCGGACTGTTATGACGCATTGACTACTGACCGGGTATATAAGAAGGCAATCTCTCCGGAGCACGCGTTCAATATGATTTTGAACGGGGAGTGCGGGACATTTTCCCCCAGGCTGCTGGAATGTCTGAAGAATGTTAAAGGCCTTTTTGAGGAGTGTACCAGGGAGTATGCTGACGGGCATACGCCTAAAACTGCGGATATTAAAACAATTTCCCCGGTCCTGTTTTCACGGGAAGAGACCTTACAGATGGGGCAGCTTAAATATTTTGCAATGCTTCAGTATACAGATGCCACGGTTATGGAAGTGGATATGGACAATGGTGTGTACCATGTGGTATATACCTCCGGCAGAGAGTTTGAGACACTGAAAACAGGCAAACGGTTTGAGAATTCGATTCTGCATTTTATTCAGGAATCTGTCCACCCGGAAGAACAAAAGCAGCTGCTTTCTTTTTTTGGAAGAGAGATGGAGGATTTCTTTGTAAACGGCCTGAGAAAAAGCAGCGTGAATTGCAGGATATACAGCTCAGCAGATGAAGCTTACTATTGGTGCATGGTTACACTTGTACGCATTGAAGTCAATAATCCATACAGCAGGAAGGCAATGATTATCTGGGACAAACGTGCTGCGGAAGAAACAGAGCTGCCCAGAGACGAGAGGAAGAGGGATAAGCTGTTTTCAGTGGGTATACTGGACAGCCTTCTGGGAGGTGTGCAGACCTGTAAAAATGATAAATGGTTTACGATTCTTCAGATGAACAGCGGTCTGAAGGAACTCCTGGGATACACAGAGGAGGAGATACAAAACCAGTTTCAGAACAGGTATCTTAACTTTATATATCCCAAAGACAGGGATATGGTACATACAAAGATACAGGAACAGCTGAAAAAAGGTAACTTTGCTGAACTGGAATACCGTATCACTGCAAAAGACGGATCCACTTTGTGGGTCCTGGACAAACGATGCCTGATGAGCAGAACCGGGGAAGAAGAGTATTTCCTTTATGTTCTGGTTGACATTACCCAGCTGAAAAAAGCACAGGAAGAGCTGCGCCTCACCCTGGAGCGTCATCAGATTATTATGGAACGGTCCAATGACATTATTTTTGAGTGGGATATAGAACATGATACGGTCTCCTATTCAAATAACTGGGAAAAGAAATTTGGTTATCAGCCGGTCAGGGAGGGGGCAACAAAGAAAATTCCAAAAGCCCCTCACTTACATCCAAAAGATCAGACCTGTTTCACCCAGCTGATTCACGATATGAAAAGCGGTATTCCTTACTCCGAGATAGAATTCCGGGTGGCAGATGCAGGCGGCAGGTACCGGTGGTGCAAAATACGGGCAGCTGCCCAGTTTGACAGCGCAGGCCGCCCCTTTAAGACGGTGGGAGTAGTCACAGATATTGATGAGGAAAAGCGTGCTTCCCAGATCCTTTTGGATGAGGCGCAAAGGGACGGACTGACAAAGCTTTATAATAAAGGCTCAGGAAGGAAACGAATTGAAGAGCTTCTCAATGACAAGGCAAAAGGCACTTCGGCCGCTATGATGATCATTGATTTGGATAATTTTAAGATGATCAACGATACCTATGGGCATATGTTCGGTGATGTTGTGCTTCAGGAATTTGCCGGAGAACTACTTCAGCTGTTTCGGGATCTGGATATTATCTGCCGCATAGGCGGAGATGAGTTTCTGATTTTTATGGAAAATGCCCCCCAAAAGGCAGCAAGTATAAGGGCTCGTAAGATTATTGAGGCATCCCACCGGCTGTTTCGTGAAAATGCCATATCCTATACGCCTTCCTGCAGCGTAGGCATTGGGATCTATCCAGAGGACGGTACAGACTTTGAAACCTTATTCCATCACAGTGATGTGGCTCTGTATGATGCGAAAAAAAGAGGTAAAAATACATATTCATTTTATTCCCCTGCTATTTTGAACTGTCCCTTTAATATGCCGGCCGTTAAGCCGACGGTCAACACTTTGATCGAATCAGAGACAGCGCCGGCACAGGTGATGTACCGTCTGATTGAAGATGCGTTTACCATTTTATACGAATCCGTTGCCCCGGAAGATGCGATTGCCTGTATTCTGAAAATGGTAGGAAGAGAATTTGCGGCAAGCCGCACCTATATTTTTGAGGACAGCAGGGACGGAAGAAGCACCAGCAATACCTTTGAATGGTGCAATGAAGGGATAGAATCTCAGAAGGACAAACTTCAGAACTATTCGTATGATAATCTTGGGGGACGGGAGCACTATATGTCCCTGTTTAACGAGGAGGGAGTGTTTTACTGTCCTGATGTGGAACAGCTGTCTGAGAGGTACCGGGAGATGTTCAAAGCACAGGGGATTCAGTCCCTGCTGCAGTGCGAAATCAGAAGAAATGGGGCATTCGCGGGATTTGTAGGCTTTGACGACTGTAAAATAAAAAGATTCTGGCTGAAGGATCAGATTTATGCGCTTAGCTTTATTGCAAAGATGCTGTCAGTATTTCTCAATGAAAAACGGGAGGGGAGTGGAATACAGCACTCTCTTCCCGCTGAGAAGGACGGATATATCTAAATTAGTTTATCTGGAGAGCGCGGCCAGATCTTGATAGAACCCGGGGTAAGAGATGGTGACACACTCTCCGTTCAGAAGCTGTGTCTCTCCCTTTGCCGCCAGTCCGGCCACTGCAAAGGCCATGGCGATCCGATGGTCTCTTTTTGTATCAATAAGGGTGCCTGTTAAAGGCTGTCCTCCCCGGATTATCATACCGTCATCTGTTGCCGTGACATCTGCTCCCATGGCCTTTAGATTGCTGACCACTACATCAATACGGTTGGATTCCTTTACTTTTAATTCCTGCGCATCCCTTATTACAGTTTCACCCTGGGCAAACGCGGCCAGAACCGCAATCACAGGAATCTCGTCGATCAGGGAGGGGATGATGGAACCGTCTATGGTAATGCCGTGCAGACGACTGTGCCGTACCAGGATATCGGCAGTGGGCTCACCTTCCTCCGCAGATACATTCATAAGCGTGATATCCGCGCCCATTTTTTCACACACCCGCAGGATGCCGTTTCGGGTAGGATTCACCCCTACATTGCGGATCAATATCTCTGACCCTGGTATCAGAAGGGCGGCTCCGATAAAATAGGCGGCGGATGAGATATCTCCGGGAACAGATACTTTCTGGCCTTCCAGAATGGGATCCGGATAGATGGTTACTGTGGTATCCTCCGCGGTGAGGGTGGCTCCAAAGTAATCCAGCATAATCTCTGAATGATTTCTGGAGAGATAAGGCTCAGTGACACTGGTAATATCATCCGCATAAAGTCCCGCAAGAAGCACACAGGATTTCACCTGAGCAGATGCCACAGGAGAGTCATAATGGATTCCCTTTAAGGAGCGTCCTTCTATATGAAGAGGAGCACATCCATTGCCGCGGACGCTGGTTATACCGGCTCCCATCTGCGCGAGGGGGCGAATAATCCTTTTCATTGGCCGGGATTGTATGGATTCATCCCCAGTGAGATCACTGTCAAACTTCTGGCCGGCCAATATGCCGGCCAGAAGACGGGTGGTGGTTCCGCTGTTCCCCACGTCTAAAACTGTGTCAGGTCTGGAAAGACCGTGCAGTCCTTTCCCCTTCACCAGAATCTCTTCCTGTTCCGTCTCTATAGATATTCCCATTTTGCGGAAACAGGAGATGGTAGAAAGGCAGTCTGCCCCCTGAAGAAAGTTTGTGACAGAGGTAGTGCCCATTGATATTGCCCCCAGCATTATGGCTCTGTGGGAAATGGATTTATCTCCCGGGACATTCAATTCTCCCCGAAGCGGAGAGGTAAGTTTCTTGATATTCATAAGTCCCTCCTAAGTACAAAATTATCGTTCATAAATGATATAATTACGTTTTCTCAGGAGTTCCGCCGCACTGATCATGGCGTCTTCCTGATAAAATTCAATCTTGAGAACTCCTTCTTCAAACTCCCTGTTGTGTACAATACCAATATTTTTAATACTAATCTGATTCATAGCCAGAGTTGTTGCGATGGTGGCAATGGCACCGGTCTCATCCACAATATCACAGTAGAGAATATAAGCCTTTTTGATGGGACCCAGAGGGGAGGAATCCAAAGAATTCCTGTAGTCTCTGGAATTCGAAAACATCTGGTAAAGACCATCGCTGTCTCCCTGATCGATTAGATATTTCGCCTGTACTATCATGCGGATATATTCATCCAGTACCCTGGAGATGTTATCCTGATTGGTAAGGCAGATCTGCTCCCACATAACAGGGGAAGAAGAGGCAATTCTCGTAATATCTTTGAAACCTCCTGCGGCAATCATTTTCATATGCTCATCAGAGGAATCCAGATGTTCCACAAGATTCACCAGAGACGATGCCACAACGTGGGGAAGGTGGCTGATTGCTGCTGTGATATAATCATGCTCCTCCCAGGTGAGAATCATGGGAATAGCGCCCAGTGAGTTCACCAATTCAGAATAATCGCTGATCTTCTGAAGGCTTACGCCCTCTGAGGGTGTTAGGATAAAATAGGCATTCTCTATCAGGTGATCCGAAGAATTCTGGTATCCTGACTTTTCAGATCCGGCCATGGGATGGCCTCCGATAAAATACTCCTCCAGCTTCAGTGCCTTCACAACTTTGTGAATGTCTCCTTTTACACTGCCTACATCCGTGAGAATGCATTCCGGACGAAGGATCGATTTCAGGCTCCTCAGGTAAGAAATATTTGCGGAAACAGGGGCACACAGGAAGATAATGGAGCACTCACTGATACCTGCGTCCTGTTCCCGGCAGATGACATCTACGATGCCTTCTTCCTCGGCCTTTTTCAGGGACAGCTCATCTTTGTCATAGGCATAGATTCTGCACTGGGGATAAAACTTTTTCAGCGCTTTTGCAATGGATCCTCCGATCAGTCCCAGGCCGATAAAGCCGGCAGCTGCGGGTTCCATTACAGTTTCCTCCCCGCAAGCGAAACATAGGGCTGTAATTCCGCGGAAAGCTCCCGGAAGTTCTCAAAGGTGAGGGACTGGGGGCCATCTGACATGGCATGTGCCGGATCGTTGTGCACTTCAATCATTAGTCCGTCGGCTCCGCAGGCTACGGCAGCTTTTGCCAGAGGCGGCACATAGCTGTATACCCCGGTCGCATGGCTGGGATCTACAATGACCGGAAGGTGGGTTTTTTCCTTTAATACAGGCACCGCACTGATGTCCAGCGTATTTCTGGTAGCAGTCTCAAAGGTACGGATTCCTCTCTCGCAGAGAACTACATTGGGATTGCCCTCTGCAATGATATATTCCGCAGCGTTCAGCCACTCGTCAATGGTGGCGGCGAGTCCTCTCTTTAAAAGTACCGGCAGCCCGGACTTTCCGGCTTCCTTCAGCAGCTGAAAGTTCTGCATGTTGCGTGCTCCGATCTGTATCATATCCACATACTTTACGGCGGCATTAATAGCATCTTCACTGATCACTTCACAGATGGTGCGCAGTCCGGTTTCTTTTTTTGCCGTCTGCATATATTTCAGGCCCTCTTCCTCCAGTCCCTGGAACGAGTAGGGGCTGGTTCTGGGCTTGTAAGCACCGCCCCTGACAAACTGGGCCCCCGATTCCTTTACCGCATGTGCGATGGCAAGAAGCTGTTCTTCTGTCTCCACTGCGCAGGGACCTGCCATGATTGTGAGGGTTTCCGGGCCGATAGCCCATCCGTCCACAGATACCGAAGTAGGAGAGGGATGAAACTTCTTATTTGTCAGTTTATAGCTCTCTGTGACCGGGACAAGCTTGTCTACATAGGGCATGATCTCTATATTTTTGTCTGCCAGACGTGTCTTGTCTCCCACACATCCGATGATAGTAACTTGTTTTCCTTTTGACAGGTGGGTTTCCAGGCCATTTTCCTGAACTCTCTGTATGACGTCATTGATGGCCGAATCCGTAGCGTTTGGTTTCATAACGATAATCATAGTTCATATCTCCCTTTAGTTCCATTCATTTACTTCCCCCGGGACGGTCAGCGACAGGGGTCCCGCGGGTGTCCGCACGGTCTCATCGTACGGCAGTCATTTAGGTGTAAGAGTCATTTCTGACCGCTTTTCTTATTGTAAAGCAAGTGTCGGTAATTGTCAACGATTTATTGCTTTAAAGCGTTGCGCTTTAAAGCGAAGATATATAAAGAAGATTCTGAAAGAAAATCGAATATTCATTGTTAAAAGTGAATAAATTACTTGAATTATCTCATTTTTTTTAGTAAAATATACACATATTAATAAATGGGAGGTATTACATATGGACGTTTTTAGAACAGACCGAATAAGAAATGTGGTCCTGCTGGGTCATGGAGGCGCCGGAAAGACTAGTTTAACAGAGGCAATGGCTTACCTGTCAGGAATTACAAACCGCCTTGGGAAGGTAGACGATGGCAATACTGTCAGCGATTTTGATAAAGAAGAAATCAAACGTCATTTTTCCATTTCTACATCATTAGTGCCCATTGTGTGGGGCAAGAATAAAGTTAATATTCTGGATACCCCCGGATATTTTGACTTTGTGGGAGAAGTGGAAGAAGCGGTAAGTGCTGCAGGTGCTGCCATTATTGTAGTGTCCGGAAAGTCAGGGGTTCAGGTTGGAACCCAAAAAGCGTGGGACTTATGTGAAAAATATAAACTTCCCCGTATGTTCTTTGTAACGGAAATGGATGTAGATGATGTCAGCTACCGCCAGGTAGTTGAGGATCTGACAGAACTTTACGGCAAGAAGATTGCACCGATACACTTCCCGATCCGTGAAGACGGCAAATTTGTAGGATATGTAAACGTAGTAAAACAGGCCGGAAGGCGCTATGTTGAAAAAGATAAGAAAACAGAGTGCCCGGTGCCCGATTACTCTCAGGAATACCTGGACAAATACAGGGAAACACTGATGGAATCTGTGGCAGAGATCAGTGAAGAGTTTATGGACCGGTATTTTGGCGGGGAAGAATTCTCCATTGCAGAGATTTCCGCAGCTCTGAAGATGAATGTATGCGACGGAAGCATTGTACCTGTATGTATGGGTTCCACCATTAATCTGCAGGGGGTGTCTAATCTGCTGGACGATATCTGCGGATACTTCCCGGGCCCCGATCAGAGAGAGGTTGCAGGCATCAATAAGAAGAACAACGAAATCTATGAGGCGAATTACGATTTTGCCAAAGCAAAAACCGCCAGAGTGTTTAAAACAATTGTAGACCCGTTCATCGGAAAATACTCTCTGATTAAAGTGTGTTCAGGGGTTATCAAATCAGACGACACGCTCTATAACGTGGAAAAAGACGCCGAAGAGAAACTGAATAAATTATATGTACTGGAAGGCAATAAACCCATTGAGGTTCCGGAGCTTCATGCCGGAGACATCGGCGCTATCGGCAAAGCTAATACATTAGTTACCGGGGACTCACTGGCAACCAAGGCAACCCCCGTGGTATACGGCAAACCCGAGATCTCTGTGCCGTACACATACAAACGCTATAAAGCAAAGAATAAGGGGGATGTGGATAAGATCTCCCAGGCCTTCGGCAAAATGATGCAGGAAGATCTTACGATGAGGGTTGTGAATGATTCGGCCAATCGCCAGACGCTTCTCTATGGTATGGGTGACCAGCATCTGGACATAATTCAGAGTAAATTGAAAGAACAGTACAGGGTAGAGATCGAGCTTACCAAGCCGAAAGTACCTTTCAGGGAAACCATCCGAAAGATGTCGGATGTGGAAGGCAAGTATAAAAAGCAGTCCGGCGGTCACGGCCAGTACGGGCATGTTAAGATGAAATTTGAACCGTCGGGAGACCTGGAGACTCCGTTCGTATTTGAACAGATCGTTGTGGGAGGCGCAGTTCCCAAGAATTACTTCCCGGCAGTGGAAAAAGGTATGCAGGAATGTGTGCTGAAGGGTCCTCTTGCCGCTTATCCTGTTGTGGGAGTGAAAGCAATTCTGTATGACGGCTCTTATCACACCGTAGACTCTTCGGAGATGGCATTTAAGATGGCAACCATCATGGCATTTAAAAAAGGATTTATGGACGCATCTCCTGTTCTTCTGGAGCCTATTGTATCCATGAAGGTAACGGTTCCCGACAGATTTACCGGTGATGTCATGGGTGATCTCAACAAGAGAAGAGGCCGTGTGCTGGGGATGAATCCGGATAAAAACGGCAATCAGGTGATTGAGGCAGATGTGCCGATGCTGTCCATCTATGGATATTCCACAGATCTCAGATCCATGACCGGCGGAAGCGGGGACTTCTCCTATGAATTTGCCCGCTATGAGCAGGCTCCCTCCGACATTCAGGAGAAGGAAATTGAAGCAAGAGCCAGCCATCTGACAGATTCTGAAGATAACTAATGCAGGTTAAAAAGCTGTTTTAAAGAAAGGGCAAGAGAAGGCAGTCCGGCTTCTGTGAAGAGGATTGCCTTCTTTTTTTCGAAAACCGTTGAATTTACCCCGGAAAGTTGCTAGAATAACAATCAAAGTCATAAGAAGGAGACTATACTATGAGTACAAAAAAAAGTAAGATAATAGCTGTCCTGGCAGTTATCATTTTAGCGGGCATTTATTATTATGTCACACTGCCGGCGATCAATATCCACGAAAGTGGATTCTGGTTTTTCCTGGCAGCAGTGGTAGCAGTGATTCTGGTGATTTACGGGCTCCGCAGAAGAAGCAGCTTTCACAGCGTCAAAGATATTAAAGAAAACAAGATTATTAAATTTGGCCTCGGGGTAATCATTCTGATCGCTGTTATTTACCTGATTGGATCGGTTCTTTCTTCCCCCATTGTAAATGCCCAAAAGTATCAGAAATTAATCACACAGACCGAAGGAGATTTTGCAGAGGATATTGAGCAGGCAGATTTTGACAGAATTCCTCTTCTTGATAAGGATTCTGCGGTGCTGCTGGGCAACCGTAAAATGGGAAGTATGGTAGATATGGTTTCCCAGTTTCAGGTGAGTGATCTGTATTCACAGATTAATTATCAGGGAAAGCCTGTCCGTGTGACACCTTTGGAATATGCCAGCCCCATTAAGTGGCTGACCAACCAAAAAGCCGGAATTCCGGCCTATATCACCATTGACATGACCACACAGAACACAGAGCTGGTCAAGCTCAATGAAGGCATTAAATATTCTATGTCTGAGTATTTTAACAGAAATATTTACAGGCACCTGCGTTTCCGCTACCCTACGTATATGTTCGATCAGCTGAGCTTTGAGATCGACGAGACAGGGACGCCATACTGGATCTGTCCGGTGAAAAAATTTAATATCGGCTTGTTTGGCGGCCAGACCATCGGAAGAGTAGTGCTGTGCAATGCAGTCACCGGGGAGACGGTGGATGTACCTGTGGATGAATGTCCGACCTGGGTAGACCGGGTCTATCCGGCAGAGCTGCTGATTCAGCTGTACAATTATCATGGTACTCTGAAAAATGGTTTTCTGAACAGTGTATTAGGACAGAAGGGATGCCTGAAAACAACAGAAGGGTTTAACTATATCGCCATGGATGACGATGTATGGGTATATACCGGCATTACCTCTGTCACAGGGGATCGCTCTAACGTTGCCTTTGTGCTCATGAATCAGAGAACAATGGAAACCAGATATTACCCGGTAAGCGGCGCGGAAGAGTACTCAGCTATGGACTCTGCCCAGGGGCAGGTGCAGAATCTGGGATATAAAGCAACCTTCCCACTTCTGCTGAACATCAGCAATGAGCCTACGTACTTTATGGCTCTGAAGGATGAGGCGGGACTGGTGAAAAAGTATGCGATGGTTAATATACAGAAGTATCAGAATGTTGCTATAGGGGATACTGTGGCCGAGTGTCAGAAACAATACACGAAGCTGCTCTCCGGGATGGGCATCTCCAATGCCGGAGGAAGTGATAATCTAAAGGTAAGCGGTGCCATAGAGAAGATGGCCCAGGCAGTTATTGACGGGAATTCCCATTTCTATATAACGCTGACCGGCAAGGAGGGAATCTTTGATGTTCCTGTTGTAGATTTTCCGCAGATCATAGGGTATGACATCGGTGATACCATTTCTCTGGAATATTCTGAAGGTTCACCTGCCAATACAGTCATAGTGATAGAATAAAATAACCGGCGATATGCTTTGATATGATGCCTCTTAAGTAGACAAAGTAAATAACAAAAGTCTACTTAGGAGGTATTTTCATGTCCAAATCACCGCATACGCCAGAGTTCAGAGCAATGGTTTCTCAAGAGTATCTTGACGGTTTAGGCTCATATGATTCTCTGGCAGCTAAATATCAGATCGGCAGCACACAACTAAGTGAATGGATTGCTAAATACAGGCAGCATGGTTTGTCTGCCTTTCAAAATAGAAAAGGTAACGCCCCCTATTCATCAGAGTTCAAAATCTTGTGCGCCGAAGCCGTTTTGTCCGGACAAGGAAGTGTGGATGACATTGTTGCAAAATACAATATTTCAAGCCGAAAGGTTTTGCGAGACTGGATTTGCATGTATAATGCCAATAGAGAACTTAAGGATTATAATCCGAAACGGGAGGTCTATATGGCAGAGGCACGCAGGAAAACAACGATAGATGAACGCATGGAAATCGTTCGATACTGTATTGAACATAATCGCAATTACAAGGAAACAGCCAGTTTATATGATGTTTCATACAGCCAGGTCTATTCCTGGGTAAAGAAATATGATGCTGACGGGGAAGATGGGCTGTCAGACAGGCGTGGTCATCACAAAACAGACGGTGAAGTCGATGAGCTAGAGCGTTTACGGCGTGAAAATCTACGTCTGAAACGCCAGCTTGAAGAAAAAGATATGGTGGTCGAATTGTTAAAAAAAGTGAAAGAATTCGAAGGGATGTGAGGATTGGAAAAGTACGTTACGGATCAAAATATCTGGCGGTGAAGCACTTCTATGAAGATAAGAAGTGGAGTATAAACTGGATGTGTAAGCAGCTTGGGATTTCCAGAGCCGGATACTATAAATGGCTGCACCGGGACATTCCTGTGCAGGAGCAGGAAAACCAAAAGCTGGCTGAGCTGATCAAAGAGTATGATGAACGGTTCCGTCACATCCTTGGTTACCGCAGAATGGCATCATGGATCAATCATTTCAACCATACTTGTTATAGTCCTAAGCGAGTACATAGGATCATGAAAAAGCTGAATATTCATGCTGTCATCAGAAAGAAAAAGAAGAAATATAGAGCATCCACTCCAGAAACAACAGCGGAAAATAAGTTAAAGAGAGAGTTCTATACAGAGGCTCCAAACCAGAAATGGGTAACAGATGTCACGGAGTTCAAAGTTCCGGGAAAGAAGAAGAAACTATATTTAAGTGCGATCTTGGATCTATATGACCGATACCCGGTTTCCTATGTGATCAGCTGCAAGAATAACAATCAACTGGTATTTAAAACATTTGATAAAGCAATTGCTGCCAATCCAGGTGCAAGGCCGCTCTTTCACAGCGACAGAGGATTCCAGTATACAAGTAGGTTATTTCAAAGAAAACTGAAAGAACAGAAAATGGAACAGTCGATGACAAGAGTAGGGCATTGCATTGATAATGGCCCCACAGAGGGATTCTGGGGTATCCTCAAGACCGAGATGTATCAAATGTATGAGATAACAGATGAAACGTCCTTACGCTTTGCAATTAAGGACTATATACGATTTTACAGTAAAGAACGCCCCCAGGACAGATATCAGTGCAAGTCACCATTGGAGGTACGGATTGAAGCATTAACTTCGGATGAACCAACAGAGTATCCTATAGCAAAGAACAAGCGAATTGAGAAATATAAAGAGAAATGGTGTGCATAGAAAAATGACCACACTTGAAACGGTGTGGCCATTCATCAGCACTTAATTTTAGATATTTTACTTGTCTACTTGACAAGGGGCATATCACTTCTAAAAGAGGGCATATCGCCGGTTTTACCTTACCTTATTTTATATTTTTTTAGTTCCTCAGAGCAGACGTCGTAGAATCTGGGCTCCAGCAATACATATGCGGGTACATAGCCCCCAAAACGGCCCAGCTGCCCGATCCGCCTTTGAAGCTCTTCCCGTATGTCTTCCTCTGCAGTGGATGGAACATTCAGTGCCTGGGAATTCAGCCCTCCGCTGAAGGAAAAGTGCTGCCCGTGCTTTTCTACAAGACTGTCCAGATCATTGCATACCATACAGGGCTCCCAGCCGTCAAAACCGCACTCTACAAAATCATCCACCAAAGTATCCACTTTTCCGCAGCTGTGCATAATAGCAATACATCCCTTCTCATGGATCGCATCTGCAATCCGTTTCAGACGGGGTTTGAAAAGTCTGCGGAAGATTGCCGGGGATATAAAAGTACTGATTTGTGTGCCAAAATCATCGCTGTGTGCAATGGCGTCCGCGCCCATATGATCTATAAGCTTCTGGTATAGCTTGATTTTATAACAGGTGATGGCTTCCACAAGTTCTTCATATGCTTCGGGTTCTTCATATAAGGCAATCAATGCCTGCTCAAAGCCCATCAGCGCGTGGGTCCGTTCAAAGATACCCTGGGGAATGAGATAGTAATTCGCCACCGTGTCCCGATCCTTCAGAACACCCCACTTTTCAGCAATGAAATCCCAGTCTACAGCATCCAGATCCGGAAATTTAACAGTATTTTTCCAATCGGTGATATCCGTTAAAACTTCTCTGCCCGGAGTGGGGGCCGGCATACCGGGTCCGTCGGCGGATGAGGTCCAATGAACCCCGAACCAGTCATAATCATTTTCTTCCATTTCTCCAATTTCAGCCTGACCAATCAGATAACGAAAATCTTTCAGCATATCAGGAACCCATTGAGGATGGTCTACGGTAAGTGTACGAATCAGGTTTTCTTTTGCATTCATGCAGCTGCCTCCCTATCTGTTTTTTATTATAATAGTAGAAGCTTTTCGCCATTTTTTCTATCCGCAAAACAGAGCGGATTTTGATGAACGGCACATCAATTTGTAGTATTCAAAAGTAAAAACGTTGAAAGCTTTGGCATCAGGAAGTATAATTGAGAAAGATATAAGATAAGGTGAGAATACGGATGAGACTAAGTGCATGTTTAATAAAGGAAGAGCTGGAAGGCCGGCTGGCCGGCGTTGTGGAAGGAGAAGGCTATCACAAGCCTCTTCTCTCAAAGGTACGTATGTACCAGGGAGAGCATTTTCTGGAAGCCGGATATTTGTATATAGCTTCAAAGGAAACACTGGAAGAGATGCCGGAGATGAAAAAAGGAAGCTGTCTGCTTTATCCAGGCAGACTGGAGGAACTTCCTCTCTCTTACAATTCCCGGGAGGGGACGGTTCTGGCAGTCATGGAACAGGGGACAGAGGCATACCTGAACTATATCCTGGAGATTTTTGAAAAATACAGCGCCTGGGAAGAGGAAATGCAGAATTGTATCAATAAGCGCAAAAATATACAAAGTATGATAGATGCGTGCAGAGGAATTTTTGAGAATCCTTTGTTTCTGTGCGATCAGGATTACCGCTTTTTAGCATTAACCGGTTTGGAATCAGGAGAAAAGGAGACAGATACCGTCAGCCAGGATGTTATGTGCAGCTTCCGCTTTGAGACAGAATTTCAAAAATTATGGAACAGCAGCTCGGCTTTCCTGTATCAAAGTAAATTTCTGCCGTACCGTAATCTCAGCTACAGAGTGCGGTGCGGGGGAAATTATACCCTTGGTCTCAATCTCCAGGAAAGCCGGGTTTTGTTTCGTGAGAGTGACCGCTTTTTGTTAGAATATCTGGGAGAATATATCCGCCTGTATTATGACCAAAACTATATGCAGCTGTGTCAGAATCAGGAGGAGAAAACGGCTGTCCTGAAAGGTTTGATAACAGGGAAAGAAACACATCGGGAGAGCCTTCAGCTTGTGCTGGACGCTCTGCAATGGGAGGAGGATCACAGCTATCAGGTTTACTGCTTGAAGATTACAGAGCTGGAAAAAAAGTACCGCTTTGTGGGGAGCCAGTGCACGCAGGTGGAACACGTATTTCAGCATGCGTACGGGCTGGAATATGAAGACTGTCTTGTAACAATAGTAAATCAAACACTTCTGGGCCGCGGCAGGGAATCGGCAGAGGAACAATTGCGGATCTTTATTCGGGAGAACTATCTGAAGACAGGTAAAGGGAGGGCTGCGGCGGGAATCCGCAATATCAGAGCCTCTTATCTTCAAGCGGTCGCAGCGCTTGAGACGGGAGAAAAGAAAGACCCTACCAAATGGTATTATGACTTTGAGGAATACTGTCTGGACTATATGATTTACAACTGTACAGGCAGTCTTTCCCCGAAGGAACTGGTGCCGGAAGGCCTTCTGCGCATGAAGGAATATGACAGGCAGAACAAGACCTTTTATCTGCAGACCCTGGAAACGTATTACAGGGAAAAGTGCAATACAAGCAGAGCTGCAGAAGTCCTGTTTATTCACCGGACAACCTTTTTGGAACGGCTCAGGCGGATCCGGCGTTTTTTATGTATGGATTTGGATGATCCTAAAAACAGAATCTATCTGATCTTATCCATGGAGGTTCTGAAAAATGATAATTAAGTGTATGTTTTTCCTCTCCTGTAATAAGTCTGCAATAAGTCTTCCTTACACTGAAAGAGAAGAAGGAAACCAGATAGGATATAAGGAGGACTGTTTATGAGGAATGAAAGATGGAGAAAGCATAAAGTAATTATTATTGCAGCGGCAGCAGCTCTGGGAGTGACAGGAACAGCGGGTATCCTGGCTGTATATGGCCAGAATCTTGCGGAGCGCAGAGTGGCGGAAGAAGCTTCGGAATCGCTGACCGAGGGCGTAATAGAGGAGATTCCCTATTATCGGGGCTGGAATGACAGTACTCTGTACCGGGATGCGGTAGAGGACCAGGAGATTGTAAAAGAGGTATGCACCCATTTTGGACTGGACTACGAGACAGTTACGATGAAAGATATCACCAAAGATATGAGAAATTATGAGGAGGCGCTGAATCTGAAAAAGGATTTGGGGGACAACCCCCTTCTTTCGGAGAATGCAAAAGAAGGAGTCTTTACTTTGGAGGTGTATATCAGCGATGTCTATGCCTTTGACGGAGGCGGACAGGTAATCAAAAAATACTGTGAGACCCTGGGGCTGGATGCGTCACTGCTGAAAGTATCGGATTTATCCCTGGAAGACCTGATCAAGATCGGGGAATTGGCTTACGAGACCTCAGATCATCCCAAATAAAAGAAAAAGACAGTGCGGAAAGGTAACCAATGTGGCAGAAATATTAATTGTAGAAGACGAGAGCGGGATTAATGAATTAATCCGACGGACTCTGACAATGACAGGGCACCATTGCCTGCAGGCATACACAGGGCGGGAAGGGGTGCAGCTGGCACAGGACAACGGGTGCAGGATAGACTTGGTATTATTGGATATCAATCTGCCGGATATGGATGGATTTCAGGTGATCAAAGAGATGAGGGATCTGCCTGTCATCTATGTGACGGCGAGGGACCAGGTACCTGACCGGGTGCGGGGACTGAACAGCGGAGCAGAGGACTATATTGTAAAGCCATTTGCTATGGAAGAGCTGATTGCACGGGTACAGGTGGTTTTGCGGAGATTTCATAAAGAAGAGAAACTATTTTATCTGAAGGATCTTCAGGTTAACCTAGAAGAACATGTGGTATATCGAAGGGGGAAAGAAGTGGTGCTGACCAACAGAGAGTTTCGGCTTCTGCAGGCTTTAATTGTCAATAAAAATATAGCACTCTCCAGATCCCAGCTTCTTGATCTGGCCTGGGGAATGGATTACTTCGGTGACGACAGAACTGTAGACGTACATATTCAGCGCATCAGAAGAAAATTGGGACTGGAACAGCAGATAAAAACCATCTTTAAGTATGGATACCGTCTGGAGGTATAGGATGCAGCTATGGAAAAAAAACTATCTGATTACCTTCCTGTTATTTTTACTGGTACTGAATACAGGTCTTTTCTGCCTGTCCCAGGTGCTGTTTCAAAATGACCTGGAGCGGTGGATGGAGATGGCCCTTATGGGAGAACAGCGGTTTGCCTATGCAGTATCAGAGTTTGAGGATACATCGGATATCAATGAACAGATCAAATATATCTGCAGAGGATATTACACAGGGAATGCCAGGATGACTGTCTTAGCAAATGGTGAGAGCATTGTAAACTATGTTCCCGCGGATCTGAAGTTTTCATACAGTGCGGATATTGTAACGTACAGCGGCCGCAAATATGTTCTGCTCCATGATACAGAAGAGATTCAGGGGAAATTTTATGAAATTATTTACATGGAGGATATCAGTCAGGTATATAAAGAACAAAAAGAGCGTCTCGCCGGTCTTGCCTGTGTCAGTCTTATGCTTGCAGCCATTATTGGTACAATGCTGTATATAACAATGAAAAAAATTTATAAGCCGGTCAATCATATTGCTCATGAGCTGAGAAATCCTCTTACCGTGATCCAGGGTTATGGGCAGTATGTCCAGATGGGAAACATATGCGGGGAGGATTGCTTTTTTGCAGGCCAGCAGATTGTAAAAGAAGCCCGCACGCTGGCGGAACGGGTAGACAGACTTTTGATCATGGGAAACCTTAGAGAAGGCACCATCCGCTGTTTGGAGATAAATGCAGATACTTTATTTCAGGAGCTGAAAGAAAGTTATGAGGGACTGGAGACAGAGAATGATATTATTTCGATCACAGGGGATCCGAATCTAATAAAATGTCTGTTTCAAAACTTGATTTCCAATGGGAAGAGAGCAGGCGAACGGGTGAAACTCACCGGAAAGGGCAAATACATTACAGTCTGGAATGACGGAAAAGAGATAGGGGAAGAAGAGCTCAGGTATCTGAATAAAAACCATCGGTGGCCCCGGGAGACAGTCAAGAACAATGGGTTTGGCATAGCCCTGTGTTATGATATAATCAAACTGCACAGATGGAAGATGAGTTATGCATCCTCCAGGGAAGAGGGCACGACGGTTACCATTCAAATTATGGAGTAAAACAGAGAATTTCCTGCATCCCCTTGACAAATTTTCCCGTTCTGGGTAGAATAACAGTTAGTCAATAAGACAAAAACGCAGAAGAGGAGCAGTAAGAGTCTCTCAGCTTTCAGAGAGCTGCCGGCAGGTGAAAGGCAGCAGTGAAGAACTCCCAACTCGCCTCAGAGTTCTCTGGCTGAACGCATACTTTCAGTAGGTCAGAGCGGGAACTTCCCGTTACAGAAGAACGAGTGCATCCCTCTGGGGATGAAGTAGAGTGGTACCACGGAATGTTAACCCTTTCGTCTCTATGGTCTTATAGGGCATAGACACGGAAGGGTTTTTTGTACCAAATCACATATATGTAGGAGGAAAGAAACATGGCTACACCTTATAATCATAAGGCAATCGAGCAGAAGTGGAGAAAAAACTGGGAAGAAAAACCGGTAAACGTGGATGACGGCCAAAAACCCAAATATTATTGTCTGGATATGTTCCCATATCCTTCCGGAAATGGCCTCCATGTAGGTCATTGGAGAGGCTACGTGATCTCTGATGTATGGAGCCGTTATAAAATGATGCAGGGATACTACCTGATCCATCCCATGGGATGGGATGCTTTTGGACTTCCCGCAGAGAACTATGCCATAAAGATGGGCGTACATCCCGCGAAATCCACGGCAGAGAATGTTGCAAATATCAAAAAGCAGATCAATGATATTGCTGCAATCTACGACTGGGACAGAGAAGTAAATACCACAGATCCTAATTTTTATAAATGGACCCAGTGGATTTTTGTGAAAATGTTTAAGGAAGGCCTGGCTTATGAAAAGGAGTTCCCTATCAACTGGTGCCCGTCCTGTAAGACTGGACTGGCGAATGAGGAGGTTGTCAACGGATGCTGTGAGCGCTGCGGAGCAACGGTAACCAAAAAAAATCTCCGCCAGTGGATGCTGCGGATTACAAAATATGCAGATCGTCTCTTAAGTGATTTGGACAAACTGGACTGGCCGGAGAAAGTTAAAAAGATGCAGTCCGACTGGATTGGCAAATCCTATGGCGCGGAGGTTGACTTCCCCGTTGAAGGCAGGGATGAGAAAATTACAGTGTACACCACCAGACCGGATACCCTTCATGGCGCTACCTTTATGGTTCTGGCTCCGGAGCACAAGCTGGCAGCTTCCCTCGCAACTGCCGAGACAAAGGAAGCGGTTGAAAAATATATTTACGATGCTTCTATGAAATCAAACGTGGATCGTCTGCAGGACAAAGAAAAGACAGGTGTTTTCACAGGCAGCTATGCGGTTAATCCCCTGAATGGGGCAAAAACCCCGATTTGGCTCTCAGACTATGTGCTTGCAGACTACGGAACCGGAGCCATTATGTGCGTACCTGCCCACGATGACCGGGACTTTGAGTTTGCAACAAAGTTCAATATTCCGATTGTCCAGGTTATTGCAAAAGACGGCAAAGAAATTGAGCATATGACAGAGGCCTACACGGAGGCTTCTGGAACCATGATCAACTCCGGTGAATGGAATGGCATGGAATCCGCTGTTCTGAAGCAGGAAGCTCCTGTGATGATCGAAAACATGGGAATTGGAAAGAAGACAGTAAACTATAAGCTCCGTGACTGGGTATTTTCCCGCCAGCGTTATTGGGGAGAGCCGATTCCTATTATCCATTGTCCTCACTGCGGAAATGTTCCTGTTCCGGAAGAGCAGCTGCCGCTGACTCTGCCTGCGGTGGATTCTTATGAGCCCACAGGGACCGGGGAATCTCCTCTGGCAGCTATTGACGAGTGGGTGAATACCACCTGTCCTGTATGCGGAGCTCCTGCCAAAAGAGAGACAAATACTATGCCGCAGTGGGCTGGTTCCTCCTGGTATTTCCTGCGGTATGTAGACAATAAGAATGATAATGAACTGGTCTCCAAGGAAAAGGCAGACAAATACCTCCCGGTGGATATGTACATCGGAGGCGTAGAACATGCGGTGCTCCATTTGCTGTATTCACGTTTCTACACGAAATTCCTGTACGACATCGGAGCCATTGATTTTGACGAGCCATTCCAGAAGCTGTTCAATCAGGGGATGATAACCGGAAAGAACGGAATTAAGATGAGCAAATCTAAGGGAAATGTAGTTTCCCCTGATGATTTGGTCAGAGATTACGGCTGTGACTCTCTCCGCCTGTATGAACTGTTTGTAGGTCCCCCGGAACTGGACGCGGAATGGGATGACAGGGGAATCGATGGCGTGTACCGTTTCCTGAACCGTTTCTGGAAACTGGCGATGGACAGCAGAGAAGCCGGCATCGCTGAGACAAAGGAAATGGTAAAGCTGCGCCATAAGCTGGTTTATGACATTACCCAGCGTCTGGAAAGCTTTAGTCTGAACACTGTTATCTCCGGTTTTATGGAGTACAATAATAAATTTATTGATCTGGCAAAAAAGACAGGGGGTATTGACAAAGAGACCATCGAGACGTTTATTCAGCTTCTGGCTCCTTTTGCACCCCATCTCACAGAGGAACTCTGGGAGGCATATGGCCACAAAGACTCAGTCTTCCACACCTTATGGCCAAAGGCAGATGAGAATGCTATGAAGGACGATGAAATCGAAGTACCTGTGCAGATCAACGGCAAAACCAGGGCAGTTATCAGCATTAATGCGGAGAGCTCCAAGGAAGAAGCGATTGCAGCGGGCAAAGAGGCAATCGCGGATAAGCTCACCGGAAATATTATAAAAGAAATTTATGTACCAAAGAAAATTATTAATTTAGTGATGAAATAATAGCTGAAAATGGCGTAGGTAGTGGAAACATTACCTGCGCTATTTTTATAAAATACTGGATGTTAGACAGGAATATGTTAAAATGGCCTATAAGAAAAATTGCTGTTATCGAATGCTTATACGAATTTTCAGTCGATGTCTCTGTCGGTACAGAAAAATATATACAAGTGCATGTGGAAAAATATTTTAATACATTCTGAAGTTTCTGAATATATCCTTAAGATTTTCTCTGCTTTCTTGACGCTGCAGGATAAATTGTGTATAGTTCAAGTGTACCAGGTGTACTAATATAAATAGTACACCTGGTACACTTGAACTATACCGGCCTGCTCTGCAGGTACAATGAAAGAAGGCAGGGATATCCTATGATTATTTTTTACGTTTTAATGGTGTTTCCAATAACAGCCGTTGTTTCCTTTCTGATTTATCTACCGGCTTATATATATAACAAAACGAAATATGGAAAAAGATCTGTTGTACGGCATCTCTCTATCTATTGCTTCATCGGGGTAATCCTGAGTATTCTTTATGTCACTGTTTTCATGGGAGGGATAACCTTTCATCCGGGGTATCATTTTTTAAACCTTGTCCCCTTTGTCTGGGTAAAAGAAACCTATCTCATGGGATTCGCTAAAATGATAGAACAATTATTTATGAATGCAGTTATGCTGGTTCCCATGGGATTTATTCTGCCGGTGGTATTTCCTTCCGTAAGAAAATGGTGGAAGACAGCATTATGTGTTATGGTATTTATATTAGGGATTGAAACGTTACAATATTTTATCGGGCGTTCTGCGGATGTGGATGATCTTATCATGAATACCTTTGGCGGATGCGTGGGGTATGCCCTGTTTTTCCTTCTGAATAAACTTCTGGGAGAGCGAAAGTGGTGGAAAGGTGCGTTAAACGTTCAGGCTTAAAAAGAAAAAGGGGGCTGTGAAAAAAGCCCCTTTTATAAGACCATCGGCATAGTCGATGGTCTTATATTGTATTTAGATACCTTTTGGGAGTAAAAAAGGACATAAAATCCCCCTCCCCACAGATTACTGCTTTTTCTTTTTAGGCTGCTTTCTGTCGTCTCATCTGCTTATTATGATATTTATAAAGATTATGGCCTATGGAAACCAGAAATATCTCCATTCGCACTGATTCGATTCCTCTTCTTACGATTCTTTTATACCAGCGGTCATTTTTTATGATTCCAAATGTTCCCTCTGCCTGAATCGAACGGTTCATTCTTAACAGGGCTCCATGGATGCTTTCAAGGTTTTCTATCACT